>NZ_FNCA01000008.1 GCF_900100715.1 Methanolobus vulcani | reverse complement strand
CCATTGAGAACTTACCTTCCTGGTAAGCAGAATCCCGAAGGGATTCCATAATCTTATTCCATACCCCTTCTTCTGACCACCATTTCAGCCGTCTCCAGGCAGTTGCCCTGGATCCATAAATTACTGGCATATCTCCCCACCTGCAACCAGTTATCAGGACAAAGAGTATGCCATTGATGACCTTGCGGTCATCAGCCCTCTTTCTCCCTGTAATGGGTTGAGGTGGTAAACGTGGCTTAATAAACTTCCATTGTTCATCAGAGATTTCTCTGAATTCCATTCATATCCCCATAATAAAATTAAAAGAAGTAGTATTTATAGTTTTGAGATGGGTTCATTGATTAGTGGTAGTTTATCAATAATGAATTAATTTGATACTTTCAATTAAAAAGAAAGAAGCTTCCGCCAAGTTTTTATAATAATTCTTGATTATTTTTCACAAATAATATTTAAAAGGTAGTACGATGAGCAAAATATTATTGTTGTTTGAAGAAAACTCAGACATTGTAGAGTTATCAGAAAGGCTATACTCTATGGGACATGAGGTTTCTGAGCTTAACATTGGTAGCTTTGGTTCCAGGGACTATCTGAAATCATTGTACAAAATTAATTATGACCTTATTATTTTGAGAGTGGATGCAGACTTTGAAAAAGTATATGAGAAACTTAAAAGTGTAACAGGACTATGTGTAATTCCTATTCTTCTAATTATTTCAGGTTCAAACAAGCAGCAAGTAATAAAACTTGCCTCACTGTCGCTTTCTGGTTGTCTGGTATGGCCAGTATCTGATGAACAGTTAATGACTTCTATTCAGTTCAGTATTTCAAAAGAGGAAAAACAGAATGATCTATGCCTGAAAACTGAAGAAGATATTAGATATGCTCAACGTTACCGTACCATCATTGAAATGTCAGTTGACGGTTTTCTGTACATAGACACGGAAGGTCGTATACTTGATGTTAACGGAAAATATTGCCAGATGTCTGGTTATTCCTATAACGAATTACTGGAAATGGATCTGTCTGACCTTGAAGTGTGTATGAATAAAAAACAAATAATATATCAGATAGACAAAACCATAAAAACCGGAAAAGATCTGTTTGAAACTTATCATCATACAAAAGATGGTAAGATCATTAATGTTGAAATTAGTGCTATTTATACAAGTAAAGAATCTCATGGAATATTCTGTTTTATCAGGAACATAAGCGATCGTGTTAAGCTGGAAAATGATCTCAGGGAAAGTGAAAGAAGCAAATCTGTTCTTCTTTCAAATTTGCCGGGTATTGCATATCGCTGTGATCTTAACAGGGACTGGACAATGCGTTTTATTTCACAAGGCTGTTTTGAGCTTACAGGCTACCAATCTGAAGATCTATTAGACAATCACAAACTCTCATTCAATGATCTTATAGAACCTGAATACAGGGATTATCTGTGGGAAAAGTGGCAAAGGATCCTGGCTAATGGAGAAGTTTTCAGGGATGAGTACAGGATAAGAACTGCATCCGGAGAAATAAAGTGGGTCTGGGAACAGGGCAAAGGCGTAGCTGATGAGCAGGGCAATATGATTGCACTTGAAGGTTTCATTACCGATATCACACAGCGAAAAATAATGGAACAGCGTGTGAAAGAGAGTGAAGAGCTTTTCAGGACAACTCTGTACAGTATTGGAGACGGAGTAATCACAACGGATACTGCCGGATGTCTTGAGAAGATGAATATAATAGCTGAAGAATTAACCGGATGGTCTGAAACTGAAGCAAAAGGCAAATCACTTGAAGAAGTCTTCCCGATAATAAATGAGGATAGCAGGAAAGAAGTTGAAATTCCTGTAAGGAAAGTTCTCAGGGAAGGACAAATCGTTGGTCTTGCAAACCATACACTTCTCATTTCCAGAAACGGAAATGAAATACCAATTGCCGACAGTGGTTCTCCAATCAAGAATGCTAATGGTGACATATCCGGTGTGGTTCTGGTTTTCCGTGACCAGACTGAAGAAAGAGAAGCTCAAAAAGCTTTGATGGAAAGTGAAGCCCGTTTCCGTTTGCTTGTGGAACATGCTCCAGAAGCAATTTTTGTTCAGACCGATGGAACATTTGCATACCTGAATCCAGAAGCTTTAAAATTATTTGGAGCAGAGTCTTTAGACCAATTAAAAGGTGCTCCTGTTGTTGAACACTTCCATCCGGATTCACGTGCACAGGTAAAGGAAAGAATTACTATTCTCAATACTAAAAAGCAAGCTGTTCCAATGGTAGAAGAACTCTGCCTGCGTATGGATGGAAATTCTTTTGTTGCAGAGGTGTCAGCAGTTCCTATTAACTATGAAGGTAAAGACGGCGCTCTTGTATTTTTCCGTGACATAACTGAAAGGAAAAGAGCGGAAGAAGAGATACTGAAAGCAAAAATGGTATCTGACAATGCCAACCGCAGTAAGGCAGAGTTTCTGGCTAATACCAGCCATGAACTGAAAACTCCTCTCAGTTCTATTATAGGATTTTCTGACATGCTTCTTGATGGTGTTTCCGGCGATCTTAATGAACAACAGGTACGACATGTAAAGACCATTTACCAGAATGGAAACCTGCTTCTGAATCTTATCAATAATATTCTTGATATGTCACAGATCGAATTTTGCGAAATGGAACTTAAATTTACTAAATTTGATATTATACGTACAGTTCATGATGTTTATTCCATGATGTTCATACTATCCGAAAGAAAGGGAGTTTCACTTGAATTAAGGTCAGATATGGATTATCTTGATGTTATTGCTGATAGAACCAAGATCAAAGAGATTCTTTACAATTTGATAGATAATGCACTTAAATTCACTCCCAAAGGTGGATCTGTACACATCAATATTGGCCTGCGGAACGAAAATACATTACAGATATCAGTAGTTGACTCTGGCATTGGCATTTTAGAAGAGGACATTAAAAGGATATTTGATCCATTTTATCAGGTCGATGGTTCATCAACACGCAAATACAGGGGTAGTGGGCTTGGTCTTGCCATCATCAAAAAATTTGTAAAAATACATGGCGGCAGTATCTGGGTTAAAAGCATAAAGGAAGAAGGAAGTGAGTTCTTTTTCACCATACCTCTCAATAAAAGCTAAAACTTCATTTTTGACTGTAAAGCCTGTATAATAATTATTTTTAAAAATTATTAAATGTTGCTTTTCTTAAATACATAGCTAACTTGTTATGTTTTTATTTAATCTGTATTTTTTGCATTAAAAACAATTAAGAATCAGTTTTAAATACTTAAAATGATAATAGGGATGATTTATCAAGTATTTATTTAAAATATCATTTTAAAATAAACTGTTAGCTTTAATAATCTTAAATAATGCTTATTTAGAAACCTAAAAGGAGTAGATATGAGAAAAGTGCAATATGACTTCCCTCTGAGTGAATTCACATCAGAGGCTGACTTTAAGAAGATTAAAGAGTTTTCTAAAAACAAAGAGACTCCATTTCTTATTGTAGACCTTTCTAAAGTAGAAAAAATGTATGATAAACTTGTCAGGAACATGCCTTATGTTAAGATACATTATGCAGTAAAGGCAAATCCTCTTGATGAGATCATTTCGGTCCTTAGAGATAAAGGTTCCAATTTCGATGCTGCAACTATATATGAGATTGACCAGCTTCTAAGACTTGATGTTTCTCCGGAAAGGATCAGTTACGGTAACACCATCAAAAAGGAGAAAGATATTGCATATGCATATCAAAAAGGCATCAGGATGTTTGCAACGGATTCTGAGAGTGACCTGCATAAGATTGCAAGAAATGCTCCGGGATCACGTGTGTTCTTCCGTCTGCTTACTGAAAGTGATGGTGCAGACTGGCCACTGTCACGAAAATTCGGTGCGCACCCTGATGTTATTTATGAACTCATACTTGAAGCACATGAAAAGGGACTTGAACCATATGGTCTTTCTTTCCACGTAGGTTCACAACAACGTGATATAGGACAGTGGGACAATGCCCTTTCAAAATGTAAGTACCTCTTTGAAGCTGTATCACTTCAGGGTATTAAACTTAAAATGATAAATCTGGGTGGAGGTTTTCCTGCAAAATATATGTCACCAGCTAATGAACTTGAAACCTATGCACATGAGATACTTCGTTTTATACAGGAAGATTTTGGCGAGGAACATCCGGAGATCATAATAGAACCTGGCAGGTCCTTGGTCGCTGATGCAGGTGTTATTGTAACAGAGATCATAATGATATCAAAGAAAGCAAAACTGAACCAGTACCATTGGGTATATCTAGACATAGGAAAGTTTGGCGGACTCATAGAAACACTTGATGAATGTATTAAGTATCCTATCTATTCAGAAAGTGAAGGATATGAAGAAGAAGTAATTCTTGCAGGTCCTACATGTGATAGCATGGATATTCTTTATGAAGACCATAAATATGTATTTCCTGAAAGTCTTCATGAAAATGAAAGACTTTATATATTCACTACAGGAGCTTATACCCAGAGTTACAGTTCCATTGCTTTTAATGGCTTACCACCTTTGAAAGCATATGTTATCAGATAAAAAAAGGAAAACTCCTTTTTCCCTTTTTTATTTTAATTAATTATCTCAGGCTGTTGTCCATTCACTATAAACATATTTTCTCTCAGAGTTAGAGCCCCAGGCCCATATTCCAACACGGTAGATCTTCCCGTCAGGGACTTTAAGGTTGGATATTGTGTAGGTCACAGTTTCATCAACATCCATGCCCTCATGCGTGTCTGTCTGGAGATAATCCCATACCATGTTTTGAGTTGTGCTTTCAAGAGTTGCATAAATAACCAGATCTTCTATGGCTGCAGAACCAACGTTTGTTATTTCAACGTCCACGTCTGCGTAGGTCACATAATTGTTTCCTCTTGCATGACCACTGAATCTGATCTGTAATTCAGGATACGAGTTGAGAACCGGACGAACTGAAGCTTCAAAGCTGGCATATTCATCAGGTATCATACCTACTTCCCATCCGGAATTTGTTGTTTCAAGATAATAATACCGAGCACCAGAATGATTAAAGTAGCTACCTTCCAGGGCATGTGCACCTTTCACGCCTACACCCATGTGTCCGGGGAACTCTACCAGTGCCACTCCGTATCCCATATCATAGAGCAGGGCTGCCAGGAGTATGGATGAGTCTTCACAGTCTCCGCCACCGTGATAAAGAGTTTCAAAGGGAAAACGTGGATATTCATCGAAACCTGCAGAAGCACTGTCACTGACATAGGGTAGGGACTGTACAAAAGCCATTACAATATAAGGGATCTCGTCCCTGCTGTAACCTTTTGATTTTGCAAGCTCAGCCATCTGAGCTGTTATCATGGATATAAGTTCATCATCATAAGGGTCATTTACAAAATGGCTGAAATCCCTGTTACGGCTTCTTAGGGAATATGCGGTATATGCATCCGTATCGTATTCATATTCAACTGAAAAATCCGTGTTATCATATTCCCAGCGATAATACCGTGTTATACTTTTACTGTTTACTTTTACATCAGTCCTGCTTAAATTAACTGGTTCGGGATCAGTAACCCGGTCTACACTGGTATTCTGTTCCGTATTTTCATCTGCCGATACTTCCTGCATTGGTGTGTCAATGCATCCAAAAGAAGTCACAATTAAAAAAAGGATAATTAGAAACACTGCCAAAAATCTGATCTCTCTCTGGATGGAAGTCACCTGCTATCGCTGAAGATACTTGAGTTTTTACCAATTACCGAAATCCTGAATATCCTAAACTGTATTTGACATTGAATTTATTTTATTCAGGTAAATTCTGATTTACCGGTATTTTTACAATAAAACAGCTCCCCTTCCCCGGCTCGCTGTCTACATCGATATTACCATTGTGCATTTCTACGAACTTGCTGACAAGAGCAAGTCCCAGACCTGTTCCTTCATGCTGTCTGTTGTAGAAAGAATCTATCTGTTTGAACGGATGGAATAATATATCTTTGTCTTTCTCTGAAATACCAATGCCTGTATCACAAACAATTATCGTTAGAAGTTCATTGTTTATATTTGCATCTATATCTACTGAACCACCATCAGGAGTAAATTTAACTGCATTGCTCAGCAAGTTGTAAAGAACCTGTTTTATCTTTGCTCGATCACCATTTACGGAAAGAAGACCAGATGTTCTATTTGTCAGTATTATGTCTTTTTTCTGGGCCTGTAAATCCATTATGGTTATGACTTCCTCAATAGCTTGATTTACAGCAAATTGCCCAAGCCTGAGTTCCATCTCTCCGGCTTCTATTTTAGAAAGATCCAGAATATCATTTATTAACATTAAAAGATGCTTACCACTGTTAGATATATTTGACAGGTATTTTCCCTGTTTGTCGTTAAGTTCTCCAAAAGCACCTTCAAGTAAAAAATCAGAGAAGCCTATTATTGAATTAAGAGGTGTACGTAATTCATGGCTCATGTTGGCAATGAATTCACTTTTTGCCTTGCTGGCAATTTCTGCTATTATTTTTGCATCAATAAGCTCCATTTCAGCCCTTTTCTGCTCAGTGATATCCCTGACATGCTCAAGTATCTTAGAGACACTGCCATCATTATCAAAAATTGGAATTACACGTACCTCTCGGAAGGTAGCATCAATTTCATTATGCATTTCATAAGTTAATATTTCACCGGACTCAAAAACACTGAATGGTAAGCATGGATCACAGGGCATATCTTTTTGCAGGAATGTTCTATAACAAAGACTGCCATGACCTTTGTTCTCATCTGTGAAATATCCATGTCCTTTCCAGTTACTCAGAACTATCTGATAATCTCTGTCGATAACTGCAAGAAGATCAGGAATTGATTCAAATGTACTGGCAAGCAGTTTTTTTTGTTCTTTGAGTTCCTTGTATGCTTTTTTAAGTTCCGTAACATCTCGTATCATTCCAGCAATCATTGTAGGAATGCCATTCTCATAAACCAGGTGAGCATTTACTGAAATATAAACTGTATTGCCATTCTTATTTGCAAGAATAAGCTCATAATGGGACACAAAACCATTCTTTACTATCTCACGAAGGAAATCAGTTCTGTCACGAGGATTCTTGTAAAGTGCTTGTATGGAACGACCTATCAATTCTCTAGCTTCATATCCAAGGTAATATTGAACAGATGGACTAACGGTAAGTATGATGCCGCCCAGATCTGTCTCATAATATATATCATGGATCTCTTTGAATATCCTGTGATATTTTTCTTCACTTTTAAGCAGAAGTTTATTGGTATTCCGGTGTTCAAGAGCATTAACAAATATTTCTCCGAGATAGTTGAAAAGACGTAGTAACTCAGGGTCTGTGTTTTCCGGCTCGATTGAAGAACTAAGACATATAAAACCAATCTTTGTTCTGTGTCCGTACATTGGAACAATGATCAGTGAGTGTTTGTTCTCTTCGGTGAAAATATCAGGTGATTGCTTGATGTCACATTTCTGTTTTTTCAGATCATTAAAAGTAAGGAAGAACAGTTTTTTGTCTGTAATGGAAAAACAGTCTGGATTTGCAATTACAAGTTGTTTTAATTTTTGTTCTTTTGTTATATCAGTTACACTTCTGTGCCAGCTATGATCGCAAAATAGCCCACCTCTGGATGTGAACTGGAATATACAAATAATATCTGAGTTTGTTATTTCAGCAATTGTTGGCAGTGATTGTAGAATGTTATCATCGATATCAGCTACATTAAGGTCTTTAAATCTCAAGTATGTTCTTTCAATGACATCTTCTGCTGCTGATCTCTGAAAACGATTAGTTATATCTATCCCGATAGAATGCTCCTCGATCAAAAAGACAAAACCATTGATATTTTCATTATTGTCTATTTCAATTTTTGTCCTGATCCTGAGAGAAATCCCATCTACATTATCTATGGCGTGTCTGACAATTTGATCAGTTTCATGCTTATATTTCAGACTTTCTTCAAATATCTCTTTGATTTCTGATCTGCCTGACAGCAATGATAATATGTTTTTGCCTTCGATTAGATCCTTAGCTATGAACCAGTTACTTTGTATCAGGAATTTATTGACAAATGTGATGTTTCCGTTAACATCAGAACAAATGATACCAATGGGAAGTTCTGATATTATTTTTTTATATCTGTTAAAATCGGACATTCAACTATATCCTATCATCAACTATAATTATCAATGATGATATAATAATTATTAAATAAAAACTTTCCTGAATAATAAAAGAACTGAAATTCAGATTCAATAGTCAACATAACTTAAACCAGAATAAATTAGATACGCAATATTTGGTCCATATATTCATTCAAATGATCTTGAAGGGATGTGATCTCTTCATTTTGCGGTAGTATTGCTATCAGTTTATCAATGAACTCACGTTCTTTAACAAGAAGGAAAGTTTCCCTGAAGTTCAGATCAAAGAGCCATGCCAGTCGGGTGAGATTCATATCATTGCAGGTTTTTACGTGTTCAATACTGGCAATTTTATTTTCAAATATTTCCTCTACAAGTTTCGGTGAATATTCATGTTTGTCCGGGAGTTCCATATCAAGGGCCGGATTTGATTTTTTATCTTTCTGGTTCTGGTGTTCTAACATTACTTTGTAGATATCAAGTTTATCTGCATCTCTTATAAGTTTTGCATGAAAAAGAGTTATTTCATCCAGATTGCCTTTTATTTGAAACTTATTGTGGTTAACAATAGCAAGCAGAATTATGTTTTGTTCATTCCCAGGAAGATTTGAAAGTATTCCTGCAGATTTCAATACTTTTACACTTAGAACTGCATGATTCTCAGATTCGCTGTCTTTGAAAGTCCTGTATTTGCTTATCTGTTCAAAGCGTCCCACGTCGTGGAGAAGTGCAATTGTCAGTGCAAGAAAATAATTGTTATTATCCAGTTTTTCAGAAGCAGCTATCAGGGATGCGTTTTCACAAACCCTGATGCTGTGTTCTTCTTTTAATATCACATTCTGTTGAATGAAACTATCATCTGTGTAAAATGATCTGACATAGTTATGGAACCATGTTTTCAGTTCATCGAATTTTTCTTCATCCATTTTGATACTGAATTGTAATTAAAAGCATTATATTTTTTCATTGATTTCAGATGATCAATACTGCAATGAGAAAAGCATTCTATCATCACTGCCTTTCAGGTACAGTTTCAATTGTTCACCTTCAAGCACAACTGAGTCCACATTTCCAAGATATGCAAGATACTTATTGTCAATTGAATCTTCCCCACATGCCATAAGTGTCATTGGCCCGGGATTCAATGTTATTCTATTGTTATCAAGGACATATGTGCCACTTCCTGTATTGCAATCCGCAACGATGTAATATGTACCATCTTCCATGAACTTGATCGTGTATCTCTTTGGATCAGGAACAACTAGCGGTGTTTTTGCATCTGCTTCAATCGTACCTGTCCATTCCCATGTTACATTAGAGATACTTTCTGCAGTAACTTCTACATTTTCCTGATTGTTCTCCTGACCTGTATCTTTATCCATGCAGGCAGAAACTGATATTGCTATTGTAAGCATGGACAGAACTATTAATGTTCTTATTACCTTGTCTGTAAGCCTCACGTTTAACCTCCTGAATTTCAATATAAATGGAAGAAGATTATATATTATCCGGTCAATACCTTTAATGAGCGTGAGCTCAGGAGATGAAACGTATTCCAGATGGAAAAACACATGATGCTATTAACGCAGCAGTGCTGACGATAGTACTGGCTGTTTTTTACTATTCTTTCAGGGAAGGTATTGGTCCTGGCATCACTTATCTGAATAGTTATACAATAGTGGCCTTCTCAATAGCCTATATTTTTGCCACATTGTTCCTGAGTCCTGACCTTGATATCAGCAGTAAACCATACAAAAGATGGGGAGCTCTCAGGATACTCTGGTGGCCCTATAAAGAGTTATTCAAACACAGAGGTCTGTCACATCATCCTGTGGTCGGTCCATTGTCCATCGTAGCAAATCTGCTGGTGATAGTTGCTGCAGTTTTTCTGATAATCGGAATCGATTATGAAGCAATACCATCCAGCCTGATGATATCCAGCATTGCAGGAATAGTACTTTCAATAGAGGTACACATTATTTCTGATAATGTGGTCTCAAAATTCAAGGGAATTTTCTGATTTTAGGGATTTTCAAGGACATTTGTTAGAAAGAGATCAAGAAAGAAAAGGATCTAATTGATCCTGTCCTTGAACTCAGTTTCAATATGTGTCCCGTCGCAAAATGGTTTATTTTTAGATCTGCCACATCGGCAAAGAGCATAATGATCTGTTGTTTCCGGTTTTGAACCATCTTTATCTTCAAGTTCAATGCCGCCTATTACATGATAAGGGCCATTCTTTACCATGAATATCTCCGGTTCATGCGGATAATCCTTATGTAGCAGACCTTTAAATGTGTAGCTTAAAGCTCCTGATGGACAGGTCCTTATGACTTTGGCAATCTCTTCAGGATCAGCAGCATCTGGATCGATCCATGGTTTTTCACCTTTCCTGAAAACTCCCGGTAATTTCAGGATGCAATGTCCTATGTGAGAACAAACTGCCCTGTTGTCATGTATGATTATTTCTTTCCCTCCAAAAGATTCAATCTTATCGGGAAATTTGGAACCTTCTTTCTTTCTGGAAAAATCGTTGTGCAGGTGAGTTCCATCACAAAAAGGTTTGTTCTTTGAATCGCCACATCTACAAAGTGCCATGGAAGAATTTAATTCTATGAAAACACCCTTTGAATTTCTAAGAGTTTTAAGATCCTTCACAATAAAAGGCCCATCTTTTGATACTTTGATAATAGGTTTCTTCTCTGCATTCATATTTTTACCTTTTTAAATAGAAAACTGCTATCATTCCAAAAACGGCAATAATTGCTGAAAATCCAGGAGATTGGACTTCCGTTGTTGTGCTCTCAAGATCTGATTTACTGCCAGTATTTGTTGAAGTTTCAGTATTAACAATTGTGTCTGTTTCATTTTTAGAATTGACAGATGAGTTCTCAACATTAATTGTTTCTGTTTTAGTAACTTCTGCTACTACCGGATAATCATCCGGGTCACCTGGAAATGTCAGTGCATTGATCTCTTCGATATTTGTGAAGCCATCTCCGTCAGAATCCTGTCCTTCTATTGCAACAAAGTCTTTTCCATTTTCAGCATATGTCAGACCATAACTGTCCCGGGGACCTCCACCATTGGGATTTATATGGCACATATCGCATGTTGCAAGTCGTGTGTCACCAACATTATATTGATCCAGGAATGCCGACATATAATTGGGTCTTGCAGAAACAGATGGTGTAAAAGTTGCCAGCAGGATTGTTAGTAATAATACTCCCATAATAACTTTATATTTCATACTCAAACTCCACATTTTTATATATAGTATTTCAGGGACTACATCTTATAATTTTCTGACATATGGCTGCTTCATTTGATTATGAAATCGGAATCTCTTTGCAACATTGTTGGTCTTCAAATAGAAATGAACACGAAAAAAGAATTTCTGACATTATGTCAGAATGCTCAATAATTTTATTTTTTTCCAAGATAGAGTGCTGCTAAAATTGTAAAAACTGCAATAATTGATTCAAATCCAGGAGATTGCTGGTCACTTGTAGTGGTTCCGGTAGTTTCTGCATTATCCTGTGCAGATATGTTTGTCGTATCATTTACTACAGATTCGGTTACTACTGATTCGATTACTTCTGGAGTTGTATTTACCGTAGCTACAGTTTCAATTACAGGATAATCAGTTGGATCTCCTGGAAATGTTAAAGCATTTATTTCTTCCAGATTAGTAAATCCGTCCCCATCAGAGTCCTGTCCCTCAATTCCTGTAAAACTCATGGTGTTGGAATATGCTCTTCCATAAGGATTAAGGGATCCACCGTTTGATCCGGAGTGGCACAAATCACAGGTGTTAAGTCTTGTATCTCCAGTGTTGTAGTGTTGATTAAAAGAAGACAAATAACTTGACTTAGCTGATACCATAGGAGCGCCCATTAGAACAATGGCCACTAAAATAAATAGAAGAATTAATTTATATTTCATATTTACTCTCCACATTAACAGATAGGTATTATTTTGATCAAGTGATATTTAGATGTTTTTATAAAAGGTAATCTTTTCAAACGAGTATAAAAATTATAGGTCTAATCAAAATACTTATTATAAGTTAAGGCGTTTTTATTGATTGGGAACGTGGAAACTAAATGAAAAATCAAAGCCATTTTTTGATAGCAATTCTTTTTGTAATACTTTTTGCAGTACTTATTATAATTCCTGCAAATGCCGATGTTATATTTCCCGGCATGAAGATTTACGATAGGTGCGTAAGCATATCAAATCTTAGTGATTATCAGGATGTTGTTTTTGTGGGATACATAACCGGACCTGTAATCCAGTGTGAAAATACATATATAATCAATTCCAGTGAATGCCTGACACAATTCTACAAAGCTAATGATCTAACAATTTATGCGGTTGAGAAAGAGTATTTTGAAAATATAGGGCTTGATAACATTGATTTTGAGTCTGATCCTAATGTATTATCTTATACTTTTGATATTAATGTAGATTCAGAATACACTGTTGTTGCAAATCCTTTGACAAAAGAGGAACGATACTATTCTGTAGCAGGCTTTAATGACACAGCACTTATACTTTATGAAGAAAGAAGAGTATCTTATTATGGTTCAATTATTAATAAAGAAGAAATTTTTGATGAACCAAAAATACCTGATATAAGGTCAGTTATTAATGAGTCAAAAACAAATATTGAAAATAGTACACTAAATTACTACTTTATTGAAATACAGGAAAATAGCAACTCGAATGAAACAGAAATTTTTGTCTCATCAGAAAATTGTCTCATTCTTAAACCTACACTTAAAAGTTCAATATTGGATTTCTTCAAGAAACAGTTTGGGAATGATTGCTGGAATAATCTGGATCAAGAATTACTCTGAAAGTGAATGTCATACGAATATATGTTCCTGTCTTCTCTTTTTCTGACAATACTGATAGAGACATCAGTCCTTTTCCTGTTAGTAAGATATTACTTTAAAACTGATTGTATAAGCACTTCCATTCTTTTATTTGCAGGTATTTTAGCTTCTTTTTCAACGCTTCCGTATCTCTGGTTCTTGTTACCACAATTCATAGATTCATACGAAAATCTTGTTTTGCTAGGTGAAATTTCTGTTATTTTAATTGAAGCTGTTATCTATCATTTCATTCTGAAAGTGAGTATCCAAAGAGCTTTTCAGTTATCGTTCTTATGCAATCTATCATCATTTCTTATTGGATTAATAATGGCTGCTTTGATCTGATTTCAATTACCTTCTCGATCCATTTCCTGTTTGATTTAGAAGATTCTTTATAGCTTACTATCACCTCTAATGAACATGGAATACGAAAACGAGGAATTTGAGGATGAGACATTCAAGGATAGTGATCTTGCAGATGAATCATTCAGGAACACAAAATTTATTGAATGCTTTTTTGATAACTGCAGATTATCAAATGTTGATCTGAACAATTGCAGGTTACAGGATGTCAGATTTACCGACTGCAAAATTGTAGGTCTGGATTTTTCTAAATGCAACGACTTCGTATTAAGTATTGGATTTGAGAATTGCTATCTTTCATATTGTATTTTTTCTGATATGGATCTGGAAAATACTGATTTTACAGGATGTCAGGTTCAAGACTGTGATTTTGTAAATACAGGTCTTAAGAATGCAAATTTTGAAGATTCTGATCTTATAAACAGTCTTTTCAGGAATACGAACATGAGTCATGCCTCATTCAGAAATGCCAGAAATTATTCTATAGACCCAAACAACAATTTCCTCAAACAGACGAAATTCTCTGTTCCCGAAGTTCTCTCTCTTTTAAGTGTATATGATATAGTGATAGAATAAGCGACAGAATAATTCATTATATATTATAATATATTGGTTAATAAAAAGAAAGAAATAGTATATTGATAATTAATTCTACAAAGTTCTAATTATGAACCAGGATTATCTGGAAAGTGGGTGAAAACATGAAAATAGCATACAAGATTGCAGGTGGTCTACTGGTGTCTTTCCTCTTTTTGTATGTATTAATGCCTTTTTTGATCGTAGGTACACCCACATCATTCTATCAAATAAAGAATATTGACACTGTAGATCACAAAATAACTGTGGAGATTTTTGACCCTCAAAATCAGTCGATACACAAAAAAGACTATTACCTGAGTCCGGGTCAAACTTTGGAAAAAGCCAAACCTCCTGTTCTTGTTGCAAAGACTTATTTTATTGATGAAGAATGTGGGTGTCGTGTTAAAAGTACTCTTGATGATAATTCTTCTGTTTCTTTATACATTGATTACAATCCATGGAATGAGCCCTACATTTCCATCTCAGAAAATGGATTTGCTATGAAAGAACATAGAATTTGATCTATTAAGGGATAATGAGTTCTTAGAACTATTCTTATTAATGATACTTACTAAATATGTAATCTACTATCATTAAAAAACAGGAAGAAGATAGAGTTCAAATATAAAAGCTTATGAATGAGTAGGTATACATGTTTAGGAAAAAGAATACAAATTTAACTATAGGTCAAATTTAATTTCACTTTGAAGGACAGGATATTTGGTACATTCTCAAGAGGGTTGAACTTTGAAGAAAAAACAGCTTATAGATGTCATATTTGCTTCTGAGAAAAGAAAATACGTACTTCTTATGTTAAAAGATGGTCCTCAGGAAATGAAAAAACTCTTAGAGGAGCTGGACACTAATCGACCGGCCCTTCTTCCCCAGATAAGAATCCTTGAAGATCATTCCCTTGTCTACCAATCAGGAGATTCTTACGGGCTTACCACCATTGGCAAAATTGTGGTCGACGAAATGAAACCATTCCTTGATACTATTGAAGCGCTTAACAAACACAGTAATTATTTAAGTTCTCACAATACAGAATCAATACCTGATTATCTTTTTGAGCGTATCAGCGAAATAAGAACCTGCAAGATAATAGAACCAAGCCTTGTGAACACATACGAGATTAACAAGGACTTCTTTGAAAAAGCAAAAACATCTAAATCTTTAAGATTTGTTTTTACTTTTCTGCATCCTACTTTTCCAGAAATACTTGCCAATTATCTTTTAATGGATATTGATATTTCTATAATACTCACCCAGGATCTGTATGATAAGATCAAAAATGAATTGTCAGACCAGTTTAAAAAAGCACTGAATTGTGATAGAACTAAATTTTATGTTTACAGAAAAGACATAAAGATTTCATCTCTTTCATTGAGTGATGAATGTTTTGTCCTTAGGTTACTTTTTGCTAATAATGAATTTAGCAGTAAGCAGATCTACTGTTGTCATCCTGAAGCTTATAAATGGAGCAGGGACCTTTTCGATCATTTTATGAGCGATGCAGTTAGGATCACAGGTTTATGAAATTGTTAGATTTATATATATCTTAAAGTAGAGATTAAATATTAGTAGCTATAAAATAAGATTAACATTATTTTGGTTGGTTGGTATTTTCTATGAGATTTATCAAAGTGGTGGAGGTTTTGTTTTAAACTACCAGAAGGTATCAATATATGAAAAAGGACTTGCTAGATATTATTTTTAACTCCGAAAAAAGAAAGCATGTGCTTTTGATGTTGTATGATGGGCAAAAAGAAATGCCATTCATACTTGCCAGTCTTGATACTACACGGCCAGCATTGCTTCCACAGATGAAGATACTAAAAGAAAGTAATCTCATATGCCAATCAGGTGATAATTACAGACTTACAAACATCGGTAAGATTGTGGTCGATGAGATGAAACCTTTCCTGAATACTATTGAAACTCTTGATGAGAATAGTAATTATTTGACCACACACAAAGTTGGCGGTATACCTGAAGATTTCCTTAAAAGGATCAGTGACATAAGAGGCTATAATTTAGTTGAGCCAACTGTTGTCAATGCTCATGAGATGAATTCTGATTATCTCAAGGTTGCATTAGCATCTAAAGCTGTCTATTTTGTATTTACTTTCATGCATCCTGCATGTCCCTGGATTCTGGGACAGCTTGCAGATAATAACATCAATGTTGAGATTATTTTCACCAGAGATCTGGTCGATAAATTAATTGAAGGATGGCCTGAAGAGTTCAGACATTATATTGCATATGACAATGTAAAATTCTACATATATGAAAAAGAAGTTGGGATTTCTTCCCTTACTGTAACTGATGCGGGTTTTCTTTTGAGATTATTGTTCAGCAATGATGAGTTCAGTAATAAGCAGGTGCTTTGTCTGAGTCCTCAGGGACGGCAATGGGGTAAAGAATTATTTGATTATTATTTAAAAGATGCAAAGCCTATAAATCATGTCTGATGCCTGTGAATTTGATTTGTAAATATGTTTTCCCAAGGAAGTGAAGTGTTGTGATTAAGTCATTGTTAGATGTGATTTTTGCTTCAGAGAAACGAAAAAATACTCTTATATTGTTACAGGATGGACCAAAGGATATCACATTTCTTCTTGAACAGTTGAAAACAACAAGAACATCATTACTTCCACAATTAAAGATTATGGAAAAGCACAATATCCTTTCTCATTCAGGAAGCAATTATAAGCTCACAAGAATTGGAAAATTGCTGGCTAATGAAGCAAAACCTTTCTTTGAAACACTTGAAACATTTGACAAAGGCAATTCTTATCTATCAACCCATAATTTTGATGGAATTCCACAACAGTTCCTGAAACGTATCAGAGAAATAAAAGATTTTGTTCTCATAGAGCCAGATCATGTGGATTCACAAAAATTGAATGCAGAATATCTTGCAGAGGCACTTGGATCAGAGGCAGTGTATTTTGTTTTTACTTTCATGCATCCGGGGACCATCCCGGTGCTACAGCAATTACTAGATAGTAATATCAACATTTACGTTATTGATAGTAAAGAACTTACTTTTAAACTTATAAACGAAATGCCTGATACCTGCCAGTATTTCCTTTCATTTGATAATCTTAGAATTTACTCATATCCAAAAACTATAGGAATATGTTCTCTTACGGTAACTGATAACGGATTCTTGTTGCGATTGCTTTCCAAAAATAATGAATTCAGCAATAAACAGATAATTTGTGTGAGTCCTGAAGGACGTGAGTGGGCAAAGGGCCTCTACGACTTTTACGAAAAGGATGCTGAATTGATAACAGAGATCTAATATGAAAAAATCAATAATTCCGCTCACCAAAAATAGCTGAACCAATACGGACCATGGTGGCTCCTTCTTCTATAGCGACTTTGTAATCACCGGACATTCCCATGGAAAGATCTTTTAGTTCAATATTATCGAACTTCCCTTCAGTTTCTGCTTTCAATTCATCAAAAAGAGATTTCATTTGTTTGAAATAAAGACGTGCCTCCTCTGGAGGAACATAAGGTGGAATACACATCATTCCTGTAACCCGGATATTTTTGAGTGATTCTAT
Source organism: Methanolobus vulcani (assembly GCF_900100715.1). Lineage (GTDB taxonomy): Archaea > Halobacteriota > Methanosarcinia > Methanosarcinales > Methanosarcinaceae > Methanolobus > Methanolobus vulcani. The sequence goes on along the minus strand of NZ_FNCA01000008.1, from coordinate 100,582 downwards.
TTCACCAATTTCCTGTCTTATATCATCAAGCTTAAAACCATGTTTTTGTGGCTCATTGCCTATATTCACCTGAAGATATACTTCCTGGATCTTGCCGGCATCCTCAGCTCTTTTATCTATTTCCTGAGCCACTTTAAGAGAGTCCACAGACTGGATCACATCAAAATACTCTACAGCTTTTTTCACCTTATTTGTCTGCAAATGTCCTATCATGTGTTTTTCACATGAAAGGAGTTTGTCAGCTTTTTCCTCAAATTCCTGGACCCTGTTCTCACCTATTATAGTTGCACCTGCTTTGATAGCCTCATTCATTTTTTCAGGCTCAACGGTTTTTGTAACACAGATAAGTTGTGTGTTTGCAATTTCATTCAGAATCGAAGTTATATTTTCAGTGATTGACATTTGTGTTCCCGGCGATAACTTTGTTAATATATGGTTTGTACTATTGATTACTTACTCTTTTATAAGGTAAACCGTATTCTGAAAGTATGCCGGAAAAATTAATACACTTATTTTTCTACCCAGTTTCCGTTGCTGTTCTTTTCATACTTTTGTTTCACAGCAGACCATGCAACACGATGGGAAACCTCTTCACGTGAAGCATCTCCCTTTCTATCTTCCGGATCTTTATACTGATCCCATGCATTGTTAAATGCTTCTTTGTATATCTCCTGAGCATGTTTTGGTAGATTATCCTTCACACCATCAGGTAATTCACTTAATTTATCGTAAGGCATTTTTTCACTCCCCCTGAATATTACGATATTATTTTTAGAATATGTTCTACGTTTTATTTGTTATCGTATAAATCTTTCCTGATACGCTAACCAAATTAATTATAGCATAACAGAGCAAAAACTATATATGTAGGTAAAGCCTAACTAATTGATTGGATCGAGATATGACGGGGAATAATGAACATTTATTTTTGATCTTTGAGAATCTCTTCAAAATAAAAAGTGAGTGTTCATCTGAAATCCTTTGTGGATGTGGATTACCTGATATTACCCTGAAACAGATAGGATACCTGAAAATAATTGACAGGTATGGGGAAATAACATTCAGCAAGCTGGCTGAAGTTACCAGCAATTCCAAACCCACAATTTCGGAGATGATTAACAAATTCATTCAGATGGAATGTGTTTATAAAAAACGATCTCTGCAGGATGGCCGGGTGTTTCATATCTGTCTTACCGAAAAAGGACAGACAATATGTCGCTGCGAACAAAAGGCTTTGTTCCGGCTAACTGAAAAAATGAACTACTCATTAACTGAAGATGAGATAAAAACGCTTGTGAGAATTCTGAAAAAAGTAAAATGATTTTTTTTGTAAATCATTCATTAGGTAAAGACTAACTAATTAAAATACAGCCAAAAAGGCTGGAAAATGAGACTATTATAATGACAACACAGGAAAATAACATAGAAAATGAGAGTATAATAATCAGGCTCTCCGAGATAGTAGTCTATCCTGAAAGCCACACAAAATTCCTGGCTGATAGAAATGCCGGAGAGATATTGCTCTCAAAGATAGAAAATGAACAGGAAACAACATATGCAGTAGGCCTGACCATTAAAGAAGATGCAAAGCTTACTGAAATGTTAGAAGATGATCTTTACAGGGTAGGAAACCTCCTTAAAATAGAATCGGTTACTCCTGCCCGTGAAGGCTACTTAATATCTGCAAGATCTGTCGGAAGAATTAAAATTGTTTCTTTGTATCAGAAAAACGAAATGTTCTACGCAACATATGAAGAACTTCCCGATATAGAAGATATTGAGGAGGATATGAGAGCATTTATACTTCATGACACAAAACGAACTATAAAAAATATTGGAGAAAATTTCCAGCGCTCAGAACATTTCCTCAGACCTATTGATGATATGGAGTCAATTGACCAGATAATGGGATATGTCATGCCTTATCTGCCTGTGGGCGTGGAAGAAAAACAGGCACTACTGGAAACACTTTCCATTCGTGAACGCTATTTGAAATTCTTCTACATACTGGTAAAGCAAAAAGAGAACATTCAGCTTCAAATGGAACTTGCAACGAAAGTTGGCGAAAAGATGAGCAAGACACATCGTGAAGCTATGCTGCGTGAACAGATTAAGGTGATCAAGGAAGAGCTTAATGAAGCCGATGACCCAATCTCAGGTGAAGGCGGCTATCAGGAAAGAATTGATAATGCTAATATGCCTGAGGAGATTCACAAGAAAGCTACTTCAGAACTTAGAAAACTGGAATCTGCAGGTCCTCAGAGTCCTGAAGCGAACATAATCAGGAATTACCTTGACCTTCTGCTTGATCTCCCATGGACAAACGGAGAAAAGAAGGACATCGATATCAACGAAGCGCGCAAGGTTCTTGAAAATAATCACAACGGTCTTGAAAAGGTAAAAGAGAGAATTATACAGCACCTTGCTGTAATGAAACTAAAACATGAGAAGCAGGGCTCTATAATTCTCTTCACAGGTCCTCCTGGAACTGGAAAAACCAGTCTTGGTAAAAGTATTGCAGATGCTCTTGGCAGGGAATATGTACGTATAAGTCTTGGAGGTGTCAAGGATGAAGCTGAGATACGCGGACATCGCAGGACATACATCGGAGCAATGCCTGGAAGGATCCTTCAGGGTATAAAGAAGGCAGGAACCAGAAATCCTGTATTCATACTGGATGAGATAGACAAACTTTCAGCTTCCTACTCTGGAGACCCTGCAAGTGCATTACTTGAAGTCCTTGACCCGGAGCAGAACAATGCGTTCTCTGATCATTACCTGGAAGTCCCATACGACCTGTCCGATGTATTGTTCATAGCAACTGCCAACTCGCTCTCAACCATCCCCGGTCCATTGCTTGACAGAATGGAGATTATAGAAATATCAGGCTACACAAAGAATGAGAAACTTGCAATTGCAAAGGACCATTTGCTTCCGGACATACTGGAAGATCACGGGCTTCATGAGACTATGCTTCAGATAAAAGATGAGGCACTGGACGGAATCATTGATCACTATACAAGGGAAGCAGGAGTTCGAGGTCTGAAAAAGCAGCTTGCAAGGACTGCAAGATTTGTGTCTGAAAAGATAGTGTCTGGTAAGGCTGAACTTCCGTATGTTGTGAATGCTGACATGCTGAAAGAGATACTTGGCAAGGAACTGATACGTCAGGATGAAGCCCGTAAAGAGAATGTACCTGGTGTTGTGACCGGACTTGCATGGACCCCTGTTGGAGGAGATATCCTGTTCATAGAAGGTACTTTCATGCCAGGTAAGGGTAAACTCACCCTTACAGGGCAGCTTGGAGACGTGATGAAGGAATCTGCACAGATATCACTTAGTCTTGTAAAGTCAAGGCTTGCAAACACTGCAAACAGCTTTGATTTCACAGAAAGTGACATCCATATCCATGTGCCATCTGGAGCTACACCAAAAGACGGTCCGTCTGCAGGTGTAACGCTGCTTACTGCACTTACATCTCTTATAACCGGAAAGGCAGTTGATTCCAAACTTGCCATGACAGGTGAAGTTACCCTCAGTGGTGCGGTCCTGCCAGTTGGAGGAATAAAAGAGAAAGTGCTTGCAGCACACAGAGCAGGTATAAAAAAGATCATTCTTCCACATGAGAATGAAAGGGATCTTGAGGACGTATCTGAGGATGTCAGAAATGAATTGGAATTCGTGCCGGTTGAAACAATTGAAGATGTACTCAAAGAAGCCCTTGATATTGATCTGCACAGGCCTATGGCATGCTATTCAGGACAGTGTCTGCATCATCATGGAATAAGTGAAATTTAAAATTTAATGGAAGCTTTTGGCTTCCTGTTCTTTTTTAATTTGAATTCAGATATCAAAAAAACATTCTTTTTGAGAACAATATCCTTCACTTTCCAGTTCAAGGGTGGAATGATATACGTGGTACTCTTTTACTTTATTTTTTATAGATAGTCTGATTTCATCAGGTTTTTGAAGATATTTATCTTTAACAACAACATGCGCTGTCAAAATATTGGTTTCACCTTCCAGGGACCAAATATGAATATCATGCACTGCTTTTACACCTTCAATAAAGAGTATGGATTCTTTGACGGCATCGACGTCAATTTGTTCAGGAACTCCCTGTAAAAGAAGATTAAAACTCTCCTTTGCATTTTTAGTAACGCCCCACAATACAAAAAGTGTGAATCCAATTGTCATCAATGGATCGACAATAGGCATATCCCATAATCTGATAATGACAGAACCCGTAAGAAGAGCTATCCATCCCAGAATATCTTCCATAAGATGCCATGAAAGTATCTTTTCATTCTGACTTATTCCTTTTTTTAATTTCAAATAGCCAAGAACGTTTATTGTAATTCCGATCATTGCTACCAATATCATACCTTCGGCATTCACAGCTTCAGGTTTCATCAGACGTGGGACCGCCTGAGATAATATGAACAATGAACCTGCTATAAGAACGATGGTAACAAATATCGCTGATAATAATGACAATCTTCTATATCCGAAAGTCATTCTGTTTGTTGCCGGCTTTTTTGCCTGTTTTTCAGCAAACCAGGCCACGATCAATGCAATACTGTCACCGAAGTCATGCAACGCATCAGCCATCAAAGCAAGACTATTAGTTAATATTCCGCCTACAAGTTCGATTAGTGTAAATAATATATTTAAAGAGGCGGCAAACCCCACATTCTTTTCCCTGTCACCCATACTTTATCTATTGTCTGTATGACTGTTAAGTTTTCCTTAAGTACATACAGTTTATGATAAGCAACTATTTCTTAGCTATTTGACAGACAGTTATCAAAATCATCATTCTGACTAAAAAAAGGAATAATAAGGATAAAAAAGATCAAGCCTTATTCTTCAAGGCTTGCTATGTCTTCTTCTTCTGAGAAAAGGTATTCTTTTAACTCATGTGCAAAAGCATCGTCATGCTGTCTGATCCACTCAAGAAGCATTGCTGCGTGTTCTTTTTCCTCATCTGCGTTGTGAATAAGGATCTTCTTAAGGTTCTCATCAGTGCATGATTCTGCTCTCTGATTGTACCAGTCAATTGCTTCCAGTTCCTCTCTTAAAGAATCGATAGCTCTTTTCATGTTTAAAGTCTTTTCAGACATCTTGCTACGGTCTTCATGCATCATTTTAATCAGTTGTTTATTGGTTATGAAATTGTATATATTTTATGGGAGGATTGAATTACTGTTCATAGTACGCTTTTAATCTTGGAACTATCCTGTGAACATGCTTCTGATAATTACGATATTCATCACCAAATTGTGCTACAAGTCTGCTTTCCCAGTGAAGTGAACCTATTATAAGGTAAATCGTAGTCAGGATGTAAATTACAAGCAGGTTTGTTGTCATAAAAGGTGTTAGCCACATTATCACAAGCCCTGAAAGAAGGAAAGGATCTCTTATCCACCTGTAGATACCATGTATATCAAGGTGGCCTGCTTCAGATGTGTTTGGTGCCGATAACTGGGCTGGCAACCGGAATCTGTGTGGTGCATCTCTTAAAGCTCTTGGACCCACTATTAAAGCAATTACCTGACCTGCTACCATGAACCAGCGCCAGGGAGATGGTATAATATATAGTAAAGGACCTGGATTCTCATATAACAGATATGCCAGTGGCATGAGAGTAATTACAGCAATGAGATTGTAGACTGGCATGTACAGACTGTCTGCTTTTGATCCTAAAGACCGTCTTATTACTCGCTTAACAGGCAGGCTTGCAAGAAGACTATGGATCAATGCAAACCCCACAAGACATAGAACAAGAACCAATGTTGATGATAACAAACCTCAACCTCCATTGATATAGTTAAATAAAGTTCTATTTAGGACTTATGATGCTGTCTTTTTCTATTATTTATCAAATCATATAGTAAAGAATATATTCATCCTCTGTTCAATGACATAAATGTTGCTGTTTTATTCAATATATTCTCTTTGCTTGAAAGAACAGGACAAGAACTAATGATATATAGCCATTGATATTTATCGATCAGGGTAGGATATTGATTTATATATATGGTGCAATCATTATAATATTTGCAAAATTATATTTGTATGTTGGCTGGTGATACAATTAAAGGAAATATGAAATTAGTTATATTAGCTGTTGGTCTGGTGGTATTAGGTAGTATTTTCTGGGTATATGGAAGCTTTTCATTATTCGGACCTAAGGATCTTGGTGTCAGATACACTCATGAGGATTATGTAAGCGCACTTGAAAAGACCGGAATGCAGATAGAATTCGAAGGCATGTCAGGTGAAGAGCTAGAAGAATACAAACAGAACGCAGAAAAGAAATCCATTAATGATTACAATTTTGAATTCTCTGACTATCAGGAAAAGCAATTCACGCTTACTGCGGAAGAATCCACGGCGCTTTTAAATGAAATTGCACCCGGATTCTGGTGGTTCGACAATCTCCAGGTAAAGGTTCTGCCTGATGGTACCATGGAAGGATCAAGCACTGCTGATATAAAGAGACTGAAGACCGATCTTTACGCTGATGTTGCAGACGATGTTCCTATTCCATTACCGGATACACTCAACATTTACAGTAAAGGAAAGATCAGTATCACAAATAACCAACTTAGCGGTGACCCTGAGAGTTTCTATCTTGGAGCAGTCTCTCTTCCTGAAGACTATCTGAACGAAGATAGTGTAAACACAATGGATGAATATTTCCCCCGCATTTATACAGTAGTCCCCGGACTCGAAATTAAAAGCCTGACATCCAACTCAGATGGTGAGTTTGTATTTGATGGCGTTATTCCTCAGAAAGTATCCGTGACCAAAAAGTAAGTTTGCGGGGTTTTCTGTTGAAACATATGATGATTAATGGGAAAAAAGAGGAAATTCCTCCATTCCCACATCACAAAGCTTACGTGTACCGGAGTAAACAATTCTTTACAGCAAAAGGCGTTGCAAGTCACCTTACAATGGGTGATTTCATCACATTGAAGGAACTGTATAATGGATTCAAGCATAAATGTTCAATTCCAAGGGTTCTTCTTGTAGATCCTACAAGTGACTGCAATCTAAGGTGTAAAGGCTGCTGGTCACAGGATTATGAGAGCGGTCACAATATTTCATATGAGAAATTCGATGATATACTAAACCAGGCTGAAGAGTTAGGTATTATGGACTGTCTGATGACAGGCGGTGAACCTCTTCTCAGGAAAGATGACATCATCAGACTTTGCAGAAAACATAATAAAATGACATTCGGTGCTTTTACCAATGCCACTCTGATAGATGAAGAGTTTGCCGATGTAATGGCTGAACTTGGTAATCTTAATGTTTTCATAAGCATCGAAGGAACACAGGAGCAGACCGACTTTAGAAGAGGCGAAGGAGTTTACACTAAAGCAATAAAGGCTATGGATATCCTGAGAGACAGAAATATCGGTTTTGCATTCTCAGCATGTTACCACTCAAAGAACTATAAGACCATAGCCAGTGATGAGTTCCTTGACCTGATGCGTGCAAAAGGAGCATGGTTTGGCTGGCTTTTCCAGTATATTCCAATTGGTAGCACAGCTGATACCTCACTTATGTGTACCGCAGAAGAACGAGCTTATGTGCATGAGAAAATAAGAGATTATTGTGAAAAGCACGATTATGTGATCGTTGATTTCTGGAACAACGGCCATCTTTGCTTTGGATGTATAGGAGCTGGTGTTGGCTTTGCACATATCAACGCAAAAGGTGATGTTGAACCGTGTGCCTTTTGTCATTATTCAGATTCGAACATCTATGATGTTTCACTTGCAGATGCACTGCGTTCAAAGTTCTTTACCACATTCAGGGAAGCACAACCATTTTCAGATAACCCCTTGCGTCCATGTCCTTTGATCGATAATCCACAGGCTATCATTGATGTTGTGAAAGCCGGAGGTGCAAAGTCAACTCACCTGGCAAATCCCGAATCTGCCGAAGAGCTTGCCAGTAAGAGCTTTGAACGTGCAGAGGAATGGAAGGAACTGGCTGATGACCTTTTTCAGAGAATGCCTGAAAATAACCGGAAGAATTTCCCCAAATTCCTGAGGTATTTTGCCTTTAAGAAAGGAATAACCGATGGCAGACGAAGAAAAGTTTGAACGATTCAATGCAGAATTTCACTTAAAGAGTGATTCTGCTAAGTGGCTTGTATTCGTGCATGGATTCGGTGGCAGTGCCAGGACATGGAAAAAGCAGACAGAGTTCTTTTCACAACATTACAACCTGCTTGTGCTGGAGATGCACAAGGAACCGCAGGTCAGTGACCTTGAAATCGATAAAGTCTGCAGGTTGATCAATAACACATTGGTTTATCATGAAATTGAAAAAGCCCATTTCCTGGGCTTTTCCTTTAGTACTCTGATCTGCCTGCGTTTTGCTGTCCTCTATCCTGAAAAGGTTGACACTCTTATCATGGGTGGTGGAATTGTAAAATTCAATCTGAGAACAAACTTCCTGCTTTATCTGGCCATCAACTTCAAAAGATGGATCAATTACATGATCCTTTACAGATTCTTCGCCTATATCATACTTCCAAGAAAGAATCATCACAGGTCAAGAAGTATCTTCGTAACTGAAGCAGAGAAACTTGGTTACGATGAATTTTGCAGATGGGTAGACCTTATACCCCAGACAAAACCTAGTTTAAGATGGCTAGATGAACTTGATGACAATATCAAAATCCTTTTTGTATCAGGAAGTGAGGACCATCTATTCTTAAAAGACACAAAACTGCATACCAATAAAATGGAAAATTCCAGGGTAGAGGTTATTGAAAACTGTGGTCATGTGTGTTCAATTGAACAATATGGCAGGTTTAATGATATTGTTTATGAATATCTCCAATCTGCTAATTAAAGTGAAATAGAAGAAAAAATATATGAGAACATGGATCCATGAGCTCATTTTCTATTTTCAATTTAATTCGGTTTTAATTATTCATCCGGGAAAACATCTGCAAGATAACTTGCGATCACCATATTAACATTTGTGTCTCTAGAAGGCATTTTACCGCATTCCATGGATTCCATGATATATTTAGGGAACACATAGATCCATCCACCGGTGTCATCAATAATGGCACGGAGTTTGCTTCCTCCTGCCATGAGAGCAAATCTCAATTGCGTCAGGCTTCTCATTTCTTCAGGAACCATGAGGACAATGTTTCCACTAAAGAAGTTGTATATCAGAGATTCTCTTATCGCGGGATCGTATTCAACAGTGAACTTCCTGTTGGCTTTTGTGCTTTCCTGCATGTAATCAAGAAGCTTGTTGTAGGAATCACATTCTCTGATAAACGGCGGAGTGAATTGCAGGTATTCTGAATCATCATTTAATGACAGGGAACCCGGATTTGCTGCAATAGTTTCTTTGATATCTGATTGCGTAATTCCGAAAACTTCCGTATCCTCAAGGATTTTGCCTACAGCAACCTGGAATGTAAGCGGTTCCTGGTTTATCTTACATGAAGGAAAATCTTCAGTATATTGTGATATCATTGCTTCTATCAAAGCATGTTTAATTTGTGTAGGCATTTTCATGGTAATAACTCCGAAGGGATTTTAGTTGCTGGTTAACGAATTGATGGTACAGTTCGTTGTACACGGAAGCACATTACTTAGCTAATAATACTTAAAATTAACTATTAGCTATTTTATGAATGTGTATGCAAAATCAGACAAGATAAACTTTCCTATTTTTCATTTTAGAGATTAAAAAAGGAAAAAAAGGATTTTAGATTAGTGATATCAGGGCAAGAATTAAACCAGAGTGATTACAACATTTCCTTTTTTATGGCCGGTTTCAACATACCTGTGAGCTTCCACAATATCTTCCAGTGGATAAGAACGGTCTATTACAGCTTTCAAATATCCACCTTCAATAAGCTTCTTAAAATACAGGACATCTTCTTTTGTGTATTTCGGAAGAGGGAACATCACTCTCTTATTACCAATCTTCGATGTAAGAATATCCAGGAATGGATTTTGGGCCATAAATCCCAGTTCAGTAGAAAAATATATCCCACGGGATTTTATGATGTTTTTGCAACGTGAAAATGAACTTTTTCCCACTGCATCAAAGACAACTTCGAATTTTTGAGCATCTCTTGTGAAATCATCCTTTGTATAATCTATCACCCTGTCAGCTCCTAGAGTTTTGACCATTTCCACATTATCAGTACTGCACACTCCAGTGACTTCAGCTCCGCGGTATTTTGCAAGCATTACTGCGGCTGTACCAATAGAACCTGATGCCCCGTTGATGAGAACTTTGTGCCCTTTGTGAATATCAGCTTTGCTCAGGTATGTCCATGCCAGTGTTGCTCCGTCACAGATCGAAGCGGCTTCCTCATGGGTCATATTCTGAGGTTTAAATGCTATCGGGTCATCTTCTGTCAGACATATGTACTCAGCATGCGTCCCGAACTTATCACCACTGTGACCAAAGACACTATCACCAGTTTTGAATTCCTTTATGCTCTTGCCTGTTGCTTCAATGACCCCGGAGAACTCAGTTCCAAGAACCTTATTCTTTGGGCGGAGAATACCTGTGAAAAATCTTGCAATGAAAGGATCAGCTTTGCGAAGACCGCAATCCGTCCTGTTCACGGTGGTTGCATGAATTTGGATCAGTATCTCATTGTCCTTTGGAACAGGTTTATCTATATATCTGAATTCAAGGACATCAGGTGAACCATATTTTTCATACACAACTGCTTTCATAATCCCAACCTGCTAAGTCATTGAACCTTATTTTATTTCATTAATTTGTTTTTGCATTGTTCTCTTTAACTCTGAAAGCTACCATCTTTCTGATAAGATTAATTGGAAGCGGTTCATCAATTGGAAACTGAACAGATCCTTTAGCATGTTTATAGCTGGAAAGCTCATCTTTAAACTCAGCAATTCCGGAAGGAGTGGGATAAAAACCAATATGGTTCTTGTAGGCTGCAAAATGAAGCAGAATGCCGTTTAGTCTGAATGTAGGCATCTTGTAACTGATAATCTCTTCGGTTTCTGGTGCAATCTCCCGTATCAACTCTCGCAGCTCTTTTAGCTTATCCTGAATGTTTTCCGGGAACATTGCAATATATTCATCGACATTATGAAATTCTGTTTTTGAAGTGCTTTTTTCCATAATTAACTGAAGATTTTCTGATATTTTAAATTTAACTGCAAGATCACAATGTCATAAGAAGGCGGAAACCTACAGAGTAAGAAGCATAATCAGAATCAAAGCTACTTCGATATGATGAACGGCATTTATCAGAATAATTGACCCAGGCACCGCCACGCAGGACTATTCCAATGCTGCCAACAAAATCCCATGCACTGCCTTCGGCAAGAGCTTCCTCATAATTCCTGTGATATCTGTCCTGGCACCATTCCCAGACATTTCCATACATATCATGCAGTCCCCATGGATTTGGCTTTTTCTGGCCTACCGGATGAGTCTCATGTCCTGAATTCAGATAATACCAGGCATAATTATCCAGTTCCATATCTGAATTGCCAAAAAAGTATTTTGTATCGTTTCCGGCCCTGCACGCATATTCCCACTCTGTCTCCGAAGGAAGACGATATTTATCTGTGTTTTCCAGCTCATTCAGCTTTTTAACAAAATTCTGAACTTCATTCCATGTAATGCATTCAACAGGTCTGTTATCATCTTCAAAACAGGAAGGATAGTCTCCCATTACAATGTTCCACTGTTTTTGGGTCACCTGATACTTTCCCAAGTAGAATTGTTCTGGTATAGTAACCTTTGCTGAGATTTCATAGTCGAATTCAGAGGGATCCAGAAAAAATTCACCGGCAGGAATAAGCATAAACTCCATTCCTATGGAATTTTTTATAGAAACGGCAGATACTTTCTCAGTGGTTTCGTTGCACATATTGTTCATATGTACATCCATTCCTAAAGTCTGATCTCTATCATCCATTTTTGCCAGCCATATTCTTTAGTTTTCAAAGATTTTTTTCGTAATAAGATTATGATGGACTTCTAATTTATGACTTGTGCAATTGCTGCGTTAATACAATGTGTTTCTGGACTGATCTATAGAGAAACTAAAAAAATATAAAATTATTGGCAGCTATTCAAAAGAATATTTCATCTTCAGGAAGTCTGCTTTTTGGAACTGGACTATCTGCAGCATAACCCAGAGTTACTATTAATGTGGGCGTAAGATTTGCTGGCAGATCAAGAACCTTGCTGAGAGCATCTACATCAAATCCCTGTATGATACATGAATCCACGCCCAGTGACTTCGCTCCAAATACAGCTGCTGCTGCTGTTATATACACATTTTTTTGTGATTCCACAAGTCTCTCGTCATCGGAGATACGACCAAACATACCATCAACTGCCATCTGATAATATTTGATGTTCTGCTGCGGAACCTGTGCCTTTTTCATACCTTCTATATTTGCCTGGATATGGCTGTCCCAGTCAGTATTTGCACATAAGACCAAAATGTGTGAACAACTTGGAATCTGAGTCTGTCCACCAAATACATGTGGTGCAAGTTTTTCTTTAATCTCAGCTTCATTTATAATCTTGATTTTCCATGGCTGAACATTCACAGCAGAAGGACTGTTCCTGATCATTTCCTTTATGAGTCCCAGAGTCTCATTATCTATCTTCTTATCAGTATATTTCCTGCTGGCATATCTTGCTGTTGTCAGTTCTTTGAACTCCATATTCATACCTCTTTCAATAAACCCATGCTTATTGTAGAATAATTACTTAGAATAAGTATATTTTACACTATAAATAACATCTGCAAATTAGAAATAGATATGATAGATTCACAAAGAGACTCAACATCTCATTGTGGATCTATTCTTGCTAATGATTCAATATTCTATTGAGATTATCCTATAAACTGGAAGTTCTCAAATTGCCATGGGTCCGGATCATGTTCCACTGCCGGATTCTCCTTAAAGAAGATCTTACGGTTCTTAAGTGGTGTCCAGTCAGATGGTGTGGATATGAAATTACCAAGATACGGTAGGGCAATGTTCAGGACAAAATCATGTGGAAGATCTTCAGGTGTTCTGATCCCTTCCTTCGGATTCTCAAGCATCCAGAGTACAGCAGCTACTACACCGGCAGCTACCTGAAGAGTTGTTGCGTTCTGACCTGGAGCAAGAGACCTTGTGTCGTCGATACTCAATGCACTTCCGGTCCACCATGAATTGTAAGAATGACCCATCAGAAGTGCACCCAATATATCTTCACCGGAAACTATCTCATTTGTCATTATTCTGAGCTTTGACTGAAGCTCATAGTTGCGTCCACGTAACTCAAAGAGAGATGAAAGTGTATCATGACATGGCATGTAAGCATAATGAATGGTTGGTCTGAAAACCGCTTTCTCTTCATCCCATACTGTCAGTAGTTTAGAAAGGCCGTATGATTCACCGTGACGGATAACCATACCCACGATCTCTTCGTCAGGTATCCATGACCTTACCCAGGTATTCATACCCATCTGTGGCATGAAAATAACATTTTGCGGGCCAAAGTCAGGAACCTGAGCCAATGGTGGCATCTTGTTCTCATGTGTGCCCCAGGCAATTTCCACAGGAGCTGTTCCTTCTTCTCGAAGTCCTTCTATGCTCCATGTACCTACGAACTCATCAACTTCCTTTGCGCGGTTAGCAACCTGTGTGTCGCGTTCACTGCAGTGAATAACTTTTACACCTAGTTTGTGGGCAAGTTGAGCAAAATCTCTTTTCTCAGCAAGCTGCTTAATTTCTTCTTCTTCTTCAGGGGAGACTATTTTGTCCGCACAGGTGCGTTCTGCAATATCCAGAATGCCCTGCTTTACAAAATGTGTAATAAGACCGGGGTTTGCACCATGATCTACAACGGCAGTAGGTGCATCCTTCCAGTCACGGGAAAGTTCAAGCAATTTCATCTGGCGCAGATAGAGGGATTTTTCCAGCAGGCTTCTGTTAAGGAAATCTTCAGTAGGGTCCCATACTTCTACGGATGTGTTTACATACAATACGTTATGCTCATGGCACCAGGTAATGATGTCAATTGCATCAATATTCCATGAAAGGTCTATTATCAGGCCATCATTATCCATGTGTCTGGATAAGACCTGACTCAGGTTTTTCGGTGTGATCTTTTCACGGACAAATGTTAATCCCTGATTAGTATATTTTTTCAGGGCTTTTGATTTGTCTTCAAAGTCTATTAGCGTAATGTTTTCTAACGGAACATCGAGTTTGTCCAGTAAAAGTGGTAAGGTGCACTGTGAAACCGAACCATAACCGATGATGAGAACCTTCTTTGAGAATTTGGGTTTCATACCTTTGGTACAGGCATCCCTGACATATAACTTTTTGTCTTTTGGGCCTGTTTAACCAGAGTAAATCAAAAGTCATGAGTATAAAATGAGGTAACCGTCAAAATATATATTCATACTGCTTTGTTTTGAATGTTAATTGATTAAAAGATGGTTATTATGAATCTATATGTTATAAGGCAGGGATTATAGATTTAATTGAAGAGAAGAAGCTTCTGTAATCTATTATTAATGTAAAATGCTCTAATCAATAAATAAAAAGAAATAGTCAGAATAAGATAAATAAATGCGACTTATTCAGCTTGATTGAATAAATCGCCTTACGTTTTTGTGTTTAGTTTTATGAAATGAGCAGTCTTTCTACTACTTCGCCTTCTTCTATTGCATCAAGTATTTCCTCGATGTCACCTGCTGTAACCTCACCATACCAGATCTGCTGTGGGTAGATCATGACAATTGGTCCTTTCTCGCAAAGACCTACACATCCGGTTGCAGTAACCATCACTTCACTTTCAAGGTCTCTGTCCATTACTTCTTCAGCAAACATTCCTACAAGGTTGTGTGACTTTTTGTTCTCACAAGCGCCCTTTACCATTCCGTTTAGTCTTGTGCTTGCGCAAACGAATATATGAGTTTCTGGTTTTTGCATGATAATCCTCCTTAATCAAGTTCAGTCTGTGTTTTGAGCTGTATCGTTAACTGATGAATACTCGGAATGCATTTACTGATGTTATTATATTTAAAACTTCGTTTTAGCCATATTTTGCTATTTTCGTTTACTAAATTAATGGTTCACTAAAAAGAACAAACATTAAAAAAGCCATGTACCATATAGAGAGTCTTAATCTAAGGATAGTTAAAAGACAGGAGTGAGCGAAATGGGTGATTACGAGCTAAGTGATATTGAAATTAAAACCATTGACAAGTGGATAATGGAAAACATTCTCCCGCAAAAAGGATCAAAAAAGACTCATGCAAGCTTTGCACTCAAAACCTTATTTGAGGAATCACCTGTTGGTTTTTTTATCACAAATAAACAGTTTAAGGAAGCAATGGTCAGATGTAATTTCTCACCAGTGAATAAAAATAAATTAAATTGGGATTTCCGGGTTTCCCTGAGATCTGAATCCTGATACAAGATATTCTTTAAAAGCTTCGAGATCATTGGTTTTGAGAATTAACATAGGAATGTATGACCCCTCATTAAATTTTGTTCTGAAAGAACAATGAGACTGTGCAAAAGACTCGATCGTTGATACTGAGATCGGATGCTTCAAGATCTTATCTGAATATTCTACATAATCTTTGAATATACTTACTCCCATATCACACGGGAACAACAGCAATGCATCCGGCAGACCACAAATGTTGAATGGAAACAACCTGCATATAGCTGGTCTTTTATCATATACGGTGCATCGATCAAATCTTAGAAAGGGACAGGGAGGAGATATCTTATGATGATGTTCTTCATCTTCGTTGAAGGGCCTGACCTTATCAGCTTTATATTCCGGTGTCTGTTTTAATCGTTCCAGATCATTTTCATCCAGCCTGATGTCTGCTATTTTACAACAAAAAGCATTACAGCTGGAAGGACAGGAATAATGCGAGAGGATTACCTCAACAATTTCATAAGTTTCAGAAATAAGCAAACCAACCACCTTTAATTTTCTAAGATAATAAGTTGGTAAACCGGTTTCTATATGAATTTTTCTAAATTATCTTTTAAAGGTATTCCAGAACACAAATTACTAAAAAATGAAATGGAGTTAAAATATGAATCAATGAGGTATTTTTAAAAATGCCTAGCTATTCTTAGCTTTTTTTGAAGACAGGAATATTGAAAGCATTTCGAGCTCATCAAATGGAATTTGCATTTCATTAAGGCTTGTCCTTGAGTGGAATTCAGTAAGTTCTGTCTCATACGAGTCTACATTTTTTTGCCATTCTTCTTTTATCATGGCCTTTTCTTCATCTGATGCTCCGGATCTTGAAAATGATTCAACGATCAATTCGGCAAAATCCCTGATTATCATAAATCCAATAGGACATGGCTGCAATCCTACAGAGTTACCTGATGTATTGACTTTGAATGGATACATACCACAAACAGTAGGCCTATTTTCATAAACACCGCATCTGCCATTTTCCTTGAGGAAAGAACAGGGTGTGACCATCTGATAAAGACCTGCGCATAATCCTTCGTTTGTGATCCTTTTTGCTTTCTCACTGTCTATGCCTGTCAGGACTTTCACTTCATCCTCAAAAAAATGTATCTGCCCATTACAACAACAATGTGCTTCACATGTTTCAGGGCACTGATAATGTTTCAAAATGTTCTGTACAACGCTATAGCGAATTTCTTTTTTGACAGCAGCGCTTATTTCCATAAACCTTATTTCACCAGCTTTTTACCCATTCGGGCTATTCTGAATTATTCTTGTAAATAAATATCAAGAATATAATGGTTTTGCTTAGAATAAACTGATTAGAACTAATTTAAAGATTAAAAAGAGGTTAGATAATGATTAATATTGGATATGTATGTTTTTAGCTTTTTTATGAAAATAAAGCCTTATAATGAGCTGTTTCTTATAATAAAACAAGATAATATAGTATTTTAAGCTTAAAAAACTTCTATTAATCAATATATAACGAAAATATCAAATATTATGCGATATTTTGGATAAATGTATTAAATGATTTTGACGACTATCTTTGAAATCAAAGATAAAAACTGATAGCAGCCATAATTTGAACTGTAAAAAATGAAATACAAAACAATTATCTTCCATTCCCAAAATGTATGCTAACGTGATACACTGCATCAAATAGTGAAACATCTTTGAATTTCAATTGATGGTTCATGTAAATATTATACATAGGATGTTTGTAAATATCTACAACACGACTTGTCTCAATTTTTACATTTTCTACAAGTACATCCTGTCCTTTAACAATAGAAGATTTGCCACATAACTCATTAATATTTGTTGACATTTCATTCAACATTTCATCTTTAATCAATTGAATATAGTTTGATGATGACATACGTGACTTCCCCAAAATGGTTATGCAATTAATAATTGTTATAGTTTTCCAAAAAAGACTTTTTTGCACATAATAATATAAAAAACATAATAAGTTCAACAATTGAACATATTATTAGAGGTGAGGCAGCAATTCTTAAAAAAATATGGGAGTTTGGTTATAAAATCCCTTAAACATCAACGATAGAACCTTCAGGAAATATCTTCCTGAATACAAAACCAACCAGTGGACCTGCAACAAACACTATCAGAGGATAGGCAAATAAAGCATTAATGGCTAGATTTGAAGCCCAGGTCAAAGGCAGTTCTTTTGAAATCCCAACTGATAAGATTGAAAAGCATAATGACATTAAAGTTGCCATTGCGGCAACAAAAACCAATGCTGTAATAGCTCTTTTCTGGAAAGGGGTATGATGTTGTTTGTGTAATTTTAATACCAGTTTCATCCCATGCCTTCCTACAATGAAATATTCAAGTGTAAATGCAATTATAAAAGTAGGAGGGAAACTTAACCAGGTTACTTTAATGAGATCTGCAGAAAATCCCTGATGTACTGTTATGTTATATCCTGTCATTACAAAAGCCATAAAGCAAACATACATGAATGTATGGATCAGATTCTCTTTTTTCTTAGTTATCAAATAGTCACCTTGTGCATGTGATTTTTTAGTAATAAGAAAGTTTAACACAAGGAGTGTTTATATGTATCAAAAAAATTGACATCTTCTTATAATAGCTGATAGTAGTCCAGATCGAAGATAAATTTAACGCATGTTGTCCTGTTTGCAGTCAGCATCATTTACGTTATTTATATTTCAGTAATTTGAAAAGCCCTTTAGATGGCTTGTAAACCCTGTCTGAATATCTATTAATCAGTTTCCAGATACATCCGTTAACAGTCTTTGGATGAAATGTGGGATTAGATTCCATTATCATTGATGTCAGTTCTGACCAGCGTAGCCCTTCCGGATGCTTTTCGAGTAATTCAAGTGCTGTCGCATTTATCCGTTCAGTAACTTTGGATGATTGCTTATCTGGTTCCGGTGATTTTGGCATAAAAAGGATTGATTTTATGCAAATAAATAATTGTTGAAAAAATGGGAGATTAAACTCTATTGTAGGCAATGAATAACTTGATAGATTCCCCGGGATTCGGCAAAGCCAGCCTTTTCCAACAAGATAAAACAAAATAATCTGCAAAAATCTGAATAGTTTATTCACAGGACTTCTGTAGCATTCTCAGTAAAATGCAATAATCTCTTGACTAATCTTCTACATAGCAGCATCGCAATGTACCGCTTTTGGTGAATGGTTACTTTGTTTTTAGCCCGGAGGTTGTTTTTGTATCACTGAAAATGAACAAAGATTGCTGATATCCATAAAAATTGAATTGTCATCTCTCTGTCAAATAAAATATATGCAATGAAAAGTGATTACTACTGTGAATGTTTATCTGATCTTTGCGTGGATATGGGCTGCAATGATAGCTACAGCTTTCTGGGAAGCATATGTTGAAGGCAGAAATGCAGGTAATCGAGGGAAGATCGGTTGGACGATCCACTTTGGTAAGCATGTCAGCCTCACAGCCTATCATTTCTATCTTTTCTTTGTCATGTGGCCCTTGCTGCTGACCCTGCCGCTGGTTGTCAACGGCTGGGATATCCACCTTTTCGGAATGCTTGTGAGTGCATATTTCTCAGGCATAGTCATTGAGGACTTCACCTGGTTTCTCGTGAACCCGGTCGTTAGTTTCTCTGAATGGAACCCCGAATTTGTTGATTATTATCCCTGGGTGAAGATTGGTCAGACAAACCTACCTGTAATGTATATCACATATCCCATAATCGCTTTGCTTGCATGGTGGTTTTTATGGGCATGATTTCATGCAAGCCTGTTATGTTGGGAAAAGTTTTCTCATAAAAAATGCTTCAACTTAAGGGCTAAATAAATCATATGAAATATTAATACAAAGATAAGTGTTATATTTCTTTTAGTTCCATAAATATATGAGGTTTAGAAATGGAAAAAGTAGAAAAATACTTCTTTGCCTTAGTGGGACTGATCATTGTTATCCTTCTGGTAGTAGTAATCAGCATGATGAGTAATCAGCAATCAAATTATGCATATATGCCAGGTTACAATCAGCCAGGAGGCATGATGGGGCAGGGATATTATGGTGAAGGCGGAATGATGGGATCCGGTTATTATTCTCAGAATGGTATGATGGACTCTGGCTATGTTTACCCTTATGGAGTGGATATGAAAACAAATTTTACTTCAAATGGTGAAACAATCTACTACACGGGTTACAATGTAAGCGGGCAGAAGATCGCTTTTACCTATGGCCCTAATTGGCTTTACGTACACGGTGGAAGTTGTGTCAACTGCCATGGAGTTGATGGTAAGGGTGGTGTTCCGGTCATGATGGCCTATACGGTACCAGCTGACATTACTTATAGTACCCTTACATCTGGAGATGAAGTCTTTACCGATGAGAACATCAAGGCGGCAATAAGAGATGGTGTTGATCCTGCTGGCAAACAACTTGATCTGGTAATGCCAAGATGGCAGATGTCTGACGCAGATCTGAATGATATTATTGAGTATCTAAAAGAAATATAAGTTTTTGAATCCAGATACTAAATAACTGGATTTTCCTTATTTTTTTAGCATTCTTATTTTTGGCTTTATCAATATTCTTATAGTTGACTCTTGAAGACTGTTCGGAATAAGAAACATCAAGGATTTTGATAAATAACTCATAATATGAATTAGGTATTTATATCTAAATTTAAATAATAATTTGCGAAGTAATTTTAATTGTATTAGAACCAGTTTTTGACATTGAAATATTTCCTAGAGGTTTTGAAAAGGATTAAACAATATAAGTTTTAACTTGAAAACTGACAGTTCATGACTTTCTCAGGAAAGAGCCATGGAAAATAAAATAAAACTTCTTCCTTAAGATAAACAGAAGTTTGTTGAAGGAATATAAGTAAAGATTATAAATGAATTATGATTGAAAATCATAGATGAAGTAATAATAGGAGATCAAAACGAATATGAAACCTGCAAAAAATCCAGGAAGGTTTCTTCGCATTCCTCTTTTCCAGGGAGTATTACCCTCAAGCCCTAAACAAATACCTATGGAGATCACTGCAGGGATTGCATTCGCAGCATTCGCCATTCCAGAAGTTATGGGGTACACCAGGATTGCAGGTATGCCTTTAGTTACCGGAATTTACACAATCCTGCTTCCTATGCTAGCTTTTGCCATTTTCGGTTCATCCCGCCATCTTGTGGTCGGAGCCGATTCTGCAACTGCAGCGATAATAGCGAGCGGACTTATAACAATGGCAGTGCCGGGATCTCCTCAATACGTTGCATATGCCGGAATGATCGCTCTAATTGCAGCAATCTTCATTCTTATTGCAGGCCTGCTGAAACTCGGTTTTCTGGCTGACTTCCTCTCTCACACAGTTCTGATAGGATTTCTATCAGGTGTAGGTATCCGTATCTCGATCTCACAGCTTGGTGGGATGTTAGGGATATCCTCAGGGTTAGATTGGACGCTAATGCATCTCTCATCTTTACTCTCGTCTATAGTAAAAACCCTGGCTCTTACGAACGTTCCTACTCTTATAGTCTCATTATCTGTGATAGGGATTATAGTTCTTAGTGAAAGAATTGAAAGTAAAATCCCCGGTGCACTAATAGCTATCGTCGGGGCAATTACCGCAAGCTGGATGTTTAATCTTTCTTCTTACGGGATCATTATTCTTGATACGATACCCGTAGGTTTGCCTCATCTCGGTTTGCCTCAAGTTTCGCTTTCTGATATTCCCAAGCTTCTTAACATTTCAGCGGCCTGTTTCATTATAATTCTCGCCCAGAGCGCTGCAACTTCCCGGGCTTATGCTATGAAGTTTTCCGACACTTTCAATGAAAATTCAGATCTCATCGGACTTAGCCTTGCCAATGTGGCGGCAGGGATCTCAGGTACTTTCGTGGTCAATGGCAGTCCGACAAAAACCGAAATGGTCAGAAGTGCAGGAGGGCGTACCCAGCTTACCCAGCTCACAACGGTCTTCATTGTTGTGATAGTTCTGATGTTCTTTACAAAGCCATTCGCTTATTTGCCCACTGCCGTACTTTCATCGGTGGTGTTCCTCATTGGTCTGCGACTTATCGATACCAAAGGGATGGCTGCTCTTTACAGACAGCGCCCTGTCGAATTCAATGTTGCCCTGATAACAGCTATGACAGTTGTAATTATAGGTGTTGAGCAGGGAATTGTGATATCTATAATACTCTCGGTTATTGCTCACCTGCGCCACAGTTACCGGCCACTGAACCTGCTGCTTGTTCCAAAACAGGGAGGAGCCATGAGGACAGTTCCACTCGAAAAAGGGCAGCAAGCTGTAAAGGGGCTTTTGATATACCGTTTCGGTTCAAATCTCTACTTTGCTAACGAAACCCGTTTCATGGAAGAAATAATTGCACTTGCCAAAAAAGATGGGGGACTTAAATGGTTTTGTGTTTCTGCTACGAATATCGAAGATATCGATTTCACATCGATAGAGGCGCTTAAAAATGTATGCACCAAATTGCAACAAATGAATATCACTCTTGTATTAAGTGATGTGGTGCAGCCTGTTATGGATGAGCTTGATAGGGACGGTATAACTGAAATGATCGGTAAGGATCATATTTTCGAGTCAGTTCAGGATGTACTGGAAGCTTACAGGAACTTGCAAGAAGAATGATTTCTTTGACTGGATGAAGATGGGTCACCATTTAAGTTTGTATATATGAACCAAATATGCAAATGACATTGCTATCACAAATATCTCACTATAGATTTTTGTATAGAAGTAAGTGACAAATCAAAAGTTTCGTATACAAAATCAGATTCTATAGGGGTATTATTATTCTATTTAACAGTCACAGTATTATTTTATATCCGAATAAAGTCATAAAAGTTATGATGCAAGATTGCGTATTAATAATAACGTCTCTTAATACTGGAAGTGAGGTTAAAAATGAAATTACTTCTTCTTAATTCTGAATAGAATATGAACATGGTATAGGCATGCGTTTTAGTGGTGCTAAACTTCGCATTAAATATATTTAGGTATTGGCTCTAAAAATACAATGGCAGGTATAAAAATGATCATAAGAAAAGCAAGGCTATCAGATGAAAATCAAATCAAAAAGCTTCTGAAATCAATTCCAGGAGTCTGGCAAGAGCTATGGAGAGAAAATGTAGTTGAGATTGTTCTACGTAGCAGCGGAGGTAATGTACTGGTTGCAGAAGAAAATGAAACAATCATAGGATTTGCTTCTTTTCATGACTGTGGTTTCAGAGCATATTTAAGTGAATTGGTTATTGCAAAATCGGAACAAAATAAAAGAATTGGTATGAAGTTGCTACAAGAGGGAGAAAGAATGCTTTCTTCACAAGGTTGCCATCTGGTGATTGGAGATATTTTTCCACCTGCAATCAGTTTTTATGAAAAGAATGGATGGAAATGTCCTTCATCTGTACTTCTATCTAAGTTATTAAACGATATAGACTAAACAATTAATGTTTTCACTTTGAGTATATGCCCCTCTAATAAAGATGCAGGCCTATTAGCCTCACATGAGCATTAAGAGTAAATGGCTTACTGGCTTCAGTTTCAGCTAGAATATCAATATAAAAAACCTTTCACTCCCTCCAATGCTCCGGCTTATTCAAAGCATCAGCACAAATAACCTGGCCTTTAACTTTACCACTAGATTCTGAGTTTAAAGGATATACCATCCATGCACCTGCATGCTCTTCGGGAATCGGATAAGGTGCATCAAAACCCATACATCCGGCATTCTGCTTAAATCCGTACTTTGGATAATAGCTTTCATGTCCGAGAACAAATACCATTTCAGCGCCAATTTTTCTCAATTTCTCCAAACCTTCATTGATCAACATTCCACCTATTCCTTTTTTTTGATGTTGTGGTTTTACTGCAAGAGGTGCAAGGAGGTAAATTAAAGGAGATGTTTTTCCATTTAAAGTTGCTTTTGTAAATAAAATATGTCCAACTGCTTCATCGTTCTTGAAAGCCAACAACGATAAAACTGGTGCTGCGCTTTTGTCTTCAAGAAGTTCAGATACTAAGATTGCCTCCTTCTCATAACCAAATGCTTCTTTTTCCACGCGCATTACATCATCAAAATCAGATTCTTTTGCTTCCCTGATATGAATATCATCTTTCATTTTTATCATTAGAAATAATGTATAATTCATTTAAAGGCTTTCCAGCCTTTCCCTAACATGAGCATTCAAACTAAAAGGCTTATCAGCTTCGGAATTCTTCTTCATGTGGTGTAAAGTACCTTTTGAGAATCCTATTTTCTTCCATTCTGTATAACTGATGATAAGAATCTTCTTTCTCAATAGATTGGTATCGTCTCTCTTCCCAATGTAAGCAGGTTTGCTGAATTCAACAGTTCTCCTCTTGCCTACTAAGTATTGAGCTAATTCCTAGCCTTCAACAAAAGAATACTTCCCCAAGTAGTATTCTTTTTTCTGTATTCTACTCTGGAATTCATCATAGCATTTAACTCATCTGTGAGCTTCATCTCATGCAAGAAACCAACATGAGAATAAAGACAAACTGAATTAATGACTCTTATACATTCAGCTTCAAGCAATGAATAGCCATAATTTAGCATAACGTTAGTCTTATCTCATGCTCCTGTTCCTTTTGAGTCTCTGCATCATTTAATTGTTCATCAGTAACAGACCATTAATTTGCATTCTTCTGAAAAATGTAGAATGCATAACCATATTCATCCGGGATTTCTCTGAAGAGTTTTATCTCTTTTCTGTTAAACTCAAGTATCATTTCTGCCTCAGTGTTTCCTTTGTAGTTATCACTGATCTCATCAACTCTTTTTTCCAGATTGTCATAAAACTCGTACCAGACAGAAACTGGCAGCTTAAAGTTATCAATGACATCATATCCTACTGCCTTGATAACTTTTTCAGTGTTAGGTATGTTCATTATACCAGGATATATCTCCTGCCAGAATTCAACAACTTCCGGAGAAGGTTCGTCCGTGAACCATGTGTTCTCTGTCACTGCCATATAGCCACCACTTTTAAGGAACCGTTTCCAGTAGCTGATCCCCTTTTCAAAACCAAGGATAAAGATGGAGCCTTCTGCCCAGATCACGTCGAATTCTCCTGCTTCAAAAGGCAGGTCATCCATGGAAGCACAAACTGTAGTAATCCTGCCATCAACTCCTGCTTTAGCTGCATTTTCCATCAGTTTATCCAAAAATGGCTGGTAAATGTCAGTTGCAGTAATATGACAGTCCTTACAGATCTTAGCAAGATGAATTGTCTGCATACCGACACCACATCCAATATCAAGTATCTTAGTACCTGCGGGAAGGGAAGAAAGCATATTGAATGCTTTTTCAGTACATTCATTACTACCCGGTCCCTGTCTGGGTAACCCATCAAATATCTCAAAAATTGCTGATTCCGATTCCATATTTGCACCTATATTTATCATTTATTTTACTTGATATAAATATGCAATAAAGTCCATATGATTTATTGATAATTGCATTGATAATTACAAATTTATATGTTCAAGCAGTGATTCTTAATACCACGCAGAATAGATAACAGTTTTACTTTACGATAAACTAAAAAGTAGTGAAAAGATGGATGAAAAGTTACTTGCAAATATCGGTTTGAACAAATATGAAAGAACCGTTTACTGGATGCTTTTTAAAAAAGGAGAGCTGGAAGCAAGTAAATTATCACAGTTATCAAGAGTTCCCATTGGAAAGATCTATGAGGTTTTGAGTGATTTGAACAAGTATGGCCTTGTGGAGATCAAACCTTCCAGACCACGAAAATACAGGCCTGTTGATACGAAAATTGCTTTTGATGTTATGTACAAAAGAAGAGAAGAAGAAGCACTCAATGAGCTCAAACTTCTCAGGGAAGCATTGGCTGAAATTGAACGACAGCTCTCCAATGATGATTCTCCAACGCATGTTGAAACAATATTCTGGCCTGACAAGTTCCATGATGATGAACTAAAAGAGACAGTTAATTCATTTTTTGAGGATATTGAGCATGAAATATGTGTTGTTACTCCCATTAAGTATAAGCCAGGAGTATCAGAACAATATGATGATTCAATGTCAGTATTCAGCAAGGCTTACTTAAATTTGGCACAGCGTGGTATTTATGTTAAAATTCTGGATTCCCACTCTCAACTGTTACCGTCAATAAAAGAACTTGTTACTTCAATAGAAGATGAGTCAGTCAAAAGTAATGTTCAGAAATTCATGGAAATAAGAATTCTGGAAACAAAGCATGATTTTGTTATCTTTGATTCAAAGACGCTCTTGCTTGATATTGAAGATCAGATCAATACGGATACCAGCCTCGGTATGACGCAAATTCATGATGAATCATATACAAAGCGTTTCAAGGCTAAATTCGACGACCTCTGGAATAAGGGGAAGCGATTCGATCTCGCATAAACTGGTCTAAGTTATGAGCTTCTTGTTGATGCCTGCTAGTTTGTAACCTCATTGAATTGTTGCATGATACTTATGGAATAAATTGTAATTTAAGCGACAGAAGACAGAAAATACTCAGTATTTCTTATTCTGATTGGAAAAAGTTAGGATTTTCAAAGGGAACATTGCATTATATGAAGAAAAATGCGAAGGCAGACACTCCTTTTACGCTTAATGCACATAATAAAGAACGCTTGGATAAGTGGGAGAAACTTGTTGCAAATGGCTAATTTTGATGGAGACATGAGTCTCCTTTGTCTCCTCGTACAATATTTAGGAGACATTCCAAGAGACATGGGAGACAAATTCAAACGACAGATAGGAGACGGACACAACGGACAAAGCGACAGACTCAGGAGACTTTTCTAGGATATAAATTAAACACTGAAAAGTACCTTGAGAAGATGCGATATACATAAATTTAAATTTATTAAGTTTAATTTATGAAGTTGTGTGACATACAGTGTTCAAACCATTTTATTGATACATACTTATTATTTTATTCAGGGGCTTCTTAGATGCCATCAAAACAGAATATGGAGACACTCCAATAATGGAAAAAATCACTCTCTCAGAACTTGAACAATATCTATGGGATGCAGCAAACATCCTACGAGGTCCTGTAGATGCATCGGATTTCAAGGCATACATATTCCCGCTTTTGTTCTTCAAGAGAATATCAGATGTCTATGATGAAGAATATAATCAAGCATTGGCTGAATCTGATGGTGATGAGGAATATGCATCTTTTCCAGAACTGCACGATTACATAATTCCTGAAGGTGCTCACTGGGATGATGTTAAAGAGAAAACAACCAATGTTGGTCAGGCACTTCAGCATGCTTTCAGGGAAATTGAAAAGGAAAATCAGGACAAGTTATACGAGATATTTGGTGACGTTAACTGGAGCAACAAGGACAGATTATCTGATGAGCTTCTGATAGATTTAGTTGATCATTTTTCAAGTAAGAGCCTTTCCAAGAAGTATGTCGAACCTGATATGCTGGGGCAGGCTTATGAATATTTAATCAAGAAGTTTGCAGATTTGACCAACAGAAAAGCAGGAGAGTTCTATACTCCAAGAACTGTCGTTCATTTAATGGGTAGTATCCTCAAGCCACAGGAGAAGGAATCCATATATGATCCAGCATGTGGTTCGGGTGGCATGCTGCTGGAAGCATATCATTATGTTAAGAATAAGGGTGGAGATGAGAGGACACTGAAACTTTATGGTCAGGAAAAGAATCTGACAACCTCATCTATTGCCAGAATTAATCTGTTCTTACATGGTGTCCAGGACTTTGGGATTATCAGAGGCGATACACTGAGAAATCCTTCTTTCCATGAAGGCGATATGCTTTCTCAGTTTGATGCGGTGATAGCCAATCCCCCATTTTCTTTGAAGAACTGGGGACATGAACACTGGTCGCATGATCCATTTGGAAGGAATATTGCAGGAACGCCACCAAAGAGTAATGGAGATTACGCATGGGTTCAGCACATGATATCATCCATGGCTCCAATGACAGGCAGAATGGCAATTGTATTACCTCATGGTGCATTGTTCAGGGGTGGAGCTGAAGGTAAGATCAGAATGAAGCTGATTGAAAATGATATGCTGGAAGCTGTGATTGGTCTTGGACCTAATTTGTTTTATGGTACTAGCATCAGTGCATGTATCCTTGTGTACAGAAATCAGAAGGATGAAGCCAATAAGAATAAGGTTCTGTTTATTGATGCTTCTGAGCAATACCAGAAAGGAAGAAATCAGAATTTCTTTTTAGAGGAACATGCTGAGCAGGTTCTTGAATGGTATGAGAAGTTCGAAGATATTGAAGACATTAGTAAGGTAGTAGATATTGATGAGATCAAGCATAACGAGTTCAACCTCAATATTTCCAGATATGTCAGGAAGCAATTTGTTGTCGAAGAGATTGACCTTAAAGAAACCTTCAAGGAATTGAATGATGCATACGATGAGTTCCTTGAATCCGAGGAGAAAATGAAAGCTTTGCTGAAAGAGGTGGGTGTATTATGAGCAAAATGATATCACAGCAGGAACTTGAGCAGTATCTCTGGGGAGCTGCTGTACTTCTCAGAGGTGTTATTGATCCTGGAGAGTATAAGAGCATTATATTCCCGTTGATGTTCTTTAAGCGTATATCTGATGTATATGATGAAGAGTATCAGGAAGCTCTTGAAGAGTCTGATGGAGACAAGGAATACGCAGAGTTTGCAGAGAACCACAGATTCCAGGTTCCGTTGGGTGCACACTGGGAAGATGTCAGAAACGTTTCCACCGATGTTGGCAAGGCAATAAAGACTGCCATGAGTGAAATTGAAAAGGCCAATCCTGACAGACTTGCAGGAATTTTCGGCGATACTAACTGGACAAATAAGAACCGTCTGACCGATAAGATTCTGATCGACCTTGTAGAACATTTCTCAACAATCAATCTTTCACTCAAGAATGTACCACAGGATGAGTTCGGTACAGGCTATGAGTTCCTGATCAAGAAGTTTGCTGATGACAGCGGCCATACTGCTGCGGAATTCTACACCAACCGTACTGTTGTACGCCTGATGAGCATGATTGTTGACCCTAAAACAGGCGAGAGTATCTATGATCCAACATGTGGTTCAGGAGGCATGTTACTCAACGCTGCTCTTCTTGCCAAGGAAAATGGTCAGGAGTACAGGAATATCAGTCTGTACGGGCAAGAAATCAATATCATAACCTCAGCAATCGCAAGGATGAACATGTTCCTCCACGGTTTTGAGGATTTCCATATTGTAAGGGGAGACACACTCTCAAATCCTGCATTTGTGGAAAATGACAGAGTTAAACAGTTCGATATGGTTCTCGCCAATCCACCGTATTCGATAAAGAAGTGGAATCAGAAAGCTTGGCAACATGACCCTTGGAGCAGAAACATCTATGGAACACCACCCCAGGGATGTGCGGATTATGCTTTCTTTCAGCACATCGTTTCTTCCCTGAAGGAAGATACTGGGAGATGTGCAATACTCTGGCCACATGGAATTTTGTTCAGAGATGCAGAATTGGATATGCGTAGCAAGCTCATAGAAGATGATCTAGTAGATTGTGTAATTGGGCTTGGACCAAATTTATTCTACAATTCACCAATGGATTCCTGCATTGTAGTCTGTAGCAAAAACAAACCAGAGGAACGAAAAGGTAAAGTCGTTTTTATTAGAGCTTATGACCAAATCATAAAGGAAAAGACTCAAAGTTTCCTTTCAGATGAACATATTTCCAGCATATACAAATGGTATTCTGATTTTAAGGAAGTTCCAGGAAGGACAAAGATTGCTACATTACAGCAAATCAGAGATAATAAACATGTTATTAATGTCGCATTATACGTGCGACCTGAATTATCAGAAGAGAACCAGAAAGAAGAACAAACTATTGAAGAGGTTGTTTCAGAGTGGCAGAATAGCTCACAACAGCTAAAAGAATCCTATTGTAATTTATCAGATGTTCTCAAGGAGGTTATAAATTGAACCAGGAAATTCCAGAGAACTGGATAAAAGTCAAGTTCAAGGAACTTGCAAAACAAAAGTCCGTTAGAGTAGATGATCCAGGTGAGTCTGGGTATGAAAAATACGTTGGATTGGAACATCTTGATTCAGGGGAACTAGTTGTAAAACGATATGGCAGTACAAGTGATGTCACATCTACGATGAAACTATTTGAAAAAGATGACATTCTTTTTGCCAGAAGGAACACATATCTTAGAAGAGTATCTGTAGCTCCCTTTGATGGTGTCTGCTCTGGTGATATTATCGTTTTAGAGCCAATCCTTAAATATATAGTAGAGGGCTTTTTACCTATTTTTATGCAATTTGAACCATTTGAGAACAAAATTATAGCACTTTCGGCAGGTGCATTTTCAAAAAGAATCAAATGGAAACAACTTGCTGAAGAAGAAATTGTAATTCCTTCTATCGAAGAACAAAAAAAGATTGTAGAAACAATATGGAGTATTCAGGATAACCTAAATCGAATAGAAAAACTCCTATTAGTATCACGAAAAGTAAAAGAAGAATTTCTAAATAAATTGTTAACTAAAGGAATAAATCATAGTTCCTTCAAAAAAACTGATTATGGGGACATACCTGAAAATTGGAATGTTATAAAGTTATCAGAAATTGGGGAAGATAAAGACTCGATTGTTGCAGGTCCTTTTGGATCAAATCTAAAAGTTAAAGACTACAAAGAATCTGGTGTCCCAATTATTCGTTTACAGAACATTGAGAGAAATAACTTCATACTTAAAGATATCAAATATATATCAAAAGAGAAAGCTGACGAATTATCTTATCATTCATATAATGAAGGAGATATTGTACTTGCCAAGTTAGGTGATCCAATTGGCAAGACATGTGAAGTGCCAGCTTATATGAAAAATGGCATTGTAACTTCTGATGTAGTACGAATTAGGGTTTCATCACAAAAAGCAAATAAAAAGTTTATTGAATATATGCTAAATTCTCCAATTTGTAATTATCAATTTGTTGCGAAAACGGTTGGAAGCACTAGACCAAGAGTTAATTTATCTGATGTAAGGGATTTAATTATTTTTCTTCCACCAATATCTGAACAAAATGAAATCACAGATATTTTTTTAGAATTAGATAGAAATATTCAAAAGTATCAAGAACATAAGAATAATATTGAAAATCTAAAACTTAAAGTTACAAATGATTTTATTTCAGGAATCCTAAAAATTCCCCAAGAGGCTCTTCAAAATGTTCAATGAGGAAAATTCAGTCGAGAATTTTGTCAGAGATCTTCTGACAAATATGGGATGGAAATTTGTACCAAGAGAGCAGCTTCCAAGGAGGGAAGTTGATGTGCTGGTTGAGAAGCATCTCATAGATTCTCTTATCAGACTGAATCCTTCCATTGCTGAAGAACCAGGTCGTGCTGATGAAGTTCTTTACAAGCTTCGAGCAATTATCCAAAGTGCAAAGGGAATGGGGCTTGTACGGGCAAACGAGGAGTTTTCCGAGTGGATTCGTAATGAGAAGACCATGCCTTTTGGGGAGAACGGAGAGCATGTTTCTGTCAGACTTATTGATTATGATAATCTCAAAAACAATGATTTCATTGTAACAACCCAGTACACCTTTAAGACTGGTCAGGAGAGAAGACCTGATATTGTTCTGCTGGTAAATGGTATTCCACTGGTAATAGGAGAGGCAAAAAGTCCTGTAAGACCTGCAGTATCATGGGTTGACGGAGCTGTACAACTGGAAGAGTACCAGAACTCTGTTACTGAGATCTTTGTACCTAATGTATTCTGCTTTGCAACTGAAGGCAAGGTCTATCGTGTTGGCTCCATAAAGTTACCAATAGAGAAATGGCAACCATGGAGAGAGACTGAGGAAGATGCATTCGATCTGCTGGATGAAGTCAAAAGCTCCGTTAATAGAATGCTCAAACCTGAAGTTGTCCTTGAACTACTGAAAGATTTCACCCTGTACAGCACCACAAAAGGTGGCCAGAAGATTAAGATTCTCTGCCGTTATCAGCAGTATGAAGCTGCAAAACAAATCGTACAGAGAGTTATCGATGGAAGGATCAGAAAAGGTCTGATATGGCATTTCCAGGGTTCAGGTAAATCCTTGCTCATGGTTTACGCAGCTATGCAACTTCGACGTAACCCTGAACTCAGAAGTCCTACCGTGCTTGTGGTTGTGGACAGAATAGACCTTAATTCTCAGATAAGTGCAACCTTTAATGCTTCCAATGTTCCGAATGTTGTCATGACTGATTCAAGGGAAGAACTTGAACAGCTACTGAAACAGGATACAAGGAAAATCATAATCACAACCATTCATAAGTTCGGAGAAGCTGATGGAGTTCTCAACGACAGGGAAAACATCATAGTCCTTGTTGATGAAGCCCATAGAACCCAGGAAGGTGACCTTGGTCAGAAGATGCGACAAGCTCTTCCAAATGCATTCCTATTTGGTCTCACAGGTACGCCAATCAACACCAGGGACAGAAACACATTCTGGACCTTTGGTGCTGAAGAAGACGAGAACGGATATCTTAGTCGGTACTCTTTCGAACAGTCTATCATAGACAAGGCAACCCTGCCAATCTATTTTGAACCACGTCCCGTTGAATTACATATCAATAAAAAAGCCATTGATGAAGAATTCGAATGGATGGCAAAGGAAAATAATCTGAGCTACGGTGACAAAGCTGAACTTTCTGATCGTGCAGGAAAATACGGAGTCCTAGCTAAAACACCTGACAGAATTAGTAGAGTCTGTAAGGATATTGTCCAGCATTACAAGAAACATGTTGACCCCAATGATTTCAAAGGACAGGTTGTCGTATGGGACAGAGAAGCCTGTCACCTGTACAAGCAGGAAATTGACAAACACATGCCACCTGAAGAGTCTGCTGTTGTTATGACGCTGAGGCAGAAGGACCCCGACGATTGGAAGCAAAGTTATTCCCTGACAGACGATGAACAGGAAAAACTACTGGACAGGTTCAGAGATCCCAATGACCCACTGAAACTTCTTATTGTAACATCAAAACTGCTTACTGGATTTGATGCACCAATCAACCAGGCAATGTACCTTGACAAGCCAATGAAGGACCATAACCTTCTGCAGGCAATCTGTCGTGTTAACAGACCTTACCCAGACAAAGACCATGGATTAATAATAGACTACCTTGGAATATTTGACAATGTAGCATCAGCTTTGGATTTTGATGTCGAGGAAATGAAAACAGTAATCTCCAACATTGAAATGCTAAAAGCAGAGTTCCCCCGTGCTTTGGAAACTTGCCTTTCACATTTTGAAGGTGTTGACAGAACCCTTGATGGATATGAAGGCTTGCTCGCAGCCCAGGATTGTCTGAGAACAGATGAAAGCAGGGATTTCTTTGCAGCTGATTACTCATATTTGTCCCGTCATTGGGAAGCTATATCCCCAGATTCATTTTTGGATCCATATGAGAAGGATTACAAATGGCTTACACAAGTATATGAATCCATAAGACCGCCAAGTGGAAATGGAAAACTTATCTGGCATGCCCTTGGTGCCAAAACACTGAAACTTATACATGAGAACGTCACAGTGCAAACAATCAGGGATGACCTTGAAACCTTGATAATGGATGCCAATATTCTCGATCATCTCACGGATAAAGATGCTGATGTAAAAGGAAAGAAACTTGCCTTGAAGATTGAATGGAGATTACACGTTCACGTAGATGATCCCAGATTCCAGGAGCTTGGAGAAAGACTGGAGAAAGTAAAGGAAATGCATTACAGAAATGCTATCAGCAGTATTGATTTCCTCAAAAAACTCCTAGAAATTGCCCGTGACACCGTCAAACTGGAAAGAGAAACTGAAGCAGAGCCAGTTGACGATACAAAACAAGCATTAACAAAATTGTTCCTTGAATGCAAGGTTGAAACGACACCAGCAATCATAGAAAGAATTGTTAATGATATTGATGAGGTTGTTAAATATACCAGATTCGATGGCTGGCAATGGACATCTGCAGGTGAGAGGGATGTTCAGAAAGCTTTGCGTAGGACTTTGTTGAAGTATAAGTTGCATAAGGAGAATGAACTGTTCGACAAGGCTTATGAGTATATCAGAGAGCATTATTAAGTGAACCTTAAAGTAAAAAGTCACCTAAATTTTTAAACCTGACCGATTATTGCATTCTTCCATTGTTCAAAACGACCAATTGAACCATTATTTGCAGAACTAGAAGATGGAACCCTTAAAACCTTTACATCGGTTAGTTTTTTGTCATTTTTATTGTAGTTTTCTTCTGCTGCTTTTCCATTACAGATTATTTTCTTTACTTGGGTGAAATGAGAAAAATCATTATACTCTGGTTCTTTGATGTTTTTGTCCAAACTCCCTTCTATTTCACAAGATTCTATATCATCCCATAATCCAATTTTGTATTCCTGTAGAATATTGATTCTGTCATTATATTCTAAATTCAAAAAGTCGGTATTAAGCACATCACTCATTATATTCCAGAATTGATTTCGAGAATCATAATAATATTGATTCTCATCCCTTGATTTTTTACCGGGAAAAGTTCCGATAATCAATATTTCTGTATTGTCATAAATGATTGGATCTAAACCTTTGGTTCTTTGACTCATTATAAATATATTAACACTTCAAATATGATAAACTTTGTCAATTAAACAAGTATTCAATCCAATAAAAGTTTAAATTTTTGAAGAGTGGTATTTTTAGGTGTTACCTATATCCCTAAAAAGACATGCGAGGGGAGGGATTTGAACCCTCGAAATCCTTCGATACCGGATCTTAAGTCCGGCGCCTTTGACCAGCTGGGCAACCCTCGCAGTTAGAATAGTAGTGGAATGCCGGTCATGTGGTTTTGAACACCAGATAATAACAATTAAGTTACTTAAGTCTTATTATAGCTGGTATGGAAATCACGTTTCTTGGCACAGGTACCGGGATACCTCAGGATGGAAGAGTACAGTCCGGAGTTCTGCTGGATACAGAGAAAAATCTCCTGCTTTTTGATTGCGGCTGCGGGGTTCTTGGAAGAATTCATGAAAGCAGGCATGACCATAAAGCAATAGATGCTATAATAATCACACATCTGCACCTTGACCATGTAGGAGATATACTTGCTCTTCTCAAGGCAAACTGGCTCATAGGCAGGACAGAAATGCGTATATATGGGCCACAGGGCACAAAAGAGTGGTATGCAAAGACAATGGAAGTTTACGATTATCTAAAAGGCAGGTTCAGTGCGCAAATCACAGAACTCTCGCCAGATGAAGAATTTGTTCCTGAAGGAACTAATGGAAAATGCAACTGCTCCATTAGAACTGCAAAGACCGTACACACCGACAATTCCCTTGCCTATCATATCGAAAGCAACGGCAAAACCGTTGTATACACCGGCGACACCGAGCCCAGTGAAGAGATAATGGAACTGGCAGAGGGTGCAGACGTGCTTATACACGAATGCTCCTTCCCGCTGGGATTCCCCATGACAAACCACACCACACCTGACATGCTCACCCTCATGATGGAAGAATATCCGTTAACCGCAAAAAAGCTCTATCTCACGCATCTCTATCCACACATGCAGGGACGTTACAGGGAAGCAACAGACCACATAAAAAAGTACTACAAAGGCGAGGTCATAGTCGCAAAAGACCTCATGATAGTTCAACTTTGAACTTAACATAAAAGCAAAAAATTGACTTGTTTACAGATAGCATATATGAGAGATAAGCCGGGTATCCGGCTTATAGCTTATAGATCTTACAATCCTTACAAATTCTCCAGAGCTTCAAGGACAGCCTCACCAAACTCTTCCGCACTGGCTGGGTCTCTTCCGGTGACAACATTATCTACAACGATCACACTTTCATCCTCATAGATAGCTCCACCCTTTTCCAGTTCTTTAATCGATTCAGGATCCTTAAACACAGTAGCCTTTTTACTCTCAAGAACACCGGCCCTTGCAAGAACAACCGGAGAAACACAAATAGCAGCGACAACCTTCTCCTGCTCAAATGCATCTGCAACCAGTTCCCTGAGGTCCTTATCAGACCACAGATACTTCCTGGAACCCGGGCCGCCGGATATGACTATGGCATCAAACTCTGCAATGTTAACTTTATCAATTGCAACATCAGGCTTTACAGACCTGCCCAGGACACCGGATGCCTCATTGGTGGTTTTACTTGCAATGGTGATGGTTATACCTGCATCCTCAAAAACTTCTCTTGGCTCAAAGAACTCCTCATCCCTGAAACCTTCCTGCGCAACAACCATTAAAACTTTTTTACTATCAAGATCTGATCCTGGCATATTATCACTTTATTATCAACTTCTCCATATCATTTTTCAATTTTCGGCTCAATAATTCAAATCCATAAGGACCATTTATTTTTATACTGATAATTGGATATTTTTCATTTCAAATACTTATATCTGACGCATTTTACACGCAGTTACGAAAAGAAAGAACTATGATATAAAATAATTGCCAACCGCCTTTTAAATCAAAAATTCAAATTCAAAAATATGATTACTAAAAGTCAATGTTAGCCTAAAAAAAGACACAAAAAGAAAAATGAGTAAAAAAGATATCAGGAGTGAAAAAGCACTCCTTATTCAGTAATGTACTTTGAGACAATTTCCTGCATATCAGTTGCCATCTGAGCAAGTTCCTGAGAACTTCTGGTTATCTCCATCATAGTGGCATTCTGCTGTTCCACTGCTGCAGAGGTTTGTTCAGTACCTGAAGCAGATTCCTGGGAAATTGATGCAACCTCATCAACCGTTGCAGTAACCTCTTCAATAGAAGCAGACTGCTCTTGAGCGGCTGCAGCAATGCTTTCTGCCATCTGGGCGATTCTGTTACTTTCCTCAACGATCTTCTGCACGGCTTCAACTGTACCGGAAAGTGCTACAACTCCATCAGATACTGTTTTAGTACCATTGTCCATGGAAGCTACTGCCTCATGTGTACCATCCTTGATCTCAGTTAGCAGATCTGCAATTTGTGATGCTGCGGTTCCTGAGTTCTCGGCAAGTTTTCTTACCTCATCTGCAACAACAGCAAATCCACGACCATGTTCTCCTGCCCTGGCAGCTTCAATAGCAGCGTTAAGAGCAAGCAGGTTTGTCTGGTCTGCAATGCTTGTAATGATATCCACGATCTCTCCTATCTGGTTGGACTTTGATTCAAGCTCTTTTATGACAGTTGAAGAAGTGTTAGTAGCATTCTGTATCGCATCCATCTGGGCGAGCAGGTCTCTGGACTGCTGACCGACATTTGCAATGAAATCCCTTGCAGCATTTGCTGCCTCTGCTGCATTCTGAGCATTATTAGCAATATCCTGCACACCTATTGTCATATCATTCATAGTCCTTGAGATATCCTCAGCCCGTGAAGACTGCTCCTGTGATCCTCTTGCGATCTCATTAACAGTATCTGATATCTCAGTTGAAGCGGCTGTCATTTCCTCAATAGAAGCTGACATCTCTTCAGCTGTTGAAGCAACACTGTTTGCGCTCTTACTTACAACCCCTATGACTGCTGAAAGTGAGTTCAATATCTCATTAAGACCTGAAGGAATTGCTGTAAAGTCAATATCCACATCAGTTTCAGCCCTTGTATTGATTTTGCCTTCAAGAGCATCATCTGATATCTGCTTGAAATCTGCAACGATTTTCTGTATTCCACCTGAAATAGACCTGCTGATAATTATTGCAGCTCCCGCACCAAGTATAGCAAAAACAAGTACTGCTGCAACAATACCATCCCTGATAGCCCTTACAGGAGCCTCGAACTCATCGACATAGGTTCCTGTAACAATGATCCAGTCCTTGTCAGGATAATAAGCATAGCTCATTACCTTTTCACGGCCTTCCCACATGTAAGTGATCCTGCCATCCTTGTTGGCGATCATTTCTTTGATAAAATCATTTGTAATTAGATTATCGCCTTCTACGCTTGGGTGAATGATAACATTACCATTAGAATCTATCACATACATATATCCGGTTTGACCAACTACGATCCCAGACATCTGCTTTTTGATCTGAAGACGATATACTTCTTCAGGGATACCTATTGAAAGAATACCAATGGTATTTCCACTTGTATCCTTAATTGCTTTGTAATAGGCCAGATAATACTCACCAAGGACATTAGCGCGTCCTGTGTATATCTTGCCATTTGTTACGACTGCATTATATACTTCATCTGAGACTCTAGATCCAAGTGCACGACTGCCATCTGAATTTGTAGTCGTTGTTGATATTCTGGTTGCATATCCATCACGAACCTGGAATATAGATACTTCACTTCCTGTTTGTCTTTTGACGTTGTCGACGATTTCATTATTTCCATTAACAACGTAGTCCTCTCCAAGGATCATATTTCCATTTGATATCGACGGATTCCCATTTGAATAAAATACTTCATCTGCAACTCCGGCACTTGCAACCAGGTTTTCCTGGGCCACCGAAAAGACAGCATCAATATACTGTTCTTCCATGAGAACCTGCTCATCAAGTCTCTCATGCAACTGTTCCCGAATGGCACCGGCTGTTTGTTCGTATGAAAAAATACCTACTGCTGTAACCGGTAATATTGTGAGAATTAATGCAAATACAATGATTTTTTTACTTATTGTTATGTTTTTAAAATTGAAAGATTTATTTAAATTCAAAGATCCACATCCTTAAATTACATAGTGTGTATGTGAAGTGTATATTACCACCCCAATAGTGTATATGTTGCACACTATGCAGCTATTATAAATATGTAAATTATATAAATATAGTGGTTCTCAGATTTTACTTTTTTTTAAATATGAGCCAGATGTAAAAAGATATGAGAATGATATTTTGTGAAATCCCGTATATACAATAATAGTCAGTATAAAATCTGACAAAAAAGAAATGATAAGAAAATACCAATAAAATGAATAAACAAAACTGAAAAAAAATAAGAAGAGGGATGCAACCCTCATGTTCATTGTTTAAGTCTGGCAGACTTAAGGTTTAACCATTTTATTCAGTAACATATTTTCCAACAATCTCCTGCATATCAGTTGCCATCTGAGCAAGCAGTTGCGAACTCCTGGAGATTTCCTGTACCGTTGCGTTCTGTTGTTCCATTGCAGCAGATGTCTGCTGAGTACCTGCAGCAGCTTCCTGTGAGATAGATGCAACCTCATCGACCGTGGCAGTTACCTCTTCAATGGAAGCAGATTGCTCTTCTGCAGCAGCAGCAATACTTTCTGCCATTACAGCGATCCTGTTACTCTCTTCAACGATCTTCTGTACGGCTTCAACTGTACCGGAAAGTGCTACAACTCCATCTTCAACGGTCTTGGAACCTGCATCCATGGATGAGACAGCTTCATGTGTTCCATTCTTGATCTCCGTAAGCAACTCTGCTATCTGTGCTGCTGCGGTTCCTGAGTTCTCGGCAAGCTTTCTGACCTCGTCCGCAACAACAGCAAAACCACGTCCGTGCTCTCCGGCCCTTGCAGCCTCAATAGCAGCGTTTAGAGCCAGCAGATTTGTCTGGTCAGCAATATTTGTGATGATATCCACAATTTCTCCAATCTGGTTGGACTTTGATTCAAGCTCCTTTATTACGGAAGAGGAAGTGTTGGTTGCACCTTTAATGGCATCCATCTGAGTAAGCATTTCTTTAGACTGCATCCCGACATTAAAGATAAAGTCCCTTGCAGCATTTGCAGCTTCAGCTGCGTTCTGTGCACTGTTAGCAATATCCTGGACACTGATAGTCATGTCGTTCATGGTCTTTGCAACATCGTCAGCCCTGGAAGACTGCTCCTGTGATCCCCTTGCGATCTCACCGACTGTATCAGAGATCTCAGATGAAGCTGCAGTCATTTCCTCTATTGATGCAGACATTTCCTCTGCTGTAGAGGCGACACTATCAGCACTATTCCTGACAACACTAATAACACTGGTAAGCGAATTCAGTATTTCATTAAGACCCGCCGGGATCGCTACAAAGTCGATATCAACATCAGGTTCTGCACGCCTGTTGATCTTGCCTCCAAGTGCATCATCTGAGATCTGCTTGAAATCTGAAACGATCCTCTGGATTCCTTTTGAAATGGATCTTCCCATTAGGAATGCAGCAGCTGAACCCAAAATAGCAAATACAATGATTGCTGCAATAAGACCATTCCTGATAGTTCTTACAGGTGCTTCGAACTCATCTATATAAGTTCCTGAAGCAATGATCCAGTCCTTGGCAGGATAATAAGTATAACTGACTGTTTTTTCGCGACCCTGCCACATATAATTAAGTCTTCCTTTTTTGTTTGCCACCATTGTTTTGGCAAAATCATTTTGCAAAAGGTTGTCACCTTCTATACTTGGGTGAATGATAACGTTACCTTTGGAATCCATTACATACATGTATCCGGTTTGGCCGAAAACAATTGTGGACATCTGTTCTTTGATCTTCAAACGGTATATCTCTTCAGGGATTGCAACTGAAAGAATACCTATGACCTTTCCACTTGGATCTTTGATAGGATCATAATAGCTCAGATAGTACTGACCCAGCACATTTGCACGTCCACTATACGCCTTTCCACCACTTACCACTGTACTGTAAATGTCAGATCCAAGTGTGGTACCAATTGCCCTGTTTCCGTTGGAGTCCAGGGCAGTTGTTGATATTCTTGTAGCAGAACCATCCTTCACCTGGAATATTGTTACAATACCGCCTACTTGATTCTGAATTTTATCAACTAGAGCAGTATCCCCATTTACGACGTAGTCAGTACCAATGATCAAATTTCCATTTGATATGCTGGCCTCTCCGTGTGAATAGAAATCTTGCTGTGCTATATTTATATCCGCCAACATGCTTTCTTGAGCAACAGAGAACACGGCATCAATATATTGTTCTTCCATAGATACCTGTTCATCAAGTCTTTCATGCAACTGTTCTCTTATAGCAGTGGCTGTTTGTCCGTATGCAAATATACCAACTGCTGTCATTGGCAGTATGGTGAGGATCAAAGCAAAAGCAATGATCTTCTTATTAATAGTAATTTTTTTGAAGTTCAATCGATCGCATCCCTTTAACTCTATTTTATTTTCCTGTCAGTAATATAGTATAATTATTCCCTCGACAAAATACTCATGTTACTCATTTGCACACAGTATTATATAAATATTGACTATATAAAAGTAATGTTGCTATATATTACACGGAAGGAGACTGCCGTCTTGCCAACAGTTACCCACTTTTACTAAGCCAACTCTCATAATAGAAAATGAAACTCGTGCTATAAATATATTATCTGAAAAATAAAATAAAATAAAATAAAATTTTGGTTTGGAATAATCGGTTCCCCTACAAAGTTCTCAATCTTCAAAACGGCCCAGGCGGATCTTAATGAAATTGTATATCTCGTCGGCAATATCAATATCACAACAACTTTCAATACCTTTAAAACCCGGAGATGAGTTTGCTTCGCAAACCCTGAAATGCTTTCCATCAAAAAGAAGATCGATACCTGCTATATCAAGACCGAACAATCTTGCAGTCTCTGTTGCAAGCCATTTTACTTCAGGGGTCATTGCAAATCTGGAAACCTGTCCTCCCCGTGAAAAATTGGCCTTGAAATTATTGTCACTTGAAGTCCTTTCAATACAGGCTATTGGCCTTCCACCTACAACAAAGACCCTGAGATCCTTTCCATGACTGCTTTTGATGAATTCCTGAAGGATTATGTTCAGTTTGGGATTGGTCACGTGTATAAGTCCCATCAGATCATTGAACTGTGATTTGTTATCACAAAGAAAGATTCCTTTTCCCATGGAGCCGGAAAGTGTTTTCACCACAAGAGGAAAACTCAGGTACTTTTCTACAAGTGCATCATCAATTGGATATTTACCCAGCATTGTGCGCGGTACAGGAATATTGTGACCTGCAAGTATCTGCTGTGAATAAAGTTTATCCTTCACAGTATCGATAGACTGTGCAGAATTTACAATATAAACACCAAGTTTTTCCAGATGCCTTATAACTGCCATCCCAAAATAAGAAGTACCTGCACCCATTCGCGGCAAGAGAAAATCCGGCAGAGGTACCACTTCACCATTAAGCAATATACTTTTACGGTCTTCCCGTGTTACCAGAAGATCGAACTGGTCAGGTGAAACAACCTCGATGTAGATGCCTTTTTTTTCGGCAGTCTCTATAAGACGATGAATTTCATAAGCTTCCGGGCTCAGAGAATTCTGAGCAGTTTTGTACAGTATCCATCCTTTCAATCGATAAAACCTCTCTAAAGGCTCCATATAATATGCGATTATAAAATAAAAATTGTATGTCGATCAGACATTGAAATTAGAATAGACCTATCGGAAAAAGATGTAATTAAAAAAGAACAGAAAAGGAATATTTATAGTATTTTACTTTTCTTCATAATATTCATCCCTGGCAGATACAAAGGCTTTAATGTTCTCAACAGGTGTGCGCGGGGCTATACCACAACCTGGGGCAAGTATTCCTGCTCCATCATCAATGCATTGTTTTGCTTCCTTTTTTATCTGGTCTCTTGATCTAGACAAAAGAGTAGCAGCAGGTGATACATTACCAATTAAACAAGCTCGTTCTCCAACAACACTCTTTGCATAAGAAAGGTCAGTTCTTTCTTCAACACTGAGGCCTTCAAATCCTGATTCTGCCATGCTTTCAAGAATATCTGTGGCA
The DNA here is from genome assembly GCF_900100715.1 of Methanolobus vulcani. Taxonomy (GTDB): domain Archaea; phylum Halobacteriota; class Methanosarcinia; order Methanosarcinales; family Methanosarcinaceae; genus Methanolobus; species Methanolobus vulcani. The sequence goes on along the minus strand of NZ_FNCA01000008.1, from coordinate 58,293 downwards.
TCACCACAAATATGCAGAATACTGTGACCTTTCATTGCGGCGGTCAACAAATGATATTCAGGAAGTACAAGTTCAGTGAAGAGCGGTGGCGGAAGTATATCAGGTCCTGCCTCAGAATCAATAATAACCACTGCATCTACACCTTTTTCAAATAGCATATTGGAATATTCGATGCATACTTCAGTTCCCAGTTTCATGAGATGCTTTAAAAGTTCTGGTTCTGTGATACACCAGCGCAGGTAATTCTTTGCGCCTGAAAGATAAAATGCGATCGCAGCCGGACCTATCATTCCGGCAATTAGTGGAATGTCATCTGAGATAGTGTTTTTGATGATTTCTGCAGCCTGGAGCATGATCTTTATTCTTCTGCATTCAGCCAGATTGGAAGGAAGGGATAAGTTTTCTGCATCTTCTTTTGTCTTGCACGGGAAGTCAAGTTGATAGGGTTGCGTATCAATTGAACCTTCATCAAAAGTGCAACCAAGGGTTTCAGCTATCACCGTAGTGCAAAAAGGAAACCTTACAGCCTCAAGTCCGGCAATTTCATGACCGGCTATTGCAAGGCTTGCCATCATGCCAGGATCGTAGTGGGCCTGCGGCCATTTTGAACCTGTAAGTTCCATAAGTTCAACAACACCTGTTTGTGTAACAGAGCAAACAGGAACTTTGTCCACTTTTTTTCCCTCAAGGGAGCGAATAAACCGTTCTTTTGCATTATAACCGGACATATGAGACCTCTGATCGTTGCTTGTTACTTGTATATGAATGCAGAGCATAAGAAAGTAATTCCATGGGAAATCTGGAAATAAAACTGACCAAGCGATTTTAAATAAAAAATATAATATCAATCAAAAAAAATAACAAAGAATATTTAAACTTTTGAGTACTTTCAAAAGTGAGGTAGTTATATATGACAGAACTAGTCCGAAAGATGATCCTAGCGATATCAATACTGGCAATGCTGCTGGTGTCCGGATGTGCAGACACAGTGCAAACGGCTGATCCGGTCAGCCCTGACAATGTCTTTGTCAGCACCAATCCTGTAGTTATTAAAGAATTCCAGGAACAGGACATATCGCTTACAGTAACGAACAATGATACCCAGGCTATTGAATCTGTGACTGTTTCAGGTTTTATACCATTTACAGTTACAGGGACAGGATCCGTGAACATAGCAGGTAAAGAAACAACTGCACAATCATCAGTCCTTAATGCAAAGATCACTGCACCTGCATTTAACACAGATGTCAATGATTCTGCTGTAACAATCAGTTACCTCTCAGGAATGGATGAGGAAAGCAAGCAGATCACAAAGACAAAGTCAGTACCTGTTGATGTGACAATAATGCCTGATGTACAGCTTCAGTTCCTTGGATTTGTTGAGAACATGGATTCACTGCGTACAACAACATCTGAAACCTGGGAACTTAAGAAAGGGGAAAATGCAACTATATCATTCTCCGTGAAGAACCATGGTCAGAGCACAATACCTGCAGGTCTCCTTACAGTTGTATTTGATGTGGACAATGAACTTATTGCTGATGATGCTTCAATGGATATTAATGAATCTATGGCCAGAAGTGGGACATCATATACCAAAGGTATCCAGATACCAGTGAAGAGCGATGCTCCAAACGGGGAGACCGATATCTATGTTAAACTTATGTACGGCGATAATGTCGTAGATGAGCAGACACTGATACTGACAGTTAAGCTGTAGGCGATAACATGAAAGTTATGAACCTTCTGTTTTTCTTTTTCATTTTTGCTTTTTGTGTCTCCAGCGGATGCATTAATCAGAATATGATCGAAGAGACACCACACCCAACTATCACCAATGTGGATGTAATGTCGACACCGGACGGCGAAGAGTTCGAACTTAAAGTAACAGCTTATATAATGAACCCATTGAACACAGACACTGGTTCACTTTCCCTTAAAGTGAAATCAAAGGACCCTTCTACGAATTTGATAACTTCTGAACATGAAGAAAGTGTTGGCTATTTGAAGGCTCAGGAGCAATCTTACAAGACAATATCCTTTAACGTTCCAAAAAGCGGAGAACAACTTGTAGTTATCGAGCTTTTTGAAGATGGGAGTCTTTTAGATGAATCTACAACCCATGTGCGTCTGGCAAGTGCAGTAACCGAAGAAGTTCCAAATGTAATACTTACTGACCTTATGATTGAAACCATACAGGCAACGAACTATGGAGAAGATATTATATTTGAAGCTTCACCGGGTCTTTACAATCAGGGAAATGAAGCTAATAAGATAACTGTGGTTGTCACTGCAATTGTTGATGATTACACAAGATACACCGGCAGTGCAATTGCCTCTAATCTTGAAAATAATCAGAAAACAAGAGCTACTGTGAGAATGACAGTTCCTGCAGATGGATCTTACAGTTTCAGTGTTGATGTTATTGTCGATGGAAAAGTGACTTCCAGCGCAGCAACCACATCGTCAATCAAACTACATGATCTTAAACTGGAAACACCCACTACATATGCCCTGGTAGCATCGTCCTCTCCTGTGGAAGAAATGCCTACGACAGAAGCAACAGAAGAAGTAGCAACAGACTCTTCATCCGGGCAACCAAGTCCGGGATTTGAAACACCTGTGTTCATTATTGCAATGCTGTGTGCAATGGGAATTCTGAAACGTTGGAAAAAAGATCGCTGAACACAAAGGTCAGCTTTCTTTTCTTTTTATTTTTCCCTATAGCTCTTTATTCTGCTGTTTTTAATTTCCGGCTATACCGCCAGAACATCTATTCCAAATATTTCCATCATACGCGATAGTCTGAAAAGTGGAAGTCCTACCACATTGAAAAAATCGCCTTCGATCCTTTCAACAAGTACAGCACCTTTTCCCTGAATTGCAAATGCACCTGCTTTGCCTTCGGTTTCTCCGGTATTGATATATTTCATGATGAAAGTATCTGACATTTTACGCATCAGTATATCTGTGATCTCATACTCTGTGACTTCTAAACCCGTAGCCACATCCATCACAGTGATACCTGAAATTGCCTGTATCTTTTTACCACTCAGCCTCTTAAGCATCCTTTCAGCATCTTCTGTATCATCTGGTTTGCCCAGAATGTCTCCATCACATACAACAACAGTGTCAGCAGAAATAATGATACCTTCGTTAAGTTTTCCTGCAACATCAATCGCTTTTTCCCTGGAATGATACATCACAAGATCCACCGGAGCCAGATCATCAAATGCTTTCTCATCATAGGAACTGACAATAATTTCAAAATCCCCACCAATAAGAGTGGAAAGCAGTTCGCTTCTTCTTGGAGACGCAGAGGCAAGTATAACTTTTTTCATAGTAGAGGGAAGCTGGCAGAGAATATCAGTTATCCGGTAGAAGCAAAAGAATAAAAAGATGGTAAGCAAAGTTACCATTTTTATAATTTATTCTTCAGGAACCATAGCATCTTCGATCCATTGGTCAGAAATGCTGCCTGGAACATGATAATGCTCATCGAACATTGGCATTTTGAGTGGATACCATAATTCCAGAAAACTCAGCATGTGATACTTCATGAATACAGAAAATGGCATCCTGATCATAGCCGATGCAAAGCTTAGAATCAGCAGTTCCACGATTACCACTGATATTAGCAGTGACCATAGTATAGTCCCGGGCAGTATCATATTTAGAATAAAGTATAATCCAAGGTCAATTGCTCCTAAGATCAATAGCAGAATGACTAGTATTATCAGACCTAGAATTCCGGCCATAATGGCAACGGCAATTCCCAGAATACCGCGTCCTATCCAATAAATTACTATTTGTTTCCAGTCAGCTTTGAATTGCCTGAACACACTTCCGATTGCAGAGAAAAAACCGGAACCCTGATACATGGAAACAGGAACTGCCATGGATATGAATGAACCTATAATTCCTAAAATAATGACAAGTACCAGAACAACAACAATGATCGCAAAGATCAGACCCACTATCCTTATTGCTCCTGAAGAGCCAGAGTCACCTGCAGATATCAGGAATATGAAAGGTAGCGACACTACAACTACTGTTAGAATAACCAGCAACACCAATATCAGGCGCAGGATATAAAGTGCAAGACCTTTACCCATGTACTTTTTGAAATATTCACGTACCCTGACATCATTGCTTACAAGTGATTCCACCAGCACGAATTCCATTGTGCTGCCTATATAACCTAAAATAATGGCTAATAAAAAAAGCAGCAGTAAAAATAAAGCAATTACAAGTAACAATGTCGTATCTGAATATGATGAGATATGATGAGACAAATTACTTATAAAATCTGTAAAACTATCCGGGATCCAGGACAGATCAGGATTTCCTCCTGATGTATCATATGACCCACCGTTTCCCCCACTATTGAAGCCCCCGGACCCGCCAATGAAGAATACTATTATCGCAAGTTTCAACCATTTTGTGATATCAAAAGGCTCAAAAAGACATGCACGTGTCCTTTCCACAGCCTTGTCAATTACATCTATTACATACCAGCTCATGTAAATAAATATAAAGTGTTTCCATAAATAGTTAATGATTTGAATCAATTAAGATAAGAATTTCTTGTATTCTTTTTCAAAGCACCAAGTATGGTGGCTTTGAGCATAAGGAAACCATCATCATCAGGATAGTAGCTTATCGCCCTGTCAAGTATCTCCAGGGATTTTTCCGGCATAGAAGAATGCAGACATGCATCTGCAAAAATGATAAGGACTTTTTTTGAAAACGGATCTATTGAAAGTGCCTCTTCCAGAATGTCAATTCCCTTTTCAGTTTCACCTTTTAAGCATAAAGCCAGTCCCTTCATAGAAAGGGCTTCTTCATCATCTGGTTTTTCTTCAAGGAGCATGTCCAGGCAGGATATGGCTTCCTCATAATTCCCATCAGCGATAAGTATGTCTGATTTTCGCATCAGGATGTTTTCATCTGCGGAAGAACTTCCCATGATAAAAAGATGGAAACTTATCAGTAATAAATCTTACAGTAGATAAAAGGAACATAAGGCAGGGTCGGAGTCTGCCTTATGAATTCATGGCAATGTTACCGAACAATTTCAGTTCAAGTTTATTCTCATTTGCACAGGATTTGAGAAGAGAGACACCTCTTTCCATAATTCTGGAGGCAGCGAATATATGTAAAAGAGGAACATCTCCTTTCTCATATCTATCTCCCATTTCTTTCATTCCCTCGATGAATCCAAGTTCTATTAGATCGACAGGGTCCATACCGGCATCTACTGCCTCCCTTACAGCAGATTCCGCTTCGTTGCTGTCAAAATTAAGAATGGATTCCCGTGCTTTTTGTAGTATTTTCCGGAACAATGGTTTTTCTGATTCCATATAGACAGTCCTTTTTAAATGATTTTATCCCTCGTCCAAAGGGAATTTATATGCATTTAAGTGAGATCTGTTGCCATGATATTTGGACCAGGTCCAATTTACTTGTGTTAAGACAACTAAAATTGATTACGACCCCATCCCATATAAATATCACGGTTTAGCATAATATATAATAGTATTATAGGTAAGATATCAAAAAATCTGTTATTTTTCATCGCTTTTTCACCACTTTTTCATCACTATATTTATCAGGGGTAACAGGCTATGAATCCATTAATGTCAGACAGGGAGATCATATCTACTTTCAAATATGTTTCACGTATGAAACAGGAATTCATGTTGTCAGAATTAAGGGATTATCTGAAAGAAGAGGCATCCCTCCAGCAAATACACCAGATACTCAGCCCTCTTCTTTTCGATATGGGTACTGATATCATTACTGAAAATGACGATTATCGTATTGTCCGTGCATCCCCCTCCAGGCAGATGACCCTCAGTGAGGAAGAAATAAAGAAGAATGAGAAATTCTTTGGATCTGCTGCTGTTTCCAGAAAGCTTGAACGTCTTATCGAACAGTACATCGAGAAAAAAACAAGTAAAAGCTGGGACGATCCACAGACACTTGATAAGATAAGAAAAGCCATACGCATGCAAAAAGCAAGTTACTGGAGCGAAGGCAGTTCCAGGAACATAAGCTATGAAAAAGGCTACAGTGTACTTGGCTATCTGGCATATCAGTTTCCAGTCTATTTTATACAATTCCAGTACCTGCTCTATGAAATGGCAAAGGACGGACTATTAAAGACCCGTATGAAAATACTTGATGTTGGAAGCGGACCTGGTACAATTCCATTAGCGCTTGTCGATATGTACAATCGCCTGGACGACCACAAGGCTGAGATATATTCAGTTGAACTTTTCGATGAGAATGTAGAGGCTTACAATTTCCTGGTACCACAATATGCAGCCATCAAATCCAATATCACAGTTAAAGAACCCATCAGGGCAGATGTATCAAAACTTGACATCAAAAAGCTGCCTGATAATATTGACCTCATGGTATTTTCCAATGTCCTTAACGAAATCAAAGACATGAGTCTGGAAGAGAAAGCCGGTCTTGTAAAAAGCATGGCTGAAAAACTCTCACAGGATGGAAATATAGTAATAATCGAACCTGCTGACAAGACTAATTCAACCGAACTTCGCAGGCTTACCATCATGCTGAAGAAAATGGGTGTCAGGATATATAGCCCCTGCACATTCCTATGGTCTGGAGAATGCAGCCTTGAAAATTGCTGGAGCTTTGGGCAGAAAAAGGACATCAAAACCACAAGACTTATGGAAACGCTTGCCCAGTGTGATGAACCATACCGTTACATCAATACTGACATTAAATACTCTTATGCAATACTTCGAAAAGATAAACTTGCAAAACACTTCATTGATATGTCTGCAAAATCAAAGTTTGCCCGCCTGTCACAAATTGAAAAACACAACAAAAAGCGTATCAATGTCATCTGTTCTGTTATGTCAGGAGACCTTGGGGATGAAAAGTATAAACTTTTCCGTGTATGTGACGGTACTTCAAAAAAGGCAGTATACACTGTTATCCCTTCCCATAACCTTTCAGAGGATAACGAAGTTCTCACAAAAGCGCCATATGGCAGTATCATCAAAATATTCAACGTTCTTGTCAAGTACAATGAAGCAAATGATTCATATAATCTGCTGGTAGGAAAAGGTACTATTATAGAATCACAATATGTTGACGAGAACGAAACAGACGATTACAACTGATCTAACTGATTTGCATGCATACTAATTATAATTCAATGAATTCAGTCTGCACGCCTCCTGAGGTACTGGCTCCCGCCGGTGATCCTGAAGCCTTAAGGGCTGCCATAAAAGGAGGAGCAGATGCCGTCTATCTTGGAGTAGGAGAGTTCAATGCACGCCAGGGTGCAAAGAACTTCGCAATAGAAGAACTGAGGGAGAATATCGAACTTGCACATTCCTATGGAGTTAAAGTTTTCCTGGCCCTTAATATTCCACTTAAACAATATGAGATGCGGGAAGCCATCAATGTTGTGCATAAAGCTTATTCTTACAAGATCGATGCAATAATCCTTGAGGATCTTGGTCTTTTCTTCCTGCTGAAAGAACATTTCCCTGACCTTCCATTACATGCAAGCACCCAGATGACCATTCACAACCCGCAGGGTGTTGACTTTATTGGTAATGCAGGGGCTTCACGAGTTATACTTTCAAGGGAACTGACAACCGAGCAGGTCAAAAGCATAATTGACAAAACAAACATTGAAATCGAACTCTTTGTTCACGGTGCACTTTGTTATTCATTTTCAGGAAGATGCCTTTTCAGTACTGCAATTACTGACAGAAGCGCAAATCGTGGAGCATGTTTCCAGCCATGCCGAAGACAATACAAGATGTCTGCAGATGGAAAGATAATTGACAGCAATATTGTAGGTGGCTACCCAATAAGCTGTGCTGAACTCTGTACTTTTCCCGGGCTTGCAGATATAATAAAGACCGGTGTAAAAAGTCTTAAAATAGAAGGCAGGATGAAAAAGCCTGAATACGTGACCGCCAGTGTAAGAACCTACAAGGCTGTTGCAGAGAAGGTGTGCAAAACCGGAGAGAACTTCACAGACGAAGAACTCGAGGAGATGGAAACCGAGCTTGCAAAGTTATTCTACCGGGGTTTTACGAGAGGCTTTGTGCTTGGTGAGGAAGATGTGACCCAGCGCAAGTATAGTGCAAACTACGGTGCTTATCTTGGAAAAGTTGCAAACATCGTCAAATCCGAGAAAGAGGGAAGACTCACCATTGTACCTGAACAGGACATCAAGGTCAATGATGGTATCAGCATCAACACAAAAATAAGGATAATTGGGTGCCGTATTGATGGAATTCTTGTTGATGATAAGCCTGTTGAGATTGCGCATAAAGGTGAAACTGCAACCCTGCTGATAAGTCCTAGAACAAGCAAATCAGTGAGGAAACATGATGAAGTATATGTATCCATGGACCCACAGATGCTTGAAAGATTGCAGAATATGGATTTGATGACAACACCCCTTACCATAACTATTCATGCGCACAAAGGGGAAAAACTGAAGATCAACGTCAAAAGCCGCAATCTCGAAACGGAAGCCATTGGGGATTATGTTGTAGAAGAAGCAAAGAAAGCTCCCACAAGCAGAGAACAAATCATCACGGCGCTTGGAAAACTTGGCGATACTACATTCCATGCAGAAGATATAATTCTGGATGTAGATGAAAACATATTCATTCCTCTGGGAGCACTTTCAGGCACTAGAAGAGAAGCAGTAGACAAATTGTATGAATCACGTTTTGATATGCAGGGACGCAACCGTCCTTGCCCTGATGTTTCCACAGGGTTTGACCGCAAGAAGAAAAGCAAAAAGAAAAACGAGCCGCTGCTGAGCGTTGAGGTTTCTGATGTCGACTCTGTAATAGTTGCATCAAAATCAGGAGCAGATATTGTTTATGCACCAATTTCTCTTTTCAGTGAAATGATGAACGAGGACAATATTCTCAGGACAATGGGACTGAAAGAAAAGAATGTTGAACTGGTTCTCATGACACCTGCAATCTCCTTTGAAGAGGAAATGCCTGAATTAAAACAACTCATGCAGCAGGTCACTGATTCCGGATTCAAACTTGCGTGTTCCAATTATGGAACAGTGCAGCTTGCAAATGAACTTGGAACCGGTTTTGTAGCGCAGAAAGAGTTCAACCCTTTCAATGCCTGGACAGCCAATGCATTTGGAAGTTCCGGGGCTTATCGTGTTACCCTTTCAACCGAGCTGAACCTTGAAGAAACCAAGGCTGTCTGCAGGAACACAAATCCTGACGTTCAGATAGAAGTTTTGGCCTATGGACGTGAACTTTTGCTTGTTACAAAGAACGACCTGCTCAAACCACTTCTTCAGGACGAAACAATAGATGAAAATAGTGAGGTCTTATTGATAGACAGCACCAAAGGTTCATTCCCTGTCATGAGAAAGGATGAACGTACACTGATCTATAATTCCACTGTCCTTAATATGCTGGAAAAACTGGATGAATTATCTGTAACCGGTGCGGATGTGCTGAGACTTGACCTCTCGCTTTATGACAGGGATGATGTAAAGGATATAACACGCAATTTCAGGAAAGCACTTGATGGTAAACAGATCAAACTGAAGAATAGCAGGGAAGAAGAATATGACGAAGGTCATTACTTCAAAGGTGTTCTTTAGATTATAGTACCAACATAAAAAGCATAAGGACATTATACTTCATGGAATAGTACTGATAGCACTATTTAAAAACGACAGGGTAATTACCATGGCAAGAGAACTTTCCCCCAGAGACATTGCAGTATTGAAAAAGGTAGCTCCGGAATGCGAAGGACTTGAATGTGCCGGTTCAAAGGCACCATACAGATCAATACTTCCTCCACTTTCAAACCACTATGCTAAAAACGAAGAGGATTTTAGGAGCAGAATATCAGCTCTTGATGCAGATGATCTTGAGTATCTCCTTTCACTTATCAAAACTGGTGAAGAGAGCCTCGGATGCGTACAGCCTCATTATATGACCGTCTTCCTTGATGTAATAGCTGAAAAGATGGGAAAAGAGAGAGCTCAGGAAGTTATGTCCATCTATTCAATGTGGAATGAATGCTGATTGAAGTTTCATAATTGCTCTCTTTTTACAATCCTACTTTTTTCTATATTTTGTTTTTTTTGTTTAAATGTAGCCTGTTTTCTGTAGTTCGTACTAAATAACAACATTATAAATAAATAAACTACAATACATAAATATATATATATAATGTGTAGTACAATTAAAAAGTTTAATTATTCGAATCTTTGTAAAAATATCTGTCAGCTTAGATGTATGTGGATATTTTTATGGGTAACAATTAAACTGTTGTGAAAGGGATAGGGATGTTTAAAAAAGATACAGGATTTCAATCTGAAATATCAGAAGTTCTTGTTCAATTTATGAACGGCAATTTAGATGCCAGAATACAAGCACAATCACATTCTGAGAACCAGAATGCTGCTGAACAAATAAATCTTTTACTAGACAGCTTTTCAGATATGAATGCAAAGATAGAAGAGCTGGAAGAAAATGCAAGGGTTTGCGATAGTGCAGTAGTACTGCTAGATGAAATTTCGGCTCTTGTGGAAAATGCTGTTGATGGAAAACTTGATTCAAGAGCAATGGCAGAAAACTTTGAAGGTCCTTCAAAGGAAATTCTCAGTGGCATTAATGAGCTACTTGATGCTGTGATAGGACCACTGAATGTTTCTGCAGAATATATTGACCGTATATCAAAAGGTGACATACCTGAAAAGATCACAGATGAATACAAAGGGGATTTCAACGAGATAAAGAACAACCTCAACCAATGTATAGATGCTGTGAATTTCCTTGTGGAAGACTCCCTTATACTGGCTAACGCAGGGATAGCAGGGCAACTTGATACAAGAGCGGATGCAAGCAAACACTCAGGAGACTTCAGGAGAGTTGTGGAAGGAGTGAACAACTGTCTGGACGCTGTGATAGGACCACTGAATGTTACAGCAGAATATGTAGACAGGTTATCAAAGGGAGATATTCCTGATATGATCACTGATGACTACAACGGGGATTTCAACGAGATAAAGAATAACCTGAATCAGTGTATCGATGCCATCAACTTACTTGTTGATGACTCAATGATGCTGGCAAATGCTGGAGTTGAAGGACAACTCGATACAAGAGCAGATTCAAGCAGGCACTCAGGAGACTTCAGAAGAGTTGTGGATGGGGTGAACAACTGTCTGGATGCCGTGATAGGACCACTGAATGTTACAGCAGAATATGTGGACAGGATATCAAAAGGTGACATTCCAGAAAAAATCAAAGATGAGTACAACGGGGATTTCAACGAGATAAAGAATAACCTGAATCAGTGTATCGATGCCATCAACTTACTTGTTGAAGATTCTCTTGTGCTGGCAAACGCAGGAATTGCAGGACAACTTGATACAAGAGCAGATGCAAGCAGACACTCAGGAGACTTCAGAAGAGTTGTGGAAAGGGTGAACAACTGTCTGGATGCCGTGATAGGACCACTGAATGTTACAGCAGAATATGTGGACAGGATATCAAAGGGAGATATTCCTGATATAATCACTGATGATTACAAAGGTGATTTCAACGAGATAAAGAACAACCTGAACCTGTGCATTGCTTCCCTTAGCATGCTTCTTGAAGAAACAAATTCCCTTATCAATGCGGCTATTGCAGGAAAGATAGATACCAGAGGTAATGCTGAAGTCTTTGATGGCAAATATGGTGAACTGGTAAACAATATCAATCAGGTTATTGACACATTAGTTGGGCACATAAACCACATACCAGCCCCGTTAATGCTAATTGACAGGGACTTTAACATTTCTTACATAAATAATTCAGGAGCCGATGTTCTAGGTGCAACAAAAGAACAACTGATTGGTGACAAGTGTTACGATCATTTCAAGACTGATGATTGTCTTACGGGAAAATGTGCCTGTGCAAGGGCTATGAATTCAAATAAGAGTGAAACAAGCGAGACATTTGCACATCCTGGAGAACAGGAATTATGCATTGAATACAATGGTGTCCCAATAAGAAATCAGAAAGGAAATATTGTTGGTGCACTTGAGATAGTTGTTGATAAAACAGAGATCAGAAATGCCATCGAAGATGCTAATGTCAAGGTTGATTACCTTGAAAAGATACCGACGCCTGTCATGATTGTTGACAAGGAGTTCACAGTCCAGTTTATGAATAATGCTGCAGCTTCTGCTGTCGGATGTACTACCGGAGAATGTCTTGGTCGGAAATGTTTTGATCTTTTCAATACCCCACATTGTAACACAGAAGAATGCAGAGTCAGCCGTGCCATGAAAACCGGAGAGGTATGCACAGGCGATACGAAAGCAAACCTGCCGGGAGGTACCATTCCAATCAGATACACCGGAACTGCATTACGTGATAAAGACGGGGAGTTAGTAGGTGGTCTGGAATATGTTCTTGACATAAGTAAAGAGATGGAAATTACAAAAGGTGTGGAAGACCTTGTGAATGCAGCCATTGCAGGAAGACTTGATGAGCGTGCTGACCCTACCATTTTTGAAGGTAATTACAGGAATATAATAGAAGGTGTCAATTCAACCCTTGATGCGGTTATAGGACCTCTTAACGTCGCTGCGGAATATATTGACCGTATATCAAAAGGTAACATTCCTGATAAGATCACAGATGAGTACCAGGGAGATTTCAACGAGATCAAGAACAACATAAACCAGTGTATCGATGCCGTAAATTTGCTTGTTGCAGATGCAATAATGCTGGCTGATGCAGGTGTTGATGGCAGACTGGAAACCAGGGCAGATGCATCTAAACATGGAGGAGACTTCAGGAAAATTGTAGAAGGTGTGAATAATTGTCTTGATGCCATTGTAACACCTATTGAAGAAACTTCAAGGATAATCACTGATTATGCAGAAGGTAAACTGGATAGCAGAACTGTCATAGAGACACGAGGTGACTTCAAGAAACTCTCAGATACCCTGAACATGTTTGGTGAAGGATTACAGTCTATTATCGAGGATTCTAATGAAGTGCTGGAGGCTATTGCAGCCAATGACCTGACAAGAGAAGTGGAAGTGGAAGGTGTTGGAGAATTCAAGACGCTCTCAGAAGGAGTTGAGAACTGCAGACTGGCCTTGAATGAGATCGTAGGTAATATGTTAAGATCTGCACAGAACGTTGCTGCTACAGCAGAACAGATCTCCGCATCTTCCGGTGAACTTACCTATGCGGCCACAGAAATATCATCAACGGTTGAGGAGATGGCAAGAGGTGCACAGGTACAGTCCCTGAAGACCGAACAGGTTACAAAATCCATGGATGAAATGACAAATGCAGTTCAGGAAGTTGCAGAGAACTCCAGCAAAACTGCAGAAACCTCTGTTACTTCAAATCAGCTTATACAGAACCTTGGGAATATTGCCAATACTCTCAAACATAAGATGGATAGCATAAGAGATGCATCCGGTGATTCTGCCAGACAGATAAATGACCTGGCTGAAAAATCCACTCGTATCGATGAAATTGTTAACCTTATCACAAATATTGCAGACCAGACCAACCTCCTTGCTCTTAATGCTGCTATTGAGGCTGCAAGAGCAGGAGAACATGGGCGTGGATTTGCTGTTGTTGCAGATGAAGTTAGAAAACTGGCAGAGGATTCCGGTAATGCTGCAAAGCAAATTGCAAACCTGATTCATGAGATGCAGGACGGAACCAATGGTGCAGTGACCTCAATGGAACAGGTGAACAATGAGGTTGCTGTTGGATATGAATCTCTTGAAGAGGCAGTGGAATCCGTAGCAAAGGTTGTCAGCTCTGGAGAAGAGATCATGACCATGGTCCAGATGATGGCATCACTGGCAGAACAGCAGGCATCGTCAATTGACCAGGTTGTAACCTCAATTGAAGAAGTTGCTACCATCTCCGAAGAATCTGCTGCCGGAACTCAGCAGACAGCTGCAGCTATACAACAGCAGACAGCGTCAATGCAGGAGCTCGCAGCTTCAGCACAGGTATTATCAACTATTTCTGCTGACATGCAGGTACTGGTTTCCAAGTTTAAAGTCAGCAAAAATGCAAAAGCGTCTTCAAAGGTAAAAAAGACAGAAGCAAGTGGCAGTATTAATGCCATGCTTGTTTAATTGAGATCGAATAATTAGATTTTGCTGAGCTTCTCAAAAAGCTCAGCCATTCCTTTTAAAGTCATATGACCTTTTCTTGTGATCATATAGTCCCCACGCTCGCTTCTCTGGACTATCATATCGGTATCAAGAAGTTTTTGTATGTGGAACAGAAGATTACCACCTCTAAGACCGGTGCCTTTGGATATATCAGAAAAACTTCTTGTGGACGAGTTCACAAGACGGAGAATTAAGAGTCTTTGCCTGTTGGCAAGCGGTTCGCATATCTGACTTACGATGTCATCTGATATGTTTTCTATATTCATAGTATTGAGAGAAGATTGTTCTTCAGCCGGAGATATACTGAACGACCTTATGAGTTCCACCTGTTTTTCAAATATCCGGGTTGTAGTTTCCAGACAGTTGTCACAATTCTCAAAGACTGCCATGTCTTTAAGCTCTTCAAACCTTTGCCTAAATTCTACCAGAGATGTTTCATTAACTCTATCCTCAAGCAAAAGCAATGCCATTTCCTGAAGCAGGCCTGAAAAAGCAGATTTACAGGAATCACCATGCTTGCAGCTTGAATTAAGACCAATTCCAAGATTTTCTTTTGTGTCGGCAAGCATATATTGGATAAGCGGTCTGGAAAGGCCACCTTTCATCTCCATGAAAAGAGCATCCGAATGTCTGTGACCGGATATTTCCAGTGCTCTGTTGACATCTTTTTTCAGGGATTTGATCTCAGACCTGAGGTTCCTGAACTCTTCCAGATAGACATTCTCCATAACGCTACCTGCGGCAGTATCATCAGTGATTGCATTGCTACTCAAAAATATCCTTCCTGTTTTTAACCTTGTACAGTATGATGTTATGAAACTATATTAATCTATACTGAACTGATTTCCAGAAAGATGAAATATGCAGGCAAAAATGATGAACACAATCAAACATGATATATAGATGAAGAGTGTAGGCATGTAGGAAGCTTTACAGCAACTATTTATTACTGACTTATGGGGATGAATCAACTTGATTTGCTCAATACTGGATAACGACCTATACAAATTGACCATGCAGATGGCAGTTCTTGAGCTGTTCCCGCAGGCATCTGCAGAATACAGATTCACCAACAGAGGAGAACAGCGCTTCACACCGGAATTTGTTGAAGAGCTTAAAAGGCTTATCAGGGAAGAGATTCCTTTATTCCGCCTGACAGATGATGAATACAAATGGCTGAAAGCTGAATGTCCTTTTTTTAAACCCAGTTATGTAGAATATCTCAGAAATTATCGTTTTGACCCTTCGGAAGTATCTGTGTCCCTGACTGAAGATAACAATCTTGACCTTGTGGTAAAAGGACCCTGGCACAGCAGTATTCTCTGGGAGATCGTCCTTATGGCAACACTTTCCGAGCTTTATTTTGATATGGTAGAAAGTGACTGGAAAAATACAGACCCTGATACTGGCAGAGTTTATGATGAACTGTTGCAGGATTACGCTGATCTTATGGGAAAGATAGGCAGGGAACTTGAACAGAACAACTGTAGTTTTTCAGAGTTCGGAACCCGCAGAAGACGCAGTTTCAAAATACATGACATTGCTGTAAAAGTATTACATAAATGTAAGGCGTTCTCAGGTACAAGTAATGTTTATCTTGCGAAAAAATATGGTGTCAGACCCATAGGTACAATAGGTCATGAATGGATTATGGGAATTTCCGCACTTATCGGAATGCGAAATGCTAATCTTTTTGCACTGGAGAACTGGGTAAGCGTTTACAAGGGAAATCTTGGTATTGCTCTTTCTGATACTTTTGGCTCAGAGCCTTTCTTCAGGAATTTCAACCTGAAATTATCCAAACTTTACGATGGTGTGCGTCATGATAGCGGTGATCCGCTTGTCTTTGCGGACAGGGTCATAGAGCACTATCAGAAAATGGGAATTGATCCACTGACAAAGGTAGTGGTGTTCAGTGATTCACTTTCAGCTACTGCTGCTATTGAAATAAAGAAGAAATGTGCGGGACACATAAACTGCACTTTCGGAATAGGTACCAGCCTTACAAACAATTATGATTTTTTCCGCTCAAGTCCACCTCTGAACATGGTCATTAAACTGCATAGTGTCAATGATATACCAGTTGTAAAATTGAGTGATGACGAAGGAAAAGAGACAGGAGATAAGGATGCCTTAAGGGTGGCAAACTATATTTTCGGCCGTAAAGGACTTGATGATTAAGAAAATCATATTGGAAGAGTCGGGATTAAATAAATCCAGTCACCTGGGACATAATTCCCAATGATACCATTAGAAAAGTATAGACCAGAAATATCAGAAGACCTTTCTTAATTTCAACATAAGTACTACTTTTCATAAAAAACTCACCTTTTTAACATTGGCGTCCGTACTATATAAACATTCTGAAATATTGATACGAAATGCAGCAATTATTTTTGATTTAACATATATTTTCAGAATAGTAAGTATAAAATAAATACTAAAGACTCTGACTCCTTCATGCAGCAATTATATTATATAAAAAAGCTGGAAAAAAGAGGAAATATCCTCCTGTATGACAATAACCCCATCAACAAACACAACCCCACCGCTCATACTCCACTTCTTGTGTCAAATGAAATGTACAGGTTTATCGTCCTTTTACGGACATGGTCTGAGGGGAGAGTGTAACCGTAATACCTGCATCTTTCACTATCTTTGTTTTTCCGTTTTTATTGTGTTTGTTGACTAAAATCTAGTAGATTTTAATACTTAATAAATATATCCATGAATTAATATATCATAATGATGATGTAGAGCGGTCATTTACTTAAAAAACAATTGACATTTTCGCAAAATAGCGACAGACTATCAAAAAGCAAC
Source organism: Methanolobus vulcani (assembly GCF_900100715.1). GTDB lineage: Archaea > Halobacteriota > Methanosarcinia > Methanosarcinales > Methanosarcinaceae > Methanolobus > Methanolobus vulcani. Next base: position 41,267 of record NZ_FNCA01000008.1, on the reverse strand, counting down.
CAATTACCCGGAAAACTAGTTCTTATATGATAATATTTATATATTTGTATAGCTATTTGGATACCTGATAATCAAAACAGATTATTAATACAGTTAATGCAAGCTGTGAGAATAAGGATCAAAAATAAGTAAAAAAGTATCAGGGGAATAAATATGGAAAAAATAGATGAAACGATGAGCGTATACCAGATATTAAGTGAATATCCCTTTTTACTGAAAATATTCAAGCAGCATGGGATGGGAAAATTCGAGACGAAGGATGTGCTTGAACAACTCGGACCATTACTCAAACTGAAAACAGCCCTTTCAATGGTTTCAGTAAATAAGGAATCATTCATTGAGTTACTGAACCAGGCTATAGCAGACAATGAATCAAGAGGTGATTTCACCCTTGCCGATGCTCCGCAGAGACAAAAGGAGCTCACACTTCTTGCCCTTTTACCATGTGGCATGAAAATGCCTTTTAACCGAGCTCTTAATGAGTTCTCTACCGAGTACAGCAAGCAGACAGGTAATGTGCTCCACTCACTCGTAGAAGGTAACGTCAATCATGAACTTTCCTACTATGCATATATGGACTCGGTAACGTCGGTTGAAGAATTACCGGATATAATCATCAGTTCCGATATTAACAGTTTCTACCATAAACCATTCCTGGAGAACTTCCTGAGTCATGAATACTTCATTGATCTTGGTGCATCACCAATGAACAGTGACTTTGAGAAGATAGGTTTTGCTGACCCTCGTGAACAGTTTACCATGATCTCAGGAAATCTCCTTGTGCTGGTTACAATAGATGAACTCATGGGAGATAATCCAAGACCAGAGTCATGGGAAGAACTCCTGAAAGACGAATTCAGGAACAAGGTTGCTATGCGTGGACAGAATGGATTCTTCTGTAACGGAGTACTGCTTCCATTCTACCAGATGTATGGCACGGAAGGAATCAGGAAACTGGCATCCTCGGTTTATATGGGACTGCACCCATCCCAGATGGTGAAGATGGTAGATAGCAAGAAGGATGATGTGCCACCTATGTATATCATGCCTCATTTCTTTGCAATGAAGATACAGGACAAATCCAGGGTCTCGATTACTGTACCAAAAGAAGGAGCAATCGTAAGTCCGGTACAGATGCTGGTAAAAAAGGAAGCAACTGAAAGAGTTAAGGAAATAATTGATTTCCTTTGCGGAAAGAAGTTCGGTGACATTTCTGCCAGGGCTTTCTTCCCGACAACAAATCCTGAAGTCAAGAATAAGATGGATGATGTCGGCTCACTCTACTGGCTTGGATGGGATTTCCTGCTAAACAATGACATCGGTGCACTCAAAAAGGAGATTGCTGAAGTATTCAACAAACAGTTCATGACAACCGGAGGCGTGGTTTGAGACTTGTTACGGTAGCAGGTCCTCCATCTTCAGGAAAAACCAGCATAATCGTCAGGACAGTTGAAGAACTCAAAAATAAGGGCTTCACTGTTGGCGTAGTTAAATTCGATTGTCTCTCGGCACAGGACGAAGAGCTTTATTCAGCTTACAGTATCCCTGTCAGGACCGGACTTTCCGGAGGACTCTGTCCTGATCATTTTTTTGTGAGCAATATTGAAGAAGCAATCAAATGGGCTGAAGACAGGAATTTTGACTTCCTGATAACAGAGAGTGCAGGTCTTTGCAACCGGTGTTCTCCTCACATAAAAGATGTTCTGGCAATCTGTGTAATTGATAACCTCAGTGGTGTCAACACACCTAAAAAGATAGGTCCGATGCTTAAAATGGCAGACATCGTTGTCATAACCAAAGGCGATATTGTCTCCCAGGCTGAGCGTGAAGTCTTTGCATACAGGGTGAGACAGGTCAACCCAAGAGGAATGATTATTCACATCAACGGCGTTACAGGACAGGGTAGTTTCTACCTTGCAAAGCAAGTTGAGAAGACCAGCTCGGTTGATACACTACGAGGTGCAACACTCAGGTTTACCATGCCAGGAGCTTTGTGCTCTTATTGCCTTGGTGAGAGAAAGATAGGCGATGACAGGCAAATTGGTGTTTCAAAACTTGTCAATTTCAGGGGAGATGACTAAAATGAGAACAACTCTTCTTCAAATGGCAATAGATGAGCTCATGGAGATGATGCCCTGGATAGAGGATTATTTCTCTTCGTTTGCAATCGACCCTGCTGAGATCGGGAACCTGAAGCTGGAAGAATTAGGTTCAACACCTGGCAAGGATTATTTTATGGAAAAAGGAACCACCTATCATGCCTTTATTGACGGTTTCTTCATGTTTATCGAGCAGGTCAAAGCTCTTAAGCAGGATAGTGGATTTTCCATCAATTCACTGACAGTCTTCCCCGGACGAAATAAGAATGGAGAAACTGAGGCTTTTTCAGTTGAGCTGAAAAAGGGAAAAGTGACAGCAATTGTCGGTCCAACCGGATCAGGCAAATCCCGCCTGTTGGCTGATATTGAATCACTGGCGCAGAAAGACACACCCACTGGACGAAGCATACTGGTGGATGGCCGCTCCCCTACAGATGAGGAACGTTTCTCAACTGAAGGACGCTTTATCGCACAACTTTCCCAGAACATGAATTTTGTCATGGACCTGAGCGTCGAGGATTTCCTGACACTTCATGCCGAGAGCCGTATGGTCGATGAGATCCACCACATTGTCCAGAAGATATACGATACTGCAAACGTCCTTGCAGGCGAACCTTTCAGCCGGGAAACTCCTGTTACACAACTCTCAGGAGGACAATCCAGAGCCCTGATGATAGCAGACACAGCGCTCCTAAGCCCTGCATCCGTTGTCCTGATAGACGAAATTGAGAATGCCGGAGTTGACAAGGTCAAATCCCTTGAACTTCTGGTAAGTAACAATAAGATTGTCCTTATCAGCACTCATGACCCACTTTTAGCCCTGTCGGCAGACCAGCGTATTGTCATCAAGAACGGCGGCATCTCAAAACTTCTGAAGACCACAGATGATGAGAAAAAGCATCTGGAAAGCCTTGAGAAAATTGACAGGAAGATCACACTTATGAGAGACCAGTTGAGGACTGGGGAAGAGATCGATCTGAGTGATTTGTTGATTTGATTTTGTTTGATGGATTTTTTATTATCACCAATAAAAGGAAGATTAATTGAAACTACTTTTTTGATTTTTTCTTTTTAGAAGTCGGTGCGATTCCCATCATAAGATTCATTCTTTCCTCTAAGGATAAATTGTTATAATTACGTCTTCCGTCTCCAGTCATCATTCTATTTATTTTACCTTGCCTTGTTTTAGGTCCATTTTTCTCGATGGCTGGACCTACTAAACTGGTCTTTTTTGCAGATTTCTTTGCCATTTTAATCCCCCATACAATACTTGGTATTTCAAAATATCATGTGGTCCTAAAAATACTTTATTATTTAATCTATCGGAATATCAAAACAAAATAAATAAGTATATATCTTTTCTTGATTTTTGTATTGTATATTAAGTTAATTGGGTAATGATATGAATTCTGAAGCCTTTAGTTCATTTTTGTTTTATGCTGCACTAGGTATAGGTTTGGCTGCTGGAATTGCAGGAAATTTATTTATAACTACTCTTTTCAGATTAATAGATGATTATGTAGCTAAAGATAAGTTGAATGAAAATGGTAGAATATGGATAAATATCATTTTTTTTATTCTTTCCTTTGTGATTATAATTGTTCTGTGGAATGATTGGTCCTCCAAGATGGAGTCGGCACTCGCACTTGTTAACACTTCTCCGTAACCACCCAATAAAAGAAAACTTCCAATTAAATTTAGTATACAAAAGATTAATTTATATGTTAAATCTCATTTTACAACACGCATAGCAATTTTGAAATTACTTTTGCGTTAAAGTTGACTAATCGGAAAATATAGTAAAAAACATGTCGAAGAAGTCCCGGCGAAGCCGGCACATTCCATAAACGAAAAAATAAACTTCTATCCTCAATTATTATATCAAGAAAACACCCTTGTCACAATCTATCAGATAAATATAAGTGCAGCCTCCCACCATACTACTAATTGTTCAAATCTTTTTGAAACATTCCTATTTCAAGGTGAAAAACATGGACGACACCATAGATAAAGGTTCATGCTGCCCTTCTGACAGCAAAGCGGATACCGGCCAGTTCATTCAGATGATAGGTCTGGACAAAAACGTCCCTGCACCGCAGATCCGTGAAACAACAAGCTTAATCACTTCCAACGACAGGCTTGACCATTTCCTTGCCCGCTGGGGAGTTAACAGGATGGGACATATAGTAGAACCGGGCATCTATAAACTTGGTAGTCCTGATTCTGATTCACCGGTATTTGTTTCTGCCAACTACACACTCAGTTTTGATGCACTGCGCAGTTCACTGGCTGGTATTGACTGTTACATCCTTGTCATTGACACAAAAGGAATCAATGTCTGGTGTGCTGCCGGAAAAGGAACATTCGGCACTAATGAGATAGTATATCGCATCAGGTGGTCAGGACTTGCAAAGCTTGTCAATCACCGCAACCTGATATTACCACAGCTTGGAGCACCTGGTGTCTCTGCACATGAAGTTAAACGCAAATCCGGATTCAAAGTAGAATACGGGCCGGTACGCGCTCAGGACTTGCCGGAGTATCTCAAGAACCATATTGCAACGACTGAAATGAGAAAGGTCAGGTTCACTTTCCGGGACAGGCTGGTACTGACACCGATAGAGTTCATCCATGTTATCAAACCGACATTTATTGCTGTGATAATCCTCTACCTACTGTCCGGTCCTTTTGCAGCACTTCTTGCAATCGTAACAGCATTTGCAGGAACAGTATTGTTCCCTGTTCTGCTGCCTTACCTGCCAGCACATGATCTCAGCATCAAGGGAATGATCTTAGGATGGCTGGTAGCCTTGCCATTTGGAATCAGCTTTGCAGCAAATAATACCATGTTCCTCTGGAAAGAAATGCTATCACTGATAGCTATGTTCCTGATAGTACCGGCAGTAACAGGCTACCTTGCTCTTAACTTTACAGGCTGTACAACCTATACATCAAGAACCGGTGTTAAGAAAGAGATATTCAGATACGTACCTTACATGGCACTGACAGCAGGAGCCGGATTGCTTTGCTTGCTCATTCTGACAATTGCATACCTGAAGGAGATGATCTGATGTTCAATTCATACAAAGAGAACACACTTCAGTACTATCCTGAAAAATGCATCAACTGTCTTATGTGCACACATGTCTGCCCGCATGGAGTTTTCACCGAAGGAGAAAAGCATGTAGAACTCACAAAACCGGAATTATGCATGGAATGTGGAGCATGTGCCGGGAATTGTCCGGTACAGGCAATTGAAGTACAGAGTGGTGTTGGCTGTGCGTGGGCAATGATCAGTGCAGCCCTTAAGGGAAAGGACATGGATAGCGAAGCATGCTGCTGTGGTGAGGATGGATGCTGCCAGTAAAATTTTTTTGCCATTATTAAAGAAGAAAGAATTAAAGTAATAAATAAAAAACACCTCCATGCATAACCCTTTTATACAAACAAACCTATGATAGAATGCTTTAAAATAAGACTGTTATTCGCTAAACGTATTGACATTAAATGGCATTTACTTTTACTGTAGATTTCTATTTTGCATTATGTTTTCAGCTTACTTCAGGTATTTTAGGCTTTATTAAAAAGGACGTGAATTTAAAATGTTCAACAGAGAAGAATCAACTGCTCCAGTAGATGCCGGAGAGACATACGAAGTAACAATCGAGGATATCGCAAGAGAAGGAGACGGAATTGCAAGAGTAAGCGGTTTTGTAATCTTTGTACCAGGTACATCCGTAGGCGATGAAGTAAACATCAAGATCACAAAAGTACTCAGAAAGTTCGCTTTCGCAGAAGTTGCTGAATAAGCAACTTACATTTTTTAATAAAGTAACATCGGTACTTCAGATATTTTTCACTCTTTTAAATTATTCTTGAACTCTTTAATCTTCTACTATTGAAGCAATCTGATTTTTAACGGTCTTTCAAATAGCAATGTTGATTATTTGAAAAAATTGTTATATCCTGTAAAGAGATTGTGGACCTATAAAGAGAATAATGCAAAATAATGAAATGCAATAGTCCATAGTTCAAAATAGTAGTTTGTAAAATATTAAAAAACGAAAATCTGGATGACTTAAAGATCAAAACCAATTAAAAGATGAATAATAAATTCATCTATTTAAGGAATCCTTTCTTTTCAAGCCAGTTAACCTGTGGCCTTGTGTACTTCCAGATAACATCAGCTTTCTCATCCTGAATTTCCCAGGGAGTAGCAATAACAATATCGCCTTCACGAACCCACATTCTCTTCTTCTTTGAACCAGGGATCCTTCCCATACGGACAACACCGTCCATACACTGCAACCTTACCCTGTTAGCTCCAAGTAAACTTGAAACGGTTGCAAGAACCTCACCATTATCTTTACGTGGAGTTCTGACTCTGACAACTTCGCCATCAGTGTTTCCCCCACTTGCGTTACTTTTCCTTTTCTTACTTCTATAATTAGCCAGATTAATACCTCAGTGTGAACTGTTTTTATTCCTGCTTTATTCAAATACAAGACATTAATGACAAATGCTGTCAAGATCACACAACATCAAAAATATCCCAGTTAAATAAAACAAACATACATTACCTGTTACTGAAAAATAATAAGATATTAACAGTTTTTAACAGGTATTTAATTATCAGTATTCAATAAACAGGGTCATAGTATATAATATGAACCGTAGGATATAAATGAAATATGGGGGAATCCCCATTAATTTGATCAGTATATATAGCTCATATATCCAATGACCCGAATATCAGAATGATTACCTGTTCTCAGCAAGCATGATCTTAACAAGACCTGCTGCAATATCCATGGTAGTACAATCCTCATCAAGCATTTTTTCTACCCAGTGGACATATTTGCCCAGATGACCTTCATCAATGGTTTCTTTGACCCGGTTTGCAAGCATACCTGCCTTGATCTCCTCGGCATCGCTTCTGGTAGGAACCTTCTTGCACTTTATCTTGGTCTTGGTATACTTCTGGATATTCTTGATCTTGTAGATTTCCCTTGCAGTGACAAAAGTAAGTGCAATTCCCTGCCTTCCTGCACGGCCGGTCCTTCCTATCCTGTGAACATATGATTCTTCATCCTGTGGCATATCAAAATTGAATACAACCTCAATATTCTCCACATCGATACCACGTGCAGCCACATCAGTAGCAACAAGTGTTTCGATCTCACCTTTCCTGAAACTAGCCATTACTTTTTCTCTCTGGGTCTGCTTCATATCACCGTGAAGACCATCTGCAAGATACCCTCTGGCCTTTAGAGTGGTAACAAGATCATCAACCATTCTCTTAGTATTACAGAATACAAGAGAAGACTTCACATCATAGATATCGATCATCCTGCAAAGAACATCAGGTTTCATATGATGCTTTACCTCAAAATAGGACTGCTCCATGTTTGGAACAGTAACTACCTTATGAATTGTCTTTACAAGCGTAGGGTTCTGCTGATACTGCTTTGTAAGCCTCATTATTGGCTTTGGCATGGTTGCAGAGAAAAGAATGGTCTGCCTTGTTTCAGGAACACTGCTAAGAATAGTCTCGATATCTTCCCTGAAACCCATATCCAGCATTTCATCGGCTTCATCAAGCACGATCATATCAACGCCGTTAAGCTTCAGTGTCTTTCTCTCAATGTGATCCAGAACCCTTCCAGGAGTACCGATAACTATCTGGACACCCTTTCTGAGAGCCTTGATCTGTCTGTCAATATTCTGTCCGCCGTAAACCGGAAGTATCTTTACATTCAGATACTTGGCAAGTTTGCCCATCTCTTCTGCAACCTGGTTTGCAAGTTCCCTTGTAGGACATAGTACAAGTGCCTGTGTCTTCTTGCTATTAGGATTTACCATTTCAAGAGCAGGAATTCCGAAAGCCGCTGTTTTTCCTGTACCTGTCTGGGCCTGTCCGATGACATCCCTGCCTTCCATAATAAAAGGTATTGACTGGGCCTGGATAGGAGTTGGCTCCTCAAAACCCAGTTCTTCAATTGCTTTTTCAAGATTTCGTGATAAATGAAGGTCTTTGAAAGTTGATGATTCCATATTAATAATTCCTGTGATGATACGGCCTTATGCAAAACACAGGATGAGATAAATCATCACAACGGTTTCCAATTTGGCCATGCTTCAAAATAAAGTCTTTGAGTCTTTAAACGTTCCAAATTGTTTTGGTAAAGCAAAACAAAAAAGATCTGTGCTCTCTTAATAGCAACAATGGAATTAAGCTTGTCGGTTATAAAGCAAATTGAGATGATGGCTCTACAGATTTAAAATCATCATCTCAACTTTGTCCAAAAATCTCCTAGAGACTTAGTGTGCATTTACAGTTGGATTTTCTGCAGAAATAGCAGTAATCTGATCGATATCAACATATATCAAGCCTTGTGCATTGTCATCTAGGAGAATATAATACTTTCCAATCTCATTGAGTTTTCCTGAATAACTTAAGGAATAACAATATATCTTTACATCCTCTCCAAGATGTTCTCTAAGCAGATCTGATGTTGTATTGTGCCAGTCCCAATAAACTTCATAGCTTCTGACATTCTCGTATTTGATGGGCTCGGAATTGACAATTCGAACTTCCTGAACATCATCTCCATTATCATTATCTGAAGTTACAGTATTATCCGGTGCATTCGAATTGTTTTCAATCATTTGATTGGTCTGGCTGTCTGCGAGGCAGCCTGCAATTGCTACTGTGACAAGTAACATAAATACAATAAATACCTTTTTAGAATCCATGCTCTACCTTCTTTGAATAAATGATAGGGTGATTTGTAATAAAATTACACTACTATATGAATATATTGATTTTCGATCATTATCTGTTTTAGCAATATAATAACCTTACAATTTTGAGCAGAAATAACAGTAACTCTTATCAGAAATAGCAGTAATCCTGTCAATATCAATATAAACTAACCCACAATAATAGTCATCCATTAGAATATAGTATTTACTAACTTCCTTTAGTACTCCGGAATAACTTAACGAGTGACTATAAACCGTAATCTTTTTTCCAATTCGCTCTTCTAACATATCTGAAGTATGATGGTGCCAGTCCCAATAAACTTTAGAATCATTAACACTGCTAAACTTAATAGGCTCGGAGCCAACTATCTGACTATCCAGAATTCGATCCATATTTTCATTTAGCAGGGCCCCATCATAATTTGATGATTCCACATTGGCCCTTGATACCTGACTTTCAGCAAGACATCCTGCAGCTGCAACAAAAACCAGCAGCAGAACTAAAACAAACATTTTTTTAGAATTCATGTCTCTGATGTTACATCTTTAAGATTAATATAGTCTCCTCAAACCAATTTACATATTAATGAAATAACCTGTATTTTTTTCTAATTGAATGGAAGATTTCAATGCATCCAATTGATCTTGGGCTTGCTTCAATGAAGCACAGTGCTCCATTTCAGATGATTTTTCACCAAGCTTACTGATATCATGAATAATATCTTCAATAATCCATGGTTCCATTCTATTCCCGGCACATGCAACTCCAATTGAACCAATTGAATCGATAACCTTTGCAGATTCACTATCAAGATCCTCATTCAATCCCTTCTGACCGATATCATACAGATGATTAATAACAGTAGAGAGAATATTCTTCTGGTTTACATCAGCAGCAACCACACCTATCTGCTCCAGTGAAGATGAAGCCTCAAGTATTGCTTCCCGTTTGTCACTTTTTTCAAGCTCATTCCATAACAATTCCAGATTTCTGATAACAATGAAAGTAGCATCTTCATCATAATGGTTCAAAGTGAACTTACCAAACCTTGCAAGTCTGGAAAATATGTAATTTGCTATTATTTTAAGTTCAGTGGGCTCAAGATCTTCATTAGAAAATATTTCCTTTGACCTGAGGCCTATGATGTTCAACCCATTCCTTGTTGTTTCAAAATCATGGTTCAGCATAGAACTGCTCACAATATCGATCAATGGTTGTATCGGGTCTTTTTCCAGTGGATCGGCCGCATCCGAACTGATAGCAGTTGTAATATTGCCAGCTGTCAGTTTCATTGCCTGCATATTCAGTAAAGTTGAAGGTTTGAGTGTTTTGAGTGTTCTGAAAAGATACGGGAACAATATTAAAAATGAAAATATCCCTGTATAATATACAAATGAGATATGCATATCTATCTCCCTATTACCTTCATCCGGAATTGATTTTAAGATAAAAAGGCCATAACTCATTGATACAATATATGCAATCATCAAAATCCAGAAATCTGGATTATATAACTTGAGAAGGTCTATCATTCTCACAGAGTAGGAGCTGGAAGCCAGTTCCACAGCAACAAGACTTAAAGTCACAATTATTGCCATTATAGCTGCTTCACTCTGTATCAGGGCACTTATCATGTAACGTGCACTTGCCATATTATAATCTGAAGAACCGAACTCACTGACAAGATAATGAGAAAGCCCTGAACTGACCAAGAACAGAAGAACATAGAAAAATATACGTTTTAACCACAAATACAGAACATCTGCAGAAATCTTTTCATCTATTAATAATCTAAATGATTTTGTACTATTGATAGTATTCATTCCTTAAGCAGTAGTCATTTTTTATGACAACCATGCAATACTGCCATTTTAATTGGTATCTGTTTTAGTATCTGTTTTCAGAACATATGTAATTATGGGCTGCTACAAAAATCATAAACCGATACAAACTGTTAGAAACTGACAGTAAATTTGAATTGTAGAAATTTATTTATAAATAAAGGTCAGAGATAATTGTGGGAAAAGGGAAAAGTCTGCGAAGAAAAAGCTGTTACTACCAGACCAATCCATTCTTTAGACTAAAACCAGATGTGGGGTAATATCATGCCTGAGTGGGTAGCTGCCGTTAAGGAAGAAGATCTTAAAGAAGAGAAAATAAAAGTTGTGAACACCGGTAATAAGCAAATAGCTCTGATAAGGAAGAACAATCAAATATATGCACTTGATAACGAATGTCCTCATCAGGGATGTCCTCTTAAAAGTGGCACACTTGATGATTACACGCTCAAATGTGCATGTCACAATTGGGGTTTTGACATAAGGACCGGTGAGAATGTCGATACAGGAGAATATATCGACATGGATGATCCTAAGGTTGACACTTATGAGATAAAGATTGAGAACGGAATCATCTCAGTTTTCGTCTGAAAATAGAACTAATCCACATTTTAATTTTTTAAAGGCTAGTTTTCTGAAACTAAATGAAAATATATTTATATTCATGTGAATAAACATTGAATATTTCCATCTTGGAGGTGAACCTTCAAATATCTTAAAAATTGGTGATTCACTCAGAGGACTGAAAGGAATATTATAAATGAATATTTTTTTGAAATTAATACATTTTATTCAGATAATATTTCAGGATCATAGCTACGAATTGGTTTGAAGTTTTAGTAATTATTTAATAAGTACAATGCGTTTTAGTCTCAACTGTGAGACAATAAGGACATTACGAACAACAAGAACAATATTATAGAAAAAACGAACCATTATAATAACGGGAGGGTTATATTGAATAAATTGATCACTATTTTTTTACTAGCACTTTTCCTCATCGCCGCTGGCTGTGCTGAAGTGCAGAACAATACTAACGAAAATGCTGTATCTGATAGTGCCACAATAGTGCGTCTTTCATACGGTGCTTACACATTACCTGAAATGGCAGTTCAGAAACTGGTAGTGAACTCCACATCAGTTGAATTCAGTTATTACAATTACCAGGATGAACTGACAGCCAGATATGTCAAACCTGTTGATCAGGAAACCAGAGATAAACTGGTTGCTCTTTTTAATGAGAACAACTTCATGGAACTTAATGAACTCTATGAACCAAAGGACGGAATGCCCATCGTTGCGGATACAGGTACACTTGAGATCCAGGTTATTCAGGGAGATGCTACAAAAATAGTCAAGGTTCAACCTTATGCTTCCGAATACATGCCAGATGGCTTAAACAGGATAAATGATGAACTTCTTAAACTGAGACAATACGTAATGTCACCTACTGAAGATGAACTAAAAGAAATTGCCAGCGAATGGATAATGGAAGCACCAACTTACAGCTTTGATGGTTCTGATCTTGAATTTGTCAAATACAATGTCAGTGTAGAGAATCCCAGTGAGTCCACCCTATCATATAAATTCACAAGCAGCCACGGTGGCTATGGAAACAGATCCGGACAGATGGTAACTCAAGTAATAACCGAGCACAGTATCGAATTGGTGCTGTATAACAGGAATGTGATGACCGCAACAATTGACGGTGTATGGGATGAAGTTAACCAGGTAATGCTGGAGCAAACTGTCACAATGGTATCAGGAGAAATGAACTGCAATGAAACACCATGGCAGAACTGGTATGCTGAAGGTAATATCAACTTCTTCAAAGAACCAACAGAAGAAGAACTTGCAATTGCATACTTTGGCACTGTGTATAACATAGAAATTTCAGATCTGAGCTCTGACATTCTCAATGATGGAAAATGTCAATACACAATGAAAGTAAAAGAAAGTGCCGTGAAACCACTTACAGAAATAGGATGGCAGGAGGCTTAAAGCCTTCTGACATTAAATTGATTCCTTTTTTTATTTTAGTTGACTAACATAATATTTAAAGAAGCTCTCAACTGTTACTGTTGTCACATCTGTATCAGTATTTCCGGCATTGTCCATTATGGTCAATGTTACAGTGTAGACACCTGTCTTTGTATATGTATGGAAAGGAGTTGCATCAACTGAAGTGCTACCATCCCCGAAATCCCAGATATATGACATGATAGTTCCGTCAGGATCATAGGAATCTGTACCTGTTAATTTAATCTTTTTACCAACTCTTGTTGTATACGGACCATTTGCATCTGCAATGGGTGGCAAATCTGAAGGAAGGACTTGAATTGTCATAACCGCTGTGTCATTCAGATAACCATCGCTTACCATTACTTCAACAGAATGCTCACCTACCTGAGTGGCATCAGGAATCCACATTAAGTTACCAGTGGAACTATTAAATGATGCACCGGCTGGAAGTGAAGTGGCTGAGAATATCAGAATATCTTTATCTGCATCAGTTACCTGTAATGTCAGATCCAGCAGATCACTCTCTTTAACCTGAACCAATCCAGGATTGGTCAAAATAGGTTTTGAATCAACAAGAACCGTTGCCGGATTTGAGACAAATTGCATAGGATTTGATGATGAATCACTCAATATCACATTTTGAAGACCAATATCAAAAAAGCCGGTTTCTTTTCCGGCAACAACAGTCATTTCTACAACTGTACCGGCATTTGTTGCTGAGATGTTACCAAGAACTGCTGAATATACTGTTCCTGAAGAAATTGATGAAGAAGTAGTTTTTAGTTCAAATGCCACAGTAGCTCCTGATTGGGAGAACAGGTCCCCTTCATTCACACTGATCACTGAATAATCCGAAGAAGGAAGTGACAGGTCAAATTGCACACCTGATACAGGATTTACCGGATCAATACTGACATCAATCGTGAACGAATTTCCCGGTTCAACCTCATAACTGGAAGGTATGACGCTTATTTCACTGACAGAAAACTCTGCAGAACTGCTGTCATCTACCAATCCAGGAAAAATAACCACAGCTATTAATGTAAATATTGTAAGTAAATTAAATCGTTTTGAAGAATCCATAAAGGCACCTATATGAAGGAACCTTTGTTTGTGCTTATTAGTGTAATGAACATGAAATGTGGATTCATGTACACAAAAAACTTAATATTGTCATCTGAAAAACATTAGCAAGAACAGGAAAAACAGAATTATGAAGATATCAAAGGCTTTACAGAAGAAGTGACAGGCACTTGCCATAAAATGAAGGTTGTGGAGTTGGAGGTAGAATTGATGGCGTTTTGACCCTTAATCCTGTAAAGCCTATGATTTTTAATTGTGGAGTTAATTTTGAATTGATAATTGTAAGATTTCTCGTTTTTGAAATATAAAGGAAAGAAGTTTTCGTAAAGAAAACTTCTAGTCCTGGTTTTAAATTTAGAGAGCGTAGTTCTCTGGCTTGAAGACTGGTACTTCTGCCTTGAATCTCTCCATGCATTCGCTCATGAATGTCTCGGATTCTGAGGTGATTGCGTCGAGCTCTGAGGTTGCCTTTGCGAGTGCACCGAGTTCGAACTTTGTCATCTCAAGACCCTCTGCGTTGTTCAGGAGGTCACAGCATGCTACTGCAGCATTCTTTGCACGGAGGAAGACATCGTCTGCGTCCTTTACGATTGCTTCACCGACGGTGTATGCGTTGTCGTATGCAAGTACATATGACTGTGGGTCTCTGAATCTGTCGGAAGCCATGAGGAGGTCTCTGAGGATCTTCTCGTTTCCTGACTTAAGAGCTGTGTTCATAAGAGCACAGTCGTAGTTGAGGGACTCGGACCAGCACTGTACTGTTGTACCACCGAATTCACCGTGGTATTCAACGGACTCGTTTGACCAGAGGTCACAGCACTGCATGATAAGGTTACCCATTACATCGGAGTGTGCACAGGTTGAAGTCTTACCTTCAAAGGACATTGGCATACCAGAGATTGCCTTTACGATGATGTTCTCGTATCCACAGTCCTTTCCTGGACCTACTGCGCCAGCCTCGTATGCTGCGAGTGATCTTGGAGCGGAGATTGCTCTTGCGAGGATTGCAAGGGTGTGTGCAAGATTCTTGTCAAGGAGACCACCTGCAATGAACATTGCAGTGTTTGCCTGTGCACAGTCTGTGTCACCAGCAGCTATTACGCCCTTCTTCTGTGCGACACTTGCGATTTCCTGCCAGAGGTATTCCATGTCCATGGTACCAAGGCAACCGATTGCGTAGAGCATACCTGGAACGTCGTTCCTGAGTACTGCGTAGTCGAAGATTTCCTTTCCACCCATTGATTCGATGGAGAGAAGGTCTGCGCCGCTTTCTGCGATCTGCTCGAAGGACTCCATGACGGTTGTCATCTTGTCGCCTCTGAGCTCCATGAACTCTTTGTGTTCTCTGATGTCACCAGGGGTGTGTCTCAGTGCACATTTGATTCCATATTCTTCATGGTACTCTTCCATGATGGTCTTCTGTGCGTGTGCTACAGCTGCTCCCCATGATGGGTTGTTGGTCATCTGCTGAACGTGCTCTGTCTCAAGTACTACGGATGGGAAACCGACCTGGACCATTCTTGCCATGATGTCTTTTGTAATCCTCTGGTACTCGTTTACGAGTTTCTCCATGGACTCACCAGCTTCTGGCCTTGGTGCGTAGTTTACTTCTGCAGTTGTGTATCCTGCTCCGATCTCGAGGTCAAGACCTGCTTTCACAGGTAATTTTGCGTTACCGAAGACCATTTCATCTGCTTCGGAGTATGCCATTGATGTAAATCTTTTAATTGCCATTTGTAATCACCTTAGTGGTTGTGGAATTTTGCTCTGAGTGCTGCAATGTCTGCGCCTGCAAGGATAGCGTCTGCCATCTTTGGTGCATCTGCTGCTTCTTCACCGTATACACCGAGTGAGTAGGTTGATACGAAGTCCTGGTTTACTGCTCCGCCACCACATGCGAATGGCATTGTGATTCCGCTCTCGACGAGAAGGTCGTTTACTTCCTTGAATGCATACATGGTTGTTGTCATGAGTGCAGTTCCGGTCATCATGATTGGCTTGTGTTCCTTTACAGCTGCGAGTGCTTCTGCGGATGGTACGTCTCTTCCGAGATCGATAACTTCATATCCGTTTGCCCTGAGGAGAGCTGCTACGATTGACTTACCGATGTCGTGTACGTCACCTTCTGCGACCATACAGACAACCTTGCCCTTCTGGACAGGTGCTTCGTTGGACTGGCCCTTACAGAACTCGATACCTTCGAGCATTGCATCTGCTGACATCATTACGTTTGGAAGGAAGATTACACCCTGGTCGTAAAGGTCTGTTACTACCTTCATACCTACCATAAGTGCATCGTCGATGAGTGCGATTGGGTCCTTGCCTGCTGCGATAGCTGCCTCGAGACCTTCGATAACATCATCTTCTTCACCCTCAAAGATCGCTTCTGCGATTGGCTTGTATAACTCCTCTTTTGGATAGAGTTCTGCTGCCGCCTCTTCAGGGGTCATTGATTTTTCCATTTTAACGTTGTATCTGATAAGGATACCTTCTTTGTCTACTATTAACATTCTATACCTCCTTCAATTTGGATAGTCTATTTTCTTGAGCTTGAGTCAAGCTCAATCCAATCTACACAAAAAGGTTCTTCCGAACCTCAAATCATGCACTTTTTTTATGATATATAAAGGTTCCCTTGCTAAGATACACATATATAAAACTATTTATTTGCCATACATAATTACAAATTAATTCCAACTAAATACAAGGCTATTAGATAGCGTTTAGTATACATTTATGTTTACATGTACATCTTCAACTACAATATAGAGACGAATGTTTATATATAATGAACCTAAAAGCAGCCCATAAAAACTGATATAAAAAGAAATGTACACAAAATAATAGATTTTAGTAAAAATTAACAGATAATAGTCAATTATAAGGGTTATTGATGGCGTTTATCAATAATAAAGAATATTGCTGGATTTTTAATTCAATAAATTACCGATGTCTTTATATATAACAAATTTTCGAACTTTATAGCTAGAAGAAATGAATTTAATAATGTAATTGATAAAATCTCTATTTGAAAAATGAATATGAATGAAAATGAATGTTAAAACTAAAATACATAATAAATTATATATTGCTATTTATTTTTACAGATAGAATTGCACTAAAAAAGAGAACTCGACCAAAAGGATTATATTATACCTTTTCACGGGAGACGCATATCGTTATTGGATCATCTTCCAGTTGCCCCATTGAACAGTTCATCTCAACAGCCACAAGTTCACCAGAAACAGCCTCAAAAGGAATTGCACAGACCTTTGCCCTGCCTTCCAGTATAGATTTGATTTCAGTTGCGGCTTCAAGGAGCACTTTCTGAGGATAGAGATTGATAAGATTCATCCCAATAAGCTCATTTTTGGAGTAGCCAAGTCTTGTGAACGTGTGAGGATTTGCATAGAGGATACAACCATCAGCATCAAGCATGAAAACCATGTCCTCCATGACATCAAAAATAACCTGCAGGTTCCTGATATTCTTCTGGACATCTGCCTGTTCACGCATGCGCCCTATCACAGGACCGATTTGAGATGCCACAGTCTCAAGAGAATCCCTTACTTCAAAAGGAACAGCATAAACGCTATGAGATGACAGCATTAATATTGCCACAAGTTCCATACCATATCTAATAGGAACCAGGGCGGTTGCTTCAAGACCTTCAGAACTCTGTTTTTCCCCGGGAATCATGGAAGTCAGCTCATAGTATCTTGTATATAGGGGATATTCCGTCTTCAACAGGCGGGCATGGATGGATTTTCCACCATAATGCCTTGCGCTTTTAACGAACTCAGCCGAAAGACCGGAATGAGCAACTATATTCATATCACCTGTTTCCCCGTCGACAAGATAGAGAGCGCCGCAGTCCAGGTTATCCATCTGGGTAGTGAATTCCACAAGCTGCGAGAACATGTCCCCAACATCACCAAGAGGACTGAAAAGCATCCCTACATCATTACCGATCTGCATGAAGTTATTCACATTCTTGCGCTCAGTGATATCTACAATAATACCCTGAATATACTGGAGATTTCCTTCTGCATCACGTTTCAGAACTGACCTTTCATCTACCCAGCGTACCTCACCTGCTTTTGTAAGTATGCGATACTCGAAAGAAAGGTTATCTTCACCTGAAAAGATATCATACTCCATAGTAAGCCTTTCCACATCAGAAGGATGAATGATATCGCCATAAAGGATCTTACCTGACATCAGGTCCTCTGCCTGGTAACCGAACTGTGATATGTTCTCTGAAACGAATTCCACTTTCCAGTCTTCGTCAGGCTTCCAGAAAAAGACAACCGCAGGACTGCTCTTGATTACAGTTTCAAGTACTTTTTGTACCTCGATAAGTTCAAGGAGTTCCCTTTCTTTTTCCTTCTGGTCGGTTATGTCCCTGATAATTGCCATTATAGCAGGTGCACCTTCATGATCGATAATTGAAGAGTTGATCTCAGCAGGAGTATTGCTACCTTCCTTTGAAACAAGCTCGATCTCATATTTCAGTGAAGACTTGCGTTTCTTTTCAAGGCTCCTCCTGAATTTGTTCATAACAAGCCGCTTGTACTCCAGTGAAAGGAAATCCTCAAAAGGCCTGCGAAGTATTTCAGTCTTTGAAAAACCAGTTATATCGCAGAACTTCATATTGGCAAAAACAAGTACACCGTTCTGAACAATAATAATACCGTCATTACCTTCTTCTACAAGGGAGGAATATTTCTTTTCAGAGGCTTTTAGTTCAGCTTCAGTCTGTTTTCTCTCAGAGATGTCCCTGACAGTCATCATTACAGAGGGCATTTCCTCATGTAATATATACGCAAGACTGATCTCAGCCGGGAAGATCTCATCTGCCTTTGTCAGAAACTCAAGTTCATCATTTCTACGGATGCTATGTTTATCTTTCAAGACCTTTTTGATACGTTTTCCTATCATGCGCCTGTAATCTACCGGCACAAGATCTGTGAATGTCTTGTCGAGTAATTCCATTCGTGAATAGCCCGTTAGCTCAGAGAACTTTGAATTTGCAAACTTAAAGGACAGATCATGTAGAATTATTATACCGTCATTGCCCTTTTCAACAAGTGTGGAATATTTTTCCTCGGAAGCTTTTAGTTCTGCTTCGGCACGTTTTCTCTCAGAGATGTCCCTGACAGCCACCATCACAGAAGGCTGGTGTTCATGTACTATATAGGAAAGACTGATCTCTGCAGAAAATGTTCCACCCTCTGTTTTGGAAAATTCAACCTCATCATTGCGCTTTGTACTGCGCATATCTCTGAGAACTTTCTTGAGTCGAATACCTATCATACGATGATATTCCAGAGGGACAAAATCCAGAAGATTCTTACCTGAAAGTTTGTTTTCTTCAATTCCGATCATCTGGGAGAATTTTGAGTTTGCAAAACCAAGATCCCCTTTTCTGTTTACGATAAGAATACCATCATTTCCCTTTTCGACAAGAGTGGAATACTTTTCTTCTGAAGCACGGAGTTTTGCTTCAGCCATTTTTTGTGGAGTTATATCTTCTATTGAAACCAGAATTAACTTCTTTCTATCCATACCCGTATCAAGAAGGCGGGCAGTAAGTTTCATTGTACGGTTTCCAAGGCCATCTATACTACAGCCAACTTCAATAGAATCAAAGAAATACTCATCCTGAAGGGCTTTATCAAAAAAAGAGCTCAGCTCATTCCTGTTTGAATTATTCAAACTTAAAAAATGCTTTCCTTCAGTATTTTCAGGTTTCAACTTGAAAAGTTCGTAGAAATATCGGTTAGCAGAAAAAACGTGAAATGTGCTGTCAAGAATTAAAAGAGGATGCTGTATACCGTCAACTATGCTTTTGCAATAGCTCTTTTCTTTATCTGTGTCGAACTCAAAACTCCTTTTTATAGATATGATCCCATGATAAAGGCAACCATCATCCCGGGAAAGTTCAACTGTTCTTTCACTGACCTCACATATCTTACCGTCAGCGGATCTCAATCTATAATCTGCAGCAAAAAAAGGACTATTATTATCTTTAGTATACTGAGTATACTTGTGCATTACAGCCTCAATGTCAGAGGGATAAATAATATCCATAAAACCAGATTTTCCAGATATTAGATCATCTGGGTGATAACCTAAAAGGGATATGTTTTCAGAAACTGAGATAACATGCTTTTTATCAGCTCCTTTCCAGAGAAAAGAGATAATAGCGTCAGACATTCGGCAATCAGTATTCCCATTAAGCAAAGAATACTTATTTTCCTGTATTTTTTCAGAGCTGATAATGTGACCCCCGCGCTGCGCCATTTGTTCCCTTACGACATAAGATTTAATGGCATCTCACTTACAATTATAAAGATATTGCAAAGATTTGTTATTATTATATGCAAAAGCTCCTTTCTTACATTTCATATAAATATCACAAAAAAGGAGATATTAAATACATGGAGTTGAAAAGCATAAATTGGCTCTCATCTGAATGCCATACTTCCTTCAATCCAATCTACACAAGAGGGATCTGTCTTTGGATGTGAGCCACCTCTTTTTAATGCTTAACCATGCATAATAGTTTCAATGTACATGAAACTGTTCCCTTAGCTCATCTATACTTTTATCCTTGAGAATAGAATCTGCAATTTTAGGCACCAATGCAGCATCTTCACAATAGATGCCAAGTTCATAGTTCATGACAAAATCCTGGGTCACAGCACCTCCACCACATACAAGAGGTATTCTGATATCATTATCGAGAAGCCGGTTGTTAAGTTCCATAAAAGAATACATGGTAGTTGTCATCAGGGAAGTGCCTGTGATCATTATAGGTCTGTATTTTAGTACGGCGCTGATAACTTCATCAGTGGGCACATCACTTCCAAGATCAATGACTTCGTATCCATTGGATTTCAGAAGCACTGTAAGTATCTTCTTGCCGATATCATGTATGTCACCTTCCACAACATAGGAAACAACAGTACCCTTACATTCATGAGTCTTACCTGATATCTGTTTACAATATTCAATACCATCTGTCATTGCATGGGATGCTATCATCACATCCGGAAGGAACAGGTTCCCATCCTCATATAACTGGGATACTATATCCATTCCCACCATAAGCGCATCATCGATGAGAGATATAGGGTCTTTGCCTTTTTTTACGGCATCTTTGAGGGTAACTATAACCTCGTCCTCATCACCTTCAAAAACCGCTTCAACTATATTCCTTAAAAGAATATCTACGGGGAATAGTTCTCTTGCTATCTCATCAGGGGTTAATTCACTTTCTAACTTAACATTGTACCTGACAAGGATACCCGTTGGGTCTATATCTAGCATTGAACCTCCTTTGTACTTTCTCGTTTTTAAACAATGCATACCGTTCACAGTTTGTGGACGTCTGTAATGAAGTATAATGTATATACATTATACCAATGGCTACTTTAAGTGCAAGTCTGATATGTAAAGTTAACGTCTAAAAAATGAGAAATATATTTCTTACTCATCAATATCACAGTTAAAAATCATCATCATTTGTCATTATAGAGATCAAACAAATATTAATAGAGTTCAAATTAGTGTGCAATAACCATTTTTAAAAAAAATCCTATAGTTACAGATACATGAAAGAGTATATTTAAAAATAAAATATGTTGCTGAGGAAATACTTTTCTTCCGGATCTATTTGTTTTCCCCTTTATCTGAATCTTCCCATAACCCGAAGAGGTTTCCCTCAGTATCAAGGCAAATTGCAAGAGCACCCCAGTCCGGGACTGGCATTTTGTTCAGAACCTGACCACCGGCCTGTTCGATCTTGGACGCATATTTCTCAATTGAATCAACCCCAATATACGCAGCTATCCTCTGATCAGGTTCACCACGAAGCCCCATTCCTCCATGAATACCTTCATTTCCATCAAGATCTTTGGTACTGAATAGATAGTAATCCATGTCAGGTGATGGTTTCTCAAATGTCCATTCAAAAATATCGGAATAGAATCTTTTGGCTCTCTCCACATTATCCGTTGGTATATCAATATGTATAAACGCAGGCATTTTTAAACCCCCATTAAAACTTGTATCCCTAAATATTAATATCTTTGTCATAGTATCAAAACCATGTCCACCGAATGCTTTATAGCTTATATGGATATTTCCAGTCTATGAGTCAGGGTTCTAAAAAAGCTTATTTTGAACTGATAACAGGCTCGGTCCTGTTCGGACTTCTGGGAGTTTTTGTTGAATATCTTAAAGACGTTCCCACAGGACCCATGATATTTTACAAGCAATTTTTTGGTTTGGTATCACTGCTTATCTTTATCGTATTAACCGGAAAGCTATCCCAAATTGTACCACGCAGGAAAAAAAAGTATATTCTACTTCTTGGATTTATCAATACATGCACGATATTTTCATACTTCACCTGCATCAAATATACCAGCTTTTCAGTTGCAATACTGATGCTATACACAGCACCCATGTATGTAACCCTGCTTTCACCGCTGGTGCTTAAAGAGAAAATAACAAGAAAAGGTGTTGTTGCATTAATACTATCATTGACCGGTCTTCTCTTTATTGTTAATATAGGAAATGTTGTAACAGGAATTAGTCTTGGAATCAACGGTAACAACGGTTACCTAATAGGAATTGCCGCAGGAATTCTGTCCGGTCTTTCATTTGGAAGTGAGATAGTAACTATAAGATATATCAAGGATGATTACTCAAGTGTTGCCCTGCTTTTCTGGTATACTTTTATTGGAGTGATCCTATTGATCCCTTTATCAGGTGGTGTCCCGCAACCAGTCATCATAGACAACATGCCAATGCTGATATTCTTTGGTATTATCAATACGGCCATCGCGGCACTTCTTTATGTTAGCGGCATTTCCCAGATAGAAGCACAAAAGGGAAGTATCCTTGCATTGCTTGAACCGGTGAGTGGTATCTTTTTTGATTATACCATCGTTCATACCCCACTACTTATGAATACGATAATAGGATGTGTTTTCATTCTCTTTGGAGCCTACATTGCAGTAATGGAAAAAAGCCCGAAGATATTCGGGAAATACTTTAAGATACAGGTTTAAAAGGAGAGAAACTATTTTCTTTTTTGTATCATTCACCAGAGATCAATAATTAAGCTTAAATATCTATTTCAACATAATTTGAAGTATTCACCGCTGATATGAAAAGATTGGCGATGGATTAACACTGTTAACTTCAAAAACAATGGAGATTATGCCATGAGGATGCTAGAAGAATTCTTCCCGGAATTTACCGAAAAACTTGATGAGATCGACAAACTTTACGCTGAAAACAGACCCGTTGATGAGAAAACATACCAGTTCCTCTGCTTTGCACTTTCCATCAAAGCAAGGTCAAAGCCCTGTGTTCTTAAGCATTTCAAGGGTGCACTGGATGCCGGAGCAACCGTAAAAGAGCTTTCCTATATACTCGCTCTTACAATGAGAGAAGCCGCGGGTGCAGATGACTGCTGGACTCATGATGTGATCGGTGACTGGAAAGAAATAATGAAAGGCAATGTCTGCTGCAGTTGTTCAGGAGACGAAGAGAAATAAATTACCGACATCTTTTCTTTTTACTTTTTTTTATTTTCTGATTTTCTGTATTAGCATTGATATTGATATAGAACTGCTGAAAAATCAGTGTTTTTTGATTTTAACAAAAACTTTTAAACCCAGTACGGTTCAATCCATTACTTAACAATAGAATAACGTCTTAAAAAGACCGTTATCTGATAAATTACTACAGGAGAGAAAATATGCCATCTAGCGTTAAAGTTAATTCAACAATATGCGGATTTAAACATAAGATCAATGGGCAGCTTGAAGGAAAAGAAATAATAACTGATATCGAAACAGACTGTGCCAAAGTAGCCAAGATCGCGCATATGGAGATTCCTAAAAAACAGACAATGAACATTAAGGAGAACTATGCCATGGACCAGGCAAAAGATACATGCTGTGCAATATGTATTGTCCCTGCAGCAGTCATGTATGTGTGCAAAATGGAATTGGGTATGCTTTCAAAGAACCTGGCAAAACAAGCAGGTACAGTTGATATCGATTTCACTGAAGGATAATAATTTTTGTAACATTGACTTCATAGAATATCTTTATTTGGAAAGTAGAAATAAGCTTGAATCCTGACATATATTACAGCTGTGTACCAATTGATCTAGCTAGAACTATGTTGCCGGTACTCAGTGCCTTTTTTCCTCCACATAATTCATGTGGAACTAACATTTAAACTGTTTCTTTTCGTTCTGTAATATCCTGGATAACACCCATATAATGTGTAGCAACACCATCATCATTACGCTGAATGAATGTTTGCTCTTCCACCCATCTCTCATCTCCCGATTTTGTCCTAATCCTGTATTCCTTTACAAAAACCTTGCCACCTTCTTTTACAACATCTGAAAGCTCTATTTGAATATAGGGCAGATCATGAGGATTGACTATATCACCATAAAGGATTTCTCCTGAAAGAAATTCCTCAACTGAGTATCCGAACTGGTTTATGTTATCTGAAACAAACTCAACCGGCCAGAGCTCATTTTCATCCTCTGGCTCTGCTTTCCACAAAAAAGCTACCACAGGACTGTGGTTAATGATTATTTCAAGGGCTTGCTTTCTTTCCAGAAGTTCATCCTGTTTTTTAAGTGACTGTCGCAGAGCAATTTCATTTTCTTTCTCTTTTGTGATATCCTGGACAATTCCCTGAAAATGAGTTACATTCCCGGCCCTGTCCCTGAGGATGAAAGTTTTTTCACTTACCCACAAGGTCTTATTATCTCTTGTTATCAGGCGATATTCCTTATCATAATAGTCACTACCGCTATCGCACTGCTCAGCAAGTGTATTTTTAACCATTTCATAGTCATCCGGATGTATGAGGTCACTATACATGATACGACCTTCTACAAAATCCTCAACAGGATAACCAAGTTTTGAAACATTGTCAGAAGCATAATCTGCAGGCCAGAACTGCTCGTTCCTCCACAGAAATACCATGATGGAGCTATTATTGATGATCTCTTCCAGAAGCTGCTTTTTCTTCAATGCTTCCTGCAAGGTCCGTTCTTTTTCTTTCTGCTCAGTTATGTCGAAGATCGTACCCTGGTAGTGTGCCACTTTACCGGTTTTATCGCGAAGTACATAAGTTCTCTCATTTACCCAACGTACTTCACCGGACTTTAATATGATCCTGTATTTATGGTCAAAGAAATCTGCCCCTTCATTACATTGCTCAGTAAGAGATTTCCGCAAACTATGCAGGTCATCAGGATGAACTATATCTGCATAAAAAACGTCACCGGAAAGAAAATCATCTGCTGTATAGCCTAAGAGCTCCACGTTACCTGAAACATACTCCACCGGCCATTCTTCCTCTTCATTAGGACCCCCTGCTTTCCAGAGAAAAGAAATAACAGGACTTTTATCTCTTATCTTTTCAAGTTCCTCTTTTCTTTCAAGTACTTTTTCCAATGAACTTTCAGAATCTTCTTTCCCACCTTGAGATGATGTATCCGACATCATATACCCCCATATAATCATTTGTCCGATTAGTTAATAAGACTATCCACAAAGACCATTTAGTAAAAACAAGATCAGAACATTAAATTAAAATATATTATTTACTGAAATATCTGAAAATCGTATGATAATGTAGGCTACATTCTGCTGGGAATATAAACGAAAATATAAAAACAATCAGAATGAAGAAGGATTCTTACCTGAAAAAAACAAAAGGCAAAAAACTATTAAAAAATATCCGGCAGTTTTTGTAAATCATCATTCTTTGAACTCAATTGTCATTGTTTCAACCTGTTTTGCAAGGGTCTTTGAAATCATTCCAGACTCCAGCCTGCATACATGCAATACTCCGGTAGGCAAGATACAACCAGGACAGCAATGAGCTTCCTGCGCCCTGTCCATCACATAATTATCCTTGACATCCAGGGTTTCCATCATTGGAATTTCCATACTTGACATTTGTTTTACCTTTGAACAGGGCGTTTCAATATCTACTATGATGTTCTTTCCATCAAATTTTCCATTAATTATATGGATGAAACCACATATACTTGAGTTTACGTGTACTACAGACGTCATGTAAAAATCTCCTGTTTCCTAGTTTTATTCTGGATCCTAAAGTAAAAGTAACCTGCAAGCCCTGGTTATTATAAACTCTCTGAGAGGCTGGGCAGATTTTGGCATGTAATGATAGTTAACAGCGTTAATATATGTTTTTCTCCTGAAAATATTCGGACTCATGACAAAAAACATGAAATTGCTATTTATCCTGTGATTTCCAAGAAAATAAAAAGAGTTTGTTCTAAGCACAATTTACACTTCCTTTAGAATACGGAATCCTGTAAATCCCATACGATCATCAGCAATGTTAGCACTGCGAAGTGCTGACCGGCAAAACCTGGAAAGACTGCTCCAGCAACCACCGCGATCAATACGAAGGAAACTGCTGCTATCTCCCCAGGCACTGCCATCTTCGGGAGCACCTTCAAAACTTGAATGCCATTTATCCTCACACCATTCCCACACATTACCATTCATATCATACAGACCCCATGGATTTGGTTTCTTCTGGCCTACCGGATAGGTTGTTTTGCCTGAATACCAGCCATAATCATCCAGATCAGATTCATCATCTCCAAAATGATATTTACTTGTAGTACCTGCCCTGCAGGCATACTCCCACTCGGCCTCAGATGGTAAACGATATTTATCAGTACCCTCTTTTTTGTTCAGTTTACTAATAAACTCCTGTACGTCATCCCATGAAACCTGCTCTACAGGATGGTTATCATGGCTCTTAAATAAAGAAGGATTACTGCCCATTATTGATATCCATTCTTTCTGTGTTACTGGATATTTACCGAGAAAAAAAGGTTCTGAAATTGTAACTTCATGTACTGGCCTGGCAGTGGCATCCTGCTTGGATCCCATCATGAACTTACCTGAAGGGATCAGCACGAATTCAATTCCAATGGAGTTTACATAAACTTTGCCTGTATTTTTATTATCAATTCCCTCAATACAGCCGTTAGTATATTTTCCAGCTTCGTTTTGCCCATCATTATGTCTGTTATTATCTTTATCAATACGATTTACTGTTTCACAATGAACCATATTCAACACCTGTGACTTTGTATATGATATTACTCCGGTCATTTCCTGTTTCATGGATCAAAACAATTTCAGGCAAGTACAGAAACATTATACAATAAACAATGTTGAAACAGAATAGGCTTTGAATATCTTCTATTATTCCCCCTTCAAATTGCCCCCGGAATAGTGACACATTTCAATTTGCCCCAAAAATTGACATTATGCCATTGAAGAAATATATGTCCTGCATAAGTGTTATTTTTTACGTCCCGATAATAAAGAATGATCCATTTTCCATACCGGAGACTCTTAGTTTAACAAAAAGATATTTACTCTGAAGTTCTGAACACGATTACATCAGATATATTATTATGAAGGAGAAATATGAATTTTTAGAATATCTATTCTATTTTCTCAATGGTAAGCTCTACTTTACCTATTTGCTTTGCGAGGGTTTTTGATACCTTTTCATTTTCAACCCAGTATGCGTTCATAACTGTGGCAGGCACATAGCAATTCTCACATATAGCATTCTTCATGGTCTTCATGATAATCTCATAATACGGAATATTCTGTTGTGTCATTTCAGCATTAGGAAGATCAAAATCACAACCCCATTTTTTCAGTTTCTTACAATCTGTTTCAATATGTATGTGAGTCTTTCTGCCTTCAGTAACTGCTGTAATATAGGCCTTATGTCCACAAAGAGAGTCTACTGACATTGTTACAACCATATTAAACCTCCATAGAATTCATTCAAATTCGTTTCAAATATCCCCTTTATTTGATCTCTTCGAAAGTTATGTCAACACTCTCATATTTCTTTGCAACTTCTTTTGGGATCTTCTCGTTTTCTATCCAGTAAGCACTCATAACTGTCGGAGGAACGTAACAATTACTGCAAATCGAATACTCCGCCCTCTTTTTATTAAGAAGATCAAAAGATACATCCCTGTCTATAAGATCCATTTTAGGGAGGTTGAATTCATTACCCCATTTTTTGATCTTTGCACAGGTCGTTTCAACGTTTATTCTTGTATTCTTACCTTCATGCTGGGCCAGAACTGTTGTTCTGTTCCGGCATATGTTCTCCAGTGAGATAACAACTGTAATTTTACTGCCCCCGGTAACTCCCTGATAATTAAACCGATTTGTTGACAATTAGTCTAAAAAGATATTTGGAGATACTGTCCAACATCTTTTATACAAATTATATGTCGCAAAGATGCTTAAATCTTGCGTAACATCCTGTATTAAAGCAAGAATAAAAATAAAACAAAATTAGGAAAAAATGGAGGAGTTGGGTGCTTTTCGCACCCACGTAGACTTCATTTTTAATGAAACCGGCAGTTCCTATTGGAGAGATGGCAAGTTGTTTTTCGCGATGATTGAATCTATACTGTGTAAGGCGATAAACTCACCGGTTTCATGTCGAAAGCAGGGATATCGGCATCTTTTTTCCAGTATGATGAAAGCTGGTAGGTCATTCTGCTCATCATACATCTTCTGAAATGGTTCATGTTTATCAAACCATACCTCAGTGTAGTTGCTATATCCATGTTTTCACCTTTTCCTTTGCCTTAATCGGCAGTCAATATCTGACTTTATAATATATAATACTATTTTAGAACTGACAAAAAATAACTGAAACCGAACGATCAAAAGATCTAAACTCCCATATCAAGCATCCATTTTGCGATAATTCCCACAAAAACAGCTATCGTAAAGCTCAATAATGTACCTATGAGAATATATTCACTTACCTTACGGTCGGTGGTGAACCTGAAAATGGATTTTGCAGTTACAAGCAATCCAATTGCCTGATATTGTTCAAGTAACACAAATGTCAGAAGCAGGAATCTCTCAAGGCGCCCGATCCACAGACCCGCATTAAAAAGACCTTCACCTTCTTCCCCGTCCTTATCATGATGCCAGGGTTCTGTGAATTTACCAATTAATATCCCGCTTGGCCATATTACGATAACATAAGCAAGGATCAGAATCCATGTGTTTGTATTATTCAATTGAAGAAACGGAAGGCCTGAAACTATATTTTCGGGTCCGGTGATCAATGCCCAAACAAGCAATATTATCAGCATATGCGCCAGCTGGTCAAGAATTAACCATTTCAGATCATCTTTGCGTGTGGACTTAAAACCATCTATTATGATATGGGAGATCGTGTAGACAAAAAAAAGCCAGAAAAAACCATAAGCACCTGAAAGAACATATGCAAGCAGACCTGCAAGGAAGCCGTGTATGTAAAGCCATTTTGAATGCCACTTATTTTCAAAACGGTCATTGACCATTACCTGATTCTGGAATACAAAATCTGCAAGTACATGTGAAAGAAGAAGTCTCGCAAGCAGTGATACATTTAACAGAGCAGCATCCATCATTCATTCTCCATATGGAATATCTCCGTATATTCAAATAAGTTTGCATAGTTATCCAGAAACTTCCTCAACGCATCAAAACCTGCGGCTTTAAGGCTCTGGGAAATGCTTGACTGGGATTTACCAAGTTTTGATGCGATCTCATCCTGCGTCAGGCCACTAAGCTTCTCAAGAAGTATCTCTTTCTGAACATCTGTCCACCTGGCAACCATGTTATCAAAAAATGCGCATTGTGATTCCAGCATTAGATTCAATGCCGGATTTGCTGTTGTTATTAGAAGCTGTTTTTCCTGCTCTTTCATGTTGTCCAGTTCCTTACCTGAAAACCTGAAAGCCTGTCCGTCAGCCTCACCCACACTACCGGAATCCGGGAAATATTCCACACTTCCAATACCTATTGAAAACCTGGATTCAAGCCTTTGCCCATTTTCACCAACACTTAATTTCAGAAGGAGGAGCACTGATATCAACAACGCATCCTTCGGATTCCTGACCACAGTCTGAAAGCTGTCGCCCCTGGATATCTCAAAGGGCATGATCTTGCCACCATCCAGGTACAGACAATTTTTCACAAAAGAAAAGGAATCATGCATTACCGAGAGAAGTGATTCCCTGTCACTATAATCCATATCAGAAGAACTTACAAGGTCGCCTGTGATAACTGCATACAGTTTTCTTTTATCTTGCAAATGAAACCACTTCCTGTTTTCGTATCATATGTCAGATGAAGACTAATTATAAGTTTTCAAAATTATATCTTAATAATATCATATTAAAAGCTTATTATTTATATGTGTTTTTAGCTTATATATAATATCATTTTTATAAATTATATTTATAATATATAATTATTTTAACTTATACTCATGAGATATAAGTCTTTTAACTTATACTATACATATTAATACTACGATTCTTCAAGACAGTGATCCTACTATAGCCTATGAATGCAAGCATATTCGCAGTTAAATAAACCTGTATATATCTGAAAAACAATTCTGTAAGTAATAAATACAGGGAGATGAACATTAAAATGAACATTAGATTAGTTACGGTTGCGGCAGTTGTCCTGCTTGTATGCATGGCTTCCGGCTGTGTATCAGACAGCAAAGATACCGGCAGTAACAACAGCATTGACAACAATGGCAATGCAACACAGAATGTAGACGAACAGGCAGGAAACACCGATAATTCGGACGTTGCCATAGGCACAGTGTCAACCCTAAGCCATCAATTTTCAGAGACTGACAGTCAGAGCACTGCCTATGCCATTGTCGGAGACACCATTATAGTTGAGCTTAAAGAGAATCCCACAACCGGATATTCATGGAATATGACATACAGTAAAGGACTTAAGCTTACAGAGGATGCGTTCCTTGAAACCAGTACAAATGTAACTCTTGTTGGCGCAGGCGGTTCTCACATGTGGACTTTTGAGGTTACTGAAACAGGTGAACAAAACATATCCGCAATTTACAAACGGCCATGGGAAGAAACTACAGGAAACGAGAACAGCTATGAACTGACAATCCAGGTAATTCCGGAAAGCGAGCTTATAACCGATACCGGAACTGTGACATACAACAACCTTGAAGGCGGCTTTTATGGAATCGTGGGCACCGACGATGCGAGATATGACCCTATAAATCTGCCGAAAGATCTTAGAACTGATGGAACGGAAGTAAGATTCACAGCCTACCCACGTGGCGATATGGCAAGTTTCCACATGTGGGGACAGATTGTAGAAATAAGAACGATAAGTCCGATACTGTAAGCTAGTTTCAACTTACTTAAAACTTTAAACTCAAATAAAGAAAAACAGGGTTCTGTTACGCCTGTAACAGACCTGACTTATTTTTTGATTTTATCTTTAACTTTTTCAGCTTATTCCAGATTATGCATCAGTGGAAGCATTGAGATGTTAAGCGGTTCTCCGAATGCTCTGTCACCTGCATCTCCAAGACCCGGAAGGATGTAACCTTTATCATTAAGCTCCCTGTCGATCTTTGTAACGTATATCTCAACATCAGGAAGTTCCTCTTTCAGAGCGGTTATGCCTTCAGGAGCTGCAAGAATACCTATGATGACAATCCTCTTTGGGCTTCCGCATTTCTTTATCTCTGAAACCGTTTTCAGAAGAGTTGAACCTGTGGCTATCATAGGATCGCAGACTATTACAGTGTCCTCTTCCCTCATATGAGGAACTTTGATGTAGCTCATCTCAATATTGAAATCAGGAGCCTTGCCCCTGGAAGCAGAGACAATTCCTACCCTTGAATGTTCCAGTGTCTTGATGAGGCCTTCCATGAGCGGAATGGCTACCCTAAGCACAGTAATGATATACACATGGTCCCTGTCACCTGAGGCAACACCCTCTGTGCTCTCAAGAGGAGTCTCTATCTTTACTTTTTTGAAATCCATTGTCTTTGTGAACTCATAGCCCATGTATCTGCCAAGTTTCACAAGATCTTTCCTGAATCTAACATTTTCCGTTTCTTTTGAACGAAGCTCGGTAAGTATCTCCATAAGATAAGGAGAATCTTCAAAGGAATACACACCTTCCCATCTTTTATCTTCTATCATGTTAACACCCTTAATATTGATCAATATCCAGTATCTGTCGTATCTGTTTAGTTTGCCCTATTTGAGTAACTGATCCATTAGGATTGCTGAGATCGCACCCACTGCCATTCCGGATTCGAGTATGCTTGCAATTATCTGCGGGAAATTTGCAAGGAATTCTGCAGGAAGCTGAGGAGCACCAAGTCCCAGAACCAGTGAACTTGCAAGGATCAGCGTGTTCCTGTCGTTGAGCTCTACCCTGTCCTTGATGAGTTTCAGACCTGTAACACCGATCATTCCGTACAGCGCTGTTGTCAGTCCTCCAAGTACCGGAGCAGGAATTGATGCCAGCAGACCTGAGAATTTAGGGATAAGTGAGAACAGGATAAGAATTCCGGCACCGATCTGCACGACCTGAACACTTGAAACCCTTGTCAGAGCCACAAGACCGATATTCTCTGAATAACTGGTTGTACCACATGCACCGAAAATACCTGCAATTGAACAGGAAAGACCTTCTGAACCTATACCTCGGTTTATCTTCTTATTATCAATTGGCAGGTCAGCGATGGTTGAGATTGCATGATAGTCGCCTACACTCTCTATTATACTTACCATGAAAGCAAAGAGCAGGATTATGATGGCACTGACATCAAACACCGGAGTTCCCCATGGAAACAGTTTTGGCAGACTCACAATAGGCATGCTCTTAACAAGGCTGAAATCAACAAGTCCGAATGCCATACTCAGAATGTACCCTACAATTACACCTGCAATAACAGGCATCGTCTTGTAGGTTCCTTTTGCCTTGAGCGCTACAAGAATAGTTGTAATGAACGTCACTATAGCAATAATAGAAGAAGGCAGAATAGTTGTGCCAGCGGCATCAGCGTAATAATTGAACGTGTACATGACAGCCACATTGGCAAGCGAGAAACCCACAAGCATTATGGTTATTCCCGTAACAAGTGGTGAGAACAGTTTTTTCAGCCTGCCAATGAGACCTAAAGCGCCGGTAAGTCCTTCAATGATACCCCCAACAATCAGAGCTCCTTCAGCAGCTGCAAGGCCAAGGCCAGACCCTATTGCAATAAGACCCGGAATGAAAGCAAAACTTGAACCCTGCACAATTGGGAATTTAGATCCGATAAATGTCTGCAGCAGGGTTGCAATTCCCATTGCAAAAAGAACAGCCTGCATCATCACTGCAATTTCCGAAAGTGAAAGCCCAATGGCAGAACCAACAACCAGAGGGACTGTCACTGTCGCACCAAACATGGCCAGCACATGCTGGAATCCTAAAACGATCCGCTTCATAACAATCTCCATTAAATGATTTATACCAACCCTTTTTCAACTTTAGCAGCCTGACTCCATTCCCATAGATATAACTACCCCATTTTTTCCCGGAACTAATAATTTTCCTGCAGAATTATTCATTTTTTTAGCTTAATATAATTTGGTATCATTCTTTCATCGATTCTTCACGGTAAAAACATTTTTTAAGCTTCAGGACTGATAGAATTTCAGGAAAACAAAACAGATGCTTTGAATACATAGTATAATTAAACCAAAACGGAGGTTTAGAATGGACAAAAAGGATGTTAAAAAGAAAGAAATTGAAGATATAGAGATACCAAGCCTTGATGAACAGATCGATACATGGTGTACAGTACCGGATTCAAATGATGAAAACAAAAGTGCAGCAGATCTTGAAGTTGATGCATGGTGTGACAATACTACAGTTGAGGAAGAAGAGAAGAAAAAAAGAGAGAAAAAAGATTAATTCTTTTTACTTATTTTCACTTATTTTAATATATTGAACTGAATCCCAGAGCAAACTTTATAGATTATTAGCGGGAATTTATAATTAGGGTAATAAGGATAGGGGAAGGTTCTGAATCTGGCCGGGCGGGGGTGCTCCAGGAAAGGTCTGCAATCTTTTTCATTTGCCCTGACTGAAGTGTGATCAGGATAGTGGAAACTATACAGGGGGAGATAGGTAATGTATGAACCTGTCAGGAAACAAAAAGACATACTCGATAAGCTGAAAATCTTCGATGAGAACGTAGATGTTAAATGGGATGAACGTACCGGCATTCCACTTAGACTCAAAGGCTTGCTTGCAAAATCTGAACAGAAGGATCCGGGAAAGGCTGCCATCGAATTTATGGAAGTTAACAAAGACCTTTATCTGCTAAATTCTGTCAGCAAGGAAATGCTTGTTAAAAGGATCGATACTGACCGTATCGGCGCCAGACATGTGCGTATGCAGCAGGTCTACAAAGAACTGCCTGTTTTTGGCAGTGAGATAATAGTCCATATAGATGCCGATGATAATATTAAAGGAACGACTGGAAAGCTAACTCCTGAAATTGATCTGCCGGACAAGGCAAAGGTAACAGGAAAAGAGGCATTGAAGACCGTTCTTGGAGATGACAGGAACAATTCCAGAGAAAAACTGCATGCAGAACCTACACTGATGATACTGTCACAGTTTGTGAAAGAACCACATCTGGTATGGCATGTTACAGTTAACGGAATTGACAAGGATCTTGGCGGTGAAGACACTCCTGCCAAATGGGAATATTTTGTTGATGCACTGACCGGAAAAGTGGTCTGGAAATATAATAACGAGCAGGGACACACTAGGACCACTGGTTCGGGAATCGGAACATATGCAGGTTCTGTAACCATCAACACACTACACGATCATGGCACAGCCAAATATCTGCTCGAGGATCAATGGGTACCAAGTTCTGCAAGAGTAATTACCCATGATGCCAACGGCGACTATCCTCCTGCTCCTGTTTCGGAAGACGACAATAATAACTGGTCTGCATCCGGACAGGGGCCTGACGTTGATTGTCATCTTTATACAAGAATGGTTTACGACTATTACTTTACCGTACACGGACGTGATAGTTACGATGATGCAGGAGCTGACATGCATATCTACGCCAACTGCGGAACTAACTGGAACAATGCAACGTGGAACGGCAGTTATGTAAAGGTTGGTAACGGTGACGGATCAAGGTTTGATTCACTCTGTGCACTGGACATTATAGCCCATGAATGGACACATGCAGTTACTGAACATACAGCCGGACTGGTCTATAGTAATGAATCTGGTGCACTTAACGAATCCATGTCAGATGTTTTCGGTGCTCTGATATCCGGTAACTGGCTCATCGGTGAAGATGCGTGGTTGCCTGCAACAGCGCCAGCCCTGCGTAATATGGAAGATCCGACAAACGGGGGACAGTATGACCCTGCAAATCCACTTGATAGTTGCAGAGCAGGTCATCAGCCAGACCACATGGACGACAAATATACAGGATATTCGGATAACGGTGGAGTCCATATCAACAGTGGGATTATGAACAAAGCCGCTTACCTGATAGCCACCGGCGGAACGCACAGAGGAATCAGGGTATGTGAGGGGCTTGGACGTGATGTGCTTGGGCTTCTCTATTATCAGGCACTTACAACATATCTGGTATCAAGTTCGGATTTCAGCGACATGAGGGATGCAGTACTGGATTCACTTCATGATCTATATGCAACCAATCCGCATTATTCACGCTGGAGAGCAAGCATAATCAATGCATTTGCTGCTGTTGGAATAGGTTCGTCTGTGATATGCCCATTCACATGCTGGATAGCTCCGATGATCTGTCCACCGTCACCACATGTACTATGTCCTCCTGCACCAGGCTTTGTATGTCCGCCTGCTCCTTACATCTGCCCGCCTGCACCGGACTTTGTATGCCCGCCATCACCAATGGTAATCTGTCCACCGTCACCTTACATAGCCTGTCCCCCATCTCCGGGACTTTCATGTCTGCCAGGACCGGACCCGTTGCCATATGACCCATACATACGTGTCAAGAACCCGGTCATTACACTGAAAACTGACATCATAGAGATCGTCGGTATCGGACCTGAAACTTCAACCCTTTTCAAGGGAAGATCAATTTCAACACTTGGAGACTTCCTGAAAGCAACAGAGGATGCAAAAAAGGTAGCTGAACTTTCAAAGACACTTGGAATATCAGAAAACAGGATACATGACTGGAGAAAGAAGACACTTGTGATGCTTGGGGAAATCAAGTGATAGAAAAGCAGTCCGGCACATTGACAGCAGATGCATATAATATAGATGCTGGAATGGCTTTTGGCAGTGGCCTTCCGGATAGATCTGCTGTCCCTTATTTTCCTTTCAGGATAAGGAAAGAAGATGATATCTGGATAACAGAAGACCCTCTCAGTTCTGAAATACAGGAATTGAATGAAGCTGCATACTGGCTGCTTAAAATGTGTGACGGGTACCGGACACTTGACGAGATCACTGCACAATTGAGTACATCTTTTCATTCTGACCGGGACACTGTGATGGAGAAAAGCAAACCGGTACTTGATGAACTCACCTATCGAGGACTTTTGTGGTGGCGCAATGAAAGGATGAACTATTGGAAAGTCCCTGCTCCTGCTGGTGTGCTCTGGGACCTTACATCAAAATGTAATCTCAGATGCAGACATTGCGTTGTAAGTGCTGGAGAGGAATGCAGCGATGAGCTGAGCTTTGATGATTGTTGCAGGCTTATCGATGAGTTTGCTGATTTTGAAGTCGGCCAGTTGATACTAAGCGGCGGCGAGCCTATGATAAGAAAGGACTTTTTCGATATAGCAGAATATGCCGCTTCCAAAAATATAATGATACAGGTAGCCACCAACGGAACGCTGATTGATGAGGATGCTGCTGAGAAACTTGCAAATATCGGAGCGAGGGCGCAGGTGAGCCTTGATTCAAGCGTACCTGAGATTCATGATGATTTTCGGCAGTCTTCAGGTTCGTGGGAAAAAACAGTGAAGGGAATTAAACTGCTGGTAAAAGCCGGTGTTCCTGTCACACTGGCAGCCGCAGTAACCACAATGAATATAGATAATATCCCTGAAACCTATGAACTGGGGAAAGAACTTGGAGTGCAGACATTCAGAATCCTGCCTTTTGTTCCTTCCGGACGTGGAACAGGTGCTTTTGACCTGGAAGTAAAACCCGCAAGGATGCGGAAGCTGACAGAATTCCTTCTCAGTAAAAGAGAATCTGATGGTCCTGAGATCGCACCCATGGAATTTGAGTGTACTTTCCGACCAATTCCAGAACATGAGATTGAGATTGATACTGACATAAGGATCGGATGTGATGGTGCCATAGGATATTGCACGGTCACTTCAAGAGGTGATGTGCTTCCATGTAACTATTTTGAGGGGGCAGATGTTGAGAATGTGAAAGACCGGTCTTTCCGGTGGATATGGGATAATTCACGTTTCCTTAATTATTTCAGGAGCCTGAAAGCCTCGGACATGAAAGGTGAATGCAGTCGTTGTCAGTGGCTTCCTGTGTGCAGGGGAAGCTGCATTGCGGCTAATTTCACAAGAAGGGATATTTTCCAGGCAAATTGTCACTGCTGGCTGGTTAATGATAAATGAATGTTATTATTACAATTTATTTTTTGTAAAGGACGTTCTTGCAGAACGGAAGTTGTGAGTGATATATAACCGTGTTATTCTCGAATGAGAACAAAAGTGGAAACACATTAACACCGGCTTCCAGTGCTTTTTCAAATGCTTGAGCAAAATCCGGGTCAATTATTCCATTTGCTGTAAAGCATTCTGCTTCTGGTCTGAATATGAGAATGAGGATTGCAGCTTCGTGGCCCTCTGACCTGGCTTTGATAAGTTCATCAAGGTGGCGTTTTCCGCGGGTTGTTGGTGCATCGGGAAAAGATGCTGTTTTTCTTTCTGCCAGTGTGCAACCTTTGACCTCGATCCAGATATCTGTGTCCCCTTTCATTAAGAGATAGTCAAGCCTGCTCTCTCCGAATTTCTGCTCCGGCAGAACGGTATCTGCATTACTTAAAAGGTCAATGATGTTATTCTCAATCACCCATTCGGATAGCTGCCTGTGAAATGCAGAGTTAATGAGGATCCAGTTATTCCCGGACCTTCCGGCTATCATATCCCAGCTGGTTTTTCTTTTCGGATTGCTGGCTTTTCTAAGCAGCACCCGGTTTCCCGGATATAGTATGTCAATGAGCCTTCCAGGGTCATGGACGTGTACCTTTTCCTGACTTTTGGTTCCGTTCACATCGATCTCGACGATGGCCAGAAAACGATTTGGCCTTTCAATAAGTGTGCCTTCAACATCAGTTTGGATGTTGAGGACTTTTTGAGATGTACTGGACGGGGAAGAAGCATTCTGTGTCATAATTATACCTTAATTCGCGGAATGTCTGACTGTCAAACAACTATTAACTGGAGATCATCTGTGCCCTTAACTGTGAATCAAGCTGGGAAGCAACGGATTTTGCTATCTCTTTTTCAATGTGGTTCTGGTATGACCTATAAGTGAAAAGTCCTTTTGTCTTATCATGCAGGGTTATATCTCCCTGAATAAGTAGATTGTAGGAATAACCATCATTTGACGAGAAAACAACTGTCTTTTGTGTATCTTTTCCTGTAATATCGAGATATTTAGTTTCACCTGTTGAAGAAAATCCGAAGCGTACCTGACTATCGGAGCTTGAATACACAGGTGTATAGGATCTACTTATGCTGACGATATTCACGAACGCAAACTGTGAAGCATAATCATCTTTTATTTCATTCACAACTGTTACTGAGTAGCCGTATTCTTCAAGGGAACTGACAAGTTCTTTTTCCAGTATATTGGTGTTTGCATTTTGCTGATGAACGTAAAGGATAATATCACTGGACAGATCTGTTTTGTTACCACTGGAATATGCACTTACGGACGAATCCGAACTTGTGATGCTTGATT
Source organism: Methanolobus vulcani (assembly GCF_900100715.1). Lineage (GTDB taxonomy): Archaea > Halobacteriota > Methanosarcinia > Methanosarcinales > Methanosarcinaceae > Methanolobus > Methanolobus vulcani. The sequence continues at coordinate 2,509 of NZ_FNCA01000008.1, read as the reverse complement.
TTAATCCGATGTCCAGATATGTGACTGAAACCAGCGCCAGAACGATCAAAAGTACAATAACTACATATTTTCGTATCAAGATCAACTATAACCCTCTCTTTAATGATTATAGGAAAGGTATTTAGTAACTCTGCCTGAGGTATTCTTTTCTCCATGTGAATCAACACACTATTATATTAACTACATTATAGTTCTCATGATAACAAATTTATATGAGAATCAAAATATATTCACCATCGTATTTTTGGTGAACATATGGACAATTTATTTAACGACAAAGAAAACATATTAACATATTATAGTTTCAGAATAAATATATTGTTTTTTTGGATTAAAGCAAATTATTGGATAACAAGTAAGAATTTATTTGGAAGCAAACATAACACATATGCATTCAATAGCATTCCTTTAGGAAAAACAAAAATAACCCAACCATTAAAAACAATAGCATCTGTTACAGTATCAAATAAATTATATCCAGAAAGATTTATTATTGGTACACTCTGTATTTTATCGCCAAAAATATTACTGGTAGCCTTAGATATATTAGGAATAAATTTAATATTTAATCCTTCAATCGAAGGTTTGGCTTTTCTATCAATACTAATTCAATCCCTTTTAGTAATTTTACTTCTTTTGGGATTATTTGGCATCCTTAATTGCTATACTACAACTTTCACAATATACAACACCGGCGGACAATCCATAACAAATGAAGTTTCCTTTTTAGATAAAAATAATGTAGAAAGTTTCGTTAATTCACTAAATATATTGGTATCACAAGCTTGAATAAAAAGATGAATGTTTTTAGTTAAAATCAATTTAATTAATATAGAAACAAACTAACGCTTACAAAAAACAAATCAACAACAATAATTAAATATCCAGAGCCTCAAAGGAAGAGGGTGATATATATGGATTGTCTGTTCTGTAAGATCGTTGCCGGTGAAATTCCTTCACATAAAGTATATGAAGATGATTTTGTTTATGCGTTTCTGGATATCTATCCCTGTGCAGAGGGACACACAATTGTGCTTCCGAAAAAGCATTTTGGAAAATTCACTGATATGAGTGAGGACGAGGCTGCCAGCCTGTTTGCTTCAGTTAATAAGATTGCAAAGACAGTGGGAAAAACACTGGAACTTGAAGGGATGAATATTGGTATAAACAACGGGGAGATAGCCGGACAGACAGTGCCACATGTGCACGTTCACATTATTCCAAGACGTGCAGGTGACGGAGAAGGGAATATGCACACCATCGTGGAACTTCATCCATCCACAGACAACATTGCTGAACTTGCTGAAAAGCTCAGGAACTCATTTTAAATCGCATCTGAACATCCGATTCAAATATCTGGGAAAAATAGCACAATCAATTGCATCAACTATTTATTTCACAATCACGTTTATGGTAAAATAATTGTAGGAGAATAAAATATGGCAGATGATGAACAGAAAGTACTTGACGCACTTAAGGATGCTGGAAAGCCAATGAGACCTGGAGAGATTGCTGAAGCAACAGGTCTTGAAAGCAAAGAGGTCAGCAAGATCCTCAAAACACTCAAGAGCGCAGATGCGGTCTGCACTCCAAAGAGATGCTTCTATGCACACGCTGACTACGAAAAGTCAGAGTAATAAAATATAAAACTGATTCAGTTCTTTTCTTTTTCTTTTTACTGCATCAGTTACCATCAGATGATCAGATTTATGCAGCTCATGCGTCTCATTAACTACTGATAACAGTAACTGTGACCTCTCTTGTCCTTGGACCATCCATCTCTACAAGGAAAATACTCTGCCATGTCCCAAGATGTAAATTGCCATCAATGACCGGAAGTGTTTCACTGCTTCCAAGCAACACCGCTTTTAAGTGTGCATCAGCATTGTTCTCAATTCTGTCATGAGCATAACCGGCATGTGCAGGAACAAGTTTCTCCAGCAATTCAAGTATGTCTGACACAAGACCTGATTCATTCTCATTGATAATGATCGAGGTTGTTGTGTGTTTTGTACTTATTACACATATTCCATTCTTTACTCCGGTATCTTTTAACTGTTCTCTTACTTTGTCCGTAATATCAATAAGCTCTATCCTCTTGCCAGTCTTGATCTGCATAGTTGTCACTACCATCTGATATTATTCTGGATCTTAATAGAATTATTGGCATTGTTACTCAAATATAGTTAACTCTTTATTTCTGAATTTCATTAACAGTAGGACAGAGTACCGCAGCATTTCAATACTCTTTGTATAACACTTGGACTTTCTTCTCAACCTTGCCAGAAAATGCCTAAATATACTATTATATCCTTCTACAGTATATGTTTCTGCTTTGGATCGAGTATGAATCGCCGCTGGAAGAAACTCTGCATATGCTTTCCAGTGATCCGTCATGACTTCTTTTATCTCAATATCCTTTAATTTGTCCCAGAGTTGTATTCCAGTTTCTGTGCCTCTGCTGCCAAAAGAACAGTTGATGAACCTTTTCCCAACTCTATCAATAGCA
>NZ_FNCA01000013.1:19383-58403 GCF_900100715.1 Methanolobus vulcani | reverse complement strand
CAATCCCTTTGAGCCTACACCTGATACAATTCCTTCTGGCAATCCTTTTGCTTCAGCCGGTGGTCCTGTAGAACCCAATCCCTTTGAATCTACTCATGAGGCTTTCCAGTCTCAAAATCCATTTGGTGTTCAAGTTGCTTCTGATACAGGTTCATTTGAAAATAATAGACACTCACAAAAGCTTCCTGTTAAATTACCAATTGATATGGGTTCATTTAAGAAAAATCTGGAAGGTATTTCTGGCATCACAAAAGGTTTCCTTAAAAATCTAACAAAAGGAAAAAGTCTTATTGAGAGGATGGAAGACATGCGGGAGGAAGTGGATGTTGCCGAATCTGTAAGACACAATGCAGAATCAAAACCGGCAATTACTTCGAATGCTTCACCATTTGATGCTAATCCCTTTGAATTATCGGAAAATACCAATGTGCATGTGAATCCTTTCATGGAAAATGAAGATGATGGGACAGTTAGTGCTATACGTCAGGTAACTCCTATTGAAAATCCAATTCTGGAAATGAGAGAGGAATATCTACTTGATAAGGATGATTTTGGTAATAATGCTTCAATTGATGCATTGTCTGGAAATGGCGAGTTAACTGCAGATGCATCTATTTCTTCTATAGATGCAGAAAATTCTAGCCTTGCAGTTAATGATATGATAACAGATGCAGTTACAAAAGCTAATTCTTCTGATAATATGCCAGGGTCGAATGAGCTATTTATTCAGGATTATGGTCAAGACTCATTTCTGAAACAAACAGAACTTGAAGCTGAAGGTGAAAATGCACTTGAGGTCTCAGCTGTTCCTGACGAGGTTAGTATTCAGGAAAAGACTTCTTCCACATCAGGTATGGAACTCTCCAGAAAGGTGTTCACTAAAGAGTTAAACGACATAAGGACAACTACCAATAAAAAGTTTGAAGATGTGGAAGGTGACCTTGGAGGACTGAAAGAGAGTCTGAGTGATATGAACCTTCACATCTCTTCTATTCATGCTGAAATTGAAGGTTTTTCAAACAAGATATCAGAGATCACTGGGTCTGTAGCTTCTGCTGTCAGTTCAAGTGAAAATATCCTTTCCCAGAGTAATTCTCGTTTTGATGCTGTTGACGGTAAGGTCGCACAGGTAGAAAACAAGATATCTGAGTTTGATTCTTCTATTTCAATGTTGCAGTCTGATAATGTTTCAATGAAGACTGATCTTTCGCAGATAGATGAAAGCATATCTGAACTTGTTGGTTCTTATACAGCTCTTCTTGCTCAGTTGCATGAATCACTACAGGAAAATGAATCAAAATTTGCGGTCCTGGCTGAACTATCATCTAAGATCGATTCATTTGGACCAAGAGTTGAGCTTATTGAAAAGATGCAGGAAGAATCAAGGTCAACATCAAAAGAATTCTCACGCTCAATGTCATCCATGGTTGATAATCTTGGAAAGGTATCTTCTGAGTTCCAGGAGTTCAGGCAGGAAACAGAGGAGAAGAACACTGCTGTGCTGGAAAAGCTCGATTCACTCACAGAATATATGGAAAGCGAATTGAAAAAGCTTGGTGCAAGAAGCTATAAGGGATTTGGGCAGAATGTCCATCTTTCAAACATCGTGAAAAATTCCAGCAATATGAAACTCTGTATGGAATGGCTTGAGTTTCTGATGGAGCTGGTCGGTCGCAACAACCTTCCTGATATATTGTCTTATTATGAAGAACTTGGCTGGATCACTGAAAAAGTCAGGATGGAGCTTCTTCATTATGCCGAAGGTATTGATTTCTATATGGAAAAACCAGACTGGAAACTCACTCCTGATGACCATGTAAAATCCATCTGGTTCATCGAAAGCCTTGCAGGTATGAAGGTTGACAAGAACAGACTTTCTGTAATAGAAAGGGACATCGAGAAAGTTAAGAAAGGCTCAGAGATATATGGGATATAAATTTTAAAAAATAGATGTTTGAGGTCATTAATTGAGCCTCAAACGATAATATCTCTATTAAAAGCATATTGCGATTTTAGAACATTCCTTCCAGCTGATCAGCGTAGTCTGCTAATACTGGTAATCTGTACATTTCACCTGAAAAGGCTTTGAACATAAGGAAAAGCCATAGTACGAATATTGCTAAATACACAAATATTGACAATAATGCGATCAGCCAACCGATAATTGGTATCCATCCAACTATCATAATAAATATGGATAGAACAATAGTCGCAATACATAAAACTGAAGACTGGGCTGCATGGAAGCGTGCAAATGTATTTTCTTTTTCAATAACCAATATAAGTATTCCAGAGACCAAGCCAAAAAGATATGCCAATACTCCGGCAATATTTTCGCTTACTCCTAAGTTAGTTTCGCTCATGGTAATTCTCCGTATAAATATCTACTTTCTTTTAATGATCTTAATATTAATAAAATCCATAAAATTTGGAACTGATATAAATTTATCTATTTTATTCGTTACAATAAATCCATAAAAATAAGTTGATAAGAATAGCTTAGAGATATGTGATATATGGGTTATTTTGATTTTAACCAAAAAAGGAATTAATGCTGTAGAATATTTCTCCACAGCATAATTATTCAGACCACTTCTTATTTTTTGTATGTATTACTCTGCCAGTTCAAAGGTTGCATAGGCCAGAAATACTGTGCTAATAGGTGCAGTTATAAGTACTCCTATTCCAAGGAGGATTATGCCGATCACGTTGAGAACCACTGTTATAACATAAACAATGATACTCTCTACCGGGGCAGTTTTCACAATTTCTATACTTTCTGCAATTGCTTCAATTCCACTGGACCCTTTTATCACGAGCAATGGCATTGAAAACATGAACAAAATGCCTATTATGGTGCTGAGTATTGATGCAATCTCTCCCAATATTCCTGCAATGATCAGATATATGATCATAAATGTCCAGCTTCGGATTATATTGTCTTTTTTGAATCCTTCAAATACATCGCCAATTTCTATTGCTTCTCCTCTTGCACCCTTTACGGCCATTGAGGTGAATCCATAAAATAGAGGTGCTATAGTGACGATCAAAACCGATCCAATTACAGTTATCAAAAGTCCAACAATAAAAGTTACAATATTTTCTTTTACAACATTCCAGGAATTCTTTAATGATAATTCATAGTCCAACATACCACGTCCTGTATATAATAATTTACAATGACGAGTGGATTTGGAAAGTATATATAGTTATCTATAAATGTTTGCAATACAAAAAAAGAAAATTGACGCAAATGCGTCATTGAAATTGTGCTTAGAAGTTAATGTCCATATCTGCAATCATCTGCTGGCTGTTAACATCAATTAATTTAAGGTTCAGCCTTTCACCAGATGCTGCAATTGGGTCTGCTGCATCCGCTGTTGCTACTGCAGTTGTGTCAAGTTGCGAGTCAGCACCGTCATAGAACACATATAATGTTTCGCCTGCTTCAAACTGTTGGTCAGCAGTACTCATTGATGTGTTAAGAGTAATTGTACCCTCTGTAGTACTATTTCCTGATACTGTAACCTTAGTTTTAGCAGATGTTAATGTAACTGCGTCTCCGCCCTGGTGTTCAAGTTTTATTACATTTTCACCGCTAAGAGTTGCCGCACTTGCTCTTAAACTTGCCTGTGGTGCCTGTTCTGGTGGTCCCATGCCGAATACAAACGCTGCGATAACTGCAGCAAGGATGACAGTGATTGCGACCATCAGGATTACGCCGATGACCGGAGATACTGCATCCTCTCCCTTAAGGAATTGGTTTGCTTTGCTCATAATTTGTTCCTCTCTTGTTCAGAAATCTATACTTTTTTCTGCTTTTTTTTCTGGACCACTTTTTCAAGTTTCTTGGTCCACATTTTATCGTCGAGGTCGGTATATTCGCACTCGAGATAATGTTGCACTGCCATACTCAAGGCTTCTTTTGTTGACGACTCATTGCATTTCTTCTTTAAAGCCGCCAGTTCATCTTCCGTGAGTACCGTTTGTGCATGTACAATTTTAACCATTGTATCTCCTGATTGTTTGAATCATCTGATGAACTTAGCCGTTCAAACCATCATCATTATAATCATAATGAAAATTGTATATAAACTTTGTTACCTACTCAAAAGCGTTTTTAGGGATTATCTGACTTTTACAGATCATATTATATATTTATTACAATATATTCTTTTAATGAATATAATGTGCCTGTATAACTCAAAATTTTCCATCAAATGTATGTTTGATTGCTTTTTGATTGTACAAAGCCGGCAAAGAGCTCAGAATGATTTTGTTTTATATATTCCTTTAAGAAGATTTAGCCACTGGCAAATATAGTTTTTCATTGAAATAACATTCAATTTTTTATTCGGCAACGTTCTTCCATCGGCAAAGTCAAAATAGCATTTCATATATTATGCTACTTTATAGTTAGTCAATCATTTTTAACCACATTCAAAAAACCATTTATAGAAGGAAAATCTATGTCATCCAGTCGTTTTATAATTACTGTTATTGGTATCGATAAAGTTGGTATCGTTGCGGGCATCACGCAGACTATGGCGCAGTACAACGTCAATATAGTAGACATAAGCCAGACAATCATGGATGACCTGTTCACCATGATAATGCTGGCACAGATTACAGAAGAAAACTTCGACCTGTCAGCTTTCCAGCAGGCTATGTCTGAAAAAGGTACTGCACTTGGTGTGGAAGTAAAGGTACAGAACGAAGATGCTTTCCGTTTCATGCACAGGATCTGAGGTGGCTCCATGCTTATTCATCCTGAAGAGATCCTTGAAACAATAAAAATGGTGAGTAGCGAGAACCTTGACATAAGGACAGTCACCATGGGTATCAGTCTTCGCGGCTGCAGTCATCCTGATATCGATACTTTCAATGAGAACGTCTATAACCGGATAATGTATTACGCAAAGGACCTCGTAAAAACTACCAATGAAATCCAGAACCTTTACGGTATTCCTATTATCAATAAACGTATTTCTGTAACACCAATAGCTATCGTTGCAGAGAGTTGTGATGCTACTGATCTTACATCTGTAGCCCAGACCCTTGACAGGGCAGCTGAGGATGCAGGTGTTGATTTCATCGGAGGTTTCAGTGCACTTGTTCAGAAAGGCATGACTCCCGGTGATCTTAATCTTATCAACTCTATCCCACGCGCACTTGCTACTACTAATAAAGTATGTTCTTCTGTTAATGTGGCAACCACTAAAGCAGGTATTAACATGGATGCTGTTGCCCTGATGGGCAAGGTCATCAAAGAAACTGCTGAAATGACAAAGGATAATGCCGGAATTGGTTGCGCCAAACTTGTTGTATTTGCCAATGCACCGGAAGACAATCCATTCATGGCAGGCGCCTTCCATGGAGTCGGTGAGCCGGATTGCGTTATAAATGTCGGTGTAAGTGGTCCGGGAGTCGTAAACTCCGCAGTGCGTTCCCTTAAAGACCCTACATTAGGCGACATTTCTGAGTGCATCAAAAAGACTGCTTTTAAGATCACCAGAATGGGTGAGATGGTGGGACGTGAGGCAGCCCGGCGGCTTAATGTCCAGTTTGGAGTGCTTGATCTTTCTCTTGCTCCAACTCCTGCCATAGGTGATAGTGTTGCCGCAATTCTTGAAGCTATGGGTCTGGAAAGTTGCGGGACTCACGGTACAACTGCCGCACTGGCACTCTTAAATGATGCTGTCAAGAAAGGAGGAGCTATGGCATCTTCATCAGTTGGTGGCCTGAGTGGTGCTTTCATTCCGGTCAGTGAGGACGAAGGGATGATAAGAGCGGTTCAGAGAGGTTCCCTGTCATTGGATAAACTGGAAGCTATGACAAGTGTGTGTTCTGTAGGTCTTGATATGATAGCAGTTCCGGGAGATACTTCGTCTTCAACTATCTCCGCTATCATTGCTGATGAAATGGCCATTGGTATGATAAACAAAAAGACAACTGCTGTCAGGGTAATCCCAGCTCCAGACACAAAGGTCGGTGACATGATCGAATTCGGCGGTCTGCTTGGAAGCGCACCTGTAATGCCGGTTCATAATTTCAGTTCCGAACAGTTCATTTCCAGAGGTGGACGCATTCCTGCGCCCATACAATCACTGACTAACTGATGCTAGCTGCTAGTTTATTCTTATTAAAAAAGGAAATGGAATGATCAAATGATTATAACTCTCATCGGCATGCCAGGTGCAGGCAAAAGTTCTGCGGGAATAAAACTTGCTTCCTTACTTGGCTATGAGTTTATAGATACTGATAAATTGGTTATCGATGACTCCGGAAAAGGTTTGCAGGATATAGTTAATGACCTAGGGGACATAGCTTTGCTAAAAGCCGAGGAACAGAGTATCATCAACATGAAGCTCAGGGATAATTGTATCATTGCCACGGGTGGAAGTGTGGTCTACTCGGAAAAAGCAATGAAGTTCCTGAAAGAACACTCAGTTATTGTTTATCTTGATGTCCCTTTTGGAACTATTGTTTACCGTCTGTCAAATGTTGCAACTCGCGGCGTGGTAGGCCTTAAGGAAAAAGGTCTTCGAGGGCTTTATGAAGAGAGGACCGGGCTTTACATATCTTTTGCTGACTACACTATAAAAGTTTTTCGAAACGATAAAGTGATAGGTGTTGTAAAAAAGATAATGAGTGAAGTTATGCCTGAGTCTGACTCCTGATAAATAAGCTCAGTTATCCTGAGTGTTCCACCATATTTTTACACGCTTTGAGCAGGCATCGTAAATATAGTTCCCATTTTCTTTTTGAAGAGTCTTTTCCAGATATTGTTCCAGTATCTTTTTTTGTTCATCACTTTCCAATGAGAAATGACCTGATAGGTTGTCAACTGCTTCGTCAAGTGTCGCATAGTTTTCAGTCCTCCCAATTGTGAAAGTTTCCATATTCGGATGAATTCCCATCTGGTACAGCACATTGAAGAGTACATCACATTTCGGTGTTATGCAATATTCAGTACCGTGCAGTTTTGGCCATATTTCAATAGAGTGTTCATCCCATGATGTGTTTCCTGCAAACCAATAGAGATAGATGTATCCTGAAGCCACTGCAAGCATATCCTCGATAGCTTTGCGGATATCCGGCATTCCCAAAGAGAATGATGCAATTATTACGTCATATGGTCCGTCAAGGTCTTTTTCAACATCAATGTCTTCCCATCTTTTTTTGATAATGCTGATATTGTTTCTGCCATAAGCGGCCATATTTTCTTCCAGGACTTCTATCATGCCGCTTGAAGGTTCCACGGCAGTAACATCTTTCACCTTTTCAGAAATTGGAATTGCAAGTGTTCCTGGTCCTGCACCAATGTCAAGAAGCCTGGATTCTGGAGTAAGGTTCAGGCCACTGATAACATCTCGCGCTCTTTGCTGGTTGTTTCTTAGTGAGATCTCCCAAAACCTTTTAGCACTTTCTTTTTCTTCCCATATTGAAGCACACTCTTTCTTGTTCCCGCTTTCCAGATGTCTTTTCATTTGTTCTATCCAGACATCACTCCAATCTATGTCATCTGTCATTTTTTATCATCTTCATTTGTTTTTTCGGTTCTGATACTTTATATTATTTAAACAGGTATAACGACTGAAACTCTCTGCTTGTTGTATCTATTATCGTTGTAGGTGCTGTTAATATTGCGATTTGTTCCTGTCAGGTTAATGCTCCTTACTCTGAACTTTCAGTGCATTCCGTTATGAATGCCGGGATTTTAAGTGTTATAATTGGTTGAATTATCGTTCTTTTATTTCAGTTATGTTTTGATTATCTTTTTTCTAATTTTTAATCATCTAATGCTAGTTTAGTATTAATATTTGTTTATTTAGTAATACTAAATCAAATAGTTATGTTTTTATCTCATAACATTGTTTGTCATCCTATCATAGTATTACAAAAGTTTATAAAAATCATAATTAATGCAACTTCGTGAAAATAAACAACACCGTAGTTTATTGAAGTTTATGCTTCATAATCCCGGTCTGGAATTAAAATGATGTTTGCATTATGCGATTTTCAGGAGATATTGATATGAAAAAAATAGTACAAATTATGCTTGCATTATTGGTTCTGATGATCTTATCCATGGTGCCGGTCAGTGCAGAGGATGCAACTTACACTATTCGAAGCAGTGTATATGACAACACAGATTCTTCAATAGCAGCAGGTGATTTCTACTGGGATGCAAATAGTTTTTCCGGATTATGGTATCCAATAAAACCTGGTCTTTCAAGTGAACTTCTTTATTTGCACAACAGTGTGAACTCTTCCGAGACAATTCAGCTTGGAGATACTATTAAAGAAGGTGACTTTTACTACATAAGCAAACCACAGAAGAAGAAGACAAAAATAGCTGGTTCAGATGATGGTGGCACTTTTATAGTCGATAACGTTGACCTTGAGTTCTATTATCTAATGGGATTTTTCGGACCTCAGTATTTTGTAATGCCTGATGATCCTTCCGACCCAACACAGGGATGTAAGCCCGATAAGATCGCTAAGATCCTGGTGCAATTTGGAAGCGATGACAAGAAACAGATGTTGTCAGGAGAAGAATGGGAACTTGCAGATGGATGGACATTGGGTGTTGATCAGATAGATGTCGATGGGGAAAAAGTCTGGGTACATCTTAAGAAAGATGGAGTGGAAATCGACAGTGGAGTCGTCAGTTCATCTGCCAATATGACTAACATGGAAAGGACATATCTCTACAAAGACAACGATGATTATCCCGTATTCTATTGTACTGTTGAATCCATATTCAGGGGTACTGACACAGACTTTGCAATTTTCAAATATGCATTCCTCCGCGGTGATCTTACAACTATTGAAAGTGGTGACACCTATGGTATTTTCGATGTTGAAGGATTTGAAGTACCTGCTCTTATGAATTGCGTTGACTATGCAGGCAGTGGAACAGGCACAGTTCTTTATACCGGCGATGATGCTGTTGTTCTTGCCAGTAACAAAGACATAACTTTGAATGGGGATGAACAAATAGATCTCCATGGTGGGCTTTATCTTAAGACCGAAGATACTACTGCACCATGTTTGAAAATGACACTCTGGAAAACTTGCACTATAAAAAGCAAAAGTACAACTACACAAACAGAAACTACTGAAGATGACGTTGTTGTAGTTGATATGGGTGAAGCAGAAGCGGTAGACGAACAGCCGGACAAAACGGAGCCAACAGCAAGTACTGTAGATGAAGAAACAGTTGATGCAGATTTGGAAGAAGAGGTTCCGAATGTTGAAAGTTCAGTCAATGCACCTGGATTTGAGCTGTTATCAGGAGTTATCGGACTGTTCTGTGCAGTTCTTATAATATGGAATAAGCCAAGGTAAGGTTTAAAGGTAGCAGGATATTTTAAAAATATCCTATTCTTTTCGCTTTTTTCACTAACTTTATGTTTGGATTTTATGTGCGATAATTATCTGCTGTTTGAATGCGTATGCTTTCAAGTAATAATTACAAACATTATCAGAAACACTAAATACAATTATCTCTCATACTAGCAAAGCCTAAATGGCCAAGAAATAATAAAGGAGATTAGAAAATATGTTATGGGGATTTTCCGTACTTAAGGACGAGCAGATGAAAGCCATTTCAGAACTTGAAGAAAAAACAGGTGTAACCCTTCTTGCATTTTCAGGCATCAACATTAGTAACGCTGAGCTGACAAAGGAGGATCTTGATGAGATCCAGAAACTGGAGAAGGAACTTGGGCTTTCCCTCGTTGCTGTAAAAGTAGAATAAGTAAACATTTTCTTACATTTCTTTTTTCGTATGGGGCAGGTTATTTCACCTGCTCTCAAATTTGCCTGTATGATGAAAGAGTACAGGATGAAAAGCATATAGGTTGTTTGGTTTTAGATATGTCTTTTTTAATTGTCATTGACGCTGGCAGCAGGCAGTTCCAGATACTCTATAATCTATTTTGGTCATTGCATAATTATTTTCTAAGTATAGTATTATTTATATTTTATTAGATGGATTTATATATTATTCTCTCCTTTTTTTAGAAGAGTGTGTATACTCACAGTTACATGATTTATAGGCGAAATAGGTAAGGTGCTGGATGGTGTTTAGGAGTTTAAGCTTTAATTCCTGTTTGCAGCAGGAGTTGCATCTCTGCAAGTTGGATATTGTCAATAGAATATTTGCAATAAGTTATAATGCATTCTTTAGCATTTTTCACCTATAGCTCCTCATATCTTTAAATACAATTCTAGATCCATAATCAGGAGAATCGGGTTCATGCTATGTTTTACATTGAAACAACAGATGAAATATCAATCTTTGGGTAAAACACTTTCAAATATATTTTTCTCAAAGGGTGGTTAGATGGATTTACATAAAATACGTATCAGTCAGAAAATAATGGCAGTAGCGTTGCTTTTAACAATATTGCCGGTAACGATAGTTGGTTTTTATGCTTATGAGCAAACAGCAGCAGGAACGCTGGCTCAACTGGAAGACAGTTTAGAAGGCCAAATGCTTATTGAAAAAGATTATGTGGACTCTACTTTCTCGCTTGCCCAGGATAAAGTGAATAGTGACCTGGGAGTCGCAAGGTCTCTTTTCTATGCAAAAGGTGATCCGTCAATCGTAGACGGGCAATTGGTATTAGGAGGAGATTATGTTGTCAACGGCAATTATGAGATCGTTGATAACATCAAGAGTATGGTAGGTGGAACAGCTACTGTGTTCCAGGTTGAGAATGGAGAAGCAGTAAGGATCTCTACGAATGTTATTAATGATGCTGGTGAAAGGGCAGTAGGTACTACAGTCTCACAACCGGTCTACGATACAGTTGTCAACAATGCTGAGACTTTCTATGGAAAAGCATGGGTTGTCAATGCCTGGTATCTCACAGCATATGAGCCTATTATGGACAGTTCCGGGAAAATTATAGGAATTCTGTATGTTGGTGTGCTGGAAGATCCTTTCATCAATACTATAAGAGAACATATGGCTCAGATCGTTGTAGGTGAGACTGGTTACGTATACGTAATGGACTCTCAAGGGAATCTGATATTGCATCCGAATATGGAAGGGCAAAATCTTTTCGACCAGGCTTTTGCAAAGGAGATAATTTCCACCAAAGAAGGAACTATTGAATATGATTGGGAAGGTCGGGAGAAGATAGCCAGTTTCACTTATTACGAGCCAAATGACTGGTATATAGTTTCAAGCAGTTATGTTGAAGAATTTGAAGGTCCGCTCATGGCTATCAAAAACAGTTTGATAGTTGCGGTTCTTATATTCATCATCCTGGGTGCACTGGCTGCTTTCTTTTTAAGCAGGTCGATATCAGGCGGGATCGGGAAGATAGTTACTGACTTTGAGGATATGGCCAATGCCACAATGATGGGTCAACTTGACAGAAGAGCAAACACTGATGTGGGTATTGATTTCGAGGCTATTCCTCGGGGTTTTAACCAGGTTCTTGATGCGGTTATTATGCCATTGAACGTTGCCGCTGAATATGTTGATCGTATTTCCAAAGGTGATATTCCTCCTCATATTACTGATGAATATCATGGTGATTTTAATGAGATCAAGAACAACATGAATCAGTGTATTGATTCGATAACTGCCCTTGTTTCTGATGCTAATCTGCTTTCTGCAGCTGCAGTCGAAGGCAAGCTTGATGTTCGTGCCGACGCTTCAAAACATAATGGTGATTATCGTGCTATCATCACTGGTGTTAATGATACTCTTGATGCCGTTATAGGTCCGCTTAATGTGGCAGCGGAGTATGTCGATCGTATTGCTCATGGTGATGTTCCTCCAAGAATAACTGAAACTTATTATGGTGACTTCAATGAGATCAAGAACAACCTCAATGGTTGTATTGATGCTATCAACGCACTGATCAAGGATGCTAATCTGCTTTCTGCAGCAGCTGTTGAAGGAAAACTTGATGTTCGTGCCGACGCTTCAAAGCATAATGGTGATTATCGTTCGATCATTAATGGTGTTAATGATACCCTTGATGCTGTAATTAATCCTCTTAATGTGGCAGCAGAATATATAGATCGTATTTCTCATGGTGACATTCCTTCGCATATCACTGATGATTATAGTGGTGATTTCAGCGAGATCAAGAATAACCTTAATGGCTGTATTGATGCTATCAACGCACTTGTCTCTGATGCCAACCTGCTTTCAGCCGCTGCTGTCGATGGTAAACTTGATGTTCGTGCCAATGCTTCAAGACACGATGGTGATTACCGTTCGATCATTAATGGTGTTAATGATACCCTTGATGCTGTGATCAGTCCTCTTAATGTGGCAGCAGAATACATTGATCGTATTGCTCATGGAGATATTCCTCCTCATATCAGTGATGATTACAACGGTGATTTCAATGAGATCAAGGATAATCTTAATGGCTGTATTGACGCGATAAATGAGCTTGTTTCTGATGCTAATCTGCTTTCAGAAGCGGCTGTAGATGGTAAACTTGATGTTCGTGCCGACGCTTCAAAACATAACGGTGATTATCGTGCTATTATTGATGGTGTGAACGACACTCTTGATTCTGTGATCAGCCCACTTAATGTGGCGGCAGAGTATGTTGACCGTATTGCTCACGGTGATATTCCTCCACACATTACTGATGATTACAGTGGTGATTTCAATGAGATCAAAAGTAACCTCAATGGCTGTATTGATGCTATCAATGCCCTTGTTTCTGATGCCAATATGCTCTCTGAGGCCGCAGTTGCCGGTAAACTTGATGTCCGTGCCGATGCTTCAAATCATTACGGCGACTATTGCACTATCATCACTGGTGTTAATGATACCCTTGATGCTGTGATAGATCCTTTGAATGTCGCTGCTGAGTATGTTGACCGTATTGCTCACGGTGATATTCCTCCACACATTACTGATG
This sequence comes from Methanolobus vulcani, assembly GCF_900100715.1. GTDB lineage: Archaea > Halobacteriota > Methanosarcinia > Methanosarcinales > Methanosarcinaceae > Methanolobus > Methanolobus vulcani. Next base: position 45,492 of record NZ_FNCA01000013.1, on the reverse strand, counting down.
ATTATAGCGGTGATTTCAATGAGATCAAAAGTAACCTCAATGGCTGTATTGATGCTATCAATGCACTCATTTCTGATTCTAACATGCTTTCAGCCGCTGCTGTCGATGGTCAACTGGATGTCCGTGCTGATGCTTCAAAGCACGACGGTGATTATCGTGTAATCATTGAGGGTGTGAACAATACTCTTGATGCTGTCATTGATCCACTTAATGTGGCAGCGGAGTATGTTGATCGTATCGCTCATGGTGACATTCCTCAAGAGATCACTGATGATTATAGTGGCGATTTCAATAAGATCAAAAATAATCTTAACATGTGCATAGCTGCTATCAATGCTCTGATCAGTGATGTCAATATGCTGTCAGCAGCCACCATTGAAGGCAGGCTTGATGTCCGTGCCGATGTTTCCAGACACCAGGGTGATTACGGGACAATTGTGGAAGGTGTGAACAATACTCTTGAAGCTGTGATCTGTCCTCTGAATGTCACAGCTGAATACTTTGACAGGATCTCAAAGGGCGATATACCTCCGATCATTACTGATGTTTATTGTGGTGATTTTAATACCATCAAGAACAATCTGAATACCTGTATCGAAGCTATCAATAATCTTGTTGAGGATGCTGATATGCTGGCCCGGGCAGGAGTGAACGGACAGCTTGATGTCCGTGCCGATACTTCAAGGCACCAGGGTGATTATCTGAAGATCGTGGATGGCTTCAACAACTGTCTGGATACCGTTGTTGATCCTGTGAATGAGGCTTCCCGTGTGATTACTGCTTATTCGCAGGGAGATCTTGATACTAGGATTAGAATTTCTACTAAAGGTGATTTCAGGGTTCTGAGTGATACTCTGGATGGTTTTGGTGACACACTGCAGGGAATTATTGAAGATTCATGCGAGGTTCTGGAGTCTATTGCTTCCAATGACCTGACAAGAGAAGTAAGGGTGCATGGCGTTGGTGATTTCATGGAGCTTACCGGGGGCGTTGAGAAATGCAGGCATTCTTTGAATGATATTGTTGCTCTTGTAACTGAGAATGCAGAATCTATAGCTTACACTTCTCAGGAAATGTCTGCTGTTACTGAGCAGCTCTCATCCAGTGCTGACCAGATCACCAATACTGTGAATGAGATCTCAATGGGTACGCAGCTCCAAGCTAGTAAGGCTCAGGATGTTTCCAGTGCAATGGTCGATATGAGTCGTATGGTTCAGGAAGTCGCTATTAATTCGGAGATGGCTTCCAAGAATGCGGTTGATTCGAATGCTCTTATACAGAGTCTTGGTGACATGTCAGAGGACCTGATGCATATGATGGAAAGTATCAAGTCTGCTGTGGGTGATTCTTCAAGTGTGATTACTGATCTTGATGTCAAGTCAAACAGGATAGGTGAGATCGTGAATCTTATTACAAGCATTGCGGATCAGACCAACCTGCTTGCTCTTAATGCTGCTATTGAAGCTGCAAGGGCAGGAGACCATGGTCGTGGATTTGCGGTTGTTGCTGATGAGGTGCGTAAGCTTGCCGAGGATTCAGGTAATGCTGCAAAGCAGATCTCAGAACTTATTGTCCAGATGCAGAGTGGTACTAAGAATGCTGTGAATTCTATGCAGAGAGGTTCTGAAGAGGTGCATAAGGGTGCAGAGTCCCTTGGTAATTCTGTGAAAGCAATAAGTGATGTTGTTGAAGCTGGAAACACTATTGTAAAGATGGTTCAGGAGATTGCCGAAGCTACTGAGGAACAATCCGCTTCTATTGAGGAGGTAAATTCCTCTGTAAATGAGGTTTCTACAATTTCCGAGCAGTCTGCAGCAGGTGCTCAAGAGGCCTCTGCTTCAGTTCAGGAACAGACTGCTTCCATGCAGGAACTCTCACACTCGGCTCAGGAGCTTGCGGAGGTTGCTTCAAGAATGCAACTTGTTGTGTCCAAATTCAAACTGGATGGCAGCGTTTCAATTGTCAATGATGAACCTGTAGATGATTTGAAAGATTCCTTCTCTTCTTCCTCATCCGGAAAATTGCATCCTGATATTTCTAATGATGCACTGATTTAATTCGGTGGAATTTGAGAACTGGTTGGAGAATCGCAGCCCTGTAACAAGGGCTGCATCTTATTTTTTATGGATTTTTTCTTCTGGCAAATACGTCGAATACAAGAAAGTACGGAAGCACCGGTCTGGGACTCACGCTTGTAAAGTGGTTTGTTGAAATGCATAACGGAAGTATCCATGTTGAGAGTAAGGAAGGAGCAGGAAGCACCTTTACATTCACAATAGAAGACCAAGGTGTCTGCGGACAGATGAAGCAATATATGGGAGAAGTGGATGAGGAGTCGGCGGGGTGTTGAGGGTGAATGCGGATTTGTTTTTGTAATTAAATCTTGATACTGCTGTTTTTGTTGAGTATCTGCTTAGTGAATACTCTCTAATTTTGAACGATGGCAGAATACTGCAAAAGAAGCGGCGTTTATTTTTGGAGAATTTGAGAGACCCACTTGATAGCTTCCGGACAAGGGTGTTTTGGAGTACGAAATTATTCTTACAAAAAAGAAATTCATAAATTACTTTTGCATGATTGTAGTAACGTGGTTTATGAACTGTAAAGATTCTTGTAGCATATTATCATAATAACTACTCCGGCGATTACTAATAATGTACTTATTATAAGAAGTAAATCCCATCCCCAAAATAGAATTCCAGTAGCAATACCTGAAAATAAGATTAGTGATGTGAACATAAATAGAACGATTACAGCATGGTTTATTATATTCCTTTGGACTGTTTTGTATAATTCATCTACGTTTGTTTTCAACTCACTTCCAGTCAAACTATAATAATTCCTATTTTTTATCGTAAATGAGAACGATTGGAATGGAAGTACTGAAATGAATAATAGTGCATAAATTAAAAGAATGCAAATCATGAATATTCTTATAGTCCATGTTGCTTCAATTTTGAGATTGTAATATTGTACAATTGATATGTAAAATCCTGATAGAATAATTGCATATTCTGCAAGTTTATAAGTTCTTTCTCTTAAATTTTCATCTTTAGTTTCTAATTCTACCTTGATTTTGTTGAGGTGATCATCAGAATTGCACATTTATTCATCTCTCTTAGATTGTTGGATGCATGAATTATTGCGAGTTTGTATTTTCTTCTATAAATTTCTATATATTTAACTATAATTCTTAATTCGGGCATTTACAAAATGCCCTAGTTCTGCATCCGGCATATATCGAAGTCAAAAAGTAGTAACCCATCAGCCTGCAATCTCGCAACCATAGAAAGACTGAGGGCAAAGGATAGCCAACAAACAGTGCTTTCTCATACTTAGTAACTAATAATTTTACTTCTAGAATACATGCAAATATGGGTATAGTATCAAACTAATCAAAATTATAAAAAGAGTAAACTCTCAGAACTTAATATTTATCAAAAAATTAGAGTGGTGCTCCGATGGGGATTCGAACCCCAGTCGCAGGAGTGAGAGTCCTGCATGATTGGCCGTGCTACACTATCGGAGCAATCTGCTTTGCTTGTCAGCACCCTTGAAAGTCACTCAAAGCATATTAACCTTTCGTTTGGTGAAAAAGGGTGTATGTTTGCGATTTATGCAAACATACTGTATGGGGAGGTCTGTTCTTCTTCCTCGGAAACGACTTTCTCATATGCATCAAGGAGGTCCTGCATGGTAATGCTTTCTCCACGTCTTCTGAGGACGAACATTCCGGCTTCCTTTGTGATGATCTTAATATCTGCGCCGCTGAGACCATTTGTCATCTTTGCGAGTTTCTCAAAGTCCACATTCTCTGCCATATTCATCTTGCGGGTGTGGATCTTGAATATCTCCAGACGTCCCTTCTCATCAGGAAGTGGAACCTCGATAACACGGTCGAACCTTCCCGGACGAAGCAGTGCAGGGTCAAGCAGATCAATTCTGTTAGTTGCAGCAATGACCTTGACGTTCTTGGTTGCGTCAAAACCGTCCATCTCGGCAAGGAGCTGAAGCATAGTACGGTTCACTTCTGCGGAACCTGTGGTACCGTCATGTGTACGCATACCGCCCACTGCATCTATCTCATCAATAAAAAGGATTGATGGGGACTTGTCGCGAGCCATCTGGAACACGTCCTTCACAAGGCGTGCACCTTCTCCTACGAACTTCTGCACAAGGTCAGAGCCTGACATCCTGATGAATGTGGCGTTTGCCCTTGAAGCAACAGCTTTCGCAATAAGTGTCTTACCTGTTCCGGGTGCACCGTACATCAGCACACCAGTTGGAGGCTCAATTCCTATCTTCTCGAAGAGTTCAGGCTCCACAAGTGGAAGTTCTACAGATTCGATGACCTCTTTCAGAACATCATCCAGTCCGCCTATCATATCATAGTCGATTCCCGGGGAGTTAATAAGCTCCATAACCTGGGCGCGTACGTCCGCAGCTCTGGAGATAATCGATATTATAGAGAATGCGGCATTCACACAGACTCTCATACCTGCCTCGACATTAAGGTTGGCTGGTACCCTAGTCACAACTTCCTGATTGTTCCCATGTTGTCTGATAAGTGCCTGGCCGTTGTCAACTTCCATGACCGTGGCTATGAAAAGTGGAGGAGTGGTGAGCTGCTCGATCTGTCTTTTGAGCTTGCTTGTTTCTTCAAGATAATTGTTTGCCAGCATACTTGCTTCAAGCAACTTTGCTCGCATGTTTTCGTTATTGACTTTAAGTAATTCTATTTCGTGGAGTAGGGACTCCACATCTTTTTCGTCAAGAGTATTGGACTCTATCTGAGTCTTAATCTTTGAACTAATATTGTCAATTGGTGATTCAGCACTACTATTTGACATAGGGGCTAAGTATGGGTATCATTGGATATAAATGCGACTGCACTAGTGCATTGCGCTTTTGTTCGCAGCATCTTTATTTTTGTTTAGGTGGGCTATATGGTAAAAATGCTCTTTTCAGTATTTCACAAAAAACAGCTTTTGTGTTATTATCTATTTTTATTCTCTGAAAAAAGCATTAATATTGCTTTTATTGTGGTAAAATCAGCTTAAAATCTGTATTTAATTTCTTCCTACACATTATTACTGTTTAATTTGACAAAAAACGAAATATTTATCTATCATTATTGCAGTTGTTGTATTGTAGGCGAATTGTGTGACTCGTCTTTTGTCTGTGTTAATCGTTTTAATTTTCAAACAAAGCTCTATTAAGGCTTTGATTTGCTTTAAAACAAATCCAGACATATTATTAGAGCAAATATTTATATAATATTAAAACCATGTAAGTATTGTGAAGCACAGAGAAACAATGTGTTCCTGATGTATTCACACGATAACGGATCAAGATTAAATGAGCAACACCATGAGTCTGAGGGGATAAATGGTTTTGTGAATCCATCAATATCTGAGGGGATGAATGGATCCGCAAAGAGGCAAAAAGGATGAAGGTTCGGCTTGAGATCATCAACGACGATGGAACTAAAATATCAAACGCCGAGTTCGAGATTGCTGACAGGCGCCGCCTGCTTGCATACTTGGACCTATATGACGAGACTAGAACTATTCCCGAACCTTCATCCAATTCATCTAATATGATGCAGAATGCATCACTTCCTACTACTACTACTAATTCTCAGGTCAATGTTGCTGGACCGAATGCATACCAATCACAATTTGTGCAGCAGCAACCACCTATGATCTCTCAGCAGCCAGCACAGCATGCAGATCAGTCACAGCAGTACTCGCAACAGTATTCTCAGTTGCCGGTTCAGCAAACGCAGATGCATGCACAGCCTGTGTTGCCACAGACACAACAGTTCAGGCAGGCCTATGTGCCACAGCCAGGACTGAGTTCTGTTCCAAACACAATAACTGATTATCAATTGCCGCCGCAATATATACAACCCAACCTACCTCCTGTGGGGGTCCAGCAATATGGGTATGGGCAGCCGACACCACCAATGTCATCTACGGTCCGCCAAACAATGAATCCTAACCAACAGATGATGTCGGCTGTACCTCCTATTGAAGCACCTGCACAGGTTCAGCGTCAGGCACCTTCGCAGCGCAAGGTTCCTTCACTTCATGCCAGGATGAATGACAGTTCATTGACGATCAATGAGCGTCTGGAACTCTTCCTTAAGTATGAATATCCAAGGATATGGTTCTCATCACAGGACATACAGAAGCAGTACGAGCGCATATACGGCGAGATAAAACAGAGTACAGTGTCTACATATCTATCACGTATGTTCCGCAAGAATATTCTTGCACGTAGAGGAAACAGGACACAGCGCGAATATCGCTATGTTGCAGACGAGCTTGAACCGGAATCTGATCTTCGCATTGACCAGATGGCATCAATGCCTCAGGATTACAGGTTCCAGTACTAACTTTTTTTTGATATGGGATTCTCGATTACCTTATAGTTTCTCTGAAAATCACTGTTACTTATTTAACAGACTTTTTACATACAGATTCTCATGCGTTCACCACAGGATCTCTCACAATTGGGTTCACTACTTGTATTCATTGGATTTTTTCTTGTTCTTGCAGGTGCAATAGTTTCTTCTTTCAATAGCAGTGGCAGTTTCGGTGGTCTCATAATGATAGGTCCGATCCCCATCGCATTCGGCTCATCTCCTGAGATTACCTCATCCATGCTCTGGGCAGGTGTCCTGATAGCTGTGATCTATCTGCTTGCAAGGAGGAAATTGTGATGCCTGGTGCCAGTTTGATTATACTGGGAATGCTGATGATAGTTGCAGGTTTTGTATTGATCTTTGTTTCAGGTGTATCTAAATCCCAAAATCCTATAAAAAGGGATGAACACACTTTAAATCCAAATTCAATGCATTATGGGTCTTCAAATAATAGTGGTAGCAATGGGTCAGTTTCTGATAAAACAGAAGTAAGAGGTGGAGGTATTATTATGTTAGGGCCAATTCCAATTATAATTGGTTCAGACAATAAAAGTGCTCAGACGCTGATGATACTGGCAATTATGCTGATGCTGTTATATTTCCTGATATTCTCCCGGTGATTTCATGGAATTATCCCGCGGAATTCCTGTGAATTGTGTGGTGAGGTAGTGATATTGTTAACTGGTGAAATGCTGTTTTTTTAGGTGAAATACGCATGCACTTCAACTGTGAATACGTTTATAGGCTTTCGGTTCAATACAGATAGTGATGCGTCCTTTCAAACTAGTTTCTGAATACAGTCCGAAGGGTGATCAGCCCAAGGCAATTTCCCAGCTAACCGAAGGTATGCTGGCAGGAAAGAAACACCAGACACTACTTGGTGTGACAGGTTCGGGAAAGACCTTCACAGTAGCCAATGTCATACAGAACGTGCAGAAACCAACCCTTGTTATAGCTCACAATAAAACCCTTGCTGCACAGCTCTTTTCTGAGTTCAGGGAGTTCTTCCCTGATAATGCCGTTGAGTATTTTGTCAGTTATTATGATTATTACCAGCCTGAGGCTTATCTGCCTACAACTGATACTTATATCGAAAAGGATGCATCGATCAATGAAGAGATAGACAGGCTGAGACTTTCAGCAACCAAGTCTTTACTGGAACGTAAAGATGTAATTGTAGTTTCCAGTGTGTCCTGTATCTACAACCTTGGTTCACCTGACGAATGGAGGGCTATGTCGGTCATGCTGACTCCCGGAATGGAGATTGACAGGCCGGCTTTCCTTGAGTCGCTGATCAATATTCAATACGAGAGAAATGACGTTGATTTCACCCAGGGTACTTTTCGCTTGCGAGGGGATACCATTGAGATCTTTCCGGCACAGGAGAAAGATGGAATCAGGATAGAGCTTTTTGGTGATGAGATAGACCGGATCGCTTATTTTGACACTGTTACCGGAAAAGTGCTGGAGGAAGTGCTTCAGGGGGAGACAATTGGTATTTATCCAGCAAAACACTTCGTCATGCCGGAAGAGTACATTGACAAGGCTCTGGGTACGATTGAAGCTGAACTTCATGACAGGCTGGCTGTGCTGAGGTCTGAGAATCGTTTGCTTGAGGCTCAGAGGCTGGAACAGAGAACCAAGTTTGACATGGAAATGATCCGTGAGCTTGGTTATTGCAGCGGTATTGAGAATTACTCCCGGCACTTTGACGGCCGCCGTCCCGGCGAGCCTCCATCTTCCCTGCTTAATTTCTTCCCTGATGATTATCTTCTGGTCATTGATGAATCACATGTGACCATCCCGCAGATTCGTGGAATGCACAACGGTGACAGAGCAAGAAAACAATCTCTGGTAGAGTATGGTTTCAGATTGCCTTCAGCTCTTGATAACAGGCCACTTCGTTATGATGAGTTTGAAAGAAGACTTGACAATGTTATTTATGTTTCTGCAACACCTGCGGAGTATGAGATTGAGAAAAGCAAGGCCGTGGTGGAGCAGATCATTCGTCCAACCGGTCTTGTTGATCCTGAAATTACTGTAAGGCCGGTTGAGAATCAGGTGGATGACCTTATCGGTGAGATCCGTAAGGTTACTGCAAAAGGATTCAGGACTCTTGTAACAACGCTGACCAAGAGAATGTCCGAGGATCTGACGGAATATCTTCTGGAACTTGGTATCAGGGTGCGTTATATGCACTCGGACATTGATACTCTTGAGCGTGCGGAGATTGTCAGGGATCTGAGAAAAGGTGAGTTCGATGTGCTTATTGGTATCAACCTGCTGCGTGAGGGACTTGATATCCCGGAGGTTGCTTTTGTTGCGATACTGGATGCTGATAAGGAGGGTTTTCTTCGTTCAGAGCGTTCACTTATCCAGACCATTGGCCGTGCTTCAAGGAACTCAGAAGGACGTGTCATTCTTTATGCTGATAATATGACAGGTTCCATGGAGCGTGCTATCAATGAAACAGAGAGGCGTCGCAAGCTCCAGATGGAGTTCAATGAGGAGCATGGTATTACTCCTACCACAATTCGCAAAGCTCTGCAAAAAGAGCTTGTTGAGGGTGAGAAATACAAACCTACTTCCGGTGTTCTGGCAATTGCTGAAGATGCATCGGCGCGTGAGATCAAAGATATTATCATTGACCTTGAGGCTGATATGCACCTTGCTGCCAAGAATCTTGAATTTGAGAGGGCGGCGGAACTTCGCGACAGGATAAAGGAACTTCGGGAAGAGTATTCTTTGTGATGACTTCTATGATCTGAATCGGTTATCTGGCATTGCGGCTCATACGCCTTATGCCGCGCCTTCTTTTACGGTCATCAGGACCTGAGTATCTGATGTTCTTGCCGGTGTGGTGAAGGAAAACGTCGTCAAGGGTTGGTTTTCTCAGGCTGACGGATTCGATGTGAAGATTCAGGTCGGTGCTTATCTTCATGAGTTCCGGTATTGTTCTTTCACCGTCAGTGGCGGTTATTCGGATTGATGTTCCGGTGGTGCTTATTTCATTTGTGTCGGGGTTGTGATTGTTGTGATTCTTGTAGTGTTCCACCATTTTTGTGGCTTCATCCTCGTTGCTGAAGTTGAGGGTTATGATATCTCCACCGAGTTCTGCTTTTAGTTCCTGGGGAGTTCCTTCGGCGATTATCTCACCGTGGTCGATGATGGCGATACGGTTGCAGAGCATGTCAGCTTCTTCCATGTAGTGGGTGGTGAGGATCATGGTGATGTTCTTTTCCTGGTTGAGCTTTTTGATGTATTCCCAGATGTGGTTCCTTGTCTGGGGATCAAGTCCAAGGGTTGGTTCGTCAAGGAAGAGTACGTTTGGATGATGCATGAGTCCTCTTGCAATCTCAAGCCTGCGCATCATTCCGCCGGAATACTTCTGCACCACCTCGTCAGCCCAGTCGTTGAGCTCTACGAGTTTGAGTACTTCATGGATGCGCTTATGGCGTTCTTTCTTCCCGAGTCCGTAGAGCCTTCCATGAATGTCAAGGTTCTCGCGCCCGGTGAGTTTCTGGTCAAGGGTGGTGCCCTGGAACACTACTCCTATGGACATGCGAACTTCTGTTGGCTCATTCCTGATGTCGTGTCCCCAGACTCGAGCTGTTCCTTCAGTTGGCCTGAGCATTGTGGCGAGTATCCCTATGAGTGTCGATTTCCCTGCCCCATTGGGCCCAAGCAAGCCGAATAGCTCTCCTTTATTGACTGTAATGTTGATGCCTCTTACTGCTTTTACCTGCTCGTAGTGTTTGCTTATTCCTTCGGTGCGGATCGCTTCGTCTGAGTGTTCCTGTTCCATCCGATATTAGTGAATGACTTCTGCCTTTAAATACAATTCCAGATTATTATTCATTATCAGGCGAAAAGATTATATCTTAACAAACAGTGTATTGGATGTTCAAACTGCGCTGGTGGTTTAGCGGCTATGACTGAGGCCTTCCAAGCCTTAAACCCGGGTTCGAATCCCGGTCGGCGCACTCAACTTTTTTTTCTTGAAATTAAGTTTGCTTACAATACTTTGTTTTTTGTTTTAAGGGCGGGAAGTTTACATCAAATGGCTTAGGGGAGATTCATTAAAGAAAAAGACCTGGGCTAATAATTACCTGGAATTTGATCCGGAATGAATGAGGAAAGAGTATCTTTCCTGTGTTCCGGAATTATTCTTTTAGAAAAAAATATAGCTTAACAAAATAAAATAACATATAATGAAGGAAGACGATTTTCTCTTTTACAAATATAGACCAATAACAAATCACACATTAGATTCTCTGGAAAAACAAGAGTTGTATTTTAGTTATCCAACTGAATTCAACGATCCTTTTGATTGTAGATATGATGTATATTGGAGAGGTACTAAAGAAGAATGGCATGAATTTCTATACAAATACCATTCAAAAAATATGTTGATAAATGACTCCACCATTAAAACATGGATAAAAGAAGGCAAATTAAAGAAAAAAGGTAAAGAGCTACTACTGTTACCTGGAAAAAACGTATTAACAAATAACATAAACAATATCTATCCTAAAATATGCTGCTTTACTAAGGAAAATAATAACATATTAATGTGGAGTCATTATGCAAACCAGCATAAAGGCATATGTTTATGTTTTAAGACAAAATTGAATATGGATGCTTTCTACTTAAGATTGAAATCTGAAGATGCACATTTAATACCAGTTAAATATAAAGATGAAATGCCGCAAAAAGTGAATTTATTAACAAATAAAGATCCACATAATACGGCTGCTTTTCTGTTTACAAAACATACATCATGGGGTTATGAAAAAGAATACCGTACATTGATATGGCCAAGTAAATCCAACAATAATAAATTTGAGATTTTTGAAAAAGAAGCATTGAATGGTATTATATTCGGTATTAAAACAGCATATGAAGACATGGTAAAAGTGTACAATATTATAGATAAAAACTATCATGACAATGGTTTAAAAATCAATTTTTACAAAGCAAGTATGATAAAAGGAAAGTATGAGATTAATATAAAGCCAATATATGATTTTGATAAATTCTTGAAAAATTACGATTCTAAATTCAAATAACCAATTTTACTCATACATCTTTAAAATTAGAATCCATCCTGATTTCATACGTCGAACAATCCTTCGGTATAAGGAGCATAGGGGGAGTTATTCACCCTTAAACCTGAAGCTTTCAAATTATCCAATTAGGTTAATTTTGTTTATCCTGGATCTTTCTGTAGCTGCTCTGATCAGCTCATCCGGAACAATTGAAAACACCTACAAGAAAAACAGTTCAAATTAAGTTGCTTTTGTGAATAAAATAGTACAACTGTTCAATATGGACAATTACACATTAACATACTTCATCTAACATGACTTCTCTTTCTTTTATCTCATCTGAATAGATCAGGAATATGGAAGTAAGGCCACATCCCAGGGTAAAACCTACCAGGAACATAAAGAGAATTGCTTTAACATATTAGGCGTGGTTGGGGAAGCCTTCTTAGCAAGTGACAACAGTAATATAATAAGGATTACACATTTATTATTAGATATTAGATTTGCAAGTACATTTGTATCTAAATATTATTAATGAGGGAATATGATGAAATATCTACACACTTTTTTTATTATGATATTACTTGTTGCAGTTCTCGTTTCCGGATGTGCAGGGAACGATGAGGCAACAAGCGGTGTTGATCAGGTAACTCAGGATCAAAATTCAATGAATGGGACCAATACTACTGAACCACAGAATCAGTCTAATCTCACTGGATTAGTGAATGAGTCCAATACTACTGAATCATTGAATGGGTCTAATCTCACTGAATCAATGGGTGAAGTGGAAATTGAAAATGAATCTAATGACACCAAAATAGATCGTTTTGAATTGTACAATGGCTCTGTTAGTGATGGTGACGGTTATCAGATAAATGATTATGTCCTTGACATCACAAATGCTATCCCTGATACAGGAACTGCTTCATTTGAAGTGTATAATAACGGTACAAAAGTCGATTCTTTCATCATAAATGAAGGTGAGCATTACGCATTTAATTTTGAAGATGCTTCAACAATAGAAGTCGCTCTCATGTCTGTAAAAAGTGGTGTTTTTCCAGTAGTTCAGATATCTATAATAGTTACTGATTATGACCGGAATGGGATATATAAGAGCGGTGTAATTGATGGAGGGCATGAATACGCATAGTATTCCTCTCCATTTTCAAATATTTATGTTCAATAATATGAATGATAATCTATAAACTGCATTTTTTATTATCTCAACTACATAAGGGCAGCAGCTTCAAACAAGCATGGGGCTATGTACTTCTCATTTTACTCATGGAACAGAGCACCAGTTCCCCACAACAATAGATGACGTAACCAAACATATAAGGCAGGTCAGGAGATTTGCCAGCCTGAGCTCATACGAGCTAATGATCCTATAGAACATGGATTCACTTATCAGGTTGAGCCAGTACATTATCAGAACCGGCAGGGAAACAAAATACAGGATTCCAGACAGGGATAATTTGAATGGTTTTCGCAGGTCGCTGTGCAGACTCAGCATTAACTCTTCCATGCTTTTTTTACAGCATAGCAGTGCATTATATGATGAACTGACATTCCTGTTATTTGCAGTTCCGTTTTTCATAGCAGGAAGAATTCTGACGATCAATTGCGGATTTCTTATAACTGGTTCAATAAGAGGGATCTTGTTATCTACTGCAAAATAACTCAGGGTTTGTTGTGCTTCCGATGCTTTGTTTGTCAGCCACAAGTACAACAGGCAATCAAAGTTTGTAGAATAAGTTTCCGCAAACTCGTTATATATTGATGAGTACCTGTTAAGAAAATCTAATTTCCGGCGTACAATGGATATCAAAACTAATCGTTTAACAATTCCGGCTGTCACAAAAACCAAGAATGCCACTATCAAATGTATTGTAGTTTCCATTTTTACAGTACTCATATATTAGTGAGTTACAATTGTATTAATGAAATATAAATATACTATTTAAGTGTGCTTAGCGGAATCTATGTAGAACTATTTTGATTTGGAGAATGAGTATATTGCTAGTGTTAAATCCTTATTTTCACTTTGTTTTTTACTAAAACATCATGTCCTTAAATCTAAACAAATGATTATAAAAAGAATTGTTATAAAAACAATCATTCTACGAATTAAACATTCAATGTCTTTCCATGCTTGCTATGGAGTATATCCATGATCTTCTTTTTAGCACACTCTTTCTTTCTGGTTTCTATTTTTTTGAAATTCTCGGACTTATATTCAAAGCAGGACCAGTTGAACAGAACAGCCACATCACCTATGATCTTCCTGTGGACAAGATTCAATCCGGCATTTGTCAGTTCCTTAGCATCCCAGTCAAGCAACTTATTTTCCACCAATATCTTACAATGCTGTGCAAGGCATGAAAAAGATATCTGCAGGAAATTGAGGATCTCTGCCTCGGTAACAAAGCCAAGATAAAAACAGAACAAAATGCGTATCTGTACATCCTCTTTAAGGTTCAGGCATCCGTAAATAGCCAATATCACCGAATAGTCACGTGACTTCAGGACAACAAAAGCATCATTTATAGTGTGGATCATCAGATCCATAAAACAGGTATTCTCAGGTATCTCAACCTCTATTGTTTCAATTGACGTCGGACAGATGAACTTATTAATATCGGATGTAGCTACATTTCCGCACAATTTTGAATTGCCAAACTTCCATATTATTCTGTTTGTCTCATCCACACATGGTCCCATGTTATAATCAAGGCAATTCCACACCGTAGACAGGTTGTCAAAATCTTCCTGGATATCGGAACCAAGCTTCTTCTTTTCAACGCCCTTGACCCTATCCACAAGATCAAGTCCAAGGGGTGTAAGAGTAGCATACTTATCAACCAGTCCCTTGGTTTTCAGGGACGCAAAGGTCCTGTTGACCATTTCATCGTCACCCTCAAAAATAGGTATTAGCATATCCAGGCTATTAATTCCGGATGCCAGAAGACATAACAATCGAATATCTTCCGGTTTCATAGTTCCAATGATAGGATCGGCCTTCACACCTAAAAGGCTCATCAGCATATATTTCAGGTTGGAGACATCGGATTTCTTTCCTGCGACTATCATTGAAGAAACCACTTCACCTATGCCGATGGTCGCATTTTTCTTGTAATCAATAACAATAACCGCGCCATGTCTGCTGGAATTCTGGAGCTTACAGAGAATTGCATGCGGTAGAGGCCTGTCAACAATAAGGATATTTTCCAGATTAACATGAATTATCCTGTCAGAGGTTTGGATTTGCATCTCTTTATCGCTGAGAATAACCTTCCAGGGTGCCCATTGGGTATTATCTATACTGAATATGGTATTGATACGTGGAATATCTACAATTCCTATGAACTCGATTTCACCATATATCACTCAATCCCTCTCTAATTGTAAAAAAGATCTTTTCATGGTTCCCACACCATATTAAACAAACTTAAATTCCAGCTTTAATATTATATTATTGACTAGTATAAATATCTTCTCATATACTGAAAAATAAAATCAGTACATTGGTATATTGTTTTTAGTAGTTGCAGCCAAAGAGCAAACATGTTCATCAATACACATCTCTATATATCGTCATCGAGCACCAGTTATAGCTACAACTGAGTTTGAAGTTTAGACAATTGTTTAATATGTGCAAGTCTTTCTATTAATCGCAATAACCGGTTATTATCACCGGTTGGAAGGCAATTAGAGGAGGATATAATATGTCATCTGACACTAAAAACGATAGATCATATCTCGCCATCATTGCACTATCAGTTGTGCTGGTGGTGATGTCATTAACAATATATGCCATCTCACAAGGTGGTACTGAACAGAACACAGCAGACACAATTACAATGGGCGGATACGCTGAACAGAAGGTTGTACCTGACACTGCCTCTTTGAGCATAGGCGTTGTCACCCAGGCCGAAACAGCAAAGGAAGCATCTGACGAGAATGCTGCCATAATGAGTGCTGTCATATCAGACCTCAAAGACCTCGGTCTTGAAGATAAAGAAATACAGACATCCTATGTTTCTGTGTATCCGGTCTACAATTATGACGGGGAAAGAACCATCACGGGTTATTCCGCATCCAACAGCGTGCAGGTCACCACAACAAAGCTCGATTACCTGAGTGATATCATTGACAGGTCAACAGCGGCAGGAGCCAATCAGATAGGAAGCATTTCCTTCTCAGTCTCTGATGACATGCAGGAGCAGCTCCGTGAACAACTTGTAAGTGCAGCTGTAGACAATGCAAGGTCAAAGGCAAATGAACTTGCTGGCAGTCTGGATCTTAAGATCACAGGCGTACAAACAGCATCAATGTACGATAATGGTAACACACCGATCTACTATACAAAGTCTGTCGTAGAAACAGCAGCAATGGATGCAGGAGGAGTTTCCACACCAGTTGAGCCTGGAGAGTCCACAGTTTCCATGTCAGTACAGGTAACCTATTACATTGGATGATGGGAATTAGCCGCTCAAGATTGTTGACAAAAAAGACAAACCAACCAACAACACCCGGAGTTGCATAAAATAGAAGAATTATTTGCAACTCCTTCTCCTTTCTTTTTATCAATTCAGAAAGAGTTTTTATATATTCAATTACTGATTAACCAAAATGAATAATTGGGAGTTCTTAGTACCTTATCTTGAACATCTTTCATATGTCGGTATTTTTATAACTCTTGCTTTTCTGGGACATTTCATTCCATTACCGGAAGAAGTTCTTCTTCTCATCGTGGGCTATATTGTCAGCCTTGGATTTGGAAATCTCTGGATGGTAATTGTTATTAGTCTGATAGCAGGTGCTTCCGGAGACGTATTGCTATACTGGCTTAGTAAGAATGGAAACAAATTACTGTCACGGTTCGATCATAATAAGGATAAGAAAAAGATTGCCCGATATGAGCGTTTGATGAATGATCATGGTGGTAAAACCATCTTTACATTCCGACTGATAGTAGGCCTGCGTTTTTTCGGTCCTGTTGTTGCAGGGTCTGCAAATGTATCATGGAGTAAATTTATTTTTTATGACCTGTTGGCCTTATCAGCCTTCTATCCTTTTCTAATTATAACGGGATACCTTTTCCACAGTAATCTTCAGAACCTGATAAACGATGTTAGTATCCTTAGTCATGTGATCTTTTTTGCTGTAGTAGGATTGTTTGCAATAGTTCTGAGTGTCTTCTACAAGAAGACCTTCTCAAACTAAAAACTGCTGTTACATTATAAAGAGAATCAATTGATCTTTTTCAAAATTTATCTATTCGCGGTCTCTTCGACCAGCAGCCGCACGGCTCTTGGTCCATTCAGTTCTACTGCCAGTTCCTTCATCTCACTCAGCTTGTTCCTGTATTTCTCATCATTGATGAGTAATTTAATATTCTCAAGTATCTCTTCTGGAGATGCGGAATAATCCATTTTCTTTCCAAGACCGTCATCTTCAATAACAAGAGCATTGTTTTGCTGTTCATTATGTTTCTTGTCAGGAACAGTTATCATTGGAACTCCAAAGCTAAGTGCTTCCATCATAGTACTGTGGCCACCGGGTGCTATTACAAGATCTGAGGCCTTCATGTATGGGAACTGGTCATTGATGAATTTGAGTATAATAACGTTCTCCGGCAATGTTCCAAGACTCTCCGGATCAACGCTGGGGCCTGAAAGCAAAGTATAATTGATGGAGTTATCCATTCCTGCAGCTTCAATGACCTTTCTAAATATAGGTTCACGGTAGCCAAACCCTCCCACAGTGCAGAGCACATGAGGACGTTTAAGCTCTTTTGCAGTTGTTTCTTCAAATGTCTTTCCAATGAGAGGGCCACTGAAAAATACCTTTTTCCATGTTTTCTTCTTAAATTCCAGGTTCTTTCGACATACTGCATGTGGCAGTGGATAATCAGGAATGATCACTTTGTCAGCCAGGTTGAACATGCCTGTATAGAATTTTTTTACAAGCTCGGCAAGTATCATGTTGGAAACACCCTTGCCTTTGAAGAACTCTTCCATATTTGACTGGTTGACTATCATGTGACATGGCAGACTGCGGGATTTAGCACCTATCATTCCCATGAAATAACTGTCCGAGATAACAACATCCGGTCTGGTTCTTTTTAGAAGTTTACGTATCTTTATCAGACCCAGGAACTGTCCTCTTTTGAAAGTTGCAAGAATAGACTTTTTAAGATTCAGGGAACCTGCCTTTCCAACAAGGGTTATCTCTGAGGGAACCTTGTGTGCCTTGAATCCTTTGCGTTCAATTAGTTCCTTTGAATATCCGTAAGCTCCGAAATGGACGTCGTGTCCTGCACAAACAAGCTCTCTGCCAATGGAAATACATCTGCTGGTGTGTCCAAGACCTTCGCCGCAGACAAATATCATTATTCTCATCTTAACACCAAAAAAATAGCCAGCCCAAAAACTGACCGGTGTCCATATGCTCTAATCTTTTAAAAGACTTTCATCAGAAATGCGCATGCCCGCATCTCTTGTTTTTTCAAAAAAAAGAATGTGCTTAAAGGCACATCTAACTATTAACAACGCGTCCGATCCTAGTAACCTGTGGCTGTTTTGATATTCTGTATAACAGGAAGGGTAAACCGGAACCAAAGAATTGCTGTGCAAGGTGCATTGTCATATTGTACATGTGTGGCTGTTTGTCCCGATTGTCACCGCACACAAGACTGACAACTCTATCGAATGCCTCCACTCCAGTAGAGTAGTCACCCTCGTGTAGCATACGTTTTTCCATATTGAAAACAAGCTCTACCCATGCATTCATCTCATGGCTGATGTGTTTCCAGATAGGCTCATCGATCATCATGTATGACCTGCCTTTCTCGATGTTTTTGAAATACTCCCTGAAAGTATCTCCTTTTGCAAGAGTATGGACCCTTCCGATCCTGCCTGTGTGACTGTCAGTTGTCACAGCCATTCCTTTTTTAAAACGCTGTGCCAGTACCATTGAGAAGAAGTTCTTCTGCTTTAGATCCTGCATGTTATACTCAATTACCGGAAACTGCTTTGCAATCTCAGGAACGGCCATTATATTTGGCTTTTCTCCCGGTTTGAACCAGAATGGATGATTGTATATGTGTAGTATGTCATTATCCCTGAAATAATCAAGAAGCATGTAGACATCCTGCCTTTTACGTATGATTGTCTCTATCTCGCAATATTGTCCTTTATCAAACTCAAAAGCATTGATATGTATTGTGTGTCCGACATTTTCCATGTCAGTAATTGATAATTCAACCCCCGTGGTCAGTTTATCCCGATTCCATCCCATCCTGTCATATGCCTTTACAGTATCATGATCTGTAAAGGTCACAAAATCAAGGCCATCCGTCAGTCCTTTTTGAAAAAGATTAGGTGGTTTTGTAAAATAGCATGCAGGTACGTCATAGGAGCAGGACGTATGCACATGCAGGTCTGCCTTGCGCCAGCCGTTCTCAAGAAGTTCTGCTGCTCTGTCAGATGCAATTATTTTTTGCATTGTGCTATTCTGTTTCCGGAACACTTTATCACTCCTATTGAATCTAGAATCCCGTTTTGCAGATTTTCTTCTATGTGTACATATGTTTCTAATTGTAGATAAATAGTTAATCTACATGTTCTATAGTTATCTCTATTTTCTATGTGGCATGTCTGTATATGTATATAAGTAACATATATGGATATGCCAGAGTACCAGACTAATTCTGATAAACGTATGATTTTTCTGATTTTTGTGTGTGGTGAAGGACTTGGACATACCGGAAGATGCATTTCTCTTGCATCTGAACTGTTGAATTCCGGGCACACTGTCTTCATAGGAGCCTATGGATATTCGCAAAAATTAATCGAAGAATCAGGATACATTGTTGAGGAGATTCCCCGGGAGCTCAGGCTCAGTGGCAAAAAAGGTTCACTTGATCTTAAAAGCTCCATAGTTTCAACTGCAAGGGGTATTTCTTTAGGCAATATCAATTCAGTTACCAGGCTGATAGAAAGAACAAAGCCGGATTTTGTGATATCAGATGGTTACTACTCCAGAATAATAGCTGCCAGACGAAAAAAAAGTTCCTGTATGTATGGTAGTGAACCAATCGAGTATGCAGGATTTTTTCAGGAACAAGGGGTTTGTAATAGGGGCAGTAGGATTTACTGTAAAGAAATTCTACACGTGGGCCTACAGGAATGTAAATATGATATTCGTTCTTGATTTTGCCCCACCTTTTACTATATGTGGTTTTAATCTTTCATTCCCTGATGGTGTAAAGGATAAGATAAGATTCAGTGGTCCTGTACTTAGAAAAAAATACGAGAAGGTCATTCCGATAAAAGAATTGAAAGGTCCTCATGTGCTTTGCAGTATAGGCGGTTTCGGCTATCGGCTCCATATATTTAAAACGCTGTTAGAAGCAGCAAAAATGGATAAAAGTATCAATTACACTCTAATAGGCGGACCGGATCTGGACTATGCCCTCCTTGAAGATGTTCCTGAAAATGTTGATATTCGCCATCTGATTCCTGATCCATTTCCTTATTACAGGTCGGTGGACATGGTTATTTGCACAGGTGGTCATGGAACTATTACCGAATCCCTTAGTTATGGACTTCCGGTTATCTCATTCCCTGACAGGTCGCATAATGAACAGGAGAATAATGCAAAGTTCATTGAAGATAACGGGTATGGCAGAAGATTCTCCTATTCTGTCACACCTGAAGAATTGTTACAGGCTATTCACTCTCTTATCAATGATGAAAAATACAGGTCAAATGTGTCTGTCTTGAAAGAACAGGCATTAATGGGTCATGGACCAACTTTCATAAGGGAACAACTGGAGGAATATCTTTCCTCAAGTCCCGGGAAACATTCTCATCAGCAACTCTATTAACCTGAATAATTCTTCGTGGTCGTGCAGGACTATGTCAGCATGTTCTAGTTCTTTTCTTGTAAGGTACGTTGGTAGACCTACTGTGAATATTCCTGCGTTATTGGCAGATTCAACACCAAGGGTAGCATTTTCAACTACAATGCAATTGTCTTTACTGATGCCAAGCATCTCTACAGCTTTATTGTATGGATCGGGAGCAGGTTTTCCATATTCTGTATCATCGCCACTGACGACAACATCAAAGATTCCCGGGAAATATTTTTCCATCATCATTTCCACGATCTTCCTGTCAGAGCCTGAAACAACCGCAAGTTTGAATTTGCCTTTGATCTGCCGGAGAATATCGTCGACACCATCAAAAAGGGTAACACTGTTCCTGTCAAAAAGCTGATGTTTCTTTGCAGGTACTGATGTAAGTATTGTTTCCATGTCTATGGAATTATTTCCATTTATCACAAGGACTCTTTTCACTATTCCTGTATCGTTTTCACCTTCAAGGGCGAATATATCTCTTTCATCTATGGAGATACCTTCCTCCATAAATGCGGTTTTCCATGCCATTGCATGCAGGTGCATTGAGTCTATGAGCACACCATCCATATCAAAAATCAGAGCTTCTATCACAATTGAAAATCAGCATGTACATATATCTAGTTAACCTAAGTTTCGATCATAGAGTATAATATCTATATATTTTCCATAAAAGGAACCACAATACTCTTCTAACTTCCAGAGCAATCTATCCGTATGGATAAGGGCGGGGCAATTTTTGCTTTACTGACAGTATTTGCTGTCATGCTTGGTTCATGGTTTTTTGCAGGGGTGCACGTTTCAATGACAAGAGAAGAGGTTGGGTACAGGGTACTGTCTGAATTGGGAAAAAATATTGAGGTGAGGGAATACGGGGAACTGACTCTGGTTTCCACATCATCAAATAATATTGATGATTCTTTTTCTGTGCTTAGATCTTATATCTCTGGAAATAATGCAGAGAAAAAGAAGATTGAAATGATCTCTCCTGTAATTATATTTGAGGATAAGAATGTTGTAAATATGTCATTTATACTTCCGCAAATGTACGATACAGACGATGTGCCTGCTCCGGTAGATTCCAAGATCTCGGTTCAGGTTGTTCCTTCACGAAAAGTAGCAGTTATCAGATTTTCAGGATATGCAAAAGGGGAAATTGTTGAAACTAAGCGTTCAGCTCTCAACCTGCAGCTTTCTGATAATGGTATTGTTACGATGGGTGATTTTTTCCTGATGCGGTATGATCCACCGTGGGTTCCTCCTGCTCTGATGCGTAACGAAGTGGCTATTGAGGTGGAATAATTGGAAAAAGAATACGTTTTATCTTTATTCATATTCAGACGCGATCTTCGGGTGGATGATAATACTGCTTTGAAAGTTGCAATGAAAAGGTCAGATGAGGTTATTCCTTGTTTTATTTTTGATCCAAGACTTGCTGATGAAAAAAGAAAGAATTTCAACCATAATACTTTCCAGTTCCTGTTAGAATGTCTTGAAGATCTGAGTCATCAATTAGGGTCTAGAAATGGTAAACTTTTCTTATTCTCAGGTCTGCCTGAGGAAATCATATCTGGACTAAATGATAAACATGGAATTGATGCTGTTTTTTACAACAGGGATTACACTCCTTTCAGCAGAAGGCGTGATGATTTTATTCTGAAAACCTGCAAGGATTCAGGTATTGATGTTGTAAATTTCCATGATGTTTTACTACATGAGCCTGGTTCTGTGCTCACAAACGAAGGAAATACTTATTCTGTATTTTCCCAGTTCTTCAAAAAGGCTTCAAAAAGGGAGATTCTATTTCCTGAGGTGTATGAAGAGGGAAAATTCTATTCTGGGAATCTGGATGTAGCTCAGTTTTCTCTATCTGATCTTACAATTGATATGAATTCTTCTCTTTTCACAAAAGGGGGCAGAAGTCATGCTCTTTCGATCCTTCATGGAATAAGTGATTTCAGGAATTATGACAAAGAACGTGACTATCCGTCAATAAAAGGCACTACAGGACTTTCAGCTCACAATAAACTTGGTACTATATCAATACGTGAATTCTATTATTATGTGGAAAAGGAATTAGGTTCAGACCATACACTTATTAATGAACTTCATTGGCGTGATTTTTTTACTCATATTGCTATTGCACATCCATATGTTTTTACTCATGCTTTCAAGAAGAAATTCAATTCGCTTCCATGGTCAAATGATAATAAGTTGTTTGAATCATGGTGTAAAGGGCAGACCGGTTTCCCGATTGTTGATGCCGGAATGCGAGAACTGAACACTACCGGATATATGCATAATCGTGTGAGGATGATAGTTGCATCTTTTCTTGTAAAGGACCTGCACGTTGACTGGAAATGGGGCGAGCGATATTTTGCCAGCAAACTTGTGGACTATGATCCTTGTGTGAACAATGGAAACTGGCAGTGGGCTGCATCAACAGGTGCGGATTCTCAGCCGTATTTCCGGATATTCAATCCGTGGCTGCAACAGAAGAAGTTCGATCCTGAATGTCTGTATATTAAAAAGTGGATTCCTGAACTGGAGGGTCTTTCTCCAAAAACTATCCATTCAATGGATAAGGGACAGCAGCTTCTTGGTGTGGCTTATCCACAACCAATTGTGGAACATTCCAGAGAGAGGAATGCGGCACTTGCGGCATTTAAATCAATAGAATAAACTTGATATTGTTTTTGTCATGTTTTTTCTTTTTGCTCAGGGGATTATTCGTTCATGATGGCATTTGTCTAGTTAGTTATTGGTAGTAAATCTCTGGAGCACTAATTATCTTAGAATGTTTAAGGTGGATTCAAATTCCGATGTGAATCTTTATGTATTATTATATATTGTTCTGAATAGTATTATATAGTTAGTTTGCCTTACTAACTTTTATGTCAGAAAAAACGGAAATGGAATTCTCTTTTGAGAAGCTCGATGAATATTATAATCGGCTTTTGAAGGAATATGAACTTTCAGGAGAATTCGAAGATCTTAGTTTTAACGCTTATATGTACCTCAAGAAGATACATATTCTTGGTACTCCTTCTCTTTCGGAACTTGCGAGGAGTATGGAGGTGACAAAACCATCTGCAAGTGCCATGGTACACAAGCTCTCGGACAAAAAGCTGCTGACAATGAGTCCTTCTGCCAGTGACAAAAGGGTCACTCTGCTAGGTCTGACAGAAAAGGGAGTAAAGTTCATTGAAATCCAGGATTCTGCTGATAAGCGAATTTATATGCGTATCCGGGAAATACTGGATGACAATGAGTTTTTAGCTTTCACTGAGCTGTGGCGTAAGATCGATTCAAATCTTGATGTAGACATCAATACATCTTTTAATGCGAACTGTGCTGCTAAACTGAAAAAGGGTGGTGATGATGGTAAATGATCACCAACTGTGCCATGATAGTATCTGTTCCCTGTTTTGCCGGTTCACACTTCCCGCAGTTGCCGGTATTGTAGTTGCAGGTATCCAGACCATCGTTGATGGTTTCTTCATTGGTAATGGTGTTGGCAGCCAGGGGCTTGCAGCAATAACGCTGGCTTTTCCGGTGCTGATGTTCATTGTAGCTATTGGCATTATGTTCGGTATTGGTTCCTCAAGTCTGGTGGCTCTGGAACTTGGATGCGGGAATCGTAAAAGAGCTCGGAGGATAGTGGCAAATGTATTTTCCATTCTTATATTGCTAGGTGCAGCTATCTCTGCAACAGGTCTTCTTTTTCTTCATCATCTTATTGCTTTGCTTGGTGCCAGCAGTAGTTCAGGTGCGATGGTCGAAGATTATCTGGGAATAATTCTTGCAGGTGCGGTTTTTGTATTATTCTCCCTTGCAATGGAACCTCTTGTAAGAAATGATGGGAGGCCTGTGTTTGCAATGAAGATAATGGTAGTGTCAGTCATGATAAATGTCCTGCTGGATTACGTATTTGTGATCAGGATGGGTCTTGGTATGGGAGGTGCTGCATTTGCTACCATGATCGCTTTTGCAATGATATCTGTGCTTAATGCATCACATTTCTTTAGCAGCAGGGCAAAACTTAGGGTTGGGATAAGAGACTTTGCTATCGATCCTATTTTACTTGGACAGATCATCCGAAGCGGAATGCCTTCATTTGTGATGCAATTCTCTATTTCCCTGCTTTTGCTTGTCCACAATTTCATGCTTTTGCGCTATGGTTCGGAAGTCGAGGTTTCGGCATTTGGTATTATAGATTATTCCTTCTCGATGTTCTATATGCTTTTTGAGGGCATTGCCATGGGTATGCAGCCTATAATAGGTTTCAATTATGGTGCAGGGCTATACGGAAGAGTAAGCCGTACTTTAAAACTTGCAATGCTTGCAAGTTTTGTAGTTGGAGTTGCAGGTTTTATGTTGTTTACCATTTTCCCTGGGGTTGTTGCAGGGATTTTCAATCCTGATGATGCCCACCTGCTGGATGTCACTGTGAATGCCATGAGGATATTCATGGTTTCGTTGCTTGTGCAGGGAGTTATTGTTGTGAATGCAACCTATTATCAGTCTGTAAATAAGATTAGGTCTTCAATGCTCATCCATCTTGGCAGAGTGTTTGTGTTTGTCCTGCCATTGTTATTCATGCTTCCTGCTCTGTTCGGGCTTACTGGTATATGGCTTGCGACACCTGTTGCCGATGTAATGATGTTTGTGGTAGTAATGTTCATGGTATCCGGTGAGATCAAACGGCTGGAAGAGAAGAAACTGGAATGTCTAATGTCCAGGGAAAAGTGCAAAAATATCACTCCGCAATATTAATATGTGAAGGGCATATTTACCAATTACTTCTTTTTGCGGGGGTTGCCCAGCTTGGCCAAAGGCGATGGGCTTAGGACCCATTCTCGTAGGAGTTCGTGCGTTCGAATCGCACCTCCCGCATCATTTCTCTTTCAAATTCCCTGATTTACGTTGCTGAATATATGCAGATACCATTTTTTGTTTACATCTTGGACATGTTGGTCTTGTCATAATATCACCTGGAAAAGTGCAACTCAAAAGGCTTTTATGGCTGAAAAACAATCTACAGATTAGAAAAAGGACAGCCAAAATGGCTGCCACGATTTCTGCAAGGGAGATTTCAAGGTCGAACTGAAAATCTCCTTTGCATATTAGCAAACATATTTTCTCACCTCTTCTTGCGTTGGTATATTACAATTGTCTATAAGCTCTATATTTGCTTCTTTCTATTGACGACGTTTTCAGTTTTCAATCCTTGTTATAATGGATCTTGATTTTGAATAACTGCTAAGAATGTGACTATTGTGTTTGACGACAGTTTCAATCCTTGTTTTAGTGGATCTTGATTTTGAATAGATGGAACACATCATAGACGCAGCCAGGGAAGA
This sequence comes from Methanolobus vulcani, assembly GCF_900100715.1. Taxonomy (GTDB): domain Archaea; phylum Halobacteriota; class Methanosarcinia; order Methanosarcinales; family Methanosarcinaceae; genus Methanolobus; species Methanolobus vulcani. Next base: position 19,728 of record NZ_FNCA01000013.1, on the reverse strand, counting down.
GCCGTTTCAATCCTTGTTTTAGTGGATCTTGATTTTGAATCATAAACGAATAGTACCGTAAGGGATACCGCTACCATTAGTTTCAATCCTTGTTTTAGTGGATCTTGATTTTGAATCCATAGCCTTCAATTTTCATAGTAGTAGCTGCCATGTTTCAATCCTTGTTTTAGTGGATCTTGATTTTGAATACCTGTTGTCTTTACGTCTGTTGTTGTAGTCATTTTGTTTCAATCCTTGTTTTAGTGGATCTTGATTTTGAATATGCATATGCAATGTCACTGACCGGAACACAAGCAGGTTTCAATCCTTGTTTTAGTGGATCTTGATTTTGAATGTGACAAAAAT
>NZ_FNCA01000013.1:0-16967 GCF_900100715.1 Methanolobus vulcani | reverse complement strand
GTTTCAATCCTTGTTTTAGTGGATCTTGATTTTGAATAGCGCAAATATTTCCTGTTTTTAGCAAAATAACCCTTTAAATTGCTTCTTTCATAATACGCTAATTCTTGTTGCAAAATTATTGAACTCCTTATAAGTATAAGAAAATTGTGTCATACACAAATATTTCTATAACAACAATCAATGCATTTATTCTTTGATTTGGTTGCTGAAGGATATTTACCTTTGTCAACGATCTCAATAATATCTGTGATAATGTCATTAGCTTTTTTAAAATCAGATGGTTTAATGGCTAATTCTTTTATCATATTATTACTACGAGTATAGCAGATATATCCTTTTTGAACTTCTATGTTGTAATTCTCTTTTATCAACAATGCCTGTAGAACAAGTTGATATTTGTAAGTTGAGAATACCTTATCTTTATATTCTGCAAACTTATATTCCAAAGGAGCAGCAGTATTATCTTCTAAAAAAAGTACTTCATCTACAATTCCTTTTATGTGGTTGGATTTAGAAACAACATAAACTTCCGATTCTTTTCGAATGCAATTCAGTTTTTTTCGTACATATTCCTTGTTTGTCATTTGGCGCTGCTTATGAACATCCCTTCCTTTGACAACTTTATATCTTTTTTCTTCATATTGTGGGATATCCAGACAATACATAAAATAAATAAATCTGGGACAGAATAGATATTCCAATACATCTGAAATGGTTATTATTGTAGAACTTTCACTTTCTTTTTGTTCCATAATGTCCTCAGAAGAATGTTGTCAACACTTCATCACTAACAAGCTCCTTGTCAAAAGCCTGGCCTATAAGCTTGACTTTCTTAAATGATTCATCATCCATTGGGAATATATAGACCGAATCAATTTCAGGGTCTATAAGATCTTCACATTCAATTGCCAGAGAATCCCTTTGGTTGGCGTTGAGGTCTCCAAGGAATACGCTTTTTTGAACCCTGTAAAGTCCATAGTTCTTACACCTGTCACTTACTTTTTTGCGGACCGGATCATCTGCAATGTCATATATAACCCACACTAACATTTCAACACCTATTCATTTGATTAGTTCATTGGCTATTTTGTGGCAATCATACTGTATTGTATTTCTGATTTTGATATTTCTGCCATGATAGCTTATCGTTTGATCAAGAATCTCATTGAGTGACTGAATTAGCACAGCTTTACCTTCTTTGTTTAGGCTTAGTCCATTGGGGATTTTGTCAAAGTGATCTTCTTTAACTTTTCTTTTTGAGAACAAGTTAACAACAGTTCTGTCAACATGGATACGATACATTTCAATGAGATCAAAAACAAGGGATTTTTTGTTATAGTTGTCAGTATGCATAAACCCTACATATGGATCAAGTCCTGAGAGAATACAGGCTTTTTCGACCATAGAATAAAGAACTCCATATCCATAATTAAGTAGACAATTAAATTCATCTGTTGCAGGGTTTCTACTTCGCCCTTCAAACTTCCATTTTTCAGGCATTATGTAGCTCAGTGAATTAAAATAATGTCTTGAAGACATACCTTCTATTCCCATGATAGTTCCTCTTGTTTCATCGAGAACCCCATCGAGTTCGAGAAGTTTATCCTTCATAGCATCTATACTTGCAATGTATTCATCCATTTCTTCCCGTTTATCGGGCCGGTTCTTTTTTAGGTCTTTCAGAAATTCTATTTGATTGTTGATCTTTATCTCTATCCAACCTTTTGCAAGCTCAAATCCTTTCTTTTTGTCTGCAATTTCAAGTTGTTTTCTACGGATGAGTACGGTACTTCCTAATTTTGAATGCCATACTCTTCCATAAGGATCTCCAAAATGGTCCAGAAATATTATGTCAATGTTATTTTCAACAGCGAACTTGATGGCATCAGTAGTAATGGTTGCTGATGTGGTTATAAGGATGCTTTCAACTTTGTTGGCAGAGACTTCAAACACTTTGTCTTCATTCTTTACAAGAAAACAGTTCTGTTGTTTTTTAAGGAAAGATCCTCGTGAATTGATCACTAGCTGCATTTTTTCACCGTCCCAAAACCACGTGATACGGATTTGCCTAATCCCAGATAGTCAGGTATCTGGAAGTTTGTGACAAAGGAGCCTTTGAAGGCAAGTATCTCATTACCCTTCAAGCTTGAGCGACGTGCTTTCAGTTCTGTATGGCATTTGATCCTTTCAGGAACTTGGTAATTCAAGGATTTTGACATGGAAAGCATGTTACCGGTTAGATTTCGGTTTAATAGATTTGCCTGTTGTTCTTTGTCAGAAGAAATATATTTTCTGTGATTTTCCTGATTGAGTGCGAACCAGGGCGTTACAAAATCATATTTGATCAGCTTTTCAGAGATTCCAAACTCTTCTTTTTTGTAGCTTATTCCTCTTTCTACTATCTCATACTCATTGCCATTAAGGTTGATCTTGTCGTATTCGTCATATATTTCTTTGAGCACTTCTGCACCATCATTTATTCCTATGACTGTAGGTGTTTGACCTATCATCTTGTACTGGACCATCGGGTATTGGTAAATGAATTTATCAGTGTTATGTTGGTGTAAGAGGTTGTATTCGTTGAACTTGGTGGCAAAGAAGCCTCTAAGTTGTGCACCTGATCCTTTGATAGGGTGGGTGGAGGTGAGAGTTAATCTAAAAATCTTCAATTCTATCAAAAAATCAATGCTCCTTCTTCTTTTGCTATAAATCCTGTTTCTTTATTGTACCATTCATTCAGCATTTCAAGTGAAACATAACTTATTTCGGTATTAGGATCAACTAAAGATGGTGCTTTAGCTTTTGGAACAGAAATTACATACTCATAGAACTGCTTTTTAAAATTCAAGAATTTGTTTTTCCTTTCAAGTGAGTTCTTGATTTCACGAAGTGCTTTGAATTGTTGCCAAATACCATGGGCATTATTATCAATTTCAATGAATACATCTGCTTTTTCATAATCATTTTCAATCAGATAGAAATTTTCTTTGATATAATCAAAATGCATATTATGTAAGGCATCAAGTATTTCTTTTGCTTCATCTTCACTTTGAGTTTCTTTTATCTTTTTGAAATACTCATTGTTTAGTTCCAAAAACTCCTTTTCTTCGATGATACCAGTTCCATCTAAAGTTTCTTTGGTTTTATCAATCAGAAAGGTGGAATAGATATATTTGTAGTATTCCTTTCTTTCATCTTTGAGAATGAATACTTTTACTTCTCCCTTTTTTTTGGTATCGAAGTTTCTGTTGCATCTTCCTGCAACTTGGTTAATGGAGTCCAAAGTACTCATGTCTCTATAAACCACATCAACATCAATGTCAACACCCGCTTCTATTAATTGAGTGCTTACTATTACTCTCCGTTTTTTAGTGTTCTTTATTTGTTTAATTTTTTCAAGGCGTTCTTTTGGAGTTATATGTGTTGAGAGGTAAAAGTAGTCAATGGATTCTTTTTTAGGAGATGTGAGGTGCTCATATACTTTTTTACTTGCATTGATGGTGTTTAAAACGATTAAAAAATCATTATTTTCCATCGTTTCAATGTCTAATCTGACCTTTTCCTTGAAATCATCTAAACTCATAGGTTCAGGTAAGTACTGAAGGCTAATTCGATCAAATTTGGAAAAATACTCATTCTTATTCTTTGCAAGTTCAACAATTTCACCTTCATTTTCATTAAAAATAAGAGGTTGTGTTGCCGTGACAAAGACAAAATATGTATTTAGATGCTTGGATAATGATATAATAAGTTCTTTAAAAAGTAGCCAATACTTATGTGGAATAGATTGAACTTCATCGAGAATAACAATGGAATTAGCAATGCTGTGGAATTTTCTTAATGACCTATTTCTATTCGAGATCAGTGTATGGAAAAACTGTACGAATGTGGTGACAACTATTTCTGAATTCCAACCTTCAATTAATAAAAGTGCTTTATCTTCTTTAAACTCATCATCTTGAAATGTGTACTGAATATCTGACAAGTGGTGATGTTTCAATAGTGTAGATGTATCTGGTTCATCTCCGTAAATTGTTTTAAAAACATCTTCGAATACCGAATAATTCTGATCTATTATACTCAAAAAAGGCAAACAGTATATTACTTTTGGAGAATAATTGAGTTCACTCTCTATCTTTTCTCTTAATTTTAATGACAATGAGAATGAAGTAAGTGTTTTTCCTGTTCCAGTTGGAACATTCAAAGAATAGATTCTATGATCAAGATTTATGTTCTTAATTTCATCTGTAACATCAGAATAGATTAGATTTCGAATGTTGTCCATTCCTTCCTCTGTATTATCCCATTTTTTAAATTTGCGATATTCATCTACTAATAATGGGCTAATCTTTGGTCGAGTAGACATGTTGAGACTTGCAGCATCTGTTTTATCTGAGTTCAAAAGAACTGAATACAAAAGTTGAAAGAGGATATAACTATATGTTGAACCTACAATTTTCAAGTGTTTTGCTAATTGCCTTTTGCTTTTTTTTATTTCTATGGACAATGGTTCTATTTGCTTCAAGAAATCATTGATATTTATGTCAGGTAAAAGTGATTGATAAACCTCAGTAATTTGCTTTGAATCAATAGCTTCAGATTGTTTTTTTAAATATTCAATATTTTCATCATCTAAAGCAAGCAATTCTAAAATAGGGTTATACAAATTACCATGATGCCTTTTTACAGCTAAATATCCAAATAATGGTATGAAAAAAAGCTCCTCATTTTTTTCTTGAAGATGTTGTTTTAGTACATAGTAAGTAAAAACAGCAGAAATCAGTCCATGCCGAGTAAGAGGATTGTTCTTAAATTTTAATTTACGCTGTTCATCTGTTTCTCGTATATAATCTTGAAAATAATGTGTGGCTTTACCAAGGTCGTGGCAGGCACCAATGATATATGATATATCTTCAAGAATATTTACATCTAAATTTTCAAAATTTAAATTCTTTGAATTAATAGTAATTCTACTAATATCTGCAACATTTTTAAGATGAATGTAGAGTGTTTTCTCGGGGTGAGAGAGTAGTTCATAAGAAGACAATTCTCTCACCATTATCAAGTTCCCAATACGTGTCAAATTTTGCAATGATGGGTTGACCATTACGCTCAAAAGCTACTTTAGAATATTCCAGTACAGTTCTATCCTCTGCCATTTCAATAGGTAAGGTTTCATGGAAATACTCGCCACCATTTTCATCAAACCTGATTTTCAAATTTGAATTTTGTTTGACTGGAATTGCGGAATCTATTCTTACAAAATCTTTGGTTCCATTTTTCAATTCTGAGCTGAATTCACCAACAAAAGCAAAATTTGCAATATGTTCACTAAGTCCAAGACAGGGGGTATAAAATGACTGATGTTGTGTAAGGTATGAATGCAGTTTTTCATATAATTCAGCTTCTTTATGGCTAAAATATATTCTAAACCTTGCATCTTTTAGAAGTTCAAAGCGTATTTGTGTACGATTCTTTATTTTACTCATCACTAGTGCAGTTTTGGTGTCAATTAGATTTTCAGAAAGTCTGACCTTTTTTACTGGAGACAACAGTTTCACAGCAATATCAGCTTTATCTTTAGAGAAATAACTAAGATATTCTGTTTTATCAATACCAATAATTGCTGCAATTAAGCCACATATTGCAGTTCGTGGTGGTATGGAAAAAGTGAGTGGTGATGTGGTGGTATAATACTTCCTGAAATGAGCATATTCTCCCCATACATCGAATGCAAGTACTTTATCCACTTTAACACCTAAAACTTCAGTTCTTTGATTGATAATTTATTATTATTTAGACATTCACTGAGAGTTGTTTCTTTTCCATCAAATAACAACTTCACTCTGTCGTCTATACAGTATTCCACGTTATCAATAGTCTCAATGTTTTTAGAGAAGGCACTGATAAGTTGTGAAATATCTAAATTTATCTGTGAAACATCACGTATTTCATCATCTGGTATGTTTGAATCAAGTTTTAGCATATTATTCAGATCACCTATGTGATAGTTTTCTTTTTTGTAATTGATTTTTAGAATCAATCTTGGAACTTGACCTACTTTTGATCTAGATATTAGGCTTTTTGTTCCATTCCACATTCCATCTAAAAGCAATTTTATGTCATCTTCCGTCAATCGTGTTTCTTTTGCAACATTTTCATTTATAATACCATAAAAACAAATAAGCGAATAAGGTAAAAAATCTTCTTCTCTGAAGGTTTTTTGTGATGCACCTTTTTTAGATGCAAATGCTCCAGTTCCTTTGAAATGTTTTGTAAAAACTTTATGCAATGAACGTCCTATTTTAAATTGTACGGGACCTGTGTGGGTAATTGAGGAACTTTTGTTTGTCTCTTTTTCAATTGGAAGTGTGACACCAAACAATCTTACATCAATACAATCTTTGAGAACATTTTCATCAATGATTTTTTTCATCTCTGCCAGACTAATATCTTTTTTATCTACAACCTTGCCATTTTCCTGCAAAAAGTCTTCAGCTCTGAGTTTTGCATCTTGGATATGACCCTCATCATCTTCAATTTCGCGAACGAATATCTCTTGTTCCTTATATCTATATAGGTAATCTCGAATTGTTCTTTTTAGTCTTACATCTGTAACAAGATTAATTCCAGTTTCTTCATCTATCCTAGGTTTATTCTCATCAAGAGGGTCACCATTGGGGTTCGAATCTTTTGCGTCATACAAAAATAATAATTCTGAACGATTTGAAATTACGTCACTCATCTGCATTCTCTCCTTGGTTCTTAAATAGATATGAAAGGTTCATTCCAAGAACATAATAGAAATTGATTTCATCTTTGGATATATTCCAGTTACTACCTGCTTGTAGCATATATTTTGAAATTAAAGTTTCAAGGTCTCGATAGTAATTTTTCCCATAGTCTTCAAGTTTATTTTGAATTTCAGGGAAGAGTTTCTTTACAAGCTTCTCATCTAGTTTTAAGCCATGTAACTTTGTTCTGAAAGGTGATGCTCCTCTGTCATGCAATTGAATATTCAAAAGATACTGTGTAAGAGTACCTTGTAAAAAAACAGCTCTTTTTGCAGGTTGGTTAAAAAAATCAGGAAACTCACTAAAAAGTAGATTTGCTTTTTCATCAATAGATGTATTACATTTATTTAAGGTATTATCAAAATCTGTTCTCACTTTATTCTCTCCATTGAAATTGTCTAGCAGGTCTAGATAATTTAAATAATCTAGTAGTTGAAGGCCTCTGAGGGTAGAATCAATTGTACTTCTATCATTCACAAAGTCTCTCCTCACTTTGTCCACTATTTTTTTCACCAAAAAAGTATAACTAAGTGTCTTATTTGAAAAAATATTATTCACAATTTCCAAAAAATATTTAGTACCGTCTTGTTCTTGGTTACTAAATAAATACCAGATATTACCAAATGTAAAGGAGAGTGAATGATTCTTTTTGTAAAGATTATTGAAAGTACTTTTTTTATCCACTATTTTTTTTATTTCAAACAATTTTCTTAATCTGGAAGGAAGAACATCTTCGACATAAAGTAGAATCCTAAAAGCAGCATTTGTTTTCTCAAAAAATAGAATATTGTTACTTATTGTGTTACTTTGATTTGAAAGAAGTTCAAATATCTCTTCTTCAGTTTCAGATAACAGTCTTCCATATTCTTTTTTGATGGTTAAATTTCCATCAAGTATATTTGCTCTATAATCCTCAAATACTTCATATATCTCATTGCTTCCATTTTGTTGGAGAAGTTTTGGGATTATATAATAATTTATACCATATGATTTGTACTTAAAGTATTCTTCTAAATACTGTTTTCCAGCCTCCAGAGCAAGAGAACATTTAAGGCATACTGGATAGTTTTTCCAAGATTCACTTCTGTCAAATCCTCCACTGACAAATCCGGGCTTATCTACATTATAAAATTTATATGTAGTAACTAGTCCATATACTTCTTCACTTTCATGACTGCATACTGAGCAAACTTGATTATGTCCTATGGAGTCAATTTTGTATGTAGCTGAGTGAGATAAATTTTGAGAATAGTATTGTTCCACTATCTTTTTAAAAACAATGATGTCTCCTATATATTGAGGAGAGAGATTTGTAGTATTTATGACTAAAGTAATGATTGCATTTTCATTTTTTGCAAAATCACTACTTTTTTCAGTTAAATCATTTAAAATAATATCTTTGTTAATCTCCAAGCAGTCATATATGCTTTCAAGAAACTTTGATTCAACTTCTTCTATATCTATATTCGTATCATTGAGAACTTTTCTGAACCACGCAATTGTTTTGTTGTTCCATGTTTTATCTAACGTAGTAATTTTAGAAGTAGGGGACAAATCTGTCCCTCTAGAAGATCCGCCTTTATATAGGTACTTTTCCTTCTTTTCTTTACTATATTCTTCAAGCTGAATGCCACCGTACGTGAATTCTGTTTCAGCTTCATTCAGAATTATTGCTAAAATATGCTTGTAAGTTGAAGATGATGCAGGGTCTTCAATTATAATTTCGATAGGATTATCTGGATTTTTTCTATCTTTTTTTAGTGCATACTCTCCAATCTCTTTGATTGCCTCAATCACAACATTTCACCAATCCCTACAATGTCTTTACGTTGTAAATTATTAATAAACGTTTCTATTTGTTTTTGTGTATATTTCTATTATTGATATTGGTAACAACCTGAGGTTGAAATACTTTAGATTAAATACAGTAACATTTTAAAGTAAAAATAGAATCCGCTGCCTTTCAATTACTCCAAACACCCATAAAATGAGTAAAGTAATGATTATCCTTAGGATAGGGACATTTTGGCGGTTTCCGTCCTCGCTGCCTTCGCGGTACTGCGGGCGGTGCACCGCCTTACGTTGGTATTAGACGCACTGTCGTCCTCTGCTCCAGTAGGTGCTCGGACCACAGTGCTTCAAGATGGCTGGTGCACCGATGCTCTCGGGTTCGCATCCGTGCAAAAAAATAACTCAAAAAATGCGATGCTCATATTATAAGTACGTTCAAACGCCACTTGGGCTTGGTGGTGCGTTGGAAACGCAGGGTGGAGTTGACGCTCATGCGCCGCTTAGGCTGTTCTAGGGATACCCTCCGGAAAGGGGTGTGAGTAGGAGGAGCATCGTATAGATTTGTTTTGAAGGATAATGCTTGAAATCATATGGGTACTTATCTTTAAAAATCGAAAAGTAATTTCTGATTAGGCAAAACAATTGGAAGATCTTCCTATTTTGGGTGTTTTCGGAATACTTTCAATTTACAGACAACTGTTTATATCGGGTTAAATAATACTTACCGTTAATATTTTTGAAAATATAGAATCGAAAGCTTTAAGCTTTAAAACTGGAGTTTTATCATAGAATGGACCGAAAGCCTATTGTTGATTTGAATGTTGAGAAGGTTATCGAAATCCATGACTATATTATAGAGTTTGACAAGGCGCTGAATCCTGATGATTATTTACCAGGAATACATGAAATTGGTTCATTAGAAACTTTGTTCGAATGGAGAATACACTCTAATAATAGTGTGTTCCAGAATGCTGCGTTTGCGCTCGATTCTATTACGTGCCGTCATGCATTTCGAAATGGTAACAAAAGGACAGGGTTTGCTGTTGCCTATATTTTACTGGAAGCCGAAGGGTATAAAATCATTGCAACTGAAGACGAAAGATTACAGTTCCTTTTAAAAATAGCAAGATATGAAGTTGATGTGGGTTTCATTGAGACTTGGTTGAGACAGAATTCACGTAAGATGGGGCGAATAGAATTTTTGCTTAACTGGGTATTGAAAAGGAAAGAAATAGGTATTGTATATCTTTTTGTGAAGGTTCTATTGAAATGTATACCTAATGATTATTACAAAAATATAAATGAAGAAAAAGAAGAGAAAAATGAATAATCACATTTTTGCTAAGGTTTTTAGCAAATCACGATTTTCTTCTACGAAATTGTCCAGTAATGCTCTTTCGTCCAATGACAACTTATCTAATGAAGTTGACTTGTGTTTAAGCGCAGATAATTTACGAATTTGTTTCCTGAACATGTTTATCACTCCTTAAATCAATACTTATAATGCTGCTTAACTTGTCATTTGTACTGATTCATAGTATAAATAATATTGCGCAATATTATGCTATAAAGGTTATTATAGGTATCTATAAGCTATAATATGGATTATTTATACAACTTTTAAAGTCGAACATTCTAGATTAAATCTTTGGTTTTATAGAGGAATAAATGCCAGTTTTAGCTATAGGAAATTCATCTGACTGGCTGCAAGACTATCTCTCTAAACTTCATGTAATTGGTCACAATATCCTCTAGATAACTTCCGTGCCTGACTCTGTATCTACCTCTTTTCATTCTCTCAAAATCATCAGATTTACTGACATTCTTATCAAAGAACCTGTTACTCCATGGATGGAAGAACTTTCGGGTCACAAATCCTTTTGTTCTAAGTTCGTTTACTAGATTGTTAAAGAAGGAAATATCTTTGAATGATTCGTGCAGCTCTGTAGATTGCAGGTATGCAGTAAGATATTGTTTTTGATCATCATCGGTCACCTCGGAATTCATTCTGGTCCACTGATGATAGCCATGCTGGTATTTTTCTTTATCAAAGCCTGATGTTCTTCTGGTGAAGTGGAAGCTCAGCTTTGCATACATGTAGTGTTTCATCTGCTCTGGATGGATGAAGAATTGTGCGTAAATGGGTTTGCGGCCATTTCCAATGTCTGCAGAGAGTTTTAGTTCATTGCCCAGGACAATTTCATTTCTCAGGTTCTTTTTTGTTTTCTTGTATATCTTGTGTGAGAACCTTGTTGTATTGGGTTCTATGTCTGACATGTATTTTGTAACAAGAAGGGGTGTATTGTCGTGAAAGCTGGAATCCATGAGATTATAGGAGTGGTAGTTGTCCATTACTTTCTTCATGTGTTTGATCGGGTCAAGTGGAAGTGGAGTGTTCCAGCATATTTCTATCTGACTGATGTTGAACTCAAGAGGTGACTTTCTGATCTCTTCCTGCTCAAATCCATCTCTTTCAAGCATTTTGTAATATGCTTTTTTGGCTTTGTGTTTCAGCTCTTGGAGGGCTTCAAGTTCGTATTTCTGGTATTCTTTTTCAAAACCTATAGGAATGAAGTTGTTCTCATCCAGTAGTTCATTATTGAATGCTTCTTCTATTTCTGGAATGTCTTCTTTCATCTTTTTGTAGACTATTCTTTGCAGGTTGGCATAGATGAAAAGTGAGACCGGAGCACCTTTTGGAGGATTGTGCCGGAAGCGGTATGTTACTCCTTCGGTTTCCCATAAATAGGAATCTTTGTAGACTTTCGGTACTGATGTCAGATTGTAGTCTGGGAGTATGGAACGATGTTTCATGAAATCGTATTCTTCCTCCAGATCAGCAGGCAAGCACGAATATGCATAGTCTTCTATGTCTTCTATTGAATAGCCTTTATTGGAGAGTTCATTTTTATGGCGCATGTAACGTTCAATTTCTACTTCATGTTGAAATCTGTGCATTGTGTTACGAATTGCTTTTTTAACGTTACTTTTGAAAGTAAGATACTCCTTGGAGTAAACCTGCAGGCTTATCCTATCGATCATCAATGCGGGGTATTCGATATGTTCTGAGTCGTGCTTGTAAAAGTCGTCCGTCAGTAGGGTGTCCCATTCAAGATATCGATCTCTGACAAACTCCCTCTTAAAGTTCGAGAATTTTGATTTCTCATTCTTTAAGAATCTGTCAATCTTTATTCTGTGGCCATTTTTCCTGTAATAATCGCATATTATATCGTTGAACTCATCCAATCTTTCAATATCTTCAGGTTTGCCGTAATAGCTTTCAATGCTTTCTTTTTCAGCAATTCCAAGGTGCTTTCCTAAAAGTTCGCTGAAGGGAGTAGGTGCATCTCCAAGGAAAGAATCAAATAAACAGATATCTTCTTGAAATCGGTTAAAAAGGTCAATATCATATTTGTTCTGTTTGTGATCTTCAAACACTGATTCTGTAGATCTCCAGAAAGAGGTAGGTAACTCATAGGATTTTACATCAGCAATCGGTATTTTGCTTTCATCACCAAACAGTTTATCAATAATTATTTTGTTTGCATCTCTATCAACTATGAAGTTGGATGAATCATCCATCACAATAACCCCCTTGATCTTTTAAGTTCTTCAAGGGTCATTTCTCCACGTCTGACAGGTTCTAGAAGCTCATCCAGCTTTTCATTTGCTAGTTCATCTATCCTGAACATCAGTTGGAAGGATTGTGGCATATGCTCAACAATCTGTTCATCTACTTTCTTGATAGAAGGTTTAATACATGATACACTACTATTCATTAATGTGCACCTCTACGTGCGCGTTTGTGCATCGGTTCACTATCCGCCAAGATTTGTTGGACCGGTGCAGACTCTAGTTTTTTGCTCAAATTTCTATACAGGTTACTCGTTGTCGAGTTTAGGAGGGAATTGTTCCCCAGATGCAAGACTGGAGTACTGTTATAAATAGTATTATAAGTTGTAGGTGACAGAAAATTAATCCCTACCAGTGGGGAATAGAAATCAAATCCCCACAAGTTAGATGTCTTCAAATAGTTTGTTTGAAAATTATCTGGCATGGATGATTTGAACTCAGATTATACTTCAGATGATTATGCTAAAGAATATCTCTTAAATAAAATAGATGAAAAGATTATCATATATCTTATTAATATCAACAATGAGCCTACATATGCTGCAGAAATTGCACGTGAGTTTAAAGCTGATAAATCATGGTTAAAGGGAAAATGTGAAAAGCTGATAGATAAGGGTATTTTGTTATCAGAAAACAAATGTGCTATTCGGTATACATATACCGAACATTATTACTTGGGCGATATGACAGACGTTTTGAATTACTTGTATGCACAGGGTTCAAAAAGCCTGATTGATCATATCATGACAAAAGACTATTATAAGTCACAAATTGATAATCTGATTTCTAATTTTGAAAATAAACGGGTATCTTCAGGCCACAATGCTTTTTCAGCAAACGAAAAAGAAGTGATACAATTATGTCTTAAATATTCTTACAAGGCTCTATATGTTGTATTGGGTATCTACGATTGTGGGGAGCTTTCAGGATGGCTTGTTTATGAACACAAAGTTTTAGCCAAGCACTTAAAACAAGGTCGATTTATATCGGTGTCTACAATAGCCGCTGCCATAGTCGAAAGTGAGGTGGTTGCTGAGGACAAACAAGTTCAACTCCTCAATGAAATTCATGATAAAGCTTTGAGTTCTTTGACTCCAAGAGTTAAGCATTTTGAAAGTTTACTTGATAAAAGTAAAGTACCTATCTTATTTGAGCAAATTTTGTGTGATTACCCATTTTTAGAACTTTTGACAGCAGAAGAAGATCGTGAACAGTTCAGATTGGATGTTAAAAGAGTTCATTTCTTAGTTAATGACATAATGGACCCTTCATTTAATCCTATTTTAGAGAAAGATGAAAAAGATAGATATGCACATTGTCCGTCCCTTGATCTTAAACGTTCATCTTCTTAAGAACATCATTAATTCGAGCTTCTACTAATTCATCGACCTTTGATTGCATAAGCTGGGTGAGTTTATCATCGGCTGTTTTCATTTCAGAATCCATCTTAATTGCTGTTTTCTGGTCAAGGACCATTGAACAGCTACTACAATATTTAGCATCGTGTGGGTTAAGGCTTTTACAGCGAGGGCATTCTATTGGTTTGAGTTCAAGCTTTTCCTTTTTAGTTTCATCTTCTATTATTCCGTAAGATGCCAGGACCTTCTTTTCCACGTCATCTCCTGATAGGTGGATGTAGGTGGCAGGCATTTTGGAATCTGCTTCCCAACCTGCGATTATCCTTAGTTCTGTTTCCTTGAACCCACGTTTGACAAGATCAGTGAGCTTTCCGTGTCTGAATGCATGTGGGTGTACATTTTTCTTAACACCTGCATCATTTGCTACTGTCTTGAGCATGTTCTGAACTGTGCGAATGTCAAGTCTTTTCGGTTCTTTTCCGCTATTTCTGAATGTGACAAATAGAGGTGCATTGGGGTCGTCTTTATTGGGGTGCTGATTGATCCATGCTTGAAGGTCCGGTACTGCTTCAATGAGTCTTATTCTTCTCATCCCTGTTTTTCCTTCGACAACTATCACAGCTCCGTATTTGTCTATCTCGACATGTCCAAGGTTCAGGCTGAGTATCTCAGTAGCCCTTGCGGCACTATCCCAGAATGACATAACAATAGCTCTATCACGTTGCGTCTTGCAGGAAGGTACAAGTTTTTTGATATCTGCAGGAACAATTATCTCTTTGGTTGGTAAGTGGTTCTTTGGTGCCCTTGACTTGATGTCGTCAAAGAAGTCATTTTCAGGCTTTAGCCACTTGAAGAAAAGTCTCAGGTCAACAATGTCATTATGAACTCTTTTTGGTTTGTTGTTCTTCCTTCGGTAGAGGATGTAATTCTCAATGTCCTTTTTAGTAATGTCATTGACATTTTTATTATCGTGATGCTTCAGGAAGGTATAAACTTTCCATAGCTTGGTGTTGATTGTTGTTTCCTTGAAGTTATTAAGATCAAGGCTCCTAGCATAGTCTTCTAGGGGTTCTTTGTTCTCTCCTTCTAGCTCAGGTGCATATTTCATACTATGTAGTATGCTTTATACAGTAATATATATTACGTGACCCTGTAAGTAGGGCTTAGGACCCTGTCTCGTAGGAGTTCGTGCGTTCGAATCGCACCTCCCGCACCAGTTTTATATTATCTAATGTATTATATTTTAGATAATGTATTTAAATCTGAAAAAGTAATCAATTTACACAAAGATCAATGTTAATGCTATCAATCTCTTCCATCTTTTCATCAAAAAGGCTAATCATAACTCTGTAATGCCCAGAATCCACAGAATACAATTCATTTGAGTAATTCACTCCTTTTGAGATAGTATTGTATGCTGCCAGATCAAAACTTGTTTTATAATTAAAACCATCGATTAACTTATTAGTTTCAGCATCTTCAAGCTGGCATGTCACTGTATATCTGTTTTCTTCAGATGTTGGATTTGCTACAGTGAAATACACAGACATGCTGTCGGATTCCTGTGGCTCTCTGTTGCTGGTCAGGTCGCTGCTGTCAACAATGCAATATCCATTCTCGTAGGTACCGTCAAATCTCAATAATCCGGTGTCATTATCTTTGAATCTGTTAGTGAAAGTCAGGCAACTGAATCCCTTGTCACTACCGTCGGTCAGATAGATGGAACCTTCTGTTGAGTTTTCAGGAGCTTCACTTATGGTCTCAATTGTGTATGCCATGTTCGATGGTGAAATATTCTTGACAAGTTTTTCATTGAAATCTTCCCAGCTTACTGGTACTGCAATGTAGCCATTTTCACTGCCAAAAAGTCCTTTTGTGATCGCGCCGCTGGAATCTGTCAGGTAGATGAACTGATCATCGTATCCTACTGCGAGTATTGCATGTCCTTCTTTTACTCCTTCTGAATTCAGGTACTGGAATGCCATGAGGACAGGTTGTCCGTTCTTGATATTATTTATTATCAGGTCATCAAAGGTTTCATTATCGAAATCTGTTATAGTCAGTCCCCAGATGGTTCTTTTAATTTCGATTGAATATGCCTGTTCAGCATAATTTTCCAGGGTTCTGTCCGAAGGGTCGTATTGCCTGGAAAAAGTATCGTAGTATCCGGAGTCAAAATAATTTGCCATATCCCACGTTTCAATGTTCTGGTTGTTATAATTGAACATCATTGTGAGGCAATAGTAAAGGCACCAGTTAGTGTCCCCCTGGTTATAATATGGTACGTCCAGTATTGTGTTAGTGTTCAATGAGTAATTGACATTCTGTAGCATGCCTGTCTCCTCTGTGGAAGCGACATTGCATGTGCATAATATCAATATGGAAAGCATAGTAGCCACTGCTTTGCCTACATAAGCATAGCTAACACTATTGATGTTATGTGGATCCCCCGATCCGCTCATACTCCGTTTGACTCCTGATCTCGTTTTTCAGGGCGCATGTTAAGATTCGTCAATGCGGACGATCTGTGAACATCACGCTACAATGCACAAGTTATTTTGCATACCTGATATGAGTTTTTTAATCCTGTGTATTGTTATATATACGTTCCTGATATCGAAAATCTGCTAATCGTGATGATGATGAGGTTTGTAGATGTCCTGCATTTTAGTAGGATTTTTGGAATGGTGTAATGGTGATTTATCAGATATTTTTGGAAATCTTCTTATCTGTGATGAAATTTTTAATACTTATGGCAATTTGTAATTAGTTCTTCGGAATATATTGTGCAGGAAAATTTGTCAATTTATGATATATCATTGTTTATTTATGATGTAATGGCTATTCCTGGTTAGATGTCCGCAACGCTTATATAGTAAGCTTGTTATGTAAGGGTGCTCGTGAGGAGCCCGGTGATGCGGCCAACGCATCACGAAAATGAGCTCATCGCAGAGCAGAAGATGAAGTATCAAATTTCATTTCATCATGGCAGGTGTGATCAAAGGTCCTTCCTTTGGCTTCGAACCAAGCGTTCGAAAGCCTTATATATGATGGTGACCTTTGAAGGAGTCCGCGCAAATCGCGCGAAAACACTTACAATCACCGCCTTACAAGTGGAGACAGAAGTTTTTTCTGTCTGACGTTGGATTTGGCAGTTCGGTTAATTCTGACCGGTAGTGTATAACTACTAAATAAATTTAAGGAATTAACCAAACTATGTGCAAATAGGAAATATTCTCTCAAAGAGAGTTCTTTCCGACTGATTCCTAAATGACTTCCAAATATTTTGTGTGTGATCAACAACAATTCTGGTTGATCCTGCCAGAGGTCACTGCTATCAGTATTCGATTAAGCCATGCGAGTCAAATGTTCTTCGTGAACATGGCGTACT
>NZ_FNCA01000003.1 GCF_900100715.1 Methanolobus vulcani | reverse complement strand
CATTCCGGTTCGAATCCGGATCTTGGCTTTAACTTTATCTTTCATCGTGAGTGAGTTTGGCGGCCATAGCGGCGGGGTAATTCCTGTACCCATCCCGAACACAGAAGATAAGCCCGCCAGCGTTCCTTACTGTACTGAAGTATGAGAGTCTTCGGGAAATACGGATCGCTGCCAACTCACTCACAATTGATCCTGCTTTTCTATTAACAATATTTTTATTCTACAAACAGTAACAACTTTAGACTTCTGGTTTTTCTTGGTTATTCTAGTACTCTAAACTAAACTCAATGTCCCGCGCAAAGCGCGGCACAAGCAAATAATATCAGGAATTGTTAAATGCTTATTCTTCTACATTTCTGCCCATAGCTTCATTAACATCCTGAATAAAATCTGCCTTTGTAACAATAATAACCTCATCCTTTTCTCGAAGTTTTGGATCTTTTGCAGCAAGGATAAATTCATTCTTTCGGTAAATTCCAATAATGGCACTATCTTCAGGAAGTGATATTTCTGACAATTTCATATCAATCACACTTTCTGTTGCTACAATTCCCATAAACCTTACTTCAGAACGTACCAGATTACTTAGTTCGATTGTGTTAATTCCTCTCAGCACATCTGCAATATATCTGGATGAAATGCTTGAAGGATTGATCATATAATAAAAACCAAGCTTATTGGCAACATCCATGAACTGCTTGTCCTCTATTTTCAGGATTATCTTTCCAACTTTTGCATCCCTGGCAATCAAACCAATAAGAATATTGTTCTGGTCATTACTGGTACAGGCAACGATTGCATCTGCACTAGAGAGGTCTGCTTTTTCCAGAATATCAGGTCTTGTTCCTTCTGCATTTATCACAGTACAATCCAGAGTTTCAGCAAGTTCTTTGGCTATTGCCTCATCCTTCTCGATAAGTATGACCTCTTTCCCCTGGTCGATCATGTTCTTTGTCAGAAGTATCCCCAGTGAACCTGCACCTACAACTATCACTCTCATATTCTCACACTCTTCTTGTTGTCTCTTTTTCTTTTAATCCATGTTCCCGGCATGAACAGCAGTATCAACGGTATAATTTCAATTCTGCCAAATAACATGTCAATAATAAGTACTGCTTTTAGCACCGTTGGCATGGCAGCATTGGTAATTCCCACAGAAAGCCCGACTGTGCTAAGCCCACTTGAAGCTTCAAAAACAGAACTGCTGGTATCCACTCCATAAAGTATGAACATGAATGATGAAACTACAAGTATCAGAGTATAAAGCAACATGAATGTCACCAGATTGTATATTTCCTCACTTTCTATTACATGTTCTTCTATCTTCATGGGAGTGATAGTTTCTCTTGGAAGAAACAATCTGATAAGTACATTATGTACGACCTTAAAAAGCAATAGCACTCTGAAAACCTTTATTCCGCCAGCAGTTGATCCCACACACCCTCCTATCCACATCATGAATATCAGTACTGCTTTTGATGCTTCTGACAGGATGGAAAGATCAAAAGTAGAAAAACCTGCAGTTGTGATCGCAGAGATGACTTGAAACAAATTATCTTTGATAAATGCATATTCAAAATTTTCTTTTGGTAACGTGAAGGCAAATACAATTGAACCAAACACAATCAACGCCAAGAATAATTTTAGTTCTTTGTTTCCGAAAAACTTCTCCGGCTTCTTGAACAGATATGGGTAAAGTACAAAACTGATCGCTCCAAGAATGCATGATATACTAATGGCAGTAGGTATGAGATTTCCACTATATGCAGCTATACTAGCAGTCTGTGTTGAAAACCCTCCAGTTGATACGCAGCAGAAGGCATGACATATGGAGTCAAAAAGAGACATTCCACTGAACAGTAGCAGACCAATGGAAACAAGTGTTATGATCACATAAACCTTGCCAAGTGTACGGGTTGTGGAGATCACAGTCGGTTTAATCTTCATCTCGCCATAGTTGGCTTTGTACATCCTGTATGCTGTAGTCCCGGGGCTGATAAGGACTGAAAGGACCACAAGAATTATTCCAATTCCTCCTACCCATTGTCCCCATGAACGCGCAAAAAGAAAAACCGGCCCTACATCAGCAGGAGCGACACTGAGTCCAGTTGTTGTAACTGCAGAAACACTTTCAAAGTAAGCATCAAACAAAGGCATGCCAGTTGACAGTGACATAGGAATAGCACTCAAAAGTGCTGATATGGGGAATACCAGGGCAACAATAATTAGTGCTTCTTTTGTTTCAAGGTCATAATCAGGTAAAGTCCTGTAAATAAAAGACCCTGCTAAAAAACTGATTGCTGCACTTGATCCATAGTATGCAGCAGCTTCAAAATTGTGGAATATTATAGCAACGATCATCGGAACGACAAGAACAAATGAAAATGCCAGAAGATAATATCCCATGTACTTAGCTACAGCCTTGATGTCAACAGGGGTATGCAGTTCGTACATATACTATAATGCTTCCTGAATCATTATAAATTATGTAGTAAGTTCTGGATTAGTTTCCGGATTAATTTCCTTATTTTTTTCGTTAATTTACTCGTTTATTATTTTGAAGAACTTCCCAGAGGAAGCTTAAATATATCTTAACCTCATCTAGTGGCTCATGTCACAATTCGATATCATACACAAGGATGCAGCGGGCCGTATCGGTAAACTCACAACGCCACACGGTGTGGTGGAGACCCCTACCGTGATGCCTGTTATCAATCCAAATATCCAGACCATTAAACCATCTGAAATGAAGGATTTTGGTGCTGAGATCCTTATCACAAATTCCTATATTATTTACCGTAAGGACGAGTTAAGGGAAAAAGCTCTCAAGGACGGTTTGCATGCATTACTCGATTATGACGGTCCTATCATGACAGATTCCGGTTCTTTCCAGCTTTCAGTCTATGGTGAAGTGGAAGTCTCAAATGCGGAAATTATTGATTTCCAGCAGAAAATAGGAACAGATATCGGAGTTCCTCTGGATATTCCTACACATCCTGATGTGACCTATGAGAAAGCAAAGGAAGACATGGACATTACAATAGAACGCCTGAAAGAAGCAAGAGGACTTGTAAAAGAGGGCGGTATGCTCCTTGCTGGTCCTGTTCAGGGTGCCACTTACAAAGACCTTCGTGAAGAATGCGCACGTGAGCTTTCAGATGTTGGTTTTGATGTTTACCCATTCGGTGCGGTAGTTCCACTCATGGAAGCTTATCGCTATGCGGACCTTGTGGATGTTATCGCTTCAGCCAAGAAAGGTCTTGACCCTGTAGCACCAGTACATCTTTTCGGTGCCGGACACCCTATGATGTTCGCACTCGCTGTTGCTCTTGGATGTGACCTCTTTGACTCTGCAGCCTATGCACTTTATGCAAAAGATAGGCGTTATATCACTTCAAGAGGCACCTATCATATAGATAAGCTCAAGTACCTGCCATGTTCCTGCCCTGTATGTATGGCTCACACAGCAGAGGAGCTTAAAAAAGCCCACAACTGTACTGAACTTCTTGCAAGGCACAACCTCTATGTTACATTTGAGGAAATGCGAGAGGTCAAGCAGGCTATCTGGGAAGGCAACCTTCTGGAACTTGTAGAACAGCGCTGCCGCTCACACCCAAGAATGCTGGAAGCCTTAAAGCAGATGACCAATTATTCCTCATGGCTGGAGGAATGTGACCCATCATCCAAGTCCACTTTCTTCTACTGCGGGCCTGAGTCTGCAAAGAGACCTGAGGTTCTTCATTTCACCAAACAGCTTGAAAGGCTCACCATCAAAGGTTCAGTGCTTATCAGGCCATATCCTACAAAGAAGGATAAGGAGTATGATAATGTCATGGTTTTCAAACCACCGTTTGGTTCCTATCCCCAGGATCTTGCAGAGGTCTATCCTTTCAATGCAGAGGTTGTACGGACTCCTGATTATGAATCTCTGGAAACTGCTTTCCTTAATACTATAAAGCTGATTGAGCTGAATCCTGAGGCAAACTACACTTTCCTTATGAGGGAGAGTTTTGAGCATCCTCTGGTAGAGAAACTTGCTGAAATGGACAATGTTACAGTTGTTCCACCGAAGAGTGATTAATTATTTCTATAAATGTATCATGTTTGAATATCTTTTTCGATAAGATTTTTTGATTTTCCTTTTTCTATTTTTAACAGTTGAATTTGAGTTTATTTGGCTCACACAACCCTAATACTAATATATAATACAGGGAATTAGGTGCTATAATCTATCAGGTGATATACTTGGTTTCCACTTCAGGCTCTAAAACACGAAATCCCTATCTTGAGATGTTAAGGCCGGAAATTTCTGACATGGACATAGCTCTGCCTGCAGCCAGCGCTTTACTGGCATCATATCTCACAATGGGGGCACTGCCGGACCCAATAATGTTCATTATAGCTGTGATAGGTGGCTATGCGGCTATCACCAGTTCCTATGTTTATAATGATTGTTGTGATATCGATATTGATACCATTAACCTGCCTGAAAGGCCGCTTGTAGCTAACAAGCTCACAAGGGATCAGGCACTTAAATATGCAGGGTTCCTGTTCCTGGTTGCCAGTGCAGCAGCTCTTTACCTCAATCCGGAATCATTTGTGGTTCTTTTAATTGCTGTGTTAACCATCAGTATATACTCAAAACTAGCAAAAAGAATGACATTTCTGAGCTTTGTTCCCGTAGGAATTGCATACGGACTTGTGCCCATTGGCATATGGCTGGCCTTTGACCCTGCAGGTATTCTCAAAGAACCTTCCTATGGTTCCATACTTCCGCTTCCTGCGATCTTCCTTGGTCTGATGATGTGCTTTACAGACTGGGGATTCACACTTTCAGGTGTGGCAAGGGATGTAGAAGGTGACAGGGCCAGAGGAGCACCAACATTTCCGGTGACTTTCGGCATTCCAGCAACAGCAAAATTCGTCACTTTCATGTGGGTTGTAGGTGTGATAGCTTCACTTGCAATCGGACTTACAGCAAAGATAGGTCCTATATACTTTGCAGGCGCATTGCTTGCAGGTGGATGGATGCTCGTCCAGTCATTTGATTTCATAAAGAATCCAACAGAAGAGCGTGGAGGAAGACTTTTCCTTCAGGGCTCCAGATATAGGGGCATAATGTTTGGTTCTCTCATACTTGATGTAATACTTTGCATACTCGTACCGGCATATTCCGGTATCCTGTGGTAAATTTAGTTTAGAGGTTCAAAATGGATGCAGATATCATAGTAATAGGAGCTTCCCCTGCGGGAGTCATGGCAGCCAGAAATGCATCGGCAAAAGGCTGCAAGGTCATTCTTCTAGACAAAAAAGAAGCTGTGGGCGTGCCCACTCATCCTGCAAACACATTTTTCAAAGGAATGTTTGACAGGACTGGAGAGGAAGTTGACCAGAGTTATGTAATAAAGAACCTCAAGGGTGCCTATATCATTGCACCTTCAGGGAAGAACGTTATCTTTGAAGGCGATGCTTATTTCCTTGACAGGAAGAAGTTCGATGAATTCTACATTAAACAGGCCAAGGATGCAGGCGCTGATGTTCGTTTCGGTATTGAAGTTCTTAATGTCCTCAGGACAGAAGGTGGCTTTATTGTAAGCACATCAAAAGGTAAGATAAGATGCAAACTTGTCATTGTCTCAGATGGGATAAATTCAAGAATCGCCGCACTTCTTGGAATGAAGCCGATCAAACATACTCCGGATATCGCCTGGTCCCTTGAGGCTGAGATCGAGGCAGAAGGAATCGGTGAACCTGATTACTTTGAGTATTATGTAGGTAACCACGCTCCCGGATGGAAGTCCACATATTCTCCATGCGGTGGCAACCGGGCTACACTTGGGATGTATGTACGCAGGCATGGTACTGATGTTTCAGACTTTTTCGATGCATGGCTTGAGAGGTTCAAGGAGCTCAAAGGTCTGGATGATGTGAAGATCATAAGCAAATCCACAGGTGGTGACCCGATAGTTGCAATTCCAGGTGACATTGTGGCAGACGGTGTGATGATAGTTGGCGGTTCAGCAGCACAGTCCGGAATTGGCTATGGTATGCATGCGGGACAGATGTGCGGTGATGTTGCAGCCGATGCCATTGCAAAAGGTAATACTTCCAAGAACTTCCTGTTCGAGTACAGGAGACGCTGGAATGCAGCTTACAGGACCGAATACTATCTTGGAAGATTTGCTATGGAAACTCTCAGGAAGATGACTGATAAGGAGGTCGATGGTATGATGGAGGTCTTTGAAGGTGAGGACCTGAAGGTTCTTAGCGGAAGTCCTTTCAATCAGGCACTACAAATATCAAAGATGATACTGAAGAATAATCCATCTTCTATACTGTCATACAGAGCAGTTTTCAGGAACAAGTAGTGATGAAGCCAAAATACTATTTCTACAAGAACCCTTTTTTCAAGGTTTATGCCCAGGTTGAAAATAACCGGGTAAGAATGAAGACCTCAGGTATTGCATCCTCTGTCATGGGTTCGTTTGTAGCGGATATGATGGAAATATTCGAGAACACAAAACCCTCAAAGGTTGAAAAAGACAAACTTATCTATTCAACATGGATGCCTCCTATACCCAGCAAGGCATTTGACAGGCTCGTATCAAGCCAGATGAAAGCCATGAGGGGAAAATATGTTCCTGAGCAGATCACAATTTCAATAACTGAAGAGTGCCCTAACAGGTGTCTTCACTGTGCCCTTCCAGATACTAAGAACAAAGCAAGGCTGAGCCCTGATACTGTAAAAAGTGTGATAGACCAGACTATTGATCTTGGTACTACGCTCATAATATTTGATGGTGGTGAACCTCTTCTTTACGATGGCCTTGAAGATCTCATAAGTTATGTAGATCAGTCACGTGCAATTCCCGGACTTTTCACATCCGGTGTGGGAATGACTCCTGAGCGTGCAGAGAGTCTCAAAAAAGCAGGTCTTTCCATGTTAAGTGTAAGCTTTGACAGTGCCAATGAAGAAGGACACGATTACATGCGAGGCAGGCCGGGTGTTTTTAAGGAAGCTGTAAATGCTCTCAAAAACGGACTTAATGCGGGTCTGCTAGTTGGTATTTATGTGGTTCTATCGCCACGTAACGTTGATGAACTTGATGATTTCTACGAGCTTGCAAAAGAGACTGGCGTTCATGAACTTTCATTCTATGAGATAGTTCCAACAGGCAGGTGGGAAGGTCATGAAAAGGAAGTGCTTTCTTCTCAAGACCTGAAAAAGTTCGATGATTTTGTAGAAAGAACATCCCATGCAGAAGGGCCACGTGTATTCCCAATTCCTCAGATCATCAGGAAAATGGGATGTTTTGCCGGCAGGAAATGGCTGCATGTAACTCCTGAAGGTGATGTGCTTCCATGTGCATGTATGCCAAAACCATACGGTAATGTTCACGAGGAAAGTCTTGCATCTATATGGAAAAAGATATACACTGATCCCGTGTTCGGAAGCGGACCATGTCTGATGCGTGATGCTTCATTCAGAATAAATCATCTCGGCCTTGAACGGTGAGATAATTTCTATTTTTATTCTTTCAGATAATCATCTGTGTTAAAGCATATTTGCTTCAATAATTGGTAGTAACTATTAATTACTAACAATATAACTAATAAAAAACAGTTGAAAGGAGGGTGAAGATCACCCTCTTTAATTTGATTATTTCAGGACTCCAGATCTCTGGATCGCCATCAGGTTTTCCATGGTAAGCTTTTCGCCGGACTTGAATTTGTCAAAGATGTCTTCTGCATCCTTGCGTGCCTCTGCCCTTGAAGCCTCTTTCCTGCCATCGACATCTCCCTTCTTCATCTTGCGGAGTTCTTTGTCAATGTCACGGATCTCTTTCTGGGCTGTGATGAAGAGTTTGTGCTGTTCATCAGCTTTTTCCTGGAAGTGAACGAATTCTTTGTGAGCAGCATCAGATTCTGCGCGGACCTTGTCAGCCTCTTTGAAGGTGGTAATCATCTTGTCATGATATTCCTGTGCCTTCTGTGCGTACTCTGAAAGTGTAGTGTGATAAGTGGATGCCTCGTCCCTGATCTCCTGTGCTTCAGCCAGCAGGTTCTTGAGCTCATCATTGCTTTCAAGCTGCTGTTTCTTTACAACATACTGTTTCTGGAGTTCAGTGATCTTGTTGACCAGTTCTCTTTCCTTGTTGGTTGTAAGGACCTCTGTCTGCTGTGTGAATTCCAGCCTGTCGATCTCCTTGCGGATATCTTTGATAGAAGGACCACCAAGGTTGTTCTCATTGCGTATCTGGTCGATCTTGGCAAATACATCGTTAGCCTTGTTGTTGACCTCATCACGGAGTGCTTTGTTTTCCTTTACCTTCTCGTTGTTCTCGTCGCGGAGCACCTTGTATTCCTGTGCTTCGTTGATAAGGTCTTTTGTTTTCTTATTCAGCTCATTACGCTTTGCTGCGAGTGTACTTGCTTCTGCGTTGAGTTCGTTACGTTTCTTCTTATATTCTTCAGACAGGTTCTTAAGCTCTGTCTTCTTGTCGTTCAGTTCTTTTATCATTTCCTTATTATCCTCCCGGTCCAGCAAAAAAGCTGGCATTTCATGCATCTCTAATGCACGATACTTGGCATTACTCGGAATCCAGGGACTGGATGACCGGTATAACTGCTTCAAGGTTCTTTTCTGTAATGACAATATTAGCATGTGCATGAAGGATCGGTTTGGAATTGAATGCAATGGCAAACTTTGCTCTTTTGAATATGCATATGTCATTGGCACCATCACCAACTACCACACATTCATCAGGCTTAATTCCGTATTTTTCAGAGATATCTTCCAGAACAAACTCCTTGGAGCCCTGATCTGTCAGCGGACCTCTAACCTCTCCTGTAAGACATCCATTGTCTGTCAGAAGTTCGTTTGAAACCACATGATCCATTCCCAGTGTTTCACCAACACGGTCAGCAGCTATTGTAAAGCCGCCTGAGATCATTGCGGTTTTGTAACCTCGGGATTTCAGGTAGTAAACCAGTTCTTTCGCACCTGGCATGAAAGGCATTTTGGCAAGAGCCTCATGTGCCTTATCAAGTGGCAGCCCTTTAAGAAGTTTGACCCTTTGCTGAAGAGCTTCGGAAAAGTCGAGTTCCCCATGCATTGCCCTTTCAGTTATGGCGGCTACTTCGTCTCCCACTCCTGCGGCCTCTGCTAGCTCATCAATGGTTTCAGCATCAATAAGGGTGCTGTCCATATCAAAAACTATTAACTTGATCCTATCAGAATTGTTGCTGGTACGACTCACTTCATCAAACCTGGAATTTGAATCCCGTATTGAAACAGTATTTAAGTGCCGAGATTGATGTGAAATAAGTTACATTGCTTTTAAGGCTTTCGATAGAACGAATTCACAGCGGTTCTATTTTCGGGAAGTTAGCTGAGTTGTCAAAAGACAGAATACCATACTTAATCTATCCAGACATAATGTCCTGTTATTATAGTGTATCATAGTATCTCGGATGAAATATGGTACTTTTCAGGTAAGGCTGAGCGCGTTTCATATTCTCTCATTTTTCATTTTATTTCTGGTATATTTATTCATTTTTGGATTGTAGCGCTCTCATTCCAAAAGTAATATATGCTACACTGTCCATTGCACTACTGTGATTTTACATGGCAAAGATTGGATTCATTAAGCTAGGTAACTTAGGTATGAGCCAGGTGATCGACCTTGTACAGGACGAGATCGCAGCAAGAGAAGGTATCAGCGTTCGCGTTTTCGGTACAGGTCCTAAAATGGGCAAAGATGAAGCAGCAGCAACAGAAGAACTCAAGAAATTCGATGCTGACTTCTATGTAATGATCAGCCCTAACTCAAGTGCACCAGGTCCAACCGCAGCTCGTGAGATATACAAGGACGTTCCATGTATCGTTATCTCAGACGGTCCAACCAAGAAGGACGACCGTGCAGCACTCGAGGAAGCAGGATTCGGTTACATTATCATGACAGTCGACCCACTTATCGGCGCAAAGACAGAATTCCTTGACCCTGTAGAGATGGCCTCATTCAACTCTGATGCAATGAAGGTCCTTTCAACCTGTGGTGTTGTAAGACTCATTCAGGAAGAGCTCGACAAGGTCGCTGCAATGGCAGACGAAGGTAAGGAACTCGAACTTCCACACATCCTCGCAAAGCCAGAGAAGTGCATTGAGAGAGCAGGATTCAACAACCCATACGCAAAGGCAAAGGCACTTGCAGCTCTCCACATGGCTGACTCAGTTGCAAAGATCAACTTCCCGGCATGCTTCATGATGAAGGAGATCGAGCAGGTTACACTCACAGCAGCAGCAGGTCACGAAATGATGCGCGCTGCAGCTCAGCTGGCAATCGATGCAAGAGAGATCGAGAAGGCAAACGACTCAGTCTTCAGGCAGCCACACGCAAAGAAAGGCTACCAGATGACCAAGACCGCTCTCTACGAGAAGCCACAGCAGTAATTTCAATGAAGTACCCTTGTGGTACTTTCTTTATCTTTTTATGGATACTCTTTTTGCGATACTGATCGGTATTGCCCTGTTTGTTGCATTTGTTCTTTTCACAGCTTATTTCATGAAGTCCACATTGTACATGAATAAACAATCAAGCAGAGTAGAAGAGAATAAAGAATCTGAAAATAACGACGATTCTCTAAAAAATGACAATAGGAACTGATTCCCATTGAAAAACATATTTGAATATATTTATTCTTGTAATTATTTTGGCTCTTCCTTTGCTCTTGGCATTGCTATAATTTCCCTTATCTGCATGCCGAAGAAATCAAAAGAATGCGCAGGTCTGACAACTACGGATACGTCTGCTCCCTGTCTTGTTCCACCAATTGCTATGATTTCTGTGTCAAGGGATACTGGTATGTGACCTGAATCCGCCGCCATCATTACGCACTCCAGAGCGACCTTGAATCCTTTTCCAAATACTGCTCTTAATGTGTCAGATATGACATCAGCACGGCTTGCACCACCAATACGCTTCTGGATCGCACGCTCAACACCTGAGAACATGTGTGACTGTGTTGTCATTACCACACCAAGCTCGTTGAGCTTTGCAAGCTTGTCCTCGTCGACTTCCCATTTTCCAGGTTCTTTAAGTCCGTACTGGTGTGTGATCGCTATGATCTTGACATCCTGATCTTTGAACGCTTCTGCGGCAGCAAGTGCTGTTTCCCCGCTTGTGCTTGCCAGCACAATGTATTTGATTCCAAGCTCTGCTGCTCTTTTTGCAGATAATTTCATGACCTTTTCTGTATTTGCTTTTCCAACATCATCAAAGTATGTGATTGTCTTTTCCATGTTATCGCCTTTTGGTAATGGTCTTATGATATAGAGTTGGATGATTTCTTGGTTTAATGTCATATGAATGTTTGTGGTGGAATGTTAATCGATTGTATAAGCTATTCCGGTAAATATCAAAAGACATGTAGAACAACTGATGGAAATGTGAACAAAAAACAGCTATGAAGCTTATGTTGCATGCACCATGAATGCATTTGCTTTGAAGTAAGAATTTAGCTCAAAAGTCAACAATGAAAAAACCTTCGATAAAGGACGGACCTCAAAATATCATCATGCCATGCAGTTTGCCAGGATAGCACACACTATTTATATATAACCAAACATTTCATTTTTAATGATTGATCTGAGGACAATATTCATTTGTACAATCGCAGTTGAACTTTTCCTCGTATTAGTCATGTTCCTGTATTGGAAGACCCAAAAAACATATCCTGGTTTTTTCAAATGGATACTTGGCATTTTTTCTTTATTGATTGCTCATATACTTTATTCATTTAGAGGCACTGGCCCGGATTTTATGACAATTGCGCTGGCAAATACATTTGTAATTCTCAGTGTGTTCCTTAAATTAGAAAGTCTGAAACTTTACTTTCACGCTTCTGCTTTTCGTAGACAGGTATATTTGCTATTTATCCCTTTGGCATTGGTATTTTACTTCTTCACAGAGTACATTGATATTTCTCTAATTCGTACCATTATAGTTTCAGTACTGGCTATCCTTATATTGTCTAAATCAGTGTATATTCTTTTGACCCGGTGTAGTCCTGAAGAGATGCTGTTCTCCAAACTATTTGCAGCCCTTTACACGCTTTTTGTTCTGGTTATGTTAGGAAGGTTGCTGGAGTGGTGGATCGTACCAGTAAACAGGGATTTGTTGACTCCATCGTTCTTTAATGATAGTCTAATGTTTATGGATCTGATAATATCTGTTGGTACGACCATAGTGTATCTTCTATTGAATGCTCAGAGGATGAACAGTGAGCTCGAATTGTCAAGGCTGAAAGCACAGGATTTCGCAGAACGTTACTTACACGCAGTAAAATCTGCAAAGGCATGCGTCTGGGATCTTGATCTGACAACCGGTGATCTATTCTGGGATGAATCACTCGATGAATTATGCGGGTCACATATTGAATCCGAAAAACAACTTAAAAACATATGTCAGTCATTTGGTATCGATCTTGACAATATTTCCGATCTCAGGAATGCATGCAATGTGGGCATGGGTCAGGATTATCTGAAAACCGAGTTTAACTTTTCTCCTCCTTATAGTGGTATGCGATACTTGCTAGTGCATGCAACTACTGCATGTGATGGTGCAAGTCCGGATAGACTTAGTGGATTGATCTATGATCTTACTTCTTTGAGAAAGGCTGAGCATGCACTAAAAGAATCCCACCGAAAACTAAACCTTTTAACCGATATCACTCGTCATGATATACTTAATAAGGTCCATATTGTAAGGGGCTTTGGGGAACTTCTGACCAGAGATCTAAACAATCAGCAGCAGGAAATGGCAGCTCATATTGTTGAAAGTGCTAATCTGATCTTTGATCTTATCTCTTTCACAGGTCAATATCAGAATATCGGGATGCAGGATCCGAAATGGCAGGATATTGCTATTCTGCTGGATTCAAGCGAAATTCATGCATCTATCGATGGTATTGCATTGACACGTCCCGAATCCGGAACATTGATCTATGCCGATGTAATGCTTGAAAAACTCCTGTTCAATTTAATTGAGAACTCTTTGAGACATGGGGGTAATGTAGACTCTATTTCTCTTTCATACGAATATTCTGGCAATTCCCTTAAAGTAATATATCAGGATGATGGTGTTGGTATTCCAGAAGAGGACAAAGAGCAGATATTTGAAAGAGGACATGGCGAAAATACCGGGCTGGGTTTGTTCTTTTGCAGAGAGATACTAGAAATAACCGGTTTGAGTATTCGGGAAACTGGAATCTATGGTGAAGGCGTCAGATTTGAAATAATAGTCCCTCCTGACTATTTCAGGGTTGGCAATTAATCTCTGGCTTGTTAGTAATTTAAAAAGTCTGGCTGAATTGTAATCTTTAACGAAACTTAATGTTCTCAGTTTTGTTTGCTGGCAAACGATGCTCTTATCTATAAGCTGATTCTTATATTAATGTAGGGAGTTTAGCAAGTTGTATTTTAAAAGGTGATCGTTTGGCTGAAACAGATTATGACGATAACAACGTAAAGATCATAACCACAGAGATTCAGACTGAAAACCCGATATTGATCGAGGGTTTTCCGGGTATAGGTTTAGTTGGCAACATTGCCAGTCAGCAGATAATAGACGAACTTAAGATGGAATATGTAGGTTCCATAGATTCCAGGCATTTTCCGCCTATAGCAGTTCTTTACGAAGGACTGATCAACATGCCTGTCAGGATCTACGAAAGCACAGAGCATGGCATGGTAATGGTAGTCTCTGATATTCCTATCAATCCGGTAGTTGCATACGATATAAGCAAAGCGCTTCTTTCATGGGCCCAGGCCATCAATGTAAAAGAGATAGTATCCCTTGCAGGAATCGCAACCATGAGTGAGGAGCACAAAGTATTCGGTGCAGCCACCAACATGGACATGCTGGAAAAGATAAAGGACAAAGTAGAACTATTCCAGATGGGTACAATATCGGGAATATCCGGCAGCATCATGGGTGAATGTCTCGTACGTGAGATCCCTGCCATAAGCCTTCTCGGTTCAACCATGAGTCAGAACCCTGACCCAAGGGCTGCAGCAGTGGTAATTGATGTTCTGAATCTTCTTTATGATTACAAAATCAACACCGAAGGTCTCATAGAACAGGCAGAGAAGATCGAAATCGAAATGCAGAGACTGGCAGAAGACGTAAGAACGACCGAACAGCCCACAGCAGGTGGAAGGAAAGAGTTCCCAATGTACGGGTGATAACATGGAATATATTGCTTTAACAGGAATATCTGAACGTGTTATCTCTGATCTGAGGCAGAACAGGCTTCTGACCATTGAGATCAGGAGTCCTCACAACTTTCTGACAGCACTGCGTATGAACGTAGGCGACATGTTGTTTTTGACCCACACAAGTCCAGAGGACCTCACAGGTGGCAGCATGGGTATAATCACCAAACTGGTCAGACATCAAGTCTCAACACATAGGGTGATGCAGAGCAATGAAGCCTTTTACGAGGAACGTGAAACCACAAGCCTCAGGCTCCAGCTTGACCCAAAATGCATTGCACGCATCAGAAAAGTCCTGAACAACACCATCGGTGAAGTCACAAAAGTAGACGCGGAAGAAATTCCACTCTACAACGCAAGATGATAACAATCTATGGAATCAAGATTCTATACGATCCGATAAAATCAATCAAATGTTGCAGGGATGTTTTTAAGTCCCTCTTCTATTTCTTGGAGCATGCTATATGCAATACCAATCGGAACTTCCTCATTAGCATAGCCACTGTGTTTTCGTGAACCTTTGCACCCGTAGGAAATACCGATCCCTTCTTTCAGCACTCGTGCTGTACAATCTCCGCATATGGATGTTGCACCAATTGACCTTGAAGTAATCCTTTCACCAAAATGAAATGCATATGCCTGTATTATTTTCATAGCGCTTTCAGGTTTAAGATAAAGCAAGAGGACATCGAACTTGCCGGCATTCTTCCCCAGAGGCTCGATTTTCAATGATCTGTACTCCTGTTCAATCCTCGGAAGTGAATCCACAGCTTTCTTTGCAGTCTTTTCATCCTTATAGCGATTGGACTTCAAATAATAGTCTGCCGGGCTGTCCTCACTAATTCCAAGTATGAATTTTCCAGGTCTGCATCTCTGGTCTTCTATCAGGAAAGACTCTCCATTTCGAGCTTTATGTACAAGTTCACAGTAAAGCAGGTCTGAAGTCTTACCTTTATCGTTACAAAGAGAAATGCACACAGGCTCGCCTTCGTCCATAAGCGCTTCAATATTCGGGTAGTTTTGACAATCTTGATGATTTGGATAATCAGGATTATTTGAATCTCTGCATAGCTTCATAATCTCAATCCCTATCGTTCTGTTCCAGAATCTCTTTCTTAGCTTCTGCAGCATGCATATGTGCAAGTCTTGTAGGTTCAGGTAACTTATATCCTTTCAGACAGTGTTTTACGATCTCAAGGGAGCTATCAACAGATACTTTGTGTCCGGGTGCCACAATGATCGGATTACTGCGTTTATTACTTTTCAGAAGCCATCCAACCTGTTCACCTTCGTACACAAGTTTCTGTGATTCTCCAACCTCAACAGGTGTTTCAGAATCTCCACACAGTATTTTCTTGGAAACTCCAATAGTTGGAACATCCATAACTACTCCAAAATAAGTAGCCATTCCTGCTTTTATTGGATGGTTGATGCCACAGGAATCAAAGACTATCAAATCTGGCTTGTTTTCAAGTTCCATAAAAACAGATGCAATAGCTTTTCCTTCCCTGAAGTTCAGGTAGGTTGGTATGTACGGAAGCGGGACTTTCTGTACAACGTGCTTCTTTTCAATTACATCAAGGGAAGTGTAGTCCAGAACAGGCATGGCACAGACTATCTTATTGTCAAAATATGCGCAGTCCACACCTGCTATCTTTTCGATCTTTCCAAAGCCGTCCTCAAGACTGAGATTCTCAATGGCTTTGTTCTGGAGGATTCTGAGTTCCTCCAGTGTGCGTGAAGAGGGGTCGAACCAATAGTCCAGTTCGCTATTATTCAATAGTTGCCCTCACAGTAGTGAACACAGGTCCACGGATATCGATCTTCTTCTTGTTGCTTGTGATAAAACGCTGTGCCAGTGGTTCAAGGCGAATGTTTATCTCGGAAGGAACCTTCACGATTCTGACCCTTGTCTCAACTTCACTCTCACCGTTTGCCACTGCACTCTCTATATCCTTTACCGCCTGGCATGCAAATGCATCAAGGAATGTAATACCGGTTCTTGCGGAGTGGTTCTCAAGTACCTTCTTCCACTTCTTGTTGTCAGGTACTCCGAGAATGTCGTTCTCATATGCAACAACTTCATTGAATACGGCAGGTCCACAGAGTTTTGTTTCTTCTTCAGGTTCGATAACTGAGACCTTCACCTTCTTTCCATCGATTTCTCCTTCCCATGCGGGGAACTCACATGGACTTGGAGTTGAACCATGTTCCTTACAGATATCCACAATAGCTTTTACAATATCCATGCCTTCTGCGGTTTCAGGAACATTTGCAACTTTGACATTCTTTGCAAGCTCATTGTCGGTCATCTTCCATTCGGAATATTGTGTTATCTGTGGGTATGTGAGTGAACGGATGTCAGTTGCATCGTGAAGTATCATTGCAAGCCTTTCCACGCCAAGTCCAAGGTTCATCACAGGATATGGTATATTGTACTGTGAGAGGGCGATAGGAGAGTAAATACCGAAGGTTGCTATCTCTATCCATCCATCAGAATATTTTGTCTTAGAACCTACCAGATTAGGATGGTATGCAAATACCTCTATCTGAGTGTCAGGTACGTAGTATTTGCTGCGCTTGTCATCAGGCCTGAACATAAATTTCTCAAAACCGAACTGAGATAGCAATCCCTGTGCCACTGCTTTTCCGTGGTCGATGGTCACGTTCTCATCCATGATCACACAGGATGCAGAGTAGTATGTCATAAGACGTGCAGCATCTTCATCCTGCTCCCTTCTGAAGCAGCGGTCAATTGAGAAGAAGTTAAAAGGTGGATTTGCACGCTCGATTATAGATGAAAGACTGATGAACCAGCCTGAGGTCATGTGACTTCTAAGAGTCTTCTTGGTTGCCTGTGGAATGAGTTCCTTGAATTCCGGGAAGACCTGGTCTATCATCTCAACTACAAGTGAGTCTGAAACATTGATGCTGGCTGCGATCTCAGGTACGAGGTCATCTCCCTCGACATCACCCTTCTTGTATGCGTGAAGAACCTTCCTGATGGTCTCAATGGCTTCATCATCCACACCACCTAATATCTCCTTGATCTCAGCAATACGCTCGTCTGAGATGCCTACATTTGGACGTGGAAGGCCTGCAAGGTAGAAGCACCTGTCAAGGACAGCCAGTGCCTCATGACTGAACTGCTTGTGAACCTCTCTCTCATCAACAATGAGTGGGTTCATCATTTCCTCAAATCCCATTCTAAGATAAGCATCACGGAGCTTTGAGATCGTGTCATATACAGGGTGTGGCTTACCGAATTTGATTGTCATGTGAGGGTACTGGTCATTCAGCTTTGACTCGCTGATGTACTCTGTACCCTTATTCCATGCAGCGTCAAAATCCTCGCTTGCTGCTTTTTTGATATCATCAGGGTTGAATTTCATGTATATTCCTCGTAATATGTGTAAATATGTGATCTTGAAATTGAAATAGATGGATTAATTCTGAATGTTCAACTAATTAATTCGGTTCTCAAATTCCTTCATTGCCTTTTCCAGTTTTTGCTGACGCATGGCATTTGTAAGATCGCCCCTGGTCTTCTCTATCATTGATCTTGTGACATCGGTCTTATGCCGAAGTCCACGGGTCATAGCATCAGAATAGTCGAACATCATGAGGCAATTGTAAATCTCTTCCATCAGGCCCAGGTATTTCTCGCCTTCTTCAGGTATGTCCTTTCTTATCAGGTCAAGGATGTGTCTTCTGAGTTCCCCGCCAACATCCCCAAGCCCGTTAAGATAGGCTACGTTGCTGACATTAAGCTCCTGAGGTCCGGGCACTTCTTTATCTTCACCACTGAGTATGTTGAATATAACAAGACACTCTACGAATTCCTGCTGAGCATGTTCAAGAAACCCGGAATAGTATATGTCGGGATGATCCGCAAGCAATGTGTTCATTTTTTCTATCATTTGCATGGATTCGGATATCAGCGAGTTTGCCTTATCAAAATCCCTGTTATGTATGCTGTACATTGCTGTCCTGCAGTTGCGCACAACGTCTCTTGAAATTGCCAGACTGCTCTCTCTTGCTTTGTCTTTTTCCTCAAAGCTGTCTTTAATACCGCAGGATATATTGTAGATCATTCCAATCCTTTAGTTCATTTACAGCTTGATATAAACAGTTTTTCAAAAGCGTGGATAAAAACAGTGATATTTTGTCGAAAATCCAAAATATCCATACTTCAAAGTTGAAAAAGGTAAAAAAGCGAACAATTAGATTGTTCGTCTTACTCGTCGACCGGAATGGTCTCGAGCTGGCTTGCAACATCCCAGATAAGAGTTCTTGTGTGAACAGGGATGTTAGGGTCGTTACTGATATCCTCAAGAATGGATATGCTTGATGATGTTCTCAAAAAGAGAGGCTCATCACTTTTACTTAATGTTTCCAGAATATCATTTGCAGAACGCCTGATGTTTCTTGGTACTGAATTATCGTTTGCGATATATTCTAACTTCTGTTTGCATTCTTCAATGACTTGATCAAAACTTGACATATAGGATCACCTTGATAACTTTGAAATCAAAATAGGGTTGCTCAATTTATCCCTAAATAATTATATTCTATAAAAAGACTTTCATTGGTATATATGTTTTGAGAAAAAGGAGATAACATGTCAAACACTGATGATGAAAATATACAGAAAATATCTAGAATGCTTGAGATTGGAGGAACGATGCTTGCACAACATTGTGGCAACTGTGGTGCTCCTCTCTTCCGCTATCAAGGAAGGGTACTATGCCCTGTTTGTGATGATGTCCGGGACCCAAGGGTAGGTATGCAGCCACCATCTTCTCCGACAGTTACCCATAAACCAAAAAAAGAAGATTCTCCAGTAGAAAAAGAGGAAACTCCAGTTGCGGCAGTACCGCAAATTACACCTTCAAAACCTCAGCGTGAAAAAACAACTGTAAGCCAATCATCTACAATTCCTGCATCAATTCCTGAACTGGAAACATTGCTCATAAGAAAAATGGTGTCACTTGCAAGTGCAATGCAGGATGAGGCAGATGTAAGAAGGATATCCGATCATCTTGATATGATCGAACGCTGCATGGATATCATGAATAAAATGAAGTAAACAAAGGAGTATGTGATTTTCGTAAGTGGAATTTTCCACTTACTTTCTCTTTTTATTTTTACTAATCAACGTTTATACTCACTGCCAATTATCTCTCTGATCTTGGCTGCGGTCTTAGGTCCGACATTATTGACCTCAAGCAGTTCTTTGTAACTGGCTTTCATCACGTTTTCAACAGAGCCGAAATGCTTCAGGAGATTTCTGGCTGCTTTAGGACCAATATCAGATATTGAAGACACAACATATTCCTGCTGCTGTGGGAGCATAGCTGCAGCTTTCTTTCCATGCATGTTAACTTCGCGTTTTTCATCAACCTGTTCTCTCTTCGCGATCTGCTGCAAGAGGGCAGCAGTATCTTCCGGGTCGCGCGTATAGAATATTGAAACGCCAAAATCCAGTGATATCGATGAAAGGGTTCCGTGAATAGCATTCGGATTTATTCCTCTGCAATTGAAAAGGCTTTCACCTTCAATTATGAGTATTGGTTTTTCATAAGCTCTTGAGAGATTTGCTATCTGCTCGAACAATTTTTGCTCTATAAGTGAACCTACAAAGTCCTGCGTCTCTTTTCTCTCCACAGCAATGCGGTCACTCAGGATATAGTCCCCGACTTCCAGTGTTTTTACTATGATCTCAGCACCATTTCTGTCAAGGCAGCGGGCAACAGAACTGCGTATCTCGCGCTGGTCCACAACAATTTTGATACTATCCTTGTTTTTTGATTCAGAATCATCGTTGTCATCATATTCGAACAACGTTTTCTGGTCATTCCCACTGGCATCCAACATGAACTCTTCTTCAATTGAGTTGTTCTTCCTTGCTGGCATGGCTGCCTGAAGCTCTCTCATGTTGTTCTGCATTTTCCTTTCCTTTGAAAGACTGCTCCAGTAGTATCCTTCATCCCTGGTGCCTTTTGTAACAAGCACAACAACACGACCTTCATGTTTCCTTCCGGTTCGTCCTTTTCTCTGGATACTTCTGATCTCAGAGGGAATAGGTTCGTAAAACAGCACAAGGTCTGTGGATGGAATATCAAGGCCTTCCTCTGCAACAGAGGTTGCCACAAGCACGTTATAATCCCCAGCTTTGAAATGCTCGATGATCTCAACCTGTTGCTTCTGTGTCAATCCTTTGTCCTTGTATTTGGATGCCTGTCCCACAAATCTCACTGGTCTTATGCCTTCGACTTCAGCAAGTGCATTAGTAAGCATCTCTGCAGTATCCCGATAATTAGCAAAAACAATAACTCTGGAATGCGGTTTATTTTCAAGTTCATTGAGGACTATATCTTTCACATATTCCAGCTTGGGATGCTCAAGGTCACAGTCTCTCAGGCGGTACACGACCTGCCTGATGTAAAGGTCTTCAGCCAGACGTTTTGAAGCCTTACTTCCACTTTTAGAACCTGCTTCGTTGTCCAGCCTTTCCATATACATTCGCAGGGCTTCAAGTCCCTGTGTTTCCGTAATTTCCACAGCGTGACTGACTTTGAGTATCTCTGCAAGTAAGGATATGGCGCTGTATACCGAAGTATCAGGCATCCCTCCCCTGAGTTCTCCCTGAAGTTTTGCCTGCAATCCAAGCAGGTCTTTTTTAGAAACATATCTCTGGTTGTAGATGGGATATCCAAGTTCTGTAAGTTTTTTGTACCTGTCTTCAAGAACCTTGTTAAGCAGATCTTTGATCTCTTTCATCTCGTCAGGAAGGTTGATGCGCTTCCATTCGATCTCCTTCCTATGAATGTAAGGTTTGACATCGCTGTCTGATTCAGTTTTTACAGCAACCGATTCGATGTGAAGTGACTCGCAGACCTCTGCTATCTTCTCATCCGAACTACCGGGACTTGCAGTTATCCCTAAACAAAGAGGATTTTTTGCAGTTTCAAAATACTTCTCTGCAATGTATGTATAAGCGTAATTTCCAACTGCGCGGTGCGCCTCGTCAAATGTGATGTGTGCAACGTCTTCAAGACTTATCCTCTTAGTCAGTATATCATTCTCGATGACTTGGGGTGTGGAAATGATAACTTTCCCCGTCTTCCAGAGTTCAGACCTTTTCTCTGGAGTAACACTCCCTGTGAATGTGAGGACTTCTTCTTCCGGGATGTTCATGACGTTTCTGAAAAAAGATGCATGCTGTTCCACCAGAGGTTTTGTTGGTGAGAGCACCATGACTTTGCCACCAAATTTCTCAAGGCGTGATGCCATAACAAGAAGACATACAACGGTCTTTCCAAGTCCTGTTGGCAAGACAACAAGTGTGGAAACATCAAGAGCCTTGCCTGCCAGGTCGAGCTGATATAGCCTCTGCTCCACAGTATCTGCTTTTATCAAAGGGTGTTTGATATATTCCGGCATGTTATCATACTTGCATGGTTACATGTTCACCATTTTTTACATTAAGTGTCTGGCTTTGCAATATATACTCTCTTCAGACTTTTAAAGCTGAGCTAAGCAGGGTGAAAGTATTTCATATATTGGATAACAGAAAATGAACTAAAAAAGTAAAAGAAAAAGAGAACAGAAAATGAATTTAGAGTGCCTTTCCAGCACTCTCAAAGTCCTTGCCCATGTATATCATCTCATAAACAAGGTCTGCAATTCCATCAATAGGTGCACGGACCTGCTTCATGCTGTCCCTGTCTCTGATGGTGACGGTATTGTCTTCCAGTGTGTCATAGTCGATGGTAATGGAATATGGAGTTCCGATCTCATCGTTCCTTCTGTATCGTCTTCCTATGGTCCCGGAGTCATCGTAGGATACAAGCAGGCCTTTCTGTTTCAGCTGACTCTCTATCTTCCTTGCAGGATTGATGAGCTCTTCCCTTGTAAGCAGCGGAAGAATTGCAACCTGCACAGGAGCGACTTCCTTCTTGAATCTCAGGACGATCCTTGCTTCTGCTTCTTCGTCCTCAGTTTCTTCCTTGCCGCTGACCATTTCCTCTTCAAATGCATGTTCCATGGTTGAATAGAATATCCTGTCAATACCATATGATGGCTCGATAACGTGAGGAATGACATTCTCTCCGCTTATCTTGACAGTCTCCTCTGCAAACTCGACAATATCTCCGGGTACAGTTACTTCTTCTCCGTCAACAGTGACTGTGATGTTCTCCTGTTCGAGTTCTGCCTGGCTGAGTGTCTTGAGTGCATCAGCAACTGCCTTTGCCTTACCTTTGAAGAGTGGTCCGAGTTTACCCATATTTGGCTTGACGACAAACTGTGTAACCATCTTGGGTTCGCTGTATTCTCTGTAAATTGAGAGTTCAGTCTTGCTCACTGCAGCATGTGCCTTCAGGTCATAGTCTGTCCTGTCAGCAATTCCTACAACTTCTACCCAGTCGAACCTGTCAGTCAGGATCTCAGCATCCCAGCAGTCAATTGCATAGTGTGCCATCTCATCTTTCTGGTGCTGTCTGAATCTCAGTTTGTCTGCTGCAATTCCAATGCGCTGGAGGAAGTGATTTGTAAGCCCTATCTGATAAGCGAGGAACTCATGGGCAATTGTACCTTTCTCAACTGCTTCACCGAGTGTCATTTTCTCTATAACGCCTTTATGCTGTGCTTCCTCGGAGTAAAGGTTGACAACTGTGTCAACAAACCTGCCGAAGTTAGCGTGCTTCTTGTCGTTAGGGTCAATAAATATCTCCGCTTCTGCCTGGGTGAACTCTCTGAGTCTGATTACTCCCTGTCTTGGTGAGATCTCGTTACGGTAGGATTTTCCTATCTGTGTGGCACCGAATGGGAGTTTTTCACGGTAGAACCTTGCAAGTCTTAAGAAGTCAACGAACATTCCCTGTGCAGTTTCAGGGCGCATGTATCCCTGCCTTCCTGTGCCAGGGCCGATGTTTGTCTTGAACATAAGGTTAAACTCGTAAGCTTCTCCCAGTTCACCTTCACATTCAGGACATCTGACATTGTTCTCTATAATCACTTTGTCGAGTTCTTTGACGTGTAGTGAATCAGCACAATCTACTATTTTGTCTATAAGGTGATCTGCCCTGAAAGCTTCTCCACAGTTCTTACATTCACAGAGAGGGTCTGAGAAACCGCCAACGTGGCCTGATGCTACAAACACTTCTTCAATTCCGATAGTAGGAGCTTCGATCTCCATGAAACCTTCCTGTACGACATATGTCTCTCTCCAGATCTGCTCTATCCTGCGTTTTAAGGTGCTTCCAAGTGGTCCGTAATCGTAAAAACCGGCGGTACCTCCGTAAAGCTCAAAAGAGTTCCACAAAAATCCGCGACGTTTAGCCAGTTCTATTACCTGCTCATATTTATCCATGAATGATCCTCGATAATTTGAGTATATTTATGATTCTTATGAGTTCATCGATATGCCCATTACATTTAATGGTAACGAAAGCAAATTCAAAATATTCATGTTCATACATTCTGATTTCATGAACCAATATTGTATTTTTATACTCGTAATAATTATATGTATGTTCATATATTGTATGATTGAGCAAGGTCGAATCTCAATCAAATCATATCATATCGTACCACCATCTAAATATGATTCAATTGGTCATTTCAACACTGACCTTGCTCTTCCTATCCATTTTTCTGATATTGTTCTTTATTTTCTTAAACTTGGTTTTGTTAGAATACTAGACTATTTTTCGTACAAACATATATGGTTATACAC
This sequence comes from Methanolobus vulcani, assembly GCF_900100715.1. Taxonomy (GTDB): domain Archaea; phylum Halobacteriota; class Methanosarcinia; order Methanosarcinales; family Methanosarcinaceae; genus Methanolobus; species Methanolobus vulcani. The sequence continues at coordinate 320,451 of NZ_FNCA01000003.1, read as the reverse complement.
TTTCTGTGATAGTTTTTCAATTAGCTTCGGTTCTGTGTTAGGTTGCACACGTCAAAAAAAGAATGCATTTGTGAAAAGTGAACAAAACCCCTCAGTTTCCACTGGAGTATATAAAATATAATAATGTGAATAAAAATCAACTTAAATAAAAACAAAAGTGCTCTTACTCTTTGAGCACTTCTTCCGGTGTCATTCCGCCATGTACGATCTTGAAGATGTCCGACACCAGTTTTGTAGGATCATCTGACTGGAACACGTTTCTTCCAATAGCTACTCCTTTTCCTCCGGCCTGGAGTGAATCGTATATCATTTCCAGAAGCTGCTGTTCGGTATCCATTCTTGGACCTCCAGCAATTACAACAGGTACAGGACATCCGCTGACAACTTCTTTGAATGTGTCAATGTCACCTGTGTAGTTTGTCTTGACGATGTCTGCTCCAAGTTCTGCTCCGATCCTTGCTGCATGTTTCACATACTCAACATCATGTTCGGAGGTTACTTTTGGTCCTCTTGGATACATCATTGCAAGAAGTGGCATCCCCCACTCATCACATTTGCGGGCAACATTTCCCATGTCCTGAAGCATTTTTGCTTCATCATCAGCACCAACGTTTACGTGGACTGATACTGCATCTGCACCTATTTTTATAGCTTCTTCAATTGTTGTGACAATAACCTTATGGTTTGGGTCAGGTCCAAGGGATGTTGAAGCTGAGAGGTGTATAATAAGTCCAATATCTCTTCCATATCCACGGTGTCCGTGTTTTGGAAGACCCATGTGTCCGAGAACTGCGTTTGCTCCTCCATCTGCAACTTTGTTCACAGCAGCAGGCAGGTCAATGATTCCTTTTATAGGCCCTGCACCCACACCATGATCCATTGGAATGATGATTGCATTCTTTGTATTTCGATCGAAAATCCTTTCCATCCTGACAGATTTGCCTATTTCACTCATGCTTGCGTGATTGCTTTAATTATAGATAATCCTAACGTAGATTATGTTACACTGTCACAGATTCTCATGCTGGTACTGTCCACAGTACCCTTCGGTAAGTTCACTGTGCAGGTCGAAGAATATCAGTTGCATAACACGTGCATTTCTTTTCAGTCTGAAGCCGTGAGGATTGTAGACAACCAGCATAGATTCACTTCTTCCTCTGTATCCGGAATCCCATACTGCAGTTCCTATATTTGCACCGCATCTGAGCAAAGTTGACCTTGGTCTTGCAATGGCTGCCCTGTCAAGCGGAATGTTAACTATCTCGTTGAATGTGATCTTGTAAACACCGGGTTCCAGATGAGCCCATTCGTTCTCATCGAATTGAATTGATTTTGTGGAAGGTATTTCTCTTTCACTGTTGTCAAAGTCAACGGCACCGGAACTGGTGTATGTCTCGATACCTTTGAGAGTTAGTTCAACACTGTTTGGCTGTAACTGTGTTTCAGTATCGATCATATTCTCAACAAGCGGTTTTTCGCTGTTTATCAATTCCCTGAGTTCGTTTCTGGATAATAGGGCCATGCTTCTAGGTTTGCATTATTGGATATATCATTTTGTGTGTTATTCTTTAAATCTGTAAACATCAATTTGTTTTAACGCATATATTTGTAAACCAATTAGTTTATATCTATTAGTATCGATTAACCATATGGTGAGTTTGAGAATGGTTTCATACTCTCTTCCCTAGACACAGGGAATCGGATATAGAAACCTGTATCGAATACATTAAAATATACAAAAAAGGAGTGAATGATGTGAGTAGCACGGATCTAGTAAAGAATGGAAGCAGACCTGAAATGTTGTTCAAAGTAAGTTTAAGCCCAGATGGGACTACCTATCAAAAAGAGATATCTCTTGTTTTCCCTAAATACGCAAGTGCAGACCTTCCTCACTATAAAGAGGAATTTGAGAATGCAACCCACGACACTCATGATGATTGTCAGTGGCATTTCCAGACAGAGGATTGATCTTTAAATCCTCTCTATTTTTGAATTCTTATAATATTATTTGTCTTATTTCCTTTTACTAGAATGGAGTTTATTGACACTCTTCTTTATTTCATCGTCAATTCTTTCCAATTGAATCTGATTATTAAATAAAATACGTTTATTAATTATGAACTACAAATAATTTAATCGGAAGATAGTTGCCTTTAAAATCTGATTTTTTGCAGACAGTATGCAGCTACACTTGATCTTGTATGTGGGGGACAATAAGATGGAACGTATAATGTCCAATGGTGTGCGGAAATATGATGGTATTCGTTCAAAAAGGGATAGTCATATCTCTGGTAATTCCTCTTCTCATACACTTGACACAGTTCAATCGAGTACTTCAGTTGATGACATAGAACAAGATCATGATTCCTATGCAGTTACTCACCTGAGCACTACTGATCGATTTTTCATGGAAAAGGGTGACGTATATCACTCACTTTTCAAATATAACAAGGCAATTACTTTGCTCATTAACCCTGAGAATTTTGAAATAATTGATGCCAATAACGCTGCATGTGACTATTATGGCTGGTCACTTGACGTCATCACCCGCATGAAAATACATGACCTTAATACTCTTGATCCTGATAAAATACGGGAAGAGATGCAAAATGCAGTTGCTGAAAAGAGGAATTATTTCCTTTTCAAACATAAACTCGCAAATGGCCAGGTTCGTGATGTGGAAGTTTACAGTAGTCCTGTTATTGTAAATTCACAACAACTTCTCTATTCTATTGTTCATGATATTACCGAGCGTAAGAAAGCCCAAGAGGAACTGAATAAAAGAAATATGCAGTTAAGGGCTGCTCAAAATATTGGTCATATCGGAAGTTGGGAGTTAAATTTGGCTTCTGGTATGATGGATTCTTCAGATGAAGCAAAAAGGATCTATGGATATGATCTTGATGATGGGGTATATCCTATTAAAGAGGTCCAGACAGTAGTTATCCCAGAATATCGTCCTATGATGGACGAGGCTATGAGGGAACTGATCGAAAATGGCATTACATATGATGTGCAGTTCAGGATTGTCAGGAAAAACGATGGTATTATCCGTGATATTCATTCAGTTGCTGAGTATGACGCAGAGAAAAATACGGTGATAGGTACAATTCAGGATATTACCGAAAGTAAAAAAGTTGAAGATGCACTATTACATGCAAAGATCGTTGCAGAGGCGGCAAATCGCAGTAAGGATGAGTTTTTGGCTACTATGAGCCACGAACTAAGAACTCCGCTAACATCTATAATTGGTTTTTCTGATATTCTTAAGGACAAAATGTTTGGTGAGTTGAATGAGAAGCAGACCCGGTATGTGGATAATATTCTGAATTCAGGTAATCATTTATTGAAACTCATCAATGATGTGCTGGACCTTTCAAAAGTGGAAGCTGGAAAAATGGAACTTCAATATGAACACTTTTCATTATCCATGGCAGTCGAAGAGGTAAAAACTCTACTTACTCCAATGGCTATGGATAAGAGAATAAAGCTGGTCATTGATACTGATGAGGATATTGGGGAGATAAATGCAGACAGGACAAAATTAAAACAGGTTCTCTATAATCTTGCCAGTAATTCAATAAAGTTCACTCCGGAAAAGGGTACGGTTTCTATTATTTCCAGGTTATCGGAAAATATGCTTCATGTATGCGTTAAGGATACCGGAATAGGTATCTCTGAAAGAGACCGGGCAAGACTTTTCCAGCCTTTCAGACAACTTAATTCATACCTAGCCAATGAGTATGCAGGAACTGGCCTTGGCCTTGCTCTGGTAAAGAAGTTCGTAGAAATGCACAACGGTAAAGTATGGGTTGACAGCACAGTTGGTGAGGGAAGTGAATTTTGTTTTTCGATACCTGCGAGTGCTAGTAACTAATAACGATGTTTTATCTTTTAACTAAAGTATATGAGCAATTCGAACATCAAAACTCTGCTATGTGAAAGCAACGTTATAAAGCTAGACCACAAAGCGCCTATTGGGGCAAAAAAAGTTATTCATTCGTGTCTATAAAAGCTTCGTTGCTTGCAATATCTGTCATTCTTCTTTCTTTTTTTTTAAAAAGGCATAAGTTATCAAAGCCACTATGATTGCACCTGATAATATAGTAATTAATGCCGTGTTGTTTGGTAGGTATGTGTAGGCGATAATTGCCAACAGTGTTCCTAGGGCTACAGCAACAGGTATCAACAAAGAATTCTGCTTAAGTGCCTTTTCTTCAATTTCCAATTTTGCCATTTCCATGTCTCTGAATATTTTGCTATCTTTGGTAATATATATTTATTTATATGCTCTGGATGAGTATATATACTTTATCCTTTTTATACTGTATTTTGAACAATTGCGGCACGATTATGGCTTAAAAAAATCAATCCATGTACATCAAAATTCAATCTCACTGGAAAAACATTAAAGTTCCTGCTGTGAGGTAAGCCAATACTGCATATCTTGCAGTTTTCCCTATAAAAACATAGAATGAGAATATCTTGAAATCAAGCTTCATGATTCCTCCTGCTGCAGTAATTGCATCACCTATGATTGGAACCCATGTAAATAGCAACAAAAAAGAACCATATCTGGCAAACAATCGATCTGTTTTTTTTAGTTGTTCATCAGAAATTGAAAAATACTTTTCGATGATATCCTGCCTGCCTTTGATTCCTACATAATATGTAGTGCATGCTCCCATGTAATTGCCAACAGAAGCAACCATGATTACAGGGAGAATCGAAAATCCTTTACTGATAAGCAGGACTACATAAGCTTCCGAACCTATAGGAAGGACAGTTGAAGCAAGAAAACTTACAATGAACAAGCCTGCAAGCGCATGTTCTTCTACAAGCGTGGATAGAATTTGTATTTTCTCAGCTCCAGGTTTTAATTTTTCTTCGTTTATTTTGATAAAACATGCCAATGATATTTATATATTAATAGTGCTATATACTGCAATGTAACATTTGCTCAGTAGTGTAAGAATCATCATTTATGATCATATCTATATTTCACTGAATAATCACTTATCTAATAATACGTAAAACTTTGTTTCCAGGGCTTAAAAATGGACGAAAAAACCGGATATACTATATTGATCGTAGATGACGACCCGTTAAACGTCAAGCTTTTGGAAGTATTTCTCTCAAAACACCATTCAGTTCTTGGAGCTTACAGTGGAGAAGAAGCTCTTAAGATAGTGGAATCCGAGTCTGTTGATCTTGTAATACTTGATATAATGATGCCAGGAATGGACGGGTATGAAGTCTGTCGCAGGATAAAGGCCAATGAATCCACAAATTTTATTCCTGTAATTATAATCACAGCTCTCTCTTCAAAAGATGACAGGATAAAAGGAATAGATGCAGGTGCAGATGAGTTCCTTGTAAAACCCATTGACAGGGTAGAAGTCCTTACACGTGTGCGCACTCTTCTGAACAATAAGCATCTATATGATGAACTAAAGCTTGAAAAAGACAAGGTGCAATCCTATCTTGATATTGCAGGATGCATAATTGTTGCCTTTAACAAAGATGGTACAGTAAAACTTGCAAACAAAAAGTGCTGTCAGTTATTGGGATATACTGAGGATGAGCTTATCGGTCAAAATTGGGTGGATATTGCTGTTCCTGAAGAAGAAAAAGAGCGTGTGTCCTGGGTTTTTGAAAGTATATCATACGGCAATCTGGAACTTGCAAAGGTAAATGAGAACGGGGTACTTACAAAGAACAAAGAAAAAAGAATTATACACTGGAATAATTCGTATCTTAAAGATTTTGAAGGAAATATTACTGGTATACTCAGTTCAGGTTCCGATGTCACTGAAGAAAGGCTGGCAACATTAAAACTCCAGACATCTGAATCCAAATTCAGAGCTCTTTTTGAAAATGCTGCTGATGCTATATTAATATTTGATTTTGATTGCGATATAATTGATGCAAATTCAATAGCATCAGAACTGCTTGGTTATTCGATCGATGAACTGTTAAAAATGACTCGCTATGACCTTGTAGCACCTGAATTTCATGGAATGTGCAATGAGAAAATGATGGATATCATGGAAAACCAGTCAATAAGGCTGGAAATGGTCTGCATGACAAAGGCGGGTTCCCGTGTACCTGTTGAGATGGGTGTTAGGGTCATAGAGTATGATGGCAAACAGGCGCTTCTGAGCAATGTAAGGGATATAAGTGAAAGAAAACTCGCTGAAAAAGAACTTCGGGAAAGTGAACATAAATTCCGTCTTCTTGCTGAAAATGCAAATGATGTGATATGGACCTTGAGTAAAGATGGCAGGTTCACCTATACCAGTCCCTCTGTTTTCAAGTTAAGGGGATATACTCCTGAAGAGGTTTCAAAACAGTCATTTGAGGAAATATTTCCTCCTGAGCACATAGAATCTATATTAGGTGCCATAACGCGTTTTCAGGATAATCTCAAAGCCGGTGAAACAAAATATTCGGAAACATTTGAGATCGAGCAATATCACAAGGATGGCTCAAGAATATGGACTGAAGCTGTTGCAAATCCTGTTTTTGATGAAGATGGCAATTTTGAGTTCTTCCTCGGTGTAACGCGTGATATCTCTGAACGCAAGAAAGCTGAAGAGGATATCAAAAGATATACTGAAGAATTGGCAAGGGTTAACGAGGAATTAAAGTCTCTTGATAGGATGAAGGATGAGTTCATATCTAATCTGAGCCACGAGTTGAAAACGCCTCTTATTTCCATAAAGGGTTATAGTGAATTGGTCCATGATGAAGTGATGGGACCACTCAACTCCAGGCAGAAAGCAGCCATGAAGACAGTCCTTGAAAAGTATGATCATCTAAGTTTCCTCATGGATTCACTTATATATATGAGCATTATCAAATCAGGAAAAGTCCAATACAGACTTGACCCGATCAGAATAGAGGATACTCTTACAAAAGTCGTGGAATATTTCTCCTTCAAGTCCCAGGAAAAGAATATCACTTTTTTATTTGATTTCCAGGAACATCTACCGCTGATGAAGGGTGATGTGGAGTATTTACCTTATCTTTTCAGGTCTATCATAGATAACGCTGTCAAGTTCAGTCCTAACGAATCAGAGATATTGATATGTGCATTTGAGGATGAAGAACACGTTCATGTCACAGTGACTGATTCAGGAATTGGTATCCCTGAGCATGAAATTGAGAATATTTTTGAGCGTTTTTACCAGATAGATGGTTCAAAGTCCCGTAAATATGGTGGAAGTGGAATGGGTCTGTACGTCAGTAAAACCATAGCTGAGATACATCATGGAAAAGTATGGGTAGAAAGTTCTGAGGGTTGCGGTACCATTGTTCATGTAACATTTCCTGCATTTTCCAGGTCCAAATAATTGATCTGATCTTTTTAACTTTATTTTATCGGGTTGTGCATCACAAAGCATTTTATATCCTGAAGTTTTTCTTTGTTCAGATGTATGCTGAAGATGTAGTTTCACGCCTCAGAGAATTGTATCCGAGTGGATATTTTCATATTAATAAAGATCCTTTTTATCTTCTTATTTCAACTGTATTATCCCAGCGCACCAGGGATGAGGTTACAATTCCTACTACACAGAAGCTTTTCAGTGTGTTTGGCACGGTGCAGGAAATGGCAGAAGGTGACGTTGATGAGATTCAGGAACTTATCAGGAACGTGGGTTTCTACAGGGTTAAAGCCCAGCGTATAATTGATATTTCCCGTATTATTTTGCTGGACTACAACGGAATTGTTCCTGACAGCATGGATGAATTACTCAAGCTTCCAGGCGTTGGCAGGAAAACTGCGAATTGTGTACTTGGTTATGGATTTGAGCAGGATGTCATTGCAGTTGATACTCATGTGCATAGGATATCCAATCGCATGGGTCTTGTAGAGACTTCGGAACCTGATGAGACGGAAAAAGAGCTTGAAAAAGTGCTGTCAAAAGAGGACTGGAAGGACATAAACGGGCTTATGGTTCTGTTCGGTCAGAATGTATGCAGGCCGGTGGGTCCGAAATGCGATGAGTGTATTATGGATGATATTTGTCCGAAATTTATCTAGTTATTTTTGGCAGTTTTAGCAGTTTTGATAAACCCTCGGGTTTCAACAAACTATTTATTTGTATATACGATATAAAGCACAAATCTCGTGTTTCATGCCATAACTCTAATATATAAAGTGCTGGTTTTGCACGAGAACTGATAAATTTCATAGTTGCAAATAGTATAATAACTAATGAACTGCCTATTAGGCAACTACAACTAAAGACATGCTATTTATCCAGTATAAGTATATACGTACACAGTCGAGTGAGAATCATGTTATTAATCGGAGAAGCATTAATCGGCGAGGAACCAGAACTCGCACACGTTGACCTCATGATCGGAAACAAAGACGGTCCTGTGGGTCAGGCATTCGCAAACGGTTTGACACAGCTTTCAGCAGGTCACACACCTCTGCTTTCAGTTATTCGTCCAAACCTTCCAACAAAACCTGCAACACTTATCGTACCAAAGGTAACTGTAAAGAACATGGACCAGGCAGCTCAGATCTTCGGTCCGGCACAGGCAGCTGTTGCAAAGGCTGTTGCAGATGCTCTTGAAGAAGGAGCATTCGGTGACCTTGATCCTGAAGACCTTGTAGTTATTGCAAGTGTTTTCATCCACCCTGAAGCAACAGACTACAACAGGATCTACAGGTACAACTACGGAGCTACAAAGCTTGCTGTTAAGCGCGCAGTAGATGGCTTCCCTGACATTGACACAGTACTCAAGGAGAAGGACAGAATGGGACACGCAATCATGGGATTCAAGGTTTCCAGACTTTGGAATCCACCATACCTGCAGGTTGCACTTGACAATCCAAACCTTCCTGCAATCCTTAACATCGTCAACCAGATCCCTAAGAGCGACCACGTTATCCTTGAAGCAGGTACACCTCTTATCAAACGCTATGGTGTTGACGTAGTAAGCAAGCTCAGAGAGATCCGTCCTGACGCATTCATCGTAGCTGACCTTAAGACTCTGGACACAGGTAACCTCGAGGCACGTATGGTAGCAGACGCAACAGCAGACGCAATTGTCGTTTCCGCTCTTGCACCGATCGCAACCATGAACAAGGCAATTGAGGAAGCACACAAGACAGGTATCTATGCTATCATGGACACCCTCAACTGTGACGACCCTGTAGCAGTACTCAAACAGCTCGATGTACTTCCTGATGTAGTTGAACTCCACCGTGGAATCGACATCGAGGAAACAGAGCACGCATGGGGTAACATCGATGCTATCAAGGCACTCTCACCAAAGATCCTGGTGGCAGTTGCTGGTGGTGTACGTATTGACACTATGCCTGCAGCTCTTAAGGCAGGCGCAGATGTCCTTGTAGTTGGAAGAGCAATCACCAACGCAAAGGATGTAAGGCAGGTCGCAGAGAAATTCATTGAAGGTCTTAACAACCCTGAGATCGACCAGTTCAGAGTTATGACCGACTTCTAAGCGTGTGGAATTTCCACACTCTTTTCTTTTTTTTTCTTAATTTTCACTCTCGCTTTTTACTTCTTTTTGCTTTTCTTATACCCTTATATTTATAGTTGGAGTTACATCTATATTCCTGCGTACAAGATGCGCATACTGATGTTCATATAATCATATTGGAGAGATTTAATTTGAGTTCTACACTAATTGTCCTGAATCTCAAGACATACCTTGAGGGTACAGGCGAAGGCGCCGTAAAGGTTGCACAGGCATGTAAAGAAGTTGCAGACAACAGCGGAATTGAGATTGGTGTTGCACCACAGTTCTGTGACATCTACCGTGTTGCATCACAGGTTGACCTGCCGGTCTACTCACAGAGTCTTGACCCGGTTGGAGCAGGCAGCTTTACAGGACATGCATTCGTCCAGTCTATCAAAGATGCAGGCGCAGTTGGAACCCTTATCAACCACTCCGAATGCCGTCTTACCCTTGCAAACATTGATGCATCAATCACAACTGCAAGGGACGCAGGTCTTAAGACAGTAGTCTGCACCAACAACGTTGCAACTTCAGCAGCAGCAGCAGCACTAGGTCCAGATTATGTTGCAGTTGAACCACCAGAGCTTATCGGCTCCGGCATCCCTGTATCAAAAGCAGACCCTGGGGTAGTCACAGGTTCAGTTGATGCAGTAAAGAGGATCAACCCTGCAGTACAGGTTCTCTGCGGAGCAGGCATCTCAAAAGGAGAAGACCTTGCAGCAGCTCTTGAACTTGGTTCAGTTGGCGTTCTGCTGGCATCAGGTATTGTGAAGGCTGCTGATCCTAAGGCTGCACTTGACGATTTGGTTAGCAAGGTGTGACTTTAAAGTCACACAATTTCATCTGCTTATACACTTTTTTATAATTTGGTATTATCAAAAGATAATATCAAAATGAAAACTTTTTTTATATTGCCAACTTATACTATTTGGATGTTGTCCGCAGATTAATTGGATTGTGGGCAAAAGATGTTGGATTAAGCAGTAAATTTAGTTATATGCCGAATCTATATTTTTAACTGAGATGAACAAAGGTGGGTTAAGTGACATTAGAAGATGAATTGTTTAAGGTAAAAGAAAGCACAGTTGAAGAATTAAACGATGTTCTCTTACAAAAAATAGATGAAGCTCTCATCGATGAATATCCAGTAACAGGGATGCATCAATTCTATGCTGAATCATTTGAATACAAAGATTATGGATACAATATTGCAATTAACATGTTTTTCAATATGGAAAAGTTTGGTGAAGTGTGTTGTTGCAAAGATTCATTGTTTTTGGGTGTAACTCCATGTCAGGATTCAGTAGTCCTTTGTGATGAAGCAAGAAAATGGTCTAAAAATTATAGTTTCCTCTGCTTTTCGCAGCATATTGGAAAAAATAATGTCAATGATATAATTCTGGATGCACATTCGAAAGTACGGGGTCAAGTTGATTCTTTGTTAAAAAAGCAGAAATCTAGTATCATTGAAATGCAGAGAATACGATAATACTTTCTTTTACTAGTGATAAATTATGCCAACTATAAAGCAGTTAACAGATAAAGGCGATATCATAAGCATTGTCCGTATACTTCGTAGTTCAAACAATCCAAAAACTCAATTAGCATCTCTAAAAGCAATATCAGTATTAGCTAAAAAAGGAATTCTTGATCACACTGTTATTGATAAGATAAATGAAGTTTTATCTAATGGAACTAAAGATGTTCGTATTCAGGCGGCATTTGCAATTGGTGATATGGCAGAAAAAGGTGCTTACAAAGAAGAATCTCTACAACCACTAATTGATTTATCATTTGGACATGATGTAAATATTCGTTGGAGTACAACATTTGCATTAAAGGCACTCATTAAATGTGATATTTTTGCAGATGATGCGACTAACTTCTTTTCAGAAAAGTTACATGACAGATTTGATAAAGTATCATATAATGCTGCTTTTGCTATTGGCCACCTTGCAGAACGGGGAATAGTTGATAAATCAACCGTTACGTCACTTACTGCTCTATTGTCCGATAAAAATATTGTTTGTCGTAAGGCTGCTGCTTTTTCATTAAGAAACCTTGCAATAAAAGATATTTATGACACAGTTTCTGATTCAGTTGAATTACAGTCATTAAAAAAAGTCTTGAATGATCATGATAGGAGTACAAGAATATATGCTTCAGAAGCAATTGACTTGTTGAAAATGATAGGTGTCAGTGACTCTGTTAATGACAAAGATAACAACAGGGATGTAAACGTAAAAGTTGTCGCTTCTGATGGAAATACCATTAACATCCGATAATTGATGTTTTAACATTGAAACTGTTCGTTTAATTCATTGCCCGCGAATACTACAACCAATTCCTTTCAGTTGCCTTTCAACTTCCAGATGCACCTTCTCCGCCTCAACATCCCCTATTATCATCACACGGAATGTAACACTCAGCCGCTCTGTACCTTCAACACCCTCATACCTGTCAATTATCTCAATTGAGACTATGTTCTCATTACAGGAAACAAGTTCCATGATGACATCTGCATCGGCTTCCTCAGGAATCAGCACCGATATATCTCTTAAATGATGTTCAAGGTTGCCGAGTTTCCACTCATACAGTTCCTCTTCATCTAAAAGACGGATGTTCTCGATTTTTAGAGGTACTACCCTGCTGCCACATTCAAGAACAACGTCTCTAGGACTTACTTTCTTGATAATTCCAGTGTGTACTATTCCTGAATATATGTGCCTGACACCAATTTCCTCTCCAATGGAATCTAGCAGCCTGTCAAATTCAGCGATCTTTGAGTTTATGAGCTTGTCAGATCTGCGAAGTGCTGATGCAGTATCTCCAAAATGAACTGCTGCCTCTTTCATTTTGTTGGTGAAGGCTTCAACATCCTTTTTCCTGACGATGGATGACATCTCACTGCATTGGTTCATGAAAGCATCATGCACCTTGAGAACTTCCGGGTTCTCCATCTGGATGTATGCGTAGAGGTAAGGGTTCTGTCCAAGTATCCTGCCAACGAAATCAAGCATGATATCGTAGACCGGGCTCATGAATCTCCTTGACTCGTTCACGCTGAAATCAAGGGCATCAAAGGTAGTTCCTATTGTGATGTATGCGAAGTGTGTCAGTCCCTGCACAACGGAAACGAACCTGTCGTGTTCTGTGGGAGTGATTACTTCGATGTGTGCACCGTTGTCCTCAAAAAGTGAGCGCATAATTGGGAACCACTTATTACATCGTCCTTCGATGGGTGTTAAAATGAAAATCTGTCCGTGCAGACTTGGTATGGATGGTCCGAACATAGGGTGGGTACCGAGTATCTCCACATCTTTGGGAGCATACTTCTTCATGGCTTCAGTGGGTCCGACCTTAAGTGATGTGAAATCCATAAGCAGGCTTCCACTCTTCATCTTTGGTGCAGTTTCACTGATGACCCTCTCGGTAATATTGATGGGTACTGTTACGATAACAATGTCACTGGTGGTAATTGCAGCATCAAGGTCGCCGGCAAACTCAACTTCCATTAGCTCAGCAACTTCAACTTTCCCGCTGCTTCCCCAGACAACAACCTCGTAACCGTGGTTCTTAAAAAAAGGAGTGAACCACTGTCCCATTTCTCCGGTACCGCCTATGATAAGGACTTTCAAACTCAAAAACCCTCCAGTACCGCTTTCTTCATAACTTCAATTGGTGGCTCAACGCCAGTCCATATCTTAAATGCCTCTGCACCCTGGTAGACAAGCATCATCTCACCGGTGACAGCTTTAGCACCGGCTTTCTTTGCTTCTTTCAAGAGGGTGGTTTCCAGGGGGTTGTAAACAATATCAAATACTGTGAGATTAGGATGCATATCCTCTGCTGTTGCTATTGTTCCCTCGGTCTTCGGATGCATTCCGAGGGTGGTGCAATTAATGAGAATATCACTATCGGCAATCAGTTGTTTCATATTTCCAAGTCCACAACCTTTTGCATTACCAACTTCTGACACACCGGCTGCAAGTTCGATAGCTTTTTCCTCAGTCCTGTTAGCTATGGTGATGTCCGCTCCATCCTTTGCAAACTGGAATGCGATAGCTCTTGAAGCTCCACCTGCACCAACTATCAGTACATTGGAACCCTTTATCTTCACTCCTTTTTCCTCAAGGCTGCGTTTTGCACCAAGTCCGTCGGTATTGTAGCCGACCATTCCGTCCTTGAAGTCTACGGTATTCACTGCACCGATTCCTTCTGCCAGCGGGTCAGCATCGACTATCTTCAATGCTTCCTGTTTCAGGGGAACAGTGAGGTTCACTCCGCCAAAACCCATGGCTTTAGCTCCAAAAAGTGCATCCTTCAGGTTCTCAGGGCTGACCCTGAAAGCATGGTATGTGCATTCCATGCCAAGTTCCCTGAAAGCTGCATTATGCATATCGGGTGATTTCGAATGTGCTATCGGGTTACCGAATACGCCAAAAACTGTTCTCAAAAGAGTATCTCCAGAGCTGATTTAAGTTCGTGTATCTTGATCTGTCCGGGTGCAACAGCCTGTGCTATTGCTCCGTATGTAAGGCGTGAACCGTAGCATGGTGCAACGATGCGGCTGTGTTTGCCGATTTCCCCCATTGCAATGGTGCACACTGGCTTTTTCATATCAGCAGTTGCCTGAAGTACGTTCAGCACATCCTGCTTTGACTTTGCCATGACTGCCAGTTTTGCAATATCAGCACCGGCTTCATGTGCATGATTGAGTATCTTTTTCATGATCTCAACGGAAGGTGTTCCATCAAAATCATGTGCAGATACAATTACTGTTACTCCTGCCGCTTTTGCTGCCGCAATGACCTTGTTGCGCTGGTCTTCGTCTGCGCTAAGCTCAATATCTACAGCTTCCACAAAAGGTATAATATCAACTAATAATTTTATCCTGTCATCTTCCGAACCTTCCCATTTGCCGCCATCAGATTGTAACCTGTTGGTTGCAATACATGGAAGGTTGGTGTTCACTTTTATTCTTTCAATGGTCTTCTTAGCTTCTTCAAGGTTTGAAAAATTGAGAAGATCAAGTCTCAGTTCAAGGGCATTAGCACCCAGCCAGTTTGCAGCCTTTGCATTCTCCGCCGGGTCATCGTCTATCACTGAAACAATAGCGGGCTTTTCATCAAGGTCAAAGGTCCCTATCTTTACCATTGAATCACTCCTGACTTTATCTTCTTCTCGTTTATTTTTCAATGATTGTCTCTTCGATCTTCATTCCGAAGTGACGACCAATATCTTCTGAGTGAACAAGTATCTCATCGCCAACCTTGACATCTGTAACAGCTATTGGTTCTTTATCCTTGGTTACGAGTTTGATGGTTTCTGCATTCTGCAGGATGTTCTTGATGATCTTGCCATTAAGATCTGCTTCAACAAGAATGAGTGGTCTTCTCTCTATCTTGACCCGACCGACAACACCTGTTCTCTGCTTACCGTCACCATCTACTATTGTGACCTGGTCACCTGCTTTAAGCTCTGAGAGGTAGCGTGTCTTCTCTCCTACCTTGATGTAAGCGTGAACTGCACCTGCATTGACCCTGAATGGCCGGGAAGCAACGTATGGACTTTCCTCTGATTCGGAGTGCACAAGGAACATTCCGTTTGCCTGTGAACCCACAAGCATTCCTTCGCCTCTTACCATGAGGTTGCATGTGTCGACACAAACCCTGTCGCCCATGCCGATTGATTCGACCCTTGTGACAACTGCAGTCTGGATTGTGAGGTTCTTGACACCGGCAGTTTCTGCAACTTCCGCTGTCTTCTTGATTTGACTCAGGTCCTTTGTGTCAAGCATTACACCATCGGTACCGTGTTCCATTGTCTCGAATGCAAGCTTTGCTTGCTCTGAATTCTGGACGCCGGACAGAAGTTTTACATCCTTCTTCTGAAGTCCCGCAATGAGGTTTTCCAGTGGAATGACCTGCCAATCAGTACCTATAGTTACAAGATAATCACAGATACTTCCCATTTCAGCTGCAAAGTTCTCGTAGTCCTTGTTGCGGATGATGACATATCCTGCAACCTTGAGTCCTTTATCTTTCAGCCGGAGGGCTGTTGTAATATCGAGTGAACCTGCATAATCAGGTGGTAATGGCTTTGTGCCGTCTCCTTCTCCTCCTTTTCCTACGACAATAATGTCAGCACCTTCAACAGGGCTTGAAGCAAAGGATGCTACTTTTACATTTCCAAGCTCTTTTACCTTCTCAACATCAGCAGCATCAACCATAATTGCATCCACACCGGATTCCATTCCGGTTGTAATTACAGCCTTGCGTTCATCCCAGTTGCCTTCATCGGCTTTGATCCAGATTATCTTGTTATTCATAATGAGCACGTCCGCAAGCACAGAAAATGACCTTATTATTTCAGCATTTCCAGTGCTTCTTCAACTGACTTTTTGTAGTGCACTATCTCTGTAATTGCTTTTGTAATTTTGGTAGGGTTCTCGTGCTGGAATACGTTCCTTCCTATTGCAACACCCCTGGCTCCTCCTTCCATGGCACCTTCTATCATCTGGAGGAATTCTTCATCAGTATTTGTCTTTGGTCCACCTGCGATCACTATTGGAACTGGACATCCCTGTACTACGTCTTTGAATGTGTCCGGGTTGCCGGTGTATAGTGTCTTAACTACATCTGCGCCAAGTTCCGCACCAACTCTTGCAACATGTGCTATAAGTTCCGGATCATGCGGGTTGCTGATGTCCTTTCCACGTGGGTACATCATTGCAAGAAGTGGCATTCCCCAGTAGTTACATTCCTCAGCCACACTTCCAAGTTTCTGGAGCTGGTCTGCTTCAGTTTCTGAACCGACGTTCACATGTATAGAAACTGCATCTGCTCCCATCTTCATCACTTCTTCTACGGAACATACCTGAACCTTGTTATTTGGGTCCGGTCCAAGAATAGTGGATGCGCTCATATGGACTATAAGTCCTACATCATGTCCGTATCCCCTGTGACCGTGAGTAACAATACCCTTCTGCATGAGAACTGCATCTGCACCGCCTTCTGCCACCTTGTTGATGGTATCAGCAACGTCAATGAGTCCTTTTATAGGACCATCTGATATTCCGTGATCCATTGGGATTATCACGATGTTTCTGCTGTCTCTGTGCATTATTCTTTCAATACGGATCTTTTTGCCAATTTCAGTCATATGCTTTCGCCTTCAATAATTATTTTCACATGTCCATTGATGTATCATGTAGTACATTAATGTATTGTGCAGTTTTATGTCAGTATGTGACATAGTAGCACGGTTTAGTATATAAAAGTTTTTGTATGACTGGCTGAAGCAAATTATAAAATAAAGTTCACATATCTTTCAGGAACTCACCGATGTTTATTCCTTCTGAAGTTATGTCATAACTTATAAGGTGTTTCTCATGGTCGCTGCCATGCATTTTGAGAATGGCCATGGTCTTTCTGATCTCTTTCCCGATATCCATATGCCTGAGAAGGATCAGCACATCAACAAGTGAGGATATAGGTATCTCTGATTGGAGTATATTGCTTCCTGCAGCCATATTGCCGCTTATGAACATAGATGTAACACCCATATTCTTGAAAAGCCGTATCATGTTAGCAATATGTTCTCTTTTCGCTATCTGTGTATCAAAAACATAATCAAAGCCCGAAATATCGTCCAATAGCGCCCTTTTTGCTCCCATTTCCTGAATGTAGTTGCGAAGCTCTATGGTGTGTCTGCATGCATTGATCTCAGAAGGTGGTGTGTAAATTATCCTTATCAATCCCTGTTTTTCCAGTTTTTCCAGTTCAAGTCCGAGACTTGTTGCATAACGTCTAAGTTCTGCAGGACTATCCTCAAAAGTACTGATTATTCCAGGTTCGCCATTTTTGGCACCTTCCACAATGAAACTAAGTCCGAACAGTGTCTTTCCGGTACCTGTATTTCCCGCTATCAACGTAGATGATAACTCAAAAAGTCCGCCTCTGCTCAAATCTTCAAACTTTGGGATGCCTGCATTTATCCGGCTGATCTGTGCTGCTTCTTCTATAACAGGAGCAGTAATTCTGGGATAGATAGTAACTCCACTGGCATTTATGCTGAATGTATGTTCACCATCAAGATAATTCGGCCGATTCATCTTGATTATCGTGATCATGCGCTTGCTTCCTCTTCTCTGTATCTCCTGAGATAGGTGAATAATACCATCTGCTACGTCGCTTATCACTGATTTGCAAACATCTGACTTTGACATTGTTCCGGTAAGGTACACAATGGCATTCCATTCAACAATGGCTGAATTAAGTGAGTAGATAAACCTCCGCCTTTCAGCTTCAGGGAAACCAAATCCAATAGGTGTTATCGGGTCAATGAGTATCCTGTCAGGCTTGATGGAGTTGACTATGTTCCCAAGATCTACAAGCATTGTCAGTGGATCTCTTTCAACGGAGCTGACATTGAATACGCGTAAATTCAGAGCTTCTTCGTAAAATGAATATTCTGAAAGAGATTCCCTTATGGAATTCTCTGATTGTGTTGTGATACAGATATAGAGTACCTTTTCGCCGTTACGCGCTGCTTCACATAAGCTCTGTACTCCAAGTATGGTCCTTCCACTACCCGGGTTACCTGCTATAAGTATAGTCGATGGGGCAGTTATCCCGCCTCCCAGTATCTCATCTAAACCGTTTATTCCTGTGAATTTTGTTTCCAATTTCAGAACCTCGTCCAGGGTATTGCCAAGCAATAATGAGATTTTTATGTAAAGGATTTATATGAAATTTCCTCTCCCTTACTTAATTTACTTTTAATTTTACTTAACATTATTCGTGGGTTTGTATATATGAAAATGCATAATGTTTGGATGTACTAAAATTATTTTTCATTTAATAGATTGCATCTGTGCTATGAAACCCTCTTATATGGTTAATTACTATAACGCCAATATAATACTGGAATTAATAGTAATTCTGTGCTGATCATATTTGGAGATATTCTCCGGACTAAATCTAACATTAATAACAAACAGTCAGGGAACTAATATGAGAGAGTTAAAAATCCTTGTTATCAACAATTATGGGCAGTTCTGCCATCTTATCCATCGTTCAGTAAGGGATCTGGACATGGATACAAAGATAGTTGCCAACACCACTCCTGTCGATGAGATCCTCGATGAGGAGCCTGACGGACTGATACTCAGTGGCGGTCCGACAATGGAACGTGCAGGAATCTGTTCAGAGTATGTGGAAAGTATTGATCTCCCTATCCTGGGAATCTGTCTTGGACACCAGATTATCGCTAAAACCTTTGGAGGCGAAGTAGGTCAGGGCAGTTCCGGCGGCTATGCAGACATAGAAGTTGAGATAGTTGACGAAGATGATCTTCTGAAGGGAATTGGCCCAAAAACATCAGTTTGGGCTTCACACGCAGATGAGGTTGTCAGGATGCCGGAAGAGTTCATCCAACTTGCAAGGTCTGACATTTGCGAATGTGAGGCTATGAGGCATGAAGAACGGCCAATATTTGGAGTACAATGGCATCCTGAAGTGGCACACACTGAAAAAGGAGAAAAGTTGTTGACGAATTTCTTTGAGATATGTGAGACTTACTAAGTCTCGCATTCATCTATGTGAGAATTATTAAATCTCACATTCCCATTTTCTTCATCATTTTTTGCATATTGAATTTTCCACCACGGAATCCTTTCATGGCAGTCTGCATCATTTTATGATACTTTAAGAGCTCTCTGACATCTTCAGGAGCGCAACCTGCTCCTCTGGCAATTCTCTTGATGCGCGCACTGCCGATGATTCTTGGATTGAGCATTTCCTCTTCTGTCATTGAGTCCATGAGAACTCTGTAGCGTCCGAGTTTGTCGCCTGTTACCTGATATGCATCTTCCGGTATCTTGGCACCCATTCCTCCAAGAGGCAGCATTTGCATTATCTGCTTCATCGGTCCCATCTTATTGAGGCTTTCAAGCTGTTTGTACATATCTTTCAGAGTGAACCTGCCACGGAGCATTGATTCCATGTCAAAGTCCTCTTCTCCGAGTGCTTCCTCCGCCTTTTCGATAAGACTCTTGATGTCACCCATTCCAAGGAGTCTTGAAATGAACCTGTCAGGCTCGAATCTCTCAAGGTCGTCCGGTGTTTCACCAACACCAATGAATGCGATGGATGAATTTGTTTCTGAAACAGCGGAGAGTGCTCCACCACCTTTTGCGGTACCGTCAAGTTTCGAGATCACAACACCTGAGATGCCGATAGAATCATTGAATGCACGTGCCTGTTCGCTTGCCTGCTGACCGATAGCACCGTCAAGCACAAGAAGCTTGTAGTCAGGTTTTGCCACAGCATGTATCTCTTCCATTTCTGTGATGAGGTCACTTTCAAGTGAGTGACGACCGGCAGTATCCACAATCAGTACATCGTTCTTTTGTAGTTCCTTGAGACCTCTTTCTACAATGCCCACTGCATCAGGGTTGCCTTCTTCTCCATAGAATGCAACGTTAAGTTTGGTACAGAGGGTCTTAAGCTGCTGGTATGCGCCAGGTCTGAATGTGTCAGCACAAACGACACCCGGTTTCAGTCCTTTTCTCTGGAAGTAACGTGCAAGTTTTGATGTGGTGGTTGTCTTACCGCTTCCCTGTAGACCTATCATCATGATGGTTTGTGGTTTAAGTGGGATGTCGGTACTTTTACCGATGATACTGATGAGTTCCTGGTAAACAATTCTTATTACATGTTCCCTGGGGTTCATTCCGGAAGGTACTTCCTCTTTCAGTGCACGCTCTTTGATGTGCTGTGACATCTGCATGACGAGTTTGACGTTTACATCAGACTGGAGCAAAGCCCTCTGGATATCCTTGACGACCTCGTTTACTGTACGTTCGTCGATACGCCCTGATTTTACCAGTTTCTTCAGGGCATCCTGCAGGGAATTTCCGAGTTTATCCATTACCATTTAAGGATCTTCCTGTTCAGTTCTCTCTTTTTGTTCTAATAAATGGGGAGTTCATATTTAATTCTGTTGTGAATATCATCTCAATGTAGGGCTGGTTTATACACCAGCTTATGTGAGCTTCAATTTATGTGATCAATACTACTGCGATGAGTACAGCAAACACTCCAATCCATTGTCTGCTTTTGAGTCTCTCTTTCAGGAGCACCCACGCAAGAAGTACGGTCACAGCCGGATAAAGTGAAGTGAGAATGGCTGCGATGTCAAGCCTTCCGGTCTTTGCTGCAAGCACGTAGAATACATTTTCCTGTATCAAGTAATCCCACAAGCAAGATAAGTGGGAGATACTTGATTCCGGGTATCCTCAGTTTTTTGCTGTAATATGCTACTATAATAAATGTAGGGATCGTTGCCACCCTGACACCAACAAGCGGCCAGAATATTCCTGAACTCTGTACCTGGTCAATGAGTGTCATGAACAGACCAAATCCTGTGCCCGCGATGAGTGGCAACTTGATCCTCTCTAGTTCGATCTTCTGGCTGTTCTCATCTCTTGAGATAAGCCAGACCCCGGCAAAAGCAAAAGCAAATCCTGTAAACTGATTTATGGTTGGAAGTCCCTCAGTAATCATTCCAAAAGCCATAGGCACAAGTGCGCTCCATACTGCTGTAACAGGTGCCACAAATCCCATTTTCTCTACAGAGAGTGCATGGTATAGTGCCAATAGCCCTGCACCTCCGCAAAGTCCCGCAACAGCACTCAACATCAAGTCAGTGTTAGAAGGTATATTCTCACTAAAAGCAATTGCAGCTGCTGTAAGGAGTATCAATCCTATTGTCTGGGAGATGATTGCAACTATCATTACCCCGTTGCGTTTGGTTGCAACTCCGCCGCTAAAGTCTCCGGCTCCCCAACACAAGGCAGCTGCAAGCCCGAAAATAGCAATAGATAGTTCCATTTTTAATATCCTGAACTTACTGGAATGAGTAAATGATATAAAAGAGTTACAACTCAGTTTCCGGAAATGATAAAATGATATTTAGAAAAGAGAGTTAGTAGCGGGGGATAGATTCGAACTATCGGTCTACGGGTTATGAGCCCGTCGGGATCTCCTGGCTACCCCACCCCGCTTCAGGGATTGAAGTTTTTAAAGTTTTATTAGTAAAGTAAATCCTTCTATGTCTGCATACTATATATGTATATTTCCAGAACACGGCTCTAACACACTAATTGATGGTTAGATCAAAATTATGTTAGAAAAGTAGCGGGGGATAGATTCGAACTATCGGTCTACGGGTTATGAGCCCGTCGGGATCTCCTGGCTACCCCACCCCGCTTCGGAGATTAGTGCTTATTCTGGAAGGGTACTCCCTCCTCAACTATTTCATTGTTGATATAGTTTGCGTATGATTCCATTTTCACAACAGGATACCTGATGCATAATAGGTAAATTATATCTCCTATTTGTTTAAATATAGTGAATCATCTTTTGTTTATAATTATTGGAGAGATAATATGGCTTTACCTGACAAATTCAAATGTGTTGTTACAAACTGGGATTACATTTACGACCTGTGCAGAGAAGTTGCAAACGAAGTGAAAGCTTCAGGTTACGAACCAGATATGATAGTTGCCCTTGCAAGAGGCGGATGGTTTGCAGGTCGTGTGTTATGTGATTTCCTTGGTCTTGATGACCTTACAAGTCTTAAGATCGAGCACTACCTTGGAACTGCACTTGCAGGTGATGAGCCACAGATCAAATATCCTCTTGCCGACAATGCCGTTGCAGGAAAGAAGATCCTTATTGTTGATGATATTGCAGACACAGGCAAGAGCCTGATGCACTCTCTTGAATATGTGAATGAACAGGGTCCAAAGGAAGTGAAGACTGCATCTCTTCAGTTCCTTGATTCATCAGAATTCGAACCGGATTTTGTAGGAGAACGTCTTGAAGAATGGGCACGGGTAGTTTTCCCATGGAATTTCATCGAGGACATGACCGATCTCATCTCAACACTCATGACAAAAGAGGACAGGGAACTCTGGGATGTTGCTTCTATAAGACACGGTCTTTACATGTATCACTCACTTGACTCTTTCGCATTTGAGATTGCACAGCCCGGAAGGCTTCCTGAGGTTATGGAAGAGATGCACCGCAGAGGTGTCGTATGCTCTGTGAATGAGGACGGAAAGCAGTACTAGAAACTTGCTGAATAAAACGAGTGATAAGATGCAGGAAAAAGCTAAAGCTGATGTCGCAATTATAGGCGGAAGCGGCATTTATGATGCCAATCTGCTTGACAATGTACGAGATGTTGATATTGACACTCCTTTTGGAAAACCTTCGGACTCAATAACAATTGGTGACCATGGTGACCTGAGTGTCTGTTTCCTTCCAAGACATGGAGTTGGTCACAGGATCTCTCCATCTGAACTGAACTCGAGAGCTAATATCTTCGCTCTCAAAAAACTTGGTGTGAAACGCATAATCGCTGCATCTGCAGTGGGCAGTCTGAAAGAGGAGTTCAAACCACTGGATATTGTGATTCCAAACCAGATATATGACCGCACAAAATCCAGACCATCAACTTTCTTCGAGGATGGTATTGTTGTCCATATGGGATTTGCAGACCCATTCTGTCCTGAGACTTCAAAGACCATAGTCGATGTTGCTAATTCAAAGGGTTACAGCGTCAAGGAAGGTGGAACCTATGTTTGTATGGAAGGTCCGCAGTTCTCAACTCGTGCGGAGTCCAGAGTTTACCAGGCACTTGGTTTCGATATAATTGGCATGACTGCAATTCCTGAGGCAAAACTCGCTCGTGAAGCTGAGATATGTTACTCCATGATCGCTACCGTAACAGATTACGATGTATGGCATGAGGAAGATGTCACCATTGAGACTATCATTGAGAATGCGATGAAGAATGAGGCTGCTGTAAAAGATATAATTGTGTCAACTCTGGATAAACTGAGTATCGAGCAACACTGTATGTGTAAGGATGCTCTTATGGGTGCGATAACAACCGTTCCGTCCATGATACCTCATGAAACAAAGAGAAGGCTTGATCCTCTTATCGGAAAATATCTGAATGAATGAGTCTGAGCTATCTGTAAGTGGCTTATCGCAAGTGTTTTAATATATCATGATGCTTATTTAATTCGGTGGACCATGCCTCATAAGTGTACAAGATGTGAATCAATCTTTGTAGACGGTGCTTCAGTAATACTTAGCGGATGCCCTAATTGCGGCTGGAATAAGTTCCTTTATGTCAAGGATGAAGAGCTTGAGAGTAAATCTCCTGAAGAGTCTGAGACAACAGAAACCGGAAAGGAACACGTTATTGATGAGACTTCCTCTGAAAAAGCAGATGAACATTCCGAGACGATTATCCGCGAGATCGATGACATACTTGGTGTTGAAAAGAAGGAGTCCAGCGTAACCGAAGAGAATGGTGAAAGGGTCGAATCCGTGCGTATCCTTGGTCCAGGTTCCTATGAACTGAACCTCGATTCCCTGCTTGACCGCAAAGAGATCGTGATGGCTTTCAAGGAAGATGGTGCATATGCCCTGCATCTTGGTTCTGTTTTTAAGGAAAACAAAGATAAGAAAAAGAAGAAAAAGTGATTTTTCTTTGAGGTAAGCAATGGATGTAATTCCAAAAGAACGATTCTTTGAAGTTGATGCTCTGCGTGCAGTCGCAATCGTTCTGATGGTTGCCTATCATTTCTTTTTTGATCTTTATTTTTTCAACATCCATTATTTTGATATGCATTCAGGTCTTCTGCTTGTAATAGGTAGAAGCGCAGCTATCCTTTTCATTTTTCTTGTGGGCGTTTCTCTCACTTTAAGCTACTCAAGGACATCCCGTTCCAAACCTGAAAAAGATATCTTCATCCACAATCTGAAAAGAGGTGCCGGAATTTTTGGCTGGGGTCTTGTAATAACCGCAGTTACAGCAATATTCCTTGAAAGCGGCACAATCTACTTTGGAATTCTCCACCTGATAGGAGTTTCGATAATCATTTCCTATCCATTCCTGAAGTACAGAAGGTTCAATCTGATTGCAGGTCTTGTCTTGCTCTTTGCAGGAGTCCTGACGGACCCGGTTTATGTAAATTACCCCTGGCTTTTATGGATAGGTCTCAAACCACACGGTTTTTACACTCTTGATTACTTCCCGCTGATTCCCTGGTTTGGCCTTGTCCTTCTGGGAATTTATACAGGGAACAGCCTGTATCCTGATTACAAACGAAGTTTCAGGATGTGTGATTGCGAGGGGAATGCTGTTGTGAGATTGCTTGAGTATCTGGGGAAAAAGTCGCTGCTGATCTATCTGGTGCATCAGCCGGTGATTGTGGGAACATTACTGCTGGTTACTAGGATCTAATAACTTCCTTCAATCAGATTGAATAGATAAATTCACTCTTTTGCCAATGAGTAATTCACCATAACTTTGAGATATTCATTGTCAACTTCCATGAGAACAGTCTGGAACATGGCTACATGAACTTTTTCTTCTTGGGCTATATCGAGCAATATTGTCTTAAGGTCTTCATTTTCGGTGATATTTGCCATCTGTTCGTACATGTTAATAGCATCGAATTCAGCCATGATGGCAACTCTCATTAACTCTTTATCAATGTCTTCTTCGCTGACATTTTTAAGTTCAATGGGAACATCTGAAAATACCATTTAATCACCCGTTATTTGCCCAGTTCTTCTTCAACTTCTTTCTTCCCGGCTTCCAGCTCATCAACCTGCTGCTGGTCTATTTGGAGGAGAAGTGTCTGGAACTCTCCAATGTGTGTTTTTTCTTCCTTTGCAACATCAAGAAGCACATTAATTACTTCTTTATTGTCAGTCATACCTGCCATCTGTTCATAGAGGTTGATGGCATCAAGTTCGGCCATAAGTGCAGCTCTTAGTATCTCTTTGTCGATATTTTCTTTTTTTATGTTACTGAGATCTATAGGTACTTTTGAAAACATATATCCACTCTCCATGTCCAGTATTCACTAACTGGTGATTATCAGTCCAATGTGATTTTATTTGCCTGTAAGATAAAGGCAAACAATAACTCCCATCTAATATATGAAACCTCAGTCTATTTAGAACTAACGAAATAAGTCATGGAACAAAATCAAACATCATATGATCTGTTCCATAAATAAGAATTTAAAATTGTAGTTTATCCCTGCTTTTGCCCTGAAATCCTATCGTCTGCGCTCTTGAGTATCATGGCTATCATGTCGCTGTACGAGATATCAGCAATTTTAGCCATTTTTGCAAGATGTCCGTCCCAGCACCATCCGGGGTTGGGG
Organism: Methanolobus vulcani; assembly: GCF_900100715.1. Classification (GTDB taxonomy): domain Archaea; phylum Halobacteriota; class Methanosarcinia; order Methanosarcinales; family Methanosarcinaceae; genus Methanolobus; species Methanolobus vulcani. The sequence goes on along the minus strand of NZ_FNCA01000003.1, from coordinate 294,686 downwards.
TTGACTTCAAGGAGCTTTGGGTTGCCTTTAGCATCAAGTCTCCAGTCAAGGCGGGTGTAGTCCCTGCATTCCAGCCTGTTTATGAGTTTCAGGCTGCACTCGACAATGAGTTCCTCTGTCTCTTTTGGAAGGTCGGCAGGTGAGGATTTTATTTTCCAGTAAGGAGAGTCCGGTATCCACTTTGCCTCGTATCCGCAGAGCTTTGGAAGGTCTTCAGGTAAGTCAGAGTAATCTTCCTGCGTAAGCGGCAGTACGGTATAGTTCTCCGGTGGGTTGCCTATGATTCCTATACTAAGGTCTTTTCCGGTTAGGAATTCTTCCACAAGTATTGGTTTATCGTAACCAAGTCCTTCCCTTATGTCATAGATGGCTCTGACAACCTCATCACGACTGTTACATACGCTGTGCTGGTTCAGCCCGAAGCTGGAGTCACCAAAGTTAGGTTTAACAATAACGGGAAAATCCATAGGCAGCTCGAACAGAGTGTCCTCTCCTTTAACAACAATACCTTCAGGAACCGGAACAGCAAGGTCCTTTGCAATGCCTCTGACAAGTGCCTTATCATAACAGAAAGCAAGACACTGTGGTCCTGAGCCCGTGTAAGGAATATTGAACATCTCAAGTATTGCAGGCACATGCAGCTCTTTTTTTGGGTCATTATCATAACCCTCATCACAGAGGTTGAACACGAAATCCGTTTTAGATCTTATTTTTGCAAGGTCGGTGACTAGTGTATCGTGGTTATCCAGATATTTGAACGAATAGTTTTCAAGTTCATAGAGTCCACCTTTAAGCTGGTCTATGGTGTACATGTCATCATCATCAAAGACACCACATGGCTTTAGTGAATCATTCTTCCTCGGGTCTCCGAAGACAACAACTACATTCTTCTTTGCTTCCTTTGCCTTTTTCTTCTTAGGGGTCCATTCTTTCCTTACCGTTGCAGTGACAATTATGCGTCTTTCCATCATTCCAAGGTCCTGGTTTCTCAGTGTCTGTGAATTGATGGAGTCTACTATCTCAATATCTGTAAATTCTGCTTTTTTCAGCAGCTCTTTCAGCGCATCGGTGGTGTAAAGACGTTCCGCATAGAACTGGTCTGCTATAACTCCTGATGTGTCGTTGACGATTACCTCTCTAGATATGAGTTTCTGACCATCGGTTGAAATGGACCTCTCCCTGCACACAAAGTTGTGCTTGTCGATCCATTCCCATGAACGTGGCTGGTATTTTTCCTTGAGGTATGAACCATCAGCCACATCAAGCAGTACTTTTCCCCAGGGTTTCAGTATCCTTTTTACTTCTTTTAAGACTCTCAGGTCTTCGTCAGACGTTTCAAAATAACCAAAACTATTGCCAAGGAGCATCACAACATCGAATGTGTCAGTTGCGTATGGTGTTTTCCTGGCGTCCCCTTCCTTGAACTTGGCACCAAGACTTTCTTTCTTAGCAGTGGTCTTTGCCCGCTGGATTAGGTAATGTGACCTGTCCAGGCCGTCAAGGTTTTTCAAACCTCTTCTTGCAAGTTCAAGTGTATGCCTTCCCTGTCCACAACACAGGTCAAGTACGTGGCTTTCAGGTGTCAGCTTCAGTATTGATGAAAAAGTGTCTATTTCCTGCCTGGTGATGGTGGCATCCTCTACGATATCCGCATCGGTCTTCAGGTAGAGTGAGTTGAATATCTTCTTCCACCAATCGGGGTTCACATGCTCTTCCAGGTATGGGACTGGTCCCAATGTCCTTGGTTTTTGTTTATCTTTGTTCTGGTATTCTTTAGGTCTTTCTTTCATCAGGTATAACCCTCTAATATTTGGAACACACGACACAGTGCATTCAAGCAATATTATATGTTTTAAGAATAAATAATCACCGATTCTTTAGTTATTTTGAATATAAATGAACTTCAATGGTTTTATTTAGTTTTAAATTTTAAATTAGTTTCTAATAACTAAAATAGCACTTTTAGATTAATATTTATCAAAAATAGATGTTATTTATCTGTTATTTTGGGATTATTTCCTTTTTTATTCTTCTTGTATCCTATTTTAATTACTTATATAGTATCAGTCAAGCAATACAGGATTTGAATTATTTTTATCGTCAGAAAAATATTAATTTTTTTTAATAAAAATTAAAAAGAGTACTCTAAATGAACAATATTCTCTAAGTGAAAAAGGACTAATATTTAAAAAAGAAAAGTTGGAGTAAGTTTTCACTTACTCGTTCTTACGTCTCTGGAACACAAGTGCAATACCGATTATTGCAGCTATAGGGAGTACAAGTGTTGGGAACTCAGGAATTTCCTCTTCGCCACATTCCCTAACAATTGTCTCAAACTCTACTTCGACCATTGGGCCCTGTGCACCATACGCGTCTACAGGAGTGACCTGTACCATCCATTTCTCTCCGACACTTGTGTCAGCAGCAGGCACTGTGTTTCCTGTGTGGTCTATTCCAAGTGCAAAGTCATCATCAAGATATCCGCCGGTTCCGACATCTACATACCATCTATACTTGTAGGTAACAGCATCTTCATCAGGGTCTGCTGGGTTTGGTCCGGTTACGTCAACCACAAGATTATCATTTGTGTCTACACAGTATGCTGGACTTTTCTCAACAACAGGCTCGTATGGTATATGGTTTGAACCATCGGTGCTGTATGTTACGATAAGCTTACTGTATTCAAGTGTTGTTGCCCAGGAATCTGTATCATACATGTCGATGTCTATCCACATATCAAGGGCTCCATCATTCAATAGTAGAGAGGGGTTTACGTCAAATGTTGTGGTTGACCATGTATCGTCTGTTCCCTGAAGATATACCGGGTTCATATCCACACCATCTGCAGTAACATGATCGTACTCACCTTCAAGTCCATGCTCAGGTTCAGCATCGACGTCCCATGCACGGATTACAATTTGTACTGAGTTTATAGTAAGGTTCGGGTCAGCATAAATTGTTGGGTCCAGTGTATGCATCCAGCCATAATCCTGATCCATCCAGCTGTATATTCCAAAACCTCCTCCATTAGCAGGTGCAGTGTAATGTGGAGCTGTACTGCTCTCATCCACTGTTTGTGTATATGTGTAAGTTCCATCCAGGTTATCTACAATCGATTCTCCAGTAGCTGCAGCCACTTTTATTAGAGGTTCTGGACCATTTGAATTCAAGTCATTTGTATCATAAGCGCTTGCTATTCCTGTGAATAAAGCTAGCACTATCAGTAATGTCATTATTTTGCATCTCATATATCGCACCACCCAATATTAATTGGATTATCTTCTTTGGTTAGAATGGGTTTGTTGACTAACCTCCCGTTCCAGCCTATTTACCTCTTGTTTTACTTTTCATATATACTTTTTCAAATCAGTGTTTTATCATAATCACAATCATAATCATATATGCATCACACATCGATCAATAAAGAAAATCACTCAAAAAGGTTTGTCTTTCATCTATCTTTTCAAGTTTTGTGACCCCTACTCCAAGTAACCTGAATCTGCCTGTACCCATGAATTCTTCCATAAGTGTCAGAGCATTCTTTGCGATCACTTCTTTATCCGTGGTGGCAGCATTCAGTGTTTTTGCCCGGGTATATGTCCTGAAATCCTCAAAACGCACCTTGATGGTCACAGTCCTGTACCTGAATCTCTTTTTCATCATTGATGCGTGGACCTTCTCGGTCAGCTCTCTGAAAACAGCTTCAATTTTGACCGGTTCGGAGATATCCTCATCGAAAGTATCCTCTGTGCTCACGGATTTTACTTCTTCTCTCTCTTTCACTTCACGTGTGTCAATACCATTTGCAAGCTGGTGCATGACAACACCGAATTTTCCAAAACGAGCTATGAGTAACTGCACATCGCAGGTTGCAAGCTGTCCCACATTTTCAATCCCCATCTCTTCCAGAATTGGCTGGGTTTTCTTACCGATCCCAGGTATTCTTGACACATGCATGGGGAACAGGAAATCCTGTATATCCTCAGGTCTTACAACGGTCAGTCCATCGGGTTTGTTAAAATCGGATGCTATCTTTGCAATTACCTTGTTTGGCGCCACGCCAATTGAGCATGTAAGTCCATGAAGCCTCTGTATCTCACTTTTTATCTTCTTTGCAAGCAGGGTTGCCGATTCATAATCCGAAATTGATTCTCCAATGTCAAGGTATGCTTCATCAACACTAACCTGCTGGAACCGGTCGGCAAAAATGCGAAGTGTCTGCATTATGTCTGCAGATACTTCCTTGTAAAGCTTCATGTTGACCCTGAGATATACTGCATCATGGCATAGTTTGTAGGCTTTTGAGATTGGCATACCGGAATGTATGCCGTATGCCCTTGCTTCATATGAACAAGTACTTGCAACTCCTCTGCCACTGCCGCCTTTAGGGTCTGATCCTACCACAACAGGCAGTCCTTTAAGTTCCGGCTTTTCCCTTACTTCAACTGAGGAGTAAAAGCTGTCCATATCGATGTGCAGTGTTATCTTTTCTCTTCCGGCGCTTTCCATCGGATCTCCAAGGTTTTTTATTCAAAAGTGGATGTATTTATGGATTCTATTGAATATATCGGTTTTTTGCTTATGGCTAACGGAACGCTGATATAATATCACGAACCATGGCAATCATATAAATTAATGGTCCTGTTAATCATGTACTATATATATCTTGCAACTATTGCTTACGTAGCTGTTCTTTATCTCACGTTGAGAGATATCCGTATCTACAAAAGGACCAGAATAGATTCGTATCGTAAAGGTGCAATGAAGGGAATTCTTGCATCTGCAATTGTAATGCTGGGAGTCCTGTTCACCACTTTTAATCCGGAAATGGGTCTATTTGTTGTTTTTATCGGTCTTTATTTCAACAAAAAAGGTGTTAGGGAGAAAGTTTTCATCAACGCAGATTCCAAGGATCGTTTTCTGGGAAAGACTGATATATAATAAAGTATTCAGCTGCAGTTCCAGTAATCCAAAAGGTATAAATGTAAGGGTATTTATTATAACCCCGATACAAGTTACTACTATAAAGTTTCATCAAATAATTAATTCATCATAATGGAGAATTATCATGGGAAATATTAGACAAACCAATATCAAGAGAATCGCACTTCGCTTAGCCGAAAACCACGGAAACGTATTTACAACAGACTTTGACACAAACAAGCACCTTGTGACAAAGTACACAACCATCGAGAGTAAGGTTATCAGAAACCGTGTAGCAGGTTACGTGACAAGAAAGATGACACATAAGCCAAGAGAGTAAGGTTTCTGGAGAGGGGATGTTCCCATGTTCGAAGGAGTTTTACCTGCTCTTGTAACGCCATTCTCAAAGGACGGCTCAATTGATTCTGAAAGTTTCAGAAACATTGTCAGTTTTGTGGAAGATGGTGGCGTTTCCGGAGTTGTTGTCTGTGGTACGACTGGTGAATCTGCAACCCTGTCAACCGGGGAACACAAAGAGCTGATTAATCTTTGTGTTGATTGCGCTAAGGTTCCTGTCATTGCCGGTACAGGTTCCAACAACACTGCAGAGGCGGTGGAACTTACTAAACACGCTGCTGATGCGGGAGCAGATGGCGCTCTTATAATATCCCCATATTATATCAAGCCCAACAATGCAGGGCTTATTGCTCATTTTAAAAAGATAGCAGAAGCTTCCGATATTCCTATTGTATTATATAATGTCCCTTCACGTACCGGACAGGACATGCCACTGGAAGTTATTGTAGAACTATCAAAGGTTGATAATATCGTAGCTGTCAAGGAAGCAAGCGGTAGTCTTGGCAAGTTCTCACAGATACTCGAAGAGACTGCAGATGAAGACTTTGAGGTTCTTTCAGGTGAGGATGGTCTTACGTTCCCATCAATGGCCCTGGGCGGCGCAGGTGTCATATCTGTGGTTGCTAATATTGTACCTGGAAAGATGGTACAACTTGCAGAGGCTGTAAAGGCATGTGATCTTGAAACTGCCAGAATGATACACTTTGAGATAGCACCACTTACACGTGCATTGTTCACTGAAACTAATCCTATTCCAGTAAAGAGGGCAGTTGAGCTTATAGGCCTTTCAAGTGGTGATATGAGACTCCCTCTTGCGCCACTTAGCAATGAGAACAGCGTTACACTTGAGAATGCTCTTCGCAACCTGGGGTGCATCGCATGATTAACGTTGGCGTGACCGGTGCTTCCGGAAGAATGGGCAGACTCATTATTGATAATATCCTTAGATTCGATGAGCTCAAACTGACATCTGCTTTTGACCTTATGAACATCGGCAAAGATGTTGGTGAGGTAGCTCAGATGGGCACCCTGGGAGTTCCTATATCAGGTGTAGATGATATGGAATCTGTCCTGAAGGAGTCTAAAACCCAGGTGCTGATCGATTTTACGATTGCAGATGCAACTGCTGTAAATGCACCAAAGGCTGCGTCAGCCGGTGTAAGTCTTGTAATAGGAACAACAGGTCTTTCCCCTGAGCAGAAAAAGGCAATAGAAGATTCAATAATCAGCAACAACGTTGCAGGGATCATATCTCCTAATTATTCAATAGGAGTAAATGTATTTTTCAAAATACTTGCAGAAGCTTCCAAATATCTTGGTGACATGGACATTGAGATAATAGAAGCTCACCATATGCACAAGAAAGATGCACCAAGCGGAACAGCACTGGGAGCTGCAAAGGTAATCAGTGAAGCACTTGGAGGCAAGGAATTCGTTTATGGTCGTGAGGGCTTTGCACCCCGTGGAAAAGAGATTGGTATCCATGCAGTACGCGGTGGAGATATAGTTGGAGATCACACTGTTCTTTTTGCAGGTGATGGTGAGAGAATAGAGATAAAACACCAGGCACATTCAAGACAGGCTTTTGCAGGCGGTGCGGTCAAAGCAGCAGCCTGGATAGGCAATGCAAAACCTGGACTTTATACAATGCAGGATATTCTGGGACTCTGATCCCCTATTTTTTTGGGATGTATGTGTTCATTTGTGGCGCAGTATCTGCATATTGTGCACATAGTATCAAATGATAAATCGTGAACAATGGTCATCGATATTATATATATGCCTATATATAATATCTATTGTAACATGAAAGCATTTGGTGCCATTGTTACTACCTCCAAACGTTTCTTCCTTTTTTTATTTTTTTGATTCTCTTCATAGCAGGTGCTCTGCAATATTTTCGGAGATAACTCTTCCACAATAATAGCATCTGAGTTTAAGGAATATGTTTTCGGTATCAACAGTAAACTTCGATGTAATAGGTTCATTGCTGTTGGATATGCAGTTAGGATTTATGCAGCCAACAACTCCTTCCACAAAGGATGGAATGTGTACTTTGTACTTATTGACAATATTGAAATCGCGTATGATATTAATAGTTGCATTAGGGGAAATAAGTGCTATCTTGTCAACCTCTTCCACATTAAGCTCACGATTTTCTACCTTGACAACATCTTTTCGTCCGTATTTTCCATTGGAGTTGATAAGTACACTAACAACACCCTGTGACGAATCCGGAAGTCCGAGTATCTTCAGCACATTCAGAGCTTTGCCTGCTGTGATATGGTCGATAACAGTACCGTTCTCTATTCTGCGTACTCTGAGCTCTGTCTCAATATCGGTCATTCTATTGCTCCCAATACAAGCCCAAGCAATGCCATTCTCACAGGAACCCCATAGAATGCCTGTTTAAAGTAGCACGCATGTGGTGTATCATCCACTTTATTATCTATCTCATTAACTCTGGGAAGAGGGTGCATTATTTTAAGTTCCTTTTTAGCTTCTTTCAGTGTTTCAGCGGTGATCTTCAGCCTGTTAGCAACTTTGCGGTACTCAGCAGGATCAGGGAACCTTTCTTTCTGTATGCGCGTCATGTAAAGCACATCAACATCCCTGATGGCTTCCTCAATAGTATCTACCTCTTTTATCTTTGCTCCCCTTGCAATAATGTCATTGATGATCTCTTCCGGCATACGCAGTTCTTTTGGGGATATCAGGGTTATCTGTGCACCATAAAGTGAGAGTGCATAACATAATGAGTGAACAGTTCTTCCATACTTGAGGTCGCCTGCAAGTGCAATCTTTAAGTCTTCAAGGTGACTCTCACGTTTGATAGTATAGAGGTCAAGCAGTGTCTGTGTAGGATGGTGACCGGCACCGTCGCCTGCATTGAGTACAGGAACCCTTGAAAATTCAGATGCAAGATGTGCTGCCCCTTCTTTTGGATGGCGAAGAACGATAGCATCAACATAACCATCAACAACTCTTATGGTATCTGCAAGAGTTTCCCCTTTTGCGATAGAACTGGCATCCACCGAACCCAGGTTCAAGACATCTCCTCCAAGACGAAGCATTGCAGTTTCAAAAGACATTCTTGTCCTTGTACTTGGTTCAAAAAAAAGAACTGCAAGGATCTTTCCTGAAAGCAGGTCCGACCTCTCTTCTCCGCGTGCAATCGGCTCCATCTTTTCGGCAGCAGTGAGGATATGGTCGATCATCTCTCTGGAGAAGTTCCTCATAGAAATGATAGGTTGGTCCTTAAAATTCATCGACTACAAAAGGCATTGCATGGGATATAATATTTGCCTGCTAAGTCAGGATCTTTTACTCCAGCATTTGTCTTTCATATCTTCGGCCAGACTGTCCCATTCACATGTCTCCACATTATCACAGATGTGCCTGCATTTGAAAATAGCTTTTCTTTTAGCAGAAGTTGTCAGCTCTTTAAGGTCCATGATGGCCCTGCGAACACCTGCAGCCTTCTCAAAGATCTCATTTGCTTCATCAGAGCTTACATTTCCGTGTTCAAGGCAGTCTTCGTATTCTTTTTCCTTAGCTGACAGCAATTCCAGAAGTTTATCGATGTTGTCCACATCGCTTCTTTCGATATTTGGCTTGTTAACTATCTCCCATACGATTTCATGTAGGTTCACTTCATTCCCATCGATCATAACCTTGTAGGGGATCTCTTCTCCTACCCAGAAAAGACTACTATGGAGGCTTTTCAATAGTTTCTCTCTTTCTCTGGTGGAAATCTCATCATTATCCCTTATTTCCGCTCCCATAAATCCACGATATTAATTTTACGTGATTAAATTTATAGGTTTTCAAGTATTTTAGTAGTGTAAGTATGTCCAAAGTTGATCCTAATAAACCAATTATTCAGGTTGCTCTTGATCTCCTGGAAACCGACAGGGCAATACAGATAGCAAAAGAATCTCTGGAAGGCGGCGCAGACTGGCTTGAGGCCGGTACTCCTCTTATCAAAAGTGAGGGGATGGACGTTATCAGAAAACTAAGGGATGCCTTCCCGGAGAAAACCATCATTGCCGATATGAAAATAACTGATACCGGTGCCATGGAAGTTGAAATGGGGGCAAAGGCAGGTGCAGATATCGTAGTTGTGCTTGCAAGCGCAGATGATTCTACTATACTGGAGTCTGTACGAGCGGCAAGAAAGTATGGAGTAAAGATAATGGCTGACCTTATCTCTGCAAATGATCCTGTTGCCCGCAGTATGGAAGTAGAAAAACTGGGCGTGGATTATATCAACGTACATGCAGGTATCGACCAGCAGATGGAGGGTCTGGACTCTCTTTCCATAATGAAAGAAGTTGTCAAGAAAGTCAATATTCCGGTTGCAATCGCAGGAGGTCTGGATGCTGTTTCGTGTGCTGAGGCTGTAATTGCAGGTGCGGACATTGTGGTTGTCGGGGGAAATATCGTCCGTTCATCCAATGTAACTGCTTCTGCAAGAGCCATCAGGGAAAGTGTAGATTCACCCGCAAAAGTTCAGATTACCAGACTTTCACGCGATGATGAGATAAGAACAATACTGGAATCTGTTTCTACTTCTAATATCTCCGACGCAATGCACAGAAAAGGTGCCATGCAGGATATCTTCTCGATGATGGAAGGTAAAAAGATGATAGGTACTGCAGTAACTGTTCAGACCTTCAAAGGAGACTGGGCAAAAGCAGTTGAGGCGATCGATGAGGCAAAAGAAGGTGATGTTATCGTTATCTATAACGGAAGCAGGCATGTAGCTCCATGGGGCGGGCTTGCAACACTTAGCTGTCTTAACAAAGGAGTTGCCGGTGTTGTCATCGATGGTGCCGTGAGGGATATAGATGAGGTCCGCAAGATCGGACTGCCTGTTTTTGCCACCTGTCATGTGCCCAATGCAGGAGAGCCAAAAGGCTTCGGTGAGATTAATTCCGAAATAGTTTGCGGAAACCAGACTGTAAATCCAGGTGACTATATTGTAGGTGACGACAATGGAGTTGTTGTCATTCCAAAGGAACGTGCCTATGAGATCGCAAGGCGTGCCAAAGAGGTTGAAAAGACCGAGCAGCGTCTTTTTGAGGAGATCCGCAGGGGTGCAACATTATCTGAGGTCATGAAACTTAAGAAATGGGAGAAACACTGAAATGATCGAATTGTTGAAAGTGCTTGCATGCATGCCTTTTTTGTTATATTCCTGCTATTCGGATATCAAAACCCGGCGTGTTTCAAATGATGTATGGTTTATGATGTTCGGTGTGGGATTCATATTCATCATGTATGACCTGATGACATATGGTCTTCCGTATCTGATACGCAACATATTGTCATTTCTGTTCATATTCGCTTTTGTTTACATCCTTTTCCAGTTCGGAGCATTCGGAGGGGCAGATGCAAAGATATTGATGGTAATCTCACTGATAATTCCAACCTTCCCTATAATTGAGATAGGGTCAACATCGCTCCCGATAAGTGGTGTTCCTCCGATCGATCTCTTTGCCTTCAGTGTATTCGGCAATTCGGTCATCCTTACAGTGATCGTTCCCCTTGGACTATTCCTGTATAATCTGGTGAAAAATCCTTCTGAATCTCTGAAACGTCCGTTTTACATGTTCATAGGATATATCACTCCAATATCAAAACTGGAAAAAGGTCATTTTCGTATGCTGGATTCTTATGAGGAAACAAAAGACGGCTTAAAGTTCAGATTTTCAAGATCAGGTACAGAACTCAGTTCTGACGTGATAAAAGAACTAAAAACATATCAGAAAGAAGGCAAAGTAAAAGATGGTGTGTGGATCACTCCTGGTCTTCCATTTATGATTCCCATTACAGCCGGCTTTATCACAGCCGTTGTCTATGGTGACCTTATATTCCAGCTTACAATGCAATTCATGATGATGTGAATTGTATTTTATCTCTTTTTAACTTCTTTTTTGCATCAGGTTTTAATATCGTTTCTTTCAAATTATTAACTGGAGATGGGTCAATGCAAGAAAAGAAACCTGAGAACAAAAAGCAGAACGAAGATGAACAAAAGGCAAAGGTAAACCCAATTCACCCTGGTGATCAGAGGGTTCGTCCAAAAAGACATCTTCTTGATACATGTGAATGATATTCATTGAATATAGTGCCGTCATTTCTTTTTGATAATTGACTGGTAAACATTCCTGATCTCATCATTAGAATAGATGCCACCGAGTTTATCTTTTATACTTCTGATGAGTTCGTCTTCAAGTTCATCCAGCGCATTGAGAACTATCTCTTTTTTAAGAGCTGGTTTTGGGATGCTGTTTCCGGAAACCTTAGTTATAACTTCCTCTTTCACAGGAGCTTTAGTTTTGCTCCTTTTATTTTCTTGTTTAGACGATTCCACTGTTTCCAAATGTTCTGCAATAGCCTTGAGGAACATGTCCCCATATTTCTTGAGTTTATACTCTCCAACACCCGTGATCTTCAGCATTTCTTCTTTTGTAGCTGGTCTTCTGGCAGCCATCTGGCGAAGACTTGTGTCAGCAAATATGATGTACGGCGGTACATCCTGCATCTGTGCCAGGGAAATACGTAGCTCTTTTAATTTATCAAAAAGGATCTTGTCAGGATCATCACTGATCTTGCGGTGAACCACTGGCTTGTAGTCTTCCTCAAACTCTTCTTCCTCAATATCAGGCGTAACTGATTCGTATTCAGTTTGCACATCCTCAACTTTTCGGGTAAAACTCACAGTTCTCTTTCCGTCCAGTACTTCCAGACTCTTCCGATTAAGTTTAAGAAGCGGATAACGTGCTCCTTCAACTTTGATTACATCCTGTCTGACCATCTCTCGTGCCATATCCAGCCATTCATTCTTGGAATATTCATCTCCCTGTCCGAAACTTTTGAGCAGATGATGTTTTTTGTCTGTGATCTTCTTTGCCCGACTGCCGGCAAGCACATCAATGACATGGTTCATTCCAAATCTCTGATTAAGGTCCTGAATGCATTTGATTATCAGCCTTGCTTCTGCTGTTCCATCAACCTCAATTCGGGGTTGCAGGCAGACATCGCACTTTCCACAATTATCCTCAGGTATTTCTTCCCCAAAATATCTCAGCAATACTTTTCGGCGACAGATGTTGCTTTCACAGTAGTCTACCATGTCGTTGAGCTGTTTGATCGCAATGTCTCTTTCTTCTTTTTTGTCCTTCTGTTTTATGAAATACTCTATCTTGTATTTGTCACCACGACTGAAAAAGAGCACACATTCACATTCAAGTCCGTCTCGACCACCTCTTCCGGTTTCCTGGTAGTATCCTTCGAGGTTCTTGGGGAGGTCGTAGTGTATCACAAAACGGACATTGGGTTTGTCTATTCCCATTCCAAATGCAATGGTTGCAACCACAATTTCAGCCCTGTCTTTAATGAACATCTCCTGGTTCTTTGATCGCTGGAGATCGGTAAGACCTGCATGGTATGAAAGTGCATTGAATCCATCCTTTAGAAGTTTCTTTGTCAGGCTGTCTACGGTCCTGCGGCTCTGGCAGTAAATGATCCCACTTTCTCCTTTCTTTTTTCTGAGATATTGCAAAAGGTTGTTATAGGTATCCTTCTTGGCACGCACCCGGTAGAATAGATTCTGCCGGTTAAAACTTGCAACATATATTCCACAATTTTCGATTCCAAGTTGCTTTATGGTGTCTTCTCTTACTTTTGGTGTGGCAGTGGCTGTGAGTGCAATGATGGGTATTTTCGGGAATTTCTTCTTCAACATATCAAGTTTTCGATATTCCGGTCTGAAATCATGTCCCCATTCAGAGATGCAGTGGCTCTCATCGATTGCAAATAGGCTTACATTGAGGCTTTTCAGGAGTGTGATGGTACCTGACATTGTGAGTCTTTCAGGGGCCACATAGAGAATTTTGATCTCACCTCTTTTCAGCTCCTCATAAATACGTTTTGACTGCGCAGGTTTGAGTGTGCTATTAAGGTATGCAGCATCAATTCCGTTTTCTTTAAGGCTGTCCACCTGATCCTTCATAAGGGAGATAAGTGGTGAAACTACAACGGTGATACCATCTTTTAGAAGAGCTGGAAGCTGATAACAAAGGGATTTACCTCCGCCTGTGGGCATCAGCACAAAAGTATCACAGTCATTTAGCACATCATTGATTATTTCCTCTTGTAACGGGCGAAAATCAGAGTATCCAAAGTACTTCCGGAGAGTCTCGTGCATCTTTAGACCATACTTGCTTTTCCTGAATATATGTTACTGATGTATTTAATCTTCAGGTATGCAGGGTGAAAGTATTCTGTTATTAGAACAACAGTAAAAGCAGAGCCTTGAATATTAACATAGAGGTAAAGAATGATTTCAGATGAAAAAGAGGAGGGGATATTTTTCCCTGAAACCATTCTATTCAAAAAACATCCGCATAATCATAATTAACTCTCTAATATTTTCAATATGATCTTAGAGTATATATTAGAGTAAGAAACTATGTTAAGCAACAATTATTCGGAATATACAGATCTTGTCTCTCATGGAATATTTTTGCAAAAATTCTAGTATTTTACTCCGGCAAGGCTCTTATCTCCGGGCGAGCATTAATATGTACGAAACACTATTTCAGGGTAAAATCCATAGTAATCTTATATTCGGAGTTCTCATTCATGGTAAAAGTAGACAAATTCATTCCTAAAGCAATAGAAAAAATCCAGAAGCAGATCGATGGTCCTGCAATCATAGCACTTTCTGGTGGTGTCGATAGTTCAGTTTGTGCAATACTTGCACACCGTGCCATCGGTGACAAACTTACACCAATTTACATTGACACAGGTCTCATGCGCAAAGGTGAAACTGAGAGAATAAAGGAAATATTTGCGGATATGAACCTTGAGGTCGTCGATGCAAAAGACCGTTTCCTTTCAGCACTTGCAGGTATTGAGGATCCTGAAGAGAAACGCAAGGCAGTTGGCGAGACTTTTATTCGTGTTTTCGAGGAAGAGGCAAAATTACTCCAGGCAGAGTACCTCATTCAGGGAACAATCTATCCTGACAGAATCGAATCAGAGGGCGGCATCAAATCCCACCACAATGTAGGCGGTCTTCCTTCTGTTATGGACTTTAAGGCAATTGTAGAACCTATTGATGACCTTTACAAGGACGAGGTTCGTGAAGTTGCCCGTGCACTTGAGCTTCCACTCGAGATATCAGAAAGGATGCCATTCCCGGGTCCCGGACTTTCAGTAAGGATCGTTGGAAAGGTAACCGAGGAGCTTGTTGAAGCTGTAAGGGAAGCCAATGCAATTGTTGAGGAAGAACTCGTTGAGCAGTTCCAGCCATGGCAGACCTTTGCCGCAATTGTCGGAAAGGGAACCGGTGTGAAAGGTGACGTAAGAGTTCACGGCTGGATCGTTGCTGTAAGAGCAGTAGGCTCAAGGGATGGAATGACCGCAGAGGCAATGGAACTTCCATGGAGTGTCCTCAGAAAGATCGAATCAAGGATTACCGCTGAGATTCCTTCCGTTGCAAGGGTGCTTTATGACCTTACCCCAAAACCACCTGCAACAATTGAATTCGAGTAATTATTACAATTATTATCAATTTACCAGAGCAAGACAAATGTCACTTAACAAAGCAGTTCTTGATATCCGTAATCGTCAGAGGGTAAAACCTTCTCCTTTAGATGTGCCTGCAGCCTCATGGACTGGAAGGGATGTCATTGAATCCGGTGAAATAGATACAATTACTATTATCTTCAAGACGTCCGGATGTTGGTGGGGCAAAGCCGGAGGGTGTACTATGTGCGGTTATGTTTATGACAGTGCACAGGACAGTCCTTCTGATGACGACCTTATGGCTCAGCTTGTAAAGGCAATGAGGAAGGCTTCAGATTTTGATCGTTTCATGGTCAAGATATTCACTTCAGGCAGTTTCCTTGACACAAAGGAAATTCCTCTTGAGGTAAGGCACAGGATACTTGAAGAACTGGACTCTGATGAAAGGATCGTTAAAGTTCTGGCAGAGACCCGCCCTGAGTTTGTGACTGAGGGAAATGTGAAGGACTGTGTTTCCGTTCTTAAAAGTACTGATTTTGAAGTTGCAATGGGACTTGAGACAAGTTCGGATGTCATACGCAAGCAATCTATCAATAAAGGCTTCACTTTCCAGAATTTCGTTGATGCTGCGGTTGTGGCAAGAGTAAACGGCGCAACTGTAAAGTCATATCTTATGCTCAAGCCTCTGTTCCTTTCAGAAAAAGAGGCTCTGGAGGATATTGTCCAGACAGTCCGTGATGCAGCAGAGTACACAGACACTTTTTCCATCAATCTCTGCAATGTCCAGCGTGGTACTTATGTGGAATATCTGTGGGACAGGAAGCAATACCGTCCTCCATGGCTCTGGAGTATTGTGGATATTCTTCAGAGAACAAAAAAAGAGTTCCCTGATATGATAATTACCTCCGATCCTGTTGGCGCAGGTTCTAAAAGAGGGCCACATAATTGCAGGCAGTGCAGTCATGCTGTTGCCGATGCAATAAGATTGTTCTCATTGACGCAGGATCTATCATGCTTTGAACATTTGTCCTGTGATTGTAAGGATCTCTGGGAACAGGTTCTCGAACTGGAAGATCATACCTTTGGTAGTCCGATTCTCGATTAAATTTAAAATTAAAATGTAAAGATGAGTTATCACTCATCTCCTCTTTTAAACACCATTGTTCCGATACCTGTGTCTGTGAATAACTCAAGTAATATTGAGTGCGAGACACTTCCATCGATGATGTGTATCTTTTCGACACCGCTTGTAACGGATGTTGCGGCACTTCTTATTTTAGGGATCATACCGCCTGATATGAGGCCGCTGTCTACCATGTCGTCTATATCCTCAATGGCTACTCTTGATATGCGTGAGCTTTTGTCGTTGATGTCTCTCAAAAGGCCCGGAACGTCTGTCATCAGAATGAGCTTTTTGGCTTTCAGTGCAGCGGCAATGTCGCCTGCAACGGTATCTGCATTAATATTCAGGGCTTTTCCGTTGATATCCATGGCAATTGGTGAAATAACCGGGATGTAGCCTTCCCTGATGAGTATATTTAGTAGTTCTGTGTTGATGATCTCAGTGTCACCAACCCATCCAAGATCAACTTCATGTTCCACGTTCTCGATCATCACTTTCTGGGATGGTTTCTTTTTGGCTATAATGGTTTTACCGTCTTTGCCTGAAAGACCCACACCTTTTCCACCGTGTTTACCTATGAGTGCAACAATTTCCGTGTTGATGTTTCCAACAAGTACCATGCGGGCTATCTCAAGGGTCTCATCATCAGTAACCCTCAAACCACCGACAAACTGGGATTCCTTACCCATGCGTTTCATCTTTTCTGAAATTTCCGGGCCGCCGCCATGTACAATGATCGGGTGTATCCCTACAAATCTCAGAAGGACCAGATCCTGTATGATGTCACTCATCACTTCAGGATTGACCATTGCGTGGCCACCTACTTTTATCACCATTATGGATTCGTGGAATTCCCTTATGTATGGTAATGCCTCAATAAGCACATTCTCTCGATTAAGTGTCATGATGTTTACCTGTGATTATTTTCTGGGTCCGGCAAGTCATAACATTATAGCCGGAGCTCTCTGTTAATATGCTCAATTGATTTAAAAATAGTTTCTGCTACGATAAAATAGCTGTCTTTTAGTATATTGATAGAATAGGAAAGTAAAACAAAAGACCCATTATATGGGTCCTTTATGAAAATCAGACCTTTTCAAGCTTTTCGATACCTACTTTCTTTACGAATGGCTTGTTGATCTTGTCAGGCATCCAGTCTGGCTTGTTCTTTGGAGCCTCGACCTTTTCCTTCCAGCCCTTGAATACGTGTACTTTCTTTGTTCCACGCTCACGAAGCCTGATCTCTTCTGGCTTTGATTTGCTTCCTTTTCCTCTGTTTGCCACCTTTAAAGCTGCCTGTCTTGGCTGCTTCCCAGTGAATACCCCGTGCTCATTTCCTTTCTTGTCTCTTAACACAAAATTTCTTGCTTCAGACATGATGTCACCTCGTAATCATTATGCGATTACATCTGCTAACCGTATTTAGTATATAAGGTATATATATTTTTCTTTTAATGTCGTCTTTTGTTCTCGTTTTATGCAATTTACTGTAATTTAGAGCGATTATTGGGGTAGAATATGAGCCCATTATTATATAATTTTGAAAAAGTAGTGTATGTTATCAGAGCGGTATGTGGCAACATGTCAAGTTAACTTGATTTGAAAACGGTTGGTGATTTATATTATTTTGAGTATCGGTTGCCATATTGCAACTTTGTGTATTCCTGCATTTCTATTTTTTTTTCTTTTATTATTCCGGGTCCGTAACACAACATTTACATGTAATGAATCCCTTTCACCATGATATAATTACTATCCGGTATCTGCATTCGCAGAACGGATCCTCATCCTTCATTTGATTTTAGAGGTATAATTATGGAAGTCCCGGTTGTCAAATTACCAGATATACAGGCTAACAAGCCTCAGATACCAATTAACCTGACACGTGTCGGTGTTACTAACGTTAAAAAACTAGTGCAGATTAAAAGGAGGGACAAGCGCCCAATTATCCTTATTTGCACCTTTGATATTTTTGTAGATCTGCCATCACACCTGAAAGGTGCCAATCTCTCACGTAACTTTGAAGCAGTTGATGAAGTTCTCGAAATGGCGGTCAACATGCCTGTCTATGAGATAGAACAGCTTTGCAGTGATGTTGCCCAGAGTCTTTTGAAGCGTCATGAATACGCAACCCGCGCAGAAGTAATTCTTAAAAGCGAGTACGTTCTCAAAAGAGAGTCACCTTCAACAAAGATGGAATGCCAGGAAGTTGTTGATATCTTCGCTGAGGCAATTGCAATGCGTGATGATGTAGAGAATATGGAGGTCAAGAAACTCATCGGTGCAGAAGTGGTGGGAATGACTGCATGTCCATGTGCTCAGGAGATTATGAGAGACAACGCAAGGCAGGAACTGGAGAAGATCGGTGTCGATAACAGGCACATTGCAGAATTCCTTCACAGGGTCCCAATGGCAACACACAACCAGCGTGGACGCGGTATAATCTCTATTGAGGTTGTCGGAAATGTTTACGTTTCACTTGAGAAGATCATCGAGATCATTGAGAAATCAATGAGTGCCAGTGTATTTGAGCTTCTAAAGAGGGCTGATGAAGCAACAGTTGTCCAGACGGCTCATAATAATCCAAAGTTTGTTGAGGATTGTGTCAGGACCATGGCAAAGAATGTTGTCAAGGACTTTGAACACCTTCCTGATGAGGCAATTGTCACTATCAAGCAGATTAATGAAGAAAGTATTCACAGGCACAACGCCTTTGCCGAAAGGGTTGCAACCATTGGTGATCTGCGTCTTGAGATATCTCAGGATGCTTAACTATTAAATCTGTAAGCTCATATATCTTCCAGGATAATAATTAAAGGAGTTATATTGTGGACGATTCAGAAAAGATCGAAGCTTTGAGTATGGATGGCAGCCCCATTGAAGTTGGGTCTGTTGTCAGATACCTGAACACAGGTACTGTGGGAAGAGTTACCGATCTTAAAGAAGATGAAGAAGGTATCTGGGTATTGCTTGATAGCACCGGCTTGTTCTATAAGCCAGAGGTACTTGTCATCACAGATGAAAGTGAGCTTAAAGGTGAAATGAAAGAGCGCACATCTGCAGAAGCTGCAGAATCCTACATGCGTTCTTACAGCGCCGAAAACGAGGCTGGTTATGATATTGGCCAGGTAACAGGCGGTGGTTAAACCGCCTTTATGTATTTTTAAAAATTTTCAAATCCTTGTCTTAGATAAATCCTTCTTTTTCAAGTAGTGTCAGTGAGCGGATCCACTCTCCTTTTGGTTCTCTGGAAGTTCCTACTACAAGTCTTTTTATGTCTCCTACCTGTTCCACAACACCCTGAGCTTCAATAGTCTCTCCTGCAAGGGCCTGTCCCGCGTATGTGTGTGTGTATGAGAGTACGTGGTCTATCTCATCGTGTTCAACCTTGTAAACCGAAGGGGCATCAAATGCAAGATCGGCATTTGTGACCTTGGCTTCTATCTTCATTGTTCCAATATCCTCGCCTCTCTGTGTAGGCTCTTTGATCTGCTCCCAATCCCTGACAAAAAGAAGGTCAAAATAGGTTCCCTCAACCATTCCACGATTTCCTTTTCTTTTCTCGTGGACCATGAATTCCTCAAAAGAGATTTCCGGGATACGTTTGTTGTATATGCGTTTCCACATGTTCAGATCGATATCATCGATAGGTCCGTCTTCTGATTTTGCTTTTGCGATGGCATCCCTTGCTATGAACCACTGATCACCATAAACTACAAAATCAATGTCTGAGCCTTCGTTCTGAAGTCCTGGCAAAAGAGATCCTGTAATTCCCATCATATCTCTGCTGATGCCTGCTTTTTCAAGAGTATCCACAACAACTGTCACTCTGCTGTCAATACCATACCACTTTTCTATGGCACTTGAAGGAGGAAGCACTTTTTTGATCTGGTCTTCAGGGACCACATGTACATCTTCTACCCATTCAGGGCGGTTCTGGCGCATAAAGTCAAAAGCAACATCAAAATCGTATTTCTTGTAACGTTTACCGTCAAGTTCGCGTTCCCCATTCTCATCCGGCACATACCTGAGCGTAGACCTGATTCCATGTGGGTGGAAATAGTCGGAAACTGCAAAGATCCAGTCATCTTTTGTTACAAGGAAATCCCTGAGTCTTGTTTTTGTCATATTTTGCCTTCCTGTGTTAGTATTCAATCTGTACAGGTAATTGTCTTTTCCCATAAAAATGGTACGACTTTTATTATCTCAGTTTGATCTAATAACATCTAATATATACTTCAGCAACATGTCTATCTGTGATTTCAAATTGATAGTCTCTATATTTGTTTGACTATGTCTACATAAATGGTGATAGAGTTTGCAATCCTTTGAAACATGGATACGTGAGGTTCGGAGAGAATTCCACAGGAATCCTGAACTAAGTTTTCAGGAACATGATACGCAGGCACGGATCATGTCAATACTGGAAGAACTCGGCATTGGTTGCAGGAAGATTGCCGACACAGGTATAATTGCAGAGATAAGGGGTACGTCTTCCGGTCCATGCATTGCCATACGTTCTGATACCGATGCACTTGCGGCACATGAGGTACTTTCTTCCAGAAACAAGGATTACATCTCCCAAAATCCCGGTGTAATGCATGCATGCGGCCACGACGGTCACATGGCCATTGTTCTGGGTGTCGCCCGCATAATGAAGGAAAAAAGAAAAGAAATATGTGGCACTGTCAGATTCATCTTCCAGCCTGCGGAAGAAGTCCCTCCGGGAGGTGCGGTAAGAGTAATAGAAGAAGGTGGTCTGGAAGGTGTGGATGCTATCATCGGGCTGCACATTTTTGGTGATGTGGATATAGGACAGATCAATATTCGCGCAGGTCCTTTAATGGCAAGTTCTAATCGCTTTACTTTAAAGATATTCGGAAAGGGTGGTCATCATGCGATACCTGATATGTGTATTGATCCCATACAAATTGCCGCTGAATTCATTTCTTCTTTAAAACCTGCTGTTTCACAGAGAGTTGATACTTCCGATCATGTGCTTGGATTTGGTACAGTGAATAGTGGTAAGCAATTCAACAGGTCGCCCGATGAGCTCGAGCTTGTTGGTAGTTTCAGGACATTTGATGACGATGATATTGACACTATCGAACAGATAATGACCGATCTGCTTGATTCTCTTATGCACTCATATTCAAAGGAGGGCATGGAAGGAGTTCCCTCATATGATCTGAATGTTTATCGCGGCTATCCTGTTCTTTTCAATGATCCTGCTTTCACAGAAAGAGCCTTCAAGTTGTTAAAAACTAAATTTGAAAATGTTAATCCTCATGCAGCCCCTATCTTTGGGGCGGAGGATTTTGCTTACTACCTTCAGGAAGTTCCCGGAATGTATACGATAGTCGGCACAAGGAATGTTGAAAAAGGAATTGTGGAAGGAAATCATTCCTCCAGTTTTGACATTGATGAGGATGTACTACTAAGTGGTGTGGAATTACTTTATTCTTTAGCAACGGATTTCCTTAAAAACTCCGGAGAATACCTTGAATGAACATTGTTCCGTTCTCACCTGTATATTCTTCTGCGGCAAGGTCATTTGTAATAGATGTGCTTTGCGGAGAAGGTTTTGACTACGATCCTTTAAAAGATTCTGATCTTGATGATATTCAGGGTAATTATCCTGATAGAGGGGGTGCTTTTTTCCTGTGTCTTTCAGATGACGAGGTTGTGGGGACATCTGCAGTGAAGAACATAGATTCGGATGTATGTGAGATCAAAAGACTGTATGTGAAAAAAGAGTGTCGTGGCAAAGGTGTTGGATTTGCCCTATTCAGTAAAGCTCTTGTCTATGCTGAAAACAATTATTCCTACGTCCGGTTGAAAACGGATTCATCCCTGAAAAAGGCCATATCTATCTATGTAAAAAATGGTTTTTCAGTTGTAAAAGAAGATAAAGGAACTGTTCATTTTGAAAAGTCCCTGCAATCTGACAACAGTAAATGATGAATTATAGCTTTTTCATCATTGCTACTTCATCGCAGTTCGGGAATTTTGGACATTTTATGCATCCTGTCCATACTTTATGCGGAAGCATCTGCTTGTCTATTATTTCAAATCCCTGTTTTTCAAAGAAAGGAACTGCGTATGTGAGTGTGAATACTTTGTTTATTCCAAGTTCTTTTGATTCTTCCAGACAGGCTTTGACAAGCTTTGTTCCTATGCCTTTATCTCTGTATTCCTGCTTTACTGCAAATGACAATACTTCTGCCATATTCTCCCAGCTAACCTGCAGGGCGCAGCAACCAATTATTTCCCCATCTATCTCGCAGACATGGAAACTGCGGGTAAATTCATACAGCTCACTCAATGAACGAGGAAGCATCATCTCCTGTTTCGCATAGGTATCTATGATGCTTTTTATTGCAGGAATATCATTAACATTGGCTTTTCTTATTATCAATTATCGATCTCCGGAAATCGTTAAAAAGAAAAATAGCGAGCGTGAAGGGATTTGAACCCCCGGCTTGCAGCTTAGGAGGCTGCCGCCATATCCTGACTAGGCCACACGCTCATGTTGTGCTACTCACGTAATAACATTCAATATCTTAAAGTTATTGGTGAAAAAGCTTTCTTGCGATAAATAAGTTAAGTTCTCAACTGAGTTTTCTGTATTTTTCACAAAGAACCGTGATAAATACAGGATTAAATCCTGAATTCTAGGATTCAACCTGGGAATCCAGCAGTTCCATGAGTTTCCTGTTCTTTTCAACGCTTGTATCAATTCCAAGCATCTCTGCAGGAAAGCCCAGCGCAAGTCCTAAAATTTGTGTGTAGTGGAGTACGGGTATTTCAAACTCTGTTCCTGTTAATTCCTTTATGTCATCCTGTCCGCTGTCAAGCTGCATATGGCAGAACGGACATGAGTTTACTATGCAATCCACATTTGCTTCCTGTATCTTTGCAAGCTTTGCTTCGGTCATTCTCAATGACTTTTCTTTCATGGCAGAGCGAACTCCTCCACCAGCTCCGCAGCATGCCATCTTATCAGGGTAGTCAACACTTGTTGAACCAAGAGCGGTTATGAGTTCATCAAAGAACACCGGTCTTTCAGAATTTCCAAGTCCTCTGTCCTTAGTAGGTTTTATCAGATGGCATCCGTAATGGACTGCAATTCTGATGTCAAGTGGTCTTTCCACAAATGAACTGATCATTTCAGGTCCGTATTCCTGGTAAAGATATTCTATAATATGTCTGACATCGATGTTCCCTTTAACTTCCCTTCCAATCTTTTTGAGGTGAGCATTTACGTCTTCTTTTGCTTTCTCATCTTTCTGAATTGTATGGTTTGCATCAGCAAGGGTACTGAAACATCCGTTGCAGATTGTAAGAACGTCCCTGTCCATCTCTTCGGACAGGACTATATTGCGACTTGCAAGTGTAAGCCAGGATGTTTTGTCAAAAGAAAGGAACACTCCTGGAGCAGGGCAACATGATGCACCTGGAAGATCGCTGCAATCAATGTCCATTTTGGCAAGACATAGTTTAGTGGCCAGTTCAATTCCTGGGTATCTGTTAGGTATAAGGCATCCCAGAAAAAGTGATAGTCCCTTCATAATGAGGTCTCCTTATTTTGATTCTCATTCAAGTCCTCTTCTACGAATCTCTGAAAACCACAGGATGCCAAGAGTTTTTTCACCTCATTTAGAGAATCCTTGTATTTATGTACGGTTTCCGGAAGTTCTTCCAGGCCGATATCTGTTCGTTTTCTTTTGTAATTATCATTGATGGGAACCGCATGTCCGTATTTGAGCAACATTTGACATACTGCTCTGTGTTCGGGGAGGATTATATCCTGGTGGGCTGAGATCGATCTGATCTTCAGTATTGTCTCTACAATGTCTATTCCACGAGGACATCTTTCCTGGCAGTTGTAACAGGTTGTGCACATCCATAATTCCTCACTTTTGAGAATATCTGGGTCTTTACCTGCAATTTTCACAAGTTTTCGGATGTTAAGGCTTGTATGTCTTCCTGAGGGACAACTACTGCTGCAAACTCCGCATTGCATGCAACGGAGAACGCTAGATGAAGCTTCTTTTAACTGCTCTTTTATATTGATGTTCTCCCTTGATATTTCGTTCATATTTTCTCCTGCCTGTTAAAGTCACTATTTTTGCAAGAATGATAAATCTTCCGAAGCTCGGAGGCAGTTGCGGCAACATCTGACACATGTATCCTTTTTTCTATCTTTTATTTATTTTCAGTCGTATTATCAGGATTTATTATATTATCTATCTATAAGATTAATTGTTTTCCAGGGAATTGTTTACGTATATTATTATACTGAAAAAGGATAAGATTTTAATATTATTCGCTTTTCTTCTTTTTTGGAGAGTGGTGTATTTAGCTCATAAATAACAATAACTTATATATACTACCTGATAGGTAATGGGTTACTCACACCCCTTAGTGAATAGAGGAGTAGTCAAAATGGTAAAAGCAAATCCAGCAACAAAGGAAGAAGTGTTACAGGCTGTAACCGAGAACGATGTTAAATTCATAAGAATTCAATTCACCGACACCATGGGCATGATCAAAAGTTGGGCGATCCCTGCAGAAGATCTTGAGGGTGCATTCGAGAACGGTGTAATGTTCGATGGTTCATCTATCGAGGGATTCACAAGGATCGAAGAATCCGACATGATTCTTATGCCGGACCCAACCACCTTCAGGATACTCCCATGGAGACCAAAGGAAGGTGCAGTTGCTCGTATCATTGGTGACGTATACAGACCAAACGGAAATCCATTCGAGGGTGACCCAAGATACGTTCTAAAGACGGCTATCGCAAAGGCAGCTGAACAAGGATACACAATGAACATCGGTCCTGAACTTGAGTTCTTCCTGTTCAAACTGGACGAGAATGGCCACCCAACCACAGAGCTCACTGACATGGGAGGTTACTTCGACTTTGCACCTCTTGACAAGGCACAGGATGTCAGAAGGGCAATCGACTTTGCTCTCGAGGATATGGGATTCAAGATCGAAGCATCCCACCACGAGGTAGCTCCATCACAGCACGAGATCAACTTCAGATTCGGTGATGTACTTACCACATGTGACAATATTGTAACATTCAAATATGTTGTAAAGTCCATCGCAGCACACATGGGCTACTACGCAACATTCATGCCAAAACCACTCTTTGGTGTAAATGGTTCAGGTATGCACTCCAACCAGTCCCTTATGAAGGACGGAGAGAACGCATTCTTCGATCCAAGCACACCTGACCAGCTCTCAACAACTGCAAAGCAGTACATTGCAGGTCTTCTCACACACATTCGTGAATTCGCAGCTATCACAAACTCAACAGTCAACTCATACAAGAGACTTGTTCCAGGATACGAGGCACCTATCTACTGCACATGGTCTGCAGCAAACCGCAGTTCCCTTATCAGGATCCCTGCAACAAGAGGCAAGGGTACAAGAGTAGAGCTCAGATGCCCAGACCCAGCATGTAACCCATACCTTGCATTTGCAGCAATGCTCAGTGCAGGTCTTGACGGTATTGAGAAAGGAATGGATGCACCGGCATCAACTGATGTAAACATCTTCAAGCTCACAGAAGAAGACAGAGCTGCAAGAGGAATCGAGTCCCTCCCAGGCAACCTTAAGGAAGCAATTGACCTTATGGCAGCCAGTGAGTTCGTAAAGGATGTAGTTGGAGAACACGTCTTTGAGAACTACATTGAGGCTAAGAAGGCTCAGTGGGACGACTACAAGGCTCAGGTCCACCAGTGGGAACTTGATACGTACCTTAGCATACTGTAAGGGGAATTACCCCTTACTTCACTTTATATTTCAGTAAAATTCAATAAATTTCAATAAACTTCGATCAGCTAATCTTTTTCAGGCTGACAAAACGTGAATAGAAGTTGTTCACGAAAACCGGGGGTTTTATCCTGGACGGATTTTTGCATGGTTAAATTCATATCAGGTAAATACTATCTCATAGCCCCAAGATTAAATACTCATAGTGATCAACATGTGCGGAATTATAGGCGTAATCGATCGGACAATGTCCAGAATGGACGGCTCTCACATAAAAAGAGCTCTGAGTCTGATGGATGAAAGAGGAAGTGGAGAAGGCGCAGGATATGTAGCTTATGGCATTTATCCTGATTATGCAGACTGCTATGCCATCCACGTATTTTTTGATAATCTGTTAGAACCAAAGACCAAGGTTGACGCAATACTGAAACAGTGGGGAAGGATAGTTCATCAGGAAGAGATCCCAACCTATGAACAGCCAGGTCTTAAGAAAGAACACATACCATGGAGATATTTCTTCAAACCTTATGCTGACCTTATGGTGGGAACCACAAACCCTGATGATGATAATGTCACACATCTTGTGATGAAAATTAATTCAGATGTAGAAGGTGCTCTTGTTTTCTCATCCGGTAAGAACCTTGGAGTTTTTAAGGCATCAGGATGGCCTGAGGATGTAGCAAACTTTTACAGAATTGAAGATTATGAGGGTTATATATGGCTCGCCCACAACCGTTATCCAACAAACACATCCGGTTGGTGGGGAGGAGCTCACCCATTCAATCTGCTTGACTGGTCAGTTGTCCACAATGGCGAGATTACATCATATGGTACAAACCGCAGATACGTTGAAGGTCACGGGTACCAGTGTACGATGTTAACTGATACAGAAGTGGTAGCTTATCTTTTTGATCTTCTCGGCAGAAAACACGGTCTCCCATCTGAAATGGTAGTTGAAGCACTTGCTCCTCCTTTCTGGGATGAGATCGATGAGATGCCTGAGAAAAAGGAAGAATTCATGAGGGCACTTCGTCTTACATACGGCCCTGCTCTGATGAACGGTCCATTTGCAATCGTTGTTGCAACAAAGGATGGAATTGTAGGTTTCACTGACAGGATCAAGTTGCGTCCTCTTATTGTAGGAGAGAACGGTTCAAAGCTTTATATTTCAAGTGAAGAGGCAGCTATCCGTACAATGGATCCTGATGTTGAGACAATATATATGCCAAGGGCAGGAGAACCTGTAATCGGGAGGGTTGTAGAATGAGTCTCGGTAGTGTTCCACTTAAGTACAAGATCAGCATCGACCGTGACCAGTGTATGAAATGTATGCGCTGTGTCGATAACTGTTCCTATGGTGTTTACAGGGTAGAGGATGACAAGATCCTCATAGACTCGCGCAAATGTACTGCATGCCACCGCTGTATCTCCATGTGTCCAAGGGATGCCATCAATTTGCAGGAAAGACCGGTTGACTATCGCAGTCATCCACTTTGGACAGTAGAGGCACGTGAAGATGTCATCAACCAGGCACGTACAGGGAAAATAATCCTGGCTGGAATGGGCAATGCAGTTGATTATCCAATTATATTTGACAGGCTGGTACTTGATGCATGTCAGGTCACAAACCCAAGTATCGATCCTCTCAGGGAACCAATGGAACTGAGGACATATATTGGTAAGAAGCCTTCAAAACTCGAATTTACAAAGAACAATGGCGACATTGATCTTAAGACTAAACTTTCTCCAAACCTCAAGCTCGACACTCCTCTCATGATAGGACACATGAGTTACGGTGCAATCAGCCTTAACGCACAGCTCAGTCTTGCAAAGGCAGTAGCAAAGACCGGAACTTTCATGGGAACCGGTGAGGGAGGAATGCACGAGGCGATCTATCCATATCAGGACCACACAATCGTCCAGATAGCATCGGGACGTTTCGGTGTTGACATCGACTATCTTGAGCGCGGTGCAGCCATTGAGATCAAGGTAGGACAGGGTGCAAAGCCAGGTATTGGCGGTCACCTTCCTGGAGAAAAGGTTTGTGCAGATGTTTCATGCACACGTATGATCCCACTGGGTTCAGACGCAATCAGTCCAGCTCCTCATCATGATATTTACAGTATAGAAGACCTTGCCCAGCTTGTTCGCAGTCTTAAAGAGGCTACAAACTGGGAAAAGCCGGTCTTTGTGAAGATCGCTGCAGTACACAACGTGGCCGCAATTGCAGCAGGTATCGCAAGATCATCTGCCGATGCCGTTGTAATTGATGGTTTCAAAGGAGGTACAGGTGCAGCACCAAAGGTATTCAGGGACAACGTAGGTATCCCTATCGAAGCAGCCATTGCTGCAGTAGACCAGAAGCTCAACGATCAGGGAATCAGGAATGAGGTTTCTATCATAGCCAGTGGTGGTATACGCAACAGCGGTGACCTTGCAAAATCCATTGCACTTGGTGCAGATGCGGTTTACATTGGAACTGCCTCACTCATAGCACTGGGATGCCGTGTTTGTGGTAACTGCTATCGTGGACTCTGTCCATGGGGTATTGCAACCCAGAAACCTGAACTCGTCAACCGTATCGACTCTGATGTTGGCGCAGAAAATGTTGCAAATCTTATCCACGCATGGACACTTGAACTGAGTGAACTCATGGGTGCAGCAGGTCTTAACAGTATTGAGAGTCTGCGTGGTAATCGTGAGCGTCTTAGAGGATACATGCTTGACCAGGGATTACTTGACGTACTGAAAATAGAGTCTGTGGGGGCCTGAAGATGGCAGAACCTTTAGTGATAGATGCAAAGGGTATGCACTATACCCCTCTTAACAGACAGATCCGTGAGGCACTTGCTTCCGGTGTCAAGGAAATAGTTCTTAACAACGTACTTGGACAGCGTTTCATAGGCAATGGTCTTAGAGGTGACGCAAAGATCATCGTGAACGGTGTTCCTGGTGGTGATCTTGGAATGTTCATGAGTGGTCCTGAATGTGAGATATTCGGTGATGCAGAACATGCACCAGGCAACACAATGGACAATGGAGCACTCATCATCCATGGAAGTGCCGGAGACGCAGTGGCACACAGTATGCGTGGCGGTAAGGTTTTCGTAGAAGGAAACATCGGCTACCGTGGTGGCATACACATGAAGCAGTACGAGTGCAAACGTCCTATTCTGGTAATAGGCGGTACGTCCCATGCATTCCTTGGTGAATACATGGCAGGAGGCCTCATCCTTGTGCTCGGTATTGGTCATGAGCCTGCAGTGCAGGATCGTGGAATCGGTAGTGGTATTCATGGAGGAGAGATCATCATCCGTGGTGATGTGGACGAGAAATTGCTCGGAGTAGGTGCAAAGAAGGTTGACTTTACTGAAGAAGACCTGGAAAATGTAGCTCCTGTGATCAAAGAATTCTGTGAAAGGTTCGATATTGATCCAAAACCTTTCCTGGACACTAACTATTCAAAAATAGTTCCTGCAAGCGCCAGACCATTTGCAGGTAAATACACATGGGAGTGATTATAATGGCAGGCAAAAATTATCTTGATCTTAAAGCAGAGATCTGGGACACAGGAAAATGTGCAGCATGTGGTGCATGTGTAGCTGTATGCCCGGCTGATGCTATTTACTTTGAAATGGGAGCAAATTCCGTTCATCCTCTTAACAGCGGATACTGTAAGGATGTAAATGACGGAGTCCCATGCGGTGCATGCTATGAAGTATGCCCAAGAAATGAGAAACCATCAACTGAGGTTCTTGGTGAGTACCTTGACATCGTAACTGCAAAAGCAGAAATGAATGTCCCAAGAAAACAGAGTGGTGGTGCAGTAACAGCAATCCTTACCAATGCTCTTGATGAGGGTATGATCGATGCGGTTGTCACTGTTGTCGAAGACCCATGGACCCTTAAACCATCATCAGCTGTGATCACTTCATCTGATGTACTCGTGCACCAGGCAGGAAGCCGCTACAACTGGTGGGTTCCTCTGGTAGCTTCTCTTAAGGAAGCTGTTATGAAGCGTAAGTATACTAACATTGCAGTTGTAGGTGTTCCATGTGTCACTCAGGCAATGAAGCAGATGCGTACAAGCGATCTTGACCTGTTGCGTCCTTTCAGAAAGAACATCCGCCTTGTGGTAGGACTCTTCTGTACAGAGACATTCGACTATGAGAAACTTGTACAGGACAAGCTCATTACAGAACATCAAATCGATCCTCTTGACATCATACATTTTGATGTGAAGGGCAAACTTGAGATTACTCTCAAAGACGGAAACATGACAATCATCTCACTGAAAGACGTTGAGGATTGTGTCCGTCCGGGATGTCACATCTGTACGGATCTCACAGCTGTAGATGCAGACGTATCTGCAGGTTCCATTGGCAGTGCCAAGGGTTACACAACCCTGATAATACGCAATCCTGTTGGCAAACAGTTCGTAAACAGCGCTGTAAGCAACGGTAAACTGTCACTTGAAAATGATGTAAATCTGGAATTGGTTGAAAAGCTCTCCAAAAAGAAGCTTGAACGAATGCCAGAGGAGTAAACAAAAACGAAAAATCATGTTTATGGACACGGTGCCTATCCACTTCCTCTATTCTTCCTAACCATGCAATAGGCACTCGTGTCCTGTCTTTTTTCAATCAAAGCGGTTCACTTTTCAGATTAATCCTCAAGCTTCCCGCAATGATAGGGATTTCAGGAAGAGCCCTCTTATCGAGACTCTGATGCTATATTATTGTTTTGCATATTTTGCTATGAAATATTCTTTTTGTAATAAATCGTGTCTATGCTGTTACCTCTATCGTTCAGGACGATTGCATAAGAACAATATCCCAGAGACTCATAGAATCTCATTGCTGCAGGATTGCCGGACCAAGTACAGAGATATATTCTTTTTATTCCTGATCCTGCAAGTTCATCTTCCAGTCTCAAACATAGTTCTTTACTAATACCTGAGTTCCTATGATTCGGATGCGTTGCAAGAAAATTGATATAGGCAGTACCATGTCCTTTCCAGTTTCTTGTGTAACCGATCATCCCCATGAACTCTTCTAACAGGGAGTTTCCTCTGTTGGCGTTTGGTTCAGCGACAAGAAAATTTGCTTCATCAGTATCCAGGCATCTTTCGATCCTTTCAGGTATGCCTCCTCCTCTCTGGCTAAGTGGAGGATAGAAATCTTCATCCACAAGTTCAAGAAAGCTTGTAACCCGTAGCTTGTCAGTTTTGCTGGCATACCTGATGGAAAATCCTTCAACCATTTTCAGATAGTATTAAGATAGCGCTGTATCTCCCAGTCGTGCACCTGGGTTCTGTATGCATCCCATTCGGCTCTTGCAAGTCTCAGAATATTGTCATGGACATGGGGACCCAATGTGTTTTTAAGAAGTTCATCTTTCTCGAGGTAATCTGCGCTTTCACTGATAGTAGATGGCAGCGTATCAATACCTCTTTCCATACGCTCTTCTTTTGTCAGGTCAAAAACATTGTAGTCCATGATCTTCCCGGGGTCCATCTGGTTCTTTATTCCATCAAGACCTGCGGCAAGAATGGCTGCAAATGTAAGATAAGGGTTGCATGAGGGGTCAGGACTTCTGAGTTCCACTCTGGTGCTTTTTCCCCTTGCTGAAGGTATGCGTATAAGTGAACTGCGATTCGCACCTGACCATGTGATGTAAACCGGTGCCTCATAACCGGGAATAAGTCTCTTGTACGAGTTCACAAGGGGATTTGAGATACATGAGATCGCTTTGATATGTTTCAAAACACCTGCAATGAATTGTTTGGTAGTTTCACTTATCTCCATCTCCCCATTAGGATCATAAAATGCATTCTCATCACTTTTTGAAAGCGAGAGGTTAACATGCATTCCTGAACCATTTTCAACAGCTATGGGTTTTGGCATAAACGTTGCATGCAGACCATACAGTTTTGCAATGGTCCTTGTAACATATTTGAATGTAATCACATTATCAGCCGTTGTCAGCGCATCTCCGTACTTGAAGTCAATCTCATGCTGACCAAAAGCAACTTCATGATGAGATGCCTCAATATCAAAATTCAGGTCAGTAAGGGTTAGGACAATATCTCTCCTGATATCTTCTGCAAGGTCAGTTGGTGCAAATTCGAAGTACCTGCCGAAATCATGCGGGTTTGTTGTTGCTTTACCTTCTACTTTTTCAAAAAGGAAAAACTCCAGTTCAGGACCAACATTGAAAGTGTATCCCATTTCCTCTGCTTCTTTCATGACCTTTTTCAGAACATAACGAGGGTCGGCTTCGAAATTTCTTCCATCAGGCATCTGTATGTCACAGATTATCCTTGCAACTCCGCCTTTGTCTTTACTCCATGGTAGTATTGCGAAAGTTCTGACATCTGGTTTTAATGTCATGTCTGATTCGTCTATCCTGACAAAACCCTCGATGGATGACCCGTCAAAGTATATTCCACTTGTTAGTGCTTTTTCTATCTGGGTTACAGGGATTTCAACATCCTTGACTACTCCCTGTATGTCTGTAAACTGCAAACGTATGAATTTCACGTTATGCGTCTCAATGGCTTTGATAACATCTTCCTTATTGCAAATTATCATTTGATCGCCTGCTATTCTTCCTCTATATCTTGCACATGCAATGCAAAATTATTTCCGCCTATCTAAGTCCATGAAGTTATAGTTTGCTGTAAAGTTCTGTTTTATCAGTTCCAAAAATCTAACTGTTCGTGATTTTGCATTAAATATAAGGTAGTTTTTTAAGAGGTAATCTATGTTTTTGATTTATCAAAATATGTAATTGACGTGGTTAGGGCAAAATATATATGGTATATTACTATTTTCATTCTTTAATACACAGTCATCTCTATATATCTCTTCCCGGTAAGAGGCTGCTGAATAGTGGTATTGATTTGGCATATATTCTCCTGAATAAAAAACTATATATAATTGTATAAGCCATCCGTTATCCTACTATTATTTTCCCTAGTTGTTAGGAAAAGGTCGGACGTAGGAAGACCGGCCTGAAAAATAGTATTGTAAAAATAGAGGAAGTGACTAAAGCATGGGTAACCTTAGGAGACCAAACTCAAATGACGCTACTCAGACCTTTAACAGGTCAAAGAGCGTGGTACCGATGTCAGGACTCTGTACACGTTGTGTAGATGGATGTCGTGGCAATTGTGAAATTTTTAAATCTTCATTCAGGGGACGTGAAGTTCTGTACCCCGGACCTTTCGGTGAGATTACAGCCGGTGCAGACAAAGACTATCCTATAGACTACTCCCACCTGAACATTCAGGGATATGCTGTTGGAGCCATCGGCATGCCAGAAGATATGGTGCCAGGGCCTGAAACTGCAAGATTCCCGAATGTAAGCACTGAAACAGAATACGGATGGGACAAAAAAGTAAAGATGAAGGTTCCGATATTTACCGGAGCACTGGGTTCTACAGAAATTGCAAGAAAGAACTGGGAACACTTCGCAATTGGTGCAGCAATTTCAGGTGTTACCATTGTCTGTGGTGAGAATGTTTGTGGTATAGACCCCGAACTTAAAAGAGGCAGTGATGGACTTGTCACTGAATCTCCGGAGATGGACCGCAGAATTGAACTTTACAGGAAGTTCTACGATGGTTACGGTGAGATGCTCGTCCAGATGAATGTGGAAGACACAAATCTTGGTGTCGCAGAATATCTTTCCAGCAAACATGAGATGGACACTATTGAACTTAAGTGGGGACAGGGTGCAAAATGTATTGGTGGAGAAATAAAGGTCAAAGAACTTGAGCGTGCACTTGAACTCAAGAAAAGGGGTTACATTGTAACGCCAGATCCAGAACTTGCATCAGTACAGGAAGCTTACAAAGTTGGCGCAATAAGGGAATTCGAGAGACACTCAAGGCTTGGTTTTGTAACTGAAGAAGGGTTCCATGCGGAGTGTGACAGACTAAGGGATCTTGGGTTTAAGAGAATAACCTTAAAGACCGGTGCTTATTCAATGGCAGAAACTGCAATGGCACTCAAATACAGTTCCGATGCAAAGATAGACCTGCTAACTTATGATGGTGCACCGGGTGGAACCGGAATGAGCCCATGGCCAATGATGGAAGAATGGGGAACACCAACATTCTATTTACAGTCACTTGTATACGAATTTGCAGAGAAGCTGAATTCCAAGGGCAAAAGAGTTCCAGACCTTGCAATGGCAGGTGGATTCTCAACTGAAGATGGCATCTACAAGGTTCTTGCAATGGGTGCTCCATACTTCAAGGCAGTGTGTATGGGTCGTGGTCTGATGATTCCCGGAATGGTTGGTAAGAATATCGGCAAGTGGCTTGAGGAAGGAGACCTTCCAAAAACCGTATCCGAATTCGGACACAGAAAGGAAGAGATCTTTGTACATTATGAGGAACTCGAGGAGCGCTATGGAAGCGAGATAGATGAGATTCCACTGGGTGCCATTGGAATTTATTCCTACGCCCAGAAAACAAAGGTCGGACTCCAGCAACTCATGGCAGGTTCCAGAAGGTTCAATACTTCCACGCTTTCGCGTAAGGACCTCATGGCGCTTACTGAAGAAGCAGCAAAGGTATCCGGTATCGCATATGTCATGGATGCGTACAGGGATATTGCAGAAGAGATCCTTGACGGATAAACAAAGTAAGCTTAATGCTTACTTTTTCTTTTCCATCAGGATTTTATGGACTCTTCCAAAAAACAAAAATAAATAAGTAAGGACCTAAAATCAGACGAATTTAAGACTAACGTCCTTCATTTCATTCCTTGCGGCTACGTTGATAAGTAGAGGTGTAAGGGACTCGATCATTCCTGCGGTTTCAAGAGGCCCGATGTCAAGTGGTCTCATGTTGGAAATATCCTTTACAAGACCGAAAACGATCTCCTTTGCATGCATGGAGTTTCCGCAGACACCGATGTCATAATCAAGTTCCATCTCAAGGTTTGCCAGTTTTCTTGCAGGCACCGTATGGAATGCTGCAACAAGTTCGGTGCTTTCAGGTATCATGGTAAATATCTCCTGAGCGGCACTTCCAAGTTCAGGCATTGAGAAACAGAAATATTCAGTATTGAAATCCTTGCTCTCTATTGGGGTTCTTGGGTAGTTGCTTCCTGGACTGATGTAACACATGTTCCTTTCCATGGGAACAACGACACTGATGACCATCTTGTTCTCTATGACAGGTTTTATAAGATTCATTACAGGAGCAAGCTGATTATACCTGATGGCAACAACAATTATCTCTGCTTTTTCGGCGGCTGTTTTGTTATCAGTACCTGTTATATTTTTATTATGACCAAACTTTTCAAGTATTTCATTGTATTCTGATGCAACCGCTTTGGCTTTGTCCTGTTCTCTGGAACCGATTATAATCTCATGTTTCTGACCCCATCGAAGTGCAAAACCCTTGCCTATATTACCTGTGCCTCCAAGTATTGCAATTTTCATGACATTTCTCCTGCTTTATAGGAATATTAGCATAATCTATTGTATGTTAATGTTTTTGGTAATTATCGGTAGAAACTAATTGACTGTGTTAATCTGTGTCATGGTATTTATAGTAACTCCTAGCTATTATTGTTCTCTTGAGTATTTACCCAGTACTATTTTTAAGCACAATAAAAGAATCAATTTATAGTTAAAACCAGATTATTAAGCAAAAATTACCTGAAGCCAGGATCAGATTTACTTCCTCCCCAGGTAAACCTCTTCAATGGTGAACAGCATCTTTACAAGAGTCCCTTGATCATGTTGATAAGACCGCTGAGAAATCCTGTACTCTCTTCAATAGAATTTGTGATAGCTTCTGAACTGCTGGAATCGCTGTCAGTTGTTCTTTCGTCCGGTCTTCCCATCTGAGCTCCATCACCCATACTTCCATTTCCCGGGAATCCACTGCCTGTTGCTCCTTCAGGTGCCTGCACCATTGCCATTCATCATGCCTTCTCCATCCAGTCCTCGGTCTCCTCCGGGGCCATTCTGCATAAGTGACTCACGTACTTGTTCTGGTGCTTCTTCCATTAATGTTCTGAGCTCTCCCATTATGTCCTCAACAGTATCTTTATCGTCTGTGCCTTCTAGTTCTGTTTTTTGTGATTCCATCTGTTCAAGAAGGCTTTCTATTGATTGTAGTGTATCTTCATCTTCTGTTTCAGACTGGAGGGTGGTAAGTGCATCTATATTGTTCTCTATCATTCCAAGTGTCATTTCTTTCATCTGTGCAGCATCCATTTGTGGCATTTCCATGCTACCGTTGTCTTCCAGTGCATAAACTCCCGGTATTGCGGTGCTGAACACTATCATTAGTAAAGCAAAGTTAACTTTCTTCTCATGTTAAAACTCCTTTAATTTGGATTTATGAGATAGGAATAATCCTATCTCATAGCGGTAGTGATCATTTTACAGACCATTCCTTTTGATCTCACTCTTCCTGGGTTATCTCTTCTTCAATTTCAGGAGCTGGGCCCATTGGTCCATGTTCTCTTCCATGTCCGTGTGGTTGAGGGTTGTTTGCTCTATACCCTTCCAGGATTGTCTTGAGCTCATCAAGAGTTGTTGCACCCTGGATCTCTGAAAGCAGATCTTCAAGCCCGGTAATCTCTTCGTTGATAAATTCCTCTGTGACGTTTTCGTCGTTCATCTCGTCGATATTATCCATCTTCTCGTTGAGCATTTCTATTCTTTTGGTGATGTGTTCTGTTTCTCTCTCTACAAGGAAAGCCATTTCTTCCTCATCGGAATCGAATACTATCTTTTCCATTTCCGGTCTTTCACCCTTTACCGGATTCTCCATCATCATAGATTCTCTGGATGTTTCCAGAATCCCCTTGAGTTCGTCCAGTGTTGTTGCACTCTCAACGTCTGCAAGCAATCCCTGCAGTTCTGTAATCTGCTCTTGAATAGAATCTGCTGTTATGTTCTCATCATCAATTTCATCGATGTTATAGAGCATTTCCTGAAGCATTTCTATCTTCCTGCTGATTGATTCATTTGTTCTTTCTACAAGGAAGTTCATCTCTTCTTCCTCACTGTCAAACACAGGTGCTTCCATGATTGAATTATTGATGCTGAAGTTCCCGTCTGGAGCATTCATCATCCTATGATCATCGAACTCCTTGGTATCGTTTGCTGTTCCTGTTTCATCAGCAAAGGCGCCTGGTGTCACAACACTTAACACCATTGATGCCAATGAAATACAGGCCAGTAATTTCAGTATTCTGTGTTTCATAATTTCTATCTCCTTTTTCTCTGTTCAGTCAGATGATTGCCTCAATTATTGGCGTGCTTCTGACATTTTCCTGATCTACAGGCTTAAATATAAGCATACTTTCGTAAAAGAAGTTCAATATGAGCTTTAAATCAAAAAATAAAACTTCTATAAAGGTTTATTGTCAAAAGGAACCTTTGAACACTTAAAATTAATGAGTATGGTTGATTTCTTCTATTGAAGGTATGTCCGGTGTTTAACAGGAAGTTTCTATTTGATAGAATTCCACTCCAAAAGAACAGAGGTTTCGTATTTAGCCGATTTTCCCGTTAGGCATATGTGATATCTCTCAATGAATAGGATGCGCTGCAATGATTTTTTTAAATGTAGGGTTTATCTGTGTTGTGTCAGGGTCAAGTTGAAGTCATTTCTTCCATAATTCCAAAGTAGGATTTTTTCTAACATGTCATCAAAAATCATTGTATTACGCAATTTTAAAACATAGTTAAAATGAGTTTGAATCCAAAATAGATGTATATTAGTAGTTATTTATAACTTTTATCTCTTAATATAGTTTCAAAATCATTTTTTATTTTCAAAAAAGCTTCATAAAGCTTAAGCTCTCTTTTTATCTCTTATTATTTTTCTAAAAATCTCTTTCCGCTTAAGTATGTTTATATTTAAACCTCCCAATCCAGAGTATACATGAAAAAACGTGAAGGTGCATTATAATATGTTAATTTGCTATACAGAATGCCATAAAAAGAGAATAATCAGGAGGTGATTCCATGAAGAAGTTACCACTTATAACACTGGGAATTCTCATATTGATGGTATTAATATCAGGTCTGTCAGATAATGGCAGGTATCCTGTTGACGGAGACCATTCTAAAATGTCTTCCAGTCAGCCGGAATATATCAATAAAGAACTATATGGTGAGGTTCCCTCATCTGTTTCAGAAGAAAATGTAAAGCCACAGGATGAAAAGGACTTTCTGACAGATAACATACAGAAATCCGATGAGATGATAGTTCGTCTTGAAGATTCCATTGATCGTCTGGCCAGTGAAGGAAACGATGTAAGCGACCTTAAACAAATGGTCAGGGATTATTCATCACTTGTTTCAGATGCGGGTTCATATCTTGAAAAGGCAAACAGTGCAGATTCAATTTCAGATGAGCAGAAATATGTTTCATTGTCCAAAGACAAGATGGTCCATTCAGATGTCTTACTGAAAAGGATATTCGTGGCCATGCATAACTATATGCCAGGACCTGTAGAGATAACCGGGAATGACAGTCTTGATGCAAAGGGAAGTGGAGTAATAATTCTCTCTGGAGATCTGGATGTCAATCTCAGTATGTCTTCAGGAAAATTCTCTGTAGTGGACTTTGAGGGAGACATGTCTATAAATTCTGATGAATTATTAAGTTCCAATGTAGTAGCTGAATCTGCGGTGTCCACTTCCGGGAGTGTGAATCCACATCATATGGTCTCATACCTGGACGTTCAGGGTAATGTGAGAATGTCAGGTTCAGGGATGACAATTGCTGTCATGGGTGATAATACAACTCTCCATGCAACTGGCTTTGGAGAAGTCCAGCTCTATGGCAATGGAACTTATTATCTGGATAACTCCGGTTCAGTCAGGGAAGGAGTCTGGTTAGCACCTATATTTGAAACCTTATGACATAAGATAAAAACCATTTCGATGGTAGTGTAACATGAAAATTACATCCTGTGCAGGTTGCATCACCATCCTCCTTCTTCTTTTATCCACAGTAGTTGCTGCAGAGGACAGTGCGACTGTTCATGGTGTGGTTTATGACTGGAGTACTCTTGCTCCACTTGATAATGTTATAATTGAGGTGAATTCCACTCCCAGGCAATCAATGGTTGCAAAATATGGAATGTATTCTTTTGAGCTTCCTGAAGGGAATTATCGCATAGCTTCAAGTTATTATGTAAATGGGGATCTCACGTGTTATGATGAGGAAGTTATAACTATCATGGATGAAGGAAATTATGTCGTAGATCTCCTTCTGGTTCCTTCATAAAAGGCCGCGGAAATATTCTGTTCCTTACCGTAATGGAAGTCTGATCCTTAAATCTCGATGCTCAACACAGATCTTTGCCTTATTTTCTTCCTTATTTCTCTTATGTTTATTTAAATATCAAAGCATCCCATAAATTATTTTTTTGGAATTGACTTTAAAGTATCAATGTTAATAGGGAATAGTTATTGATTAAAAGTTTCTGAGTGGTTTAATAAGTATTAAATGTACTATTATGTTCTATTTTATGATTTTGAGTCGCTATAAAGCTTAAAAAATGTAATTTATCAAAAAATGCTTTTTCTTGTAAGTATGCTTTTATTTAAAATTACCAATTGATAACTTGCCCGACAACTAATATGTTGGAGGGTACCACCCCACTTCGGTGGCACCTAACCCCCAACCACATCCAGCCTAAGGTGCCACCACTGTACCAACAACCCCTCCTCGCTTAAGAGGTGCCCACCCTATCCGGGGTATCTCTTAAACGATAAGGTGTAAAATGGTGAATATTTTGTCTGATATGAAAGATACCTTTAAGCAATTCATCGACTCAAGGCTTCAGGAGGCAACCCGTGCACAGGCCATTTATCCCGATCAAGTGTATGTTGCATCCGGTCTTATGAAGAAGGCTAAATTCCGAAAGGCTAAATGAATGTTCAGAGTCATCCTCATGTGATTCTGCCTTAAAGGATATCGGTACTTCCAGATGTCACCATAAAAACATCTCAGTAAAGAAGGATTTCATGTGGTGATCTATTTCTTCTTTGCTTTGCTTGCTTAATCTTTGCTTGTTTGATTTTGTATGGTATACAGGCCGTTTTCTGCTTTATCGGCCAAAGCCATATTTTTAGTATTTTTCCGGTTTGTTTTAGTTGTTCCTTTAAATCCGTTTCTTCAGACATTGCCGCACAACTATTTATATAAATACATTCAATTAAAACCGAGAAAATGTTTAAGGCAGATGATATCTGTTATCTTTGTAAGATCGGAGATACCTATTAATAGTTAATCGTTTCTGAGAATGTGATGATCAATGAAAAAAATGCCTCTCATAGTATTGATTATTCTTATGTTAATGGTTGTTATTTCAGGTTTGGCTGATTCTGATGATGTGTTTTCACATTCTGATGAAGGACCGGATGTTCACAGAGATCGTTCCATACCCCCTTTAGGCATGGCTTCATCTCCATCAGAAGTTTTCATGGTAACACATATGGTTTCTTTCTCTTCGATGGTCGATGAGGAAACTTTCCTTGAAGATAATATCGAAAAATCCGAGTCAATGGTTCAAAGACTTGATACTGCAAGCAATGAACTGGAGAATGAAGGCAAAAATGTTTCAGATCTTAAAAGTATGATAATCGATTATTCTGACCTTGTATCTGAATCCAGATCTTATCTTGAAATGGCACAGACCACTTCTTCCGAATCCGAAAAAGAGGCTTATCTGGATAAGTCCAGGGAAAGCATCATAAAAGCAAATTCACAGCTTAAACCAATACTGGATGAGATCAAGGAATATATGACCGGTCCTGTTGAGATCACAAACACCACGTTAAGTGCTGAAGGAAGTGGAGTTGCCATTCTGTCAGGTGACATTGACCTGAGCTTTTTCCTGTCAGATGGCAAATTCTCAGTAGTTGATTTTAGTGGTGATCTTGTTATTGATACAGATGCTGATTATAAACAGGAGTATGCTCCTGATAAAGATGGATCACATGATCTGATAATGCCTCATGCAATGATCTCATATATTGATGTGACAGGTAATGTTTCTATGTCCGGTTCGTCATATACGGTTGCTATAATGGCAGATAGGATCGATCTGGAAGCAAACGGTAATGGTGAAGCTGAACTTGTAGGGAATGGTACTTATCATCTTGATAATGATATATCTAAAGGAAAAGAAAATGTATGGATGATTCCAATATTTGAGAGAGATTGATATTGGAGAACGTTCAAATAATGACAGGTTGCGTAACATGAGATCAGTATATTATATTTGCTGTATTGCAATTATCCTGGCGCTGACGGGTATCGGATCAGCATCCAATATTGCAACGGTACATGGCGTAGCCTATGAATGGAGCACATTTGAGCCTCTTGATAATGCTATCATTGAGGTTAACTCAACACCGGCACAGTCCATGGTGGCTCAATACGGTGTCTATTCTTTTGAACTGGCAAATGGTACATACATGATCACTGCAAGTTATTATGAGAATGATCAGCTCACTTATTATGCAAAGGATGTAATAACAGTTTCAGAAGAAGGAAGTTATGTTCTTGATCTGTTACTGGTTCCGTCCTATTCCAGTTCCAATGATAGCATTTCAGCAGGTTCTGCTACGGTAAGTTCATCAGGTACTAACAGTAATTCTCTTCTTTATGGTTCCATTCTGCTGGTTATTGTTGTTCTTGTCCTTCTTATATTCCAGATAAAACAAAAGCCTCAGGCTCCAAGGCATGCTGCTGTAAAGAAGGAAGGAGTACCTCACGCTATTTCGGAAGTTTCTGCAAAGGTTGAAGAAAAACCTGTTCAGCAAGAGGATAAAGCAGCAATCACTGTGGTAGAGACCGCAAGTCCGGTTGATGTAGTACAGGAAACGGTTGAAATGGCAGAATCCGATCAAGAGATCGAGGAACCGGTAGAAGAAGTATCTACTATCATTACGCCAGAACCAGTTGTTGATGAGCCTGAAACTGTAACCGTTTCAGCTAATGAACCTGTAGTTTCAGATGAACCGGTCCCTGCTGACCTTCAGGAAATACTGGACATCCTGAAATCCCAGGGTGGCAGAATGACACAGAAAGATATGCGTAAACGTCTTAAGTATTCAGAAGGAAAAGTAAGCCTTATGCTTCTTGATCTTGAGAAGAGGGGCAAGATCCAGAAATTCAAGAAAGGACGTGGAAATGTCCTTTTCCTTGTAGAACCTGAGAAGTAATGTTTCTTTTTTTCAGAGGTAATGTTCATCCCTGATTATCTCTTCGATATCTATTTATTTTTACTCACTTCTAAAACTATGGCTCATGTGTAATAATGAATTTTAGTGTCTAAAATAGTAATTAATATTCTAATATACGTTTGATAAGTTATTAGCTGTCTTATAAACCATTCATCTATTATTTATTTCATTATAAAGCTTCATTGATTGATCATCGGAATTTGTGAGTCTTTTTCAAATAAGTATGCTTTTATTTAAAACTGCCAATTTGGAGATTGCTTGCCAGCAGTGAGCTGGTAGGTAAACCACCAAAGCTAAGGTGGCACCAACCCCCAACCACATCCAGCCTGGTGCCACTGATGTACCAACAACCAACAACCCCCCACTCGTTTAAGGGACACCTGTTACCTATCCGCCAGGTGTCTCTTATCCGATACAGAGGCATGAATTATGAACACTAATAATATGCATGTTATGTTTGAAGAGAAAGTTGCTGGTGGCCCTGCCGAACAG
Source organism: Methanolobus vulcani (assembly GCF_900100715.1). Lineage (GTDB taxonomy): Archaea > Halobacteriota > Methanosarcinia > Methanosarcinales > Methanosarcinaceae > Methanolobus > Methanolobus vulcani. The sequence continues at coordinate 252,217 of NZ_FNCA01000003.1, read as the reverse complement.
AAAGGAGCAAACGGACATGAAAATGCAGTAATTTCTCTGTGCAGAAAACTGAATTCAGAACAGATGATCCGTTTGATCAGAATATCCCCGGCAGGATATGTGGATGACAAATGAGTTTTCACTTTCAGTGTAATTTTAGTATACATAGTTATAAATATTTATATTCATCTGTTTATATAATATTGTAAAATGGGAATAATTTGAGGTATATCATGGACGAGAATCTCAATAATACTGAACAAGAAATTCAGCCGCAAAATGGCACAAATGGCACTCCTGATATTCTCATGCGCTTGACAGACGTGTGGAAGATCTACAAAATGGGAGAGGTCGAGTTTGCCGCATTAAAAGGCATTGATCTGGAGATCCTGCATGGTGAATTTGTAGTCATACTTGGTCCAAGTGGAAGCGGTAAGAGTACAATGATGAACCTGCTGGGTTGCCTTGATCTTCCAAGCAAGGGCGTTGTTGAGCTCAACAACAAGGACATTTCCAAGATGAAGGAATCTGAACTTGCCCAGATCAGAGGTCAATTAATTGGATTTATTTTCCAGACATTCAACCTTATTCCTACATTAAATACTATCGAAAATGTGATGCTTCCACTTGAGTTCCAGGAAGAAGATGCTGATTCTTGCTGGAAGAGAGCACTGGAATTGCTTGATGTAGTGGGTCTTTCTGATAAAAAATACAATCTTCCTTCACAGTTGTCTGGTGGTCAAAGACAGAGAGTTGCAATTGCAAGATCCCTGGCAGTTGATCCAAGGGTAATACTTGCAGATGAGCCAACAGGTAACCTGGATAGCACAACAGGTGACTATATTCTTGAATTCTTAAGTGGTCTCCATCAGAAAGAAGGTAAAACTATCATAATGATCACCCACGATCCTGATCTTACGAAATATGCCGATCGTGTAGTTCATATAAAAGACGGAATGGTCGATAAAATAGAGATATTGAAAAAAAATAATGAAGCAATGTGATAAAGATGAGAAAAATTCTGTTATTATTATTATTATTATTAATATTTTCAATGGTTTTGCCGATATCAGATGCATCGGCAGATTTGAACGCCGCCATTTCCGGGGTTCAGGTGGATCTGATGACCCAGAGCCCCAGTCCTGCAAGGCCCGGTGAAACAGTAGAGCTCACTTTCAGTGTTCAGAATGTAGGAAACCAGGATCTCTCAAATGTAGTGGTTTCAATAGATCCGCAATATCCCTTCTCCCAGGTAGAAGGCGAGTCCCTTTCACAGAAAATATCATTCCTTGAAGCCCGTCAGGACACAGCTGATGCAACACTTCTTAAATTCAAACTAAAGGTTGATCCGGATGTTTCGGAAGGCACTTATGATCTGGATGTACTAGTCACCGACAGTGAATCAAGTTCAAGTGTATCGACAAAAGTCAGTATTGATATAAAGGGCAAAGAGTATGCACAGATAGTTACTATCAGTGAATCTAACATTGATGTTGCAACCGTGGAACCTCTGGAATTCGTGATAACAAATACTGGTACTTCACCGCTCAAGAACATGGCTGTTTCATGGGATGAATCGACAGGAGTAATCCTGCCTGTATACTCATCCAATACTAAGTACATAAGTTATCTTGGTGTTAACCAGTCGGTAAGCGTTTCATATTCTGTAATGGCGGATGTGAATGCAAATCCTGGATTGTATCAGCTTGACATCACTCTGAAATTCGAAGATTATAATTCCAACAGCACAACCATAAATACTAAAGCTGGTCTGTTTGTAGGAGGCACTACGGATTTTGATCTGAGTTACTCAGAGAGCAGTGCGGGTGAAGTCTCTCTGTCTCTTGCAAACGTAGGTAACAATGAGGCTTATTCTGTTAAGGTCTCAATACCGGATCAGCAGAATTTTCAAGCTACTGGAAGTACTTCTACGATTGTAGGTAACCTCGAAAAAGGTGACTATACTATCACTTCCTTCTCGATCTCACAGACAGGATCAATGTCTGCAAATAGCTCATCACCACAGATGGGCTCTTCAGGACCTTCAGGAATGCCCGGAGGAAATGTGACAGAATCACAATACGCTCAAAGTAGCATGTCACAGAACGATCTCCTTGTTCTTATCGAATACACAGATTCTGCCGGTCAGAGGCGTTCTGTTGAGAAGACTGTTCAGATAGAAGGACTGTCAGGAGGGTCTATGACCGCAAGTTCATATTCCGGAGCAGGACCAAGCAGTCGCAGTTCATCCAGTACCACCACTTATCTTGAATATGGTCTTCTTGTCGTTGTAGTTGTAGGAGGAGCATATTACTATAGAAAGAAAAAAATGATGAAAGAAGGAACCTATGAACCGCTTGGTGTCCAATTGAGGGAACTGAAAAACAAAATACTGAAGAAGGACAATCAATGAGACGAAGTACCTATATTAAGCTTGCTGCAAATATTCTGGTACACAGTAAGGTCAGAAGCTGGCTAACTATAATAGGTATCGTTATTGGCGTTGGAGCAGTAGTTACTATAATGTCACTCAGTGACAGTATGGCTGCAGATATGCAAAGTAGATTTGCTGACATGGACCTTACGCTTATAAGAGTAACACCAGGCTATACAAGGGCTATGTCATTTGGAGGCCCGGGAGATTTCTCGTCTTCCTCCTCCTCTTCTGATGCAACGCTTACTAACAAAGATATAACGACGTTGAAATTGCTTCAGAATGTCACATATATAGATGGGGAGATCTCCGGTAGTGAAGATGTGTATTTTATGGGCAAGTCAGCCAGTCTCTCTATTACCGGAGTTGATCCTCAGGTCTGGAGTTATATGGTGACGTATGATGTGGAGTCCGGGAGATTGCTCCAGCCCACAGACAAATACGTAGCTGTTATAGGTTACAGAGTAGCTCATACTATGTATGATAATGAGATAGGACTGAATCGTGTGATCACTGTCAACGGTAAGTCTGTCAGAGTCATAGGCATATTAGCCTCCGGTGAAGACGATAATGCTATTATCATGCCGATAGATGCGGCAGTGGACGTTATTACTGATGCAGAGGCAAATGTATACAATACCATTGTGTTAAAGGCCAATGATGTTGATAACGTGGCATCGGTTGTCAATGCTACTGAGGATAAACTTATGATATCCAGACATATCGTCAATGAAAAGGATAGAGATTTCAGTGTATCCGATTCATTGTCAAGAGCCGAATCCGCAAGTGAGATGATGTCATCACTGACATTGTTCCTTGGAGCTATAGCTGGTGTCTCTCTTATAGTGGGTTCAGTGGGAATAGCGAACACAATGTTCACATCAGTTCTGGAAAAGACCAAAGAGATTGGCACAATGAAGGCTATAGGTGCCAAGAACAAGGACATCATGATGATATTCCTGTTCAATTCAGCTCTTGTAGGCTTTGTAGGAGGTGTGCTCGGTATAGTGCTGAGTCTCGTACTTACATCGTTGATGCCGTATCTTGGAATATCCATTATGCGTTCATCCATGGGCATGACCGTTGCTCCATATCTGATGGTGCTGGGTATTTCCATTGCAGTTGTCATTGGAGTGCTCTCTGGTATTATCCCGGCATATAATGCTTCAAAGATGAAGCCGGTCGATGCACTGAGATACGAATAAATAAACTAAAGATTCCTCTCCTGAAAGGAATACAGGTTTCATATGAAGCTTGAGTTTTGAATTGCTTCATATGATCCCTTTGCTATAATTCAGGAACAAGTGGGGTAAGTAAGGAAAAAATAAACGTGAATGATAGAGGATCGTATAGAAAATTAGGTGAAATGCTATGAAGAAACTGGTATTGTCAACATTTGTGGCGTTTTTACTTATGTTCTTGGCTTATTCTGTTGCTGCTGAAAATGACGATGCAGCTCTCTCCTTTTCTTCTTTTTCCATAGAGGATGGTGTTTCAGGTCGCATACAGGTAAAAGCCCAGCAGATATATGTGATCAGCCAGCAGTTCTTTAATTTTAATATGGCCCAGAGATTAGGATTTAATCAGGGTCAGATTCAGACTTCTCAAAATATGCAAACTCCACAATCTTACTAAACCCCCACAGAATAATAACAATAATATGCAAAACCAGAACATGCAGAATATGAGACAACAGGGTCAGCAGGGTGGAACGAATATTGCTCCTTCAACTGTTCCGGTTCAGAATGTTCCTATGCAAGCAGTTCCAAGAATGCAACAGGAAATGACTGACAGGGAAGAGCTCAGGAATTTCCTGCAGGAGAAAACATTCTCGGTGACCGATGTCTCTGAATTTCAGGAATATGTCACCCCTTATGCAGATGCAGTTCAGGATTATCTTGACGGTGAAGACCTCGATGATGAGGATGAGATATATGAAGCTGCAGTTGAATGGATATGGGTATCTGACATGACCCTGAACGGGCAGCAGGAAAAATGGTTAACTCCAACTGAGTTCCTTGAGGAAACCCCGGATTATGATTCAAACCCTGTTCCAGGTGAGATAGTAAGTGACTGTGAAGATCAGGCTAACACTCTGACATCACTGCTTATAGGCTCCGGTGAATATGATGAGAGCGAAGTAAGGGTTGCCATAGGTCTTGTGGATTTCGACGGCAGTACCGGCGGACATGCATGGGTAGAGGTCTACGAGGACGGAGAATGGTTCCCTCTGGATCCGACTGTAGGTCCATATTATGACGATGACCTGAAAAAAGTAGTTTATCCTGATGACTATGAGGATATAGACTTCGATTATTTCCAGGATGAAGATTACTCTGTCATAGAACTATGGTACTATTATAACAATGAATACTTTATGGACGTAACGTCAGGTACAGGAGATGCTCCGGATAACTGGGATGAAACACCTTCCAGTTATAACTGAGCATTTTCTTCTTTTTTTATTTTATTAAAAAAACCTTTGAATTTCAAATATATTTATATGTTGACAAAGAGATCTTATTTTGATGCAAATACGTGTGTTTTTACATCAAAGTGATGGAATTAAACATATATTTGCAACATTCTTCAGCATGTTTGTTGTATTAACCATGCTTGAATTTTTGTGGTGGCATAATGGTTGTAACTAATAAAATGTGGAAGCATTTAATGATTCTATTTCTTGTTTCATTGCTCTCAATTGGCTATGCGAGTGCAGCAACTGAAGCGTTTGAAGAATACGCTGAAGACCCTCATTTCATAACAAGCAAAGGTACTTTTACAGACACAATTGACCAGGAATGGAGAAATATAATTCACAATTGTTGTGCAAGTCTCCCCGATTCGTATTCTTACTATAAATTTGATGAAGCCATAAGAACTTTTGCATGCAGTGAGTTCATAATAGTTGAGTTGAAATCTGAATACAAAGGAGAGATAAACGATTCCAGAATCGATAAGTTGTATCAGAAAATAGAAGCTCATTGTGAAGAAAATACAGGTTTAAGTGAAGTTCCCGTTGTTTTTATGTGGGCAGAAGATGAAGAGTATCTTAAATTTGAATACGACCCTGATGCATTTGAAAAGGCAAAAGACAGTTCAGGATTTGTAGCTTCTATGGGCCATGTTCCGGTATTTGCTGATGAAGATGAATGGCTGAAATGGTCTGAGAAAGTTCATAAAGCTAGGCATGTATTTGAATTGGAATCCCATTTTGCTTCTCAAGATGGACCTCTTCTGTCATTCGGATTCAAAAAATACAGTGGATACATTGAAGTGGGAGTCAATAAAGAGACACCAGATAAAGTCAATGATTCATCTCTAAATGAAATATATCTGATAATCGAAGAGCACTTTGAAGAAGCGGGCATAAGTGATATTCCGGTTGTTTTTGTGTGGGACATGCCGTTACAAACAGATGAGGCTCTGGTAGAAGAAATTCCTCCCATGGAAGAGGATTCATCTCAAACGGTGGAAAATACCGCCGACAATGAAACGACTGAAAATGGTGAAGAAACTTCACAAACCACGCCGGGTTTCACTTCTATCATGCTCATTCTCTGTCTGTTGATAATATCTAGGTTCACCAAATAACTTCGAAGAATAACCATTCAGGAATTCTATATTTTCTTCTTTTTTTATTTTTCATTTAGATTATCTTTATATATTAGTTTCACGTTAAACTAATTGGTTTCACACGAAACCAATTAAAACGGGAATAATATGAGACAGTCTGAAAGAATCGGTGCAAAGATCGCATACATCTTTTCGCACAATCACCATTACATCGAGAATGCGCTTGAATCATATAACCTGAAAGGTCCGATGTTTGCATTCCTGCTGACACTCGCACATAAAGATGGTTGTTCTCAGGAATGCCTGGCACGCTATCTCAAGTTTAGTAAAGCTACGGCAACCAGGGTCATCACAGCACTTGAAAAAGAAGGCTATGTCTATCGTGAAAAGGATGAGAATGACAGGAGAATGTATCGTGTTTTCATCTCCGACAAAGGCAGGGAAGTTGTTCCGGCGATAAACGCTGCTCTTCTGGAATGGAATAACATTCTACTTTCAGACTTCTCTGATGAAGAGGAGCATATTTTCAGAAAGCTCCTTGATAAAACAAAAAATACCCTTGAGGAATTTGACAGAAATTCATCAAAATGAATGAAAAACAAATATTGATATCAGGATAACATCATGAATGAAAAAAGTGAGTTTTTAGGTACCGAGAAAATCAATAAGCTTCTCTGGCAGCTTGCCACACCAGCAATAATCGGGCTTCTTGTACAGGCATTCTACAATCTTGTAGATACCTTCTTTGTAGGAAGAGCACTTGGTGAGCAGAGCGTACTCGGTATTGCAGGAGTTGCTGTTGCTTTTCCACTTCAGATGCTAATGATGGCTATCTCCATAGGCATAGGTGTTGGTGGTTCCTCGGTAATTTCACGTCTGCTGGGCTCCAGAGATGTCAACAAAGCTGAAAGAACTCTTGGAAATGTTTTTTCCTACACATTGATACTCAGTATAATTTTCCAGATTTTGTTCTTCTTCAATGTAGATACGATACTGAATCTTTTCGGTGCGACTGCTGATAACCTTGTCTACGCAAAGGAATATGCTGTTGTTATATTGCAGGGAACTCTGGCATTCACATTTGGTTTCGTACTTAACAATCTTGTAAGGGCAGAAGGCAATTCCAAAGTTGCCATGAACAACATGGTCTTTTCAGGTGTACTGAACATTTTCCTTGATGCAATACTTATGTTCGGATTTGGAATGGGTGTCAAGGGTGCAGCTCTTGCAACCGTACTTGCACAAATGGCAGGTACAATCTATCTGTTCTATTACTACATGAGTGGCAAAAGCCCTCTTAAGCTTGAACTGGCAAATTTCAAACCAAAATTCGACCTGATAAAAGATATAACAACTATTGGTTTCGGTTCATTTGTTATGGGAGCATCCAACAGTTTCATGATGCTTGTGCTTAACAACGTACTTGCCATCTATGGAGGAGACCTTTCAATAGCTGTATTTGGTGTTGCCATCAAATTGTTAATGCTGATACTAATGCCGATAATAGGTATATCTCATGGTCTGCAGCCAATTGTCGGATATAACTACGGAGCAGAGAATTATGAGAGAGTTAATGAGTCTGTTAAAAAGTCATTGATGATCACCACTGTTTTCGGACTGGCAGGTTTTATTTTGCTGTCTCTGTTTCCAGGAACATTCTTCAGCATGTTCAGCACAGATACTGACCTTATCAACAGCGGAGCATCAGCTCTGAGAATAATGGTACTGGCAAGTCCTTTGATAGGTCTGAATGTGATCGGAACAACGTTTTTCCAGTCACTTGGCAGGGCAAGACCATCATTCTTCCTTTCAATGTGCCGTCAGATTCTGTTCCTGATCCCTCTGGTAATACTTTTGCCATACTATTTCGATCTTTCAGGAGTGTGGATGGCATTTCCAATATCTGATTTCATGGCTGCCATGATAAGTATGTTCCTTGTCTGGAAAGAATATCGTTATTTCCAGAACAGAAGTAGTAGCAATGCATAATTGTTGCTACATTTTATTTCACGACAACTATTTATATTTTTGAATCCCTGAATATTTATGGGAGATATAAATGCCGGAAAAATCCTGGTTCTTTGCTATAAATGACGATGACCTTAAAGAAGGCAGTATGGAGTTTGCAAGGGTGAAAGGGACACCTGTACTTCTTATCAGGAAGAATGACACTGTATATTCCCTTTCCGGGAAATGTAAACATATGGGCTGTCGTTTATCAAAAGGTACTTTCAGTGAAGAATATGTGCTCAAATGTCCGTGCCATGGTTGGGAATACGACATAAGGTCCGGTAAATATCTCGGAGATAAGGACGAAGAGCTTTCTATCTTTGAGAACAAGATTGAAGACGGGGAAATACTTGTCCTTCTTTAAAATCCGCATGAACGGAGAGTACAAATGACTTCATGGACTGTAGCTGCAAGTGAAAGTGATGTGAAAGAAGGCAAAATGAAACCCGTGGAAGTAGGAGATACAAGAATTCTCCTTATTCGTGTTGACGGGGAAATATTTGCCATTGAGAATCGTTGTCCGCATATGAATTGTCCTCTACAGGGAGGCATCCTTATGGATCATTCTATCAAATGTCCCTGTCATAGCTGGAGCTTTGATCTGCGCAGCGGGGCATATGTAGCATCAGACAAGATCAAGGTTAATGTATATGAAACACAGCTAAAGGATGGAAATATATCTGTCCTTGTGTGATAGCGGGAATATATCTATGAAACAGGAAGATAACTGGATATTTGCACTAAAGGCAGATGAACTTGATAACGGCGAAAAGAAGCCTTTGCTTATAGAAGGCAACAAGGTGCTTGTTCTTAAGGTCGGTGATGACTTTTTTGCTATGTCCAACAAATGTCCGCATATGGAGTGTCCTCTGTCAAAGGGAACTCTTGAACAATACGTGATCAAATGTCCCTGTCATGACTGGAGATTTGATGTCCGTGAAGGCAAATTCCTTGATGCAGAAGAGATCAGGGTACCTATCTATGAAACCAAAGTTATGGAAGAAGGTGTTTTTGTAAATTTAAGTATGGAAGGTGCAGGTAAATGAAGAAAGTAGTAATGTACACCCTGAGCACCTGTCCCTGGTGCATGAGGGCAAAGAAATTCTTCAGGGAACATGACATTCCCTTTGAATATACTGATTATGACAAAGCGGATGACAAGACCAAGGAAGCCATAAAGGAAGATTGTCTTGCACATGGTTCTGAAATGTCATTTCCGTTTGTGAAAATTGATGATGAGGTTGTAGTTGGTTATAACCCTGACAAATACGCTACATTACTGGATCTTTGATCTACTATGGATAACGAGAAGCGTAAAGAGCAACTGAGAACAATGTTCTCAAAAGTTGTGGATCCTCTGGGATATAAGTTCAGTCCTGATGAGGAACTGGTTGGTTTCCTGCTTGAACAGGAAGTCAATATTGAAAAAGAAAAGGGGAGTCCGTTCTGTCCCTGTCAGGGACTTACGGGTGAGCGGGAACATGACATGAAACTTGTATGTCCGTGTATTCCATTCCACCGGGAACACTATGATGCAATGAGACGCTGCTGGTGCGGTCTTTACGTCCATAAGGATGTTGAGGATCCCGACAGCCTGATGCAGATCTCGCTCAAAGAGTTCCGGGAATCTAAAAATAAGAATTGAAAGTGTAAATAGGAATAGGGGAGTGAATTTATGGGAGTGGCAGAAAATGCTGTAATTGAAAATATAAAGACTCGGAGAAGTGTCCGTGAGTTTACGGATGAAGATGTAAATAATGAGGATATTAAGGCTATAATTGATGCCGGTATCCATGCACCATCGGCTTTTAACAGTCAGCCTTGGTTTTTTGTTGTAGTTAAAAATCGTGAAATGATGACACGTATCTCGGATCACTGTAAACCACGTCTTCTGGCAAAGCTGGAAGAGGCTACAGGTGAAACGATAGAAGAGTTCAAAAAGTATCTATCAATGGAAGAATTCGATATATTCTATAATGCTCCGGTACTGATCATTATTCTTGGTAATAATGCAGCTATAACTGCGGACTATGATTGTTCTCTTTGTGCTGAGAATATGATGCTTGCAGCTCATTCAATGGGAATTGGCAGTTGCTGGATAGGTTCTGCCTGTTTTGTACAGGAAAGTGCTGAACTACTTGAGGAACTAGGGATTACACCTGATTACAGGGTAATTGCACCTATTGTATTCGGTTATGAATCGAAGGTGACCGAAGAACCACCTAAAAAAGAACCTCCGATCGTGTGGGTCGACTAAGTTGAAAAAATGTCTGATTATTAATTCAAAAGAAAAAAGAAAAAAAGTTAATGCAGGACTTTCTTTACGTTTTTCATCCTGCATCTATCTTACACATTTTTGGTTTCGTCCTCACGCTTCTGCGGAGTGAAAGCTACTTTCGCCGAGCGGAACGTAGCTTTCCGGTTCAGACCATTTCGCAGCTAATTCAGTATCCTCAACTTCGAGGATAGTATTTGTAATTCTGTCAAGCATGCGCATTGCTCCCTTGTATCCAAGTGTCAGTAATCTCTGGGCACCGACTCTGTCATGGATCGGGAATCCGAATCTAATCAATGGGATGTTCATTTCCTTTGCAATGTACTTTCCATTTGAGTTGCCTATGAGCATCTGTGGCTTTGCCTTCTTGACAGCGTCGTTGAAAGTATCAAAGTCAACATCCTCAAGGATCGTGACATCACAGTCAGGCTTTACCTGCTTTACTCTTTCCATTGCCTGTTCAGCAAACCTTGGAGACTTGCTGGAAGCAACCACAAGAATAGGGTGCATTCCATTCTCAAGCACAAGTGAAAGCATTCCAAGTACGTTGTTAGGATCACCGTAAATAGCAACCTTTGTTCCGTAAACGTACTTGTGAGAGTCTACCATGGCATCAATAAGCCTTCCACGCTCCTTCTGGAACTCGTCTGGTATTTCTGCCCCGGATATATTAGACAATGCGGCCAAAACCCTGTCAGTGTATTCAAGTCCTATCGGGAGGGGCAGATTCTGCGAAGGGATGTCAAAAGTCTGCTTAAGGTAGTTGACCGCTTTGTTATCATTGGTAATTCCCAGTCCGATGGTTGCAGCACTGTTCTTCATGTCTGCAATATCAGCATGAGTTGTTCCTCCTGGTGGGATCTTATGAAGATCTCCTGTCATAGGAGCATCAAAGGTCTCAGAGATATCAGGGAGAAGTATGTATGAGTTCTGTCCCACAATACTGTCAAATAAGTGCTTAAGTTCCCTTGTGTCTTCAGGAGAGATGTTCTCTGAAAGTACGACATTGAGCTTATTGTTAAATATAGCCTTCTTTGAATCATCAAGAGTAAAAGTCTTGACAATAGCTTCAACAGCCTTTATGTATCCGCTGTTGTGGCTGTCCTCGTAACTTGGAGTTGGGACCGGGATGATAATTCTCTCATCACCAACACCTTCCTCTTCTCTGAATTCACTGATAATACGTGAAATGTCATCTCCAATTGTCTCTGCAAGACAAGTTGTAGAGACACCGATGACCTTCGGGTTGTAACGTAGTATAATATTCTTAAGTCCCTTCTTCAGGTTCTCACTTCCGCCATACACGGCTCCCTTCTCACTCAATGAACTTGAACCGATGTCCACAGGCTCTCTGAAATGGTGTGCAAGGTGCAGTCTCATATAGGTACTGCAGCCCTGTGATCCGTGTAAGAGGACCATTGAATCTTCGATTCCCTTAAAAGCCATTACACTGCCAATAGGCTGGCACATGATACAAGGATTTACAGTGGTGTAGTTACGTTCACTCATGCCACTGGCTCCTGTTGAAATGTAATGGGACTAATTTCCTGCATATTGCTCTCCCCTTCTATCTTCTTGATTGTTCCTGCTTTTGCAGTTGAATCAGTTGTTTGTTCTGCCCCGCTGCTACCGGAATATGAGTCCTCTATCTTGCTTCCAACATATCTCCACACAGGACTGTTTACAGATGTATCAAGCTCCCTTGCAAAATTAAGGAACCCGTCGTAACCTTCAAACTCAATTGTTCTATCATGGTTAAAGTCACAGAATGACACTCCAAGCTTGTAAGCAAGGAATCTTTCCTTGACACCTGCAACCATGAGGTCTGCCTTCTGATTTACCAGAAGATCTGCAAGTTCCAGTGGATTTGCGTCATCTACAATGACAGTTCCATCCTTTACCTGGTAACTGATCTGCTTGTAATCATCTCTCTTTCCGGTTTGTGTACCGATTATAACGACTTCCATTCCGAGTTCACGGAAGCCCTTTATCAATGTTAATGCCTTGGCTGCCCCGCCCATGTAAATTGCTGCAGTCTTCCCTTCAAGTCTGCTTCTGATTTCCTGAATTTCAGGCATTATTCTGTTTGTTTCCTGCTCGATTATTTCTTCTGCGATGTTCATCATTTCTTCTGAACCGAAGAATTCAGCAGTTGATCTAAGTGCTATTGCAAGATCCTCTATTCCAAAATAGCTGACCTTTGTGAAAGGAATCCCGAATTCCTTCTTCATCCACTTCGCGAGATATGTCATGGAACCTGAACACTGAACCAGATTCAGCTGTGCTCCATGTGCCTTTGAGATGCTATCTGCCGTCGCATCTCCTGTCATTGAAGTAATTACCTGTATTCCCATCTTCTCAAAGAGGGGCTTTACTAACCAGACGTCTCCTGCCACATTGTAATCGCCAAGAATGTTGATCCTGTATTCAGATATTATTTCAGGTTCCTTTGTTCCGATAAGCTGCATAAGTGCATGACATGCCGCCTTATATCCATCGGACTTTGTACCCTTGAATCCCTCGGACTGAACAGGTAATACTGGTATTCCAACCCTTTCGGTTGCTTCCTTACAAATGGCTTCGAGATCATCGCCGATTATACCGACAATACAGGTTGAATAGACAAAGATGACAGGTGGGTTGTATAACTCGACCAGCTCGTCTATGCTCTTTGAGAGTTTTTTCTCGCCACCGAATACAACATCAAGCTCCTTCATATCAGTTGAGAAACTGGTACGGAAGGTTTCCTTGTCACTTGACAGGCTTCCTCTGATATCCCAGGTGTAGCTTGCACAACCAATGGGACCGTGCACGAGGTGAATTGCATCGGTTACGGGATTAAGTGCCACACGTGCTCCTGAATATACACAGGCTCTCTGGCTCATTGAACCTGCAATTGATGTGTTATCACATGCAAGTTCTCCAGACTTGTTTGCCTGCTTCAGTTCTATGTATGGCCGTCTTTCATCCAGCGTGTTTATAACGCTTGTAATGTCTGGCATGTTCTCACTCCAAAAATATATAGTGAGGTCGTTACTGAACGACCTCAAGTTCTTCTTCAGGAACTGTCTTGTCCTTGATGTCAAGGAAAGTGTTTCCTATCCACTCGATCATGCGAGCTGCTCCTGCGTATCCCATGACCGGGAAGTGGTGCAGGTTTGCCCTGTCCATGATTGGGAACCCTACCCTGATCAGTGGGATATCCTCGGCAAGAGCGATGTGCTTACCATAGGTGTTACCGATCAGCATGTCTACAGGCTCATTCTTTATGATCTGGTGGAGTGTGAAAAGATCAGCTTCGTCAAGGATCTGTGCGCTAGGGTACAGTGGGTGTACCATCTCAGAGACTCTTTCCACGTAAGCCTTGCTTACTGATCCTGAAAGAACTACAACAGGCTCCATTCCCATTTCAAGCACAAGGCTTGTGAGACCCTCTATTATGTCTGGGTCACCAAATATGGCTACCTTCTTACCATAGAAGTGTGGGTGAGCATCTGTCATCATGTCAACTACCCTTGACCTTTCCAGTTCAAGTTCAGGTGGGATCGCTACATTTGCAAGCTCAGCTGCCTTCATGATGAACCTGTCAGTAAAGCGTACACCTATTGGTGCAGGTCCTATCTGTACTGGCATCTTGAACTTGTTCTTGAATACATTTGCTGCTGCGCCTCCTGCCATACTGCAGAGTGCGATGGTACCCATGGAGTTTGCACTGTCTTCGACGTCACCGATTGGTGTTCCGCCATTTGCAAACAGTTCTCTTTCCATTCCCATTCCGGTATCAAGAACATCTGTCTGGTCAGGGAAGACAATTGTTGGGATATTCATGATAGAGAGTAATCTCTTGATCTCACGAATGTCTCCAGGATCTACGAAACCAGGAATTACGTTCAGCTTTCCGTTTGGCTTTGTCTTTGTTGCAAAGGTTGTGACAAATGACTTTACCATATTGTCATAACCTGTTACGTGGGATCCCACATAACTTGGTGTTGATGCTGCACAGAGCTTGATGGATGGGTCGATGAGTTCTTCTTCTTTTACATCTTCAATGATCGAGCCGACATCATCACCGATTGTCTCTGAGAGACAGGTTGTGTGAATCGCTACAACTTCAGGCGTGTATACAGCTTCTATGTTCTCAAGTGACTTCTTGAGGTTTGATGCACCACCGAATACAGCAGTACCTTCATAGAAACTGCTGGTTGTACCGATTGTTGGTTCCCTGAAGTGTCTTGTAAGGCACATTCTCAGGTATGAAAGACATCCCTGTGAACCATGGCTGTGGGGCATACAGTTGCGTATACCCAGAGCAGCATATGTTGCGCCAATAGGCTGGCAGATCTTTGCAGGGTTAACAACCAGTGCATTTCTCTCCACCTTTTCCTTTGGTGTATAATCTAACATTTTTCAGCCCTCCTTTATGCTCCCTTCCATGGAGTCTTCTGGAGCTTCCAGCTTGGGTTGTTCACTGCCATGTCTACATCTCTTGCGAAGTTCAGTACACCAGTAAATCCGGTGTAACGACCGCTGTAGTCATATGAGTGTATCTGTCTTGATGGGATTCCCATCTTCTGTGCCCAGTACTTGTCCTTGATGCCGGAACAGAACAGATCTGGCTTGAGTTCCTTGATAAGGAATTCTGTCTCGTAATGGTTCAGATCATCCACCATGATAGCACCATCCTTCATTTCCGGTAGCATTCCTTCATAGCTCATAAGACCAAGCTTTTCCTTGAGTTCTGCCATACGTTCTTCACTGATGGCTGGTGTGAAGTTTTCATCTCTCTCATAGTGGAGATCTTCAAGGATCCCACTTGATGCCTTTTCCTTCATACCTTCAAGAATCTGCCTTCCTTCGTAGTCATCACGGTGAGCAAACTGGTATCCTGCAACAAGTACCTTCATTCCGAGATCTTCAAAGAGGTTCTGGTAGTGGTGTGACCTGGAACCACCAGCATAGATGAATGCTGTCTTGCCCTGAAGCTTGTTCCTGTACTTTTCGAGTTCAGGCTGGATCTTTGCTACTTCTTCTTCAATTATTTCTTCTGTCTTCCTGGTAAGTTCTGCATCATCGAAGAATTCAGCCATCTTTCTGAGTGACTTCTTTGTTCCTTCAACACCAATGTAATTGACCTTGAGCCATGGAACTCCGTACTTCTCTTCCATCATACGGTTAGTGTAGTTAACTGACCTGTGACAGAGAAGGATACTGAGCTTTGCCTGGTGTGCCTTTGCAAGATTGTGGTATGAACCGTCTCCTGTGAAACTAGAAACTATACGGTATCCTATTTTTTCAAAGAGTGGCTTGATCTCCCAGAGGTCCCCGCCAATGTTGTATTCACCAAAGATGTTGATGTCAAATGGTGTTGGGTTTTCAAGTTGTTCAGTACCGATAAGTGCTTCCATGATCACGTTACTTGCAACGTGGTGTCCTGCTGACTGGCTTACACCTCTGTATCCTTCACAGCGAAGAGCCAGTACCTTTAAACCAGGATAATCCTTTTCTGCATTACGTGCTACGGATTCAATATCGTCACCGATAAGTCCTACTGGGCACGTTGCATTGATGGAGATAGCTCCTGGCTTGAAGATTCTCATTGCATCATCAATTGCTTCCTTGAGCTTCTTTTCACCACCGAATACAATATCTGTTTCTTTCATATCTGTTGAGAAACAGTATTGCAGGTAGTTGTCGCCGCCGTCTTCTGCCTTGGCCATGTTACGTCTGGTCCCCCAGGTGTAATATCCACAGCCAATTGGTCCATGTGTGATGTGAACCATATCCTTAATAGGTCCCATCACCACACCCTTTCCGCCGGCATAAGCACAACCACGGTTTGTCATAATACCAGGGACCGTCTTTGCGTTGGCTTCGATGTGCTGTTCTGTTTCGCAGGAATCCTTTACTGTAAAGTGCTTCCTTCTGTCCTTTTCAGTCTTTGCAGGGTAGACCTTCATCATTTCGTCAAGGACATTCTGTGAATGTTCTACTTCAGAACTCATTCCACATTCCTCCCTACGGTCATTTCTCCTGATTCACCAGTTCTTACTCTGTAAGCTTCAGGTATGTCTGTGACGAAGATCTTTCCATCTCCTGCATGGCCTGTCTGGTTGATCTTGATTATTTTCTGTACTACCTTCTCAGCTGCCTTGTCATCCACTATGATCGTAAACATTCTCTTTGGAACGAATGGCACGTGTGTAAGGTTTGGTTCTTCCTGTTCAGGGAGCGGTGGATCAAATTCAAAGCATAATCCCCTTTGCTTTCCGCGTCCCATCACCTTTTCCACGGTGAATGAGGGGTATCCGCATCCATCAAGGGCATCAAGTGTCTTATGCACCTTGTTCATACGGATGATTGCCGTTATTTCCTTCATTTGAGATCCCTCCACGGATTTAAAGTCCGCTTGCGCCTGTACGGATCGTGTATGCGCTTTCTACCGGGTTTACGAAAATCTTACCGTCTCCGTACTTTCCTGTGTGAGCTGAAGTCTTGATGATGTCAAGGACTTTGTCCTTGTCTCCATCTTCGACTACTAGCATGAGCATTGTCTTTGGAAGTTCATTAAACTGTAATTCTGCTGTGTGTATTCCTCTCTGCTTTCCTCTTCCGAATACATCGGACTTGGTGAGAGATACAAAGCTTTCCTTTTCAAGAGCTTCAACAACATCAGTTACCTTTTCCGGTCTGATTATTGCACGAATCATCTGCATTGTTTTTTCACCTCTGATTCTATTTAGAGTTCAATAATTCCGAATTCTACCATCATTGCTTCGAGATCATCCATATCTAGTGGTGTTGGGACAACAAACAGATCATTTTCCTCGATGTTCTTAGCAAGGGTCATGTATTCCTGTGCCTGCTGACTCTCAGGGTCAAACTCGATGACAACCTTTCTGTTGATCTCAGCACGCTGTACGATGTTGTCTCTTGGTACGAAGTGGATCAACTTGCTTCCAAGCCTTTCTGCAAAAGCTTCGAGAAGTTCGCGTTCTCCGTCTACATTCCTACTGTTACAGATGATTCCTCCAAGACGTGCACCGCCCTTTGCGTACTTCTGGATACCCTTGCAGATGTTGTTTGCTGCATAGATAGCCATAAGTTCACCACTGGCTACAATGTAGATTTCCTGTGCCTTTCCTTCTCTGATTGGCATTGCGAAGCCTCCGCATACTACGTCACCGAGTACGTCATAGAATACGTAGTCGAGATCTTCTTCGTATGCACCGAGGTTCTCTAGGAGACCAATTGAGGTGATAATACCTCTACCTGCACAACCGACACCAGGTTCTGGTCCACCTGATTCTACACACTTAATGCCGCCAAAACCTGGCTGAATAAGCTTATCGAGTTCGATAGATTCGTCGCCTTCTGATCTGAGGGTGTCGAGTACTGTCTTCTGGTTAAGACCTCCGAGAAGCATTCTTGTAGAGTCTGCCTTTGGGTCACATCCTACTAACAGTATCTTTTTGCCCATGGTGGCGAGTGCTCCGGTCAAATTCTGAGTTGTTGTTGACTTTCCGATTCCGCCCTTTCCGTATATTGCTACTTGTCGCATGGTCTTTTCCTTCTGTACTTATTTGATGTGTTTTTTTGTTGTGTTTGTTGTACGACTGTGTTAATTATTGGAGCTGCGTTATTTCGTAACGTACAACGGAATCCTATGTACTATGTTCCTATATATAAAATCATTGCTTATTTACATTTGTTTATTTTTTAACCAAAAATGAAAAACAGAATCAAGTTGCTTTATTTGCCAACTTCAGTGTTTTATTCTCAAAGTAATTAATTTTTATCAATCTCAGACAAAATCCGTGTTTTTTGTCCTATTTTGGCAAACACTTATATACTGTATAATCTGACCATTTTAATGGAAGCTATTAACTGACGAGTCAAGGCAGTATTCTTTTTGTATTATATTTTTTATGGATAAAAAAGAAAAGTGTCCGTTCTGACCAACCGGAGCTGCGTTCAGAACGGATATGTCACTTATAGAGGTAGTTAGTACCATTTTCCTGTGAACATTTTTCTCATGGCAGGTCTTTCATGATCACAGGGTGAATGTGTGTTTCGTTTCGTTTTTATTGCTTTAGGAAGCAGGTTCTATGCTTGTAGGGTACTAACGGAATCCTATGTATTGTCTTATAATACTTAATACTACTTATTAATAGGAACAGATTTTTAGATTTCATCATATAAAATGTATTATTTGCCTCTTCATTGCCTGCCGTATTGAGTTTATAATGAATACAACAGTTTATTTTTCTTTATTTTCAGATTGTTTCTTCTGTTTTTGATAATGTTCCTTATTTTGATTTGTTTTCATTTTTATTATTTTCTGAACAGTAACATTAAAATAGAACTATGGCGGAAATGGGTAATGTGTTTCGTAGCTCTAACTAATCTACATTTAAACTTAGCTATTTAGGCAGGTATACGTTTATGTTTGATACAGGTACTACAGGATTTATGCTGGTGGCCACGAGCCTTGTTATGCTCATGACCCCTGGCCTTGCCTTTTTCTATGGCGGACTGGCATGTAAACGCAATATCTTAGGGATAATGATGCAAAGTTTCGTATCCCTAGGAATTACAACCATTCTCTGGTTTATCGTGGGTTATTCTCTCTGTTTCAGCGGTGGTGCAGGTGGCATCATCGGTAACCTTGACAAGATGTTCTTAAATGGTGTAACCATAACCTCAGCATTTTCTGCAAACGGTGCAATTCCTGAGATCGTCTTCATCTCCTATCAGATGATGTTCGCTATCATCACTCCGGCACTCATCACAGGAGCATTTGTCAATCGTGTGACCTTCAAGGCATATCTCATATTCCTTGTTCTCTGGCAGGTACTTGTGTACTATCCATTCGTCCACATGGTATGGGGCGGTGGTCTGCTCGCAAACATCGGAGTTCTTGACTATGCAGGCGGAATCGTCGTTCATGCTACTGCAGGTTTTGCAGCACTGGCATCTGTGTTCTATGTAGGCTCAAGAAAGGACCGTGCATCCAAACCCAACAGTCTTCCACTGGTTGCAATAGGAACTGCACTTCTCTGGTTCGGTTGGTATGGATTTAACGCAGGAAGTGAGCTTAATGTTGACACTATCACTCCTCTTGCATTCCTCAACACTGACATCTCAGCATCATTTGCCGCAATTACATGGCTCACTATCGCATGGGTAAAACAGGGAAAACCAAAGTTTGTGGAACTTCTGACAGGTTCTGTTGCAGGACTTGCAACCATCACACCTGCAGCAGGTTATGTGTCAATGCCGGTTGCAGCTCTTTTTGGAATCGCTGCAGGATTTGTCTGCTACTATTGTGTCCACATCAAGAACAAGCTAGGATGGGATGATGCACTGGATGTATGGGGAGTCCATGGTATGGGCGGTGTGCTTGGTACCGTGCTTCTTGGTATCTTTGCATCCACAGCTATTAATCCAAATGGTGCTGACGGTCTTCTCTATGGTGGTGGTAGCTTCTTCATGATACAGCTCATTGTAGTAGTTGCAGCATCACTCTATGCATTTGTATTCACATACATAATGCTCATAGCCATCAACTATATCACACCGGTAAAGGTATCAGATGACGAAGAACACCAGGGACTTGACATGTCCATTCATGGTGAGATGGCATACGATATTCACCTTATTTAACTGGTAGAAAAGATTAGGTGCACAGCACTGTGCACCATTCTTTTATTCTCTCTTTCATAACTCAAAGCGCTTTTTTCAGTGTAAACCAGAATACACTTCCCCTTCCTTGTGGATTATCAATGACACCTACATTTTCTCCATGAAGGTCCATGATCCTTTTGACAATAGCAAGCCCAATTCCACTACCCTTGATATTTTCCTTGTGCAAACGGTTAAAACGCGTGAATACCGCTTCTTTATCCTTGTCAGGAACACCATCTCCCTGGTCTGCCACGGAGATTTTCAATTTATCTGCAAGATCTTCTACTTTAACCGTAATATTGGTATTTTCCGGGCTGTATTTGATAGCGTTTGATATAAGATTAGAAAATACTCCTTCAATCATTGGGTTGGCAAGTGCCGGATGTTGGCCGTAAGTCTCACTTTTCAGGGTGATATTCTTACTTTTAAGGTCCTGCTCGAAATTGTCCTGTACATCATTTATCATCTGAGATATATTGGTCTTTACAAATGCCATCTCATTGATAGATTCAAGTTTGGCGAGTTTGGCAGCATTATCAATAAGTCCGATAAGTCTAAGATTCGATTTTTTAATGTTCTCTATGAGACGTTGCTGTTTTTCATTGGTTCCTGTCTCTTCAAGAAGCTCTGTGAATGATTTGATAAGTCCTGCAGGATTTAGCAGGTCATGGCGGAGAACATCAGTAAATAGATCTTTAATTTCATTGGACTTCTGAAGTTCTTTAGCATATTCCATGAGCTTGATCTCATCCTTTCTCTTTTCGGTTATGTCCTCTCCTGACATCAGGATGTTTGTAATATTTCCTTTCGCATCTCTCAGGACAGAATAGTGCCATTTGAAAAGTTTCTCCTTACGTGTGATTGTCATTATGGGATATTCGGAACATTCAGGTTCGTTCATAATGCCATCCAGAAGCATGTCGTATTTTCTCTTAACAAGGTTTGCATAGCTCTCGGAAACAATAAGATCTATCCAGTCCCTGTTAATTATGTTGTTCCTGTTATATCCCAGGATATCCGCACCTTTCTGGTTGATATGAATGAGCTTGTAGTCTCTGTCCAGAACTGCGATTAAAACACCTACATAGTCCAGATATTCGTATGCTTTATTCCGGTCTTGCAGAAGTGAGTCGTGATGTTCTTTGATGCGCAAAAGTGCTGTTATCTTCTTGTCAAGTTCAAACCTGTCAGCAGGTTTCTTAAGAAAATCATCTGCACCGACTTCTATACCTTTATGGTGATCATTCCTCGAAGTAAGGGCTGTGAGCATTATTATGGGTATAAAATCGAGTTTATAATCGTGTTTGATTATCTTGCATATGTCGAATCCATCCATTCCTGGCATGACGACATCAAGTAAGATGAGATCCGGCTCTTCTTTTTTCACTATTTTGAGTGCTTCCTCACCATTGGATGCTGTAATTACATCATAATTATCTGCAAGATATGATGTCAGAACTGCGACGTTGATCTTCTCATCGTCTACTATCAGTATTTTATCCTTCCCCGTCAAAATATCACGGAATCAAATATAATATTAAAATATATTATATTTTTGATTTTATTCTAAAAAGGATGTCATTCTAAAAAAAATATATTAAAAGGCAATATTTTAGGGAAGAGCCCCGAAACTATGGAAGTGCTAATTGTGACAACTGGACTGCAGAATCCTTTTACAATAGGTATATGTTGAATTCTCGGGGCTCACAATGATTGGTTTTATGAACTTATCGTTAATTGTGTAATATTCAATGTAACATTCAAAAATAAAAAAGGTTAGAGAAAGCACTTAGAGTGCTTCTCCGTCTGTTTCTCCTGTACGGATCCTGATGATCTTGCTTACAGGGTAAATAAAGATCTTTCCATCTCCAATGGAGCCGGTTGCTGCTGTCTTCATGATAATGTCAACAACTTTGTCAACACTATCGTCGGCTACTACCATTTCCATCTTTATCTTTGGCAGCAGGTCGACACAGTACTTGCGTCCTCTCCACTGCTGCATTACACCCTTCTGCTTACCACGGCCTTTTACATCGGTCACGGTCACACTTTCAAATCCCGCTTCATCAAGGGCATCCTTGACTTCGTGGATCTTTGTTGGCCTTATTATTGCTTCGATCTTCATCATTTAACATCACTCCTTAAGTATCATGAATTCTGGGTATGCACTGATTCCGTGCTCGACTACATCAAGTCCGGCGATCTCGTGCTCTTCAGATACACGGAGTCCTACTACTGCATCGAGTATCTTGAAGATTATGAATGAGATTACAAATGCCCATACTATGCTGAGTATTGCACCTACTACCTGTATCATGAACTGCTGTGTTCCGCCATAGATAAGTCCTGCACCAGCTGCTGTGTATGCTGCGTCTGCGAGCATTGAACCGTCGCCCTGTCCGAGTGCAAAGATACCTACTGCGAGAAGTCCCCAGGTACCACAGTATCCGTGTACTGCCACTGCACCTACAGGGTCATCGAGCTTGAGTGTGTTTTCATTGAACATCACACCTGCGTATACTACTATGCCTGCAACAAGGCCAATTACAACCGATGCCCAGTTAGTAACTGAACCACAAGGTGCTGTGATTGCTACAAGACCTGCGAGCAGACCGTTTGCAGTGAGTGATGGGTCTGGCTTTCCTGTCTTAATCCAGGTTATGATCATTACCATGATTGCACCAGCGCCTGCTGCAAGGAATGTGTTTACAATTACCATGCTGGCATATGGATCGTTACCATCAAGGGTACTACCACCGTTGAATCCTACCCAGCCGAATGCGAGGATAAGTGTACCGAGGAATGCCAGTGGAAGGCTGTGACCTGGAATTGCTATTGCCTTGCCGTTCTTGAACTTGCCGATCCTTGGACCTACAAGCATGATACCTGCAAGAGCTGAGTATCCACCAATTGAGTGTACTACACCGGATCCTGCAAAGTCATGGAATGACTGTCCGATTGCATCAACAAGGAAACCACTTGTAAGTATTCCTGCACCGCTCCATACCCAGTGTCCGTAGACAGGGTAGATGAGTGCTACCATAAGTACTGTATAAATTAGATATGACTTGAAGTCAGTCCTCTCAGCCATTGCACCAGATACGATTGTTGCACCGGTTGCTGCGAAGACCATCTGGAACCACCATCCGTTCCATGTTGCATTGTCCATTGCGCCCATTAGCATGAACTGGTTGGTTCCTATTAGACCTGCTGCATCGGCACCGTACATAATTCCCCAGCCTACAAGCCAGTAAACGACAATACCGAGACAGATTGTCATAAAGTTCTTCATGAGAATGTTAGCAGTGTTCTTTGTTCTGGTAAGACCAATTTCTACCAGAGAGAAACCTGCATGCATGAGGAACACAATTGCACCACAGATCAGGAGCCACATAAATGTGAGTGCTGTCTGAAGATCGCCTATTGCCATACTGTTTTCGTCTACTGTCGCAGCAGATGCTGGACCTATAAATACCATAAATATGACGCTCATTAGCAGTAAAACCTGCCAGATCATCTTTGAATTGAGTTTCTGTGATATTCCATACATGAGTAACACCTTTGTTTCGCTTCATTAGGAAGACGGATGCTATGTGTAGACTTCATGCTATTTAAATACTTCGGTTTTTGTAACCAACACTATAGTTTTTGGCATAAAAATATACAATAAATTCGTAATGTAATGTGCATTTGGAGCCTAAATTCCACATGAAAATTGCAAAACCCACACATTAAATATTTTTAGTACTATGTAATATAAAAAGAGTTCTGCATATTTCGTGCAACGTATCTTTATTCGCTGTTTGTGTGGGGCAAGATATTAATACTGCCCCGTTTGTAAAAAAAATCAGAAGAAAAAGATAGGTTCGAACTATTTTTTGAGGAAATCATTTTTTTAAAGAAGAATAGCTAAAAAGTAGTGTCCAAGCAGATCTTGCTCAGAGTTTCCTCATCTTGCTATATTCCATAACTGCAGAAACAGGATGTGTATCTACGTTTATGCCAGCTTCTTCAACAGCAGCTACAGAATTAATTCCTACCATTACAGGGATTCCGATCTTTCCTCTTTCAATAGGTGCATAGAGAACATCCTCTCCCGGATCACCTATGGTAAGATGGCCGGAAATATCGTGTTTACTTGCAATATTCAGTAGTTCCTCAGCTCTTGTTGCAGCTGATGCAGGTATCTGGCGAACATTTGCAAGCATTTTTCCATTGCCTGTATCAATGGCTTCGAGAATGGATGTTGCCTTTCTTCTCAGAAATATCTTGATAGGGTCAATTGATGTTCCGTTATATGATATAAGGTCCAGGAAGCCTGCCGGGGAATAGTCCTCCATTTGCATAAGGCCGCCGAAAACCGGAACCACAGGAATTCCATTGTTCAGAAGCAATCCGTCAAAAGTAATACTGCACACTGTTGCAATTGCGACTTTACCATCAGGGACATAAATATCAAGGTCAGTATCCTCTTCAATAATTCCTACTCTTGGACTGATGGTGGCACCATGATCCATGGCATATTTAATTATATCTGTGGCATTGTCAAAGTCATCCTTGTCAATATTGGTAATATTGACGATCACGTTTCCTTTCCCGGTTTCAAGGTCATAGTCTGCCTTGTAGATCAGTTCTTCTATCTTGGTGATGACAAAACCGAATCTGTCACTTATAAGGGCGTCATTGAGCTCTTTCTTTCCACGTTCGGTTATGGTGCGTCCAATGTAACCGTGCTTCTTGGTAAAGCCTCGCTCATCCAGTATCCGCAAATGATACCTGACGGCCCTCTCACCTATTGCATAACCACGGTTATGGAGCTCATCAGCTATAAGGCGTGCACCTAAAGGCTTGTCGCTTTCATTAATGATACGCATTATTTCAACAAGCTTTCTTTCAACGTTTGGATCTGTCATTTTTTCACCAGAAGATGTTCGTCGAAGGACACTTCAACGGCGTATAAGTTATATTTTTGTCTATTTAAGATGTGCGATAAATATATGTTACTGACTTTTATATCCTTCCGGTCCTCAGGATATAGATTACAAGCCACATTCCCAGAAATCCTGCCATAAGAAAACCAATCACTCCCAGTAAAGGTACTCCCCATATGTGTGGCTCCATGCCGGTTTGTATGATAAATGATGAACCAACTATTATGGCTGAGATGATAAGGCTGAATGAAAGACGGTTACTTGCAGCATCTATCTCAGACACGACCCTGTCAAACCCGTGAGGGTCAAAACGCAGTTTTAGGTATCCTCTTTCTGCAATGTTAAGAATATGTCCAATTTGGATTGGTGCTTTATGTAGCACCCTTGCCCAGTTGCTTGCATCCTTGAAAGTGCTTCCTGCAATATTGGTAAGCTTTAATCTGTCCTTAATTGCTTTCTTTGCAAAAGGCTCTGCAATTATCGTCAG
Organism: Methanolobus vulcani; assembly: GCF_900100715.1. Lineage (GTDB taxonomy): Archaea > Halobacteriota > Methanosarcinia > Methanosarcinales > Methanosarcinaceae > Methanolobus > Methanolobus vulcani. Next base: position 226,841 of record NZ_FNCA01000003.1, on the reverse strand, counting down.
GTTGATATCCGGATCCATGAGGCTTCCAAAACTTTCAGCAGTCATCGCTCCCTTGGAAAGCAATGCAACATTGGAAGGCACTCTTACCTGATACTTCCTCAGGAGATTGATCATTTCTTCAAGTATCAAAGCAGTATTAAGTTGCCTTAATGGCCTTCCATAGTATTTGTAGATCAACTGATCAATATCTATCTTAAGTGCAGAAAGGTCTGTGTTCTCATCAATGGAACCCAGTTCTCTGAGAAGTTCGATGTAAAGGGTGGTATCTCCTCTTGTAAGGGCTATCAGGTCATCGATAAGCAGGTTGCGCATGTCCTGGGAAAGAAATCCTGCCATACCAAAGTCAAGAAGTGCTATCCTTCCATCCTTCATGATGAATACATTTCCGGGATGTAGGTCAGCATGGAAAAAGCCGTCATCGTATATCTGTTTCATGAAAGCTTTCAGAACATCGATTGCTATCTCCCTTCTTTCAATTTCCATGCATTCAAGTTCTTCAAAAGAACTGCTTTTTACGCCATCTATGAATTCAAGTGTGAGCACTTTTGCACTGGTGCAGTCCCAGTGGACCTTTGGAATGTATATTCTCGGATCATCCCTGAAGTTGCGTGCAAAATGGTCGGCATTCCTTCCTTCCTGAGTATAATCCATTTCTGCTTTAATGGAACGTTCGAATTCTTCTACAATCCCAACAGGTTGGTAGAGTTTTGCTTCAGGCAGGTGCTCTTCTGCAAAAGATGCGATACTGTACATGATGTCCAGATCGGAATTTATGATTTTCTTTATCCCTGGTCTCTGGACTTTTACAACAACATCTTCACCACTTTTTAATTTTGCACGGTGCACCTGTCCAATAGATGCAGCTGCAATGGGTTCCGGTTCAAAATACTGAAAAATGTCTTTTATTTCAGAACCAAGTTCTGCTCTTATGAGCTTTTCCACTTCTTCGATCCCAAAAGGCTGGACATCATCCTGGAGCTTTGAGAACTCATTTGCATATTCTGGAGGAATAAGGTCCTGACGCATGCTGAGGATTTGTCCAAGCTTTATGTAAGTAGGGCCAAGTTCCTCCAGCATCATCCTGGCTTTCATTGGCCTGGTATCAGTATCCTTGAGAAGCTTTTCCCTTCTTCTGATACGTGATCTAAGTGGCCTCAGACTGCGAAGTCCCATTCTGTCAACAATGTAACCGAATTCATATTTTATGAGCGCATCAACGATCTTTCCATATCTCCTGATCATTGAATATCTGTGGATCTTTCTTGGTTTCATGATGTCCTGGACTTTGATTCTTTTATTTAGATGTATAATTAAATTGTACTGGCTTTATTATTAAATTATCGCACAAGATATTATATTGCAATTATCTTTCAGTTCATGTCACTCAATGTCCGTTCTTAAATTAAAGGGACAGTTATATAATTGCTGAGATCCGAGTATTAATGCCAGAATAAAATGGCTTTATCTATAATACAAAAGGAGTGTGAATAGATGTTATTTTTCGATATAAGCACATGGGATCCGCAGGATAATGAAAAGGTAATTGAACATTTCAAGAATCTCAGACCACCTGCAGGGATAAATGTAATCAATCAGTGGGTAGACCTCAACGGAGGACGCTATTTCATACTTTACGAGGCTGAAAGCAACGAAGCATACGCAGAATTCAATATTCCATGGTCCGATGTCTGTCTTATTGACAGTGTTCCGGTAATGGAATCAACAGATTTTATCAAACTGATGATCTCAAAGGGATTGTAATCCCTTTTTTGATCAATTTTATTTTTCTTTATTCTTTTGTTTCATCTTTCAGGCTTATCACTTTTTCACGATTTCCGATCTTTACTGAGAAATCACCTTTTGGCAGTGTGCAGGTATCATATTTTTGATGGAACTTCCCTTCATCGTCGGCTTTAATGGTCTGGGTCGCCAGAAAATCAAGTTTCACTTCGTTTTCACCTTCAATCGCATTTCCATTAATAACAATTTCATAATTGCCGGGCGGAACATTCTTTTCATAGAACTGTGCAACGCCGTTCTCTGCATCAAAACTGCGCTTGAAGTCAACGAACATCCTCACAATGAAATTAAGATCATGGACTTTCTGTGCCCTGACCTGAAAACTGTTACTTCCTCCTGGAATTCCAACTTTCTTAAAAAGGTATTCGTATTTGTCATTGATGACAGGTGAAGTTATTGAAAATGAAACTGCCATGGTGATAGTTTCACTGGATTCAGTCCTGCCGGTAATATCAAGAACATCTCCCGTACAGGGACTAAGTGGAAAAAAGCTCCACTCCTCCACAATAGCTTCGGGATTTCCTTCCCTGTGTTCACTGGTTAAAGAATAAAGTGCCTTTGAAAAATTTAAAAAGAGGTTGTTATCTTTGCTGAAGGGCACTCCTCCTTTTCAGGTTTAAAGGTCTTCCTTAATGTCAGAGTCTACTAATTTATCTATCTTTGCTTCAAGACTTGCAATTATATCTTTAAGCTCCCTGACCTCATCCTTTGTTGCAATATCTGCCTTGCTGATGGTGTCCTGGACTTTTGATGATATCTTCTTCTCAATATCTTCCTTCTGCTTCTTCTGCTCATCCATTACTTCACGGACAAACTTCTTGCCTTCTTCCTTTTTGATCTCCCCGTTCTCGATAAGATCATCAGTAATATCCTGAACCTTTTCTTCAGTCAGTGCCCACAAGCCAATTCCAAAAAGACCAACTTTCTTCATGACTTCTGTGATGTCTGTAACGTCTTTCATATTAAACCTCCAATGATTAATTACTCAGTGTTACAATAAATATCTTGTTCTGAAAGATGACATCGTCTCAAGCAAAATCGGGAATGGTAAAAAAGACTAACAGGCCAGAAGGCCATTTTTATTAGTTATCAACAAGTTCCTGCAGGTCATGCTCAAGATACTTTGCATGGCTCATCTCAATAAGCTTCTGGCAAACATCTTCTGGATTACCATCCATTGTGATCTCTGCATCGTCTATAAGAATTGCCCTGTGTGCAGCTTCCTTTACAAAATCGGTGTGATGGCTTACAAATACAATTGTAGTACCGAATTTCCTGTTTATGTTCTTCAGGGAATTGGTCACATCCCTGAGTGTTACAGGGTCAAGGTCACCGAATGGTTCGTCAAGCATCAGTATTTCAGGACTTGTGACAAGTGCCAGCGCTATGTAAGCCCTGACGTGTTCTCCACCGCTGATCTGGTATGGTGTTTTGTCCAGAATTGACATTGGAAGGTCAAGGGTTTCAAAGATTTCGGCAGCCTGTGTATCAACTGTACCTTTGGTTATTGTAGGGAAGAGTTTTGCGTAAATATCTATGGATAAACCAATCTCGCGGAGTGTCTTGTCCTTTTCTTCCTCGGTAACTTCGGTCAGCCTGTAAAGGGTATCAAGCTTCTCATCTGAGATTCCAAGTTCAACAGCTTTTTCCCTGGCATATTCAAGTGATCCTTCACCTTTAAGCCGAAGTTTGAATGCAAGCTGGTCTCTTATTGTAGAATGAGGCGACAGCGTGAATTCCTGGTGCATGATGCTCATCTTCCTGCGAAGATCCAGACGCTGTATGGTAAAATCGATTATATTGAGCCACTTTCCTTCATGCAGGTATGTGATCTCTCCTTCTTTAGGGAACCTGAGGCCTTCTATCATTTTTAGCAGTGTTGTCTTTCCGGAACCTGATGGTCCGATAAGGGCTGTGATTTCTCCTTTGTTTATGTCAAGAGAAAGGTCCTCGAACTTCAGGACTTCTCCTACACGCAGGAGTGCAAAGCGGTTTGAAAGTCCTCTCACTTTTATGATAGGTTCCTTACTGGTCATTTCTGCCAGAGGTGTCTGCTCTTTGATATCCTTGAGGAAATGTTTCAGCACATCTTTAGCTTTACCGATTTCAATGATTTTTCCCTCTTCAAGGTAAACAACTTTGTCTGCAAGGTAAAGATGAATTTCCGGAAGGTGTGAAACAACAATAATAGGAATATTAAGTTCTTTTCTGATGTCTTTTATTACATCAAGCATCTCCTGCTTAGTACCGGGGTCGGTCATTGTTACCGGTTCATCAAGGAGTAGAAGTTTTGGTTTTGCTGCCAGCTGACGGGCAAGTATGAGTCTCTGTTTCTCGCCACCGCTTAACAGGTTTGAAGAATGTTTTGCTTTATGGTCAAGTCTTACAAGGCGCATGTAATACATTGCCTCTTCATAAAGCTCATCATAATGGAGTGCATCAGGCTCTGGCATTCCTTCGTGACCTTCTGCAAGGAAATTCAGCCTGCGAATGATATTTTCAACAGCAGGTCCGTTCCATAGTCCGAAATTACGTTGGAGGTGTATAGCACTGTTATGAGTCAGGAATTTGATTTTTTCCCTGTCTGGATCAGATTCTATTCTTTCCCCATTTAGCTCAAAGTAACCGGAGTCAAAGTCCTCAATACCACGGAGTATCTTCAAAATAGTAGTTTTTCCACTGCCGCTCTTTCCGGTAATTCCAAGTATCTCCCCGTCTGCAACATTAAAACTGACATTGTCAAGAACTCTTTTTTTTACACCATTGAACTGGTATTCTTTAACGATATTCTCTACTTCAAGCATTGTCAAACCTCCATGGGTTATTTCGGTCTGAAGGTAAATAATAGATAAACTATAGTAATTATAGAAAAGGAAAATCCTTCAATTACTTCTTTATGGCTGAAACCAGCTCTTCTATCTTAGCAGTAACGTTGGAACTCTCTTCAAGGATAGTTCCTGTGACTATCATGTCCGCTCCTGCAAGGGCGCACATCTTTGCAGTTTCACCATCACGAATTCCTCCGCCAACTATCAGTTTGTTGTCACCGAGGACGTGCTTGACCGCACCTATCATTTCCGGAGTGACCGGCAAATCTGCGCCTGATCCTGCTTCAAGATAAGTATAGTGCATTCCAAGATATTTTCCTGCCAGTGCATATGCTACTGCAAGTTCTGGTTTGTGTTTTGGTATGAGCTTTGCATCACCTACCCATCCTACAGTTCCTCCAGGCTCAACTATAATGTATGCCATGGAGATGGGTTCAATTCCACTCTTATACACGACTGGAGCACCCATTGCCTGATTGGTGGTGATGTAATTAATATCACGGGAATTGAGCAAGCTCATGAAAAATATCGCGTCAGCATGCTTGCTGACACCTGATGCATTTCCCGGGAACAATATTGTAGGCTTGTCTGTTCTCTCTTTTATTTTAAGGAGCGTCTGGTCAAGCAGCACTCCTCCGGCTCCTGTGGAACCACCGACCATAATAGCATCTGTTCCTCCGAGTACAGCAGCATGAGCTATCTCAGCTGCCTGATCCGGAGTCTGTGATGCCGGGTCGATAAGTGTCAAGTGAACTGTACCTTCGCTTTCAGCAATCTTATTAAGGTACTCTTCCACTTGCATGAGAACGATCAGCCACCCTTTGATTCCTTGGACTTCATGCGCAGGCTTTTGCCACCGCATTTTCTGCATCTTGTTGCACGTACTGCATTGCGGGCATTGCAGTCCATACAGATCTTCTTAATCAGTATTCTGTTTTCAGCTTCTGGAAATCTTGCCATTATTTTTCACCTGAATGATTATGATATGTAATTAGGATAATAGGCTGCTTACATGATGCTCAAAACATATAATTGTTTTGGCAAATTCAGCCCTCATTTCATGTCCTATTGAATAGTCCTGAGACTACTTTCTATGGTATAAATATTGCTACTAATTTTCTCTTTTTCAGGACTAAGTATTTATCAAAGTTCATCATTAATAATGAATGATCAACATGACCGATGATGACCTCAAAAATAGAAGAGATGAATGGTACGAGAAAGTAAAGAAAGAAGGTAAGCTTAAGAGGAATCCTACTGAGGATCATAAAGCTGGTTTAAAAGCTATGCAGAATCCTATTCGCAGGCATATTGTTGAAAGTCTTGGTGAGGGAAAAATGACCTTTGATGAGGTCAAGGAAAAGTTTGATCTTAATGATATGCAGGCAAGGCTGAATCTCGATATGCTTGTGGATACCCTATACATCGAAAAGGAAGATGATACGACTTATGTTCTCACAGTACGCGGTGAGGCATTCCTTGAGAATGTTGATCCAAAGCATCTTTAAAGCTAATACTCGACTTTGTAAATCTAATAATGAACCGCAAAAGTAGATTTTACTATATCAAAAAAAGTTTCTAATGGGGTCATCAACCCCATTTTTTAGTTAAAATATCACTCTTTCAATTTCGCAAGCACTTTCTCTCTTGCTTCACGGGCATCGGCACGTCCCTTTGTTTTCTGCATGACCTTACCAACGATGAAGTTAAGGGATTTTTCCTTTCCTCCAAGGTAGTCTGCCACTGCTTCAGGGTTCTCGGCAATTGCTTCTTCAACAGCCGTTGCAACGATGTCGTCTTCCACCTTAAGAAGTCCTTTCTTCTCGACAATATCCTGTGGCTTGCCACCGTCATCAAGGACTGTGCGTATGATCTCAACACCACTCTGCTCAGTGACCTTGTTACCTGTTACAAGCTCGACAACAGCAACGATATCCTCCACTGTGAAAGCATCGATGCTCAGTTCACGATAGTTGAGTTCACCTTTGAGAATATCAGATACCCAGACAGCTGCATCCTTGGGATCAACTTTTTCTGCAACTTCTTCAAAGAAGTTGGCTACCTTTATCTCGGTGGTTAGTGCTCTTGCATGAGTTTCGCCAAGGCCATACTGCTCCATGAAGCGCTCTCTCTTTGCATCAGGAAGCTCCGGCAGTGTCTCACGTACCTTTGGTACTCTGTCTGCAACTCTGAGAGGTACAAGGTCAGGCTCAGGGAAGTAGCGATAATCATGCTCTTCTTCTTTGGTACGCATGGAAATTGTCACACCTCTGGCTTCGTCGAAGTGCCTTGTCTCCATGGTGATCTCGCCACCACGTCTGATGTGGTTCTTTTGCCTCATTATCTCGTAGAGCAGAGCCCTCTCAGCACCCTTGAAGGATGAGATGTTCTTAACCTCAACACGGTCACCCCAGTGTACGGAAACGTTAGCGTCCACCCTCATTGCACCCTCAAGGTCACCGTCGAATACATCAAGGTAATCGAGAATGCTTCTGAGCTTGTCAAGGTAGCGTCTTGCTTCCTTCGGGCTTCTCATGTCTGGCTCACTGACGATCTCGATAAGTGTCATGCCTGAACGGTTGTAGTTGATGAGTGTACCCTTGGATTTGTCAATGCTTCCCATGTGCTGAAGCCTTCCAGGGTCTTCTTCCATGTGAGCACGGGTAATCCCAACAACGTGTTCTCCGTCCTCACCTTCAATGATGATCTTTCCTTCTCCTGCAATAGGGAAATCATACTGGGTTGTCTGGAATCCCTTTGGAAGGTCAGGATAGTAGTAGTTCTTCCTGTGGAACTGGGTCTGCTCCACAATACTACAATTAAGTGCAAGACCTATCTTTATTGCATATTCCACTGCCTTCTCGTTGATAACCGGCAAGGAACCAGGAAGTCCGAGACATACAGGACATACATGGGTGTTTGGTTCGGAGTCATGGTATTTTGTGGAACAGCCACAGAACAGCTTTGTGTTGAGCTTGTTCAGTTGGACGTGGACCTCAAGTCCGATCCTTACTCCGTCAGGGTTCTCGTAAACCATTATGCCACCTCCGGAGGTCTTCTGGTGTGATGATCGGTATTCTGTTCGAAGCTGTAAGCAGCCTTAATGATAGTGTTCTCATCGAAGTGCTTACCAATTATCTGCAGTCCCACAGGCATTCCGTCTGCAAGTCCACATGGAACTGAGATGGATGGCACACCTGCAAGGTTAATAGGTACTGTGTTAACATCAGCAAGGTAAAGTGAAAGCGGGTCATCGATCTTCTCACCAATCTTAAATGCCGGTGCTGGCATGGTTGGTCCCATGAGCACATCAACGTTTGCAAGAGCCTTATCGAAATCCTGCTTCACAAGGGTTCTTACCTTGAGTGCCTTGAGATAGTACTTGTCGTGGTAACCTGCTGAAAGTGCGTAGGTTCCGAGAAGTATTCTGCGCTTGACCTCGTCACCGAAGCCTTCTGCACGGGTCTTTGATGCCATTACATGCCAGTTATCACCATCAACGCGGTATCCGTATCTTGTACCGTCAAAACGTGCAAGGTTTGATGAGGCTTCACTCATGGCTATAATATAATATGATGCCAGGGCATATTTTGTGTGTGGCATGGATACCTTCTCATAGGTGGCTCCCATGTCCTCGAATTTTGCTATTGAATCCCACACTGCCTTCTCGACCTTCTCGTCGATGCCCTCTCCGAAGTACTCTTCAGGAACACCGATCTTCATGCCTTTTACATCGTCCTTCAGGGCATCGCTGTAAGTGTTCTCCCTGTTGATTGATGTACTGTCCCTGTTGTCGTAGCCTGCTACAACATCCATGATTGTTGCAATGTCTGCAACGTTTGTTGCAAGGGGACCAATTTGTTCCAGTGAGTTTGCGTAGGAGATAAGTCCGTACCTTGAAATGCATCCGTAGGTTGGCTTGAGTCCGACGACTCCACAATATGCTGCCGGACACCTGACTGACCCTCCGGTGTCAGAACCCAGGGACACAGGTACTTCACCTGCTGCAACGACTGCTGCACTTCCACCGGATGAACCTCCGGGAACTCTGTCCATGTCCCATGGGTTGAATGTTGGTCCGTAGTAGCTTGATTCGGTGGAAGTTCCCATGGCGAATTCGTCCATGTTCGTCTTCCCAAGAATGACTGCGCCGGCTGCCTTCAGCTTCTCAATTACATGTGCATCGTATGGCGGCACATATCCCTGAAGTATCTTTGATGAGCAGGTTGTGGAGAGCCCTTTTGTTGAAATGTTCTCCTTGATAGCTATCGGTACGCCTGCAAGAGGCCCTCCATGGCCGTTTGCGTCAATCTCACGGGCTACGTTGATAGCCTCTTCTGAGAGGGTGGTGAATCCGTTTATCTTGCTCTTGCCAATGGTTTCAATGTAAGAGGCAGTGATCTCTTCAGCTGAAGAGTCTGCGATTTTCTGTCTGATGCCTGAAATGTCTGTCCATGTTGCCATTTGTCCACCTCACATAATTTTTGGAGCTTTGAAGTTTCCTTCCTGCTTGTGTTCGGTGTTTGCAAGCACTTCTTCCTGTGGCATCGATCCTGTGACTTCGTCTTTCCTGAACACGTTCACAATGTCCGCTACGTGATATGTTGGCTCTACGCCTTCGGTGTCGACCTCATCGAGCTGCCCGAAATATCCCAGTACGGAGTTGAGCTTCTCTGCATACGCATCAGATTCTTTTGCATCGATCTCGATACGTGCGAGCCAGCCTACGTGTTCTACCTCTTCTTTAGTGATCATCGTAAGTTCCTCTAGTTGAATAAAGATAGGGTAATATGTAGTATATTTAAGTCTTAGAAAAGCAGGCGATTATATTAAAAATGTTGGTTAAGCAGTTTGCTCATGTGTGGCAGATAATTAATTGCTTTTTGTGATAATCTATATCTTCTACTGAATTATATTCTACTTCAGGACTTTCGATGAGGGATTTTTAGAGAATGACCAAACATGAAAACCCGTGGATGGATGTTGAAGGCGAGGACATTCCGGCAACAATATCACTTGATCCTGTTCTTTTCAGGTACACACATCCTGATGCCAGTATTCTTGATGTTGCATGTGCCACAGGAAATGTGAGCATAGAACTGGCTTCACATGGATTCCCTGTCACAAGCATCGATATCAATCATGATGCTCTGGAAATGACCGCAAATGCTGCTGTAGATAGTAAAATCTCAATGATTCCTGCATTTGCAAGAGCTACTGCCATTGCTATGCCTTTTGCAGATGAAAGCTTCGATGTAGTCATTATGCAGGCTTTCCTCACGGTTGTAGTTTCAAAAGAAGACCGCTCAAAAATTGTGCGTGAAGCCTGTCGCATCCTTAAACCGGATGGTTACCTCTACATTGCAGATTTCGGACAAACGTGGCATTCGGCAGTTTATCGTGAACGTTACCTCAGGGATCTGCCGGTGACAAAGGAGGAAGGTTCATTTTTAGCTTATGATGAAAAGACCGGTGAGGTTGCTTATACGGCTCATCACTTTACTGAGAAAGAGCTTGTTTTTCTGCTGGTCGAGAATGGGTTTGAGGTGGAGTTTTTCAAGAGGGATACCTTTGTGACGAGGACAGGGAATCGGGTTAATGGGTTTGTTGTGGTGGGGAAAAAATAATCAAATATACTGTGATCTTTTCCATGAAATACAATAAATGTCAAAAAGCTATCATTTTTATTTATATTGAAAAACATAAAACAATGCGGCTATGATTGTAGTCCATCAATCTTTTCTTTTCTATATTTGTAATATTGTTGTGAAATAATATTCCACATATTCATTGCAATTTCTTGTTTTTCTGTTTCATTCAAACCCATAGATTCATATTTTGTGATATCACTTTTAGATTTTATTTTTACAAGTGATTCGTATTCTATTTTCTTTGAATCTCCTATCAATCCAACTTCTACTTTTCTTTTGTCTTCTTTAGCCAATAGTCCCAAAATAAACAAATGTTTATTCTTGCTGTCATAGAATACAATTTCAATGCCTTCTACAAGTGCTCCTCTTTTTTCAAGATTTGCGATTACTTGTTCAATTGTCATCAGTTTTATTTCGTTGCTTCCTTTGAGATGATTATCTTCAAATGAATCAGTTGTAGTCGAGTCTGATGCTTTATTTCTATTATATTTTATTAATCCTAATATCTCATTTTTCTCGTTATTTAACGCCTTTATGAGTTGTAAAAAAAATTCATGCCTCACTTTTGTTGCATTAAATATCGATAAATCTACTTCTATTAATTTAAGTTTGATAGAAGAATCATCTTTAATGATTAAGTTAATAACACTATGAACTACAGAGTAATCTGAACCAAGATTTTGAATTAAATTGAATAAAAATAATCTCCCATGTTTAGATACTTCTACACATGCTTCTTTTTTTTCATGGTTGAAAATGTTGTAACCATGAATGTTTGTAATGCTATATCCAATTTTTATGTAGAGTTTATGGTGGTCCTCACTGATATTTATAAATGTACTTTCTTTTGTGGAGAAGTTTTTGCCGACATGCACATTAAAATAATCTCTTACTTTTCCAAGAGTAATATCTTCTTCAGCTTCTACAATAAAGCCAGTTATTTTTGGATAAGCTTTGATGTCAGCATATTTTTTTAAAGAATTTAATGAATCCAACCCCCAAAAGAAACCACATGCAAATCTTGCAACTGAATCATTTGTATGGGCAAAAGCGAAAATACCTTTTTCCTTCAAAAATTGATGTATATTGTGAAGCCTTATATGGTCACTGTTGAAAAAGAGTTGAAGTTCATGATAATCTTTGAATAAATCATCAGGTATTTTATCATTCATTAACGAAACACCTCTGCTAAGTCTTTTCTAATATTTTGATCGTTCTCTAAACAACTAATTTCTATTTTCTTTTTTGAGTTTTGTTCCCAATCAGACAAGTAACTCTTGTATATCTCCTTTTTTGTATAATCTGAATTTGCTAAAATTATTCTATCAATATCATGATATTGATATCTTCCGCAAAAATTTTCAAGCAATTTAAATGATAAAGGTGAAGGGACATCGAAAAAAAGTATGTTTTTTATCGTGTTATTATTTTCATGTGTCTTAAATGGAATTATGTCTGAAAACAAATATGATAATGATAACTTGCTTTCATAACCATTGGTAGCGTGTTCTCTATAATATGGATAATAGAATTCGATATTATTATATTCTCTTTTTAAGTGGAAAAAAGTGCTAATTCTATCATTTGTCAAAACAAATATTGTGGGGAACATATCTCCATTTTTCAATCCTGAAATTTGATATTCCATTAATACTTTCTTACATTTTTCATTGTCAAAATTAGTAAACCTATAGCAAAGAATTCCGTATTTAAAATAGTTGATATCTTTTTCTTGAATTTTAGGATCATCATGTAAGTTTTTTGACAAAAGAGCGCTTTCAATCTTATGCTTTAGTACATCTATGTCCTTAGTTAGCCTGCCTTTATTAAATAAGGTTTCATCTCTTATGCCTTTCACTTCTACAATTACTCCGTGACGGAAGGAATCACGTAAAAATGGTTCATACATGCCATATAAAAAATCAAATCCACGGTTTTCTTCTTTATCAGTATCAACATTCAAAAATTGAACATCAAAATTATTGTAAAGAAGCTCCCACTTTAGAAAATTAGAAAAAAAAGCTCTGATCTCATTTTCACGAAAATCTGAAAGAACATTCTTACCTTCAGGACCATCTGTATTAATAGACATTTATAACCTTCCTGTCAATGCGGTATCTATGAAATAATTAAGTATATTGATGTTATCTTCTCTGAAGCAGTTAAACAAAAATGATCCATTTCGATCAATAGAAATAATGGAGTCAGTGTCGTCATATATAATTGATAACTTTATTTTATCCACTTTTGGTCCGTATTCAGAAACAATTTGCTGAAGAATTTCAAGATCCTTTATTTCTGCAATATATTTTCCAACAATTATATCTTTAAATATGAATCCATTTATGACAACTTGTTCACTATGTGTTATTATTTCAGACGTGGTCAATTTATCAATTAAGTTTGTAAAGTCTAACTCAAAAGAAGATATTAGGTATCCAAATTGACTCATAAATTTTCTAACGAAAAAATCAGATTGTGCTTTGTTAGAAAACACAATCATTCTTTTACTTTTAATATCAATTTCAAATGTGATCTCTTTGACTCTTGTTTCTGTTTTTAAAGTATAGTCTCCATTGAATTCTCCATAGGTAATTGGGACCTCATGCAAATATTGGAATAGAAACTTTCTCTCATCAGAAGAACTTAAGAGTCGGAATCCTCCTGATTTATTCAATGGTAAAAAGGGTACTTGCAGTATTTTTTGAATATCTATTATGCCGAAAGTACTGGGGAGTATTTTCACGCTTGCAGTTCTAAAACTATATTCCATATTCTCCCGTTGAAATGATTATATACATACAATAAATATTTTACTATATTGTATGTGGCTGTATAAATTGAACTAATAAATTTAGGGATACCTCTATTAAAACTATGCCAGTTGACTCTTTTACTATGTTATTTTTATTGCTTGCTTTCACTCCAAAAATCAGTTTGTATAATAGCATCTAATGAAATCTCAGCTCAATTGACTGCTCTAAAACCTCTCGCTGCATTATGCAGTTCTCCTACCTACAAAAAAGTAAAATTTTATTCATTTCCTTCTCGACCTGAAGAGAAAAACAAATGAACATTGCCGGTTAATATTTACCACAAAAAGAGCCGGTTGTGTATTTACATAGCCACTCTTTTCCAGGAGTTGATGCTTATTACTCACATAATTGTTGATCAGGATCTATGCACAGGCTGCGGTATTTGCACAAAAGTATGTCCGCCGCGTATAATTGAGTTGGTTGAAGAATCAAATCTTCCTCAGATACAGGAAGCAAACGTTCTACGCTGCATCAAATGCGGACATTGTGAGGTTTTTTGTCCATCTCAGGCGCTGATTCTGGATCTGCGTCCAGATGAGAAAGTCGCACTTCCTGACGGCGTTGGTGATATCTCAACTGAAGATATAGGTTTCTATCTTAAGAAACGCAGGTCTGTAAGGCATTTTACAAAAGAACCTGTTCCACGGGAGAAAATACTTGAGATACTTGATATTGCCCGTTATGCTGCATCGGGAACCAATGGCCAGCCGGTTCAGTGGCTCGTTGTTCATGACCCGGAAAGAGTCCGGAAGATTGCCGGACTCACAATCGAATGGATGAAAAGCCTTGTGAACACCTCCCATCCAATGAGTGGCTACGTACCTTCACTGATTTCAGCATGGGAGAATGGAAATGATGTCATTTGCCGGGATGCACCACATTTGCTTTTCGCACATATTCCGGAAGAAAATCCGATCGCATCTGTTGATGCCATAATCGCCCTCACGCATTTTGATATCACAGCACCGGCATTTGGAATAGGTACATGCTGGGCTGGCTTTGTTGCTGCGGCTGCCACATCTTACGAACCTCTTCAGAAAGAACTTGGTTTTCCTGCAGGAAGGAAAAGTGCTTATGCAATCTTATTCGGAAATCCTCTGTATAAAATATATGGAATCCCTCGCAGGAAGCCTCTTGAGGTTACATGGCAGTAATTCTCTTTAAAATGAATTTCAATTGAATATTAAAAAACATCTTAATCAAAAAAGTAAGTTAGTCCTGCAATGACCTTGCAGGAATATCTTATTTATGCAAATGGGTGTGCTGCACTGTCCTTTTTAGCAAGTGCCTCATCAACGGTAGGAGTTCCATCAACTGCACGCTTGATCGCAAGTTTTGTAGCTTCGTAGTTGAATTCGTAGATCTTATCCTTGTCCTTTGCATCCCACTCGATGAATACTGAAACAATGATTAGTAGGTCTTCAGCTTCTTCCTTTGGAATAACTCCTTCATCGACACTGTCCATCACAGCTTTTGCAATAGATGCCTGTGCAGGTCCAAACATCAGGGATGCCTGTGCCACATTCTTCATTGTCACCTTGTTTACAAGGAGTGTTGCAGGTTTTGGTGTAACATTTGGTTCAAGTACAGCAAGTAAAGGAGAGTGTCCCTGTCTTGGCATTGCAAGGGAATTCATAAATGCAGTTTCAACAGCACTTCCTTTTCTGCCTATCACAAGGTCTATGTGTGCAACTTCCGGTCCTTCACCAACTAAGGCTTCGCCTACAAGACTATTTACTATTTTTGTCATTATTTCACCTCAATCAGAACTTTGCAGAAATGTATTGTATGATCTTTTATCCATAAGACATTTCTACCGTTCCTTATTTTCACATCACCACATAAACAGGAGAACATGTAAATAGTTATTCTAACCATTTGGTAACCTGGTGAGAAATCATGGGAGACCTGGAACGCAGTCCTATAGATCTGGCAATAAAACTAATAAGCAAGAAATGGACGCTAAACATCATCAGGGATATGTTCTGTGGAAAAAAGCAATTCAATGAATTCCTAAAAAGTAATCCAAAGCTTAGCAGCAAAGTCCTATCTACTAAATTGCGTCAACTGGAGCAGGACGGGTTGATAGAAAAGGTAATTGTATCCAAGACACCGGTAACCATAGAATATCATCTGACAGGTAAAGGAAGAAACCTTAACAAAGTGCTTTATGAGCTCTCCGGATTTGCGTATAAGGAGTGTGCAGACGAGTCAACTCCTGCATGTACAGAACACAGCTATGAGCTGACTAAAGAACTGTTGAATATAGAGGATTAGATATTTCCCTGCAACATAGCTGCCAACGCAACGATTACAAAGACAGCAAAAGTAACTATCATTGCTATAATAGCTTTCTTTTCATCCTTATCATTCAAGTTCTGGCTATTTGGATTAGCCATAAGCAGCACACATATTGGAAGGCTTAGTGATATACCCCAAAACAAATATTTTACTTCATGATAACTTACTATTCCAATGGCTGTAGCAGCAATAAGGGCAATGTAACTCCATCCTATAGTAACAAAAGAGGCTATTACTGTTTTTTTATTGATGGAAGGGATTAATGCTAAACTAACTTCACTCATCAAATAATATTCTGCAACAACATTATAAAAAGTTATTGCAAAATTTAAAAAAATAGTTGTTTATAATTTTTCTCTGCGGTGGATGGGATACATCTGTATCTTCTTCATCTTTGCCAGGTTAAGGGCGTTCTTCATTTCCTTTTCTTCAAGCAAACGTGACGTAATATATCCATTGTCCACGGCTTCGTTGAAGATCTCATATCCAATACTGGAACGTGCAAGCACTGTGGTCCATCCCTGAGGTGTGCCAACACCGCCAAATGAGATGTCTGCATTCTCAGCTGCCATATCCGTACAATATTTACATGAACTGCTCCTGTACTGGTCAAATTCCTCAAGCGGGAAAACCCTGAGTTCATCCTGTGTCTGGAACTCGAATTTACCCTTGCGGATCTTCATTGATTCAATATCAGCAAGATTCATTTCTCTGTTCTCAACGAACTCCTTGATACCTTCATAGTAGAAAGTATCCATGCAGAACAGACCCATTTTAAGGATATTTGCTCTCATGAAATGGTGCAGGAATCCCTGCGGGCTTCTCTGCATCTTGGTTACCGCATCGATATTACAGCTTGGTCCGACAAAAGCAATGCTTCTCATGCCTTCTTTAACAGCGTCCATCAAAGCTTTCAGGGTCATACTGTGACTGTAAATACTGCCGGAACCCTCCAGAATGTCCTCGTAGGTCTTTGCAACAATCGGCACAGGTTTCCATGGCTCTTCCTCCGACCTGGTTGTTACAATAGCACAGTCGATGAGCCCTTCATCAAGTGCATAGCCAAGCGTGGCAGTCACAACGCCTCCATCCTGTCCTTTCAGTTCAGGAAGAGCTGACTTTGCACAGTAAGCATGACGTAACTTACCAACCAGTCCGGCTTCAGTCGTAATCGTTCTTGGACACTGGTTGTAACAAACACCACACGCTGTACACTTATCTACAAGAGTGGGTTGTTCATCCTTAATAACAATAGAATCACAGGAAGCAGCGCAGGCTCCGCAAAGAGTACAGATTCCAGGCTTGATAATTTCCTTCCTGAGCTTTCCAAAAGAGATCTTTTCCTGTTCAGCGATAGACTTCTTCAGGCGTATGACTCTTTTTTCAACGATATCAAATTTGTCTTTACATTCAGACGAGCAGAAACGATATTTTTTCCCTGCATAATTCACAGAATATGAGGTGTCTTCCTGCACTTTGTTTTTACAGATAGGATCGATAGGCATCTTAATCTCCCAGGATCGCGGATGTCCTTAGTATAAATCCGTATATTGTTCTTATTGTATAAAACTAAATTTGAATTTAATAATCATGATGGTTCGCTGCATAATGATTATTAGTTATAATTATTATTTATGAGAAAATTCGGGGCACAATGTTTTTACACGATATGTTATATCAAGTAAACTTGTTTTTAAATCATTGAATGTGTGTTTTATGGCATAATTCAGTAAACAAATACCAACTGGAACAGAAGTGACCCAAATGGTAAAAACCAACACAAACAAAGACCTGCTTAAAGAGAAAGGTTTCCTTTCCCAGAGACAGGACGATTTCTTTTCAATGCGCCTGCACGCTGCGGGTGGAAATCTGACATCTGACTACCTCAGGGCAGTTGCAGATGCAGCGGACCGTTATGGCAAAGGCTATGTTCATGTAACTTCCCGCCAGGGGATCGAAATTCCGTTCGTCCATCTGGATGATACCGAAGCTGCCAGAAATGAAATGGATTCTAAAGACATAGGACCAGGAGCTTCAGGAAAGAAAATACGTGCCGTAGTTGCCTGCCAGGGAGACAGAGTATGCAAACGCGGACTCATCGACTGTCAGGGAATATGTGAAGAAATAGATAATCTCTATTTTGCAGAGCCAGTACCATATAAATTCAAGATTGCAGTAACAGGTTGTCCTGCATCATGTCTCAAAGTCCAGGAGAATGATTTTGGTATCATGGGATTCTCTGAATCGGTCTTTGTGGAAGAGAATTGTGTAATGTGCAGAGCCTGTGAGAAAGTATGTGGCGTGTCTGCTATTACAATAGAGAATGGAAGTCTTTATCTGGATATGCATAAATGTGTGTCCTGTGGTTCATGTATCAGAGCTTGCCGCAAAGATGCCATGCAGAATCAGGAGCAAGGATATACAATATTTGTCGGTGGCAAAGTAGGTAAAAGACCACGCATGGGTGATATGCTGCTCAGGACATCCGACAGGTCTGTGATCTTCGATGTGCTCGAAAAATCCATTAATTATTACCGTGAGAATGCTCAGGAAGGAGAGAGACTCGGTGATGTGATCGACCGTGTTGGTCTGGATGCGTTCAGGGAAACAATAAAGTATCCCTGATAAGTATCTTTCATATATCGCCTTATACGAGGTGTCGGAATTCTAAGTAGTTCCGGCAAACAAAAAACGACCATTATTCTGGTACTGGAGCACTCATGAACGCAGAAACCAAAGCTCAGCTTATATCAGTGGGTTCCGTGAATATGGACCCAAAACTCATCCACTGGTTAACCATTCCAACAGCAGGTCCCGGAGCCGGGAACGTTGCTTTCTTTTTCAACTCGGAAGGACACCGTGTACGTCTTGCTGTAAAAGAGACTTCTCCTCTGGAAGCTAAAATGGAGGGTGAGGACCTAGTAATAAGGAAAGACGGTGTTGAGATTGCAAGAGGCAGCATTGAAGAAGAGCTTATCCACTGTCCTGATCAGGCATTTATAACCATGTGCGAAAAATGTATTTATGATTGTAAGTTCTGTCCGGTTCCCAAACTCAATGGAAAGGTCAAGAGTATGGATCAGATGCTTAAGATGGTCGCAGAGGCTCATGAAACTGGCAGGATGAACGCTATTTCAATTACTTCCGGTGTGGAAATCTCAGCTGAAGATGAGGTTGACAGAGCCGAAGAACTCATTCGCAGGCTCAGGGAAAAATACAATGTACCAATAGGAGTCTCAGTCTATCCCACGGATGATTCAACCCGCAGACTCAAAGCAGCAGGCGCTGACGAACTTAAATACAACGTTGAGACCATGGATCGCAAGCTCCACGCAAAATTATGTCCGGACCAGGACCTTGAATACCTGCTCGATGCTCTCAGGGAGGGCGTGAAGGTGTTCGGAAAGAACAAGGTCTGTTCCAATTTCATAATCGGTCTTGGAGAAACCGACGAATCAGCAGAGAAAGGAATTGAAGAACTCGTTTCTATCGGTGTTGTTCCGATCCTCAGGGCGGCTGCACAGCATCCTTTGCGCAAGGACGAGGTAACAGTGAAAAGGCCAACAGCTGAAAGACTGCTTCACCTTAACCGTTTCCTGAAGAAAAAGCTGGATGAGTATGGCCTGCGTGCCGATACTTTCGATACCATGTGCCTGCCGTGTACGGGTTGTGATATCAATCCTCATGTTGATTTAGAAGATTGAACAAGACACTTTCTTTCAGGATGGTGCATATGCATCATCATGCAAAAATCTATTTATAAATCCAAAAAATCTATAAGATTAGTTAGTCTGATTATTGCTCATGGAATCATTTGAAATTACAGGTAAATGGTGGTTACCCAACAAACCAGAAAAAAAAGTACATGGTACTTTGAACTATAGTCCATCAAGTGGAGGGGAACTAAAAATAATTGGTCTGCTTCACGATAGGCCCAAAGTTATTTCAGATGGAAGTGAGTTTCAAGATGAAGACCTTATTTTAGGTATGGCAGAGGGGCGATTCATTACATGCTATAAATGCCGTAAAATAAAGCATTCTTTTTCTTTTATTCAAGGAATTGATGAAGGAACACTTGTTTTCGATGTTGAGTTTATATTTGAAGGTTATCATTTTTTGAGAGAAGATGATATATTATTTGATGAAATTTCAATCAATTATTCAAATCTTGAACATTGGCTGCTAGATTTCCCTCTCAGCTTTGAGGAATATTTTGATGCCAGCAACAATGAGACTAAATTATCTTTTAAAGCACAAAAAAGTGAGATAAAGCTATATGAATCATCTGAATTAGCTTTGTATTTGAAAACGAATCTAAATTACAAAAGAAGTAAATATTCCAGGTCATTGAACCAAATTACATATTTCAAAATCTTTTCCATGGATACTCTTCACTTTAAAGATTGGATGGATGGAATATTGTTCGATTTGAAAAAGCTTATCTCATTTTCATTGGATGTTCCGATATATCCTATTTTGATTAAGGGTAAAAGAAATGACCATAAAAGAATACATGAATTCACCAAAAAAGAACTATTATTGCCAATCAATATCTTTTATAAAACAAACCAAACAACTGAAAAAGTATATGCATCTAGTCTTATATTCTCATATAAAGACATAAAAGAAAAGACTTCTGTTTTTTTCAGTAATTGGTTTCGAATATCTACAGATTTGAGGCCAATGATTAACTTATATAATGCAAATATACAGAATAAAAAAGCTTTAGAAACACAATTTTTAAATTTCACTCAGGCTGTTGAAATATATCATCGAAGAACATTTAGTGAAAGTACCTATATTGAGTCTGAGTTATTCGATGAACTCTTTACTGCATTATGTGACATAGTTAATGATAAAATTAAAAATGCTGATGCAAGAAATACATTCATCAAGAAAATAAGCTACATAAACCAACATTCTTTAAGAAGAAGAATAAAAGAAGTTCTAAGACAACTAAAGGAAGATGACTTTATTGATTGGGATGATGGTGAATGCAGATTGTTTGGAGACAAAGTATCTGAACAAAGAGATATTCTCACTCATTATGAAAAAGAAAGGGCAGATAAGCTTGATTACAAAGAATTAGCTGAGTACACCATGAAAACAAAAGAAATT
Source organism: Methanolobus vulcani (assembly GCF_900100715.1). Taxonomy (GTDB): domain Archaea; phylum Halobacteriota; class Methanosarcinia; order Methanosarcinales; family Methanosarcinaceae; genus Methanolobus; species Methanolobus vulcani. The sequence goes on along the minus strand of NZ_FNCA01000003.1, from coordinate 206,327 downwards.
GTTAGAATATGCATTTCTTATGAACTATCAAAGTACTAACTAATTTGTGTTTTAATTCAAATTAGCAGTGGTTCTGTATAATCAATCATTAGTAATCTTTTTTATTTCATCCACTTCTCAATAATGCCCGGCCAAACCGAAGCCGCCACTATCATACTAAGCATAAAAACAAAGATCATACCTGCAATGATATCGACCTGACTGTACAGTGGAACATCTCTTGAGCCATTCACTGCAAAGGAGAGCACTGCAAAAATTATCACAAGCGCAAGTGAAGAGACAACGCTGGCAATGAAAGCATATTTCCCTTTATTTTCCGAAACATTATCCATTGATCATCTCCTCCTTTATTTTATCCTGCTTCTCTTCATCAGCAGTGAATTGGTCGTAACCGATACAGAACTCATAGCCATGAATGCGGCAGCCAGTTCAGGAGTGATCACTATTTTACCGATGAACGGATAGAGTATTCCTGCTGCAAGTGGTATTCCGATGCTGTTATATCCCAGTGCCCAGAAAAGATTCTGTTTGATCTTGTTCATTGTCAGGCGACTAAGCCTGATGGAGGCCAGCACATCTCTTATATCATTCTTTATCAGGACGATCTGCGCAGATTCCATGGCAATATCAGTTCCGGCTCCCATGGCAATTCCAATGTCTGACTGTGTGAGAGCAGGCGCATCATTAATACCATCACCGACCATTGCAACAATTCTGCCTTCATCCTGAAGCTTTTTGATCTCTGAAGCCTTGTCTCCGGGAAGAACCTCTGACAAAACTTTCTGAATTCCAAGCTGTGCTGCAATGGCATCGGCCGTTCTCCGGTTGTCACCGGTTATCATTACAACTTCAATGTTCATCTTCTGAAGTTTTTCAACGGCTTCCTTTGAGTTTTCCTTGAGTGTATCTGCAACGGCAACAAGTCCAATTGCCTGTCCGTCCATTGCAACTATCATGGCAGTCTTGCCTTCGGATTCAAGCTTTTCCATGTCAGAGTTTAGTGATGAGCTATCAATATCATTATCTTCCATGAGCTTGCGGGTTCCAAGCAATACTTTGCTACCGTCAATTGTTGCTTCGATCCCGTGTCCTGCAATTGAATTGAAATGCTCGATGTTCTTCAGGCTGAGTTCTTTGTCCTCGGCAGCCTTTACAATAGCTTCTCCGAGAGGATGTTCGGAGCCTTTCTCGGCACTTGCTGCGATTGCAAGTATTTCGTCATTGCCGTGTCCTGAACTAAGTATTATATCTGTAAGTTCAGGCTTGCCTTTTGTCAGGGTTCCGGTTTTATCAAACACAATAGTATCAATCTTCAGTGTTGTCTCCAGGGCTTCCCCGCCTTTGATTAGAATACCATTCTCAGCTCCCTTGCCAGTTCCCACCATGATGGCTGCAGGTGTTGCGAGTCCAACAGCGCATGGACATGATATTACAAGAACTGTGATCGAGATTAGCAGTGAGAACAGGAACGGACTTGAGATTCCGGAGTTCATTGCGGCATTGAATCTTTCATATCCAATAAAGTACCAGAAGAAGAATGCTGCAAGTGCGATAATGTGAACTACTAGAATGAAATGACCTGCAACAACATCGGCAATACGCTGTATCGGTGCTTTTGAGTTCTGGGCGTTTTCAACAAGCTCGATAATTCTTGCAAGGGCAGTATCAGCACCAACATTGGTTGCCCTGAATTTGAGTGCTCCTGACTTGTTGATGGTTGAACCGATGACCATGTCCTCAATGTTTTTCTCAACAGGTATGCTCTCACCTGTTATCATGGATTCATCAATAGCAGAAGAACCTTCAGTAACAACGCCGTCAACCGGAATTTTCTCGCCGGGTCTGACAAAAACGATATCATCAACCTGTACATCCTCAACCGGAATTTCTTTTTCCTCACCTGCAACGATGATACGTGCGGTCTTTGCCTGGAGTCCGATGAGCTTCTTTATGGATTCGGATGTCCTTCCCTTTGCCCTTGCTTCAAGGTATCTTCCAAGGGTTATGAAAGTGATAAGCATTACAGCGGTGTCATAGTACACATGCTGGTAACCAGGGCCAAGGTTCAGGTAGGTAGCTGCAATACTGATAACATAAGCAGCGCCGGTTCCGGTGGCAATGAGCAGGTTCATGTCAGTAACGCCATGCCTCAGGCCTTTGTAGGTACCGACAAAGAACTGTCTTCCCGGGAACACCATTACAATGGTTGCCAGCAAAAACAGCAAATTCTTGTCCGAAAAGAAACCCGGCACAAACCCGAAGTACGCAGGGAACATATTGCTCATGTTTCCAAGCATTATAGGAATAAGAATAACAATGGATATCAGCAAGTTGTTTCTCTGGCTACGTATCTCTTTTTCTCTTTCTTTTCGTTCCCTGTCTTCAGCTTCATATCTGTCAGCAGGCAGGGAAGCTGTGTATCCTATACCCTCGATGGCTTTTCTCATCTCATCAACTGAGACAAGTGATGAATTGTACTCAACCTGTGCTCTTCCGGTAGTGATATTCACATTTACAGCACTGACACCTTTTAGTCTTTTCAGGATCTTTTCAACATTTTGTGAACAGGATGCACACTTCATGCCTCCTACTTCCAGCACGACCTTGTCTCTCACCGCATGGTAGCCAATTCCATCAATGGCTTTTTCCATATCTTCAAGACTGACAAGTGCGGGGTCATAGCTGACCGATGCTCTCTCCATTGGCAGATTTACTGAAGCTGATACAACTCCATCAAGCTTCTTCAATGTTTTTTCCACATTCTGTGAACAAGCGGAGCATTGCATTCCTGATACTTTGAAGGCGATTTCCTCAACAGAACCGGGTTCGATTTTAGTCATTTCCGGTTCATCGTCCTCTATTATTATCGGACATGCAGCTTCCTCATCTGCAACAGGAACTGTGCAGGCATCTTCTCCGACTTCATACCCTGCATCTGTGATCGCTTGTTTTATCTCTTCGATACTGATGTTTTCAGGATTGAAATCAACCGATGCATTCTCATCCTCAAGGCTGACCTCTACAGAATTCACTCCCTCAAGAGCTGATATTGCATCAGTGACACGCTTATGACAGTGCATGCATGTCATGCCATAGACTTTGATATTAGCTTTCATTTGTTGAAAAGAAAAATAATAAAACGGATTTTCAAATATCAGGCTACAACGGAGTAACCAGCATCTGTGACTGCTGCCTTGATAGCATCAAGACTTGCAACACCAGGATCAAAGGTTACTGTGGCCTGCTTTGCTGCGAGGTCAACTTTAACATCGCTGACACCTTCTACGGCTCCGATGGATTTCTCCACATTTGCCTGGCAGTGTCCGCACATCATGCCTTCAATTTTGATAATTTCTGTAGTCATAGTTTTGAACCTCCTATATTTCATAAGATGATATTACATATATAGGTTTCACGCTTGTGAAGTATCTATTATCATTCAGACAGTTCTCACACATTGTTCTATCATTTTTTTCCATTCAGCAGGATTTTCAACCACAAAAGAGTGTTTCTTCATATTTCCTGAATCCTCTGAAACGATCAATTGCTCTTTTTTCAGGAATCTACCTTTTAATTCCACACCAACTATCTTTTTGTTAGGTATGTCAAGTTCTGCATTTCCTGTATTATCAAGAACTACAAGACGTTTATTTGTGAGCAAAGTGAGATTTGTTCCATTTCGGGATGAATTGATGAGGTGCTCTCCCCTAACATATTCCGGACGCATGCTTTCCAGTATTTCCTCAATAACCTGCATTTTCCTTGAACTGAGAGGATATAATTTGAGTTTCTTGTTCCCTATTACCAGGACAATCTTGCCGGGTTCGCAGTGCATTCCCAAAAGGTCTTTCAGTTCGATACGTTCTTCGATGTCCGAACGTTTTGAGAAAAGGCCGGAACTTACCCTTTGCAAAAATATGTTTTTGTTAGTTATGGTAAGCGTGAATTTTTCGTTACCCATCATTACAGTTTCATTTGCAAGAACCTGTTCTCCTCTTTTTAGAATTGCTCCGGCATTATTTTCGTCCTGCTTTGTTTGTGCATCGTTTTCAGATTGTAATTCAGAACTTGCACACTCTTCCGGAAGATAATGGTTCAGCATCTCCACAAGCAGGTAACCGTTAATTAGTTTGAGGTTGTGCTGCTCTGCTTCTTCAATGGCTTCCTTTGTAAAGGATGAACTTGCGACAATTATGACACCGTCCACATGGTCACGATACCTGATGCTGCTGTATTCCCTGATATCTTTTACACCAACTGGGTCTGAGTACCTTTTTGCCTGAACGTACCATGTGTGAACCAGGCCGAAATTCTCTATTCGGATTATCAGGTCAATTCCTTTGTCTCTGGAGTATTGGGTAAGCTCTGTGTGGTATCCCATTTTAGAAAATAGCCGTGAGAGCAGAACCTCAAAGTCCTGAGGATCGGTTTCAAGCAGATGTTCAATAGTCCATTTTGCCATTCTAATCCTTGATATCCTGTTATTATTCTTAAATATCTATCTTTTTTATGTTTATTTGTTTTGGCCTGTTCAATGTGGTATTGTGTAGTTATTGCACAACCATACAAACACTTAAATGCATTAAGGATAGATAATAGGAAGAATTAACACGTCTATATTAAATCATGTCTACAGTTAAATATCTGTAAATTATATTATTCAAAGGGTGAATCGAATGGATGATATAGAATCTATCAGGCAGAAAAGAATGCAGCAACTGCAAGAGTCTCTGGAGAAGAAGGAATATCCTTCAAATCCTGTAACAATTAATGATGCTTCCTTTAACGAGTTCGTATCAAAATATCCGCTTGTCCTTGTGGACTGCTGGGCACCCTGGTGTGGTCCATGCCGAATGCTTTCTCCAGTTCTTGACGAACTGGCCGTTGAAATGCAGGGAAAGGTCGTGTTCGGAAAACTGAACGTGGACGATGAAAAGATGACTGCCATAAAGTTTGGAATTACCAGCATTCCTGCAATGCTGATATTCAAAAATGGCGAGTTTGTCGATAAACTTATAGGTGCTGTCCCTAAACAAAATATCATCCAGAAACTTGAGCCTTACATCTGAGGGATATAAATGTCACACAAACCAAGAATTGCAGAAAGCCCTTCAGTCCGTTTACTTGACTTAAAGGACAAATCAAAATCATATTTTATCGTAGCGTCGGTAGAAGTGGGTAACACTACAACGAAGTGTATCCTTACCGCAACCAACCTTGAAGACGGAAAAACCAGACTTGTTAAGAAGACAGTTAGCATGACAAGGGATGTACGCCCTCCGAAACCCGGGGAAGAGGTTTTCGGAAGAACACTTAACGGTGTGGAACTGACAAGAGAATCAGTTGGTGAACTTGTAAAGGACACTCTTCTGGGAGCGGTGAAAGAGGCAAATCTTGACATAAAGACTGACGTTCATTTTGTAGTCCGTTCAACTGGTGTTGTAGCGGGTTTTGATTCACCTGATGAGGTTGGAGAATTCATCAAGGCATTGGCAGACGGTTGTCTTCTGGCAGGCGTTCCACCTAACAGAATGACACCTCCAATGTCACTTTCAAATATCCCTGACAGGTTCCAGAAATATTCCAAACTTGAGAAGGTCATATTTGACGGTGCAGTAGCAAGTGTAACACCGCCCGTCGGTGCAACAGGTGTTGAGATCGTTGCTAATGAGATGGAGGGTGAGCTTGCAACAGCCGGAATCAAGGAAGGTGCAAAGTGGGTAGATGTTGATTTCCGCAACCCATGTTTATCAATGGACTTTGGTACAACCCTTGACGGCAGGATAATCAGTCCTGACCTCCCATATGCAAAGACAATCGGTAACTTCTGTGGTTATGCAGGTGCGATTCCTGATACTATAATTAAAGGAACAGGAATGGTTGACTCTAAAAAGGGTACTGCACTTGATGTTTTCGATGGAAAGTCCCTTGATGGCATTGCACTGAAGCTTAAAAGCAAGGTCATACACGAATATGCTGAGAAGATACTAAGTTATATTGTTATTGAGAAAGTGCCAAAGGGCCGTACAAGATATGGTAGTGTGCCTGTCAATTCCGAAGCAGCAGATGCTATCAATGTTGTTCTTATCGGTTGTGATGTAGGTGAGAACGGCACAGATCTGGATAAGCTTGCACAGCTTGGTGCTGAAATATACGAAAAGCACAATGTGAAGGTCTTGTTTGCCGTTATTGATGAAGTAATGGCACGTGTTGTCCAGCGTCTTGTTAAGGTTGCACAGGACGAAGGTCTTGTTTATGAGGATAGTGCAATAGGAATTACAGGAAGGGCAGGTATTACAGGAAACAAACCAAAACTGGTGCTCAAATATCTCCATGAGCTGGGAATCAATAACAATATCGAAGAGCATGTTGTTTTCGTAGATGATGGTCTTGCACGTGGTGCGGCTGTAATGGCAAGGTGTATGAACTCCCTTGGAACGACCTTCAACCCTCTGGGTGGTCACAGAGGAGGAAAATGTATCCTTGCACAGCGTATCAAATTACAGAACAAGTAAGAATCAGAATGAGGATAATATGAAGTGGCAGGTATCCCTGCCAGTTAATATTTAAATTTGCTTTGAAAGTGGATTTTAAAACAGCTATAATACAACTAATTTCTAAGCTCTTCTCTTCTGCTGCCTTTTCACTTCTTTCTGGAACTCGATCTCATGTTTTTTCATAGATCTGTCATGCCTGTTGGCTTTTGCACCTTTCAAAATAGCACCTCATAAGCGATCACAAATGATTCGTTTAACTACCGGCAAAGCATAAAGCTCGGAAAACTGAAAATAGCTTGCAAACCTGTACTTTTTAGTAAATCTACCTCGTCATGTATTTTTCAAAAATAGATTTGTACAACAGGAATTTATATTTTTTGTTTTCTTCCTTAAGAAAGACAGAGCAATTGTAATTTATATATTAATTTTGGGATGGATGTGGAATAAATTGCATCTGATTTCTCAAATCATTCTTTAGGAATATCCAGTCTGGAACAAATTTGTTTCAGACTCATTGTGTTCAGAACATCATCAGGTTCAATCCATGCTCTTCTAGCCATATTTATCCCAAATTCAATGTTGTCCAGATGGTCGATGGTATGAGTATCAGTATTGATGGCAAGCATCACACCATGTTCTTTTGCACGCTTTGCATTAATGTCGTTCAGGTCAAGTCGCCATGGAGATGAGTTTATCTCGAGCACTTTTTCATTGTCCTTTGCAGCCTGAATTACAGTTTCCATATCTACGTCATATGGTGGACGCTTTCCGAACTTCCTTCCGGTAGGGTGTGCCATTATGTCAACATGCTCGTTCTCAAAGGCAAAGACTATTCTTTTAGTCATCTTCTTCCTGTCCTGGTCAAGTCCTGCATGGACTGCAACAACCACAATATCAAGACGTTCCAGCAGGTCATTACTGTAATCAAGCTTGCCGTCCGCTTTGATATCGCACTCGGTTCCCGAAAGGATCCTTATCTCATCGTATTTTTCGTTGAGCTTATCAATGGCATCGATATGTTCCAGCAGTCTCTTATCTGACAGGCCGTTGGCCACACCTGTTGAGTGTGAATGATCGGTGATTGCAATGTACTCATATCCTCTCTGGATGGCAGCTTCTGCAAGCTCTTCCATGGTGTTGGCACCGTCACTCCAGTTAGAGTGTACATGAAGGTCGCCTTTGATGTCCTTTCTTTCGATAAGTCTTGGAAGTTTATCTCTGAGACTGGCTTCGACTTCGCCCCTGTCCTCACGGAGTTCAGGTGAAAGGTATCCAAGTCCAAGCTCTTCATACAGTTTCTCTTCACTGCTGAATTTTATGAGTTTGCCAGTGCTCTCATCATTCATTCCATATTCATTCAGGCTATATCCTTTTGAGAGTGCAAGCTTTCTAAGATGAATGTTGTGTTCCTTTGAACCTGTAAAATGTTGCAGCATGGAACCATATGTATCTCTGCTTACAACTCTAAGATCAACATGGAAATTCCCGGAGTAAATGATTGAAGCTTTAGTTGTTCCAGATTCCAGTATCTCTTCCACTTTATCCATTCCGGTGAAATAGCTGATGGCTTTCTCTGGTTCTTCGGAGATGGCTATAAGGTCAATGTCACCAACTGTATCCTGCTTTCTTCGCAGACTTCCTGCAATTGCCACTTTTTCAATATACTGGCTTAAATCAAGATAATCTGTAATTTCCCTGGCTATGTCCTTTGCAAGTACATAAGGATGTCTTCCGTGGTCTTTATCCTCTTTTAGTCTTACAATGGAACGCAGTATTTTCTCTTCCTGCTTTTCTCCCATGCGCGGAAGTCTTCGTATTCTGTGTTCCCTTGCAGCCCTGCTAAGTTCATCAACTGTTTGTACACCAAGTTTCTCATAGAACAGTCTTGCAGTTTTAGAGCCTATTCCGGGAATGTTCATTATTTCGATAATTCCTGCGGGAATTTCGTCCATTGTATTCTCATAGGCTTCAAAAGTTCCGGTTTCAAGCATTTCCACTATCTTGCTTTTGAGAATTTTGCCAACACCGGGAATATCTTCGATACTCCCTTCTTTGTGGAGTACCTTAAGTTCCTCATCAAGTCCTTTGATTGTACGTGCCGCATTTGTGTAGGCTCGTGTCTTGAACTGGCTTTCGCCTTTGAATTCAAGCATTTGTGCCATATGGTTGAACTTCTCAGCTATCTGGATATTGTCCATGTTATCCCGTTGGATCAGTTTTCCTTCTTTCTTTTGATTGCGTCTTCTATGGCTTTTTTGTGGATATCGCCGGATTCATGGATGCCTCCCGGTCCACCTCTTACGGCCCTGCATGGATATTGCTGTATCAGCAGTCCGGCTTTTGCAGGTGCATCTTCTACTTTTATTCCCACAAGTTCTTTTGCCATATGCCATGTGCTTCCACAGGGTGCCCCGCATAATACTTTGACCGAACTAATTATACCTTTATCGATGTCAACTTCAAGCTCTGGTATTGACAGGTATTTACAGAGTTCTTCCGTTTCGGTTTTTGCCTCAAGAGTGCAGCAAATATCTTCCACTTCGATAAGCATTCCGTATTTTTTGGATATTCCTTCTAGTTCCACAACAGGAGCCTTTGAAGCTCCTCCGGGAATGATCAGGGCTTTTACACCTGCTTTTCCTGCCATGTGTGCTATTGCAACTGTAAGGTCGGGGTGAAGGGAGTAAGTTATCACGATGTTGGAATCAAATACAGAAGTATCTATATTGAGTCGTTCAAGGAACTCCTCTGGCTCGTCTATGAAATCTGGCAATATTTCAGGAACTGCTGTTTGAACTACTTCAAGGTCAGTTTTTGTGAGGATTGTCTCAATGAGTCTGTTGCCGTATTTTCCTCTGGTGATAACTCCTATTGTGGTCATTTTTCTCTCTAAAAAGGTTACTCCCTTTGCATATATGCTTGCCGGATATCTGGTGTTGGATAGTTTTGGGAAGGTGAGTTTATTGGATTCAGAGGATATTATTCGACCGATTAGTATATTTATCATGATAATACATATTTCCATGAGGTTTTGATCATGGACGAATATGACCCCAATAAAGTTTATTTCAGGTGCAATACCTGCGAGTTCTTATTTATGGAAGACCCTGCGCTGTTTCCTGTGAGATGTCCGCAGTGTGGCAGTGAAGATGTTGTAAGGACCTGATCGTTTTTGTTCAATTTTTCCTCTGGAATAAATTCTAAATAGTATTCCTTTGCTTTCATTGTTGATGTCAATGAAAGGTAAACTCATTACTCTGGAAGGTATCGACGGTTCCGGTAAGTCCACAATTACAAAGCGTCTGCGCTCAAATCCTGATTTTAAGGATTTTGTTTTCACAAGGGAGCCAACAACCAGCTGGATCGGTGATGCTGTAAACCGTGCCATCCATTCGGATACAGATGACCTTGCAGAGCTTTTGCTTTTCACCGCAGACCATGCGGAACACATTTCCAAACTAATCCTGCCTGCACTTGAAAGTGGCCAGAATGTTATCTCTGACAGGTATTCAGGCAGCAGGTACGCGTATCAGGCTGTGACGCTTAAAGGCAAGTTTCCGGAGCCAATGGAATGGATACAGCAGATACACCACGGATGGACAGTTGACCCGGACCTTACTGTTCTTTTTGATATTGACCCGAAGATATCAGTTGAGAGATGTGGTAATCGTGGTGAGCAGACCAAATTTGAGAAGATAGATTTCCTTGAGGAAGTCAGGGCAAATTACCTGAAACTTGCAGAAGCACATCCAAAGAGGTTTGTTATTATCAATACTGACAGGCCGGTTGATGAGATTGAGAAAGACGTTCTGGATGCGATTAACTCATTATTAGAAAATAAATAAATAGGGATTGAGAATTGAAATCTCTTTTTTCCTTGTTTTTTGGACTATTTAGTGCTGTTATTTGAGCTTTTAAGCAGCTTTTCCACCAAGCAAACCGACTATGGCTCCAAAACCAGTAGTGACAATATTCTCGCAAATAGATAGTACATTATTTTGAGCTTCTGTGAGTTCGGGATATGAAAAAGCAATATACAAATTTGTTATGAATGCCAGCAATGTAGCTACTGATACTGCAATGAATGCTACTTTAAATGTCGGTGAAAGTGAGATATTCCCATTTGCTTGAGTACCAAGGGTGTCCGACGTCTTATCTACATAAATTGAAGATGTCTTAAGACTTATTTTTGAATCATCCTTCTGGACTATATCTGTTTGTTTCAGTGGGCTACGAAACGATTCTAATACTATATTTGGGATTGAAGACAAATTACCCATACTCTCACATTTAATAATTTGTTTGCAGGAATATATGTTTATTCCAACAAAAGTTGTTTAGATGAGTAAGCTACTAGATAAAAATCAGTTCTGGTAAAATAGACGGATGAAGTAAAAAAGGAGTAACCGTAATGGTTACTCAAGTCCGTTCTCATCAGCGAATTTGATGAGAGCTTCTCCAAGAGTTCTTGTGTATTTAGGGTTGAGGTTGAAACGTGATTTTTTCTGTCCGCCTCTTTCCTTTGCGATCTCTATGTATTCGTTCTCGTATCTCTCGCTTGTTGCAAGTGTGATGGTCAGGAACCAGCCTGCTCCCATCTTAATTTCTCCATAGTTCTCGCCTATATCTACTATTTCTTCGTTGTCTGCCATGATTACACCGATAATTAAAATCTAAATTGGAATTTAAATCTGAATTCAATAATGCAAATTGAACTTTAGTTCACATTATTTTTATTCGTATATAATATTACTCTGAAAATTTCGTAAAAGGTGGGTTAGGTTGCAGTGTTTGATTTATTGTGATTCACTGCCTGACCATTTCAAGAGGAATGGACCCGTTATGTAGTGCGGTTGCCACAAGTGCGCCCTTTATTCCGATATCTTCCAGAGTCTTAATGTCTTCCACGTTGCTTACACCGCCACCCAGAAGCACATTGTGCCTTGAGATAGAAACGATTTTACTTAAGAATTGTGAATCCACTCCGCTTGCGGTTCCAACTCTGTCAAGGTCAAGGATTATGATATCTGCAAGGTCGTAGTCGTTGAGGATTTCCACGATCTTGAGTGGATCGTCGGGCATGTCTGGGTCTTTGGTGAGTATCTTGCCGTGCTTCTTATCGATACTGACGCTGACTCTTTTGGGGTACAGGGAGCTGGCTTCTTTTATTGTTTCAAGTGAGGCGGTCTCGGTTCCGAGTATGACGGTTTGTACTATTTCCATTACGTCATCTATTTCTGAGACGGATGTTACGCCGGGGTCAAGCATTACTTTTGCGTTCTTTGAAACGGCCTGTATGACATCGAAGTTCTTTTCCCTCTTGCCGATCTTCTCAAGCAGGTTGAGGTCTGCGATGTAGACTTCTGCTGGTTTTACGGTGTCTACTATCTGTATTGCATCGGATGTATTGCATATGTGACTTGAGAAATGGATGGGCTTGTATTCACTACGATTCCCGCCCTGTGCATGGACTATTGTCTGGTTGAATATATCAAGAACGAAGATGATACGAAACATATATAATTGATACATCTGTCATGCTATAAAAAAAGAGGTTAAAATTATGAAATTACTCATCAGTCCGATCAACCCTGAAGAGGCAATTGCAGCATACGAAGGTGGTGCTGACATTGTTGATGTGAAGAATCCTAAAGAAGGTTCACTTGGTGCAAACTTCCCGTGGATCATTAGTTCTGTGAAGGAGTCTATTAATGCTGGAAAGCCAATAAGCGCGACTATAGGTGATTTCAATTTCAAGCCGGGCACTGCTTCCCTTGCGGCACTTGGCGCAGCAGTTGCAGGTGCAGATTATATCAAGGTCGGTCTTTATGATGTCCAGACCGAAGAGCAGGCTCTTGAAATGCTTACTAACATCACAAAGGCTGTAAAGAACTACGATTCTACAAAGAAGGTTGTAGCATCAGGTTATTCTGACTATGAGCGTATCAATTCAATCAACCCACAGCTCCTTCCAGCTATCGGTGCAAAGGCAGGCGTTGATGTTGTTATGGTCGATACAGGTATCAAGGACGGACGCTCAACTTTTGAGTTCATGGACGAGGAAGAGCTTACAAAGTTCACAACAGCTATCCGCCAGCAGGGTCTTGAGTCCGCACTTGCCGGAACCCTCAAGTTCGAGGACCTTCCAATGCTCAAGCGTATCCAGCCTGACATCATCGGTGTTCGCGGCATGGTCTGCGGTGGCGACAGGACTTCCTGCATCAAGGCAGAACTTGTCGAGAAGCTAAGGAATGAGATGTAACTTCGGTTACATTCTTTTTTTACTTTTGATTATCTGCTTGATTCGTGCAGGTGCATGTAGTCAATGTTAAGATTGATATGTCTCTTGTATTTTTTCTAATCTAGATTCTAACATTGTTATTTCATTAGTCAAACATGCAAGTACTTTGGAACGAATTTCTATTATTTCATCATCATCGGTTGTTTGTGATGATAATGTTTTCAAATTCAAAGAAAGACTTTTGTCTTGATACAAGTACATTTTTGTGAGTAATTCATTGAATAATTGTTTTAGTTCTAATGATGCCAAATACTGATATTCAACAAACTTCTCTAGTGAAGACAAACAGGAATAATAATTATTGTCGTCGTTAATAGGGGAAAACCCTCCCCTATATTCCTTTTGAGTTATTATACTTTCAACAGCAGATTGGAGAGGGTAATAGAAAAGCTGAAGTCTTTTATGAATATACAAAGTATCTTGTATTTTCTTGTTTTCTTTTACCATTGTGCGATTATCTTTAGCATACAAATATGTGACAGCTACAAGAACAATAGTAGCAAGAGAATTGATTTTATCAATATCATGATTGAACCAGTATAAAGGCCAAATTTCAATTATACTATTATCATCAATACTGGCATACTCTACATTACTATCCAGAAATACATTATTATTATCAACTACAAGAGACTGATCTGAATTAGGATCTAGTTGTAATTGTACATAATTTGTATTTTCAATAGCATATCGTTTTCCATCAATTCTTAATGTTCCTTCAAAGTCTCTTATGTAAGCAGAAGTAATATTTTGAGATTCAATTATTGTATTTGAAGTATGGTATGCGTAAAATGTAATATTACCTTCCGGCAAGTCCAAATAACCAGTCCCCATTTCGACATCAATTTTATCAAAATCTGATATTTCTTTTCCTCCTAATAATACTCTATTGACTTGGCTTGGTAATATTGATATAATGTCATTAGAACGAATGGCTTCCATGTTGTAGTAATCTTCATATCCATTTACACGACTGTACGATCTGCTATTTTCAATACTTGTAGGTTTATTCATGTATATGTTAACTGTTGCATTGTTCACTGAAAAAAAGTAGTTTGATTTATAATCGACTTGCATATGTGAGCCATTTAAATGTATAATTTCTCCATCATTCTCTTTTCTAATTTCTTTTACGTATCTGAATACTACAACGTCTGAATGAATATTGACTTTTTCAGCATCCATCTTTAAAAATGCAGAATTGACTTTAAAAATAGGGGCGTAATCAGAACTACCTCTCAAAATAAGTGTATGGTCTGAAAAAGCAAAAGCAATAGTTAGGATGCCTAGTATTATAACAGCAGCCAATAATAAATTCTTTTGACTCACATATTATTTATTAAAGTTCATTACTTATCTAGGTTTCAGTTTTATGTTTTCTGACTTCACATTTTCCTCCCACAAAACCCCAGAAACGTTAAATCATACTTCTACTGAATATATTATTGATGACGACCGTCGATACCGTATTCAAAAACAGTCCTGTGGTGATATGGCTTGACAGATGAGATTACTGTAAAAGTAGGTCAGGCTTATCCAAGGGATGCAGGCAGGGGAATTGCCAGGCTCGATAAGACTCTCATGCAAAAGATCGGTGCCATAAGCGGCGATATAATCGAGATCAAGAGCAAGGAGAAATGCTACGCAATAGTCTGGCCGGGTTATCTTGAAGATGCAGGCAAGGACATAGTACGCATAGACGGTAACCTGCGTAATAACGCCAAAGTAGGTATCGATGACTCAGTTACACTCAAAAAAGTGCAGGTCGTAGAAGCAGAAGCTATCACCCTCGCACCAACCAGGGAAACTCATCTTGTGGGCGGAGCACGTTTCATACTCAGGATACTGGAAGGTCGTCCCGTTGCAAAAGGACAGAACATCCGTGTCGAGACAGTGAACAATCCCATCTCTTTTGTCGTACTCTCCACCAAACCAACAGGTCCGGTGGTAGTGACCCGCAACACCCGGATAAATCTACGCGAGAAAGCTGCCATTGCAGAAAGCACCGCAGGTCAGGTCACCTATGAGGACATCGGAGGTCTTCAACGTGAACTCGGACTCGTACGTGAGATGATAGAACTCCCGCTCAAGCACCCGGAACTATTCAACAAGCTCGGCATCGACCCGCCAAAAGGAGTATTGCTATTCGGTCCTCCGGGAACTGGAAAGACCATGATAGCAAGGGCAGTTGCCAGCGAAACAGATGCCAATTTCATATCAGTTAGCGGACCAGAGATCGTCTCCAAATACTACGGTGAAAGTGAGCAGAAGCTCCGTGAGATTTTCGAGGAAGCCCAGCGTAACGCTCCAACCATCATCTTCGTTGACGAAATTGACTCCATAGCTCCAAAACGAGATGAAGTGGTTGGGGAAATGGAGCGCAGGATAGTTGCTCAGCTACTCTCCCTCATGGACGGACTTGCATCCAGAGGAAAGGTCATAGTCATAGCAGCCACTAACCGCCCTAATTCTATTGATGAAGCCCTGCGCCGTGGTGGAAGATTTGACCGTGAGATAGAGGTAGGAATTCCTGATGCAGACGGAAGGCTGCAGATCCTCTACGTTCACACAAGAGGAATGCCACTTGAAAAAGACCTCGAGCTAAAAGAAATAGCCGCAGTAACCCACGGTTTTGTAGGTGCTGACCTCTCATCCCTGTGTAAAGAGGCTGCAATGCACGCTCTCAGGAGACTTCTCCCTGAACTAAAGATTGATGATGTTGAAGACGAGATCCCGCCGGAATTCATGGAAAAACTTGAAGTTACCAAAAAGGACTTCGATGAAGCTCTGAAGAACATCGAACCCTCGGCCATGCGCGAGGTTTTCGTGGAAGTCCCTCATGTGAAATGGGATGACATCGGCGGCCTTGATGGAGCAAAACAGGAACTCGCGGAAGCAGTTGAATGGCCTCTGAAATATCCTGCTCTCTTTGAAACCGTAAACACTAAACCGCCAAGAGGGATCATGCTCTTTGGTCCTCCGGGAACCGGAAAGACCATGCTCGCAAAAGCTGTTGCAACTGAAAGCGAGGCAAACTTCATCAGTATCAAAGGACCGGAACTCCTCAGTCGCTACGTTGGAGAATCCGAGCGTGCAGTACGTGAAACCTTCAGAAAAGCAAGACAGGCTGCACCAACAATAATATTTTTCGATGAAATAGATTCAATGGCATCAGAACGTGGTTCAAGTGTGGATGCCCATGCAACCGAGCGTGTTGTAAGCCAGATTCTCACTGAGATCGATGGAGTCGAAGAACTCAAAGACGTTGTGATAGTCGCAGCCACTAACCGCCCTGATATTGTTGACCCTGCGCTTCTGCGCCCGGGAAGATTTGACCGCCTGATTTACGTTCGTCCTCCTGACAAACAGAGCCGCGAAAAGATATTCAACATCCATCTTGCCGACAAGCCACTTGCAAAAGACGTGGACGTTGAAGAACTTGCAGAAATAACTGAAGGTTATGTTGGTGCTGATATCGAGTCCATCTGTCGTGAAGCTTCAATGCTGGCTCTGCGCGAAGTGATAACTCCAGGTCTCAGTCAGGAAGAAGCTCTCAAAAAAGCAGAAGGCATCAAGATTACTTACGACCACTTCCTCAAAGCCAAAAGCCGTGTAAAACCAACAACATCACGCAGTGCTATGAATTTCTATGAGCAGGCTGCCGAATCATTTGCAATGTATGCAGCTAACGAGGAAGAAAAGGATATTGATGAAAGGGCGTATCAGTAAGGAATCAGTATCATAAAAATCAAAAAACAAAAAGGGACAATTAAAGTCCCTTCTTATTTCCTTCAAATTTTGGTGCGTTCTTCGGTGCATCTTCATGCATCACTTGTTCTTCGCTGTCAAGTACGAACTTGCTGACCATTTCCTGCATAGCAACTGCCATACCTGCAAGTTCCTGTGAGCTCTGCGCCAGTTCGTGCATGGAAGCGTTCTGCTGTTCAACGGATGCAGAAGTTTGCTCGGTTCCTGCTGCCGTTTCCTGGGAAATGGATGTAACATCTTCAATAGAAGCAGTAATTTCCTCAATGCTGGCAGACTGCTCCTGTGCAGCAGCAGCAATATTCTGGACCATTTCAGAAACCTTTATTGAACCCTCAACGATCTCCCTCATGGCATTGACAGTTTCATTGAGTGCAGTCACACCTTCATGTACGGTGGTATTTCCTTTCTCAACTGAATCAACCACAACATTTGTCTCAATCTGGATCTCATTAATAAGATCAGATATCTGGCTTGCTGCATTTCCTGATTCTTCTGCGAGTTTGCGAACCTCATCAGCTACAACAGCAAAACCTTTTCCATGTTCTCCTGCCCTTGCAGCCTCAATAGCAGCATTAAGAGCAAGCAGGTTTGTCTGGTCTGCAATATTGGTAATAAGGCTTACAATCTCACCAATCATCTTGGATTTTGATTCAAGCCCCTTGATAGCATCGACTGATTCCATAGAACTCTTCTGGATCTCTTCCATCTGTTTGATCAATTCTTCAGACCTGTTTCCGACATCCTTTGTCTTTTCACTTGACTCTATAGCAATTTCAGCAGAAATCTGTGCATTTGTAGCAATGTCCTGAACACTGAGTGACATATCACTCATTGCACGGGAAATATCATCAGTCTTAGTTGACTGTTCATTTGCTCCTAACGCAATTTCTCCGACAGTCCTTGAAACGTCTTCTGATGTAGCAGTAACTTCCTCAATTGCAGCAGACATCTGTTCAGATGTGCTCGCAATAACATTCGAGTTCCTGCTAATATCAGTGATAATGCCGGTCATCGTGTGCATAATTTCATTGAGTCCGCGGGGTATCGCCTCAAAGTCAATGCCTACATTTGTCTCTGCTTTTCTGTTAAGCTTTCCTTCAAGCGCATCAGTTGATATTTTTTCGAAGTCATCAACTATGTTCTCTATAGGTTTTGTGATGGAACGTGCGATAAGATACGCAATTCCGGCCATTGCGATAATGGCAATAATGGAGATAACGATAAGTTGATTTCTAAGTTCCATTGCACCTGCAAACATTTCTTGCTTAGGTACTGTCAGCACAAATGCGAAATCAGCCGTTTTGACCGGACTGTATATCATTACAACATCTTTTCCAGTTGTCGGGTCAGTGACCTCTATGCGTCCACTGATTCCTTTTGCGATGTCTGCTGCCATTTTATTGATTTCAGGGTCATTAAGATCTGCAAGGGTCTTGGTCCCTATCCAGTTCTTTTCAGTCGGATGGGACATGAACAGACCTGTGTTACTGACCATGAATGCATAGCCCGTATCAAAGATGCTGACCTTTGAAACCTCATCATCAATATAATTAAGAGAAACGTCAACACCGGCGATTCCCACAAAACTTCCATCTTTGATTATCGGGGAAACGTAGCTTATCATCATTACTCCGTTATACATGAAAGGTTCAAGTATAACGTCCTGTTTCAGAGTTTTAGGAAGCTGGTAATAATCATCTGTTTCGTAACCTGCAAGCGGATCAAGAGCAACAGAACCACCGATTCTGCTCCAGTATGGAATAAATCTTCCAGTGGAGTCATGTCCCTGATCATTTACATATTCCGAATCTTGTCCATCGAATGCATTGGATTCGTATGCAACATACGTACCCAGAAGTCCCTGGTTTTCTTCGAGCAGGTTCTTAAGGATCGAATTTACTTCATCCCTGTTGCCTGTATCATAGTTTTCCATAGTTGTGGCCATGGTCTGAGCCAGCATCTGATTAGATCGCATATCACTATCGTAGTAATATGCATAGCTCTTGGCAACGCTTTCAGCCTCAGAAAAGGCCATAGTTGTTTCCTGTTCCGTGACTTTTTGAACGGTCACATAGGTGCTTATGGCCATCAGTATAATAATACTGGTAACGATGTATAAGAGAAGTCTATTTCTTATATTCATTTTTTTAAAATCCATATTTATTCCTTTGTTTACCTTTTTAGAACAGTGCAACACCGTCACACAAAGTATAAATAGTGAATTTTAAATATATATTTTGTGCCATATTTTTAATTATATTGTGTATGCCTGCCGATTCGTTTTTATATATCTTCTAAACTCCATGTAACCGATAAATATATATAATATTATTTCCGGTTTGAATTGTTCAATTGAGCTTTTGTTGAAGCAATTTTCAGGTATATTCGATTATTGCATATTTATAAATCTTATTTTTTGAACAATTATCATTGGATAGATATGATTTGAACATCAAATTGCAGAAATTAAACCGATCTCTACACCGGCAACTGCAAGATTCAGACATCATAAGTTTCAAAAAAGTACAAATGCAACATGGTATTTTTCATGCTGCATCTTTTTTAATTTCTATCAGGTCTTTAATTGGTTTTCTTGTTCTTTTGGAGGTTCTTTATATGGGAGATCAGTTTCTCCTTATTGAACTCTCCTTTCCGGATATATCTTTGTTCAGTATTTCCAGATCATCTTTTTCAAGATATTTTGCTGTACATACTATTATAGGAATATCTCGGCTCTCTTCTTTGCTTTTCAAAGTTCTGATCACATCAAAGCCAGTGACTTCCGGCATCATCAGGTCCAGTAGTATAGCATCGGGGCGGTTCTTCAGTGCAATATCAATTGCTTCCTTTCCTCCAAAAGCCGAAGTGACTTCAAAGTTCATACCTTTAAGCATCTCTTCTATCATCTCAACAGCAACCTTCTCATCATCCACAACAAGCAGATGGAATGGTGAGTCTGTACTGCCCTTTCGTATCCTTTCCAGTGTAGCTATGAGTGTTTTCTTCTGGACCGGCTTAATGAAATGTTCCTCGGCTCCAAGTGCAGTTCCTATTTTTCGTTCATCAAGCATTGTTGTGATAATAACTGGAATATCTTTTGTTTTCTCGTTATTCTTCAGTTTGTTCAACACTTCCCATCCATCCATTCCTGGCATCATTATATCAAGGGTAATGGCGATGGGATGTGTCTTCTCAGCAAGTTCAATTGCTTCCATTCCTCTGGATGTGGACACTACCCGGTACCCGGAATATTTTAAAGTCTCTTCTAGTAGTTCTCTGGAGGCATCATCATCTTCGACAACTAATATAAGATCCTCATCTCCGGTGCTGTTCTCTGGTTCTATATGTGTGGAAACTGCTGATGAGCTCTTATCATCGATTTCCACAGTCTGTTTTTCTAGAGCAGTATCTTTCTTTTCTATGTCTTTTGGATCCTCTTTGATTGCAAGTTCAAAAGTGAATTTTGTACCTTTTCCAGGTTCACTTTCAACTTCCAGTTTACCATTGTGAAGCTCAACAAATTTCTTTACAAGGGTGAGTCCAAGTCCGCTTCCTTCGTATTGCCTGTTTGCAGCTGAGTCCAGTTGAGTGAAAGGAGTGAATAGTTTCTTCATGTCCTCACTGGAAATGCCAATGCCAGAATCCTGCACAGAGAACCTCACCATCTTTCCTGCATTTTCCACCTTCACATCTATCGTTCCACCTTCAGGTGTGAATTTGACCGCATTGCTCAGGAGGTTGTACAGGATCTGCTTAATTTTTGTCTTGTCAGCAAAGACTTTTCCGACATCCTCATCACTTGAATAGTTGATTTTTATATTTTTTTTATTGGCAAGACTTGCCATAAGTTGCTTAACTTCCAGGATTACTTCTTCAACCGGGAAACCTTCCGGATGCAACTCCATTTTTCCTGCCTCTATCTTTGAAAGGTCAAGTACATTATTGATAAGGGATAGCAGATGTTTTCCGCTTGTGGATATGTTTGAGATATATCTCTTCTGATTCTCTTTCAGATCTCCTGCATTGCCTTCCAGAATAAGGTCCGAGAAACCGATAATAGAATTGAGAGGAGTCCTTAGTTCATGGCTCATGGTTGCAAGGAAATCACTCTTTGCCCTGTTTGCAGATTCCGCTATTATCTTTGCCTGCACAAGTTCCTTCTCCGCTTCTTTTATTTTGCTCAGGTCAACAAAACTCTCTATCAGGAAATCCCTGCCGGACAATGTTACAGAAGCCACGGATTTAAGAATAGGTATCTTTTTTCCTTCCTTATTGATAAGAACACGTTCAGAACGGTTTACAGTTTCTCCCAGGTCGCTGATAGGACATTTTCCTTTTTCAGCAGGACAGATAAATTCATGGCATATCTTTCCGACAATCTTATCTCTTGGCAGTCCTATCATCTTTTCTGCTACTGGATTTACATCGGTTATCAGATGTGTTTTAGCATCAATGAGGATAACTCCACTGAGGATATTCTCAATAATGGATTCCATCTTTTTCTGGGTCTTTAATTCCTCTTCATGCATCTTATTCTCTTTTTCTTCAAGAGTGGTCAAAACATCATTGATACTCTTTGAGAGGTCGGTGAGTTCATCATCGCCTTGCGTTTCCACACGTGATGCCAATGAACCGCTTTTTGTGATAGCAATAAGATTCTTTCTAAGATCAGATATACGCACAAGTATGTATTTTTCCATAGAAAACATGACAATAAATCCATAGAAGATTCCCAGCAATATGATGGCCGAGATCATGTAGATAAGTGCGATCTCTCCCTGCTGGTGAATTTCTCTTGTCATCTCCACTTCCAGCACAAATGTTGAGTTTCCATTTATGTCAGAAAGTATTTTAGAACCAACAATGGAATCTTTGTTGATAACTTCAATTCCGATTTCGCCATCATTCGAAATATCGGGTGATATGGTTGCATTTTCAGCGCCGATACCATTAACTGCAATTTTCAGTTTGGTAAGATCCTGAAGTTCCTCTATAAATGCCTGATCCACATACTTTGCAACAATGAGAGTTCCGTCTATCTTTTCATGATCTGTACTTGTTGTAATAGGATTAGAGGCCAGTAGTAAAATTTCTCCCTGAGGAGTCTGAAGAATTCCTTTTTTTTCTACAGGGTCTGCAGGGCTTGAGAATAAACTCTTTTCAGTGCCCAGGTAGGAAACTAAAGACTCAGGAATCTCTCTTTTCTCATATGTATCGGGGTCAGCACCTGTTGCATAGTATAATTGTCCATTGTTGTCATAGAATAACATCATATCTGAGTGCAGGTTTATGAGTGATTCCGGTTCGAGATTATTCGTTATGTATTCATCGTCTCCCTGTAAGAAATAATAGGAATCATCCCAGTATCCCCAATCAGCAGCAGTGATCTCAAGCTTATTCATATTTGATTCTATAGCAGAATCTGCACGCTCCAGATTCTTTGCCATCTCTTTTTGTTCCAGTTTATGGAAACTATTATCCAGGATCTGCCCGGTAACAACCGCAAAAAGTATTAGCATCAGTATGAATGTCATCCCAAAGATTGACAGCACCCTATTCCTTATTTTCATTTAATTCCCCGATAAATGTGGTCATTTATCCTTTTTTGCTTGTATTGATCTGATTCACTAGATAGTACGGATAAATGTTTATTGTAATTACGGCCTTGATTTGTATATCGTTTTGAAAGCTACAAGTCGCCTTGATATAATATGTAATTAAATATATAATAATATGAAAATCTACATAATATTTAAAAATATTTGTTCACTTTCTTCCAATCTGGACTATATATAGTCACGTCCATATAATCGACTACCAAAAATACTTTAAGCTCATCCTGCCCATTTATATATGGAATAGTCCGTTGATCGGATACATATGAGGTAATTCTATGCTAAGACAGCGTTTCGTTCTTGATACTACTGCATTGACCGATCTTCAGGTAAGAGAAAAACTGGAACAGGATGGTATGTGTGATGGCATAAGGCAAGTGCTTGATCTGATAGCAAGTTCCAGATTAAACCTTGGTATAAGTTGTTACGTACCTTTTCCATCTGTTTACAAGGAGCTGCAGGAGTTTGCTCACAATAACGGCTGTGACAGTGATGTTATAGCAAAAATTGATACATGGCTTGTAAAAAAAGCTCCTGACAGGTATAATGTGCAGATCCCTTCCAAGGTTTTCCATGAGTATGTATCACATATGCGGGAACGCATCAATAAGGGAATGGCAATTGCCGAGGAAACAATATGGGATGCCTCTACTGAATGTCTTCTCACCGAGTCAAAGGCAGAGTCTAAAAAAGACATCAGCTTTGATATTGAAAGAAGGGTCATAGGCAGCCATATAGGAAAGTTCAGGAACAAATACCGCTCTGCTCTTCGCTATGGTATCCTTGACAGTGCACCTGATATCGATGTTCTAATCCTTGCAAAGGAATTGGATGCTGCTGTAGTTGCAAGTGATTTCGGAATTCAGAAATGGGCCGAAGAGTTGGGAGTGAGATTCGTACCTGCAAGCACTTTTCCAATGATATTGCAGGAATACCTGAAGCATTCCGATGTAATTAAATCATCTGAACAGGATGAATAAAGAGTCCCGAGGATTTACTTTTATGCACCCGCAATGAATGATATGAGTGCAAAAGCCATTGCCATCTTAAACATTTTTGAGGAACGTGCAGGATCGTTTTTCCCGAGTATCTCATATACAGCCACCGCAAAGAGTGTGTCTGCAATAGCTACCAGTATAAGATAACGCACGGTCATGAGTGACTGAATATATGGAAGAGGACTTGCCAGAACTGCAACAAGTCCGATAAGTGATGCTATATATGCTGCTTTTTTAGGGCCAATTATAATTGGCAGTGTTTGTGCTCCGTCTTCCCTGTCACCTTCTATGTCCTCTATATCCTTGACGATCTCACGGGCAATTGTTGCCATGGTTGCCAGCACAAAGAGGACAAAAACGTCTTTAATTCCCCCGTACTCAAAGAAAACAGCTCCACCGAAAAGGAATGTTGAACCTGTAAGATAGCCTACGGCAATATTTCCAAGTAGTGCTGTACGCTTGAGAGTACTTGCATAATATATCAGAAGTAAGGAGTTTACAACAGCGATGGCTCCACATATCATATTAATGGATGCTGCAATTATGCTTCCTGCTGCAAAGAGTGCAAGTGAAAAATACAATGCGGTTCTCAGGCTGATTTTTCCGGAAGGAATTGGTCTGTCAGGTTTGTTAATCCTGTCTATATCGATATCAAAATAGTCATTGATAGCGTTCCCTGCGCCTGTTATTAAGAATACCACAAGAAATACCTTTAACGAATCTAAAATGGGAAAAGTTGATAAAGTAACCTGGTAGGGATTCAGTGAGATGTTGGCTGAAACTATATTATATGCAATGAAAACTCCTACAAGGGCGGCAATAGCTGCCATGAGGCAGTTGCCTGATCGCATAAGTTTCAGATATGTCTGCATTTAGGGCTTACCTGTTCCTTTTGATTTCCAGCATCCTGTTAAGTGCTATTCTTGCTTTTGCACTCACATTTTCAGGGACTGTGATCTCATACTGCATTTTCTCAAGTGAAAGTAATAGAGAATTAAGGTCTATGGCTTTCATTTCAGGACAGACTGTGAATTCTGATACATTGTAGAATTTCTTTCCTGGATTGTCCTTCTGCAGTTTGTGTATAATTCCTCTCTCTGTTGCAATGATAAACTCGTTACCTGCATTTTTGACATGCTCTACCATTCCTGTAGTGCTGAATACTTTGTCTGCAAGATCAATTACATCTCTTCTGCATTCCGGGTGTGCAAGTAGTTCAGCATCAGGATGTTCATTCTTTGCTTTTATTACGTCGGTTGTAAGTATCTGGTTGTGAGTAGGACAGTATCCGTTCCATGGGATTATTTTCTTGCTGGTGAACCTTGATACATAGTCTGCCAGATTCTTGTCCGGTACAAAAAGCACTTTATCCTCTTCAAGGGAGTTCACAACTTCCACAGCATTTGCAGAAGTGCAGCAGATATCACTTTCTGCTTTTACATCTGCTGTGGAGTTCACATAACAGACTACTGCAGCATCAGGATATTTTTTCTTTTCCACGCGTAGTGCTTCAGCAGTCACCATTGAAGCCATCGGGCATCCTGCATGAATCTCCGGCAACAGTACAGTTTTCTCAGGGCTGAGGATTGCAGCACTTTCTGCCATGAAGTGCACTCCACAGAATACGATGACATCGGCTTCCTGTTCAGTTGCCTGTATGCTCAGGCCAAGTGAATCTCCTGTAAAATCGGCAATGTCCTGTATCTCTCCTCTCTCGTAATTATGAGCAAGGATAACAGCGTTGCGTTCCTCTTTTAGTTTCAGTATCCTTTCAATGGTTTTTTGGGTATCCTGCATGAGATCATTACCTTAGATTTGAATTTCCGTGCAGGGAAGTAAAAGTATCCTGCCGGTTTATATTTTTTAGTTCATGTGCCAGTCTGGATAGGATCTGCCAGTTTTCTCAGAGTAGCTATAGCTGAAAGGGATGCCAGATAGCTGCTTTTTGGATTGGAAGGTGATGGAACGTTCTCAACCCTTGTTGTGAATTCACCAAAGGATCCTTCCACGGATATTTCATGTATGTTACGTGTAAGTGCCGGATTTGCTACAATCTTCACTTTGGTTTTCTCAAAACCAATGCCTGCAAGACTGATGGTGGCTGCAACGTTTACATTTGCAGGAAATGCCTTTACGGCCTCGCTGGCAGGTCCTTCAAAGATTACTGTCTTTCCAGTTATTTTATCTAGGTCTATCTTGTTCCTGATAATATAAGGAGCACCTGCAAGTCCTCTTGGCGGTTTTTGTGTTGTGAGTGTAACAGAATATATCTTCTCTGCAGAGGCAGATTTCAGACCATCAAGGCCCACAATGGCTCCTGAAGGAAGGTATACCTTGCATTTGTTCTCCTTTGCAAGTTCCTTTATGGTCTTGTATAGTTTCTCATCAGAAAAAGCACCAACACTCATGATCATGACATCGCAATGTGCATGCAGCGCTGAGGGTATTATCTCATAGACTGCTTCCTGTGAGGCGCACTCCACGAGCAAGTCTATATTTTTGACCATTTCAGTGACTTCCATTACCTGAGGTTTTGATCTTTTTAAAGTGGACAAGAGTTTATCCACATCATCAAGGTTCCTGTCATAAATGGCTACAAGCTCTGCTTCAATAGTTCCATCATCAATGGCTTTGCATATGCTGGTTCCTATTGTTCCGCAGCCGATAAGTCCTATACTTAGCATTTTAGATCCCTGAAAATTAAAATATAATACTTGAGTTAGATATTAAGAGTTTAGAGTTTGTTGATTACTGCTTATATTGATTGGTTAAGTAGGTTTTGCTTATATGCTGAAAGAATATAAATCACTTTACCATACATATCCTTGGATAATATGATGTATACACACGAGATCGAAAGTTTTCTGGAAGAAGACCTTGGATATAATGATATTTCATGTAAGCTTGTTCCAGATCATAATGTAGAAGCCATTATTTTTACAAAAGAGGACTGCACTCTTGCAGGAACCGATGTTGCCCTTTCCTTTTTTGATTACTTTGGGATCGAATACTCTACTGATTATTCAAATGGTGACAGATTATCGAAAGGTGATGTAATATTTACTCTGAAAGGAAGTTCCCTGTTAATTCTCAGGACAGAAAGACTGGTTCTCAACTTCCTGGGACATCTTTGTGGTATTGCCACCAACACGAACAAATGTGTGGATATAGTACGTAAGTATTCCGATAGGACAAAGATCGCATGTACAAGAAAAACAACACCCGGACTTCGCAAATATGAGAAGATGGCTGTTATTGCAGGAGGCGGTGATCCACACAGGTTCAACCTTACAGATTCTATAATGATAAAGGATAATCATGTTAAGATGATGGGTGTGGAAGCTGCAATAAAGTCTGCAAAGGAAAAAGCAGGTTTTACCCAGAAAATGGAGGTTGAAGTAGAATCATCAGCAGATGCCCTGGTGGCTGCAAGGACAGGTGCAGATATTATAATGCTGGATAACATGGAACCTGAAGAGGTAGTAAAAACAGTTGATTTCCTGAGAAGATCCTCTATCCCTGAACACATTATAATTGAGGTTTCAGGAGGCATTAATATGGATAACCTTGAAGGGTATGCAAAGACCGGGGTTGATATCATCTCAATGGGTTCCCTTATCCACAGGTCGCAATGGATAGATGTCAGTCTTGAAATTGTTAAAGTTCAGGAGTAAAATCAATTTATTGTATTTGTTTTTACATAAATTTTAAAAACAATCATAATCATAAGGTTTATATTAATAACTGCGTATTTTAGCTGAAAAACAAAATCAAATTCTGTTTATTTGAGGAAAACATGGTCCGAGTTGCTCGCTTATTGGTTATTTCTTTGTGCATGGTTTTCTTCTGTCTGGCACTGGCAGGAAATGCTGCGGCAGTAGAGATTTATAATGGTTCCATTACAGCTGGAGATGGTTATCAGCTGAACAATTATGTAATTGATGTGACAGATGCTTTTCCAAGCGCTGATTCCGCTTCATTCTATATCTACAATAACGGTGATGAGCTCGATAGTTTCCTTATCAACGTAGGTGATTCCTATGAATTTGATTTTGAAGATAATGCTCAGGTGAAGCTGACCCTCATATCTGTGTACAGTGGTACTCTTCCTGTGACAAAGGTATCTATTATCCTTAACAACTATCGGGTAAGTGACCTTTTTGAAAGCTCCGTTATTGACGGTGGGCATGAATATGCAACATATTCAGGTACACCAGAACTCAAGATAGTAAAATCAGTGGATAAATCTGAGGTCAATGTTGGTGACGTTGTACGTGTAACGGTAACCGTTGAAAATACTGGTGATGATGCTGCAGTGGATGTTGTTTTTTCAGATCCTCAGCAGGCAAAGTTCGTTTTGACCGATAATATCCTTGGTGAACCCGGAAGGATGGATGTGGCCGTAGGGGGCTCGCCTAAAAAGATTTATGTTTATGACCTGAAAGCCACAGAAGCAGGTACATTTTCACTGAATCCTACAACTGCCAGTTTTACTAATTCAGCAGGTCTTGATTTCCCGGAGTCTTCATCTAATTCTCCTACGGTCATAGTAAATGCCGGTGAGGACCTGGTGAATGCGGACCTTGAATTTACGACAACTCTTGACAAATACACTGTAAATCGTAATGATGAAATACAGGGTACCATTAAGATAAAGAATAAAGGTAATGCTCCTGCTACAGCAGTGACAGTGGATATTGAGGTGCCCGATGGTTTGGTGTTTGAAGGTGGTTCAGGGATCGAAGTGATATCAGGAGTTCCAAAGATCTACCTTGAATCCTTTGGTGTGCAGCAGGAAAAGGAGTTTAATTTTAAGCTCAAGGCCATTGAAGTAGGAACTTATACCCTTTCCATGAAGAACAGTTATCTTTTTGAGAATGGTATTGATACTCAACTAAAAGAGGTAACTTCTGACTCTGTAACAAACAATATTTATGTTACCAAAGGACAATATGATTATCTTTTCGAGCAGCCTATATATGTTTATGTGATGCCTCTGATAATTATTGGAGCTATTGCAGGATGGATTTATTACAGGCACAAACAATATAAGTTCTGATACAAGAGTTACAGTTAATGTAAACTGGATTTATCATAAGATTTATTTATATATAATTATATTACTACTCGGAGGAATAACTTGCTCAATATACTCATCGTTGGTAACGGCCAATGCGGAAACCGCATACTGGATGCTATTAACAGGGAAGCTTTCGGTAAAAAAAGTCGTTTAGCCAAATTCTATTCTCAACAAAAATACAAAAGCAATGTACAGACCATTGCCATCAACACTGCTGTGAATGATCTCAAAGAGATGAAATTCACAAAGGCAAAGGACAGGATACACATTCCTCATTTGCACGGTGTCGGAGCTAACAGAAATGTTGGGAAACACGTTTTTGAAGATAACAAGACTCATATTATGCGTCAGATAGAGGAGAGAGGTAATTTTGATGTATGTTTTGTTATAACATCCGCATCTGGTGGAACCGGTTCATCATTTACTCCAATGCTTGTGAAAGAACTGAAAGAAAGACACGATTATCCTGTTTATGCAGTTGTTGTACTTCCTTTCAGGGAAGAAGGAACCCTTTATCTTCAAAATGCTGCTTTCTGTCTGAGAGACATCCGCGAGAGCGGTGCTGATGGTATCATACTGGCTGATAACCAGTTCCTGAAACAGATGGGCGGCAATGTCGAATCCGCCTATAATGGTATCAATGATATGGTTGCCAGACGTCTTCTTTTCCTTCTTGATGCGCTTGACAGTGAAATGATGATGGTGACCGACCTTGGTGACTTCAAGACTGTCATGAGCGGTGGTGCAGGACTTGCAACCATCGGTTTCTATGAAGCGGACACAGATATGCCAGTAAGAAGTGCTATTCAGAAAGCCCTGTCGCCTTCAGGTCTCCTGTTCTCAAGTGATGTCTATAAAGAAGCAAGCAGAGCCATGGTTATTATCAGAGGTGACAAGGAACGTCTCAGTATCGATGAGATCTCAACGGAAGTCGAGAAGTTATCCAGTGCAGTGGGTCATGTCTTTAAAGGTATCATTGTAAGGAATGGCGAACTTCCACAGGTTCTGGCAGTACTGACATTGGAGTCAGCATCTGAACTTGAGAATCTTTATTCCATAGCAGTTGATGCTATTAAATACGAACGCGATAAGAAAGAACGTGTGGCTACTGTCAAAGAAGTCGATCGTGCATTTTCACAGATAGACGGAATGGATCCGTCTTACTGATCTTTTCTTCTTTTTGTTTTTTATTATTATTTTCGTTTTGATTTTTTCCTTATAAATCAAATAGATTGAAATAGTCTAAGTCCAAATAAAGTTACCAGAGGTTTTTATTTGGCTGATGATGACGGTTCTTTTATTATACGGACAAGAGGTCTCTCCAAGATATATATGGATGGTGTGGAAGTCCATGCTCTTGACAATGTAGACCTTGATATTAAAAAGGGTGAGTTCCTTTCTATAACAGGTCCTTCCGGTTCGGGAAAAAGCACTCTTCTTCATATGATTGGTATTCTGGACACTCCTACTTCCGGTAGCATAACCATAGATGGAAGGGTCGTTACAGATATGTCGGAAAAAGAGCGTTCCAAGGTGCGTAATGAAGTTCTGGGTTTCATATTCCAGTATCATCATCTTATGCCTGATTTCAATGCACTTGAAAATGTGATGATGCCTCTCCTTATTGGTGGAATGAAACGCAGCGATGCAAAGAAGATCGCAGCTAAACTTCTGGAAGATGTAGGGTTGGGTGACCGTATGGATCACCTTCCAAATCAGCTTTCCGGAGGTCAGGCCCAGAGAGTTGCCATTGCCAGAGCTCTTGCCAATAATCCTGGGATTGTCATAGGTGATGAACCTACAGGAAATCTGGATACTAAATCCAGCGACAGAATATATGAACTTCTAAGGCAGCTTAACCGGGACAGGGGACAAACCTTTATTCTTGTTACTCATGATGAGGAGATGGCCAGGAAGACTGATCGTATCGTCAGAATAGTAGATGGACGTATAGCATCGGATTCTGCTTGATCTGGTATCTGGCAGAGAGGTGATCATATGGAATATTCACAGGGTAGCATAGATAGGGTATTTACTGTTCGTCTTGACCATGGAGATGACATTCTTAAGGAACTTGAAAGTCTTGCAGTTTCAGAGGATATTAGGTCGGCAATGTTCACGATGCTTGGTGCTGTGAAAGAAGCCAATCTTGTTGTCGGCCCTAAAGAAAATATTGTACCTCCGGATCCTCAATGGGCTCGCATCCATGATGCACATGAACTTATAGGAATAGGAAATATCTTTTGGGAGAATGATAAACCTAAGATCCATCTTCATTCCGCAGCAGGCCGTGGCGAATCTACTAAAACAGGATGTCTGCGTGAAAATAGTGAGGTTTTCATGGTTGTAGAGGTATTCATCATGGAGATTTCCGGCATCTCCGCAAGTAGAGTCTTCGATAAGGAGAAAGGCTTTGCTCCGGTATGTTTCTCGGATAAAAGCTGAAAAATTCTGAGTTTGCGAAATTCAGGTCTTACTCACCATTACCACTAAGTTCCTTGAGTTGCTCAAGGGCTTCAACCATTTCCATGTTCTTTCTGAGAGCTTTTGACTCAAAGGTTTTGACTATTTCCTCAAAAGGTACAATGAGTTTGTAATATTTTACAGGCCTTCCTTTGTCAGTATTCTTTTTTTCACTTCTTTCTTCTATCCATCCTTTTTCTCTCAAAGGACGCATAGCAATACTGACTTCCGGTTGCCTGAGGCCCGATGCCTGTTCAATGTTCTGTGAGGTTAGTTCATTTCCACATACAAGACATGCAATAGAGATGGCTTCGGTTCTGGGTACTTCCAGTCCCTGTAAAAGTTCGATTATTTCATAGCCTTTTCCGCTTAAAAGATCAGTATCTCCGCTTTTCATTTGGTTACTATAATACTTTTAAGTTTATATAATTTATGTAAATATAATTTAGTTTTAGCAGATATGCCTGTGATTATCGTTCAAGCGTTGAATTGAAAAGAAGTGAACGGTAACAATATATACGGTAATTGCAAAGTAGGTGTTAAACCAAGTCAAAGGTGGAATAGGATGCCGTATATTGATGATGACAAAAGTTATAAGATAAAAAAGATTCACGCACGTGAGATTCTTGACTCCAGAGGAAACCCTACCGTTGAAGTAGATGTCTATACTTCTAACGGATTCGGCCGGGCAAGTGTTCCTTCCGGTGCTTCCACAGGAAGTAATGAGGCACTTGAGTTGCGCGACAAGGAAGAACGCTATCTTGGAAAAGGTGTTCTTGACGCAGTTGATAATGTCAACACCGCTATAGAAGCAGAGCTTCTGGGCATGGATGTCAGAAAGCAGCGCGAGATCGATGGTCTTATGCTTGCTCTGGACGGTACTGAGAACAAGATGGAACTTGGCGCAAACGCGATCCTTGGTGTTTCTATGGCGGCTGCAAGGGCAGCAGCAGATTCACTCAATATGCCACTGTACCGCTATCTTGGCGGTATAAATGCATATACTCTCCCAGTTCCTACAATGAATGTCCTTAACGGTGGAAAACACGCAGGAAATGCACTTTCCATTCAGGAGTTCATGATTCAGCCAAAGGGCGCAAGCACCTATTCCGAAGCACTGCGCATGGGTACTGAGACATATCATGCACTTGGTAAGATACTCGAGGCAAAGTACGGCGGCTCGGCAACTAATGTTGGTTATGAAGGCGGATACGCACCATCTATTGAGATGACCCATGATGCTCTTGATGCTCTTGTAAGTGCTATTGAGGAAGCAGGATACACAGAGACGGAGATCAGCATTGGTCTTGATGCGGCAGCTTCAGAATTCTTTGACGGAGAAACCTATTCTATCGATGGCAAGCTCTTAAAACCTGCTGAGCTTATTGATTATTATCTTGAGCTTATTGAAACCTATCCTATCATCCTTATTGAGGACCCATTCCACGAGGAATCTTTTGAGGACTTCGCAACACTGACCAATGATGCATGGGACACATTCATTGTTGGAGACGACCTCTTCGTTACAAACGTAGACCGTCTTGTAAAGGGTGTTGAAATGGGTGCTGCAAACTCACTTCTGCTGAAGGTCAACCAGATAGGCTCCCTCTCAGAGGCATTCGATGCAGCTAACATGGCAAATCGCAACGGTTACAGTGTTGTTGTAAGTCACCGCTCCGCTGAGACCGAGGACACAACGATCGCTGACATTTCAGTTGCAATTGGTGCTGACCTTATCAAGACTGGGGCACCGGCAAGAAGCGAACGTACTGCAAAATACAACCAGCTCCTCAGAATTGAAGAGGATCTTGGTGAGGCAGCACGTTATATGCAGATTTGAACTGAATAACAGTTCAAACTTGCTTTTCTCTTTTTCTTTATTTTCTTAATCAAAAAAAGGGTTGAAGGGTCCAGTTATTCAAGCAGCGGTACGGTGAGGCTACCCTGTGGTAAAATAACAGCATATGGTTCCTTGCCCTGCTCTTTCACTTTTTCAACAGCCCTGTTGAATGTTTCCTGAATATCCATGCATGGCTGGAGCTTTGCCATTTTGATAGTATCATCATGCAGGTCTGAGATTGCCCACATTTCAGCATATACTCCTATCTGTGCCATCTTGGCAGCCTTGTGGTATCCAAGCTTGTAGCCTTCGTCGATTTTACACATGACTTCATCGCATGTATTCGCAGAACAGAGCAGGTTCAGGAATGTGTCATCTCCAACACCGTCCCTGCATTTTGATACAAGGATGATGACTCCGCCATCTTCCAGTGCAAGCTTGCCGTTCTCAAGTGCTTTCTGAGACTGGTAGAGGTCGATATCCATAGGATATGGCGCAGCGGTAAGTACAATATTGCCTTTGCGGCTGCAATTTGAGCAGAATACCTCTTTTGCTCTCTCAACTGCAATATCGAATGATTTGAAAAGGTCACCGGCAACAGTTGCATAGAGTCCGTGGTCTGCTGTGAGGACAGTCTGAATTGAGAATACGTTCAGGTCTTTCAGCACTTTCATTGCATCTTCCATGTCCTCTGCAACTGGATTTCCTTTGATGGCAAGCGGCTGTGCAGCTTCTGATAGTGCATGCTTGTGGTTCATCTCGATGGTCTTGTAGGAAGCAACTCCCGGCAGGAATGCCTTCCTTCCGCCAGTATAACCTGCGAAATAATGAGGCTCAACACTTCCGATGACGATGATGTTCTTGCTTTCATTCACCATCTTGTTGAGGTACATCTGGGTTCCGTTGCTTGACACGCCAAGATATTCCATATCCTCTTCCTTGCGGGCATCGTGTACGAATATGTTCTCTTTGAACTCGTCGTATATCTCACCGAAGATGTACCTGAATTCATCCTCTGTTGGTCCTCTGTGAGCACCTGTAGCAACCATGAATCTTACGGCTCCGTGCTCCTTTAGCATATCACGCATTTTCAGGAGGATCTTTGCAGTAGGAGTTGGCCTTGTGGCATCATTTACAAGGATCAATATCCTCTCGCTGTTCTTCATAAAATCCTCAAGGGATTCCATTCCAACAGGATTGTTCAGCGCCTCGTCTATTACTTCAGACTCTGCTCCTACTTCTACAAAATTAGGTGACACGACCTCATGGGGTATTTCCACTTCAAGGTCTACAAATTCTTTTCCATAAGGTATCGGTATTTTGATACAAATTCCTCCAAATAAGGTCAATAACTGGATAGTTCATAATAAGAAGCTTTATTTATAGTTTAGTTTTGCAAATGGAGTTTTATTTTTACACATGTCTAATGTTTTCCTGAAGTATCTGATACAGATACCGGATATTGTTGAAAATAGATACGTTTAACATGAAATTGCACATATGGATGAAGTAACGAATCGGGAGTGATAATAATGATGGGTATTGAGGATTTGAGACATGAGCACGATGAAATAAGTTTGATGCTCGATGTACTGGGAAGGATTTGTGAACGACTTGATTCTGGGGAAAATGTTGACCCTGTACACATTAAACAATTAAATGACTTTATGGTTGTTTTTGTGGATGGCTGCCATCATGGGAAGGAAGAAGAATTTTTGTTCCCTAAACTGGAATCTATAAACGGTGAGGAATCTAAGAAATTAATAGAGGTGCTAATAGCCGAGCATAAAGTTGGGCGTGAATACGCAAGTGCAATAGGTGAAGCTCTTTCCCATCATGAAAATATAGGTTCTGGGGATCGTTCAAAGATAATTAAGTATGGGGAGAACTATATCAAGCTCCTGGCTCAGCACTTTGATAAAGAAAATAAAGTGCTTTTCACAATGGCTGAAAAGAAACTTTCAGCTAAGGAAAACCAGGAGTTATTTGAAGAATTTGAGGTTCTGGTAAAGGAAAAGGTTGGAATGGACAAATATAAGCAATTAGATGAAATGCTTCACCAACTGGCTGATATTTATCTATGAACAAAGTTCGGTTCTGTCAAAGACATCCCGGTTTATTGGAATTTCATTCAATAGCAGAGGCTGGACGCTACAAAAAGAGCTCCTTATACCTTATACATTCAGGCATCAGCAATTTAACATTTGAGTTCCAACTTCCTGACAACAGGTGACAAATTGATAGACTCCACTCAATTATTCTACTTCATCGCAGCCTCGTTAGCTCTCACACTCCTGCCTGGCCCTGATATTCTCTTCGTGCTCACCCAGAGCATATCTCAGGGAAAGACCGCAGGCATGACAATTGCAACCGGTCTTTGCACCGGTCTTTTGTTCCATACAACTGCGGCAGCACTTGGAGTCTCTGCGATATTATACAGTTCTGCTGTGGCGTTCTCTCTTCTGAAATATGCAGGAGCAATTTATCTTCTCTACCTTGCCTACAAGGCAATACGTGAAAGAGGCAGCCTCACATCACTTGAATCTGTAAGAGAAAAGAACCTGCCACGACTTTACAGAAGAGGTATTTTCATGAATATTTTAAATCCTAAAGTTTCCCTGTTCTTCCTTGCATTCCTGCCTCAGTTCATAAATGCAGATTCCGGCAGCATCCCTCTGCAAATGATATTCCTGGGTGCAGTGTTCTTTGCGCAGGCGATTGTGGTCTTTTTCATAGTATCATTCTTTGCCGGAATGATAGGAACTAAGATTATGGAAAAGCCGGGTTTGGGTAAGAAGATCAACTGGGCGAAGGCTGGCATTTATTCTGTAATTGGGATCGAGCTTGCATTTGCACATCAGTGATTTCAATCTCTCTCCTATTTTTGGTTTTGAGTTATCGTTTATTTTCTTCAGTGCCGTTATCTGGATATTTGGAACATTAAACATTAATATGTATTTTAACTGCAAAAATTATATGTAGTGAATTCATATTTTAGAATGTTAAAAATATTTTGAAGGATTATGGAATGGGAATTTATGATCAAATGTAAACTTAAACTGGTATCGGGCATATTCGTAACAGTGTTCTTATTGGTTAATTTGGTAGTTGCCGCATCTGCAGTTTCAAACATGAGTGCGGATCAAACAGAATCGGATATTGATACAAAACCGGAACTTCCTGATTTCACTCCGCAGATATTCAAACAACTTGAAGAACAGGATGATAATTACATATTAGGTAAGGGTGAAGTTCCTTTAATAACAAGTGATTCCGGAAAAAGAAACTGGCTTAACTATTTAAGCACTGTTAAAGCAGGCATAAGAGAAGAAATGACGGCAGGATATATGAGACCAAATGGTTCTGTAATGTCATATGGCTATAATTATCAAGGTTATTTGTCAGTTCAATTTCCGGAAGGCACTGAAGTAAATGAATCTCTGATCAATGAAATTTATTCAATTTTCGACCAGGAAGCTATGAAGGATAATATCAGTGATGTTCCTGTCCTGTTTGAGTACAGCCCGGAAATAACAGTTGGTGAATCATTTAGCACAGTAGATTATGAGATTGATGATGAACCGGAAATTATCAATGAAAGTGTCAATAATACCGAACCATCTCATGATATTCCAGGTTTCAAGTTTTTTATTTCAGTATTGGCTTTCCTGATTGCCTCAGGAAAACGCTAATTTCTTTTTTTATTGTTGTTTGTCTTTTTATCTTATAGCTTCATAAATAGTTATATAATAACAGTCAAATCATTTCTATATTGGAAGCTGGTCAATGTTCGAACTGAGAATAGCCCTGAGGCATATAAGCGCACGAAAGCGACTCACGTTCTTTGCGGTATTTGCGGTAGCTTTGGCCATAGCTGTTATTGTAGTTCTCATGTCAATGATGACAGGGTTTACTGATGAGCTTATTTCAACCACTGTGGAAAACTCGCCTCATATTGTAGTGAGTTCTCCGATTCAGAAACAGAATGAGAACTATGTTCACTTTTACAGCTATTACTCTGAGCAGATAGCTGGCATGGATGGTGTCATGGCAGTATCTCCTGTTTTTGTCGGACAGGCGGCCATCAGTCACAAGGACAATGCAAAAGGTGTAAGTCTTAACGGTATAGATCCGGTTGCAGAGGATGCTGTAATGCATGTATCCGATCATATCGTATCTGGGAATTTCTTTGCCCTTGGCAGAAGCAACAATGGGATTGTCATAGGCTACAAGCTTGCCGATGATCTGAAAGTGAAAACAGGGGACACAGTGGATGTTGTTATGCCGGGTTTTGGTTCTTCTTCATTTAAGATTATAGGGATATTCAACACCGGAACACCGAAAGACGAAAGTCTTGCATACGTGCGTTTTGACTCTGCCCTTAGTTTCTTCCAAAAGAATGGTGTTGCCAGTGAGATTGATGTCAGAGTAATGGATCCTTTCCAGGCGGATGTCATAGCCAATTCAATTGAACAGGAAACAGGACTTAAGGCCGTAAGCTGGATAAAGGCAAACAGTGATATCCTTAACCTTCTCAATAGTCAGGTATTGATCGTATGGCTCTATTATGGCCTTATATACATGATAGCCGGATTTGGAATCGCAAATACCCTTTTTACAGTTGTCATGGACAAGAAAAAAGAGATAGGTATGTTAATGGCAATGGGAGCTTCAAAGCGAAATATAACAATGATATTCCTTTTCGAGTCACTGATACTGGGCACCATGGGTGTGTTGGTCGGATGTGTTCTGGGGTATTTGGCTTCCACAGCTCTTGCCTCCTACCAAATATCTCTGCCTCAGGACATGTACTTCGGACTGTCGACACTTCCGCTGAAGGCAGATGCCATGAACTATATCTACGCTATCATCTTCTCTTTCTTTATTAATATAGTTGCAGGTGTCTATCCGGCAAGGCGTGCGGCTTCACTTGATCCTGTAGAAGCTATCGAAAATGATTGAGGAATCAGATTTCTGACCTTCAGGCCAGATCATAGATTTCGTTCGTAACAATGCGAAAAGTATATATTCTGTAATATCGTTTGTATGTTTGCGAACGGGTCTGTTACTTAGTACCTCTCCAACCACTCCAATGTCACATACCTGTGCATTCAACCCCCTTTGCCCGTTCGCACCCCCTATGTTCTTTTATCAAGCGTGCCAATATGAGTGCATGAAGATTGTGATCGAGACTCCCAAATACAGTTTCATCAAATACAATAAGAAAGGCTCTTGTTTTGTCCGGGAATTTTTGTCTCCCATACCCACAATATTCAACTACGGTTTTATTGAAGGCAGCTTTGCTGCTGATGGTATGGAAAAAGATGTATTGGTAATAGGCTCTCGTATGCCTCAGGGCACTGTTATGGATGTGCCGGGAACAGATGGTGTTGTGAGATTCATCGATGATTCTATGGAGGATAATAAAGAGATCATCTATCAGGAGGGTTTCTTTTCAAAAACTGTATTCTACTTATATTTTCATCTCTACGCGATCTTCAAGGTAAGCTATTATCTCATTATCAAAAGAAAGATAGCAATTTGCAGGTTCGAAGGAATAGTATGGTATAACGCCGAACCGGAAAATTGAATAGAAGTTTATCTTGTTGATATGGCTTCCACCGGGTCAAGGCTGGCTGCCCTCTGTGCAGGATAAATACCAGCTATGAGATTCAACAGGAAGACGATCGTTATTATTATTATCACATCATTGGTTCTTACAAGAACCGGTATGTATGTAAGGCCGTACACTCCCTGGGGAAGCGGATATCCGCCAATAGAGAGTGCCAGTACAACACCTGCGGCGGTTCCCAGTAAAGCTCCTGCAAGGCCAAGCAGGCCGCTTTCGATAAGGAATATCAACCTGATATTGGATTTTCTGGCTCCCATTGCCAGCAGTATACCTATCTCTTTTATTTTTGCCATGACCACCATGTTCAGTGTACTTACAACCCCAAAAGATGCTATGAGAAGTATGAAGCCTATCGTAATATTGTTCGAGACACTTTCTATAGCAATGGTCCGCAATATCTCGGGGTTTGTATCCGACCAACCTGCGGCATTGTAACCATCATTCTTGATCATTTGTGCTATCTCTCTGTCCCTGTTAAAGTCGGCAAGTCTCAGAGATATGCCATTTATCACATCTCCTGTATCGTAGAAATCCTGTGCTGTCTGGAGTGAAGTATATGTGATACTTTCATCGAGTGCTGTTCCTGTGTCATATATGGCTATAACTTTTAGTGACATCGGATTTGCGTTAGGGAATGATATCTCCACACGGTCTCCCAGTTCAAGCTGCATATCATCTGCGAATTTCTGACCTATGACGATGCTTTTATCTGAATAGGCCAGCTCATCGAAGTTGCCCTTTACAATATCTTTCTTTATATGGGCTACAGCATCCTCCTGTGCGGGTATTATCCCCTTCAGGACAGCATTCTTCGTATTATCCTTGAATTTGAACGAAGCCTCTCCGGTAAGATGGGGGGATGATGCAATGACACCATCTATGTTATTGACCCTCAGGATTATATTCTTATAAAGATGTATATAGTCGTCACCGGTCTGTGGTGAAACTACGACATGGGGCAGATTGTTGACAGTCTTATCGTAAAGTTCCTGTGTGAAACCTGCCATAAAAGCCTGGGATACCATGAGGATCATGACGGCTATCCCAATGGCTGCAACCGAGAGAATTGTCTGTCTTTTTCTTGCTTTAATATGGCGCAGTGCAATGAACAATTCATATCGCATCGAACACACCTTTCAGTGTTCTCTCTTCCTGCCTGATATGAGGGCAGCGATTCCAATGGTGGCCAGCGCACCTGGGAGTATGAATCCAGGTGACTGGTTTGAGGTCTGTGATGTCGTTGTATTTGTCTGATTTACCACAGGCTGGTAACTCGATTCTATTACACTTTCTTCAACATCCAGTATATTTCCTTCATTTCCGATGACCTCAATGACAAGCATGTACATTCCTTCAGGAAGTCGTTCCTTCCATATTGTTTCTACAGTTTCGTCCTTCCCGTTGAGAATCACAGGGGATTTCTGTGTGGCAGATTCCACCGGAGTTGTAATATTTCCAATCTGTTTTGATACAATGAATCTTACAGATCCAGTGAAAGGTACCTGTGATAATCCGTAAATAGTAGCACTCGCCCCAACATCATCTTCATATGTATCACTTATGTAAACATCATCATGTGCCACGAAATCCTCTGTAAGGGCAATGTAGCTCACAGACGGAGAATATAATTTGACTTTTACCCTTGCGCTATATTTCTTATTGTTCTCAAGCAACACGTTCCAGTCTTTGCTCACTTCCAGAGGCAATGTACTTACAGGGACCTTTTTCTCTGTGCCTGAATATATCACGTTTGAACCATCTATTAGCATATATTCAACATCTACTACCACTGCTTGTTGTGGAGTTATCATCACACTGAATCCCTGTGAATTTGGTACAAGGTCATCAACGGTAATTCTTGGAAGGGTCTGTCTTCCGTTAACAAAATTGTATGTGTTTTCATAGATTGTGCATCCATCTTTTGATATGCTGCTTGTCACCGTATATCTTCCATCACTCTTGTCATCGGTATTCCATCTGAATGCCTTTGTAATATCAGAGTCTGGTGTGATGCTATCAATAGTAAAAGTCCTGCTGTCCAGCACAGTTCCATCATGTTTTAGAACCATATCAAGTTCCAGTCCACTTACATTTTCTGAGCTGTGAAGTGTGATATCACAGGTTTCCAGGTCAGAGTAGACATCTGTGACAGTCACATTATATTCATTTGATGAACAATCAAGTGCTGAACTAGGGATTATTAAAAAAACTACCATTACTATGGCTGTAAGTGACAAAAAAGCAGATCTCATATCAGGGCTCCTGTATTTTATTAAGTTATTTTTGATACTATTTATAGCAATCTGTAAATTCAATTAATATCTTCATACTGACTACAGAATATGATCACTGAAAATAAGAAGCAGGGATATGATATTTTCAGTTTCAGAACTATATGTTGGCATTATTTGTGAATTGGCTTCTAATTAAAGATCAGATTTAATTAAAGGAATGGAATAATAATATACAACTTCTGGAAAAAGCATGCATGTGAGTGATAAAAGATATCACTCATATCTCAGTGCATCCAGTGGTTTCATTCTTGAAGCCTTCCATGCAGGATACATGCCTCCCACAAGGCTTGTGGCAATTCCGAAAAAGAATCCTTCTGCAACATATAACATACTAGAAAAGGTAAACAGATATGATGCGTTCTTAACCAGCAGTTCCATAATAAGATAACTTCCGCCTATCGTGAGTATCGCGCCTGCTGTACTGGCAATGATGCCAAGGAACAATGCTTCAAGCAGGAACATCTTAAGAATATCTTTTCTTGAAGCTCCCACGGCTTTCATGATACCTATCTCTTTTGTACGCTCCATTGTTGACATGAGCATCACGTTCAGTATGCTCACACCTGCAACAAGCAACGAAATAGAGCCAATCCCCATGAGGAAAAGCGATATTGAGCTGAAAACACTGTCAAGGCTTTCAGTAATCATATTCGTGGCAAAGACCGTTACAAGTTCGTCCTTCTTGTTGATGCGTTCATCTATCTCATCAGAAACAGCATCTATCTCATTGAGGTCTTTGACAATGACTATTACCTGATTATACCCTTCATCTTCATCCGGATAGAGTTTATGGTACATTTCCGAGGACGTAAAAACACCGCTATCAGTGCTGATATCAAATCCCATTCCTCTTTCCTTTAAGATTCCAACTACCCTGAGTTTAGTATCATCTATTTCGATCTTCTGTCCAAGGGTTAGTTCCATATTTTCAGCAACACTATATCCAACAACACAATCGGTTGATCCGGGTTTGAAAAAGCGTCCATCTTCAAGTTCTACAAGTTTCTCCAGATCTTCCTTTTTTATATCATAGACCGAAACGTACGACTGGTAGGTAGTCCCACCTTCTTTATACTCAATAACTTCACCACTGGCAGAAACAGGTATTATGCTCTCAATGTTGCTTACTTTTCTAATCTGGTCTACCTGCTTGTCGGTGATGTAATCTTCACCGGGTGCAGGCGAGACTATAAGCTTGTCTCCGATGTCCGCAAAAGAGTCTGTAACAGAGAGTTTCAGGCTGTTACCGAGGATTCCCATGGAGGATATTGCAATAACTCCAATGATAATTCCGATAGCTGCAAGTACAGTACGCACAGATTGGCGTTTCAGGTTCCGTTTCGCCAACTCTGCGTACATATTATTGCTAATCATTGCGGAGAGTTTCTTCGTAAATTTCATTATATGATCTCTCCATCCTGTATCCTGATGGTCGTATGTGCATACTCTTCCAGCTTCGGATCGTGTGTGACAACAATAACTGTAGTTCCGGCAGCATTCAATTCCTTAAGCAGCTCCATTATATTATGACCGGTTCTAGTGTCAAGGTTTCCGGTAGGCTCATCTGCAAGTAATATTGGAGGATTGTTTGCCAGTGCCCTTGCAATCGCAACCCTCTGCTGCTGTCCACCTGACATCTCATTTGGTTTATGGTCAGCATATTCAAGAGGAAGGTCCGCTTTTTTAAGCATAGCAAGAGCTTTTTTCCTTCTTCTGACAGGGGACTCACCGTTGAATATCATTGGAATTTCCACGTTTTCCAGTGCTGTTAGTGTAGGAATGAGGTTGAACTGCTGGAAAATGAATCCTATATTGTTCCTGCGTATTTCAGTGAGCCCGTCATCATCAAGTTTTGAAAGGTCTACATTGTTGACTTTAACTTTGCCCGATGTTGGCAGA
Organism: Methanolobus vulcani; assembly: GCF_900100715.1. Classification (GTDB taxonomy): domain Archaea; phylum Halobacteriota; class Methanosarcinia; order Methanosarcinales; family Methanosarcinaceae; genus Methanolobus; species Methanolobus vulcani. Next base: position 163,940 of record NZ_FNCA01000003.1, on the reverse strand, counting down.
TCAAGGCAACCGATCATGTTGAGAAGTGTACTCTTTCCGGAACCCGATGAACCCATGATGGTTACAAAATCACCTTTCTTAATTGCAAAGCTGACACCGTTCAGTGCATAGATCTTGTTTTCTCCAAGGGTATAAATGCGCTTTACATTCTGCAACTGTACAATGGGATATGTCGAAGTTTCGGCTTTCTTTGATATTTTACCGGAACCTGCAGTTGATGTTCTTCTTTTCTTCTTAATGATATCCGGGGAAGATTTTGACTGCTGCATGCAAGCACCGGTTATTCTATAATTTCATCATCTTCTTCGTCGACATACACATCGTCTGGTAACTCGTCCTCTTCATCAGCACCCTGATCATCTTCGTTCTCGTCATCCTTTCGCTTTTTCCAGGAATATCCAATGACTACCAGGATTGCAATAACAATAATGCTGGCACCAAGCCAGAGTCCAAGTGAACTACCTTCGTCATTATTACTGGAATATGAGACTCCTGATGTTGTATCAAGTGATATTTCCTGGGTAATTGCAGTGTATGCATTATCCGGGTCCCTGAATTCAATAATGATTGGAATTGATGTCACATTCTGTGATGTCACACGTGCACTCAGCTCAAAACTACTGAAATCATCTGCTTCCAGTGTTCCTATGAAGTAATTTGCATAAGGTTGCAAAGGTTCGATGCCTTCTGTGTCTTCGATTGAGACCATCACATTCTTTGCATCAGTTATGCCAAAGTTGTTCAGGTCACCTGAAAGAGTGTATTTGTTACCGGAACTTTCAATCTCTATTCCGGTAAAAACAAGCGGAGATTGTTTGATGATCCGTACTTCCTTGGATGCTGTGTTGGAATAGTGGAGGTTATCACCGTTAAAATATGAGGATGTGAATGTTACCTCTGTATTGCCTTCTTCACTGGACATGGTATTGAACGTGAAGGTTGCTGTGGATTTATTTCCTTTAGGTATGCTTCCTACAAAATAATCGGAAGGACTGAATGTCATGCCTTCGGCATAAGGAGTTACAATGACACTGGTGACATCGTTAGGTCTTCTGTTAACGACATCCACACTGATGGTAGATACCTCGTTCATCAGGGTTGACGGGAAATTGGACATTATGACCTTTACATTCCTGTCATCAACTTTTATGGGAATGCGGTAGTTGAGATCATACATATTACTGCCACCAACTATTGTCAGATCTACGAAATGCACTCCTGTTGTGGCATTGTCAAGCACTTTTACATTGAATGTGAGTTTTAGTGAATCTCCTGGACCGAGAAGACCGATGTCAGTATAGCTTGTATCAAGTATTTCCAGTTCACTGTTCCCATTTAGGCTAGCGCTGGCAATATATGCATTCATGTCAAGAGTCTCATCATCCTCTTTGACATATATCTCGCCGGTTGCCATATTGGACAGAGTGACGGCTATTGTTCCCACGTCTCCGGGCATGAAAACTCCCGGTTCAATACTGTAATCAAGAGTAAGTGTAGGTCTGATTTCCGTTGTTGCAGAACCTGTAAATGAAAATGTGGCCAAAAGAATCATGGCCACAGCAATTAATTTTATCATGTTTTTGCCTTATCTGAGTACGAACACTGTCAGTATGGTATAAAGTAAACCCAATCCGATTGGAATTCCCACAGTTATAACGGCATTTCTCAGACTAAGATCACGTGCATACTTGACTCCGAATATCCAGATGTTTGCACTCCAGAGCGTAAAGATTATTCCCAGTATACTTGCTATTTTCATTGAAGGGTCTGCAAATATCATATCCTGTACTGCCTGCGGATCTGCAACAGATGCAAAGTCTATGTTTGAAAATACTTTGTTTGTATAATATGCAGATATTAATGAACTTGCAATGTTTGGTATGAATCCATAGGATGTAAACTCCATAAGTCTTTTGAAGTCTCCTTCCCCGCTAAATATTTGAGATTATGTAAAATATGACTGTATACAGTAACCATGAAAATAATACTCCGATCATTGAACCAATGATCATGAAAATGATCACTATTATTTTACCGGTACCTTCAAGAAAATCCAGGCTCATTACCGATTGAAGAGTGCTCATCATTGTGGTATAGATCGTGACAGCTCCTACTATTGCCATCAATACCATAATTATAAGTGGATTTTTCCACTCGATATCTTCTTTAATCCTTTTTTTGAAAAACCCGTTAGGGTCAGTTAATACTTGTAACATCCTTTCCACATCCAGTATTATATCATCAAGACCACTTGTCAATATTCAAATTTGACGATATTTAGTCAATAGAGCATAGGATTGAGATTATTTATACTTTTTTACTTTTATGGCCAGAATCTTTTTGCATTATACATTTAGCAACCTGATTATATTCTACCTGTTCATATTTTTATAATAGTCTGTAAATAAGCTTTTTATAAGTTAAACCCCGAATTATTTAGAGTGCTGGATAATTTCTCCATCGATGAGAAAGTATGTCTTCTCAAGTGCGCTTTATAGGGGACTAATATGGATGCAAAAGCTGCCTATGATGAGAAAAACAGAGAATACACACCTGTAATTGAGCTTGTCAACATTTGTAAGAGCTATCATGTTGGGGATATGGATGTACCCATCCTCAAAAGTATTGATCTAAAGGTCATGCCGGGAGAATTTGTTGCAATCATGGGCCCTTCTGGATCTGGAAAAAGCACATTGATGAATATGATCGGCTGTCTTGACAGGCCAAACTGCGGACAGGTCCTTTTGATGGGAAAAGATGTTGACACACTTTCTGATCCTGAACTTGCAAAGTTGAGAGGAATGGAGATTGGTTTTGTATTCCAGAACTTCAACCTTGTTCCAAGACTCACAACACTCCAGAATGTGGAACTTCCTACTTATGCTAATAAAAAAGCCGGAGTAGATACCAGAAAAAAAGCAAAGGAGCTCGTGGAAATGGTTGGTTTGAAGGATCGCATGAATTACAAACCTTCGGAAATGTCGGGTGGGCAGCAGCAGAGGGTTGCAATTGCAAGGGCTTTGATAAACGATCCATCACTCATACTTGCCGATGAACCCACAGGTAACCTGGATTCAAAAACCGGTGATGAGATCATGAAGATATTTTCTAATCTTCATGAAAAGGGAAGGACAATAGTTATGATCACACACGACCCTGATCTTACAGAATATGCAGACAGGGTTGTCCATCTTAAAGACGGAATTATTGACAACAATTAAAAATGAGGGAATTATTATGTTGGTGTTGGGGAAGAATAAAAAAGGACTAAAAGTTGCTGCATCACTTATGTTGCGAGTATCGCTGATTCTGGTTTTGTTTATATCATTATCATCCGTTGGGTCTGCCGCAGAAGGTGCCGATCTTAAAGTAAGTGTACTCAGGTATGAGCCGGTACCAGCAGAGATCGGTGAATATGTGAGTGTCTGGGTCAAGGTGGAAAATCTGGGTTATGCAAAAGCCGATGATCTTACAATTAAAATAGTGCCGGATTATCCATTCTCAGTTGACAGTACTGAGAATGCTATTGTGAATGTCGGGATACTAACACCAGATAATGCGGCTGTCCACGAATACAGGCTTTACACGGATTCTGCTGCAAAGCAGGGAATAGGCACATTTGAAGTATGGTATCAGGAAGAATCTGGTGGTACCTGGTTCAAGAAAGAATTTGAATTGAGGGTTGGTTCAGAATCCTTTGACAGCAAAGGAACAATACAACTTCTAGGTGAGCCGGTAAAAGAACCGGAAGTTTTCATGCCAGGTGATAAAGGTACAATTTTATTTACACTCCAGAACAGTGCTACAGATTATAGTATAACTATTGATGGCGTGCAGTATGACACAAATGCCAGGATACAGTCTGCTTCTCTTGAAGGAACTGAGGGAATTAAAGTCACAACAGGTACTTACTATGGAAATGGTGTGATCGGTCCGGGAGAATCAGTTTATCTTACCTACAATATAGAGGTTGCAGAAGGTACTCCTGATGGTACCTATTATCTTGATTTCTCAATAGTTGGCAGTTCTCATTCTTATAATAGTAACTGGAGAATACCTCTCAAGGTAGATTCATCTTCTGTAAGGGTCATACCTTCAAAGCCATTAACACTTGAAAATGGAGAAGGAACATTGGAATTCGATGTCGCTAACATTCACCCCAATGCGCTTTCCTCTGTGAGTGTGAAACTTGAGGCAGAAGGTATTGAGTTCTCACCTTCTGAATACTTCATTGGTTCAATGGACTCAGATGAGCTGTTCACCATTGAGATCAATGCAAAAGCAGTTTCCAAAGACATCATCTTCCCTCTTGATCTTGTGGTTGTCGCAGATTACAGGAATGGCCTGAATGAACACACAGAAGAGATCACTACACGTCAGCTACAGCATCATGTTGTGGAATCCGGCGGCAGTTCTGGAATATATCTGGTAGTTCTCTTACTGGTAGTCGTAGGAGCCGGAGCTTACTATCTTTATAAGAAAAAGCAGGTGAAAGAATAAAGTAAGCAGTCCAGGATGGACATTTCATGTTAAGTCCGGCTCAGGCTATCAATATCGCATTGGGAAGTATTGGCAGTGCAAAGCTAAGGTCTGCCCTTACAACCCTTGGAATTATCATTGGTGTAGCGGCAGTTATAGCTAATGTGTCCCTTGGTGCTAGTTTTAACCAGTACTTCAATGATGAGATCGGAGCAGTTGGTTCGAATTTCATAGTGGTTTACAGTCAGAATATTGACGTTTTTTTTGACAAGGAACTTGAAATTATCAGGAATACTCCAGGTGTTGATGGTGTTTCCCCTATCAATCAGCAGATGGCGAAAGTCACCTATATGTCAACTTCCCGGCAGATAGACATTCAGGGTGTAACTCAGGACTATGATGAAGTTGCAAACTTCAAGATGGATTCAGGTACTTTTCTTACTGACAAGGACCGCTATGTTGCAGTAATAGGTGCTGAAGTCGCCTATGATAAATTCGATAAGAAAATATCAATAAAAAATCCAATCGACATTACATTTAGGCGTAAGGATGGTGGCGTTGTCACACAGACATTCATTGTAAAAGGCGTGATCCAGGACCCGAACACAACATTTGCTCAGACGGGAGTTGAACCTGAGATCCGTATCTTCATCCCAATAGATACAATGAACGAGATTCTTGGAAAAGATGACTATGGTGGCTTTTTCATAAAAGCAGAGAGTCTTGATGTTGTCCGCGAGACCTCAAATGAGATCGATAAAAGACTTGCACGCAGCCTGGGGGTTCCAAGCAGGGATCTAGAAAACGATGATGCAAAGCCCTATGTGGTCTTTGACCAAATCGAGATATTGGAAGAAACTAACCAGCTTTCTGCAGCTTTAACATCACTGCTGACATCAGTAGCTCTTATCTCTCTTATAGTTGGTTCCATTGGAATAATGAACATCATGCTTGTGACAGTTGCTGAAAGGACACCGGAAATTGGTCTTCTCAAATCCCTTGGTTATAATGAGCGTGACATCCTGTTACTTTTCATAATTGAATCAATGATCGTAGGTCTGATTGGTGGCATAATAGGAACGGTTGCAGGAATTGGAGCTGCATCAATTGCTAATGATCTTCTTGATGTACCGGATGTTTTTCCTGTAAGTTTGATTTTCCTTGGATTTTTTGTATCATTAATGGTAGGACTTGTAGCAGGTGTCTACCCCGCAAGAAAAGCTGCACGTATGAATCCAGTTGAAGCTTTGAGGAAGGAGTGAACATGATAGACCTTAGATATGCTTTTGTTCTGGCATTTGGAAGCATACGCAGTGCAAAGCTTCGCTCCACCTTAACGGCTCTGGGTATCATCATAGGTGTTGCTGCTGTTGTTGCAAACGTATCTGTCGGTGCAAGTTTCAACCAGTATTTCACCGATGAGCTTGGTTCTCTTGGTTCGAATTTCATAATTATCTACAGTCAGGATGTCAACATATTCTATGACAATGAACTTGAAATCATCAGAAACACTCCCGGAATAGAAGGGGCTTCAGCATTCAACCAGCAAACTGCACCCGTAACTTATCTTTCAGCTACCCGGCAGATAGATGTCCAGGGTGTGTCGGAAGATGCCCAGTATATTTCTAATCTCGGGGTTGAAAAGGGAAGTTTTCTCACAGACAAGGATAAGTACGTGGCCGTTATTGGTAAAGAGGTTGCAACTGAAAAGTTTGACAAGAATATCTCTGTGAAAAATTATATAGATATCACTATCAAACGTGATGATGGTACAAGCGTGACCCGCAAGTTCCGTGTAAAAGGTATTCTTGCAAGTGAGGATAATACTTTCGTAACTGGTGGTCCTGACCGTGATGTCACAATATATGTGCCAATTGTAACACTAAATGAGATGCTCAACGTTACTGATTATGGTGGTTTCTCTGCAAAGACCGGCTCTGCGGAATCTGTACAGGAAGTTTCAGATGAAGTTGATAAAAGACTTGCGAGGGATCTTGGTGTTCCAACAAGAGACCTTGATAATGATGATGCAAAACCTTACCGGATATTTAACCAGGCAGAAATTATTGAACAGCTTGATTCCCTGACAAATGCTTTTACCATACTTATCACGATGATTGCTGCTGTGGCACTTTTAGTAGGTTCAATAGGAATTATGAATATCATGCTCGTTACGGTGACTGAACGGACCAGTGAGATTGGTCTTTTGAAATCACTGGGTTACACCAAACCGGACATTATCGTACTTTTCATCATGGAATCCATCATTGTAGGTGTGATAGGTGGTATAATGGGAACTGTTCTTGGTATTGTGGGTTCCTATATTGTAGAAGTATATCTGGGTATTACTCCTGTGTTCCCGTTCTATCTGATAATTCTGGGTTTCTTCATATCGGTGTTTGTAGGACTTGTGGCTGGTGTGTATCCTGCAAACAAAGCTGCAAAACTGAATCCTGTGGAAGCACTTCGTCATGAATGAACTGAATTATCAGTTGTTGAATTCCTTTTTTCTGTTTTCTCATCCTGTCAATTCAGAGTTAAATATTCTACATAATCAAACTTGACTATTTATGGAAAGGTTTAAGTATTTTCTTCGCATTGACTGACTTGTCGATAAATAGTCGAGTTGGATGTACAAAGGTGAATTGCTATGGCTGGTTGTAATGTGCAAAACCCTGAAACTAACAATGTAATAGATATTCAGGGGCTGAAGAAGAGTTATTTCCTGGGAAATATGGAAGTGCCCATACTTCATGGAATAGACCTGTGTATCAAAAAAGGTGAATTTGTTGCGATCATGGGTCCGTCCGGTTCCGGGAAAAGTACTCTGATGAATATGATTGGCTGTCTTGACAGGCCTACAAGCGGAAAGGTGATGCTTATGGGTAAGGATACAAACGCCATCACAGACAACGAGCTTGCAGAGCTCAGAGGTTTTGAGATTGGTTTTGTTTTCCAGAATTTTAACCTCATACCACGACTCAGTGCTTATGAGAACGTGCTGCTTCCAACTTATTCCAATACAAAAAAAGGTATGGACACGTCAGGTCGGGCACAAGACCTGCTGAAACTGGTAGGTCTTGATGACCGTACAGAACACAAACCTACAGAATTATCAGGTGGGCAAAGACAGAGGGTTGCAATTGCAAGGTCTTTGATAAACGATCCTTCACTGATCCTTGCAGATGAACCTACGGGCAATCTTGATTCCAAGACAAGTGTTGAGATCATGGACATTTTTTCTGATCTACATCAGAAAGGACGCACTATCGTGATGATAACTCACGATCCTGAAATGGAGCAGTATGTTGACAGAGTTGTCCACATAAGGGACGGAAATATCGGCAACAATTGAGGGTGGTTTTACATGAATCTTATTAATTTTTCAGATATTGAAGAAATGATTAAAAGATCATTTTACATTTTACTCTGCATAGCTTTATTAGGTACTTCTTCCATTATGCCGGTCTCAGCAGATTCGGCACCTAACATGAAAATCGATATAATCGACTATGAGCCTTTCCCGGCTCAGATAGGTGAGTATGTAGATGTTAGTGTCAAAATTGAGAATACAGGTTTCGGACGTGCAGATGCAGTTTCCATTAAGATGGACCCTGAATATCCGTTCTCACTGGATTCCCAGAACAATGCTGTGGAATTCATAGGAATATTATCTCCTGATGATGCGGCGGTACACGAATACCGTCTATATGTGGACGAGAACGCAAAGGTGGGCACAGGCTCAGTTGATGTCTATTACCAGATCTATGAGGGTGGATCATGGTATAAGTCCTCCTTTGACCTAAACGTCGGTTCCAGCACATTTGACAGCAAAGGAACCATTGAACTAACCGATATCTCCTGTGATCCTGTAGTATTTATGCCGGGAGATATCGGAACAGTCAGTTTCACTCTTACCAATACAGCAACAGAAAGCTCTGTAACCATTGACGGTACAGACTATGATACAAATGCACGTGTTCAGTCTGCAATACTTCATGGTGACAACCATATTGATGTCATAAGTGAAAGTTATACAGGTTCAGGTGTAATGGGTCCGGGTGATTCTATTACTTTGAGCTACAACGTTGAAGTTGCAGATGATGCTGCCGATGGCACTTATTATCTGGACCTTTCTATGGTGGGAAATTCTCACTCATATAATAACAACTGGAGAATTCCTGTAAAAGTTGATTCAGCTTCTGTCAAGGTCATTCCTTCAAAACCAATGGAACTTACTAACGGAGAAGGGACTCTTGAGTTCGATGTTGCCAATATGCACCCAAACTCACTCAGTTCTGTAAGTGTAAAGCTGAGTGCTGATGGGGTTGATTTCTCTCCAGAGGAATACTTTGTTGGAGCAATGGATTCTGACGAGCTTTTCACCATTGAGGTAGACGCAAAAACAGATCTTAATGAAGAAGTTGTTCCTGTAACCATCACCGTGGAATACAGAAACGGAATTAATGAACACGATACTGAAGTTGCTGTCCGTGATGTGAAACTTAATACTGAAGAGAAAGGCAGCGGTGCAGGTATCGCCACTGCAGCAGTTGCAATTCTGTTGATGCTGGGTGTTCCTGCTGTTGTGTTCATGAAACGCAGAAAGCAGAACAATAACTAAGGCTTACAGGTGGAACAATGCTGAGTCTGAAACATTCATTCAGAATGGCTGTAGGAAGCATCAGCAGCTCAAAACTTAGGTCTGCTCTGACAACACTGGGAATTGTCATAGGTGTTGCTGCGGTTATTGCGAACGTATCACTGGGAGCCAGTTTCAACCAGTATTTCACACAAGAGATCGGCTCTGTAGGTAACAATTTCATTATAATTGAGGGTAAGACCTCAAACTTATTTCATGACCATGAAATGGAGATCATAAAAAATACTCCTGGTATTGTTGGAGTTTCTCCCTTGAGTCAGGAAGTTGCTGAGGTTACGTATCTCTCAACTGCAAGACAGATTACAGTGCAGGGAGTTTCCGAAGACTATGAGCAGGTTGGCAATATTCAGATGGAAAGTGGCACTTTCATTGACGACAAGGACAAGTACATGGCTGTCATAGGTCATGATGTTGCATATGATAAGTTTGACCGCAAGATATCTGACAAAAATACCATCGAGCTTAGTTTTACAAGACCTGATGGGGAAGTTATAACTCAGAAGTTCAAGGTAAAAGGTATTGTTGATAGTCCAGAAACAACATTCGTACAGAGTGGCATAGAGCCTGACAACAGGATATTCATTCCAATAGCAACTATGAATGAGATCATGGGTCAGGACTATTACTGGGGTTATTTTGCAGCCGCAACAAGTCTTGAATCTATAAATGATGTTACCGATGAGCTTGATAAGAGGCTTGCAAGGGATCTTGGAGTTCCTTTCAGGGATCTGGACAACGAGGATGCTAAACCATATTCACTTACAAATCAGGGAGAGATATTGGAACAGGTTAACCAGTTATCCGATGCACTTGGTTCACTCCTGACATCGGTTGCACTGATATCACTTATAGTTGGTTCCATTGGTATCATGAATATAATGCTTGTTACAGTAACTGAAAGAACAGGTGAGATAGGTATCATGAAGTCCCTTGGTTTCAAGAACCATGAGGTTCTGTCACTGTTCATGGTGGAATCTATAGTTGTAGGACTATTTGGTGGTGTGCTGGGTATTGTGCTTGGTGTGATCGGTGCATATGCTGCGGATACTGCAATGGGACTGCCATACGTGTTCCCGATTGATATGATCCTTATTGGAATGCTGGTTTCAGTAATAGTTGGTTTGCTTGCAGGTATTTATCCTGCCAATAAAGCAGCAAGGATGAATCCGGTAGATGCACTGCGTCATGAATAAAGGTTTTGTTGATCAAAAGGAGAAGCAAAGGAGATATTAAGATGTTCGATATGTTTGGAATAGCATTTTCATTCTTTATTTTAATCTTTTTCTTCGGATTTGGGATAATCGGAACTTTGTTCTGGTTGTGGATGCTCATTGATTGTGCCACAAAAGAACCATCCGAGGGAAATGACAAACTGATCTGGATCATAGTTATAGTTTTCACACATGTGATCGGTGCTCTTGTGTACTTTGTTGTCAGGAGACCAAAACGCATTCAGGAGTATGGGAAGTAAATCGGGATTAGTAACTCTGAAAGCTGGCAGTATTCAGGAATCATTAAATATTAATAAATTTCAGAGGACGCATGATTAGTTTAACAGATGTATGAGGAATAGAAAAATGGCGGAGGTAGATGGTGCTATTCGTGAATTTTTGATGGTTGCTTTTAAGAAGCAGACTTATCTTAATATCCTGTATCTGCTATTTTCTTTCCCACTGGGTACTGCTTATTTTATATTCCTTGTTACAGGTCTCTCATTTGGTTTCGGTCTGTTGCTTATTTGGGTCGGTATTCCTATTCTCATACTAATCTTCCTGGCATGGTGGGAGATTGCTTCATTTGAACGACAGATGGCTATATGGTTATTAGGGACTGAGATTGTTCCTATGAATACGCAGTCGGTTTCTGATAGTAGCATACTTCAAAGGTTCATGCGGAGGGTGAAAAGTCCTGTTACCTGGAAAGCCCTTGTATTTCTGCTGGTAAAGTTCCCACTGGGAATTTTTTCACTGGTGCTAATGACGCTGCTATTGTGCCTGACCATTGCAATGCTGTTTACTCCAGTACTCTATGTATTGGGTCTTAGTGAAGTAAGTTCACTCCTTGAAGCAATTATTGTTTCAATAGCAGGCATATTTACAGGCTTTTTGTCTTTGCATGTACTGAATGTACTGGCAGGCCTGTCAGGTGCTTTTGCAAAAAGGATGCTAAGTAGTTCTGAAAACAGATGAAATTAAGGTAGAAATCCCATATTTTTTTAAAAATTAAATCTGTGAATATTAATCCATATTATTCAGGCGGTCATAGAAATCAAGAATTAGCTTTGTTTTCTCATTATTCAGATTGAGCCTGAAAGTCCTTATTTGCTTACCAAGGGGTTTTTCAATTACAATATCACTTTTGATAAGTGGAGTTATGACCCTTGCAACACTGGAGTGTGATAATCCGGTTTCGTCTGCAATGCCGGAAAGATAGGTTGATTCTTCCTTATGTTCAATGAGGTTCTTTAATACCGTCATCTGGGCAGTTTTTCCAAATATCTCTTCCAGCGCGTCCATTGATATCCTAATTAAATATTCCGTTATGGCTTATAAGATTTTCTTTTATCGGACAGATTGTTCACAAAAACAGAAACCCTTTCATATTTAGAAAGGTTTTAATAATATCATCCAGCTATATTTTATGAGCTCATTCAGGTAGAATTATCATGCAAGCAGAAAATATTGGCGGAAAGATACTTTCACTCATGGAAGAGAATCCAGGGATAACTGCAAAGGAGATCGCAGATAAGTTATCAATGCCAGTGAACAAGGTTGAAAATGCACTGGAAAGTATGTCTGATACAAGGCAGAAGGTTCTCATTGTTGATGATGAGATGGATGCCCTGCTATCCCTGAAAGTTGTCCTTGAAGCTGAAGGTTATAATGTTGCTGAAGCAAAGGATGGTCATGAAGCTATAGATAAAGTACATTCTGAAAAACCGGATGTGATCCTGCTTGACCTGATGATACCTGGAATCGATGGTTTTGAGGTTTGCAACCAGTTAAAATCCGATGATATGTATCGTCATATTCCAATCATCATGCTTACAGCGCGTGGGGAGATCGATGATAAGGTAGAAGGTATTGAACTTGGTGCTGATGATTACGTTACCAAGCCTTTTAACCTGAAAGAACTGAAAGCACGTGTAAAAATGGTCCTGCGAAGGCAGGACATCTGAATATCTTAAAATGATCTATGTGGAACCGTAAAAGCAAATGGAACCTCATAATCTTTGCTGTAGTAGTTTTGCTTCTGATAAGTTCCATCTTTTTTCTCTGGATGAGGACCAACATAGAGGTCAGGTCTGTTGTTGAGGAACAATATCAGAATCAGCAGTTGTTACTTACAAGGCATGTTGCTGGTGGTATACAACAAACACTTAATGAAAGAGTATCTCTTCTGGAGGTCATCGCTAAAAAAGATTCAGGAGTTCCCGATGACAATTTCGAATCGGATCTAAAGAGTGTCTATGAAATTGCTAGATTGTTCTATGTGGTAGAATATGTTGCAGAGAATGGGACAATAGTTTCAGGTTATCCGGAAGAATCCGTTCCTTTAGGTTTCAACCTCTATGAGAATGATCAATCACGTGCTTTTGAATATGTGAAAACGAACAATGAAGTTTATATCACAGATCCTTTGAAACTCATGGAAGGAAATTATGGAGCTTTTATCTGGATTCCTGTTTATGAGGGAGATGAGTTCAGGGGAGCTTTTATTGCTATTATCAAAGAGTCTGATCTGAAAGACCGGTATGTAGTTGAATCCAATTCATCAAGTTATGCATATCTTATTGATGATCGTGGCAGGATACTTTATGAAGGTGACCATAACTATAAGCGAGGCGCCCTTTATGTTGATATTTTTGGTTCCAATGCATCCGGTTTACAGGAAATTGTAGCAGACCAGGTCAATGGTTCTGAAGGCAATGGTAAGTATTTACTGCTTGAAAATGGAACTATCTATGAAGAAAGACTCGTTTCCTATTCTCCGATTGAATGGTACAACCAGAAGTGGTCACTTGCACTGACAAGCCCCTCCTCTGAAGTTGACCGACTGATTGTTTCAGTTTACCTTAAGCTTTTCATTGTGGCAATGGTTTCAGTTCTTTTCATTATTTTTGTAAGTTCCTTTTTAGTGATCATTCTCTATAACTGGAGTAAAAGTCTTGAAAAGGAAGTAGGAGAAAAAACTCAGGAACTAAAAGAATCCAATGAATCCCTGAGGGCTGCAAATAAGAAACTCAAAGAACTGGACCGTCTTAAAACTGAGTTCCTGTCCATTGTATCACATGAACTTAAAACTCCTCTTACAGCCATGAGGACATCCAGTGAATTTTTGCGGGAAAGTGATGAATGTAGTATTCCTGTTAGAAGGCAGATGCTCGATATTATTATCAGGAATATAGACCGACAATCCAGAATGGTGGATGATCTTCTGGATATATCAAGGATCGAATCCAACCGCATGAAATTTCATAAAGAATCTCTGGATATTGAGGAAACAGTTAATACTTCTCTAGAGATGCTTTCCGCTGTCATCAAAGAGAAAAGTATGAATATACTGGTGGAAATTCCGGATGATCTTCCCCAGGTCTATACTGACAGGGACAAACTGGTTCAGGTTTTTGTTAATCTACTGAACAATGCCGCAAAATTCAGCAAAAAGAATGGTAATATCCGGATAACAGCGCAGGATGATTCTGATCTGGTGAGGATAAGTGTTAGTGACGATGGTATAGGCATGAGTCCGGAAGAGCTGGAGAAGATATTTGATAAATTCTACCAGATAGACAGTACTTCTACCCGCAAGGTAGGAGGAAGTGGCCTTGGTCTTTCCATAGTGAAAGGTATAATAGAAGGTCAGGGTGGAAGTATAGTTGCCACCAGTGAGCAAGGAAAAGGCAGTACTTTTATTTTTACATTGACTAAAGCATAATTCATGGAGAGTTGAATGTATGATAGTAACTACAACAGATGGGATTGATGGAAAAGAACTTGAGATTATTTCCGTGGTTTTTGGAAACACTGTTCGTGCCAAGCATATTGGCAGTGACATTGCAGCAGGCTTGAAGAATATTGTAGGTGGCGAGCTTAAAGGATATTCTGATATGCTAACCCAGGCCAGAAAGGAAGCATATGACCGCATGATAGAAAATGCAGAGCAGTTAAATGCTGATGCTATTGTGAATGTGAGGTTCACAACTTCACAGACAATGGCAGGAGCAGCAGAATTACTTGCATATGGAACTGCTGTGAAGATCCACGAAGTCGATCTATGATATTATGGATCTTGTGAGTTTCAGTTATTCTCGTTTAACAGCGGGATTGTAAAGCTGAAATTACTTCCTTTATTTATTTCGCTTTCAACATTTACATTCCCGCCATGCATTTCTACGAACTCCTTAACAATACTGAGTCCAAGCCCTGCTCCTTCAAATTTACGGTTAAGTGAAGAATCGATCTGCGAAAATGGCTGGAATAACTTCTCGATATTCTCTTGTTTGATCCCAATGCCGTCATCTTTGACTGAAACATTTATCATCTGCCTGTCTTTTGTAATATCTACTTTAATGTTTCCGCATTCGTTAGTGAATTTAATGGCATTATTTATGAGATTGTAAAGTACAGTTTTGAACTTGTTCTTATCTGCTTTTATTGTCTTTATATTTTCATCAATACAGAACTGCAGATCTATATGTTTTTTCTTTGCCATTGGAAGCGTAGAGTTCTTGATATCTTTGAGTATAACAGGTACTGAGAAATCTTTTAAATTCAGTTCGACTTTTCCTTCTTCAATGGCTGAGAGTTCTATCATTGAATTTAGCAAAAGAAGTAATCTGTTCCCACTTCTTTTGACGACTTCCAGGTACTCTTTTTGTTCTTTAGTTGTCGTACCCACATAGTCTTCGTATAAAAGATCAGAGTATCCAATTATAAGATTCAGGGGAGTTCTCAGTTCATGACTTATATTTGAAAGGAACTGTCTTTTAGTACGGTTTGCATTTTCAGATATTAGTTTGGCAAAAACAAGTGCTTGCTCTGCTTTCTTTCTTTCAGTAATGTCATTTCCAGATGATAGTACTCCTGTTATATTTCCATCTTTATCATTGATGCATCTGTTATGCCATGCAAATATCCTTTCTCCATCTTTTGTTTGTATGGTTGCTTCAAAATAAGGTTTGAATGCCTCTTTTCCCTGAATAAAACTGTTATAATCTTTTTTCCATACTTCTTTTTCTTCATCGGGATATGCGAGGTCAAACCAGTTACTTGATATGAGGTGGCATTCTTCCTTGCCGAATATTTCGCATCCTTTCTTATTTATAAGTTTGATATTGCCTTCAGTATCAATTGCAAGTATAATTACTCCTACAATATCGAGATAATTCTGTGCACGGTCTCTTTCTTCTTTGAGTCTGACCTCAACCTGTTTGAGTCGTGCAATATCAACCATTAAACCGTTGATTCCTTTGAGTTCTCCATTTATTACTATTGGTCTGGATGTGGTATGCACGTAACTTATGGCACCATCTTTTTTTACAATTCTGAACATATAGGGTTTATGTTTACCAGAAACAGTTTTTTCGATGTCATCCAGAAGGCCACAGATGTCATCAGGATGTACATGTTTTGTAAAATGAGTTCCCAGAACTTCTTCTATTGAATAACCTGTTATGTTTTCGATGGCCGGATTTATATAAGTGAAAAAACCTTCTGTATCTACTGAAAAAAGGACATCGTTAAGGTTATTGAGTCTTTCACAGTAGAACTCTTCTGTGTCTTTGAGTTTTGATTCGGCAACTTCTAATCTTGCAGTAAGATCAGCAATTTTTCCATTGAGCTCTTTTACTAACTCATGGTGATTTTGCTCCCTGTTTTTTTTCCCCAATGTGTTTTCTTTTGCTATCATCTGCCTAGAAACCGCCATAATTAGTAATTGTATCTGGGATGCTCAACCACCTAGTTATCATTAATTCAGTGGACGAATTATAGGGCATAGACATTGAATCAATTATAAAAGTATGTCTACTTTCCAGTCATACTACCCCCTGCACAGAACATATAAATTAATTACCTACTTCTTTGTAACCCATCAATCCCAGCTAATTAATATGCCTACAAAGTTCCCTTTAGTTCTTCGAACTCAGCCATCCCTCCATAATTAATTATCTTCTCTTTTATCTTGGAGCTATCTATATAAATATTTATGTGCAGCTTACGTATTTTGTAAAATGAGTTAATAAAAAAGAGGCAGACATTTAGTATTTAGCTTTTATTATATCATAATTTTATGTTATATTCCAAGGAGTTGCTTTTTCTTTGCGCTAAATTCTTCATTTGTTATAACTCCCTGTTTGTTCAGGCTGGATAACTTCTTGATCTGTTCTATTATGTCATGGCTACCTGTAACCTGGCATGTTTTATTGTGGATTATTTCATTTATGTATAATTTTGTCTTCCTGACAAATTCTTCGGCATTCTCATTTAAAGGTATAAGTGTGACCTTGAGGCTACTAATGCTGTTCTGCATTTGTATGTCCGCTCCAAGGATTCCTTTTTCAAAGTTGATATTACTGATCTCAACCAGTGGGTATATCTTAGATCGATAATAACCACTCTCTCGTTTATAATGGAATAGTACTCTTTGGGGTGTAAGTGCAAGTACACCACCAAGCTTTTCAGTTTTTTCTCCAAACAGTTTCCCATTGACAATACCGGACACTGCATCAATGATCTCTTCATTATTATCCAGTATTCTCTCTATTTTCCTCATCCTTCCTTCTGTACATTTGCTTATCATTTTGTATCCCACACAATAGAAGTCACTTCACAATATCATAGTAAGTTTATCAGTTCATCTGTTGACAATTTACACATTTAACATTCTTTTTATGTATAATCCCAATAATATAAAAAAATACTCTAATGTTTTTTTGAGCGTGTTATCGCCGTGAAGTGCAGCATACATATGTTTTTTTATAATCTTTGTTCACATCTAATTCAAAAAATGTCATAATCTCATGTATTCTGAATAATCAAAAAAGTAACATCTTATCTGGTAATACTCAATATTTAGATTCTCTGATTTTAAAAAAGCAAATGACGCCGAGGTTGGGATTCGAACCCAAGCACTCCTTCCGGAGAAACCGGTCTCGAGCCGGTCGCGTTTGGACTCCGGGGCTCTTCAGCCGGCCGGATTAGTCCGCTCTGCCACCTCGGCACATTGGATTTGAAGGCTGTAATATCTTAAAAAGCTATCGAGGAAAACTCTAAAAGTCAAAAAGGGAACTCTGGTTCTTTTTAGGAGCGATCTCTTCTTTATTATCAGTTTCCTTCGGAATCTCAATATGGCCGTATTGTCCACCGCCACCCGGATGGATTATAAGTCTCTTTTCCCGGAAGGCAAGTATTGCACTTGAAATACGTCCATCAAGAAATTCCATGTCATTGATCTCTGCATTAAGAAGAACGTTGAGTTCATTTCCATATCGTTCCATCAGGCCGTTCCATGCAGTGTGAACACCTTTCGTATTAATACTGGCATGCCCAAGTGCAGTCATAATAATTTCAGAAAGAGGCATCAAGTGAACATAAGGAGGCCTGTATTGTGGGTGTTTTGGAGTATCAAAATTAGCCAGCTCATTGACTCTATCCTTTACGCCTTTTTTGATAAGACCGCCACAATTACTGCACTTCCATTTCAAACTATGGCATTGTTCCAGTGTGTAATGTGTGTAGCACTTGATACATGCAGATTCGTTGTATTTTCCTTCCTGTGGATAGAAACCCGCATTGTATGTTACACCGTATCCTTCTTCTCTGAGTATGGCTGTTCGCAGTCCGTCAAAGGATATCTCCGGGACACTTATCTGGTTGAATTCCCGCGCCAGTTTGTTGGACCATGGTGAATGTGCATCTGAATTTGAGAGAAAAGTAAGTCGGTGAAGTTCCTCTATCCTGTCTGCATAGTCACTATCAGCACTTAGTCCGAGTTCAAGGAATGAAATATAGCCTGTCATGTCTCCATAGCAGCTTTCCAGTGAATCGTGGTAAGCATAAAGTGCGGTCCACGGAGTGAATGCATGGCATGGGCCGACGAGTGCTTCTACATCCTTTGCTATCTCAGCTATCTCGCAGCCGTTGAGCCTTACAGTGGGACGGCCATCCGCTGCAAGATTACAGTATTTGCCAATTCTTTCTGCAAGTTCTTCTGCCTTGGATATCGAGGGTAGCAATAAAAGATGGTGAACGCGGCTGCTATCCTCTATTTCAGTAGTGATTATAAAATTAGTTTTCCCGATGGCTATGGTCTCATCATCTATTGAGGCTTTTTTTATTTCCTTGAGCCACTGTGGATGGGTACAATCCCCTGTTGCAACCAGATCTATGCCTTTTTTTGCTGCTTCTTCTGCCATTACTGGCAGTTCCATTTTATTCGAGCAAGCCATCGAATATTTGGAATGCAGGTGAAGGTCGGCATTGATCAGCATTTTTATTAGCCAATGTATCTTAAGTCATCGTCTTTAACGGGGCTCACTTCCGGCATGCCTTTCTGTTGCTGCTCAACTTCCTTGAGCCTTGCAACTATCTTTTCCATTTCCTTGGCACGCTCTTCAAGTGGACCTACATCGATGTCAATGTTAAATATCTTGCATATGACCTTAAGAAGTGACTGTGCACTCTTTGGGTCTACGAGATATCCTGAAGTAAGTCCCATGAGGCAGGCAGCATCTATATTCTTGAACTTACAGAGTCCCAGCAGAAGGCCGGACGCTCCAACGATACCCCCTCCGGGTTCGTTCTCTTTGAAGTTGACCCCATATTCTTTTAGCTCTTCAACAAGTTCGATGTTATTGACAGCTCCAAGAACTTCGTCAGAATAAGTAAGTTGTCCTGTTGGGAATCCGCCCAAGGTGTATATTCTCTCAATTCCGAATTCCATTGCAAGATCAAGGTAAAGTGTGCAAAGTTTATAATGACCTTCAGTTGAAGAACTTTGATGGTCACCGATCAGTGCAACAATGTCGTGTTTTTCCGTGTGGCAGACAAACATCTCGTTGTTCACAAGCTGTATCTCACTGTTCTCATCAACAAGAACCTGAGGTGGGAAATGATGGGAATATATTTCCAGAAGTTTCTCTGCTTCAAGCTCTTCCACCAGATGCTCAGCAACAAGTTTTCCGACGTGTCCTACACCCGGTAGTCCAACAATAAGAACCGGATTGTTAAGCTGCACATCCTCTTTTATGCGTATTACTTCTATTTCCTTCACAGGTCTCCCTCTCTTCTTGCTATCCTGCGATATTTGCCATAAGGGTCCAGTGGGGAAAATCTTGCAGGTTGTGGCCTAAATGTGTTCGAACCACATTTCGGGCAGACAGTCTCCAATGTATATCTGCCGCAATTCCTGCATTTGAAGATCTTCTGTCCCAAAGGGTCTCACGCCTTAACGGTGTCGTTATGCCTGTGGAATTCGCCTTTTCCACCAAGCTTTTCAATAGTATCAATGGCTGCTTTTGCAGACTTTTTCAGCACGGACTCTGCTTTTTTGTAATCCGGGGCAATTACCTTGATTCTATATCTTGGTGCACCAGTGTAACTGATGTCTACTTTTACCCCTTCTTCCTCTATTTCATTTCCTGCTTCCAGAGCCATTTTTATGATCTCTATTCCGTCAGGCAGGTAACAATTGAGGTCTATGTATCCGGCAATGTCTACAAATGGCAGTTTTATATTGCTTTGAGCAACCTTTACAATGCTTGTGACAATCTTCTTCTTCATCTTAACATCGTTAAAAGCATCCTCGCCATTCATGGCTGCTTCTTCGAATGCAGAATAAAGACTGCCAAAACTATCCAGCAATTTGAGCTTGACCTTGTCCATCTCATCTTCACCGGTTCCAGTTTCCTCTGAAACGAACTGAAGCCATTTGAATGCCTTCTGCTCATTCTTCCAATCCTGGATCTTTGCACGTTTCTGGTGCTCATTGACATCTTTAAGGGACAGGTCGATGTGGCGACGTGAAGGGTCCACATTCAGAACTTTGCAGACTACCTTCTGCCCTTCGCGAACATGGTCTCTTACGTATTTGACCCATCCGGCCTTAATCTCGGATATGTGGATAAAACCTTCTTTTCCACCGAATTCTTCAAGGGTTGTGTATGCACCGAAATCAGTTACGTTCTTTACGGTACAAACAACAAAGTCCCCGCTTTCAGGCCAGTTGTTATCATCCATTATAAATCACTTTGATCTACTCAAGTACTTCGAGTATGTGTGTTGTGATTGTTGACTTGCCGCCGGTAGGTTCTGCGAGTGTCCTTCCGCATACAAGGCATGTTACCTTGCGGCTTGCACTGCCGAAAATTACCTGCTCGTTCTCACAATCATTGCATTTTACGCGTAAGAATCTGCTTTTTGGTTTGTTAATCATGATAATCACTCTGCGAAGTCGAATTTCTTTGCTCTGAAGCATGGTCTCTGGTGTGCCTTGTTACATTCTGTGCACCTGTACCTGAGCCATATTCTCTTTGTTGGTTTGTCTCCACCAGGAACCTTAGAGAACTTTCCACTGTTTCCAATTCCGGTCTGGCGTTTCTTCTGTCTCTCGATGTGTGTAAGTGTTGATGCCTTACCCTTCTTTACTCTCTCAACAACATGCTCTGTGTGTTTTTTGCATGAAGGGCAGTGTGTTCTGAATCTCTTTGGAATCTTCAATATCTTCACCTTGATAAGTTATTAATTTTACAGGATTATTTGTGCCACGTTGCGTTTGATCAGTCCCTTTGCATTCAGGGCAGGCAAAACAACAACATCTTCGGCATGTAATGTGTAATTGCGATTATCCATAGCCTTGAAAGTAGGCAGGTCCTCCAGTATTCGCACAACAACGAATTCTTTATTTATATTACTTTTGCCTATTTCATCTTTATTGCTGGTCTTAGATGGCATGTCCGCATTCATATGTTCTGAGCTTTCGGCATTGAATGTGTCTGGTATTTTTTCAGTAGCATCAGCTTTAATCTTTCTTGATGTCTCTTTTTCAACCTTATTGATTGCTGCCTGCGGATCAAGGATTGGTATCAGCAATTCTGAGCGTGCTGAATTTATTGCGGTGAGCACCGAATCATATACTTTTTTCTCTTCCGGAAGTAATTTGCTCATGTCCTGGGTAGGTGGCATGCTGGAAAAGGCGTTCGTTCTTGCATAGTCTATTATTTTACGGATACGACGCATGAAAATAATCTCAATGTCAGTAATGGCACTTTGTAACTCGTTGTCAAGCATTTTAAACTCAACTGAGCGAGGATTGTCTATTTTGGACAGTTCTTCTTCCAGCTCCTTGAGATACTTCTCAACATCCCTGTAAAAACCCGGGTGCAGTGATTTGAGTGTAGAACTACCTTCGTCTCTCAGTACATTCTTAAGCTCATTACCGTCCATATTCTGCAACACCTCTGCACATAAGGTATATTGCGGCGTATTCAGGAACTTCCTGTACGCCTTCCTCGACCATAAGGTCCTTCCCTTTCATTTGCACAGCAAACGGCTTTATTACTTTTATTTTTACCGACTTGTCGCTAAAGACAACTGCATCGTTCAGCGGTTCAAAAGTTTCAAGTTCATCAATTGAAAGAGCTGTGACTTTCATTCCAGATTTCCCGTGAAGCGAACCAGGAAGCCTGATAAGTCTCTTTATATCTGCAGTGACAGGTTCATCAACGCATGCTGCCATCTGCTCAACACCCTGACCTATAAAGGTCATAAGAATATCTTTCTTAATTCCACCAAGTGCATCCATTTTTCCTTTTTTCAATGCAGCAACTCTTGATTCATCCTGAAATGTATCCACAAGTTTCTCTGCAGTGGTCTTTCCAATTCCTTTGAATCCGCTTAGTATCTTAACAGCATTTTCGTCTTTTGCAATTGAACTGAGATATGATATTAGATAACGATTGATACGTCCCCCCCAACCTCCATCATCTTCAGATGGGAAAACTGACATCTTGGCAGATTCTGCACCAGCGTCACCGGATATGTCTTTCTTGGAAAATATCCTTTCAAGATTTAGTCCTTTTGAACTGACATAATCAACTATCTCCCTTCTTTCCGCACTTCCAAGTGACAGTACTGAATCCTCACTGATGTGGAAGTGATATCCTCTGCCTCCTGAGAACACTGCATGCACCTGTTCTTCCCTGAACCCGAAATCATCCATAAGGAACTCCAGAAGTTTCAATGTTTCTTTTTTTCCTTTCTCAAGCATATCAGCGTAGGAATTAATTCCTCCGGGCAGGTGGTCAGAATCAATATCAAAAATAAGGTCGGCTTTAAGCCAGTTCTTTTCCTTCATTTTAGGAGCGCCCGGATACTTGTAGTATGCAACAGAATAGTATGCATGTGCAGGTCCGATCCCGCGCAGGTAATCGTGAAGTTCTCCCTCGGAACCAAAAGCACGGTGTCTTTTCATGAAAGTATCCTGTCTGCTGGTAAACTCAATGAAACCCCATTCTCTTGAAGTGAATTCGGGTGGTAACTTTATGTCTGCCGTAGAATAATAGTTCTGGAAAGCAGATACCACGAACTGTCTTGTCCTTTCATCCATCTTATGCCTGTAGCTCCTATTTTGCAATCGCGCTTTGATATTAAATCTGCTTTATGCGTCATAAACCTTATAGTCACCGTCTACATTATAGTCCACGCATGAAGAAGGAAATGACGAGTGCTGATGTAGCTGCCCTTGCCCTTGAGCTAAGCTCAGGTGAGACATCTATAATAGATGCTAAGATCGCTAAGATTTACCAGCCTGCACCTGACGAGATAAGGATAAATCTCTTTGTCTACGAAAAAGGCAGGCATAACCTTGTGATCGAGGCAGGAAAGCGTGCTCATATGAGCCAGCATATCCGTCCAAGCCCAAAAATACCGCAATCATTCCCCATGATGCTCAGAAAACACATCATGGCAGGGCGCATCACTTTTGTTAAACAGTATGACTTTGACAGGATTCTTGAGATAGGTGTTGTACGTGGCGGAGTAGACACTGTTCTTGTTGTGGAACTGTTCTCCCCGGGAAATATTGTCCTTCTTGATTCCGAGAGAAAGATTATCCTTCCGATGAAGCCTGTGACCTTCAAGGGAAGAAGAATACGAAGCGGTGAAGTTTACCAGTACCCTGAAGCCCAGATCAGCCCGGTTGATGCCACCGCAAACGATCTTGAAAATGTATTCGCAGCATCGGATGCTGATGTTGTAAGGACCATTGCAACAAGGTTCAACCTTGGTGGAGTGCTTGCGGAAGAAGTATGTGCAAGGTCAGGAGTTAACAAGTCCGAGCCAGCAAAGGAAATAGGTTCCGATGGAATAGAGGCTATCATTTCTGCTCTTCAGAAATTATTCAAACCACTGTTATCAGGTGATTTGCAACCCTGTCTTGTGAAAAAAGAGGATAAGGGTGAGATGAAGCCATTTGATGTGCTTCCGCTTGAGTTATCTATATACAAGGATTCTGAAAAAGAATCATTTCCTACATTTAACGCTGCTCTTGATGAGTTCTTCGGAAAAGCTGCTGCAGAATCAGTGCAGGAAGCGGTCACAGCGGTCAAGAAAGAGAAGGTTGACATATTTGCCCGCCGTCTGCAAAAGCAGGAAGATGCCATTGATAAATTCGGAAAGGATGCAGATAAACAAACTCGAATTGCAGAAGTTATCTATGCAAATTATGTTGAGATAGAACAGATAATCAACGTCCTGAAACAGGCTCGTGACAAGGGCTATTCATGGGATGAGATCAAATCCATTGTGAAAAAGGCAAAGGATACTGTTCCTGCTGCAAAATGGATCGAGAATATCAATTCAGCAGAAGGGAATATTGTTCTGAATCTTGACGGCACAAGAGCTACTATAGATATTAAACTTACAATTCCTCAGAATGCACAGGTCTATTATGATAAGGCCAAGAAGCTCACCAAAAAGAAGGATGGTGCCCTGAAAGCCATAGAAGATACTAAACTTGCCATGCAGAAACGTGAAAAGAAAGTTTCTAACAGGCGCAAGGTCAGTAATAAGAAGTACTGGTACGAACGTTTCAGGTGGTTCATGTCCTCTGATGGATTCCTCGTGGTTGCAGGCAGGGATGCCGACACTAATGAGGAAATTGTTAAGAAATATATGGAAAAACGTGATATCGTATTCCATACACAGGACCCCGGAGCTCCTATTACAGTTATCAAGACAATAGGCAAGGATGTGCCTGAATCAACACTGCAGGAGACTGCTCAATTTGTGGTTTCTTATTCAAGTGTGTGGAAGTCAGGCCAGTTTAGCGGTGATTGTTACTGGATAAAACCTGAACAGGTTTCCAAGACCCCTGAAACCGGAGAATACCTTAAGAAAGGTTCCTTCGTAATACGTGGTGAGAGGAACTATTTCAGGGATGTTCAGGTTGCTGCAGCTATTGGCCTTGAACTTGAAGGAAGTACAAGGGTCATTGGCGGCCCGACATCTGCTGTCCGTAAACATGGTCAGCATGTGGTGGAAGTTGTTCCGGGTAAGTATAACCAGAATGATGTTGCTAAAAAGATATACAAGATATATGTCGAGAAATTAAAAGATACAAATTTTGTAAAGCAGATCGCATCACCTGATAAGATAGCAATGATGCTTCCACCAGGTGAATCTGATATCAAGGTGTGAAATTTAAGGTGTGAATATGCGGGTCGTAAAGAGAAATTTGAAAGGCAGAGAAGGTGAGATTAAGATAGTTCCTGAGACTCTGGATGATCTATGGCACCTGAAGTATATTATAGAGAAAGGTGACCTCATATTTGCTCTTACTAAAAGAAAGGCAGATACCTCTGCTGATAAACTACGACCTGAAAAAGTTGAGAAAAAAACAGTAAGACTGGGTATCCGTGTAGAAGAACTTGAATTCCATAAATTCTCAAATCGATTGAGGATACATGGTCTGATAGAACAGGGTATGGATGCAGGTCACTATCATACTTTTAATGTAGAGGAAGGACTTGATCTTTCAATAATCAAAACCTGGAAAAAAGACCAGATCGAACGTATAAATGAGGCTGAGGCTTCTTCCAAGCGTCCGAAGGTTGTTATCCTTGCTATTGAGGAAGGAGATGCTGATATTGGCCTGGTGCGTCATTATGGTATTGAGTTATATTCTCACATAAGCCAGTCTTCAGGAAAAAGGAGTGAAGGTACTTTAAGGGAAGTCTTTTTCCAGGAAATTATTGATCAGTTGCTGCATGCAGCATCAGAGTCTGAAGCTGTTGTTGTTGCAGGTCCGGGATTCATAAAAGATGATTTCATGAAGTACCTGAGAGCAAAAGAAGCGGATTTCTCGACCCGTGTTGTTACAGAGGATACTTCTTCCATAGGAATGTCCGGTTTCCAGGAAGTATTGAAGCGTGGGGCTGTGGACCGGATCATGGAGGAGTCCCGCATTGCCCGCGAGTCACGCTTAATGGATGACCTGTTAAAGGAAATTTCTGTGGACGGCAAGGTTGCCTACGGACTTGAGGAAGTAAAGATGGCTCTGGATTATGGCTCCATTGATACACTTCTGGTTGCTGATGAGATGTTGAGGATGGAACGTGAAAAAGGTGATATTGATTCATTTTTGCAAGCAGTAGAGCACTCGCAGGGTAAAATAGTTGTTTTCAGCACAATATTTGAACCTGGCCAGAAGCTGCTAGCCCTTGGTGGTATCGCTGCTTTGCTGCGTTTTAAAATTTAAGATCGCTGAATCTGCAATGTTTCTCTTATTTAAAAAAGCAAAAAGTATGCTATATTTTAATATTTAAACTTTTCGTGTTGATGTTGTATGTATTGTGCATAACATACAAACAGCAAACCTCTTCAAATAATATATTTTTTATTTTATATTTGAGTTTAGTTTTGCAGGTTTTTTTTAGTGTTTTATAGCAAAAAAAAGCTTTATTCTATTTTAAACTGGTTTTTAATCGATTATCTTTCTTTATTCATGAAAAAAACATCTAGTATCTAGTATTCTATTTTGTCATAATCAAAAATGATATATACTTCTATTTTAAAGTCATTAGCAGGAGGTGAAATAGGTAACACTTGATGGAGGTAGCAAGCAGTTACGTATTACAAGAATTGATGGTAAAGACTTTCTGACATTTAATTTTAAGGTCAGCATAAACAGTTATAATAATTTGAATATTATTTGATATTTATCCAATATTTATCTTAGGGAAGTGATAAACTATGGAAGGAGAAATTACAATTAAAGATTTGTCTGCAGCAAGTCCGGCAGCAGTAGGTTTCTACGGTCTTGGTTTTGCAGCAACATTTGCAGGATTATTGAACTCAGGCATGTTTTCAGATGCCCTTATGGTTATTTCAATGGCAATAACACTTGGTGGTGTCGCAGAAGTATTGGCAGGATGGCAACTCTGGCAGAAAGGTGACACCTTTGCTGCAACAGCATTCACAATATTCGGTCTCTGGTGGTTCGCATTCTCATACATCAACCTTGCACCAGCAGGACTTTTCAGTGCACCAGTAGAGGCAGCAAGTGCCTCATCAATGGGATTCTTCACACTCGTATGGGGTCTCATCGCAACCACACTCACAATTGCTACACTCAAGATCGGTGTGAAGATGATCACTCTGGTCTTCATAGTGCTTGACCTCACATTCTTCAGTCTTGCACTTGTATTCTTCGGAATGTTCCCACTGGCAATTGCAGGAATTATTACCCTGATCACAGGCATTGCAGCACTTTACCTTGCAACTGCACTTGTATTTGACTCAGTTGGAATAAAGTTGCCAATTTAAGTTTGAGTAGAAATAACAAGACTTACGTAAATGATCGGTAGTTTCTGCCGGTCAATTTATTTTTTTTTCAAAAAATCCAACCGATTTTTCTGAAATGTTGTTCTCGGATTAAGGAAATCGAATTAAAAAAGAGTTTAAGTAAAAAGTCCTATCATTTTTGTGATCTGTAACTCTTTAAGCTATTAGCGAAGGCGCACAGCCCTTTCAGTTGATTCTATATACATGAGCTCTTTCCCATCCATATAAATGTGAATGACTCCGCCTGATTGTGAAACAGTAATTGCAATGGACACGGTATCTCTGGTTATTGCCGCTGCTGATACATGACGTCCGCCAAGACCTTTTTCAACGGCTATCTCTCTTGCATCAACATCCAGGTATCTTCCGGCAGCTTCGACAATACCTTCTTCTGATATAACAAAAACACCATCAAGCTGGGCAAACTCTTTAACAGATTCCCAGTTCTTCCTATCTTTCAGGTCGCAATCTGAGTTTTCCTGGCCAGCGTAGGGATTTAAGATCATCTGGTGTGAGCGCATCATGACCTCTTCCACATCACCTATAATAAAAGCCGTACCAATCTGTTTACCTTCACGACCGGTGTTGGATATATCAAAAGCGATTTTCAGGACAGCGCGCAGAACATCCGGAGCAACCCTCTCTTCACATTCCTTCATTTTCTTCACAATAACATTATCTTCAAGGTTATGGACAACAATGGCATAAGAGTCCTTACTTTCTATTATGCCTATAATGGTTCCTTCGTTGATCTCTTCCATTATGAGTTCGATTGCAGAGACATTCTCCACCTGTTCGATCTTTCCGGCAGCCTGCTGACCTATCTTATCAAGGATCTCTTTTGTTTTTTCTTCCTTTGTTTTGCTGCTTGCCACCAGGTGATCTATTATATTCTTTTGTTTGCTGCTTGCAAAATATACAGGTATGCTTGTCTCAGGCTTCTCAAAATTAGCTTCTCCTGATATGATTATCGCCGTTGACTTAAGCTCTTCTGCAAGCTTGACAGCAGTGTTGACAACTACCTGTGCACTGTCCAAATTATCCCCTCTGTTTTTATATCAACAATAGAACTACTGAAACATAAGATATTATATATGCTCATTTTATAAATAACACATGTTTAGCAGCGATATTAATTTATGTCCTCAGTATAAATGGTAATTGGTGATATGTGTGGTGAGAGCTTTTGTTGCGGTAGATCTCCCTGTGGAGTTGCATGAAAAGATTACCGAAATTCAATTGAAGTTCAATGAATTCAAATTCAAGTTTGTCGATCCTGGTCTGGTGCATGTTACCATGAAATTCCTTGGTGAAGTGCCAGAAAATCAGCTTCCTGATATATCAAAGGCTCTTGACAATGTGAAATGTGAAGCATTCAGTTCTAATGTAAAAGGTATTGGTGTTTTCCCCAAACCAAAATTTGCCAAGGTCATCTGGCTTGGATGTGAAGGTAATTTTGATGCGCTTTATGAGCAGATAGAAAGTAGTCTCTCATCTTTTGAATTTGAGCCTACTCTTCACCGATTTAGTGCTCACGCCACTCTGGCAAGAGTAAAATATCTCCCTAAAAAGAAAAAAGCAGAATTCCTTGAACTGCTTGATGAGTTGAAGGATTTTGAGATCGGCTCTATGGATGTAACGTCCATCAAGTTAAAAAAGAGTACATTGACCCCTAAAGGGCCTATTTATGAAACCCTTCATGAGGTCAGCCTGCAATAATGCAGGCAAAACTTATTTTCTAATTGCTTTCGTAGGATGAGAATCCCGAAGACCTTATTATCTTTTTGTCATTAGTTATGATAAGACATTCCACACCGTCCAGTTTCTCAATCATCGCAAGTCCATCCTTTTCTCCAAGTATGAATACGGAAGTTGCAAGAGCATCTGCATCCATTGCAGTTTTAGCAATGACAGTACTGCTTATCAGGTTACTTGAAGGATATCCTGTTCTGGGATCTGCTATGTGTGAAACCTTTGCTTCATCGCTGAAATATCTTTCATAATTTCCGCTTGTTGCCACTGCAACATCCCGGATGTTCATGATAGTTACTGCGTCTCCACTCTTATCTGGGTTCTGCAAACCTACTCTCCACAGACTGCCGTCCGGCTTTGTACCAATGTATCTTCCGTCACCGCCTGCATTTACAAATCCTGAACTTATTCCGTCACTTTTCAAAGACTCTATAGCAACATCAACCGCATATCCTTTTGCGACACCACCCAGAGTTATTTTCATTCCTTCATTCATGGAAACATTGTTTCCTTCTACAATTATTGCTGAATAATTGACAAGTTTCAGTGTTTGATTGATTTCATCAGATGTAGGAGGCTGGTTTGTTCCACCTGGCGCATACTTGCTGGCCCAGAGGTCAAGAATCGGCTGAATTGATATGTCAAAGGCTCCATTGCTTTTTTCAGAATAATATATAGAGCGATCTATCACACTGACAAGTTCGGGATCAGCATCAGTTACTTTGTCATCTTTGTTGAGAATGCTGATCTCACTACTATTATCGTAGTTGTTCATTAATTCGTCAATATATTTTATTTTTTCAAAAGCATTATCGATTATCTCTATAGCAGATGTTTCGTTGGAACTTACTACCGTGATAGTTACCGTAGTGTCCATCAGGCTTCTGGTTTGTGAGTAAATTTGTTGTTCTGGAAGGCTATGTGAACCCATGTCCTGAACATAATTTATCATTAATAATCCTGTGAAAACCGCTATCAGTACAATGGCAACAGTTTTATACCTCATGTAGTATGAAAAGATATAACTAAATATTAAACCTATGTACCGCGGATAGGAAGGAAGCTAATTTCCTTCTGTTGTAATTATTATATTCATCCAAAGGAAGTAATAGAATGAGCAATCCCAGCACAGGATCAGGTACGGGAACAAGTTCAAGCAAGGATAAGTACCTTGTTGTCGCTCTTCATCAATTAATGGAAGAATACGGCTGGAGAGGTATAGAGAAGCACTTTGGTTTTGTGAAACATCATATTATTTACATAAAACCAGGTTCTCCTCTTGATAAAATTGAACTGAAAGCCAATGTACTTGGCAATCATATGGATGTAGACTTTTTAGGTGTAACTCCTCAAAAAGGTCTTCTTGATAAGGTTTTTGACTTTAATGTCAGAGTAGTGCGAAAGTCGTTCGAGATAAGCAAATACGTTTCTAATGACTTGAAAATAACAAATGAGCAGGACTTGAGAAACAACATTGTGGTTGTAATCAAACAACTTGAAGAAGTTGCAGAGGAATGACACGGGGTAAATTATGGCAAAATTAAATGTAATTCTTATAGGTATCCTCGTTGTGATGTTCGCTGCAGCCGGTGTGTATGCATATGTAGGAAGCACCGGAAACGAAGCTATGTCTGCTCACTATATGACCGAGCAGAAATGGTCTGACAGCTCATGCAGTGGTTGTCACGCAGGTGTATACGAGGAAGTGTCACAATCATCCCATGTTCAGCAGGATCTGAAAAAATGGACCTCACTCATGGATTATGGTGTTGATGTTGATAGCATTGATAAAAACACAATGGCTGTGACATACGGACAGGTTCAACCCGGCGGTGGCTACATGGCAGATTATGGTGTGGACATTGACTGTATGGCCTGCCACAATCAGGTGGGTTATGACTTCGAAGCACGCGCAGAAAGCATAGCTTCAGGTGATTTCGAGAATGCAAACAAGGCTGCAGTTGCAGAATCAAGTAAAGAAATACAGAGTGATACACTCCATATGGCAAGTTACATGCTTGATGTTCTGGCACCACTTCCACTTGTAACCGAAGTTCACGATGAAGTGAACGGTGCACCAAGCAAGGCACTTTGTGGTAGCAACTGTCACTCTGCTGACATAGAGACAACTGCTGTTGCATGGACCCTTGAAGATTCAGCATCTTACGATGTTCATTCTTCAGTGGACTGTCAGGACTGTCACGTGACAGAGAATCACAATATCAGCAGCCGTGAATACCTGTACACTTCCGGAACCTCACACATGGACTCTGAAGTTGGTGTAAAGGCATGTGATTCATCAGGATGTCACGAGGGTATCTCACACGGTGCGGTTGTAGACGGTCACCTTGAAACAGTAAGCTGTGAAACATGTCACATCCCGGCATTACCAGGATCTGATGCTACAGGAACTCCTGTAGTGCAATCATTCAGCTGGCAGAATGGTGTTCGTGAAGATGTAACGTATGATTCCGAGTTTACTCCGACAATCTCATGGTCATCGGGTGTAAATTATGATGCATTGCCAACAGCTCAGGAGCAGATCAACGGTTCCATGCTTAAACCATTCAATGTGATCACAGGTACCTGGTGGGACGAAGGAATTGATGCAGCAGTTGTTGCAGATCCGGATAACAGTTCATCAATCGGCAATCCGATAGCTCCGGCAGAAGTCCTGAAGGCAGATGCAAATGGTGACGGTATTGTTACAGAAGAGGAGATCCATTCATATGACGGAAATGCAGATGGAAATGCAGATTATCCAAATGCAGTCCTCAGGAATGTTGACATGTATTACCAGGTTAGCCACAATATTGTAAGTTCAAGTGTAGGTCTTGAAGCTCCTCTTGTATGTGCAGATTGTCACGGCAGCACTGCAACAGCTATCAACTGGACAGCTCTCGGATATGAGAAGGATCCGGCAGTGAGCGATCCTCAAACTGATTTCAGTACAAAGACAATTGAAGTGACCCTGACAAATGCGAAACCAACTGAAGTCGAAAGGGAGCCTGCATTCTAAGGAGTTGATAATGTGGAAATCAAAAAATTAGATACATTACCGGAAAAGATGATCATTCCGCTCAGGCAGCACAGGGGTGCTGTCTGTGAACCCCTTGTGAAGAAAGGCGACAGGGTTCTCATTGGACAGAAAATAGGTGAAAGTGCTGAATATCAGTCTTCTGCAGTTCATTCAAGCGTCTGTGGTGAGGTCATTGCCATAGAAGAGGCACCTCATCCGGACGGCAACAAGGTGATGAGTGTTATCATCCAGCCGGAAGACAGTAATGAAAGTGTTGAATTCTCAGCATGCAAGGATGTAAAATCCGACCAGCTTGCCCAGTTCATTAAGGAATCAGGTATAGTAGAACACTATGGAATGCCAACTCATGCAGTCTTAAGGCCAAAGGGTAAGAAGATTGACACTGTACTTATCAATGCAACCTCATCCGAATGGATTGGTGGTACTTTCAAGACTCCGGGAGATTATGCTTCCCAGATGATCGATGCATTAAAACTCTTGATGAAGGCAGCCGGCGCTAAAAAGGGTGCAATTGTTCTAAGAACCGATGATAAAGAGTCAATAAATGCTTTTGAAGGCATTGAAGTTGATAATAAAAAGCTGAAAGTCTCTCCTCTCATTGGAAGCCGAAATGTAGGCTATTATTTCAATGAACATAATTCTGATATTGTTATTGTTTCCCAGGAACGTATCTTCGGTAAGAAGATCCTTAATTTCTTCACTTACAGAGTGACAGGAAGAAATGTCAACATTGGATGTAGCCCAACGGATGTAGGAGTTGCAGTTTGTGGAATAAAATCTGCAAAAGCACTTTATGATGCTGTTCATGAAGGTGTTCCATTCTATGATACTGTTGTTTCAGTTGAAGGTGTTTCTAACAAGATGGAATATATTCTTGTGAGAATCGGTACGCCATTTAAGGATGTAATAGATTCATTCGGTTACACCGGTGCTATTGGCAAGATCATTGCCAATGGTGTAAGAACTGGTGTAGCACAATATACTGATCAGGTTCCTGTGACAAAGGGAACTACCAGAATAACCATCCAGAAACCTGAAGAGGTTATCAGAGATGAAGCAATAGAATGCATCCACTGTGCACGTTGTGTGGATGTCTGTCCTGTAGAACTTATACCAAGCCGTCTTGCTGTCATGGCAGATCAGGGTCGTTTTGACGAATGCAGGCAGATACACATTGAGAACTGCATTGAATGTGGTGATTGTGCAGCGGTCTGTCCTTCCAAGATACCAATATTACAGCTTATCAGGTATGCAAAGGATGCAATTGAGATGGCATACGAAGACTTGCCTGAAAAAGAATCATCCAATCTTAAAGTTGGATGTGGCTGTGGGTGAGTAAAAATGACATATACAATTTCAGCTCCTCCTCATAAGAAAACAAAATTTGATTTCAAGACATTAAACTATAGTAAAATAATTGCTCTGCTTCCACTTTGTCTTGCAGCAATATACTTCTTTGGCATCCCTGCCCTTGGTATTATTGTTGTATCAGTGGTGTCTGCTGTGGTAACCGAATTTGCTATACAGGGCATCTTTAAGCAGAAAGTGACAATTACAGATGGACATGCGGCCATGATGGGACTCATGCTGGCATTACTTATTCCGCCGGAAGCTCCATTATGGATTCCTGCCTTTGCAGCTTTCTTTTCAATATCTGTTGGTAAACACGTGTTTGGTGGAATTGGTTCTTACATATTCAATCCTGTTCTTGTGGGATGGATCTTTACCAGAAGCGCCTGGTCTGGATATATGACTGCCGCATCTATTCCTCACATAGGCCAGTTCTCTGATCTTATACTTGAGCATGGCGCAGGTCTTATGGTAGGTGTTTCTCCAATATTGCTTATTGGCGGTGTTTATCTTATCTACAAGAGATACATCGACTGGAGAGTTCCATTTTCATTCTTTGCAACAATGATTATACTGCCGCAAGCATTGCTTTTCATATCAGGTGTAATGGATCTGGTACATAAAGGCAGTCTGAACCCACTGATGTACATGTCACAGATGTTCGCACTTTTCAGTCCAAGCCCTGAGTTGTCTTATTCAATGATAGGGATTGTATTCTTTGGAATACTCTTCATGGCAACTGACACTGCAACGTCTCCGGTGACCAAAAAAGGAAGAATTATTTATGGAATAACATGCGGAGTACTAGTTTTCATCTATGGTCATTTTGCAAACTACGTTGATGGAGTTCTGTATGGTATATTCCTTGCAAACTGTGTAGCATCATTTATTGAGATCAACACAATGCCTGCTTCATTCGGAACAATGTCATGTGCCGAAAATGCATACAGACGTGTTATGGATAAGATTCCTTCATCCCTGAAATTCGAGGTGATCAACAATGAGTGAATCTGAATCGAATAAAGATACTATGATGGTCATAGCAAAAATTGTTATCATATCAGTTGTTGCAGCTTTGTTGCTGGGGATTACCTATGTTCCGACAAGTGAACAACTAAAAGTAAATGAGGCTAATGCAAAGACAGAGATTTTGGCTAAACTCATACCCGGTGATGTCACCTTTGAAGCGGTTGAAGGAACTGCTGTAGATGCTGAAGGAAACCCTGAGATCCTTTACTATCGTGCAACAGATGCTTCAGGTAATATCGTGGGATATGCTTTCTTCAAGGAACAGGCAGGTGCCCAGGGACCAATAGTCGTTGCTGGAGCCGTTGATCCGACGTTTACAACTCTTCTTGGTATGAGTGTGCTTAGTAATGAAGAGACTCCGGGTCTTGGTGCAAAGATCGTACAACCGGAGTTCCAGAACCAGTTCTTAAACCTTCCAATGGCTTCTCTTGCGCTTTCTAAGTCAGGCGGTTCAATTGATGCAATTACAGGTGCAACGATTTCCTCTACAGCGGTTGTAGATGCTCTTAATATTAAGATCGATGAAATAAAACAGGCGGAGGAGTAGTGGTAAAATGGATCCTTTAAGTGAATTTATACGTGGTATTACAAGGGACAACCCGACCTTCGGACTTGTCCTGGGTCTTTGTCCTACACTGGCAGTTACCACATCGGTGGAAAATGCCATAGGTATGGCCGCTGGTACTGCATTTGTACTGGTGTGTTCGAATATGCTTGTCTCGTCCCTGAGAAAACAGATTCCTTCAACAGTAAGACTTCCTATCTTCATCATAATTATTGCTACTTTTGTATCAATAGTAGATATGATAATGGAAGCTTATTCGCCGTCGATGTATGCGGCTCTGGGTGTTTTCATTCCCCTTATTGTAGTAAACTGTATCATCATCGGACGTGCTGAAGCATATGCAAACAAGAATAATGTCTTCTACTCATTCATTGATGGTCTTGGTACCTCAACAGGTTTCCTGCTGGTACTGATGCTTATAGGGGGCATAAGGGAACTTCTCGGTACAGGCCAGATAGTGACCTTTGGTTACACTCTGGTAAACCTGCCGATCAATCCTTCAATAACTACAATGATATTGCCTCCGGGCGCTTTCCTCACTATAGGAGCACTGATGGCAATTGTGAATTATCAGAAAGAAAAGAAGATGGCAAAGGGTGGTTAAGATGGCAGAAGATGCATTATTCTCAATTTTCATGGATGGTATTTTCATCAAGAACTTCCTGCTGATCCAGTTCCTTGGACTGTGCTCCTTTGTGGGTGTAACCAAGGATGTGAAAAGTGCGGCCGGAATGTCTGGAGCGGTGGTGTTTGTCATGGCTATGGCCTCCACTGTTTCATATATGATCTATACATACATCCTTGTGCCTACAAATATGCAATTCCTTGACCTTATCAGCTTTATTGTCGTTATTGCGGCACTTGTACAGCTGGTAGAATTTGTTGTAAGAAAGAACATACCTTCCCTTTACAGGTCACTTGGTATCTATCTCCCGCTTATCACTACAAACTGTGCGGTGCTAGGTGCTGTATTACTGAATGAGAATGCTGGTTACAACTTTATACAGAGTGTTGTTTTCGGTATCGCAGCAGGTCTTGGATATACTATTGTAATGCTAATGATGTCCGGTATCAGAGAACGTTCTACATTTGTGAACGTGCCATCTGCGATAAGAGGACTCCCGCAGGCATTTTTCATAGCACTGATGCTTTCTATGGCTTTTGTTAACTACTTCTGGGTGATTCCAATATGAGTGTAGGATTAAGCACTTTACTTATTGAAGCAGTGGCAATTCTTGGTGGTCTTGGACTGGCTGTTGGTGTCATGCTTGTCGTGGCATCCAAGAAATTTAAGGTAGAGACCAATCCTCTGGTAGATGAGATCGTTGAAGTTCTCCCAGGAGCAAACTGTGGTGCATGTGGTTACGCAGGTTGTTCAGACTTTGCAGAGCGTGTGGTTAACGAAGGTGCACCAATTAACGGTTGTCCTGTCGGAGGTTTTGATGTTGCCAAGGAAATTGGTGGCATTGTCGGGCAGGAAGTTGCAGAAGGTGAAGAGCAGTACCCATTCGTCAGATGTAACGGTGGTCTTAACTGTGTAGACCGTTTCGAGTATGTAGGCTTTGAGGACTGTAAGGCAGTTATGATGCTGTCAGACGGTGAAAAAGGCTGTAATTACGGCTGTATGGGCAGAGGTACCTGTGTACGTGCATGTCCTTTTGGTGCTCTTTCCATTGGTGAGGATCGCCTGCCACATGTGAACAAGAACCTTTGTACAAGTTGTGGACTTTGTATTGCATCCTGTCCAAATGATATACTTGTGTTTGCAAAGGAATCTGAAAATGTGCATGTACTTTGTATGTCACATGACAAAGGTAAGGCAGTTAAGGAATCCTGTACCGTTGGTTGCATTGGATGTAAGATATGTGAAAAGAACTGTCCGGAAGAAGCTATCACAGTAACCAAGTTCCTTGCGGAGATAGATCAGGAGAAATGTACTGCATGTGGAATATGCGTGGAGAAATGCCCACAGAACACAATTGCTATCAGGTGATCATATGACATATAAGACAAAGATTGGTCTGGACGAAAATATCGTGGCAGCCATTAGTTATGTAGGATTCTGGATCACAGGGATAATCTTCCTGCTCATAGAGCCGGACAACAAGTTTGTCAGGTTCCATGCGATGCAGTCATTATTGATATTCCTCCCACTTTCCCTTATTATCTTCATTCTGGGATGGATACCATACGTTGGCTGGATTATAGCTGATTTCCTTGGATTTGCTGCATTATTCTTCATATTGGTGCTTGTCGTAATGGCATACAAGGGTTTAATGCTCAAGATCCCTTTTGTGGGCAGTTACGCTTACAAGCTGATCTATCAGTAAATATGAATTTAGCAGGGTGCTGTGAGGCTAAATCCTGCTCATCTTTTTTTATCTACGAAAACTTAAAAAACTACATCTTCCTATTATTGCAGGCATGTACACTTTTATGCGGAGGGTTTGAAATTAAAGAAGAGATATGGATTGAAAAGTATAGGCCCTTTAAGCTTGACGACGTGGTCGGCCAGAAAGAGACTGTAGAAAGGCTCAAATCGTACATTAAAACGAGAAACCTTCCACATCTTTTGTTCTCAGGTCCTCCCGGAGTTGGAAAAACTGCAACTTCCGTGTCTATTGCACGTGAGCTTTTCGGGGAATCATGGCGTGAGAATTTCACCGAGCTTAATGCTTCTGATGAACGTGGTATCGATGTTGTAAGAACAAAGATCAAAAACTTTGCAAAAACAACACCAATTGGTGGTGCAGATTTCAAGATAATCTTCCTTGATGAGGCAGATGCTTTAACCTCTGACGCACAATCTGCGCTCAGACGTACCATGGAACGTTACACTAACAACTGTCGTTTCATTCTTTCGTGTAATTATTCATCCAAGATCATTGAGCCTATCCAGTCAAGATGTGCGGTCTACAGGTTCCGTCCGTTATCTGATGATGCAGTGGCAGAACGTGTGAGATTTGTAGCAAATAACGAGAATCTGGATATCGCAGACGATGGAGTGGATGCTATAAAATATGTTGCACAAGGCGATATGCGAAAAGCTATCAATGCTCTTCAGGCTGCAGCTCTTATTGCTGACACGATCCACAAGGATGCAATATACAAGATAACCGCAACAGCACGCCCTGAACAGGTGAAAGAACTAATCACAACTGCTCTGGAAGGAAGTTTCAGTGCTGCAAGAAAACATCTGGACAGTCTTCTGCTGGAGCAGGGTCTTTCCGGAGAGGACG
Organism: Methanolobus vulcani; assembly: GCF_900100715.1. Taxonomy (GTDB): domain Archaea; phylum Halobacteriota; class Methanosarcinia; order Methanosarcinales; family Methanosarcinaceae; genus Methanolobus; species Methanolobus vulcani. The sequence continues at coordinate 125,980 of NZ_FNCA01000003.1, read as the reverse complement.
TTGTGGGCCAGATATACAGGGCTATGTTTGACGTTGATATTCCTGAAAAGAAGATGGTCGAACTGATAGATGTCATCGGTGAGATCGATTTCAGGTTAACTGAAGGTGCCAATGAGAGAATACAGCTTGAATGCCTGCTGGCACACTTTGCATTATCAGGAAAGGAATGTAATTGAGTCTTGAAGCAACGGTACTGGAATTACTTTCCTCTTTTCCCCACTGGCTTGCAACCATTATAATTGGTGCTTTGCCGATATTTGAATTGAGGGGTGCAATTCCGATTGCACTTGGAATATATGGGATGAGTCCGTCTTCGGCATTCATTTTTGCAGTTTTGGGTAACATGCTTCCTGTTGTTCCTTTACTCTTGTTCCTCGATCCAGTTTCCACTTATCTTCGCCGTTATTCCATATTTGACAAATTCTTTTCATGGCTTTTTGGAAGAACACAACGTAACCATTCGGAAAGCTTTGAGAAATATGGTACACTTGCCCTTACTCTCTTTGTAGCAGTACCACTGCCAGTAACAGGTGCTTGGACCGGATGTGCAGCAGCATTTGTTTTCGGGATAAAGTTCCGTCATGCTTTTCCGGCAATATTTGCAGGAGTGCTGATCGCAGGGATAATTGTAAGCAGTATCACATTAGGTGGAATAAGTCTGGTAGACCTCATCAGCTAAAACACACTCTGCTGATGTTTGCAAAAATAGAATTAATAAGAAAATAAATCTAAAAAGTAGGGATTTTTGGGATTATTTTCCCAACATCTCTTTTGCAAGGTTTATATCTTCAGCCTTTACTGTTTTTCGTCCTGCGTGCTCAGCGAGTTTGATAGCTTCCCTGGAGATTTCAAGGCCGTATTCTTCAAGTATGGCGGTGAGTGCCATTCCTGCGGATTCGCTTACTCTCTGTGCTCCGGCATTTCTTATAACTCTCTCAATAGGTGCAAATGGAATTATTGTCATAAATATCCTCTTATATGAATTATATTTTGAATCTGGTTTAGTATTCTCTAACAACTAGCAAAATAACCTATATATAGTTTTTTAAAGAAAATTCCAAATCAAATCAAGCCTATTTGTCTTTTCAGGGTTATTTGGATATTTTTCCTGTAAGACTGATATGAATTTATTCTCTCTTTTTCATCTTTATGGCCAGATCTTTTCCAAGTCTGATACATTCGGCCAGATCTTTTTCATTGGGTACGTATTGTATTCTTAATACCGGATCGATGACCTCTACCCCAGCTTTTCTGAGCTTTTCAGCAATCATGACAGGTGCTTCTCCGCTCCATCCATAAGATCCAAATGCAGCACCCAGTTTACCTTCTATTCCTATATCTATTAATTTATCCAGGAATTTAGCTATGGGTTCCAGCATTGTGTAATAGAATGTTGATGAGCCTATGCATATGGCATCGTATTTTGCAACTTCTGCCGGGTCCCATTCATAAAAATTATCAATATCGACATCTATATGCTTTTCACGTGCACCCTCTGCGATGGCTTCAGCCATCATTTTTGTACTTCCTTGGGTGCTAAGGTATACTATAGCTAGTTTTGGCATTTTTTTGACCCCCATGATTTATGACAGTTTCCACTGCCATTTTAAAAATATGTGGTCTACACGTTCATAAACATTCCTGATTAATATAATTGTACATTTGGTTATCTTTATTGCCAATCAGAGAATACAATTATGGAGACTTCAATTAAAGGAGAATCCCTATGGACGAGAAAATCGCGCCACATATAGATGAATTAACCATGGCGCTTGGAAACATTAGCAGGGAAGAGATCAGCAGAGAGCTTGGTAAACTTTTGAAATATCGGGTTCCTCTGGATGAAGCCAAACGGATGATAAAAAGCAAATATCTTTCTGTATCTTCTAATACAGTAAGTGTCAAAGACCTTTCTCCGGGATTAAATGGCATCGAAATTAGTGGACGTATTATTGATATTGTTGAAAAAAACGTATCAATACAGGGTGAGCAGAAAATCATATTCTCAGGAACTCTTGGTGATGGGACAGGCATCTGTTCTTTTACATGCTGGGATGACATGTCCTTAAAACCTGGAGATGCGATACATATCAAAAATGCTTATACACGTCTCTGGAATAACAGGCCGGAACTCTATTTTGGAAAGAGGTCAACAATAACATACCTTCAGAATGATGAATTTCCTGAATCTGAAGAGATATCGCATTCAAATTTAAAGAAACTGGGTGAAATTGTTCCTGCAGATGTACTTGCGAGTTCTGTGGTATTGATAGTGGAGATGTATCATCGAGATATCATGCTTAAAGGCGAAGAAGTGACTGTTGTTGAAGGTGTCCTGGCAGATGAGACTGGAAAACTGCCGTTCACTTCATGGGTACCTCTGGGAGGGCCTGACATTGGTGATTATATTCGTTTTGAAGGTGCTTCGGTGAGAATATTCAGGGGTCTTCCATCCATTAATTTCACAGAGGCAACATCCATCGAAAAAATACTTGATACATCTGAATTGCCATTTACAATGGAATCGGTAAGCCTGGCAAGTTCTTCTATTGCCATTGAAAAACTCCTGGAGAAAGAAGGAATGTTCGATGTAACTGTCAGTGGCAATATAATATCTATCAGGTCAGGTTCAGGACTTATAGAGCGCTGTCCACAATGTAATCGTGTGACACAGAAATCTTCCTGTCGTTCTCATGGGGAAGTGGAGTGTCTTACGGACATGCGCATAAAAGCTATTCTTGATGATGGAACAGGTGCAGTTCACCTTATGCTTAACAGGGAACTTTCAGAGGCAGTTTATGGTAAAAGCATGCATGATGCTGAAAAGCTTGCACAGAGTTCACTCTCTTCTGAAGCTGTGTTCGAAGATATGAAAAAAGTGCTTAATGGTAAATATCTTGCAGCCAGGGGTAATTCATCCCGAAATGAGTTTGGGGTTTCGCTTGTTGCCAGATCAGTATGGGTTCCTGAGAATAATGTTGAGAAACGTATTGAAGAACTTCTTGAAAGAATGGGTGCAGGATGTGATGAATGATGGTCGAAAGAGAAGTTGCATACAGAATGTTTGCCAGGGAGTTCAACGATTCACGCTTCCATTTATATTCCTCATCTTCACCATCAGATCAGGATGTGTATTCGCCTAATTTTCTCATAAGTCCTACAGGGCTTAAAGTCAACAGGGTGCTTATTGTTGGTGTTGTTACGGAAGTTGACCGACTATCCGAACAGAAGGGCAGTGAACGTGAGTTATGGAGAGCACGCATTTCCGATCCAACCGGGGCATTCACCATTTATGCAGGAAGTTACCAGCCAGAGGCATCTGTATTCCTGTCAACGATACAGGTTCCATCTTATGTGATGGTACTTGGAAAAGTTCGTTCATACGAGCCGGGTGATGGCTCAGTATTTGTATCCCTGAGACCTGAGGAAATTAATTATGTTGATGAATCCATACGGGACAGATGGATCGTAGATACTGCCGAAATGACACTTGATCGCCTGGATGAATTTGGAAAGTTCTTCGCAGTTAATACAGGGGATGGAAAACTTATGGACCGTATACTGGGAAGTGGTGTTTGTGAATCATCTGCAGGTGGCATGTGTCTTTCACTAGATTACTATCACAAGGATGCAGAGTATTATGATTCATTGAAGGATGATGTCAAAAAAGCTCTTTGTTCGATAAGGGCGTCTGGCAATAAGACAGATGATATCGATTATGAGGCTGAGGTCCAATTGATTGCCGAGGAACTTGATGATGGCAGTGGATTTGAGTATATTGTCTTTATTAACAAAGCAATTTCCAGAAATGTCCCGGAAAAAATTGCAGATTCCAAATTGAAGATACTTCTTTCAAAAGGCCATCTTTATGAACCCAGAGCTGGAATTTTTAAAGTTATACACTAGTATCTCGGACTATATGTTCACTACAGGCGTTAGAGGTTTAATGCGATATGCTTAAATACGGAGGAATATTACTCCTGAAGAGTTATTGATACATCTGCTTTGCTTACTCATATATTATGAAGGGGTATTTATGGAACACGATGAGATCATAGAGAATGTAAAAAACAGTATAATTCAGATGCAGGGTGTAGGAAATACTCTTCTGCTTAACGAAGAGGACAGAGAGATAATCAGAGAACTCGAGAAGAAAGCTGATGAAATGACTCTTATGGGACTTGGCAGAGGTGATAATAAGGGTGTGAAGGCAGTTCTAAAGAATAATGTTATATTTGCTTTTACTACCAACATGGATTTCTGCTGGCCTGAAGGTCCGAATGTCATTCTTATGCATGATGGTTGTGTTGTTGGTCAGGATGTCGACGATGAGGCCAAACTCGAAGAAGTAAAATCATGCAAGGACAAGCTCGTTATCGGTAATATTGTTATATATGACACAAGCGTCCTCAAAAAGATGGATGTGAAAAACAATCCATTAATTGTAGTATTACCTCCAAAACCATGTGCAGACGTAGAGGCAGTGGATAAGGTTTGTAATGTAATACTTGCTTCCCCCTCTCCACCAAGTGATGAGTATCTTAAGGAGAAGATGGGACTTGAAAATCTTCACGGCACAGGCACATTTCTGTTGGGATTCGATTTTGACTGTTCCTGCGGTTGATTTCTAAATAGCTGCATAGGCAGCTATTTCTCTTACATTTAACTCTTATTTTTTGACTCCGTGATTAGGAGTAGGTAATCTAACATGGACTGTGGTTCCAATTTCAGGTTCACTTTCAATCCATATGTTTCCCCTGTGAGCTTCCACTATGGTTCTGGCAATGTGCAGTCCAAGCCCATTCCCTCCATAACGTCTTGTTTTTGAACCGTCTATCTGATAGAACCTTGCAAATATGTTATCCAGTTCTTCTTCAGGTATTCCAATTCCTCTGTCAATCACCTTTATGTGAAGACTTTTGTAACCTTCGTGGATTATCAATTGAATCTTCTGCCCGTTTGGACTGAACTTGCTTGCATTTTCCAGTATCTGGATCAATGCTTCCTTAAGATATTTCCTGTCACCTTCAATATATGGAAGATCTGATCTGATATCAATATCTATTTCCTGCTCTCTCTGGCTGAGCTGGTCAGCTATATCAACAATAGCTCCTGTTGCAACATCATTTATTTTGAGTGTTGTAAATGTGTATTCGATATCTCCGGACCTTGCAACACTTATAAAAATAAGAGAATCAATGAGTCTTTCCAGCTTTTCAGAGGAATCAAACATCTTTTTGAGAGCTTCTTTTTGTTTCTTGTTAATCTCACCAAGGCTTCCATCATACAGGATCTCAGAGTAACCTCTTATTGGTACAAGTGGAGTTTTGAGTTCGTGCCGAAGATTTGCAATGAACTCCTCTTTTATAGCGTTAATAGAATTGAATTCTTTAATTGCATCCTTAATATCATGGTATCGCCTGTATGCAAAAATCAAGGATGCTATCATAATAAGTGAGATCGTTATCAATATCTGGCCCATTGTCCAGTCTTCAAGTGGACATGTAGTGTCTGAAAAAATACTTGAAAGGTCTGTTATCAATGAAAGAAATACTATACAGATGATGCCTGTAATAAGCAGGATCGTGTCAGTGACCATCCTTTTAGTATATGTTTCTTTTCTCAGATTGAGCGATTTTTCATCCATTGTAGGCCCGTTTTATTTATCAGGAAGTTTATTTCCTCTCAATCTATATATAATTATTCTTGTATAATTCTGTGTTGTAATTTTTATCAATACTCATAGACCTGTTTATTTTGAAATCTAAATGCAAAAAGAAAGTAAACACTGGTCACTATCAAAATTAAAAAAGTATGCACGGTTTACACCATGCAATAAAATGAATTATTCGCCGTTGTATATCTTGAGAGCATCTTCAACGGATGCATCCTCGACAGTTATAGCATAGATTGCATTACACATTCTGACTGCCTCATCGAGGGATTTCTGGTGTACATTCCTTCCTGTTGCATTGCCGCATGCGCCACTTACATGGATCTGTGCATAAAGCTTTTCAAGGAATGATTTTGGATCATCGCTGGAGCCGCCTGCACAAACAACCTTTGTCCTGCCGGCTGCCAGAACTGCTTCTTTGAATGCTTCTTCAGTTGGCATTCCCTCGGCTTTTGGATAGTTCACCTTCACAAAGTCTGCATTAAGACATGCACCTACACCGGTTGCACCTGCAATAAGGTGTGGGTCCTTCTCGTTAGCAACTGCTTCTCCTCTTGGGTATATCCAGAGGACAGTTACCATTCCGTACTGGTGTGCCTCATAGATGAGTTGTGCAGCCTGGTGGAACATTTCAGCTTCATATTTGCTTCCGAGATATATTGTATAGCCAATACCAAGAATGTTGAGACCACTGTTTTCGCGGAATTGGGCGATCTGGTCCATGTCATACCACTGGCCGCTGTATGGGTCATCCTGCTTTGTCTTCACAAGATGTGATTTTGAGTTGACTTTGACAAGATATGGTACATCTGCATAGTCCATTCCGTATCTTGCGATCATTCCAAGTTGTGTAGCAAAAACACCGATCTTTGAATTTGCAGCTATCTTGAAAAGATGTTCCGGATCATTATCATCTGCAGGTACACCCTCTCCAAAAAAGTCATCGTTTAGGTGTTCAACTTTCTGGTCACCTGCAAAGAGCATCATGTTCCCGCTGTTTGATGTTATCTTCATATAGTTCTTAATATATGTTTCACGTGCATCCCGTGGTACATCCAGTGGAACTTTAATATCTTCTTCTTTTATTAAGGCCATTTAAATCACTCAGCTTTATTAATTGGTCTTGTCTTCTAGTACCCTAAATCACGTTTTTCTATTTTAATTGTTGTGTAGTTTACACTAAAGTGTAATTCATTTCTTAAATATATTGAAATTGAGCCGATTAATAAATTGATTTATTTAGTATAATTATTTTCCTGCTCAGTCAGATCTCACACATGAACCGGCATTTTACATTAATGCTTTGCATTAGTGTTTTATATTTATAGACCTATCAGATAATTATTACATACTTAATAATTAATGTATTTACAAAACAATCTAATATTTTGTAGACTAATGGAGTATAAGTGTGGACTCAATATTCTTCCTTGAGATCGTTGTTTCAGTCCTTTTCATGAGCATGGTTGCACAGACTCTCAGCAAGCATTTCAAAGTGCCAATAATCATGTTCCTATTGTTGGAAGGCATACTTGTGGGCCCGGAGGTTCTGAACTTTATTGATCCTTCTACATTTGGTGATGGGCTTACAGCTATTGTGTCGCTTTCAGTTGCTGTGATCGTATTTGATGGCGGTCTGCACATTGATGTGAAAAATATCCGTACAATACAGAAAACTGCCTTCAAACTTACAACCATCGGTGTTTTGATTACATTTACAGGTGCAACTCTTGTCACATATTTCATACTTGACGTTGATTTGAAGCTTGCAGCACTATTCGGTGCACTTGTAGCAGCAACCGGTCCAACTGTGATAACTCCGCTTGTCAGGAACATACATGTAAATCATAAGGTTGGAAAGATCCTTGAAATTGAAGGTGTTTTCAACGATGCGGCCAGTGTAATTCTTGCTGCTTTCATGTTCGAATGGATAGTTTCACAGCTCAATGGTTTCAGTGCAGCATCTTTTATCATACAGAGGCTTATCATTGGAATTGTCATTGGTCTTGTCAGTGGAAATATTCTCAAGCGTTTTTTATCAAGTGGTTCTCTGGTAACAGACCAGACTGCCAGGTTCTTTACTCTGACACTTGTGGTATTTTCTTACGTGCTTTCCGAGCTTCTTGGCAATGAATCCGGTATACTTGCAGTTGCGGTTTTTGGAATAGTTACAGGAACTTCCAACATCCCACATAAGAATGCGCTAAAAGAGTTCAAGTCTGATCTTGTAATGATGATGCTGTCGATAATTTTCATTCTGCTGGCAGCCATGCTGAAATTTGAGTATATCATAGGAATAGGTTTCAAGGGAATTATTGTAGTATTATTGCTTATATTTGTAGTACGTCCATTGGCGGTTTTCGGCTCTACTGCGAATTCCCGCCTGAGGACTAATGAAAAACTGTTCGTATCATTCATTGGGCCAAGGGGTGTTGTCCCGGCATCCATTGCAACTTATTTTGCTATCAAGCTTGATGCTATGAACATATTAGGCGGCCAGATGCTTGTAGGGCTGGTATTCCTTACAGTTATTATTACAGTCATAATGACCGGAACCTTTGCAAGAAGAGTTGCCAATCTTTTAGGAGTTATACCCATGGAGATTCTTATTATTGGAGGCGGAGAGGTTGGGAAGATCCTGGCCGAGAGATTTGAGAAGCGAGGCGAGAATGTTGTTGTAGTGGACAATTCCGAGGAAAAATGTCAACGCCTGTTAAAGCAGGGAATCCGTGTTGTCCATGGTGACGCAGAGGACATCAATGTCCTGAAAGAAGCAGGTATTGAGAAGGCAAAGTATGTGGTTGCCACCACAGATCAGGATAATACCAATCTGCTGGTCTCGCAGATAGCAAAGAGTAAGTTCAATTTAAAGGAAGACCAGATAGTTGCAAGGGTCAACAATGTTGAGAATCTCCATGCATTCTGGGACTTGTCTATTCGTTCTATGAGTCCTCAGATGACCACTGCACTGGTACTTGATAATATGGTAGGTAAGCCATCTATGTTCTCAATGTGTGAGGTTGGAGAAGAAGGTGAGATACTTGAGGTTAGGGTCACCAATCCTAAGGTAGCAGGTAAAGCTATTAAGGAACTGAATCTCCCGGAGAATAGTCTTCTGCTCATGATCAGAAGAGGTGAGAAATCCTATATTGCAAATGGTAACCTTGTCCTTGAATACGATGATCTTGTAACGGTCATTGGCGAAGATGATGCTGCAAGAGAGGTTGCAGACATACTTTACAGATAATGGATCACAGAATTACTGTTATCCAATCTCTTTTATTTCTATTTTTGATTTTTTTATGTTCACTTTTATTTTTACCACTAAATATACTTTTATATATTACTTTCACCTAGCTTAGAATTAGGTTATATAGGCCGGATGCATACAGAGTATTGCCTCTCCATAAGACGAAACAAACAAGAGGCTTGAGGATTTGAAATGAAACAATTAGCACAGGAAATTAGTGCCAGGTTCAGCGAACTTGGAGTGGAGATCCCAATCGGGGAAATTGAAGAGCGTCTTGACAAGATGATCAATAAGTTCAAGGTGCCAAGGGAAGAAGCACGCAGAAGTGTTGTTAACTACTTTTTAAAATCATACAACATTAAGAGGAACGAGTTCTATACAGGACAGTCCGAATCTCCTCTTATCAACATTTCTGATGTTGATGATGGCAAGTGGGCAAATATCAGGGGAAAGATCGTCCAGCTGTGGGACAATACACATGAGTCCATATCCCAGGTAGGTCTGATTGGTGATGAAACAGGAACTATCAAGTTCACAATATGGGAAAGTGCAGGAGTCTCTACTGTTGAAGAAGGAAAGAGCTATCTTCTGAAAAATGTGGTTGTGAACGAGTGGAACGGTAAGTTTCAGCTCAATGTGAATAAAAGCAGTTCTATTGAATCTCTTGATGAAGAAATAGAAGTTGGAAATGCCACAGTGGAGTTCAGGGGAGCGATGGTCGATATTCAATCAGGCTCGGGACTTATCAAGAGGTGTCCGGAATGTAACCGTGCCCTTACAAAGGGAGCATGTATGGAACATGGCAAGGTGGATGGAGTTTATGACCTTCGCATCAAGGCGGTTATGGATGATGGTAGCTCAATACAGGATGCAATTATTAAAAGAGACCTTGTGGAAGAGGTCACAGGAATGACCCTTGAAAGTGCAATAGCTCTTGCCGCAGACGCCCTGGATCAGGGAGTTGTCCTTGAGAAAATGAAAGATTCACTGGTAGGAAGATATTATAATGTAAAAGGGTCAAGGGTTGACCGGTATCTTATTGTAGAATCTATTTCCCCGATATTTGCATACGATGCGTCCGAGCTGGGTGAGCTTATTGCAGCCGCAGAGGTGATCTGAAATGGCAGGATATACAAGGGAAGTTGCCAGAAGGATATTTGCACAGGAGTTCAGGGAATCTAATCTTAGTTTCAAGGATGGTGATGACCAGTATGCCCCACAGTATCTCCTTACACCAACAGGTGCTAAAGTGAACAGGATCTTCATAGTAGGAACTCTCATAGAAAAAGAAGACATAGGTACTGATTCAGAGTATTGGCGTGGAAGAGTAAGCGATCCGACTGGTTCATTCCTCATATATGCAGGTCAGTATCAACCTGAAGCTGCACAGGTACTTGCAGAATGTGAAACACCAGCATTTGTAGCTGTTGTCGGAAAACCGAGCACTTACACTACTAACGAAGGTGATGTTCTTACATCAGTAAGGCCGGAGTCACTTCATATAGTAGATGGGCAAACAAGGGATATGTGGGTAATTGAAACAGCAAAATGTACTCTTGACAGGATAAAAGAACTGGATGGTTCATCTCCAAATGCTCAGAGAGCAAAGGAATATTACGATCCTGACACAAAGCACTATTCTTCAATGGTTTCCCAGGCATTGAAATCCCTGAAGGAAACATACTAAATTTATCAGGGAACTCTCCCCTGATTTTCATTTATTTTTATTATCCGTAATAATTGTTATTTATTAGAATTTCCAACCAAAACCCCCATAAGTAACATCATCATTGATACTATCGTGGGTGTTATGAAGACTTATTTAGTACTCTGGTTCAACAGTAATGGTGCTCTACCCTCAGAAGTAGACAGAAGTCTTATGTCCCTGGGATTCAAGGCTGTTCAGGGAAATTATGATTATGTTTATGACTGGGGTGATAATGTAAATCTGGATGATATACTTCATTTTTCCGATAAAATCCAGATGACACTAAAGGGTAGCGGTGTAATGTTTAAAACAGAAACTGTGAACGGTCAGTAATAAAATAGATTAATTCTTATTTTTCCCTAGTTTGCGGGAAAAATCAATATATCCGCAGGATTGGCCGGTTATTGGAACAATGTTTGTTGTCACAGAGCCGTTCCTGATCTCCAGTTCAACTGCGCAGGGATCAGACATACGCGGTTTTGTTGGTGATCCGGGACATATCAAAAGAACATCACTCTTTTCTATAATTGGCCTGTGGAGGTGTCCGAATATAAGAACATCAACTCCCATTTCAAGGGCCATATATCTTGTTGCTGTGGTATCAACAATAGAAAGGGATGCTTCGTGAATAACTCCTATCTTAACTCCTTCAACCTCTAAGACAAGTTTTTCAGGAAGAATTTCCCTTACAGCAGGTTCATCTGAGTTGCCATGAACAGCTTTCAGTTTTCCCGTGGCTTCAAGTGCCTTGTAAAAAGGAAGAGTATCAAAATCTCCCGCATGGATGATCATTTCATAGTTTTCAAAAAGTTCTGACAGGTAAGCAGGAACGCTATCATTGCTTAAATGTGTGTCTGATATGATAATGATCTTCATGTTTCCTCGAGATTGTATTATTGTATACTGAGATCAACAAGTTCGTATTCCAGGTTCTCAGTCTCAAGTCTGCTAAGTATGGTTGGAACTTCTTCATCAATGGCAAGTACAAGTGATGACAGGCCGTGGTATGCAGCTTCGATAACAGATTCCTTTGCACCGAACATCACATGTGGTTCCATGTCTATTCTTCTAAGAGCTATCAGGGATTCCACGCCAATTGTGGCAATATATGCTTTTGACTTTGCAAGTGCCCTGAGCCTTTCAACATCAACATTGCGGGAACCGCCTCTCTCAACCCTTGGTATCCTGCACACAGTAATGCTGGCATTCTCAAGATCGATAAGCCCCATCAGGTCAGTAACACCTACATCCTCGCCCTGCTTTGCAGCAGAAATAGTTGTTCCGGTTGCATTTGTTACATCAGTGGTGCTTACATAGAGCAATCCACTTTCCATTTTCAGGTAGACTTCTTTACCTTCCCCAAGATCTTCTCTTGCAATAGCAGTCCAAGTAGAGACATGACTTATAATATCGCTCATCACGTAGCGGGCATATCTCTTCATATCTGCTGCATTCTCAAGTACCCATTCAACACCCTGCTTTGTGATCCTGTAGCGTACTCTTCCTTCTGAATAGATAAGACCTTCTGCAACCAGTTCTTTGATATACTCAGAAACAGCCTGGGGCGTTACACCTATTTTCTCGGCAATTTCCTTTTGTCTTACATTGGGCTGATGTGCAGCTACTTCTATCAGGATCTGAAATTTAGTGATACCGCTTTTACTGTGAAGGAGTTCTATCATTCTGTCTCCCCATTCTGAAGGACCTTGAGTCTCTGCCCCATAACAGAAAGCTTATCGGATCTGCGGGCAACAGCGCGAATATACAAGGGACTCTTGTTCAACGCTCTGGTAAGACTACTCATAGAGTCATTACCCTGCTCTACCAGTTGTTCAAGTTCTTCAATGGCATCCTTTACTTCTTCATATGGCATAAAAGTAAGCATTATGATGTCGCTCATGTCCTCAAAAGAGCACTGGAAGTTTGTCTGGACTTTAGAATAGGATGTACGATACTCTTTTTCAGGGGTCTTTCCAGGTTCTGGCATGTGCCACTGACTTTCTATCAGACCACTCTTTTTGAGTATGTTAATACTCTTTGTTACATCGGTTCCTAAAAGCTCCTCAAGATCTTCCTTTGTCATCCAAAGGTTCAGAAGTGCATCAAATACTTTTTTGTGTCTCTGGGATCCAAAAACCTGAAGCAGAGGTACGAGTTCGGAAGGATCATTGATAATTCTTGTTCGTTTACTCATCTAATTACCTCGTATAGCCAACGGACCAGGTACAAAACAGACACATCAGGGCATGAAACACTTTGGAATGCGATAAATATTGCCTATATGTTGTCTATTTTTAGTACCTATCATATGGAGGTTAAACTTAATAAATCTGTTGTGATTTCATAATGTTTCGAAATAGATACTGGCCTTTTCACAGTTCAATTTGAATGAAGACTTCTTTGGAACATGTTCTTTTGTTTTTCTATTTGCAAAGTACATTGGTTCGCATCCATCAATCCTCCGAAATATACATAAATGATAAAACAATGTTCGATTCATCATTTCCTGCACCGCGACATGAACCATAATTATATGGTACTTGTATAGTATTAATGGCTTTCAAAAGCCCGGTAAGATGTCATATATTCCTTTAATTGAATAGGAACATAGAAATAACTCTGATGTACTGTTGCATACAGATTACAGGAGAGGACCGTCTTTTCATGTCGGTAAAAGCCGCATATACTACTACCGTATAACTATCTATTTCCATCCTCTTAAGAGGGACTCTTATAACGTCATTATTCCTATTAAAGGTACCTGTTTTCTGCTAAATTAAATTTGGAAGAGACCGGCAAATATATCAGGTTTGTTATCAATTATGATACAATTATTATGTCCGATAATATCTATTTACTCATAAACGATATCCTGAAAGGTCGACAGCTTTCCATTAGCGGTGTTACAAGAGAACTTAAGGACAAAGGTGTTGATGAACATCGCCTTGTAATGACAGGTTATCTGCGTGCTCTGAAGGATCTAAGAAAGCTGAATGAAGTTGAGATTCCACCTTCAAAAGTCTACAGTCTTGCAGAAACAGAGCAGGCCGACACCGAAGACATATATTCTCTTATAGCTGAAAACATAAGATCAGTAGACTCTGCATACATGGTTCCTGTAGCAGCTTATGTACTTTCCAGGACGGTTGAAAGACCAGTTTTCAAGGAAGAATTTGTACGTATGGGTATCGGTCCAAAAAGCCTGACAGATTATCTTGCTTCGCTGGATTGCGTTCTAAAACCTGCGGAAAAGAGTCCAAAAGAATATGCAACTGGAATAACCAAGCTGAAGATCAGTTCTGCAGAACCGGCCTATGAGCTTGAAAAGATAAATGAGGTCATTCTTAAGCATTCAAATTGTATACTTCTCAAGATTCTCAGAAACTCCGTTGACCTCACAGGTCTGATCCCCAAAACAAAGTCCACTTCGTTAGAGGATTTCAGTTGATAATCCATTTGTCAATGAGTTCTGTTTCACTCGTTATGGTACGTGATATCTATGTCTGAAAATAGCAATGATATTTCCATTGTAATGCATCCAATTGGATTTGTAAATAATATCATCTCCGACCCTGCATATGCAAGAGAGAAAAAAGATACTGAATCTCTGATAGTTCTAAAAAGTGAATATGCTGAAGGTCTGGATAATATTACGGACTTTGAAAGAATACAAGTATTTTTCTATTTCCATCTATCAGAAAGTTTCTCTATGATACAGAAGCGCAGATATGATGGAAAAGTAGCTGGTGTCTTTGCTTCAAGAAGTCCAAGAAGACCAAATGGTATTGGTGTTACGGTTGTGGAACTTCTTAAAGTGGATAATAACATTCTTCACGTAAAAGGACTTGATGCGGTAAACGGCACTCCTGTTCTTGATATCAAACCTTATATGTCTGAATGAGCTATTTTCAAAAAACTTCGTATTTGCCGATAACATAAGGATGGAGATAGTATCCATGTCTGGAAAAAACAGCATTAAAGTAGCCTGTATTCAGATGAGTATATCTGATTGTAATAAATTGTGTAATATTGAAAAAGCATTAGCTATGGCAAAAGATGCTGCTTCTACAGGCTCAGAACTTCTGGTCTTTCCTGAGGTTTTTTCCACAGGTTTCTGTTATGACAATATAGAAATATCAGGCGAAACAGAAAATGGAGATACAATACGGGATATGTGTGCTTTTTCAAAGGAACATGGATGTGCAATGGTATTTTCCATTATTGAAAAACAGATGTCTTCAACGGGATTAGAGTATTACAATCTGGGTGTTTGTGTGGAAGACGGATATGTGGTAGGCACTTATCGAAAAACACATCCTTTCAAGCGTGAAAAACAGTATTTTTCAGCAGGAGATTCTATTATTCCTATCAGACTTCCAATAAGGAAATTAACAATTGGTCTTCAGATCTGCTATGAGATACGTTTCCCGGAAGTATCCAGAAAACTTGCTTTAATGGGTTCTGACATTCTCATAACAATAGCCGAGTTCCCAAGTCCCAGAGGGCACATATGGCGTTCACTTGCAATTGCAAGAGCCATTGAGAACCAGATTCCACACATTGCATGTAACAGGGTGGGAGAAGGCTCAGATTCATCATTCTTCGGAGGTTCTATAATCGTGGACCAGTTGGGTGATGTAATGGAAGAAGCTGGCGATCATGAGACAGTAATTATTGGTACTATTGATCTTGAAAGAACTAATAGAATTAGAGATGAGATTTCCGTATTTGATGATCGAAGGACGATTCTTTATTAGAAAAGGCTAGGTAGTCTCATATCTTCGTTTTTTGCAACGTTACTTTGAATGTTGTTCCTTGTCGGTCAGTTCTGTCAAAGACCTCAACTGTTCCCTCATGAAGATCAACTATACGTTTAACAATTGCAAGTCCAAGCCCGGTTCCTTTAATGTTGACCTTATGAGCTCTTTTAAAGCGATCAAATACATATGGTTTTTCTTCATCAGGAATTCCCTCGCCTTCATCAGAGATCGTTATTTCCCATGTGTCATCGACATCTTTGACATCTATATTGA
Source organism: Methanolobus vulcani (assembly GCF_900100715.1). Classification (GTDB taxonomy): domain Archaea; phylum Halobacteriota; class Methanosarcinia; order Methanosarcinales; family Methanosarcinaceae; genus Methanolobus; species Methanolobus vulcani. The sequence continues at coordinate 110,315 of NZ_FNCA01000003.1, read as the reverse complement.
TATTGCTTCCTGATGGACTGTATTTGATAGCGTTCCCTATCAGATTAGAAAAAACATCCTCTATTGTAGTATTCACATCAGCAGGATACTTGGCAGATGGATTGAAAGTGATATTCATGTCTTTTTCTTCAAGTTTTGGAATAAGGTGTTCTATAACTTCTTCTATTATCTCTTTAAGATCTAGTGTCTTAAAGGACATATCATCCATGTTCTCAAGTTTTGCAAGATTTGCTGCATTCTCTATGAGTTCTATTAGCTTTTTGTTATTTCTTTCGATGGCTTCCATTGCATCTTTTTTTCTGGGCTCGTCTTCCACTTCAATAAGGAACTCAACATAACCTTTGATCACAGTTGCAGGGTTTATGAGATCATGTCTGAGTATGTCTGTAAAAAGATCCTTCAACTCATTTGAGTTCTTAAGTTCAAGAGAGTACTGTTTCAGTTTTTCCTCTGCAATCTTTCTCTCCCTTATCTCAACTTCAAGTTCCCTATTCTTTGAATTTAATTCATAGGTTTTCTCTTCAACCTTGTTCTTTAGAGTAAGGCTCAATATGAGAAATATCAGGAGAAGGCCGCCACCGATGCCCACAGAGAATTTAAGCCATGACGGACTTTCCCACGTTGCGAGATTCTCTGCATTATTTTCTTCTTTATTTGAAAGGTATTGTATGTTACCGTCTTCCAGCACCATCTGGCGTATGTCCTGATCGATCTTTTCACTGACGGCAGGGTCTGTTTCTTCAGATAGTGCAAAGACCATATCTGTGGGTGATATCACGAAGGGTATTTTTTGCAGATTGAATTGCGTTTCATGTAGTTCTCCATATGATCTTGCTATTATCCCTGCATCAACTTCCCTTCTTTCTACAAGTTCGAATATCTGCATATAACTTTCAGTTTCAATGAACACATAACTGGTGTTGCCATTTCCAGGACTGGCATTGAAATTTTCATAGAATATGTCATCCACATGGGCTATTCTCTTCCCGCTAAGGTCATTCATGGAACTGATTCCTGAACCTTTGTATGTGTAAACTATTCCCCAGTCTGTGTATGGAGCTTCTGATGTCAAAATATAGTGTTGCTCTATTTCGGGTATATAAGGAACTGCAGGAAGGATATCTATGCTATTGTTATCAAGTCTTTGATAACATTGTTCGAGTGTGCCAGGGATATATCTTAACTCCCAGCCTTCTTTTGTGGCTATACTTTCCAGTATCTCTGCATAAAGCCCGACGGCTGTTCCATTCTGATCCTGTGAGATGAGTGGCTCATTCGGATAGACCCCTACTTTGAGTTCCATGGTGGAATTGGCACCAGCACAGGGAACCAGCAGGAAACTGAGTGTTATGAAAACAAGAAATGTTCTGGCTACAAGCCTGATTATGGTTTTGTTGCTTTCATCTGGAGTCAGATTTCTTTCGTTCATTTGATGCTCAATAATTAACTATGTTTTATTGGCTTCAAATTTATATTTATCGTATATTTTAACATTTCCAATACAGTAGAACAAAAATAATGAAAAAAGAAAAAGAGAAAAATACTGATTAAAAAGCCAGTATTTTATTCAAGATATATTGCAGGTCTGAGTGGTGCTGCAAACCTGGATTTATTCTCCGGGTCATACTCTGGCTTATCGGCATTGTATACCTGTATGGTACAACCGATTTCGTTTGCAAGGCAACCGATATTCTCTTTGAGAATTGTCATCTCATCAAGACTCATTCCCAGCAGCATCTCGAATCTTTCAGTCTTCATGCTGGATATATCAGGTACAAGTTTCTGGATATATTTTGGTATTTCCTTGCCATACTTACGGTTATCAGGGTCTGCCATCAGTGTCTTGATCAAAACACCAGGATTGAGTTCTTCTTTATTCTTCATCTCAAGAGCCATCTTGAAGGCTTTTATTTTCCACTCTGGTGCAGTGTAAAGAGCTACCATATTTGGCGTTATCTTTGTGACTTTGATAATCTCTTCAATGTCTGAAAGTGTGCTGCACATGAGTTCCTCGGCAAGTTCAGCATCGTTATCTACCAACCTTGGGCAGAATATTGGATACGCTGCCTGGGATACAAAGTCTCCTTCACCGTGACCCATTGCGCTCCAGAGCTCTTCACAGATATGTGGTGTGAACGGAGCCATCAGACGCACCCATGTATCAAGGACATCGTAAAGCAATGCGCTTCCGCCTCTTCTCTGGTACCACTTTACATCGTTGTAGAGCAGGAAGAATGCATTCTGGAGTGCACTCCTTGTCCTGATCGATGTCATGTCATTGTTAGTTTCCCTGACACACTGCTGGAGTCTGCTGAGCATCCAGCGGTCGATAAGTTTCAGTTCACCATCAATTCCTGATGTGGCACCAGAATCAATTATCTCCATTGCAAGTTTGTAGAACCTTTCCACCTGTTTCTTTGCACTTTCAACGCCCACGTTTCTCCAGTCAGCATCCTGTGTCTGTTCGGCACTTGAAAGGATATACATACGGGAGATGTCCGCACCATAGTTGCCCACAGCTTCCATGAGAGTAAGTATTGGTCCTTTGGACTTGCTCATCTTCTGGCCTTCAAGGGATACAAATCCGTTAACTGCAAGACTGCGTGGCCATTTGTCCTCTTCAAATATTGCAACGTGGTGGAAGAGGAAGAACAACAGGTGATTTGGTACAAGGTCTTTACCTGATGATCTCAGGTCAACAGGATACCAGTAATCGAAATCAGATTTGATGTTTGCAATGAGTTTGACTGAAAGTCCCGTATCTTTGGCTACCTGCTGGACCGTACCTTTTGCAAGTAGTACATAATCAAAGAGTGAAGGTTTCAGTTGCTCGACATCAACACCCTGTGCAAAGAACTTGTTAGTTATGTAATATGACATGTAGATTGTAGAATCACCAAGCGACTCGATAAGCCAGTTAGTGTCAAATGGAAGTCTCGTTCCAAGACCTTTCTTTCTGGCACATGCCTTGTCTTTTAGCCAGTCTACCTTATTGTTGAACTCAACCCTGATCTCCTCCGGGATGATGTCCATTTTCTCAATGCATTTGTAGACCTTTGCTTTCCACTGCGGGTCAGAGTAGTTGAGGAACCACTGCCCTTTTACCATGTTCACTACACATTTTGTTCCGCAGCGGCATACAACAGGTTCACTGAATTCATAGAACACTTCTCCTATACCTTCATCAAGAAGGTCGTGTGTGAGGATGTCCTTGATCTTGGAAACAGCAACACCTGCATATTTGCCGGTGTTCTCTTTCAGGACCCCACCATGGAATTCACGGCGGTAAACCATCTTTGTTGCTTCCTCGGCCTTCGGATCGTTCTGATCCTTTACGCCAAGTTGTTCAACAGCTTCAACTGCCGGATATTCTCCGAATTCCTTGGCCTGGATAAGTGATATCAGTTTGATATCTTTCAGATCTTCTGTAATTCCGTATTCTGAAAGGTCTTTGTCATAGAGGTCCTTGAGTGCCAGATAGTCATAAGGTGCATGAGCAGGCACACTCATGACAATACCACTGCCGTTTCCAGGTTTGACAAATGATGCTGGAAGTGTGATTACCTCCTTTCCTGAAAGCGGATTTTGAACTTTTATTCCCACAAGGTCTTTACCTGGAACATTCTCTATGAATTCGATGGTCCTGTCTGTAAAAGTAAGTTTTCTATGAGCTTCCTGACTGACGATCCATATCTCTTCGCGTCCATCTTTTGTAACCTTGATCTTTGCATGTTCTACTTCAGGGTTGATCCAGAGATTTGTAACACCAAAAATAGTTTCAGGTCTAAGGGTGGCACATGGGAGTACCATGCCGTCATAAGTGAATTTTACAAGTGTGAAATCAACGATGGTAGCTTCCTCACCATGGAGAATATCATGATCTTCAACAGGGTTGTTGTCGTTTGGACACCATTTTACAGGGTGTGCTCCTTTGACGATCAGACCTTTGTCATGAAGAAGATTGAACTGCCATTCAATGAATTTCTTATAAGTAGGGTCGGTGGTTGTGAACTTGCGTCTCCAATCAATGGAGTAACCAATTGCACGCATTGCTTTTTCAGCTTCCACACTGAAATAGTCAACTATGCTTTCAGGTGTTGTAAGCGTTACAAGTATATCTTCGGGAATCCCATGTAGACGGGAGTAAACATCCATTGTCTGTGGGTCTTTGTTTGCAATAAGTTCTGCAAGACCTACAATAGGTGTTCCTGTTACGTGGAAGCCCATTGGGTAAAGTACGTTGTAACCAAGCATTCTCTTGTGCCTGGCAATAACGTCACCAATGGTGAATGTCCTTGTGTGCCCGGCGTGTAAATTGCCGTTTAAGTATGGGTAGGGGATAGTGATAAAGAATTTTTCCCTTTCATCAGGCTCTGGCTCGAATATCCTGCTTTCATTCCAACGGCTTTGCCATTTGTTTTCTATTCCATGTGGATCATAATCCTGTTCCATTGTCAGCACCTCTCACACCGGGTGTAATTAACCGCAAGAGTTTGTATATTAACTTAAGTCAGGTAAAATATTAACTTTCTGTATTCATCCTGAATTGATCGAACTCACAACTTTCATTCATGAACTCTTATTTTTCATTCCAGAATTTAAAATGAAACTTCAGAATGAAATTCAATTGTCTATTTTCAGTAGTATTTGATGTGGTAATAAATAACAACCTACATAAAACACACGGAAAAGGCAATGTAAGTTGCCCTCAAGGTGCTTTCAAAAGTAGATTCGATTATAGCTGAAAATGAAAACAACTAGTAAATCTTATTTATCTACCATTGTTTAGACATGTGTTCTCCACAAAAAAGACACTTGAATTGTCCATCACCACAACTGTGGCAAGGATTTCTGATTTCCATTTGGTATCCGCAGTTAAGACATCGAAAACGTTCTCTAACTGAAGTTACAAGTTGTTCGTTCATGTCCCATCTCCACATTATCATTAGATTCCACTAGTGATAAAGTTAACCAGTTACACAAGTGCACATTATGATGTGATAATGTTTTTTTCTTTCAGACCGATACGCTTATTCTCGGTTACCTGTGTATTCAGTAATATGGAGTTCAAGACGATTGGCGGTTCTGTATCTATCCAGAATGTACCTATTTTTTTGAAAGAACTTGCATCTATTTCTTCTTTGCACAGTACTGTTGTACAGGCAATGGATGCAGACAAGATCGCAGGTGATGATCATATCTCTTTTGCTGTTGAAAAAGCATTAAGGGCTGTTGAGAATGGATCAAATGTTGCCCGTGACACAGGCGTGGAAATAATGAGGTATGCTTCGGGGAGGAGGCAGATCGAAGAAGCATTCTCCATGGGAGTTCGTGAAGGTGACATGAATGTGGTCTTTGTTGTTCTCGGTGACCCCGAAAATATCGAAAACACTTTGCAGGATCTCAGAAATATCATAGACGTAAAACCTGTGGCAGATTACTCTGAAAGCAAAAATGAAACTCTTGCAGGTCAGTTCTCTATAACCGAACAGGAAATTAAGGCAACAGGAAAAGACAGCGTTCCATTGTTGGTACTGGAAAGGGTTGCTCTTGTTGATATCTTAAAATAGGTTTGTTCTAAATGGACAATGACTGCGTATTGAAGCCCTCGCAACTCTAATATAGTAAACATTAATACATGTGGCACACAATCATTCATGAAAGAAAACGATAAGGAAAAGATAATTATGCCTCATCCGAAAACCGCCGAAGCTTTAATTAAATGTGCAGGACCAATCGAATGTTCCCTTTTACCCAGACTTTTACATGTCACTGAAGCAGCCGCAATTGCAGCTTCTTACCAGATGGGTCGTGGTGACAAGAACTACGCAGACCAGGTTTCAGTTGAAGCCATGCGCAGGATGTTGAACTGTCTTGATATGAAGGGTATTATCAAGATCGGTGAAGGAGAACGCGATGAAGCACCTATGCTTTTCATCGGTGAAGAAGTTGGTACAGGTGAGGGAGATCTTGAAGTTGATATCGCAGTTGATCCTCTGGAAGGAACAAACCTCGCTGCTGACGGGATCCCCGGTGCAATAGCCGTAATGGCTATGGCAGAGAGGGAAGGACTTTTCCACGGACCAGATATCTATATGGATAAGATCGTTGTCGGTCCTGAAGTTGTAAAGTATGAAAAAGCACATCCGGATGAAAGAATTGATCTGGATGCACCTGTTATACGCAACCTTGAGATCGTTTCAAAAGCCTTTAACAGGAATATTGATGAGCTTGTTGTTGTTATTCTTGACAGGCAAAGGCACAAGGATAAGATTAAAGAGATCAGGGAAACAGGTGCAAGAGTGAATCTCATCAGTGACGGTGACCTGATGCCTGGAATTGCAACTGCTATTCGTGGTTCAGGAATTCACATGGTTCTTGGTGCAGGCGGTTCAGGTGAAGCAGTCCTGACTGCTGCAGCAATGAAGATCCTTGGTGGTAAGATGCTTGCAAGACTTGTTCTCCCAACAGTTGCAAATGGCGGTACAGCTGAGGAGATTGAAAAGGAAAAAGCTGAAAAAATGCCAAGACTTGAAACAATGGGGATCACTGAAGAAAATATCAATGATGTCCTGGATATTGAGAAACTTGCTCCAGGTAAGGATATCATATTCTCGGCAACAGGGGTAACTCCCGGAATCCTTCTCAAAGGCGTAAGTCTTTTCGGTGAAGGTGATGCCAGGGTTCACAGTATTACCATGGGTAGCTCCGGTGTTGTGAAATTTACTGACACTATCTACATCCATGACAAAGAGAAAACCCCTCTCAGAATGGCTTGATACATTTTCAGCAACTTAAAATGAAAGTACATATTTCTACATATGGCTGCTCTGCCAGTCAGGCATCAGCCGAAATTATGAAGGCGAGTGTCAGGGATGCAGGACATGAACTTGTCCCTGAGAACAATGCCGAGGTTGTGGTTATTAACACCTGTACTGTGAAGTATAGCACCGAGCAGAAGATTCTCCATAAGATATGGGAGCTTGGCGAAAAAGGAATAGCTGTTATAGTCACAGGATGCATGCCGGAAGTACAGCTTGAGGACATAATGCACCAGAACCCTGATGCTCATATTCTGGGCGTTAACTCAATATCCAGATTAGGTCAGGTTCTTGATTCTCTTTCACGCAATGAACTGACAGGCGGCAGTGTGAAACTCTTCCTTGAGGAACCAGAGGGTTTTCAGAGTGTTCCAAGGATCCGCTATAATTCTAATATTCATATCTGTCAGCTTTCCCAAGGTTGTAATTATGCGTGTGCATATTGCATAGTGACAATTGCACGTGGAAAATTATCTTCTTTTGAACCGGAAGATATAGTTGATGATATCCAGAAAGCAGTCGATGAAGGATGCAGGGAGATCTGGTTGACTTCCCAGGATAACGGGCAATACGGAACTGACAAAGAGATCCTACTTCCTCAGTTGTTGAAAATGATATGCAGCATTCCTGGTAATTACAGGATACGTGTGGGAATGATGAACCCATTCTCAGTTATTCCTATTCTTGATGACCTGCTTGATGCATTTGAGGATGAAAGGATATACAAGTTCCTTCACCTTCCAATTCAATCTGCATCTGATGATGTTCTGAATAATATGAATCGCTATCACTCTATTTTAGAGGCCAATACTATTATTGAGGCTTTCAGGAACAGGTTCTCTGACATGACCATCTTTACAGATATAATTGCGGGTTATCCCGGAGAGTCCGATGAGGATTTTGAAAAAACAGTTGAATGGGTGAAGGAATGGAAGCCTGAAAAGATAAATATTTCTCGCTTTACTCCAAGGCCACATACAAAAGCATGGGATATGCGCAAAATTGATTCCCGTGTTGTTGTTAACAGGTCAAATGAGCTGCATGAGGTGTGTGAGGCTGTCAAACTTGCTACTCGTGAAGGAATGATCGGAAAAGAGGTGGAAGTTTTCCTGTCAAAACCAGCAAAGCAAAAAGGTATGATGGCACGGACCGCATCATACAAACCAGTTGTAATTCCGCAGTGCGATCTTCAACCGGGAATAACTTGCCTTGTACATATATATGATGCGACTCCGGGTTATTTCCTCGGTCGCATTGTTAGTGATAAGTGATATTTGATTTGTTCTAGAAATGAAACAAAGTTCTTTGGACTTAAATCTCTGGAGATCTTACTTGTCAGGGTTCATTTTTTTGTAGTCTCTGAACCTTATCCAATATTTTTTTGTCATAGAGCTTAACAATATCACTACGGGTGATTATTCCCAATAACTTAGTGCTGTCTGACCTTGACACCACAGGGAGCCTGCCTATGTCTTTTGCAGCAAGACGTTTTAGTACGGTGTTAAGTGTTTCATCCTGATATGCCACTGCAACATCTTTGGAACATATTTCTGTAATAGTTTTTTCCAGTTCGTCATGACCTACTTTGTCCCTGACATCTTTGAGGGTTACAATCCCTGATAGCTGACCATTGGAATCAAGTACCGGGAAGCCTGCGTGTCTGCTTGACTGCATGAGTGCGATAAGTGCACCTACATTCTTGTTCTCGGAAACTGTCTGGACATTATGTTTCATTGCGTCTTTAACAAGAAGTGCTTCCATAATGTCGACTTCTCTGCCTTTTCTGATGGTAAATCCTCTGCGGCGCAGTCCTTCTGTGAATATGGACTCGGAATTGATAGAACTGGATATCACGTTACTGACGACACATGCCAGCATGATTGGCAGTATCATATTATAGTCCCTTGTAAGTTCGAAGAGAATAAGAATGGAAGTAAGAGGTGCTCTGCTGGTTCCTGCGAAGACAGCTCCCATTCCAACAAGTGCATATGCTCCGGATTCTGCTGTGACTTGCGGGAATATTCCATGAACTATAGATCCATAACTTCCTCCCATCATTGCTCCTACAAAAAGAGCAGGTACAATTGACCCTCCTGATCCGCCGGAACCCATTGTGAATGAGAAGGCAATTATCTTCAAAAAAATCAGTAAAAACATTAGTTGCAGTGTAAGATTGCCGTTTAAGGCATCTGTTATCACATCATAACCCACACCAAATACCTGAGGATAGAAAAATCCGATAAGTCCTACAAAAAGTCCACCTACCGCAGGTTTTATCGCAGGATGTATCTGCAGGGATTCAAAGGCTTGGTGTGTACTGAAAAGAGCGCGCATCAGCAGTGCAGATATAAGTCCTGCTAAAATTCCAAGTAGAAGGTAGAGCGCGAATTCATGGGATGGATCTACGAATTCGTATGTTGCAACTCCTATATTATCAACACCAAAAACAAGGCTTGAAACGATTGTGGCAAATACTGCTGATACTACAATTGGTATGAAACTGCTTGCTTCCAGTTCACCAAGAATCACTTCTACGACAAAGACAACGCCTGCAAGAGGGGCGTTATATGCTGCAGCAATACTACTTGCAGCCCCACATCCGATGAGTATCTTTACTCTGTTTCCGTGGATATTCAGTGTTTCGGCAAGAGCAGATCCTATTCCTGAACCCGCAAGAACAACTGGTGCTTCCTTTCCGGCCGATCCGCCTGATCCAATGGATATTATGGATGCCAGTACTTCAAGAAAAGCATTACGAACTGACATTCTGCCACCACGCAGGGCAGTTGCCTCGATAATCTCTTCTATGTCATATCTTCTGGTATTGATTGAATAATGGACGATAAGACCTACAATAAGTCCCCCGATTGCAGGCAAAAGAATAATGAAGTATCGTGGTGAGGATGAAATTGTTCCAAAGAAAACGTTGTGACCCATCTCCAGCATTGTATCGTAAAAAACAATTACGAGTCCGGTCAAAATTCCTATGATCATCGCAAGCGAGTTAGAAATCAGTGACTCTGTGTGCAACCACTGAACTATATTCTGCTTGAATTTTTGGAAGGCTGTTTTTTCATCCAAAGATTTCATCTCTATTCATGATAGGTGGCTGGTGTAACATGCACATGATAGATATATTTTTTGAATCACTATTCTTATCTATCATTACAATGATTTATGGTGTAGTTGCCAATACATTACTAATGTATTCAATTTCATACTAAATTAGTATATATTGATTTGTATATTAATCGTGTACGATTTATAAAAACAATGATATTGAATACTTTTATAATATATCAGGATATATTGGTAATCGTGGAGTAATGTGGGGGCATCAGTGATACCACTGTATGTCCGTAAAAGCAATAGACGTAGTTGTATTTATGGTTGTATGCAGCTCAAAATGTAGTAAATGATATATCGGACTCAGATCTCAGATATTTCAAGGGTGAGAGTATGCATCCCTTTATGAAAAACAGTAAGGAAAACGGGGTATTGAATTATATAAGGGTTCTTTTGTCGATCTCGATAGTTCTTTCGGCATTCAACCCAATGCTAGTAGCGAGCGCGAGCTCAGTAATAGGCGTTTCAATCAGTTCAGATAAGGTCATACAGGGCGATGTCGCCAATGTGGTTATTTCTCTTGCTAATTGCGAGAATGTAACCGGAGTGAACATGACTCTGGTGTATGGTCCTGGCATAGTTTCTCTAAAGAATGTCACTCTGAACAACACGGTAATGACAGGTCATTCTGTAAATTATACTGACCTGGGCTCTGGAAAAGTGAATATCAGTCTTAATGGACTTGATTCTATAACAACAGCTAACACTCCAGTAGCAGATGTGGCAATGGAGGGATTGGTTAGTGGTACTTCCAGTCTGGTATTGCAGGATGTAGAAATCACTTATAATGATGGTAGTTCCTCAATTGTGCCAGAAGCTGTTGGAAAAGTCATTGTAAACTCTGCTCCATTGTTTGATCCTATTGCTGATATTAATTCAACTGTAGGAAGTCCTGTGAACTTCACAGTTTCTGCAACCGATGCAGATAATGATGATATTCTTGTGTATTCAGTGATGAATAAGCCAGACAATGCCACCTTTGATTCTTCTACTGGTGATTTTAACTGGACTCCTGTATCAGGTGAAATCGGTGTATTCCCGGTAAATTTCACAGTTTCCGATGGTTACGAAGAGGATTCAGAAAACATTACAATAACAGTAATCGCAAAAACAACATCTTCCACAAGCAATTCTGCACCAGTGTTCAATACTATTGCTGATATCAACACAACTGTAGGAAACCTTGTAAACTTCACAATTTCTGCAAATGATGCAGACAATGATCCACTTACATATTACAATAATTCCATATTGCCAGCAGGTGCTCTGTTCTACCCTGGTAACCAGAGCTTCGTCTGGACTCCTTCATCCAATGGTACATATATTGTGAACTTTGGTGTAGATGATGGAAACGGTGGCAATGATTCTCTTAATGCCAGAATTACAGTTGATGATGTTGTCGTTGAAATTAACCATGCTCCCGTTCTTACCCCAATAGGAGATCACAGTGTCAACGAGTCCGAACTTCTTGAGATTCCACTTAATGCAACCGATATTGATGGTGATTCGCTTACATACTCAAGCAATGCCAGCTTCGGTAATATCACAGGTCATATTTTCAGCTGGACTCCTGATTATAATGCTTCAGGAACCTATGCAGTGAACTTCAATGTCAGTGATGGAAATGGTGGGAATGATTCTGAAATTATACACATAACAGTCAATGATGTGATTGTTACCACAAACAGTGCACCTGTTTTTACGCCTATAGCAGATAGAACTGTAAATGAGTCTGAAACTCTGGTTATCACACTCAATGCAACTGATATAGACGGTGACCCACTTACATACTCTAAGGATGTCGGCTTCGGTGATATTTCAGGTGAGGTTTTTAGCTGGACTCCAGATTCATCTGAGGTTGGAACTCATTATGTGAACTTTAGTGTAACAGACGGTGAGTTCTGGGACTACTATCTTGCAAATATCACGGTAAACGAACTAAGTTCCGTAATATATACACCGGCAGACCCAACTAACTTTGTCAGTACAACCGGCAACTTCTGGGTTCTTCATGACTGGGATTCAGGAAATGGAAATGTAGCTGATGGATACAATGTCAGTTACAATGGAAGCTGGTACAATATAACCGATTCAGAGTTTAATAACACAATAGATCTGAAAGCTCACAGCTGGTCAAACATTACAGTTTATGCTTACAATGTTACAAGTTCCATGCTTTCATCCGGAATTGAAAGCAATGTTCAGATCCCAAATAATCCGATAAACATCACTGATGTTGCTCCATCTTACTCAATAAATGAAGGAGACACTCTGTATATAGATGCAAATTATACGGATATCGATGGAGACAGTGCTGTATTCAGTTCTAATGATACTTACATCTTTGATATTGATTCGGCAACTGGTGTAGCTAGCTGGGATAGCAAGCACAAGGACATTGGAACACATTATGTTAAATTAACAGTATCTGACGGATACGGTTCCAAAGATTCACAGGTTGTAGAGATTACAGTAAGTAAGGTAAATACTGCTCCGGAATTTGCAGCAATTAGTCCGCAGTCTGTCTTTGAAGGTCAGGAACTTGCATTCACTCTCAATGCAATAGATGCTGACGGAGACACTCTTGTCTATAATATAAGTGGTCTTCCTTCAGGAGCAACACTGGACACAAATACAGGTGACTTCTCCTGGACTCCTGGATATGACATGGCAGGAGAGTACACTGCTAATTTCAGTGTATCCGATGGAGAGGATGTTGTTTATCAAGAGGTTGCTATCAATGTAACAAACACTAACAGGGTACCTGTATTCACAACAATTGCAGACAAGACAGTGGGTGAAGGCAATGCACTGTCTTTCACTGTCAATGCAATCGATGCAGATGGTGATTCTCTCACATACAGCGTAACAGGTCTTCCTTCTGAAGCAACACTGGATCCCAGTACCGGTGTTTTCTCCTGGACTCCCGGATATGATATGTCAGGAGACTACACTGCAATTTTCAGTGTGACTGATGGGGAGGATGTTGTTTATCAGGAAGTTGTTATCGATGTAACAAACACTAACAGAGTACCTGTATTCACAACAATTGCAGATCAGACAGTGGGTGAAGGCAATACACTGTCTTTCACCGTCAATGCAACTGATGCGGATGGAACTTCTGTATCTTACAATGCAATATCTTTGCCAGCAGGAGCAACATTTGATTCAGCTTCCGGTGATTTCTCCTGGACTCCTGGATATGATACAAATGGAACTTATACAGCTAATTTCAGTGTATCCGATGGAGAGGCAGTAGTTTATCAGGAAGTCGGTATTAATGTAGAAAATACTAACAGGGCTCCAGTTCTTGATTACATCCAAAGTATATCTGTGAATGAAACTGAAAATGTCACAATTAACCTGAATGCTACTGACCCTGATGGAGACAGTCCACTGTACTACTCAAAGGACTCCACTCTGGGTAACCTAACAGGTAATGTGTTCACCTGGACGCCGGATTATAATGACACTGGAACTCATTATATCAATTTCACAGTAAGCGACGGTGATCTTTCTGACACAAAAACGGCAGTCATAGGTGTTAATGAGACTAACCGCGCTCCTGAATTTATTAGTGCAGTGGGTGCACAGAATATTAGTGAAGGTGAATACATTTCATTTACCGTAAATGCCACTGATGCAGACGGTGATTATTTGACTTATAGTATTTCAGGGAACCCTGGAAATGCAACTATATCTACAGTTCCTTCTGGAGGAATTGAATTCAGTTGGACTCCTTCTTACACGGAAGCAGGAAATTATACTGTAATATTCATCGTAAAGGACGAAATGCAGTATTCTGATACTCTTAAAGTACCTATCACTGTTCTGGATGTAAACAGGGCACCATATTTCTCATCACTTAACTCAAGCTATGAGGTAAACGAAACTGAAACTCTAACAATTAACCTGAATCCATATGATGCAGATACGGACGATGATGTTTCTGTATGGATCAATAATACAGGCAACGCTTCAGGTTCACTTTCAAGTAGTGGAGTTTACTCATGGGATACGGATTATTATGATTCTGGAAATTATACCATAGAATTCGGAATCTCTGATGGTACTGTTACAAGTTACTCTAACACTACCGTGAAAGTCAACAATGTCAATGCTCCACCTGTGCTGGGTACAATTGGTTCCAAGAGTGTAGACGAAGGTGACGCACTCACAATTAATCTCACAGCAACTGATGTAGATGGTGATTCTCTGGAATATACTATCGCAAATCGACCTACAAATGCTACTTTCGATAGTTCCACAGGTAAGTTCGATTGGACTCCAATAGATGGTGAGAATGGCACTTATTATGTATTGTTTGGAGTGACGGATGGAAAACTTACTGATACAGAGAATGTAACAATAACTGTAAGTGCTGTTTCTTCAAGCAGTAGCTCCAGTTCCAGTTCAAGCAGTGGTGGCGGCGGTGGAGGTTCACTGTCCACCGGTGAAAAATTCGAGAACATTTTCCTCAAGGATTATGTACTCAAATCCGTGGTGAGGAATATTGAGACAGTGTTCACATTCGAGAAAGAGAAGAACAGCATTGTCTCGGTGAGCTTTACCTCAGAGCTCAATGGTGGTCAGGTCAAGGCAGTAGTTGAAATGCTATATGACACTTCCAGTCAGGTAAGTTCTGCTGCACCGGGTCTTGTCTACAAGAACATGAATATCTACACAAACGCAAAGCTATCTTCAGATGTTATTGGTAATTCAAAGATCCATTTCAAGGTGGATAATAAATGGATCGAAGATAACAAGGTCGATGTTTCTAACATTGTACTCTGCAGGTATGCAAGCGGTTGGACACAACTACCAACCGAACTTGAAGGTGAGGATGATGTATACCATTATTTCGTAGCCACAACTCCGGGATTCTCCCCATTTGCAATATCAAGCATCGATCCTGCACTTGAGATGACAGGCGACACATCTGCTGCTAAAGCTACTGAAGAGATCCAACAGGATGCAACCTCAATGATGTCTACAGACGATACAACACCTCTGGGGCAGACAGCAGAAGCACCTCAGCAAGGTAACTCTTCCATCGTGCCTGTAGTTGTCCTGTTGGGTCTGATAGCTTTGGCAGTTGTAGGAATATTCGGTTACAGGAACAGAGATTACTATGAGAAGGTAAAGTTGCAGCTAGGAAATCCGGATGGAAAGCGTTACAGGCGCACTAAAAAATAAAAACAGAGCGACAATGCGGCAGGTCATATTCTCTTGATGTGTTCTGCCAGTATTTTCTTTTTTATACTTATTTCACTCGTATTTATTCTTTCAAATATATATTTTCCACTCCATACTCAATTAAGTTTATTATTTTAAAAACTTAAGATATAATTATTATGGAGGGGATTTTATCTTTAAACACGTCAGGTATAGATTTCCACAAAAATCTGGAAATTTGAACTATTTTAGGAATACTGGAAATCACATAATCTCATTAAGAACGTTATTATTTCTTGCAGTTATTTCATTATTATTGATCTCAGGGGTTTCAGCATCGACCAACTCCCCTGTGCTTTCAGTAATTGGAGATCGTTCTGTAAACGAGAATAGCCAACTTGTATTTGGTCTTTCTGCAACAGATCCTAATAATGATTCTCTTGTGTTCTCTGCATCAAATATTCCATTAGGTGCAGTTTTTAATAATTCGACAGGTGTGTTCACCTGGACCCCTACTTTTGATCAGGCCGGCAGTTACCTGACTAAGTTTATTGTTTCTGACGGATCCAATGTGGATTCAGAATACATCACAATAACTGTGAATAATGTCAACCGTTATCCTGATTTTTCATCCCCATCTCCGGTCACGGTAAATGAGGACACTGAGTTGAAAATAACACTTTCAGCAACAGATGAGGACGATGACCTTCTTGTATTTGGTAAAGATGTTTCCTATGGACTTATCGATAACAACGTTTTTACCTGGACACCTGGATTCAATGATCAGGGAATTCATAATATCGTATTTAGTGTTAGTGATGGTCAGTCCACAATACATCAGAGTGTTGAAGTCAATGTTTCAAACGTAAACAGGGATCCTGTATTATACCCGATCAGCGATACGGTTGTGGCAGTCGGTTCTGACATTACAATTGAATTAAATGGCTTTGATCCGGATGGTGATTCTCTCAATTATTCAAGCGTTACTGCATTACCTTCCGGTGCGACACTTGATGCTTCAACAGGTGTTTTCACCTGGATCAATCCAACAGAACTTGGCACAAAAGCATTGACCTTTAAAGTAGATGATGGCTCAGGGTCAGATACACAAACCGCTACAATAACAATAGTTGCAAGTGGCCCCAATCTCCCTCCTGTAATAGACACACTTCAAACTCTCTACGTAAATGAGAATTCCACACTAAGCTTTGAATTATCAGCAAAAGATGATGAAGGTGATTCATTGGCATTTTCCTGGCCAACAGGATTACCAAATACTGCATCTATATCTATGCAAAGTTCCTCGGTAAATGTCACCTGGACACCTACATATGAAGAAGCAGGTGATTACCATGCAGTATTCAGGGTAGCAGACACTCATTCAAGTTATAGAGTGGTTGATATAGTTGTCTCAGATGTAGATCGTGCTCCGGTCATGGGTTCTGTAGCAAATAGTACAGTTTCAGAGAACGATGTGCTATACATCAACCTTACAGGTTCAGACGCAGACAACGATGCACTTACATATTCCACAAATAGCACTCTTGGAACCATTAGAGGAAACACTTTCATCTGCACCCCGGATTATACTGATTCCGGAATTTATGATGTGTTATTCACAGTTTCAGATGGCAGTCTAAGTAACAGCACAACTGCAACGATTAAAGTGACAGATGTCAACATGCCTCCAAAGCTTGAATCTATAAGTTCAAAGGAAATAGCTTATAATGATACTCTGGAGTTTAATTTATCCACTGAAGATGTAGATTCCGGTGAGACTCTGACATATACCTGTCTGGAAACTCCTTCAAATGCCATGCTGGATGCTTCCTCTGGTTTGTTTACCTGGATGCCTGTTGAGAGTCAGATGGGTACTTATTCTGTAAGTTTCTATGTCACTGATGGCAGTGCAGAAGATTATGAAACCGTATCTATAACAGTAACAGAACCTTCTTCTTCCAGTAGTGAAGCAACTTCATCTTCAGGAAGTAGTGGCGGAGGCGGTGGGTCTCTGAATACCGGAGAGAAATTTGAGAATATTGAATCCAAGGACTATTCCATCAAATACGTTATGAAGGATAGAGAAACCATATTTGAGTTCGATAAACCTGCTAATAATATAGTGTCCATAAGTTTCCTATCCAAACTTAATGGTGGCCAGACAAAAGCGGTAATTGAGATGTTAAAGGGAACTTCATCTATTGTAAGTTCATCTCCTCCCGGTAACGTATACAAGAATCTTAATATCTGGGTAGGCGATTCAAAGTTTCCATCCGAAGTAATTTCGAATGTGCTTATCCGGTTCAAGGTAGAAAAATCATGGGTATATTCCAATAATGTCGAACAGGATTCAATAGTGCTTTCACGTTACTCAAATGGAAAGTGGGCACTTCTGGATACATCATTTGAAAGAGAAGATGGGGATTATATGTATTATGTAGCTGAAACTCCCGGATTCTCACCCTTTGCTATTCTTGTTCCCAATATCACTGAAACAATTCTGAGCGAGAACAGCTCAGCTGAAAATCAATCTGTTATGTCAATAGGCGATGAGATAGTTCCTGTTGGAACAGAGGTACCTCAAGACAAACAGAGTAACAAAGGAGTTCTGTTACTTTTATTTGTGGGTATAGTTGCTGCAGTGGGAATTGCAGGATATAGATACAAAGGGCACTATGAACAATTGTATCTCCAAATTAGCAATCCCGATGGGAAGAGATACAGACGCCTGAAGAAATGATGTCATACCAGGCATCGAAATTTATTCTATTTTTTGAAGCATTATATCCTATAACATATTATCTATTTTGATTCTGTTCTTCTATAATTATTATATCGATGTAATTAAAAAAATATATAATCTATTAGAGATTAGATTTTATATGGTGGGTGGTAGTGCTTTCTTCTTTAAGGGTACACCAATATAATAAGTTTAATTAGAAGGCAGTTTCATCCTCCTTAAAAAATGCTTTGGGGGAAAAGCATGTTTCCTAATGGAAAGGAAAAATGTAAAAAAGTGGGCTTTGTTTTTATAAGTATAGTTTTGTCAGTGTTGTTGTTATCGGTATTTGCCAGTGCATATTCCAATGAAACAGTAATTGTGGGGTCAACTGTAGTAAATCCAGGGGTTTCATTTTCATTGCCGGTTTTTATAGATAATATAACGAATATCAGGTTCTTGTCTCTTGATATCCTATTTGACAATTCTTCTCTTCGAATAGATGATATTGATGGCAATAGTTCGTCGATATCAGATAGCCAATTCTATCTTGATAACTCCACTGGTTTTTCCAATATGACACTGGAGTTTGATAATCTTTCAAGCGAAGATGAGATTCATGTTGTTAACCTGTTATT
This sequence comes from Methanolobus vulcani, assembly GCF_900100715.1. Lineage (GTDB taxonomy): Archaea > Halobacteriota > Methanosarcinia > Methanosarcinales > Methanosarcinaceae > Methanolobus > Methanolobus vulcani. The sequence goes on along the minus strand of NZ_FNCA01000003.1, from coordinate 91,836 downwards.
CAGATCTCTGGTCAGCGGTCATTATGATGTCGTACTCAGAAATGTCTCATTTTCAAATGATACAACTTCATTCCCGGCAGAATATGTTGTGAATGGCTCAGTGAGGGTTAACTACCCTCCTGAAATAGACGAGATTGATAATAAAACAGTGAATGCAGGTTCAAATCTTAATTTCTCAATAGTCGCAGTTGATTTTGATGATACAGATCTGAGTTTTGGTGTAGAAAAGCTTCCGGAAGGTTATACTCTCAATTCCAGTAACGGATCATTTTCATGGACACCAACTGAAACAGATGTTGGAAACTATAATGTGAAATTCTCTGTTTCTGATGGTTATGCATCAAACTCTACTTATGCAACCATATTTGTTAATGAAGTAGCAGCAGTCATTGATCATCCACCGGAACTTCAGCCCATAGGTAATAAGTCAGTAAATGAAACAGAAACCCTTTCATTTGTGATTAAGGCAAATGACCTTGATTCAGATCCAATTACATACTCTGCGGATTCTCTTCCGGGAAATTCCACATTGAATGAAACTTCAGGTGAATTTAACTGGGTCACTGGTTATTCCGATGCCGGGGAATATATTGTAGAGTTAGTAGCTTCCTCAACTGATCTCACAGATTCTGAAACAATTTATATTGAAGTTTTAGGTGTCAATCGCGCTCCAGCTCTTAATGATATAGGCTCCCAATCTGTATTGGAGAATTCTGTTCTTGAGATTATTCTCTCAGCAACGGACGAAGATTTGGAAGATTCTCTGACATACTCTACAAACGCCAGCTTTGGCAATCTTTCTGAAAACATTTTCACATGGACTCCTGGTTCAAACGATTCCGGGACTTATAATGTTAAATTCAATGTCACCGATGGTTCACTTGTAGATTCCGAAATAGTAACTATAACAGTGAGTAATGTTAATCATGCTCCTGTTTTGGAAGAGATTGGTGAACAATATGTAAACGAAGCGGAACCCCTACAGATCAGCCTCTCTGCTAATGATACCGATTCAGGTGACATCCTTAGTTACTATACCAATGCTACATTTGGTAATCTCTCTGACAATGTTTTCACCTGGACTCCAGATTATGATGCAGCCGGTATTTATGTTGTAAAATTCACTGTAGATGACACCATGGATACAGATTCAGAAACCGTAGTTATTAATGTTGAAAATACAAACCGTCCACCAATTCTTTCCCCACTAGATGATTTTGAGATAGATGAGAACGAATCTTTATCAATAAACTTGTCAGCTACCGATCCGGATGGGAATAATTTGGAATATTCATCCAATGTTTCTTTTGGAAATATTTTAGGCAACATTTTCACTTGGATTCCCGATTTTGATCATGCTGGTACTTATGTTGTTGAATTCACCGTGAGTGATGGTATCGATTCTGATTCAGAGCTTACTACTATAAATGTGAATAACATTAATCGTGCTCCTGTTCTAAATGTTATAGGCCCACAATCAGTTCTGGAAAATTCTCTTCTTGAGATTAATCTCTCAGCTACAGACCCTGATATAGATGATTCTTTGACCTATGGCTCAAATGCCAGCTTCGGTAGTATGGCAGGCAATGTTTTCACCTGGAACACTGGATTTAATGATTCGGGTGTTTACAATGTTGAATTTAATGTAAGCGACGGTTCGCTAATAGATTATGAAGTAGTAACAATTACTGTCAGTAATGTTAATAACAAACCAGTTTTGTCAGAAATTGGCGAGCAATATGTCAATGAAAATGACACTTTAATTATCTCTCTTTCTGCCACTGATGCAGATACAGATGCCAGCTTGACTTATTCAACTAATGCTACGTTTGGTAACCTGTCAGGTAATACTTTTAGCTGGACACCAGATTCTGATTCAGCCGGGGTTCATGTTGCTGAATTCACTGTAAGTGATGGTATTGATTCTGATTCCAAAACAGTAATCATAAATGTTGAAAATATAAACCGTGCTCCGGTACTATCCACAATTTCCAATGTTGAGATCGATGAAAACGAATCTCTTGCAATTGCTTTGCAAGGCTCAGACCCAGATGGTAATGAGCTTGTCTATTCGAGCAACGTTTCATTTGGCAACGTGTCTGTTAATGTCTTTAACTGGACTCCTGATTATGAAGCTGCAGGAATCTATATAATTGAATTTACTGTTAGGGATGAGTCCGATTCTGATACAGAACTTGTTACTATCAAAGTGAACAATGTTAATCGTGCTCCAATCCTCTCACCTCCTGGTTCTTATATAGTGGATGAGAATTCGTCGCTTATAATTTCCCTTGATGCAACGGATCTAGATTCAGAAGACACTTTGGATTATGATTGCAATGTTAGTTTTGGAAATCTAAATAACAATATCTTCACCTGGGTTCCTGACTATGAAAAATCGGGTGTTTATGCTATTGAATTCACTGTAAGTGATGGTGATGCATATGATTCAGAAGTTGCTATTGTTACTGTAAATAATGTCAACCGTGCTCCAGTCCTTTCATCCCCGGGTTCTTACTATATTGCTGAAAATTCTTCACTTATGATTACTCTTTCTGCAACCGATTCAGATTCAGAAGACACTCTTGCATATAATGACAATGTGACTTTTGGAAACATAGAAGATAACATATTCACATGGATTCCAGATTACAACTCTTCGGGTACTCATGAAATCAACTTTACTGTAAGTGACGGCAACCTTTCCGATTCTGCTATTGCTATCATCGCTGTAACTAATACGAATCGTGCACCATATATCGATTATATTCCTGACAAATTGATTAATGAAAATCAAGAGTTGATTATCGAGATAAATGGAAATGATCCTGACGATGATATTCTGACTTATGAGAAAAGTGTAGATTTTGGTATTCTTGATAACAACATTTTCACCTGGAAACCGGGTTACAATGATAGTGGAATATATGATGTGAGTTTCACAGCTTCAGATGGAAATCTGTCTTATACGGAGAGTTTCAAAATAGCAGTCGGTAACACCAATGTTCCACCTGTTCTTGAATATATAGGAGGGAAATCTATAGATGAGAACCAGTATCTTTCGTTCACTATAAATGCAATTGATGAAGATTCAGGCGATACTTTAACTTATTCCGCATCAGGTCTTCCTCTTGGTGCATCATTCAATGCTCAGACACGTCAGTTCTCATGGATTCCTACATATAACCAGTCAGGAACTCATAATGTGGTTTTTGAAGTCACCGATGGGACCTTTATTGATGCAGAACTTGTGCAAATAGTTGTCAACAATGTCAACATTGCTCCAGTTCTTGTACCTATAGGCAATATGACGGTCAATGAGAATTCAGAACTCAGCTTTATTGTAACAGCTACAGATCATGATAAGGATAATCTTGAATACTCAGTATCAAATCCTTCCCATATAGGAAGTTTCAACTCCATAACCCATGAATTCCGCTGGACTCCTGATTATGATGATGCTGGAACCTACAACCTTACTTTTACTGCAAGTGACGGTGACCTTTCCGACTCAGAAACCATATACATTGAAGTTCAGAATGTCAACCGTGCTCCAGAACTGACACCTATTGGCAATAAAGTTGTCAATGAAGCAGCGGAACTGTCATTCACAATAAGTGCAAATGATTTGGATGGTGACTCTTTAGCATATTCTGCCAGTAACGTTCCTTCAGGTGCGGACTTTGATGAACTGACACATACTTTTAGCTGGATTCCTGACTATGATCAATCAGGAATTTATGATGTAACTTTCACTGTTAGTGATGGTGATCTTTCCGATTCTGAAACAATTACAGTTAGTGTTGGTTCAGTAAATCGCCCTCCTGAACTTGCCTCTATTGGTGACAAAACCGCCTTAGAAGGTTCATCACTCAATTTCACTATAAGTGCCATTGATCCTGATGAGGATACTCTTGAATACTCTACATCTGTGCTTCCTGACGGAGCCGATTTTGATGAACACTCTCATGCATTCTCCTGGACCCCGGATTATGATCAATCAGGCAGTCACTCCGTCACCTTTACCGTAAGCGATGGTAGTCTTTCTGATTCCGAAACAATATCCATAGATGTTGCGAACACAAATCGCGCTCCAATCCTATCGGAAATCGGAAACAAGAACGTTGCAGAAGGTGAAAAACTTTCATTCACGATAAATGGCAGTGACCCGGACTACGATTCACTTAGCTACTCAGCTTCAGGTGTACCTGATGATGCTGATTTCAATCCTTTGAGCCGCAGTTTTGTCTGGACCCCTGACTATGAGGATTCCGGTTCTTATGAAGTAACATTTACAGTAAGTGATAGTGACCTTTCTGATTCCGAAACCATTATTATTAGCGTTGGTTCAGTAAATCGTCCGCCTGTGCTTTCCTCCATAGGGAATAAGGATATCAATGAAAACTCCGAACTATTGTTCTTTGTTACTGCAACAGACCCGGACGTTGATGACCTCACATATTCGATTGAAAATAAACCGGATGGTTCCTATTTTGATGAAGGTACAGGCCAGTTCCGCTGGACTCCTGATTATAATGCATCAGGGACCTATACTGTAACATTCAGGGTGAGCGATGGCAACCTTACTGATTCCGAAACCATCACTATTACTGTACATAATATCAATCGTGCTCCAATTCTTGATAATATTGGCAATATGCAAGTAAATGAAGGTTCATCACTTACATTCAATGTATCAGCACACGATGAAGATGGTGACTCATTGATCTATTATGCAAGCAGAATCCCGCAAGGTGCAAATTTTGACCCCAACACACAAGAGTTTACATGGATTCCTGATTATGAAGACTCCGGTACTTATTCCCTAACTTTCTATGTAAGTGATGGTTATCTTGTTGATTCTGAAACTATCACTATCAACGTAGGTTCAGTAAATCGCGCTCCTGAACTTGTTCCTATTGGAGATAGAACAGTTGATGAAGGTTCAGAACTAAGATTCACCATATCAGGTTCCGACCCCGATTCAAACGGTCTGACCTATTCAGCAACAGGTCTTCCATCAGGTGCAGAGTTCGATGAAGATACACAGGAATTCGTCTGGAATCCCGATTATGACCAGTCAGGAACCTATAATGTAACTTTCAGCATAAGTGATGGATCACTATCAGATCTGGAAACTATCACTATTACAGTAAATCATGTCAACCGTGCTCCTATCCTTTCTGTCATAGAGGATGTATCGGTAGATGAAAATGAATTAGTAACCATAAGTCTGCAGGCTGATGAGTATGATGAAAGTGACATTCTTTTTTATTCTGTGACTGGTGCATCGGAAAGTTCTTCAATAAATACGTCTACAGGTGTTTTCACCTGGATTCCTTCATATGATGATGCTGGCGTATATAATGTTGTATTTTCCGTTTCAGATGGTACGGCAAAAGATACTCAAAATGTTGAAATTACAGTGCAGAACATTAACCTTCCACCACAGATCGATGTTCCTTCTCAGGTTTATGTGAATGAGAGCAGTACATTGGTACTTGATCTCAACGCTTCTGATCCAGATAATACTCCACTTGGTATTACTAAGGATTTCTCCAGGGGTTCCTTGAATAATGGTATTTTCATCTGGACTCCAGGTTATGAGGATGAGGGCAGTTACGATGTTACCTTTACCGTCAGTGACGGAGAGTTATCAGTGAGTGAGACAGTAGAGGTCATTGTAATAGGATCCAATTCTGCACCGATACTTTCATCGATAACAAGTGTAGTTGTTAATGAACTTGAGACGGTGAAGATCAACCTTACGGCAGAGGATATAGATGGTGATGAACTGACGTTCTCCAAGGATGTAGAATTTGGTGAAATCGTAGATAATGTATTTACCTGGACTCCCGGATTAAATAAAAAAGGATTCTATGAAATTCTCTTCACAGTATCAGATGGGCAGCTATCTGATTCTAAGATCGCTATTGTTGCAGTTGGTAGTACTAACCTTCCTCCAGGCATAGTTCATATGGGAACACAATATGTAAAAGAAAATGAGAGTATTGAGTTTACTCTGAATGCCACGGATCCGAATAACGATACTCTAAGCTATGCAGTAACAGGTCTTCCGGAGGGCTCCTTCTTTGATAATTCAACAGGTCATTTCTCATGGACCCCAACCTATGAGCAATCAGGTAAATACACCGTTGAATTCCGTGTATCCGATATTCGGTACACAGCTGTTGACACTGTAATCATCAATGTAGAGAATGTCAATCGTCCACCTGTATTTGATTCAATGCCCATGTATGAAGTAAATGAGACAGAACAGGTAATGATCAATCTCAGTGCCACAGACCCTGACGGTGATTCTGTTTCCTTCTCAACTGCTTTCAATAATGGAAAAATAATCGGAGATACATTTGTCTGGGATACTGGTTATTATGACAGTGGAGAATATTACATACTTTTCAATGCCACAGACGGCAGTCTTTATGATAGTACTACGGTTCATGTAAAAGTGAACCCGACAAATATGCCTCCTGAAATAGAATCTATTGGCTCACGTTACATTTATGAGAACGAGACATTGAAATTCTATGTTAATGCAACTGATGATGACAACGACAGCCTTATTTATTCGGTAAGTGGTGCACCATCAGGATCCTCCTTTGATCCGGTAACACATCTTTTTTACTGGATTCCAGATTATGGTCAGTCAGGCACTTATTCTGTAGAATTCCATGTAACTGATGGCCAGCTCAATGATTCAGAGGCCATTACCATCAGAGTCTATGATGTTAATACCAAGGTTACAGATTACAGTGGTTTTTCAACATCAAGCAGCAGTAGTAGTGGCGGTGGTGCAGGTGCTTCCAGTGGCGCTGAAGACTACAATAATGTTGCATTCAAAGATTATTCAATCAAATATGTGACCCGTGGTCAGCAAATAGAATTCAAATTCCCAAATTCAGAGAATGATCTTGAATCCGTGGAGTTTTCCGCACTTAAGGCTGCAGGCCAGGTAAAGGCAATAATTGAGATCCTGTATGATCGTTCTTCCCTGGTGAACACGAATCCACCTGGAGATGTCTATCGCAATATCAATATATGGGTGGGTGATGTCAAGTTCAATTCAGGAAATTATTTCTCATCAGCAGAGATCACATTCAAAGTTTCAAAACAATGGCTTGAGGATAACGATGCAGACCCTACTTCTGTAAGACTTTACAGGTATTCCGGTGGTTCATGGAATGAATTAAAGACTTCCAGAATCGGTACTGATGCAAATAATTATTATTTCAAAGCCCAAACTCCTGGCTTCTCTCCGTTTGCTATTGTGAGTACAGGCAGCGGTCAAATCTTGCGCAATTCAGTTCCTGAGTCTACGGCACAGAACACACAAATCACATATAAGAGCAATGCCGGATTAAACTCCGTGAATGATGTCCCAGATGTGGAAATAATGAGCAAGGCACTGGAGCAGGAACCAATCAGTCCTTTTAATACAAGTTTCTTCTTCATAGGAATTATAGGTATTTTGTTAATAGGCTCTGCAATTGGATATCGTTCAAGGAATGAATCTCCTGTCCTGAAAAGATATTATGAGGCAATTCATGCATTTGTTCTTGGAATAAAGAATGCAACAGAATGGACAATTCATAAACTAAGCTCCGAATCCATGCATAAGGACTATGCAACCCTCGGTGTGAAATGGAATGAGTTCAAGACTGCTGATTATAAGGCTATCTATGAAAAGAAACTGGCTGAAATAAAGGAAAGACAAAAACAGTAGTTATAGGGAGATTTCCAATTTAACGCAAAATCTCTTTTTCTTTTCACTTTCTCCCTTAATTTTATCTATTATTGAACATTATTAATAAAAAGGGAATAAACACAGGGAGAAATACATGCTCGAGAAAATGTTCAATCCTGATTCTGTAGCCGTTATCGGTGCATCCAGGAAAGAAGGTAAAGTAGGGAGGGCAGTGCTTGAAAACCTCATGCAGAATAGCAAACTCACCATCATACCTATCAATCCTAATGTCGATGAAATACTGGGACTTCCGTGTTATCATAATATACTGGACGTTCCGGCTGAAACCAAGGTAGACCTTGCAATAGTCGTGGTTCCAGCAAAGTTTGTGCCCGGCTCTATTGATGAGTGCGGCAGAGCCGGCGTTGGAAATGTCATTGTCATATCTGCCGGTTTTAAGGAAGCTGGCATTGAAGGTGCACGTCTTGAACGCGAATGTATAGCATTATGTGAAAAATATGGAATAAACCTTATAGGTCCGAATTGTCTTGGTATAATTGATACTGCTTCAGGACTTAACGCATCATTTGCAGCCAATATGGCATATGAAGGAAACATAGCCATGATGTCCCAGTCGGGTGCGATATGTACGGTTACTCTTGACTGGGCTGAAAGAATTGGCGTTGGTTTTTCCAAATTCATAAGCCTTGGAAATAAAGCAGTACTTGCAGAAAATGATTTTTTACAGCTTTTTGAGACAGATTCTACAACAGCAGTTATTGCAGCATATCTTGAAGGTGTAAAAGACGGTCCGGAATTCATAAAGATTGCAGAGCGTGTATCACGTTCAAAACCAATTGTCATTGTAAAATCGGGACGAACCTCAGTTGGTTCTAAAGCAGTTTCATCACACACCGGTACACTTGCAGGTTCGGATGCTGCATATAATGCAGCTTTTAAGCAGGGTGGTGTCCTGCGTGCAGATTCACTTGAGGAAATGCTTGATTACAGCCGTGCATTTTCAGTTTGTCCTCTGCCGGAAGGCAGGAACATTGCCATTATCACTAATGCTGGTGGTCTTGGTATCCTGACAGCAGATGCATGTTATAATTCAGGTCTTTCAATCGCTTCATTTGAAGAGAAAACAGTGGAAAGATTAAGAGAGAAATTACCACCAGCATCAAATTTCTACGACCCGGTTGATGTGCTCGGAGATGCAGGTGCCGACCTTTACGAACATGCTCTTGATGTTGTCATGGATGATATAAACGTAAACGGTATCATAGTTCTTGTTTCACCACAGTCAATGACAGACGTTCCGGGAATAGCGGAAAAAGTCGCAGCAAAGATCAAGGATTCTAAAAAGCCGATACTCTGCAATTTTGCAGGTGGAAGTAGAATTGCAGCAGGTGAGGAAATTCTCAACAAATATGGGATACCAAATTACTCATCTGCAGAAAGGGCAGTTGCAAGTATGAATGCTCTGTGCAACTATTATACGATAAGGAATCACAAACGTGGTGAGCCTGCAGAGATTAAAGCTGACAAAGAGTATGCCCAATCGTTTATAGATTCTGCTTCTGAGAATAAAAGAAGAATGCATGGTCTGGAATCAATGGATATACTGAAAGCATACGATATTCCGGTTGTTGATGCAAGAATAGCAAAAACACTTCCAGATGCGGTCAAAGCAGCAGAAGACATGGGATATCCCATTGTTATGAAAATCCTGTCACCTGACATCTCACATAAGAGTGATGTGGGTGGTATCCGTTTGAACCTCAAGCATGCAGATGACGTGGAACGTGCTTATAATTCGATGATGTCGGATGTGAGGCATTACATGCCCGATGCCACTATTACAGGTGTTCAGCTCCAGAAGATGATCAGCGGAGGAAAAGAGGTCATCATTGGAATGGACAGGGATCCGCAATTTGGTCCACTGTTGATGTTCGGACTTGGAGGAACTTATGTTGAGTTCCTGAAAGATGTTTCGTTTGCAGTTGCTCCTATCACAGAGGCTGAGGCGAAGCACATGGTGTCGTCAATTAAGACTTATCCGTTAATTGCAGGTGTAAGGGGTGAGGCAGCATCGGATATCGACTCAATAGTTAAGACTCTGCTTAAGGTGTCACAGCTAGTTACGGATTTTCCGGAAATATTAGAATTTGAAATTAATCCTTTAATGGTAATGCCTGAAGGTCAGGGATGTGTTGCAATGGATATCAGGTTCACACTGAACCTGAATGAGTAAGGAGATGGTAAGTATGGCTTCAATATTGGTTAGTTCATCAGAAGAGTACTCTGGTAAGAGCTCTATATGTATGGGTCTGGGTAAAATATTCCAGGAAAACACTTTGAAAATCGGTTACATGAAACCTGTTGGAAATCTCCTGATCGATGTGGATGGTTCACTTACGGATGAAGATTCTGAAGGTATTAAGAGATTACTGGGAATTGAAGACCCTGCAAAATATGTAACTCCTATCCATCTTACTGATAGTCTCATAGACGATGCTCTCAAAGGTGTTGAGAAAGATCTTGATAAAAGACTTTCAGATGCATATTCTGTGATCTCAAAAGACAAAGATGTAATATTCGTTGAGGGCACCGGTTGTATCGGTGGCGGTTCAATGTACGGTCTTTCAGACCCTGAAGTGGCATCTAAACTCGGAATCCCAATGCTGCTTGTCACACGCTTTGATTCTATATCTGCAATTGACAGAATACTATGTGACGTGCGTATTGTAGGGGATAAAGCAACTCTTACAGGTGTGATACTCAACGAAGTTCCACGCAATATGGAAGACAGGGTTACTGAGATAGTTGTTCCTTTCCTTGAGCGTAAAGGCATAAAGGTTTTTGGAGTTATCTACGAAGACCATACTCTACGTTCGGTATTCATTTCTGAGATCGTGGAAGACCTGCATGCCGAGGTTCTTGTAGCTCCTGATAAACTGGACCAGCTTGTTGAGAACTACCTTGTAGGCGCAATGGAAGTCGGCTCTGCAATCAAATACTTCAGACGTCAGCCAAACAGCGTTGTTATCACCGGTGGTGACAGGGCAGATATACAGATGGCAGCCATTGATTCAAGAGTGAAATGTCTCATTCTTACTGGTAATATGCGTCCAAGTGGTGCTGTTCTTGCAAGTGCAGAGGAAGCAGGAATCCCTGTTATCCTGGTGCGTGGTGATACCATGAACACAATTGAAAGAATGGAAAACCTGATTGGTCATGCTCATATAAAACAGCAGGTAAAGCTCGACAGGGTCACTGAGCTTTTGAGAAATCATCTGGACATAAATGCTATTGCAGAAAGTATCGGCATTGAATTAAATGAATAAAGGAGATGTGTTCTCCTTTTACCATTACTATTTATTCTGAATATTAATTTTGAATTCTAATATTCGATTTTGCAATTTAACCATCAAGCAACTTTGTTTTTTGTTTTAGTACCTGAACTACATCAGGATCTTGCAGGGTTGTAAGATCTCCAGGGTCTTTTTCATTTGCAATTGCTTTAAGCACTCTTCTCATAATCTTGCCACTTCTTGTTTTTGGCAGGTCATCGGCAAAGATTATCTGTTTAGGGCGGGCAAAAGGACCAATATTCCTTTCAACATAGGTTATGAGCTCTTTCTTGATGTCTTCACTTTCCTCAACCCCTGTTCTGAGAGTTACGTAACAGTAGATTACTTCACCTCTGATCTCATCTTCCTTTCCTACAACTCCTGCTTCAGCTACTGAAGGATGTGACACCATTATGCTTTCAAACTCAGCACTTCCGATACGATGGCCTGAAACTTTAATGACATCATCCACACGGCCTATTATCCAGAAGTAGCCATCATCGTCTCTTTTTGCACCATCACCTGCAAAGTAGGTCTTATTGTCCCATTTGCTCCAGTAAGTTTCTATGAATCGTTCTTCATTTCCAAACACAGTGCGTACCATACTTGGCCACGGATTAAGGATAGCAAGATAACCATCCTCTCCAGGTGCAGTCTCGTTTCCTTTCTCATCAAGGACTGCTGCTTTAATTCCAGGGAATGCCATTGTGGCACTTCCTGGTTTTGTTGTTGTTATTCCGGGAAGTGCGGATATCATTATCATTCCGGTCTCGGTCTGCCACCATGTATCGACCACCGGACATTTTCCAAGTCCTATATTTTCATGATACCACAACCATGCACCCGGGTTTATAGGTTCACCCACAGAACCTATCAGCCTGAGTGTGGATATATCATGCATCTGAGGCCATGAAGGTCCCCATTTCATGAATGTTCTGATGGCTGTTGGGGCGGTGTAAAGTATCGTTACCTTATGTCTTTCAATAATATCCCAGTACCTGTCCTTATCAGGATAATCAGGCGCTCCTTCGTAAGTTACAAGGGTAGTACCGTTGGCCAGTGGTCCGTAAACAATGTATGAGTGTCCTGTTATCCATCCACAATCCGCAGTACACCAGTAGATATCATCTTCTTTCAGGTCGAAGATAAATTTGCTTGTTGTTTGGGTTGCAACCATGTATCCGCCGGTTGTATGGACAATTCCCTTTGGTTTTCCTGTAGTACCGCTGGTGTACATCAAAAAGAGCATATCCTCTGAATCCATTATCTCGGGTTCACAGGAAGTATCCGCTCCTTCCATGACATCATGCCACCAGAGGTCTCTTCCATCTTTCATCTGAATATCATTGTTCTGGTGTTTGACAACAACTACTTTGTCCACAATTCCGCAGGAACGGATTCCGTCGTCTACCTTGTTCTTTTGCTCAACAACTTTTCCACGACGTGAGTATCCGTCACAGGTTACAAGGATCCGGCTATTGGCATTTCCAATCCTGGTCGCAAGTGATTCCCCGGAGAACGCTGCAAAAACAACACTATGCGGTGCTCCAATACGTGCGCATGCCAGCATAGAAATGATGACCTGAGGTATCATCGGAAGGTATATTGTAACAATATCTCCTTTTTTCACTCCGAGGTCTTTGAGAACGTTTGCAAATTTACAGACCTCCTCAAGCAGTTCTTTATATGTATATTTGAGAATCTCCCCACTCTCGGATTCCCAGATAAGAGCATTCTTATCTGCCCTTTCCTTTAGATTCACATCAAGACAATTGTAGCAGGCATTGAGTTTTCCTCCAACGAACCACTTTGAATGCGGAGGTTCCCATTCCAGGACTTTTTCCCATTTGCTATACCACTCAATGTTCTCTGCATTCTTTTCCCAGAACTTTTCCGGGTTTTCATCAGCTATTCTGTAAATATCAGGATCATTGACATTTGCGCTTTTGGCGAAATCTTCCGGTGCTTTGAACAGAGCTCCGCTTTTTTGAGATTGGTCTGATTTTTCTCCCATGGTAACACCCACATGGACAAATAAATCCTATATTTGTCCTTAAAATAAGATTGTATGAATTTGTTTATATGGTTTGTTGTAGGCTGATGAGAAATCATTCATAATAAATTGAAATGACAAATTGTAAATTAATATAGATTGACTAAAGATGTGAAGAAAATATTTCATTTCTTCATCATTTCAAGTACATCACAGACTTTGTTGATCGTATCAATTGCTGTTTTCATGCCTTCATCATCTTCGGCAGCAGGTTTCTGGAGAATTCCACCGAAGTGTCCGCCGTCACCGACAACTATCATTCCATGGATGTGCATCCACTCGTGAATGGTCTGTATTGTTTTTTCCTGGCCACCATTTCTTGAACCGCCGATTGCCATTGCTGCACCAAGTTTGTTGCTGAGCTTGAATCCCTGTCTTCTGTGAACAACGCTTCTGTCACAAAGTGCTTTGAGCTGTGCTGTCATGGTTCCGAAATAGACCGGGGAAGAAACAACGATTGCATCTGCTTCTACAAGCTTGTCATAGACTGGTTGCATATCATCATCAATTACGCATTTTTCTCCCTTTGCGCAAACTCCACATGCAGTACATGGAGCTACTTTTGATTCTGAGAGAAATACAGCATCAGTTTCAAAACCTCTTTCACTTGCGATCTCAAGCACTTTCTTTATCAAAGTGTCATTATTCTGGCCAACTTTTGGGCTTCCTGATATTCCAAGTATCTTCATATGATCACCACTTTGCAATAGAAGGCAAGCAATATTAGTTTTTGGCTGATTTGCTTTATAGAAAAGATATAATAAGATTAGTTCATTATGACAAAAAATTAGACAACATGTGTCATTTATATACTTACATAGACTTATTTACTCTATATATTATATTGATCAGGTCATTCAGGTTAAAAGAAGCGGTGATGGAATTTTGACTAGCAGGGACTATCTTACTATTGATGATTTTGATATAGACGGTAAAACCATACTTGTGCGGGTGGACCTAAACACTCCAATGGATACTGAAGATAATATTCTCGATGATATGAGAATAAAAAGCCATATACCTACTATAAAGGACCTTGAGGATGCAAAGGTTGTACTCATGGCTCACCAGAGCCGTGCAGGTAAAAAAGATTTCACAACTATGAAACCGCATTCTCAGCTGATGTCTCAATATCTTGGTAAAGAAGTAAAGTATGTGGACGACATTTTTGGAACACATGCACGTTCTTCTATTGCTTCCATGAAAAAAGGCGATGTGATTTTACTTGAGAACGTTAGGTTCTATTCTGAAGAAAGTATAACAAGGCCTGCAATCGAACATTCAGGTACACATATGGTAAGAAAACTGTCTCCTTTGATCGATATTTTCCTTAATGACGCTTTTGCTGTTTCCCACAGAAGTCATCTTTCCATCATGGGCTTTACTGAAACTCTTCCAACTGGTGCAGGACGCGTCATGGAGAAAGAGATCTCATCCCTTGACAGAGGAGTAAAAGGTGGTGAGAGGCCATGTATCTTTGTACTTGGCGGAGCAAAGGTTGATGATTCCCTGACAGTTGCTGAGAATGTGCTCAGTAATGGTGGTGCTGACAAAGTGCTTGTTACTGGTGTTGTTGCAAATGTGATGCTTGCAGCATCAGGTGTGGACATTGGTTCTACAAATCTTGATTTTATTGAATCACAGGGTTATACTGAGCAGATAGAAAGAGGAAAAGAGATACTTGGCAAATTTAATGGCAAGATTGGACTTCCTGTTGATGTTGCATTTAATGATGGTGGAAAAAGGATTGAAGCTCTTGTGAGTGAGTTGCCTGACGGAAATCTTCCGATAAATGATATTGGTCTTGAGACAATTGTTGCTTTTTCTGATGAAATAAAAGCTGCAAAGACAGTGGTCCTTAATGGTCCTGCAGGTCTTTCAGAAGTTGAGCCATTTGCTCTTGGTACTCATGAGATTATAAAAGCTGCTGTGCAGTCTGAATATTCTATTGCAGGTGGTGGTCACATTTCAGCAGAAGTAAGAAACCTTGGTTACGAAGAGAAATTCTCTCACCTCAGTACTGGTGGCGGGGCCTGCATTGATTACCTTGCAGGGGCAGAGTTGCCGGGAATTGAAGCTCTTAAGGCTGCAGCCACTCGATACAGACTTAACAGATAAGAACTAAATTAATTTGCTGATGATAAAAGGTCAGCAAAAAGGAGTCTTATTTATGAGTGAAGGGGTAAAATTGCTTTCAGATACCGAAGGTCAGGCAGCTGTTCAGCTTGCCAGGGATGCCATTGAATTGTATTTACGAACAGGCGAGATGATGGATGGTTCGGAGATTCAGCTTCCTGCTATATTCAATGAAGTAAGAGGTGTTTTTGTAACCTTGACCAAAAATCACGATCTGCGTGGTTGTATTGGTCATCCGTATGCTGATTCATCATTAAGGCACGCAATTACAGATTCAGCTCTCTCTGCAGCACTCCGTGACCCAAGATTCCCTCCGGTGAAAAAGGAGGAAATGGAGGACATAACTGTGGAAGTAACTATACTCACAAAACCTGAGCTTGTAGATGTTCCGCCAAAGGACCTGCCATCATCTATTAAGATCGGCAGACATGGACTGATCGTTAAAAGTGGTTACAGGCAGGGTCTGCTATTACCGCAGGTGGCTCCGGAAAACGATTTTGATGAAATAGAGTTCCTGAATCATACATGTATAAAAGCAGGTCTGCCACATGATGCATGGGTTACAGGTGCTGAAGTTTATGCTTTTGAAGGTCAGATATTTACAGAATCTGAACCTCGTGGCGAAGTTACAGAAAAAGATTTCAAGGAAGGATCATGTTCAGGTAAATGATCGATTACCTGACATGAAATTTTATTGCAAAATAATTTTTTATTCATTTTCTAAAGGTAGTTCTCAAGCACTTTGAGTATGGAATCCACATCTCTTTCAAGTGCTTCAACTGCCATTTCCATCATCAAATTGACGATTCCTTCATCACCAAAAGTCCTGAAGTCGGTCTTAAGTCCAAGTACCGGAATTCCTTTTGCATAGGCATAACCCATTTCCCATGCTGTTCCTGAATCCACATCGCTGCCACCATCCAGCACTGCCAGTACAATGTCTGAGTTATCAATTCCCCGAACATCGTTGTCAAAGATAGTTTTCTGCCTGTCCTCCATACGGCTTGATTCGGTGTCATTACCATCCTCCTGTGGCAGGAATACAGAGAACCCCATCTCAATCAGTTTGTCCCTGAGCAGTACGTTAAAATCCCTCTCCGCCTGTGAAAAAAGTGGTCCTGCTAAGTATATCTGTTTTTTTCCATCCATTAATTATTCCATCCATTTAATTTAAGAGAAATCTATAATTGACTACCTGATTAATAACAGTGTTGTAAGCGGGGTGAAAATAATGTATGGTGGTCTACTCTTCATCGGTATCGATGTTTTCCATTTCGTCAAGGAAATTTTCGACAATTGATTCGAGTTTCAGTATCTGCCTGTAATAACGGGTAACTATTTCCAGTTCACTGGCAGTTTTATCTGATCCGTCACGCTCGTATTTTTCGATGATATCCGGTAATATTTTTTTAGACGGAAGGATCACATTGTCGTATTTCATTCGCAGTGCCTGTGCACCGATAGCTGCAAGATTCTTATCAAGGAAAAAGAAAGCTTTTTTTGAGCCTGGTTTTTTGAATCTTTTTATAATATGGAACTGTGAGAGGTTCTTCATAGCTGTGCTGACAGCAGACAAACTGTATCCGGTCTCAATGGATATCTCTTCAAGTGACATTTCTTCAGGTTCTATGAAGAGCACTCCGACAATTCTTGAAGATATCTCGTCAAAACCCTCTGACTTTAAATTCTCTACTATAAGTTCCGTAAATTCCTGCTTAGGGCTTTCCGGATCAGAAGGTATCCAGGATACAGCTCTGGTTTCCCTTTTCGTATTCGGATAGAGCAAAGAACATTGTTCTCTTGTATTGCATCCTCTTTCATCGTCCGAATGCAGAGATGTTACATTTGCTGTTTTTTTTTCGTTATCATCCATGGAACTGCCTCAATATCGAAATTGCCGGATATTCGAATATGTGCGAAAATACGATATTTTAGTCATGAATTCCATGCCTATAATGTTTTCTATGAAAAAAGTACTGGAACTCGCTAATTTCGGCTCTGTAGAAATCCTGATCATATGAATTATACAGTCTTTGCCATATTTTATTTCCACAAAACAATTGGCAATCAGAAAACAAAGCAACCATCCGCCGAAAGCGGCACATTCCCATGCTGCTGTGCAGAGTATTAGTCATAAGATCATTACATTAATATTAATAATTCTACAGAAGTCCTGAGACGAAAGTATTTGAGAGTATTATGCAAATCATTTTGTTTTGTTTTGTGGGAAAACGCCGGCTTTGCCAGGCCCTCCGGGATAACTTCAGTTATCCATGAACCAAGAGGAAATGATTTGCTGCTTGCTTTTAAGTTTTAATCGCAGGATTTCTACAGAGTCCTAATTTCAGTATTCTATAGTAGCTTGTTCCCGATCAGAATTGTTGAAAGCTGATTGAGAAATGGAAAAAAGAAATTGCTTTCCTCCTTCCATAACTTCGTTTAATCTGTTATTCGTCGATAGCCTTCCACATATAGTTAAGACCCGAACTCATTCTTATCAGTGAAGCTACAAGTATTGCTTCATTGATTTCCT
Organism: Methanolobus vulcani; assembly: GCF_900100715.1. Lineage (GTDB taxonomy): Archaea > Halobacteriota > Methanosarcinia > Methanosarcinales > Methanosarcinaceae > Methanolobus > Methanolobus vulcani. Next base: position 74,056 of record NZ_FNCA01000003.1, on the reverse strand, counting down.
CGTCCGAAATTCCTGCATCCATTGCACGCTTTTTGTTAGCTGAAAAACATGCATCACAACCAACGGCAACAGCACTTGCAATTAAAAGGAGTTTCTTGGTTCTGCTGTCTATTGCTCCATCTTCCATAATGGTTTTTTTCATGGCCGAGAAGCCGATCTTCCTGTCAATTTCGTCAATTTTTTCCTGGTCGTTCATCATTATGTCTCCTCTACATTCTCAAGAAAAGCTTCTCCTCTAGGCGATATCTGGTACATGAGCGGCTCACTGTCCACAACTCTGTCTACGTAAAGTGCGTTTTCCAGCATTTCAACATGAAACTTGGTCATAGAGCTATTGAGGTTCAGGCTATTCCTTATCTCTTCTATGCAAAGTGGACAGCCATTGAGCATTTTGAGAATCTTACGACGTGTCGGGTTTTGCATCGTCTGCAGTCCTATCTTATGATCTTCAGTCGGATTTGCCTTCAGTCTTCCTTCTTTCTCCAGCCTGTTAAGCCATTCATGTTTTTTTGTTGAGTTTTCTTTTTCACTCATCTGACCACCGGTTTATATTCTAAGTTATCAAAATTTCAGTAATTACAGAAAGTTATAAAACTTTAATTTATTTAATTTTATGGGTCTGGTTGTATTATCCGGGACCGGCTTGCAAAAACTTTTATTTCCTTGGTTCCAATTATTAACAGGGGTTGTGATGTCACGATTATTATCAAGTCAGAGGGTTTGGTGGATAGCTTTTGTTTTCATATCAATTCTTGTAATTCTTGTCCTGTCTGCCAATTATCTGGGTGTTCGTCCAACAGTTACAGGTTCAGGAGTGGAAGGAATCACTTTACCTGAAGGTTTTGTTATCGATGTCTATGCTGAGGATCTTGGAAGCACCCTGCTTTCTTTCGGTGGCCCTTCACCAGGTCCTCGCATGATGATGATAAAAGATGGTCTGCTTTTTGTCTCAATACCGAACAAAGGAATGATAGCTATTCTGCCTGACAGGAACGATGACAATGTTGCCGATAAGTTGCAGGTTTTCATTCAGGACCTTGATTATCCGCATGGAATTGACTATTATGATGGCTGGTATTACATTGCAGAGGAAAGTCGTGTCATTCGAGTTAGGGATGATGATGAAGATCTTGTAGCTGATAATGGTAGTATTGAAGTGCTGATAGACAATCTTCCTACAGGAGGTCATTATACAAGGACCGTCAAAGTTCATGATGGTGAACTTTACCTGAGTATGGGCTCTTCATGTAATGTCTGTGACGAGTCCAATAAAATGAGAGCAGCTATATCAAAGAGTGACCTTGACGGAAGTAACCTTACAGTATTTGCAAGTGGACTTCGAAATTCAGTAGGTCTTGCATTCCACCCTGTAACAGGAGAGTTATATGCAACTGAGAACGGAAGGGACTGGCTTGGTGACAACACTCCGCCTGACGAGATCAACCTGATAGTTGAAGGCGGAAATTACGGATGGCCGGATTGCTATGGCAAGAATATCTTTGACACTGATTTCAACAATAGTGAGTACATCGGAAACCCCTGTAATGACAGTGGCAGGATACCAAGTTTGATTGACCTTCAGGCTCATTCCGCACCACTTGGACTAACATTCTACGATGGTGACATGTTCCCTGAAAAGTATCAGGGTGACCTGTTCGTGTGTTTCCACGGCTCATGGAACCGTCAGGAACCCACAGGATACAAGATAGTCAATATTGATATGGACACTCTTCAGGTCAATGATTTTGCAACCGGATGGCTCAAGGCAGCAACAATAAGCGGCAGACCTGTTGATGTTATAGTTGCAGATGATGGTTCGCTTTTTGTTAGTGATGACAATGCCGGAAAGATATACAGGATACACTATGCAGACTGAAAAAAGGAACTACTTAAATATAAGAGTTGGATACAGTTATAGTGAACTAATTTATGTTGTTCTCATAACAACATTACATTCATATTCACATTAGCGGGGTTATATTATTACTATACAGAGTATCCGGTCAGATATTAATTTTAGAGAGGATATGATACAGGGTAATTCATTTTCCCTGCTCTATGACACCACAGAGCAACTTGTGGATATAGTTGCTTCCTTTTTTGATGCTGGGCTAAAAAACAATGAGTGCTGTCTCTGGGGTGTAGCAGGGCAACTTGATACTGAAAATGTGAAAAACCTTCTCAGGGATTCAGGACTTGATGTTGACAGGTATGTTGAGAGCGGACAGTTGATACTTTCGCAGTGTAATGAATGCTACATTGCCGGAGAAGGTGCAGTTTCTGACATGGATCTTCTGAAATGGGAAGAGATATACAATATTGCAATGTATGAAGGTTACAATGGTCTGCGGATCGTTGACAAATTCACAATTGTAGATGGTGATTCCTGGGACAGCTTTGTGGAATATGAGAAAAAGGCCATGGACCTTATCAGGGCAAAAAAGATCACAGGTCTTTTTGCATTTCTCCTTGAGGCACGTTCAAGAATGGAAATGATCGAACTTATCAGTATGCATGACGGGACAATTATTGAGAAGAATGGCAAGTGGACCCTGCTTCAGAGTTCATCGTCCTGCAAGACTGTTAGTAGGAGTCAGTATTTCAGAGATGAGATCCTTGAAAATGTCTGGACAGGTTTCTGGGCTGTTGATGAGAATGACAAGATCGTCTTTTTCAACAAGGGTATGGAGTCTATATCCGGCTTATCAAAAAGTGATGTATGCGGGAAGAGACTAACTAATTTCATACCACAAAGCATTGGGGGCGATGACCCCGGATTTGCAGATGTTTTTCAGGCTGTGAAAGAAGATCTGCAATCAAGAAGTTATGACGTTTTTCCATTTGTAAAACCGGACGGTCAGTTCATTTATCATAGTGGTTTCCTGCTTCCTCTCACAGATGACAAGGGAAATTACAGCGGTATGATAGGTACTATAGGTAAGCTTGTGGAGCAGACCATCGATCATGAAACACTGCGTGATAAGTTCAAATCCATAGAAAAACTGGAAGATATATACAGAAAAAGTCCTGTTGTTGCATTCCTGTGGAGTGCAGAGGATGACTGGCCTGTTGCTTTTGTTTCAGAGAATATTTCCCAGTTTGGCTATACTCCAGAGGACCTGATCTCCGGTAAAATGAATTACGGAGACATCATCCATCCTGGTGACCTGGATCATGTACGCACCGATGTATCGGAGCTTGAAGTTCAGGGCAAGATGTTCTTCTCAAAGGAATACCGCCTAATGACAAAATCCGGCAAGGTTCGCTGGGTTACGGAAAGGTCACACCTTATCAGGGATGAAAAAGGTGATCCTGCTTACTATCAGGGAATAATCATAGATGTTACGGAAAGGAAAAAAGCAGAAGAAACCGCTCTTGCTTCTGAGAAGAAATATCGTCTTATTTTTGAGAATTCCCCTCTTGGAATTTTTCATTTCAATGAAAAAGGAATCATTACTCACTGCAACGAAAAGTTCCTGGAAATAATGGCGCTGAAAAGCAAGGAAGATATCATTGGATTCGATCTTGGAGCCTCAATTATAGATAAAGATATGAAAAAAGCAGTTGATGACGCTCTTTCAAGAAAGCAGGGTTTCTTTGAAGGAGAATATCATACAGTTTCCACAGATATTACAATCTATATAAAAGCATATTACAGTCCAAATATTGCAGAAGATGGCAGTTTCCTCGGTGGCATAGGTGTTTTTGAGGATATCTCTGAGAAAAAAAAAGCAGAAGATGCTGTTCTTGAAGCGGAGAAGAAATACCGCCTTATATTTGAGAACTCTCCGGTCGGGATCTTTCATTTCAATGAAGAGGGCATTGTATCTCACTGTAATGAAAAGTTCCTTCAGATAATAGGAGTCGAAAACAAGGATAAGGTAATTGGTTTTAACATGGTGACCCAGATACACGATGAGGATATGAAAAAGGCAATTTCGGATGTCCTGTCAAGAAAAAGCGGTCATTTTGAAGGCAAATATCATACTGTCATCAGTGGCAAAGACCTTTATCTCAAAGCTGATTTTAGTCCTAACCTTGCAGACGATGGAACTCTGCTTGGAGGCATTGGTATCTATGGCGATGTTTCTATTCGTAAAAGAGCAGAGGAGGCTTTACGTCTTGATGAATCACGTCTTGAAGCATTACTGAAGATAAGTCATGTCACAGATCTCTCTCTCAGTGGTGTTGCAGACTTTGTACAGGAAGAGGCTGTAAGGTTGACCCAGAGTAAGATCGGTTATCTTGCTTTCCTCAATGAAACAGCTACAAAGCTCATAATTTATTCATGGTCACAAAGCATCATGGACAAATGTAAGGTGAAGGGAAAGAAGCTGGAGTACACTATTGAAGAAACAGGTCTCTGGGGAGAACCAATCAGGCAGAAAAAAGCTGTAATTGTAAATGATTTCGCTGCTCCCAATCCGTTAAAACATGGTTACCCTAAAGGTCATATAAGGCTCAGACGTTACATGAGTATTCCAATATTTGATGGAAAGAAAATAGTAGGTGTTGCTGGTGTTGGAAACAAGGATGATGACTACGATAAGACTGATGTAAGGCAACTAACACTGTTCATGGAAGGCATGTGGAAACTTATCCAGCGCCAGAAATCAGAAGATACTTTACGTGAGTATGCCAATGAACTCTCCAAAGTCAATGAGGAACTTTCAAAGACAAACGAAGAACTTTCACAGGCAAACGAGGAATTGAAGTCCCTTGACAGGATGAAGGATGATTTCCTCTCAAATGTCAGCCATGAGTTCAAGACTCCGCTGACATCTATTCAGGGATATAGTCAGCTCATTTCGGACGGAACACTGGGTGAGGTTAACGAGCAGCAGCAAAAAGCTGTTGAAACTGTTCTCAGGAACTCGGAACGTCTTCGCAGACTTGTAGACTCTTTATTGTATCTAAGCCGTGCTCAGTCCGGCAAGCTGAATTATTCTTTTGAAAAGTTTTCTATCAAGGACATACTTGAACATTCGGTTCAGGATCTTGCACTTCAGGCTGCAAGTAAGAATATAGAACTTGTAACTGATATTCCGTCCGACCTGCCACAACTTGTTCTTGATCGCGATAAAATGATGGATGTATTTGTGAACCTGATCGACAATGCTGTTAAGTTTACTCATGATGGTGGAAAAGTTACAGTTTCAGCACATGTTTCCGAAGGTTCGATGTATATGGATGTAGAGGATACAGGTATCGGAATTCCTGAAGATAAGATTCCAATGCTTTTCCAGCGTTTCTATCAGGTTGATTCTTCTGTGAAGAGAAGATACGGCGGTACCGGACTTGGTCTTTATATCTGTAAGAAGATAGTTGAAGACCATAAAGGTGACATTTACGTCAGCAGTGAAGAGGGTAAAGGAACAACAGTTCATGTTCGTCTTCCTCTTGAACAATGAATCTCTTTGAAATCCTGCATCACGGACTATTTTCAAAAAGCTTTTAGTTTAGTAGTCGGATTTATGGGTATATTTGCTTTTGGACCCACACTAATTACAGGCAATATTAAGATATTATGTTATGGTGAAAAAATGAAAGTCATAATCATAGGCGGTTTTCTTGGCAGTGGCAAAACAACTACGTTAAGGAATCTTGGAAAACATCTAATTGATAAAGGTCACAAGATAGCCATAATTGTCAATGAAGTTGGTGAGGTTGGAGTGGACGGTGAGACCATTTCAAGCAGCGGTCTTGTGACAAAGGAACTCACAAGTGGTTGCATATGTTGTTCACTCAAGGTAAGTATGGAGTTTACTCTGGATACTCTTATCGAGGATTATAATCCTGATGTTGTTATCATCGAACCTACCGGAATTGCATTCCCGCTTCAGATAAAGGAGCACATTGAACTTATGGATCTTGGCGAACTTTCCTTTGCTCCGGTTGTTACAATTATTGATGCCAGCAGGTTTGGTGCTGAATGGAAGCAGATCCCAAAGTTCATCGAGAACCAGATAAAAGAGTCTGAGATAGTTTGTATCAATAAGATCGATCTTGTTGACAGGGAAACAATAGCTTCCTCAACTCAGAAGGCACTGGAAATAAATCCTGATGCTATTGTTGTTGAGTTCTCTGCAAAGAATGCCGATGATAAGTTTGAGAGGTTCATGGACCTGCTTACCGGTGAAAGTGATCTTCATCAGGAACGTGAGGACATGAACTCCATGGAAGTTTCAGGTGTTGGAAGCTATGCAGGTGAGTATTCCATTACTTCCAATGGCAAAGATGTTGACAGGATTACATCTATGCTTGTTCATATGCTTGTGGATATTAAGGAGAAGGTAAAGGAACAGAATCCTGATTTTGTGGGTCATGTAAAGATAAGTTTCAAATCATCCTCTGGTCTTGTCAAGGGCAGCCTGACATCTTCAGATGGTGAACCCGTGGTTGAGATCCTTGATGAGAAAGGAAATGGGGATGAACATATCAAGTTCCTTAGTGCTGTTACCAAGGTTGAGAAAGAAAAACTTGTGAAGATTGTGGACAGTTGCATCCAGGCTAATCTCAAAAAGGAAGCTGTGGAGTTTGAAAAGACCCATTCTCATGTTCATGATGAACCTAATTTCCTGAGTCTTAATCTTTGATCTTTCGTTTTTTTAGTGTGAACGATAATCGGTTTGATAGATTTTTTCTACAACCTTTCGTTCTCACATTCATTAATATATTCTTATTTAAATATTGGTACATGTGAGTTTATATCCAATTAACTCCTATTATTTAGCATGAAAGGATTTTCTATCAATATCGAAGAGGCTACTCTGGAAAATACCAATTTCCGCAAGGTTCTCTACACATCAAAGCACAGCCAGCTTGTACTTATGAGTCTTAAGCCCATGGAAGAAATAGGAATGGAAGTTCATGAGGAAAACGACCAGTTCTTCCGTTTTGAAAGCGGACAGGGCAAATGCATAATTGATGGTAATGAGTATGAACTTGGTGACGGTGTTGCAGTAGTAGTACCGGCAGGTGCACAGCACAACGTTGTCAACACCTCAAAAACAGAGGAACTTAAATTGTATACCATCTATTCCCCGGCACACCACAAGGATGGAATCGTACGTTCCACGAAGGAAGAAGCCGAGGCAAATGAAGCGGAATTTGATGGAAAGACAACAGAGTAGGTTCTGAAAAGGTCGAATCAGAATCCTCAATGAATATATACAATCAAAACATTTCTTCTTTTATGAAACAGAATCCTGAACTTGAAGTGGTTGAATCGCTTGGAAATACTATTCTTGTGGCTGCGAGGACTGCACCGAAAGGTAAAGGTATCGATGATATAGTGACCTATATTTTCGATGATGACGAGAAAATGGAGCTTGCTGATAAGATGGTGGAACTCAGTAAGATCAAAGGTCTGAAATTCCTGATACGCGATGCTCAGAATGTCAGGGATGCTGATTGTTTGTTGATAATTGGTCTGAAACCTTCAGGTGTAAGTTCACTTAATTGCGGGGCATGTGGATTTGAGACCTGTGCTGATATGGTTATGCACAAAAAAGTAAAGGTTGAATTCACAGGTCCTCACTGTATGATCAAGTATATGGATCTGGGAATTGCAGTAGGCTGCGCTGCTGCCAGGGCAAAGGACCTGTGCATAGATAACAGGATTCTCTATTCTGCGGGAGCAGCTGCATGTTATTCAGGAATGATCGATGCAGATGTTGCAATGGCAATGCCGCTGAGTGTTAAGGGTAAGAACATCTTCTTTGACAGGCCATCCACACGGTGAATGGCCGGTTGGCAATCTACTAGATAGTCGAAGCAGTTTCTTCTATCTTACTATTTTTTTCTTTTTCTTTTATTTCATATATTATGTATCATAGAAAGTTGATATGTGCTTCTAACTATACCCTCTATAATCTATATAGAGTAACTTTATATCATGGACTGTTGACAACTCTACTACATGGTGTCTGACAAAAATAAAATCAATGTTCTTTTTATTTGTATTCGTAACAGTGGCAGAAGCCAGATTGCCGAAGCTTATCTGAAAAAAATTGGCGGTGAAAGGTTTGAGGTTGAAAGTGCAGGCTACAAACCAGAACCAATAAATTCTCTGGTGCTGAAAGTTATGGAAGAGGATGGCTTTGACCTGAGTGGGAGCAAACCTCAGTCAGCATGGAACCTTTTCAAAGAGGGAAAATTGTACCAGTATATAATCACGGTATGTGACAGGGCACATGAAGAAGAATGCCCGCTTTTCCCAAAACCATTTCTTCAACTTCACTGGCCTTATCCGGATCCTGAAACCTTTACTGGTTCTGAAGAAGAAAAACAGGAACAGGCACGTAAGCTCAGGGATTCAATAAAGAAAAGAATTGAACAATTTGTGGAAGACATTAACAATTCATAAATCCAGTTTATTTTCATATCAATGAGTTTTATGAGCCTGGATTTGAAGGATTCCGGAGGTGGAAATTATAGAAAAGCAGAATAAAATGAAGATCCTTTTTGTGTGCTACCACAATTCTGCAAGATCACAGATGGCTGAAGGGTTAATGAAGTCTATCTATGGTGATAGTTATGAGGTATACAGCGCAGGTGTGGAAACAACTGCTGTTGACCCTCGTGCTATTCAGGTAATGCGGGAGATTGATATTGATATTTCAGGTCAGCGTTCAAAAACAATGAGTGAATATAAGGATGTTGTATTTGATGTCCTTGTAACCGTTTGTGATAAAGCTAAACAGGCATGTCCTGTTTGCAACACACCGGAACTTGTAGGTGTAAATGTCAGAAATGATCAGCCACAGGCGAAAAAGTTGATGCACAGGACTTTTAAGGACCCTGCAGGAGCTACAGGTTCAGATGCCGAGCAACTTGAATTTTTCAGGCAGATACGGGATGAGATTAAGGACTGGATTGTTATGGTTTTTGGTAAATAGCTTTGTATATTTTCTGGCACCGACGTGGTACCATTTATATATGCTTGTAAAGAGATATGTTATTGGGAATATTGGGGTAATATTTCGTGGCTACAAAAGCATGTATAACTAAACAACCTCAAGGGCTGGCTTTCTTTGAAAAATATCTTCCTTTATGGGTAATTCTCTGTATAATTGCCGGGATATTTCTTGGAAAATTAGCACCCGAAGTTGCTCTGTATCTTGACAGTCTTTCAATTTATGTAGAGGGAGCACCGGTTGTTTCAATTCCGATTGCTATTTGCCTGTTCTTTATGATGTATCCTATTATGGTGAAGATCGATTTCGGGGAAGTTGTCAAGGCCAGCCAGAATCTGAAACCTGTCGGTCTTACTCTGTTCATTAACTGGGCTATAAAACCATTCACAATGTATGCTATCTCTCTCTTCTTCCTTGGAACACTGTTCCTCGGTTTCATAGGTCCTGAAGCAACTGACCTCGTAAAGATGCCGTTCGGACTTGACCTGCCTGTTGGTGCAAGTTATGGTGTAGGTACTGTCGTACTCCACGAAGGTGTGAAAATGCTTGAGGTTCCGTTGTGGAGAAGTTACCTTGCAGGATGCATCCTTCTGGGAATCGCTCCGTGTACTGCAATGGTGCTTGTATGGGGATATCTGGCACGCGGAAATGACTGTCACACACTTGTTATGGTTGCGATAAACTCCCTGACAATGCTTTTCCTCTATGGTCCTCTTGGAGGTTTCCTGCTTGGAGTTGGAAAACTTCCTGTTCCATGGCAAGCGCTGGCATTGTCCATAGGAATATATGTTGCACTTCCGCTTGCAGCAGGTTATATTTCCAGAAAAATGATAATCAGGACAAAAGGCGAGGAATGGTTCAATACAAGTTTTGTCCATTTGCTGACACCGATAACAATAACAGCCCTTCTTATAACACTGATATTGCTTTTTAGTTTCAAGGGTGAGACTATTCTGGCACAGCCGCTAACAATACTGTGGATAGCCATACCACTTTTCATCCAGACAGTGTTCATCTTTACACTTGGATATGTTCTTGCGAAGCTGCTTAAACTTAGTTATGAGGATGCTGCTCCCTCGGCAATGATTGGTGCATCAAACCACTTTGAGGTAGCTATTGCAACAGCAACCATTCTTTTTGGTCTGTCTTCCGGTACAGCGCTGGCAACTGTTGTAAGTGTTCTTATCGAAGTTCCTGTTATGCTGATGCTTGTGAGGATATGCCTGAGAACCAAAGGATGGTTTAGCTGAACATTCCTTCCTAATTGTCATAGTCTCTGATAACTATTTTTCACAGGATGTTGTTTCTGTTTTATAGAATAATGAAGTGTTCAATTTGTCTATTTTTGTTTATAACAGTTGACTTATTTTTAATTATACTGTAAAAAAGTATGGCTAGATTTATTACGTATGTGTGTATAAATAATAAATATAGAATTTGCATATTTCCTGATATGAAGTTTTCAGGTATGTGTTGTAAACAATAAATAGGAATGGAGTAAGCGGATGAAAAAAATAATAGTTATTTTAATGCTGCTGATGTCAATGATGATGCCGGTTGCCAGTGCTGACATCGTTACTGATCTTAAGGCTGATGTAGCCGAATATAATGCGAATGTGGCTGCTGTCCCATCTTATCTTGTAACTCTTCTGGGTGATGAGACCATTAAACTTGTAATAGTCGATGATGACGGAGATAAGGTCTACATAAAAGCCATTACAGAGGGTGCCAAAATCACAACATTTGAAGAAGTAGATGGAGATGAGGATTTTGGTGCGACCATGGTTGTCGGTGCCAATGCATTCACTGTAAGGTCAGTTCTCAGGTCATCTGATCCGTTGACAGAGTTCATCGCAGCAAAAGACAACGGTGAGATAGTTGTGGAACCTGTGGGTATTACAAGTACTGTGAAATATACCGTTGCCAGTGTAGTAATGGACGTAACGTCATTGTTTGGATTTTAAGATTGATTTTTGAGGGTGGTTTTTTTAACCATTCTTTGTTTTCTGTTTTTTGGAGCGTTTTTTAGAATCCGAACTTCCTATTAGTCAGCATAATAGGAAATTAATTTCCACACCTTCTACCGATTCAACAAAATCCGAGATTGCATATAAACAAAAAAGAGATTTAATAGCGGTTGTTGGAAGTTTTTCTTTTATGGGTGGTTCGGGAAGCTTCCATGTAACAGAATAGCTTCCAAGGCAGAAACTGCTAGAAGTAGATGACCACACATTTCTTTAATTGTTGAGATATAAGTGCCCCTTGTTATTTATTTCCTCTACTGGGTGGTTTATTACCCAATATTCAGGAAAAGTAATTAATGTTTGCACCACTTTATCTCTTTTAGTTGATATTAATATGGTAGATATTCGTATCAACAGTGACAACAAAAATAAATACAGGATGGCACAAACATAGAATTGCGAGATGATTAATAAGTAGGAAAATAATAAGTATGCAGCTCTGTAAAAGCTACATACAATGGATTACAGGCATTCACAGTGCCTGCTGTAAAGATAGCTTAAAACAAGCCAATTTCACATGTTACCATTGTAACAATTAATTAATATAGGTTGCGATGATCGCACTTGTTTTAAGTTCTCAGCATATTAAAATGAGGCATAGCCATGGATATCGAATTTGCGTTAATAATCGCATTAAAAGTTATTCAGATTGCTGATTATGGTAGCCGTATCATTGCACGATATCATAAGAAGAAATAAGCAAAAGAACTTAACATACAAACCAAAGAGGATTCTATCCTCTTAGGTACCAATCATTCCTTTTTTGTGCAATCTTCCTTTATTATGAGATTTATGGTGCTTAAGTATTTATAGCAAAAAAACAAATTATATCTTACGTGTCTTACAGATATTACATGTAAGGACGTGTGGTACAAAAACTTTCAGGAGGAAAATATACATGTCTGTAATAGACATTCGCACTGCAACAATAACAAGCAAGGGACAAATTGTAATCCCATCTGCCATGCGAAAAGGGCTTTTTGAAGTCGGAAATAAAGTTGCAGTCATAGCCAAAAAAGATCGTATTGAAATTCGTCCACTAGATGATATTGAGACACGGATGGATACAGCGATAGCATCAGAAAAAGCCCTTTCTAAACTTTGGGATACTCCCGAAGAAGATGAAGCATGGAACTATCTATGAACAACAAAATATGAGGAAAAAAAGTGAGTCACTGGAAAAAAGGATCGATAGTAGTAATTCCATTTCCGTTTACGGATTTGACGAACACTAAGAAACGTCCTGCACTCGTAATTGCTGATTTAGAAGGAGAAGATGTAATACTAAGTCAAATAACAACTTCTTCTAATCGACAAGACGAATATGCTGTAACATTAAGTGAAACAGATTTAGATGAAGGCTCTTTAAGAGTAGAAAGCCTTATTCGGACAAATAAAATATTTACAGCTGCAGAAGATTTAATTGAATATAAAGTAGCAAAAATTAATGCAGCTAAAATGGAAGAGGTCCAAAATAAGTTAATAGATCTATTTACAAAGAGATAATATTCATCTCCTTTCTATTTTTATAATTGTCTTTTATTTTCTGAAAATTTTAATTGCCTTCCTTTATTATGGGAAATCTGAAAACACATATCCATTTCCTAATCTGCACCAAAGCGCAACCATTATACCCCTGCAACCACTTTTTCACCTTATATTCAAAAAAGCATGGACTATGTGGAATTCTGCCCTCACTTGAGGTGCAAATCCTGAAATATCATAGTAAAGTAAGGTATAATCATGGACGTAAAAGATGTAATGAACACTGACGTTGTAACCTGTTCCTCTGAAACACCTATCAGGGAGGTAGCACAACTCCTGAAGCAAAATAAGGTAAGTGGTCTTCCAGTGGTAGATGACGGTAAAGTAGTTGGAATCGTTTCAGAGGGGGACATTCTCAAACTGCTTGAGGTTCCGGAACATGGTGGTCTCTGGCTGCCAAGTCCTTTTGAGGTTATCGAAGTACCTATCCGCGAGCTTCTCAACTGGGAAGAGACCAAGGACATGCTTGAGGACTTTGGTTCAAAACCAATTAAGGAAATAATGACCAAGAGTGTTTACGCAGTAGGTCCTGATACATCTATCGAGGATGCTTCCACAATTCTTAGCAAACATAAGATAAATCGTCTCCCTGTAGTGAACGAGGACGGCACGCTTGTTGGAATTGTAACACGCGGTGACATCATCAGCGGTCTCGGGCAATTGTAAGTCCGGCCAAATCTTAAATTAAGTCTGAAAATCACTCTTAAAACTAAATTCTGGCAATCACAATCACAAAATCATATTCAAATTAAGTAGAAGGCATATTATGAAATTCATTGAAGGCGGTATCTGTGCTGTAAAAGGCGTGCGTGCCGGTGGAATCAAACCCGGAAAGATGGGACTGGCAATCATCCAGGCAGAAGGAAATGCTGCCGGAGTTTACACAAGGAACAAGGTCATAGCAGCTCCTCTGGTAGTAACAAGGGAGCATATCTCAAAGACCGGCCGACTCTCAGGTGTAATTGTGAACAGCGGCAATGCCAATGCTTTCACAGGTGTTCAGGGTCTTGCGGATGCAAGAATCATGGCATCCGCTCTCGCATCAAAGATGAGTGTCAACGAGGAGTTTATTGGTGTGGCTTCTACAGGTGTTGTAGGCCGAAAACTTGACACCGGCTGGATTACTGCCCACATCGACGAAGTTCTAAAATCACTGGGCGAGGACGGCGACGCTAGCATGAAAGCAGCACGTTCAATCATGACAACCGACACAGTCCCAAAGGAAATCGCGATTGAAATGGACTGTGGCATCCGCATAGCAGGAATTGCCAAAGGTGCTGGAATGATCGAGCCAAACATGGGTACAATGCTCGCTTTCGTTTATACCGATGCGGAAGTTCACCCTGATGTATTACAGTCATGCCTGACAGTTGCCGTTGACAAGAGTTTCAACATGATAGTAGTAGACGGTGACACAAGCACCAACGATATGGTTCTTGTAACAGCTACAGGTCAATCCGGCATCACTCCTGAAGTTTCTGACATTCAGGCAGGTCTTGATTATGTTCTCACAGAGCTTGCAAAGATGATAGCAGTTGACGGCGAAGGTGCTACCAAACTCATTGAATCCAAAGTAACAGGTGCAGCAACAGAAGAGGATGCCCGTCTTGTAACCAAAGCAATTGTCCGTTCCCCACTTGTAAAAACCGCAATATTCGGTCAGGATCCAAACTGGGGACGTATCGTAGTAGCAGCAGGCTACTCCGGTGCCAATATGGATCCTGAAAAGATCTCTCTTTCATTCTCAGCAGGAACCGAGGTTGTGGAGCTTGTAAAGAACGGTGAGGTCGTCAGAAACGATGAGGAAACCCTTTCACAGTTAAAAGCCATCATGGAAGAAGATGAAATTTACATCATCACCGACCTTGGCATGGGTGATAAGAGTGCAACAGCATGGGGTTGTGACCTGACTTACGATTATGTCAGGATTAATGCTGAATACACAACCTGATAATTCGACCTGATTACTAATCTAATTATTAATTTAACTGACAATTATTGATTTCGAGGAAGATAATGTACAAGATATATGTGGACGGTCAACACGGAACGACTGGATTACTGGTAAATGAGCGTCTGGCAAAGCATCCGGAAGTAGAGATACTTGAGATTCCATACGATGAGCGTCACAACAGGGAACTGAGAACAAAGCTACTCAACGAGGCAGACCTTGTATTCCTGTGCCTGCCGGATGAAGCTGTCGCAGACACTGTCAATCTGGTCACAAATCCTGACACAAGGATAATTGATGCATCCACAGCCAACCGTACAAACGATTCATGGGCTTACGGACTACCGGAACTCTCTGCTAAACACAGGGAGAATGTAGCCGGAGCAATCAGGGTTTCCAATCCTGGTTGTCATGCATCAGCGGCCATAGTTGCACTTTATCCTCTTATAGAAGAAGGAATCATCTCAAAGGACACAGCAGTTCCATTGTTTTCAATCACTGGATATACAGGTGGTGGAAAGCAGATGATACAGACATACGAAACCACAGAAGAGAGAGCTTACAAAGCTCCAAGGCAGTATGCTCTTGGCCTGACACACAAGCACGTTCCAGAGATAAAGGTACGTGCCGGTCTGAGCGTAAATCCGATCCTCATGCCAGTTGTTTCTAATTTCCCAAGGGGACTTGCAGTTACATTACCTCTTTCAGTGAAGGACCTGGAAAAACCTGTAACAAAGCAGGATCTGTATGAGATCTACCAGAAGTATTTCGGTGATTCAATATTCGTCCGGGTCCACAAAGTTGATGAGGCTGATGACCTTGTGGACAATGCTTTCGATGTTCAGGGAAGCAACGACACGAATTATTCTGACATTTACATCTACGGCAACGATGAGCAGATCCAGGTAATCTCACGTCTGGACAACCTTGGAAAAGGTGCATCAGGTGCTGCTATACAGAACATGAACATCATGCTTGGCATGGATGAAACGACCGGTCTCATTTGAGATTGGTTTTGTTATTTTCTTTTTTGACTTTTTAATTCTTTAATTTTTTTATATTTCCTCTCCATCCATCGTTTATAAATACTCTATAAACATAATTAATATCAATTGGGTGAAGTAATGGAGATCGAGGAATGGGAGAAACGTTATTCTGAAGCTGTTTCCAATGTAAAGGGAGAGCTTGGGAACGTACAGGGTGTGTTTGTGGCTTATAACAGCAATGTTGATGCCATGAAACATGTTCGCAAAGATGACATTAAAAAGCTCACAAATATCATTGGTTATGAGCATGTGAGGGAAAGAATAATCGCTTATCCCCGTGAGATCAATGAACCGGCTGATTTTCTTGCAAGACTTATAATCGCTATGCGTGATGGGAAAGCCGCCGAGGTTCCAACTTATACATCTGACCTTCATGAGTGGCTCATGGACAACATGGTCTTTGACTCTGCACGCATGGGAGGTCAGGCAGGAATAATCTCAAACTTACTTGCAAACCTTGGCGTGAAGAACGTAATAACATATGTTCCCTGGCTTTCAAAAGATCAGGCGGACTATTTTGTAGATTCTCCCAACCTGAAACATCCTGTAATAGAGAACGGCAAGCTATATCTCAAACACCCAAAGGAAGCATACGATCCTAATCAAAAACCCAAGATCAACTGGATACTTGAATTCTCTAAAGGCATGCGTTTCCGCTGTTCTGGTGAGGAGTTCGTAGTTCCAAGGGACAACCGACTTATTGTTTCATCAAGACCAAAATGGCTTCGTATTGATATGAGTCCTGAAATGTACGAGCAACTTTCAGATATCAGGGAAGACATTGACGGTGCCATACTTTCAGGTTACCAGATGATCAAGGAAGAATATGATGACGGCACCACATACAAGGATTATGTTCAGCGTGCTGTCAAAGTCATAGAACGCCTGAAAGGATGCAATCCCCAGATGCGCCTTCATGTGGAATTCACATCCATACAGAATAAGGTTATTCGCAAAGCATTGCTCGCTGAGATTGTAAAAAAGCATGTAACCTCTCTTGGTCTTGACACCGTGGAAGTTGCAAACGCTCTCAATGTCCTTGGTTATGAGGAACTTGCATATTCTGTTATCAATAAAGGAGAGAACAGCATTGTTTCACTTTACGAAGGCGCTGTAATGCTGCTCAGGGAACTGGAACTCCAGAGAGTACATATTCATTCACTAGGATTCTACATTTGTGTGGTCTCAAAGGACCATCCTCTTGATGCAGATGCACATCGTCAGGCGTTACTTTTCGCATCGGCCGTGGCAGCAACACAAGCTGCAACCGGTAACATCACAGGTATCGATGACATAGATATAGGTCTTGGAGTGCCGGTTTATGATGAGGGTTACAGGGATCTGATAGAACTTGAAAAACACCTTGTCAGGAACAACATATGCTCAGCCGAAGATTTCGAAGATGGTTGCATAAGTGCTCTGGATCATAATCTCATAATCATTCCTTCCAAGGTCGTAAAGGACCCCGTTGCAACAGTAGGAATTGGTGATGCCATCTCAGCAGGTGCGTTCATCGCTTTACTGGCAAAAATGCCAAAAATAAACATATGCAGAATAACGGAGTAATCGATGAATATTCTTTGTGCCTATAATGCCAATATAGATTCAATTTACCATATAGATGGCAGTGAATTATCCCACATGATAAGAGAATTGGACGCAGATGATTCCGTATTTTCAGATAAGCTTCAAAAAAAGCTCACTTCATCCCCAGGTTCGATTTCTTCAAAGACTGATTTTCTAGCAGGGCTTATCACCTGTATGCGTAAAGGAACAGGTGCAGAGTGGATGATTAAAGATTCACATGTTTTCCAATGGATAAAGAACACGTTCATCGATGGCTCTTTTATGAGAATGGGCGGCAACATGGGAATAATGTCAAACGTCCTTTCAGAACTTGGAGCTTCCAGAGTTGTGCCTAATGTAGCAAGTTTATCAAAGTTACAACTATCATTTTTTTCCAATAAAGCCATTTATCATCCATTTGAAGGGAAGCTTTACAAAAGCGCTGAATTGGAAAATTTTCTTCCCGCAAATAACAATCAACCAGAGCTAATACATTTTGTTTTTGATTTTAGAAAAGGTGATGTGGTCTCTTTTTCAGGGCAGGAATTTGAAGTTCCAAGGGAGAACAGGTTCATAGCAACCTATGATCCGTTGAATTTTGAGCTTCATATGGATGAGGAATTCAGGAACTATTCAATGGACCATGTATCGGAAATGAATGGGGCTATAATTTCCGGTTATCATATGCTTCATGAGAATGAGGTTGACTCTTTACCAGCTGGCTCTGAAAAAGCTTCTTCAGGGTACAAGGAAAAACTGAATTCATCTTTAGATCAACTTCAAAGCTGGAAAGATATCCGTAAGGATTTGCACATCCATGTTGAATTCGGTCATTTTTCATCAAACGATATTGCATTATATGCATTCTCTAAACTTTCGCCAATCGTTGATCGTATAGGAATGAACGAGGATGAACTTGCCATGCTTGCAGGATTAAATGGCATTGACTCGAAATCTATTCTTGAAATGGATTCTGTAGCAATTGCAGATGCTGCAATTTCTCTATGCAATGGTTCTGGACTTTGCAGGATGCTTGTTCATACAAGAGAATTTGTTGTTTCAGTTTCGTGCATGAAAAATGATGACCCTGAAATTATAATCGAAGCGATGAACTTCGGAGCCGGATGCGCTGCAGCTTTTGCATGTTCCGGTAAACTTGCTGACAGGAATTCATTACTTGAAATTGCATCTGAGATTCCTGAAAGTGAATTTGGTAAAAATGAATGTTCGAAATTGGCACAGCACATTGGGGATAAACTGAAGTGCAGCACCGTGTGCGGAATGCATGATTCATACCAGGTGACCATTGTGCCGACACGTATCTGTGATGAACCGGTTTCAACCGTGGGACTTGGGGACACTATATCAGCCGCCATTTTTTTAAGGGAGCTTGAACTCAGTTCCTGACATGTACACTCTTTTCTCTGAGAATTTCAATCTTGACTACACTCTTGATTGCGGGCAGGTCTTCCGCTGGGACCTTATTGATGGTTGGTGGACCGGGGTTGTGAATGGTCATATTGCGAGGTTGCAGCAGGACAAAAACAGCCGTGAAGTTCTTGTAGACTGCTCCCTGCCAAAAAGTTTCTTTGAGAATTACTTCCGTTTTGACGATGACCTTGATTCCATTCTTCAGGAAGTGAATAAGGATGAATTCATGGACGAAGCCATTAACAAGTATATGGGTCTGCGTCTTATCAGGCAGGACCCCTGGGAGTGTTTAATATCCTATATGCTTGCAACGGCGTGGAGCATTCCTAATATTAAGCGTGCAATTTCCATGATGTGTAAGAATTACGGAAAAGAGATCGAAGATGGTTACTACAGTTTTCCTGAACCTCATGCACTTGTTCATGCATGTGATGATGATCTGAGGGCCTGCAAACTAGGCTTCAGAGGTGGCCGTGTCATTAAGGCTGCAAAGCATGTAGAGGATGGTAATCTAATTCTTGATGATATTTTTAAAGTTGACTACGAGGAAGCCAAACAGAGGCTGATGTTCCTTGAGGGCATCGGTGAGAAAGTTGCGGATTGTATCCTCCTTTTTGCATTTGAGAAGATGGAAGCATTTCCTGTAGATACTCATGTTGAAAAAGTTGTGAAAACAATTTACGGTCACCATGAATATTTCAATGGGAATGCAACCAAAAGTAAAATTGGCAACTGGGGACGAATGTATTTTGGACGCTACTGCGGCTATGCGCAGCAGTATTTCTTCTATCAGAAAAGACTTGAAGGACTCTGATTTAAATCCCCCTGGAATTTGCTAATACAAAGTGTCGGGTGTAGGCCTATTTACCCTGCTCCCATTTTCTCATGAAAACCCTGAAACCAGGATCTTTTATCTCAAGGATGGCATTATTTTCAAGAACTGTAAAGCTTTCCAATACGGCTTTCCCAAGGTGTTTTCCAAGGGAACAGGTTTGCATTCTTTTCTGAAGCAGTTCTTTTGCAGTTGTGAACTTACGTTTTATATCAGCTACATAGAACCCGTTTTCAATGTACATGGAAAACAGCTCATCAGAGTTGCTGTATTTAGTCTTGAATCCTTTTGCATGTTCCGTTACCCATACCGGCGGTCCTCTGTGCTTTTTCACAGCCGGGAGTTCAGATGCTATCAGCTCGACAACAACTATGGACTGTTCATTCGCCCAGTATCCTGAGTTGAGAACCTGGAACTCGTAATCTTCCAGAAGTGCATGGACTGAGTGTTCCATCTTATCAAGTTGCGGATAGAGTATGTCATCCACAAGTTCAGGAGTTTCAAAAACAATTGCTATAAATGAGCTTCCTCTGGATTGCATCATGTTTCTTATCTCATAATCTGACATTGGTTCCTTTGCTTTTGGGAAAAAGAATTCTTCTGAAGGATTATCAGAATAAGCCCTGCAAGCATCGATAAACTGCGCAAAACGGTTCAGGGAAAGTGCTGCTGCTACATTTCTTTTAGGATCAGTGGGATCAATGACAACCAGAGGATCTTCGTGCCTGAGAGTACCGTGTTCCAGCATATCTATTACAAGTCCTGGTTTCCAGGTGCAGGCATTGCGTATCAGGTTGCGGAATGAGCCATAGTGTACTATGAGCAGTTCAGTAAGGTAGCCAGAAAAACCCTGTGTCCGAAGTTCTGAACCATAAGTGCCGGTGCCTTTCATGAACTGTTTCATCATGAGTACATCGTCCTCTCTTCCGGGGATGCTCATTTTGATGAATTCGTTGTGGAATGGCGTCCTGTCAACAGCAGATTTAATCTCTGATGCGGATTCAACGGCAAAACAGGGTACGAGATCAACATCGAAGCCTTTGTAATGCATGTTAAGGTAAGGATGCTCAGCATAGCGTTCTTCAACATTGGTTCCATTTCTTGCAACTTCTCTTGCGATCAGGAGGCCGTTCTCTTCCAGTTCTTCACGGCTCACACTTTCCGGGAATGAGATAAAGACATCAAGGTCGTGTGTGCCTGATATCCATGTGTCTCTGGCCGCAGAACCTACAAGCTTTGGGATGATGCCCTCTATTCCTTTTATTCTTGCAATGGTACTGACTCTTGCAAGTAATTCTGAAGCAACTTCCTGCAACTTCTCTTTTTCAGCAGGACTGGGTTTTATTTTTTCAAGTACCTGTTCTTCGAGTGTCATTTTTGATCTTGTGATTTGAATCCTTATAAGCGGGACTAGTTATAATAAAGTAATGAAGATATCATTAAAAAAGTTAGCAAGAACTTTCGTAGCTGTTAAAAGGTATCCTAGCAAATACCGATGTTCTCTTTCTTCATTACATGGTTATAGTTCTTATAACCAAGAATGTCAACTATCAGGTCTGTATGCTGCCCTTTGACTTGTTCCAGTTCATCGGATGTGTAGTCAGTTATGCCTTTTGCAAAGACTTTGCCTTCACAGATTATCTCTACTATCTCTCCTCTGTCAAACTCACCATTGACTTTAGTAACTCCTGAAGGTAGCAGGCTCATGCTGTTAAGTATGGCTTCTCTTGCACCTGTATCTACTTCAATGGAACCACATGATTTTGAAAGCAGTATCCAGCGTATCCTGTTCTTGTGAACTTCCTGGTTGGCAAGGAAAAGCGTTCCGATATCTTCCCCGGAAAGTACTTTTGTGACTACATTCTCAGTAGCGCTGTTAGTGATGATCATATAGCAGCCTGACATGTAACATATCTTGGCGGCTTCTATTTTGGTTCTCATGCCGCCCACACCTTTCATGCTTGTGGGACTGCCTCCGTAACTTTCGATCTCGGGAGTTATTTCTTCCACAAGGCTCAGAAGTGTGGCATCATGATTGCGTTTTGGGTTCTTGTCATAAAGGCCGTCAATGTCTGAAAGGATTATGAGCAGGTCAGCTTCCATCTTGCTGGCAAGCATTGCGGAAAGTTTATCGTTGTCGCCGAATGTTGCTTCTATCTCGTTAACGGATGTGCTGTCGTTCTCGTTGATAATCGGTATGACTCCATAACTAAGCAGGGTGGAAATACTGTTCCTGAGGTTGAGATAGGTGAGTCTGTTTGAGAATGATTCGTATGTCAGGAGTATCTGAGCTACCTTCAGGTTGTGTTTTGCAAAAGAATTGCACCACTCCTGCATGAGCACACTCTGGCCAACAGCAGCACATGCCTGTCTGACCGGTATCTCTTTGGGGCGACTGTCAAAATCAAGAATGTCAATACCGATCCCGATGGCTCCTGAACTTACAAGGATGACTTTTTTTCCTATTTCATGGAGTTCGGCAACCTGTGCAGCCATGTTCTCCATGAAATCCCTGTTAAGTTTGCCGTCTTCGGTATTGATGGATGATGTTCCTATCTTTACAACGATCCTGTTCACATCTTTGAAGAGCTCTTTCCTGTTATGCAAAAGTGATGCCCCTGCGTGTTGTTAACCTTTCTTATTTTCTGGAAACTGCATCACCGACTTTCTTATTGAGCGTGCGGTGTGTGTATTTCTTTGCTTCAGGACCGACATAGTCTGCAACTTTGTCTCCATTGCCTACGAGTATGTACTTGTAGATGAGGAGCCCTTCCATTCCTACTGGGCCACGTGCATGGATCTTGTTTGTGCTTATTCCGACTTCTGCTCCTTTTCCATAACGGAAACCATCTGCGAATCTGGTTGATGCATTAAGCATTACACTGGATGAGTCCACAAGTTCTGTGAATTTCTTCTTCTTGAGGTCATTCTCTGTGATTATGCCGTCAGTGTGATGTGAACCGTAGTTGTTGATGTGCTCGATGGCTTCATCCATTGATTCTACTATCTTGATGGAGAGTGTGAGGTCGTTGTACTCTGTTCTCCAGTCATCTTCAATGGCTCTTGCTATGCTTTTAAGGAAGTCGATCTGTCCGAGTAGCTCAAAGGATGCTTCGTCACAGCGCATCTGGACACCTGCTTCATCATACATTCTTGCCATCTTTGGCAGGAATTTGTCAGCTATGTTCTCGTTGACAAGCAATGTCTCCATTGCGTTACATACAGCAGGATACTGTACTTTTGAGTCAAAACAGACATCATATGCTTTTGATAGGTCTGCTTCATCGTCAACATAAACATGGCAGATACCGTCTGCGTGTCCGAGGACCGGGATCTTGGTGTTGTCCTGCATGTATTTGACAAATGCATTGGAGCCTCTTGGAATGAGCAGGTCGATGTATGCATCCATGCTCAGGATGTCGTTGACCTCTTCCCTTGTTTCCATGAGCTGGAATGCACCGGATGGCATTCCTTTTGTGGATTCCGCAGCTTCATTTAATAAGTCAAAGATTACACGATTTGAATTTAGTGCCTCGCTTCCGCCTTTGAATATGGTTGCGTTGCCGCTTTTAAGACATAAGGACATGACTTGTGGCACTACATCAGGACGTGCTTCAAATATTACTCCGATAAGTCCGATCGGACAGCTTACCTGATAGAGTTCTAGTCCCTGATCAAGTTCAAGAGCATCAATGGTTTTGCCCACAGGGTCTTCGAGCTTGATTACGTCACGGATGCCATCTATCATTCCGCTGATCTTGCTGTCGTTGACCTTGAGCCTGTCTACAAGAGCCTGGGAAAGTTCGCCTTTCCTTTTGAGCTTCTCTGCTGCTTCAATGTCTTTCTTGTTTGCTTCGAGTATCTTATCGCGATTATCATCAAGTGCCTGTGCCATTGCTTCAAGGGCTGCATTCTTTGTGTCTGTGCTGACACTTGCAAGAATGATGGACGCCTTCTTTGCCTCAATGACCTTTTCTTCAATTTCAAGAACCATGAATAAACCACCCTGGGTTTTTTAAAACAGTGATGTCAGATTATATACTATAGAGGTATTGCACATAGTTCTTTGGTTTTATATTTGTCGATTATGCTTTAGATATAATTTTATTCAAAGAAAACTCTTTTTAGTTATTTGCTATTATCTTGAATATTGTAATGGGAGTATCAATGTCGTTAACAACTGAAATAATAGGATTTACATTTGGGTTTTTAGGAGTAGCTTTAGCTTTGTATTCTATAATAAAACAGAAGAACCTTGAAAAAAGGCTTAAAGAAAAAGAGAAGCTTAAGTTGTTATCAACAAAAATTAACGATGGCTTGTTAAAAGATATTCATAGGTTTTACAAAATTACTGTCCCTAAAGATGACGAAGATACTATCTATCAACTAGATTCTTTGGGTAGAGATATTATTTCAACATCTTATGAACATAAGGAGGATACTGTTATAGTTGAAACTTCTACCGATATTACTTTAGAAAATAATAAAGAAATATCAATTGAAAACAAGGGTCTAATACTTGTTTCTTTTAGAGAAGGTAAGTGTAGTTATGTAAGTTTATATTGTTCTCCAATTGGTAGTTCAAATATGAATTATGATATTGATAGTATGTCTATGTTATACCTTTTAGGCATCCTAGAAAATCTAAATGAACTAGAAAATGAATTTGGCTCTATAATTCAAGAGTTTAAACCTGAATTGTTTTCGAATTTGAGAGTGTGTATTACTGATATATTCGAAGAAATAATAGATTCAGCTTGTGCAAATGAAAAAATAGTTGTCAATATCAGGGATTTTGATAAAGCTGAAGATATCGGATTGTGGATCCATAATATTTATTTAGGACTAGATAGGTTGCTTCCTTTAATAGCAGAGCTGAAAGAACTAGAGAATGATCTTGATGAGTTTAGGGAAAAGTTGATTCTTACAAGTTACACGTAACTTACCTTCTCCATCACGATCTCAATAGCTATCAGCACAATAATTATCCATTCAAGATAATTGGAATGCTCAATCCTTACCTCGTTAGAGGCATTGAATAATTGCCCAGTACAGTTGTCTTCTTTTGATGAATAACAATTTGTCTGCAAGGGAAATAAACTCTCAAATATTATTCGTACCCCTACTTATAATATCCACATAGTCCGTAAACAGATACCTCTTATATCTCTTCTTGCCGGTGATCTCGGTCAGAATGCCGATCTCTTCGAATTTGTTCATGAGGCTGGTTGCGGTTACGGATGTGATGTTGAGTTTTTCCACAACATCAGCATTGCTTATAAGAGGGCTTTCAAAAAGAAGGTCAATAAGTCTTATTGCATGGATGCTTGAGACTGATTTCTCATAGAGGAGTTTTGTCATATCATCTTTTAATTTAATGATTTCTCTTGCAGTGTTCACAGCTTCCTCTGAGGTTTCGCTCACTCCTTTGAGGAAGAACTTGAGCCAGTCCTCCCATGCACCTTCGGTACGAACCTTCATCAGCAGGTCATAGTATTCGCTTCTGTTGTTCTTCAGGTAGAAACTCAGGTACAGCAGGGGTTTTGAAAGAATCTCTTTCCAGACGAGATCGAACGTGATCAGAAGTCTTCCAATCCTTCCGTTCCCATCAAGGAAAGGATGGATTGTTTCAAACTGTGCGTGGATAAGTCCAATCTTCACAAGTGCCGGTATGTTATCTTTCTCAAGAAGGAATCTTTCAAGTCCTTCGATTGCAGGGATAGTTATTTCTGGAGTGGGGGGAACAAATATTGCTTCCATGATAGAAGCACCTGGAGTTCCGATGTAATTCTGGCAGGTTTTAAAATTGCCGGAATTAAGTCCGTCCCCTCGTGTACCTTCAAGCAGGATTTTATGGATCTCCTTAATCAGCTCAATAGACATTGAAGTCTCTTTCAGTCTGTTTATTCCATAATCAAGAGCTGAAATATAGTTCACTACTTCTTTGATTTCATTGATGTCTTCTTTTGGAACAAGGTCTGCCTCAAATTCCAGCACTCCTTCAAGAGATGCCTGAGTGCCTTCAATCTGTGAACTGAGAAGCGCTTCTTTCTTCACATACATGGCAATGAACAAATCAGGATTTGGAAGCACTGAAGTAATCCCGTCAAGCCTTGCTAAATTTCTATCAGCTTTCGATAAAAGAAGTCTTAGCTCATCATCGTAGTCAATTGGAGGCTCTGGTGGCAACTCTTTGGGTATGAACGACCTATATCCGTTAGGTGTCAGTACAAACTTTCCTGCTCTTTCACTCACGACTTCCTCCTCCAAACTAAACAAAGAATATATTCAATATCTAAATTAAGGAATCTTAATTTAAAAATTAAATCTCATTCTAAGTAAAGCCTTCTTTACTTAAAATGCTATCTTCTATTCTAAGCAAAGCATCCTTTACTTAGAATCCTCCATTTCACTCTAAGTAAAGCAAACTAAAGTTAGAGCAAAAACCACAAACTTCAAACAATCCTATCCACCACAGCCATAACAATCTCAATAGCTATCAGCACAATAATTATCCATTCCAGATAATTGGAGTGCTGGATCCTTACCTCGTCGGAGAGCATTGAATAATTGTCTCGTATGACCTCTATTTTATGGTTCACACTCTCGCTCCACTGCTCGCTTCTTAGTGTTTTCAGGACAGTTTCATATACCCTTGCATAGTAAACGTCCTCAGTGACCTTGATAAGATTGTTGACCTTCTCGGTGACCTCCGAAAGTGCTGCATTGTCCTGCATGAGCTTAGTCATAATTGTCCTGTACAATTTCCTTCTTTTGAAGAACGAGAGTTTGTCTGCAAGGGCAATGTCCTCATACATCTTTTCCATGCTCCTGCTCAATTCCCTGTCATAGTAACGCAGTTCAAAGACCTGTACATTTGCAAACTCAATGAGGTCAAAAAGGTCTGTAGGTGTGCCAGGATCGCAGATAAGGGCAGAGTCCCAGGAAAAAATAGCACGGTCATTTTTAGTATAACTATGCGTACCTTTGAGGATTTCCTCTCTCATCTGCGGCGAAAAATCTATTTTCTCGCCAGCAAGGAGTGGTAGCAGGTCAATGGAATCGTCAATCCAGTTCATATGGTAGATTGTATAGTCCTCAAAGAAATCAGGGGTCATCTCAAATCCCCTGATGTGAGGTTTGAGTATGTCTGCAAGGGTATTTAGATGTGAAAGGAACAGATCCTCAAGCCCTTCCTGCTCGGAGAATAATAATGCTGTATTCTCAAGGAACTCAAAGTCAGCATCTTCGTTCTCATATGCAAAACACAGGCTGATGGCACCAATCCGGAAAATACGTGCAAAGACAGAAAAATTGAATTTCCTTCCATCCTTCTCCACACCGCACTGCCCGAGTCTGATTAGCAGTGGCGGAACTTCCATTATAATAGATGTGGGCCTCACACGCACAAAGCTTGCTCTTGCCGTTGTAAAGCTGCTGGCAAGTTCCTTTTCAAGCCAGTCAAGGTCGATATCCAGTCCGATGTCATATATCCTGTAAAAACGAATCGTTATCATGGATTTTGTCTTCCCGTGGAGAACTATAATTTATATTCTACAATGTAAGCTTATAAACCTTTACAGGAAGCTGTTGACTTTTGGATCTCTCGTGTTCAATTATTGGTAAATCATCATGCAGTGACATGTGTTAACACACAACATCCGTCCAGATATCTTTATCAATAATCATTTTGTATGACTTGGCAGGAGATTAAAATGAGCACACGCGAGTACATGCTGGGAAACGTTGCAATTGCACGCGGTATCGTAGAAGGAGGCGGACAGGTCATATCCGGTTATCCGGGAACACCATCCTCTGAGATCATCGGTACACTGGCAGGAATGAAGGAAAGAGACTTTTACGTAGAGTGGTCGGTCAATGAGAAAGTTGCCCTTGAAGTAGCAGCCGGTGCTGCAATGGCTGGCGTGCGTTCAGTAGTTACAATGAAACACGTCGGGTTGAATGTAGCAGCAGATCCCTTACTCACACTTGCTTACACAGGTGTCAAAGGCAGCATGATAATAATAGTAGCAGACGACCCATCATGCCATTCATCACAGAACGAGCAGGACACCCGCAGATATTCACAATTCTCACTCATACCATGTCTTGATCCTTCCACACCACAGGAAGCCAAGGACATGATTCCCTACGCATTTGCATTCTCGAACAAGGTTCAGATGCCTGTGATTTTCAGGCCAACAACCCGTATCTCCCACGGAAAATCCGATATTGAGCTCGGACCGGTGGAAGAAACCAGACCTACAGCAGAGTTCGTAAAGGAGCTGGAGCGCTGGGTCATGGTTCCAAAGAATGCAAGGATACAACATCCTCACCTTCTTGAGATACAGAAAACCATGCAGGAAGAACTGGAGAATTCACCCTGGAACTCTCTTGAACTCGTTGACAGCGCAAAGGTCGGAGTCATAGCATCAGGCATTGCTTCTGTTTATGCAAAGGAAGCCGTAATGCAACAGGGAATCAACGCATCATTCCTCAAGATCGGAACCTATCCTGTCCCGGAGAATAAGATCCGCACCCTCATGGAGAACACAGATAAGATAATCATCTTCGAGGAAATGGAGCCAATAGTTGAGGAACAGGTTAGGATTATTGCACAGCAGACCGGTTCAACTGTAGAGATAGTCGGCAAGATGCCAGGTCCGGTGCCAAGGATATATGAACTGAACACTGATATCTGTGCAGACGTTCTTGCAGAGGTTCTTGAACTTGAAAGACCGGATGTTCCTGCAGAAGTTGCAGAGGATTTCGATTACGACAGGTGCAGGATAGACCTGCCAATGCGTCCTCCTGTCATGTGTCCTGGATGCTCTCACAGGGCAAGTTTCCATGTCATGAAAAAGGTCTACGGCAAGGATGCGATCTTTCCAAGTGACATTGGATGTTACACACTGGGAATTCAGAGCGGCACAGTTGATACAACACTCTGTATGGGTGGAAGTATAACCGTGGCAAGCGGAATGTATCAGGCAGGAGAGAAAAAACCTATATGCTGCTCAATTGGTGATTCTACATTCTTCCACACTGGAATGAATGGTCTTCTCAATGCTATCTATAATAAAGCGGACATCACAGTTACTATAGTAGATAACCGCATCACTGCAATGACCGGTCACCAGCCAAACCCTGGAATGGGTAAGCTTGCAACAGGTGAGCCAACCATTGAAGTTTCCCTTGAGGAATTATGTAAGGGCATGGGTGCAGGATTTGTTGAAACAGTTGATCCATACGATCTTGAAAAGGCAGAAGAGGTCTTCAAAAGGGCAAAAGAATACAAGGGAACATCAGTTGTTATCACAAGGCAGTTCTGTGTCATTGATGCAAAGCGTTCCGGTATTCGCAGGAAGCCATTTTCAATCGATGCCGAAAAGTGTGTCGGATGCAAACTCTGTGTTAATCTTGGTTGTCCTGCAATTGAGTTTGACACAACAACCAAGAAAGCATCCATAAATGCGATGTGCACTGGGTGTGGAGTATGTGCAGCCTTGTGTAAGTTTGATGCCATTACGGAGGTGAAGAAATGAGTGCAGAAGGAATATCAAAATTCGATCTTGTCATCGCCGGTGTAGGTGGACAGGGTACTATACTTGCATCTGATATAATCGGCAAGGCCGCCGTTAAGGAAAACATGTCAGTGCGTGCAGCAGAGACACATGGAATGGCACAGCGTGGAGGTTCAGTTGTCAATCATATCAGGCTTGACTGTGAACTTGGTTCCATGATCCCGATGAAAGGTGCTGATGTACTACTTGCACTTGAACCAAGTGAGGCACTTCGGTATCTTGAGTTCCTTTCCGATGATGGTATTATTATAGTAAACACAGACCCGATTCTCCCGGTAACTGTGACCTCAGGACTCTGTACTTATCCTGATGTTGATGCGATTATTGCAAAGCTGGAAGAATCTCATAAAGTAAAAGCCTTCAATGCAACCGAGCTTGCAAAAGAGGCTGGTCATCCACAGTCCATGAACGTTGTCATGGTGGGCGCAGTCTCAAATTATCTGCCGGTTTCTGTTGATACTCTTGTGGAATGTGTGAGGGAACTTGTTCCACAGAAAACTATTGCCATCAACGTAAAGGCTTTTGAGATGGGTAGATATGTTACTCAGGGATGATTCAATCATCCTTTTCATCAATTTTTTTAATTTAATTATTATTTTGTGCATATTCATGCCATAATATCATTTTTGATTCTTTTTTTGATAGAATATATTCTTTTATATCATTTCAGCATGGGTCTTGGTACTTATTATTTACAGTGTTTTTATTTTTAGTGTCGTATTATTTATTTCGATGTGTGCAGGCATACTCAGATATCTTTTTTATATTTACTGTGTTATTTTTAGCAAAGTCTTTAAATTATATTGTCCTATATTATATTGCACCATAAATTTTGGAGGGTAAACTATGGTATCAGTTGGTCAAAAACTATTAGATGTTCCATTCGGGGACATGATTAAAGAAATGGCATTCGCCATTGCCGAGGGTCAAACAGCACTTGATATGAACTCTATCAATGTTGCGCAGGCTCTTGCAGAGACAGAACTAGAGGCTGGAAGTGTAATTTTATACATAGAAGAAACTGTAGATGAGGACGGTAACGTTACTGCAAGTAATGTTGTTACCAACGACAAACCAATGTCCTTATTAACATACGGTCTTGAGCCCCGTTTCTATGAGTTTACTGAATCTGTCATTGAGGTCAAAATGACAATTTCAATGAAGAAGGAGTATTCTACAGAAAGGAAATACGGTAGAGAGTTCAAATTTACCAATGAGTCCAAGATCAAGGGAAGCTATAATTCAGGCGGACTTGCAGGTCTTCTCTTTGGTAAAGCCAAGACAAGTTTTGAGAACACTACAAATGTTGCATACACATCTACTTATGATGCAACATACAAGTCAAAGTACACCTTCAGCGAAGAAGGTACAAGCCTTCTGAGGACCACTTTAAAGCCAGTGCCTGCACCTGAAAGAGCTGTTCCTACCGTAAGGGTAAAAGAGAGCACATCTTCAGAATAAGGTGGATATTTGATATCAATGCAGAATTCCTGCATTGGTAATCTTTTTTCAAAATAATCAGGAGGTATTGTATTGCCATCCATTAGTAGTGAAAATATCGAAGAGGTCCTTGTCAGTCCACTTTCAACGATCCTTGGTGAAATGGGTAAGTCGATTGCCCAGACCCAGAGAGCACTTGATCGTAATTCCATTGATACTCAAATTGAACTTTCAAGTGATGAAGTACTCAAGGATTACAACCTGGAAGCTACATGGTATCACATTCCGGAAGTGGATATTGAACTTAAAATGACCCTTTCCATGTCATATGAGGAAGAAAAAGATTCCAAGGGTCGTGTTCGTGGATACAAACGCATTCTTAATGCAGCACCTTTGAATGCATCTTACAAGTCACTCAATTCCTATGATGTCGAAGGCTCAAGTGTCCTGAAGGCCAAGATCGTATCCGTACCACCATCCTATCGTGTAACAGAAGACTAAAGGGGGAGTGGAATGGTCGATATTACTGATCTCAGGAAGAATATTGAAAGTCTGAACAAAGCAACTACTGCTGCATCTAAAAGAAAAAGCTATCTTCTAACTGAAAGGAGTATTGCTACAATTGAATCTGAAGTCGATACTATCAACAAAGAGCTTATATCAAAAACAGATGCCCTTGAAAAGCTCCAAAAAGAGAATCTGGCTTTAAAACAGGAGTATAATATACTTGATAGCCGTGTGAAGGACATTATCAACGAGAAGCTGGAAATCGAGAAGAAGCTGGAACAATTATCCCGCACCAGATCAGAGCTTTCATCCACGAATCTGGTAAAGGCATTCAGTGATTCACTTCAGAGTATGGATTCCTCTCTTAAAGGAAGTTCCTCAAGGGTAAACTATAGCATTAGTTCCATGAACATTAAACTTAAGACAAATATCGCCATGGATGGCAATGATCTTCGTTTCCAATTACCAAAAGCTGATGATGTCATTCCTGCAAGTAATTTGAGTGAGGTTGAATTCACTATCACTTCATCATCAAAGGCTCCGGAACTTGCCAGTTTTGAAGATGTGCCTGGTGTTGTGGGACTTGAACTTGAAAGTGCACTTTCTGTCATTAAAGAAGCAGGTTTTGTACAGGGTGAGATTATCGAAAAAGACAGTGAGCTTGCACAGGGTACGGTACTTTCACAGATCCCGTCCGGCAGTTCCGTTGCAAAACCAGGTGATGCCGTAGATCTTGTGATCTCAAAGATCACTTCTGTAGAGATTCCTGACCTGACTGGTAATACTCTTGCAGCTGCTAAGAAATCACTGGCAGATATTGGTCTCTCTGTAGGTAATGTCACTGAAGAAATAAATTCTATGAAGGCAGGCACAATCATAGGTCAATCTGTTGAGGCAGGTAGCTATACGGATATTGGTTCTGCTATAGATCTCGTTGTTGCAAGTTCAAAGATTGAGTTTGCTGCGGTTTCAGGAAAGACAACTGTAAATCCGATAATTTCGAGGTCCGTTGATAAAACAACGTCTGATATATCCACCAGGATTAGTTCTACAAGGAGATCCGTTTTACGGAAGTAGTAGGATGCCAGTTGAAACACATCTTGTAAGGGTTGCAGACAATGCAACTCCTTCTCAGATAGAAGGGATACTAAAAGCCCTTGTAAGTATAGGTGGTCGAGTAGACGTTATTGCAAATAAGACTATAATTGCCACATTCGATGGTGATTATTCTGAACTTATCAAACGCAGACCTGGCGTTCTTCTTGTAGGTGGTGTGAATTTCAGGGGAAGGACTGTGAGAAAAGTTGTTAAACGAAGTTCACAATGAGTTGTGTGTTGTGAACTTACGTCCTTACCTAATATATTATACTGTGCATGCTGTGAACAGAGTGGCAGGATATGATACACTATATAAAAAAGGTCACAGGTTGATACCTGTGATGTGCTCTTTTATTTGTTCTCTCATATCTTCTTTATTCAGGGCAAAGTCAATCACTGCTTTTACGTATTCTACTTTGTCACCGGTGTCATATCTTTTACCCGTGAACTTGTAAGCATAGACTTTTTGTTCTTCATTTAGAAGACGTATCCCATCGGTTAGCTGGATCTCATTGCCTACTCCTCTGTCGGTCTGTTTTATGCAATCCAGTATTTCAGGTGTGAATACGTATCTTCCGATTGCACCAATGTTTGAAGGTGCTTCCTGTGGAGATGGCTTCTCTATTATATCTTCTAGAATGTAGAGTGAATCGTCCAGTGGCTGTCCCTTGATAATTCCGTAACTTCCGGTTTTTTCCATAGGGACCTCTTCCACTGCAATAGTCGAACGGCCATATTTCATGAAATTATCAATAAGCTGTTTTGTACATGGTTTTTTATTTACTATTATGTCGTCACCAAGGAGAACAGCAAATGGTTCTTCATTTATGTGTTTCTTGGCAGTTAGGATTGCATCTCCAAGTCCCTTGGGTTCTTTCTGGCGGATATAGTGTATATCTACCATAGAAGATATATCCTGTACGACTTTCAGGAGCTTCTCATTATTTTTCTGGCGAAGGTGGTTCTCAAGTTCGGGTGAGTCGTCAAAATAATCTTCGATAGAACGTTTACTTCTACCTGTGATGAATATAATGTCGTCAATTCCGGATGCTATTGCTTCTTCTACAACGTAATGGATCACTGGTATGTCAATTATAGGTAGCATCTCTTTTGGCATGGATTTTGTAGCAGGCAGGAATCTTGTGCCCATTCCTGCAACAGGTATCACAGCTTTTTTGATTTCCACTTTTTAACTCCTTATTTTATTTCTATTGTGAATGGTAATTTGTTATTATATGTTGTTTCTCTGATGAACTTTATGTATATATAATCTATACATGCAATATTATTCTGAACTCACTTCATCAACTTTATCATGTGAAATTCGGTAAAACAATTTGAATTGTTCTTTTTGTGGATTGTACATAGCATTGATATACGATCAGAATAATCAATTTCCTATTGAACAATAGTATGTTTTCAATAATCTATAGCCTTTGTATTTTTATCTGTTTTCTTGCAAAGGTTTTATATATAATATGTTCCTTTAATGGCGCAGCGTAGATTACATAGGAATATGTAATTCTGCATGTATTAAGATTACAGTGCGAAAAAGTCGGATTTAACATGAAGTATAATTGGGCCTCTTCAAGAATGCCCGCTTACACATAAGGTGTTAAAATACTGGGATGTTTAAATCTTTTCGAGATGACCCCTCAGTAGTTCCTTTGGGCTACGAAGGTCCGGTGATGACTGGAATATTGTACAGGTTTGGCGTTGAATGCGTATCATATGAATACGTGGAGTCCGCCTTATCTAGTCTTTTTCCTGATTGTTTTCGGTTCCTGCCTGACTTTCTCGCGTAAATTGGCCTATGCAAAATTGCATAGACCTGCCAAGAAGAAAATGTGTAAATTAGGAGAATAATAATGGCAAAAGGACATAGACCAAAACGAGGATCACTCGCTTTCAGTCCACGCGTAAGAGCAAAAAGCCACGTACCAAGGTTTAACTCATGGCCAGAGGCAGCTGGAGAACCAAAGCTCCAGGATTTTGCAGGCTATAAGGTAGGTATGACTCATGTGGTAATGATAGATGACACAAAGAACAGCCTCACAGAAGGTATGGAGATATCAGTTCCTGTAACTGTTGTAGAAACTCCGGCTGTTCGTGTTGCTGCAATTCGTGCTTACGGGAAATCCACACACGGTGAGAAGGCGCTTTCTGAAGCATGGGCAGCTGATCTTGATGAGGGTCTTGGGAAGACAATTGCACTTCCAAAAGAGTCAAACACTGAAGAGGCTCTTGGTAAGCTCGAAAGTCTTGTTGATGAAGGTAAGGTTACGGACGTTAAGGTAATCACATACACTTTACCAAAGAAGCTTACAGGTGTTCCAAAGAAGAACGCTGATATTATGGAAACAGCAGTAAGTGGTTCTGATGTAAAGGCAAAGCTCGAGTACGCAAAATCCGTGCTTGGTGCAGAGATCAAAATTACTGATGTATTCAATGAAGGCGAATTTGTTGACGTAGCAGCTATCACAACCGGTAAGGGTACTCAGGGTCCTGTAAAGAGATGGGGTATTAATCTGGCTAAGAACAAGCACTCACGTCAGGGAAGCCTCAGACAGATAGGTACTCTCGGTCCGTTCCATCCTTCCATTGTCAGATGGACAGTTCCACAAATGGGTCAGATGGGTTACCACCAGAGAACCGAATACAACAAGCGTATCCTTAAGGTAGGCGAAAATGGAGATGAGATCACTCCAGCCGGCGGTTTCCTTAACTACGGTCTTGTACGCGGTGAATACATCCTCATCAAAGGCAGCATTCCAGGTCCTTCAAAGAGGCTTGTAAGGCTTAGAGATCCGATGAGGTCCAAGGTACCTGCTATGGGTGAACCGGAGATCGTTCACGTAAGCACACAGTCCAAGCAGGGGTGAACTGAATGGTTACAGCAAATATTATAGATTTATCAGGAAACACAAAGGGTGAAGTTGAACTTCCTGCTGTGTTCGATGAAGTATACAGACCAGACCTTATTAAAAGAGCAGTTCTCGCAGCTCAGGGTAACAGGTACCAGCCATATGGTCCGAGGATGTACTCCGGTATGGATACGTCTGCACGCTCCTGGGGTTCAGGAAGAGGCGTAGCACAGCTCCCAAGGATTGCAAATGGCAGTCGTGCAGCAAGAATTCCTCAAGCAGTAGGCGGTAGGAGGGCACACCCACCAAAGCCTGAAGCAGACAGAACTGAAAAGGTCAACAAGAAGGAAAGACGTATGGCCATCCGCTCGGCAATTGCTGCAACATGCGATGCAGATCTTGTAAAGGCACGTGGCCACAGGTTCGAAGCTCAGCTTCCTCTTGTCGCTGCAAATGAATTTGAGAACGTTGAAAAGACCAGGGATGTAGTAAGCTTCCTTCAGAATGCAGGTCTTTACGATGATGTACTCCGTGCAAAGGACGGAAGGAACATTCGTGCAGGAAAGGGTAAGCTCAGAGGAAGGAGATTCAAGAACAAGAAGAGTCTTCTTATAGTTGCAACATGCGACAGTCCTATCATGAAATCTGCAAAGAACCTTGCAGGCGTGGATGTAGTTTCAGTCGATTCACTGAGCGCTGAAGTTCTCGCACCAGGTACACATGCAGGTAGGCTGACAGTCTGGACAGAATCTGCAATCTCTTCACTTGGAGGGATGTTCGAATGAGCGTCATCAAATATCCGTTTATTACTGAAAAAGCAATGATGCTGCTGGAAGACAACAAACTTCAGTTTATTGTTGATTCCCGCGCAAACAAAAAGCAGATCAAGGCCGATGTAATGAAGATGTATGGGTTCCCTGTATCATCTGTCTGCACAATGAGCACAATGAAAGGTCTTAAGAAAGCTGTGGTAACTTTCGAAGGAATCGATGCAGCTCACGAGATCGCAACCAGAATTGGCCTGATGTGAGGTGGACGTAAATGACAAAGAGAATCATATCACAGAACAGAGGTCGCGGATCTCCAACATACAGGGCTCCATCACACAAGTACAAAGCTGCACTTAAACACCCACGTGTCGATGAAGAAGGCACATTGTACGGTACAGTTATCGAGATTACACACGATACGGCTCGTTCAGCACCAATCGTCAAAGTATCTTTTGAGAATGGTGAAGAGCGCCTTATCCTTGCTCCTGAAGGTATAGCAGTTGGTGAGAAGATCGCCTGCGGAATTTCAGCTGAGATCAAACCCGGTAACATCCTGCCTCTTGCAGAGATCCCGGAAGGTATTCCAGTCTGTAACATTGAGTCCAAGCCAAATGATGGCGGACACTTCGCACGTGCATCAGGTACCTATGCAACTGTTGTTTCCCACGACCGTGGTAAGACAGTTGTCCAGATGCCATCAGGTGAAATGAAGTGGTTAAATCCTAAATGCCGTGCAACAATCGGTATTGTTGCTGGTGGTGGAAGGGTAGATAGACCTTTCCTCAAGGCAGGTAAGAAGTACCACAAGATGAAGACAAGAGCTGCAAAGTATCCTCGTGTATCAGGTATTGCTATGAACGCCATTGACCACCCGTTCGGTGGAGGTAACCGCAAGCATCCTGGTAAGCCAACAACAGTTGGAAGGAATGCACCTCCTGGACGTAAGGTAGGTCAGATAGCAGCACGCAGGACCGGAAAGCGTTAACCGGAGGCTAATACATGGCAAAGAAATCATCATCAAGATTACCAAAACGAAAAGGTGAATATACCTACCGTGGAAAGACGGTAGCAGAACTCCAGGCTCTGGATATGGATGAGTTTATCAGTATGCTTCCTGCACGTGAACGCCGTACTCTTAAGAGGGGCTACACAGAAGGTAGGAAGGATGTTGTCCAGAAGCTCAAAGATGGTAAAGACAACTTGAAGACTCATTACAGGGATATCATTATCTTCCCTGATATGGTCGGCAAGAACGTAGAAGTATACAACGGTAAGTCATTTGTGGCATTTGAGATACAGCCGGAAATGATCGGACACAGGTTCGGAGAATTTGCACCAACCAGACCAAAGGTTTCCCACGGTAGCGCTGGTGTAGGAGCAACCCGTTCAAGCAAGTTCGTGCCACTTAAGTAAGGTGAGATAGATGGCAAGAATTGGATATTCAATTGAAATAGACCCTGCGTCAAGCTCAAAGGCAATGGGTGCTGAGCTTCACATCTCTCCGAAAAAGTCACGTGAACTCTGTAAAGCGATCAAAGGCATGCGTACAAGTGTTGCCCAGAAGTACCTTGAAGATGTAGTGATTATGAAACAGGCAGTACCTTTCAAGAGGCACTGTGATGGTTCAGGTCACAGAAAAGGTCCAATGGCAACTGGCAGGTATCCTGTAAAGGTTGCTGAAGCATTCCTTAAAATACTGGAAAATGCCAGAAGCAATGCCGAATACAAGGGACTTGACCCTGAGCACATGTACATTGTACATACTGCTGCAAAACGCGGACGTGTGATCCATGGTATGAGACCAAGAGCACGCGGACGCGGCAGTCCAAGTAACACAGAGACTGTAAACGTTGAGATTATTTTGAATGAGGTGCGCTAATGGCAATAGAAAAGAAATTCGTTCAGGAAGGATACGTAAAAGCTTCAATGAACGAATATTTCGCAAAACAGCTCAGCAAAGCAGGTTACGGTGGAATGGAGATCAACCGTACTCCTATGGGAACCCAGATCACTGTATATGCTGAGAAGCCAGGCATGGTCATTGGTAAAGCTGGTAAGGTTATCCGTAAGCTGACACGTGATATTGATAGGATGTACGACATTGACAATCCACAAATTGATGCACAGGAAGTCAGAAAGCCGGAACTTAATGCTCAGATGATGGCAAGCCGCCTTGCTTCTTCCATTGAAAGAGGCTGGTATTTCAGAAAAGCTGGTCATAATACCCTTAGGGCTATTATGAACTCCGGTGCACTGGGCTGTGAGATCGTTATTTCAGGTAAATTGACAGGTGCAAGGTCAAGGGTTGAAAAACTCGTTGACGGATACATCAAGCACGCTGGAAAACCTGCTGAAGATATGGTTGATGAGGGATTCGCAGTAGCTGTCAAGAAGCTGGGAACCCTTGGATGTAAAGTAAGGATCATTTCTCCAGGAGTTGTACTTCCTGATGCTTTTGATATCAGAACCGATGTTGTGGACGAGGTCATAGAAACAGCTGCACCAGAAGCTGTAAAGGCTGATGTTACAGAACTTGTTGGCAAGGAATCAGAAGGTGAGGTTGCAGACGAAGAGGAAGCAGTGGAAGTTGCCGAAGAGGCTGCAGAAGCAGGAGTCACAGAAGAAGCTTCAGCTGAGGAAGTTGAGGAAGAATCCTGTGCAGAAGAGGCATCTGAATCTGATGATTCAATTCCGGTAGAGGATCTCGGAGATGAACAGCGTAGGCTGGTTGACGGTGTATGGCAGCACAAGCATGAAGGCTATGACTACTGGCACCCTGTCGCACGTGTTCATAAGGAGGGATAATTAATGGCAATTCTTCACATGAACGAGATCAGGGATATGTCCCCGGAAGAAAGAATGGACGAACTTGAAAAGATGAGAGATGAGCTTATTCGCGAGCGTGCTCTTTCATCTGCAGGTGGTGCTCCTGACAACCCCGGAAGGATTGGGGAACTCAGGAAAACCGTTGCAAGGATAAAGACCGTCCAGAGGGAAATGAAGGAGATCTGACTTGGAGATTACTCCTTCAAATCTGGTATTCCATGAACTGATCGGATTACAGGTGGAAGTTGCAGTGTCTTCAAACTCTGCGCTAAAAGCCATAAGTGGAAAAGTGGTCGACGAAACAAGGAATATGCTGATAATTCAAACAAAGGAAAGAACTGAGAAAATGGTTCAAAAAAACGGTACAACCTTTGTGTTTCAGATACCTGCCCATCTGTCCGGTAAACATGCTGAGAGGTATGTCAAAGTAAATGGAAACCTTCTGCTCTCACAACCTGAGAACAGAACAAAGAACATAAGAAAAGTACACATGAGGTAATAATCATGGTTAAAGATATTGGATTGGATGTCCCTGCTCCTGAAAAGGAGTGCGATGATGTCAATTGTCCTTTCCACGGAGAACTCCCTGTTCGCGGACAGGTTCTTGTAGGGACCGTTGTCAGCGACAAAATGGACAAGACAGTGGTCATCCAGCGTAAACATGAAATGCTGATCAGAAAGTATCAGAGATACGAGAAGAGGCAATCCAAGATCCACGCACACAACCCTCCATGCATTGATGCAAAGGTTGGAGATGTTGTAACCGTGGCAGAATGCAGACCTCTTAGTAAGACAAAATCATATGTAGTCATTAATAAGGAGGAGGCACAGGAATGAGGGGTATAAGATCCACCGTTCCACGTGCACTCAACGCAGGTGCTAAGATAGACTGTGTGGACAACACAGGTGCACGTGTAGTTGAGATTATCTCTGTAAAGGGCTACAGAGGTGTTAAGAACAGACACCCAAGGGCTGGTGTAGGCGATATGTGCGTAGTTTCCGTGAAGAAAGGAACTCCGGAGATGCGTAAACAGATTCTCCTCGCAGTGATTGTACGTCAGAAGCAGGAGCTTCGCCGTCCAGATGGTCTGAGGGTTTCCTTTGAAGACAATGCAGTAGTCATTGTTGACAAGGATGGAATTCCAAAGGGAACCGATTTTAAGGGTCCTGTTGCCAGAGAGGCTGCAGAAAGGTATCCAAAGATCGGTACAACTGCATCTATGGTAATGTGAGGTGTGAATAATGGTATCAAATCAGCCAAGAAAACAGAGAAAAGCAAGGTTTACCGCTCCTCTGCACATCAAACAGAAGTATATGGGTGCTCCTCTTTCTAAGGATCTCCGTGATAAATATGGGCGCCGTAGTGCCAATGTTATCGTTGGCGACACAGTAAAACTTATGCGTGGCGACCATGCAGGGACAACCGGTAAGGTAGAGGCAATTTCCCTTAAGCACGGAACCATCGTTGTTGAAGGTGTTACAGTTTCCAAAGCAGATGGAACTGAGGTTGCAAGACCGGTCTACCCTTCAAATGTGATGATCACAACCCTCGATATGAAAGACAAACGCAGAGAAGAAGTAATCAATAACAGGTGATTTTGTGGGCAAACATCAGAAAAGAATATCTGTCCCTAACAGCTGGCAGATATCAAAGAAATCCAACAAATGGATCACATCAACAAGGCCAGGTCCACATAACAAGCAGCAGAGCATTCCTCTGGGTGTAGTTCTCAGAGACATGCTGGGTGTAGTAGACACTCGTGCAGAAGCAAAGCGCGTTCTTTCCGAAGGTAATGTGCTTGTTGATGGTGTCATCAGAAAGGATCTCAGGTTCCCTGTAGGTCTTTTGGATGTAATTACAATCCCTCTTGAAAATGTAGCATACCGTATGCTTCTGGACCGCAAGGGAAGACTTGAGGTTCACAGGCTTGAAGATGTAAATGCAAACAAGCTTTGCAGGATCAGCGGTAAGACTGTATTAAAAGGCGGAGCTGTACAGCTTAATCTTAATGACGGTACAAACCTTGTAGGTTCTAACGACTACAAGACAAAGGATTCACTTATCCTCTCACTGCCTGACAAGTCAATTGTCAAGCATATCAAGTATGAGGTAGGTAACCTTGCTATGATCGTAGGTGGAAGACACACTGGCGAGATAGGAACCATCAAGGAGATCAACACAGTAAAAAGTTCCAGGCATAACACAGTTTCAATCTCCGGCGACTATGAGTTCGAGACAATCGAGGACTTTGTAGTTGTGATCGGCGAGAAGGAACCTGAGATCAAACTAGGTGGTGAGGCAGTTGAGTAATCCAATGAGAACACCTGTAGTTGAAAAGGTCGTTGTTCACATGGGTGTCGGCGAAAGTGGTCAGCACCTTGTAGATGCTGAGGGAATTCTTGGTGAGATTACCGGTCAGACCGTTGTAAGGACTTATTCAAAGAGAACTCTTCCAGCATTTGGTATCAAGAAGAATGAACCAATTGGATGCAAGGTCACACTCAGATCTGACCAGGCAGAAGAGTTCCTTAAGACAGCACTTGATATTGTAGAGAGCAAGCTCAGATCATCCCAGTTCGACAAGTACGGAAACGTTGCTTTCGGTATTGAAGAACATACAGACTTCCCAGGCATGAAATACGATCCGAACATCGGTATCTTTGGAATGGATATCAATGTTGTTGTAAACCGTCCAGGTTACAGGATCAGTAAAAGAAGGATAGTCAAGAGGAAGATCCCATCATCTCACAGAATTACAAAAGAGGATACAATTGCTTTCTTCAAAGACACATATTCCGTGGAGGTAATATAAATGGTACAAACCACAAAGAGCTTTGGAAGAGGAGCAAGCGAATGCAAGAGATGTGGAAGAAAACAGGGTCTTGTAAGGAAATACGGTATTTACCTTTGCAGACACTGCTTCCGTGAAGTTGCCCACGATATGGGATTTGAAAAGTATACGTGAGGTGAAAGAAATGGTATTATTAGATCCACTCGCTGATGCTTTGTCTACAATCAAGAACGCAGAGGCAATTGGTAAGGATTCCTGTATCATTAAACCCGCATCAAAACTCATAGGCACTGTACTGAAAGTAATGCAGGACCGTGGCTATGTTGGTGAATTCGAATTTATCGAAGACGGTAAGGCGGGTATTTACAAGGTAGAACTCATTGGTAGGATCAACAAGTGTGGTGCTATCAAACCACGTTATTCAGTAGGTGCTGCAGACTTTGAGAGATGGGAAAAACAGTTCCTTCCTGCAAAGAACTTCGGGACACTGATACTTACAACATCTAACGGTGTAATATCACAGTACGAGGCCCGTGAGAATAATGTTGGTGGACAGTTACTTGCATATGTGTACTGATGGATGTGATGTCACATGGCAAAAGAAATAAAGAAAACAATCACAATCCCAGAAGGTGTGACCGTTACAATGCAGGGCAGGCTCCTGTCAGTCACAGGCCCAAAAGGCAAGATTGAAAGGAACTTCTGGTACCCTGATGTTAAGGTAGAGGTTGTAGGTTCAGAGGTCATTGTGGACTCAACAGTCATGAAGAAGACTCAGAAAGCAATGGTTGGTACCTTCGCATCTCATATCACTAACATGGTAAAGGGTGTCACCGAGGGATTCGAATATCGTATGAAGGTCGTTTACTCTCACTTCCCTATGCAGATTAAGGTTGAAGGGGACAGATTGATGATCGGTAATTTCCTTGGAGAGAAAAAACCAAGGTCTGCCAAGATCCTCGGAGAGACCAAAGTAAAGGCTTCAGGTGACGAGGTAGTTGTTACAGGTAACAACAAGGAAGATGTAGGGCAGACAGCTGCCAACATCGAGCAGACAACAAGGATCAAGAGATTCGACCCTCGTGTATTCCAGGACGGAATATATA
This sequence comes from Methanolobus vulcani, assembly GCF_900100715.1. Taxonomy (GTDB): domain Archaea; phylum Halobacteriota; class Methanosarcinia; order Methanosarcinales; family Methanosarcinaceae; genus Methanolobus; species Methanolobus vulcani. The sequence continues at coordinate 31,756 of NZ_FNCA01000003.1, read as the reverse complement.
CTGTAGAGAAGATAGTGTAGGTGATTTGAATGGATGATAAAGTAAAACGCCTTTTTAAGGTAAGAAAAATCCAGAAGCACAAGAAACCTCAGTTCAAGAGGACAGACAGTCACAAGTACAAGCGTCTGGATGATAACTGGAGGCGTCCAAGAGGTATCCAGGGCAAACAGCGCAGAGGCATCAAGGCAAAGGGTGCTGTGGCACAGGTAGGCTACGGAAGCCCGGCTGCTGTAAAGGGATTACACCCATCCGGATATGCAGAAGTTCTCGTTTGTACTGTTTCACAGCTTGACAATGTCAACGCAGAGGCAGAGGCTATCAGAATCGCTGCAAAGGTCGGCGGAAGAAAGAAGGCACTCATCGAGGCTAAAGCCGCAGAACTTTCCATAAAGGTCCTTAACCCAACAAGAGGTGAATAAGATGACCGATCTGACAAACCAGAAGAGGATTGCTGCAGCGGTTATGGGCTGTGGTGTCAACAGAGTTTGGCTTGACCCTGAAGCAGCTGAAGATATTGCGGTAGCTATCACAAGAGCTGATGTCCGTGACCTCATTGAAGCAGGTAGCATCAAGGTAATCCAGGCAAAAGGTGTAAGCCGTGGACGTGCAAGAGAAAGAGATGCAAAGCGCAAGTACGGTCACCGTAAAGGACATGGTAAGAGAAAAGGTAAGAAGGGCGCACGTAATCCTCGCAAGGAGCAGTGGATGAAGAAGATCCGTGCTCTGAGAAAGGAACTTAAACAGATGCGTGAAGATGGCTCACTTGACAGGTCAACCTATTGTAAGGTTTACCGCAAGGCAAAGGGTGGAGAATACCGCAGTGTAGCTCACCTTAAAGCACACCTTGAGTCAGAGAAGCTCATTAAGCACGAGGAATAATCATGGCAACAGGACCCAAATATAAAGTCGCATTCAGGCGACGAAGAGAAGGGCGTACTGATTACCACCAGAGACTCAGGTTACTCCTTTCAAAGGAGGACCGTGTGGTAGTACGCAAAAGTTCAAGGCACATGCAGGTCCAGCTTGTAGCTCCAAAACCTGAAGGAGATGTAACTCTTTCAGCTGCAATTTCAACAGAACTTAAGAAGTATGGATATGATGCTCCAACAGGAAACACAACAGCAGCGTATCTTACAGGACTGTTATTCGGTTACAGAGCACTGAGCAAGGGATATGATTACGGCGTTCTTGACATAGGACTCCAGGCATCATCCTCTGGATCACGTGTGTATGCAACCTTAAAAGGCATCGTAGATGCAGGATTCGAGATTCCTCATGACTCATCTGTTCTTCCTTCAGATGAGAGAGTAAGAGGAGAACACGTAGCAGAGTACATGGAAGACTCAAATCTGCCTGAGCTGTTTGATGCAGTTAAGGAAAAGATCTCTGCAGAGTTCAATTAGGTGATTACATGGCATATGAATATGAAGACGAATGGGTTCCACAAACCAGACTTGGAAAACTCGTTCAAGAAGGGCAGATCACTTCCATGGACGAGGTAATCGATTCAGGTCTCCCTATAAGGGAATCCCAGATTATCGATATCCTTTTACCTGATCTTGAGGATGAGGTTCTGGATATCAACATGGTCCAGAGAATGACTGACTCCGGACGTCGTGTAAAGTTCAGAGCAACAGTTATTGTTGGTAACGGAAACGGCTTTGTCGGTCTTGGACAGGCAAAGGATGTTCAGGTCGGACCTGCTATCAGGAAGGCTATCAGCAATGCAAAGATCAACATTATCAAGGTAAAGCGTGGATGCGGTTCATGGGAATGTGCATGCGGTCTTGAGCACACAGTTCCTTCACAGGTACGTGGAAAGGCCGGCAGTGTCCTGGTAGAGCTTAAACCAGCACCACGTGGACTTGGTCTTGCTGCAGGAGATACTGCAAGGAAAGTTCTTGAGAAGGCAGGCATTAAAGATGTCTGGACAAGAACCGAAGGTACTACAAGGACAACCCTGAACTTCGCAAAGGCTACATTTAACGCGCTGGAAAACACATGTGTTGTAAGAATGCCTGCAAACCGTGGCAAGAAGGAGGCTTAAAATGTACGCTTTGATCAGGGTACGTGGTGACGTAAATGTCAGGGGTAATATTAAGGATACTCTTAAGATGCTCCGTCTGCACAAAGTAAACCACTGTGTTCTCCTTGCTGACAATCCTCACAACTCAGGAATGATCCAGAAGGTAAAGGACTACGTTGCATTTGGTGTAATTAATGCAGATGCACTCGCAGAGGTGCTTGCAAACCGTGGAAGACTTGAAGGTGACGTAAGACTTACCGATGAGTACGTGGCAGAAAACTCTGACTTTGACTCAATCAAGTCATTTGCACAGGCAGTCTGTGATGGAAATGCAACTCTTAAGGATGTTCCAAAGCTGAAACCTGTATTCAGGCTCCATCCTCCAAGGAAAGGTCACGCAGGTATCAAGAGAACAGTCCAGCAGGGCGGTGTACTTGGTAACCACGGCGAAGATATCAATAAATTACTGAAGAAAATGAGGTAATTCCATGACATCTAAGAAAACCAACACAAAGAAGTTCAGAGGTTCACGCACATGTGGTGGTGGAACAACCAAGAACAGACGTGGTGCAGGTAACCGTGGTGGTAGAGGCAGAAGTGGTGAGAATAAACATCATTTCTCCCGTGCAGTACTGCTCGGATACTGCCGTGGACACCAGAGAGGTTTCACACGTCCGTTGAAGGTATTGAAGGATGCTTCAATTGTAAACGTCGGTGAACTTGATGAGCTTGCTGATCAGCTTGTTGAAGATGGTTTTGCAGAACTTCAGGATGGCACTTATGTCATCGACCTTGCAGTTCTTGATATCGACAAGGTACTTGGTTCAGGCAAGGTTTCAAAGAAGCTTGCAATCACAGCAGCTGAATTCTCTGCCAGTGCTAAAGAAAAGATAGAAGGTGCAGGTGGATCTTGCACTGAGATAGAAGCTGAGATAGAAGAGTAATGCCATCTGGCATTACCTATTTTATTTTATAATATTGCAAATTAAAGGGTGCATATTTATTAATGTGTAAATCCATTAAGGTGTACTTTACCTAAATTTGCATGGATTTTTCCATTCAAGGGTGGAATTAATGAGTCTTAAGGATAGTTTGGAACCAATTTTTAATAAATTGCCTGCGGTTGCAAGTCCAGAGGGGCATGTCCATTTCAAAAATAAGTTAATGTGGACGCTTGGAATTCTTGTGCTCTATTTTGCACTTGCAAATGTACCGCTGTTTGGATTGTCATCGGATTCGATTGACCTTTTCGAATCCTATAGAGCGTTTTTTGCCGGAGCTTCGGGTTCTTTGATGCTTCTGGGTATAGGTCCTATTGTTACCGCATCCATCGTCCTTCAACTTTTGGTTGGTGCAGATGTCATTAAGCTTGACATGTCCGATCCATCTGACCAGGCATTCTTCCAGGGTGCACAGAAGTTTATGGTCTTTGTAATGATAATACTTGAGGCTCTGCCGCAGATAGCCGGAGGTTACATACAGCCAGATCAAGCACTTGCATCTACTCTGGGAATAAGTATTGGAGCAATCACTTTTATCATATTCATACAGATCTGTATCGGTGGTCTCCTTGTACTCTTCATGGATGAAGTTGTATCAAAATGGGGTATCGGTTCAGGTGTCGGTCTCTTCATCGTGGCTGGTGTTTCCCAGCAAATAGTAACCGGTCTGTTTAATTGGGCCACAGATTCCAGTGGTCTACCAACAGGTCTCTTCCCTAAGTGGATCTATATTGTGCAGAACGTGGGAGCAGACTACCTCTTTTCAGGTGATGGTATTACCTTTATGTTGGTAAGAGGTGGAATTCTCGCATTGATAAGTACAGTGATGATCTTCCTGTTTGTAGTCTATGTCGAAAGTACCCGTATTGAGATCCCTCTGGCACACAGTGCTGTAAGGGGTGCCAGGGGTAAATTCCCTGTCAAACTTATTTATGCTTCAGTCTTGCCAATGATCCTTGTAAGGGCATTGCAGGCAAATATCCAGATGATAGGTCTTCTGCTTAGCAGTAAAGGAATTACTTTCCTTGGTGAGTTTAGTGGTTCTAAGCCTATTAATGGTCTTATGTACTATCTGGCACCGATCCACAGTCCATATGATTGGATTCCTTCCCTGGTAAGAGAGACATTCACAAGTTATGGTGCTCCAGTGCCTGCAATCTGGCAGATCGTTTTGCACGTATTTGTTGATGCGACTTTCCTTATAGTCGGAGGTATTATATTCGCACTGTTCTGGATCGAAACCACTGGCATGGGTGCAAAACCAACAGCTCAGAAGATATTTAATTCCGGTATGCAGATTCCGGGTTTCAGAAGAAACATTGGAAGTATTGAGAAAGTTATGATTAGATATATTCCAAAAGTAACTGTTATCGGTGGTGCTTTCATAGGTTTGTTGACACTTATTGCAAGTTTACTTGGTACCTTGGGAAGTACAAGTGGTACAGGACTTTTGCTTGCGGTGAGTATCGTATATCGTCTGTATGAGGATATAGCATCTGAACAGATGATGGAAATGCATCCGATGATAAGATCCTTCTTCGGACAAGAATAAAGGTGTTGATTATGAATATTGCATTATTTGGCCCACCGGGTGCTGGCAAAGGCACCCAGGCAAAGGAATTATCAAAATATTACAATATCCCTCATATATCCACAGGTGACATTTTAAGAGCAAATGTCCGTGATGGAACAGAATTGGGATTAAAAGCAAAACAGTATATGGACAAGGGTGAACTTGTCCCTGACGAGGTCCTTATCGGACTTATTAGAAACAGGCTTACAGAGCCTGACTGTGAGACAGGTTATCTTCTTGATGGGTATCCAAGGACTATCCCTCAGGCAGATGCACTCACTGGGATTCTCTCTGACATCAACAAACCTCTTGATGCTGTAATTAACATTGAGGTAAGCGATGATGAGCTTGTAAAAAGACTCAGTGGACGACGCAGTTGCACATGTGGTGAAAGCTATCATGTTGTGTTCAATCCTCCTGAAAAGGAAGGAGTTTGTAATGCATGTGGTGCTGAACTCTATCAGAGAGATGATGACAAAGAAGAGGTCATACGCCAGAGACTTTCTGTCTATAATGAAAAGACAAAACCTCTCATCAACTATTATGATGATGCAGGTATTCTTGTCAACATAGATGGTACAGGTGCAGTAGATGCTGTATTTGCAGATATTTGCAAGGTAATGGACCAATTCAAATAAAAAATTAAGAGAGGCTATCCCTTGGTTACAGAACAATTCAAGAAAAAGCTGGACCAGTTTCTTCTAGCTTTTGGACTTTCCCTTATGCTGGGAATAATGATACTTGGTCAGGATTTCAGGGACTCCCTTGGAACAGCAATGAGTGTTATCATGGATCCTGTAGTGGGTGTCTTGGGAACTGATAACCTTCACATTGTTCTGTTCATTATGGCATCCATAACAGCTCTTTATGCGTCTCTCATCCAAAAATATACAATTGACTGGGATCTCATGCGCAACACCCAGGAAAAGATGAAGGTATTTCAGAAAGAGTTCAGGGAAGCACAGCTTTCCAACAATACAGCTCTCATGAAGAAGATGGAAGACGAGCGTAAAGAGATGATGGAAGATCAAATGCAAATGTCCAAGCAGCAGTTCAAACCCATGGCATACATCAGTGTGATTTCTCTTCCACTGTTTATGTGGGCTTACCACTATATAAAAAGTCTTGAGTTTGCTACACTTGTTTTTCCTTTCTGGGGAGAGCAGGCACTGACCACTCCTGCAATCGGTCCTTTCCAGCATTGGATCTTCTGGTATTTCATTGTCTCTTTGGGTGTAAGTCAATTGATAAGAAAGGCTCTGGATGTTGGTGGAGTCTGAAGTGTTACTGACTATCAGCGGCCTTCCGGGAAGTGGTACTACCACTGTATCCCGTTTACTTTCTGAGAAATATGGACTTGAAATGATCTCAGCAGGTGAGGTTTTCCGTTCTCTTGCAAAAGAATACGGAATGACCTTAGCAGAATTTGGTACTCTTGCTGAATCCGATGACAGTATCGATCTGAAAATAGATGAGCGTCAGAAAGATATTGCTTCTACTCGAGACAATATCATTCTTGAAGGGCGCCTTGCAGGGCATATGGCTGAAAAAGCATTAAAAGTCTGGATAAAGGCTCCCGTGGATATCCGTGTAGAAAGGATTGTCAGCAGAGAAGGCAGTTCTTTTGATGGTAAGCTAGCTGAAACAATTGAACGTGAAGCATCCGAAGCTATAAGGTATAAGTCTATATATGATATAGATATCAACGACCTTTCAGTTTACGATCTTGTGATCGACTCTCAGAAATGGGATCAGTTCCAGATAACAAGTATTATTTCCGTTGCAATTGATAATTATTCAGATGTTTGATCGGATATCCGGCGATTTTTATGAATAAGTGTATTCTTCCTTCTGAACAAAAACGTGAATTACTTCACAAAGCGGAGGCTACAACCAGTTCTCTTTACGGTTGTTCCCCATATGATCGCCCTATGAGAAAATACATTGAGATGGGCGTTGTAAATCTTGATAAACCAGTAGGTCCTACAAGCCACGAGGTTACCGCATGGGTCAAGGACATCCTGGAGTTAAACAAGGCCGGTCACTCAGGTTCACTCGATCCTATTGTGACAGGTGTGCTTCCTATCATGCTTGGCAAAGCAACTAAAACAGTTGCAGCTCTGCGTCTTTCAGGGAAAGAATATATCTGTCTGATGACATTGCATGAGTCTGTCCCTGAGAAAAAAGTACGCAAGGTATGTGCTCAGTTCACCGGATCTATTTTTCAGATGCCTCCTGTTATTTCGGCAGTAAAGCGGGCGGTCCGTGTAAGAAAAATATATTATCTGGAAGTTCTTGATGTAAAAGAAAAATCAGTTCTAATGCGTGTTGGCTGTGAGGCAGGAACATATATGCGCAAACTTTGTCATGATATAGGTGTTGCATTGGGTTGTGGAGCTCACATGCAGGAACTGCGCAGGACAAAGACCGGTCCTTTCAGAGAAGATACTCTAGTAACGCTTCAGGAACTGAAGGATGCATATGTTTTCTGGCAGGAGGATGGTAATGAGTCATTCCTGCGCAAGGTTGTCAGGCCAATGGAAGAAGGTCTATCTCATCTTCCTCGTATCATCATTCGTGACAGTGCTATTGAGGCTATATGTTGTGGTGCGGCAATTGCGGCGCCAGGAATTCTAAGTTTAGACAGCAATATTGAAAAAGGCAATGATGTTTGCCTCTTTAGTTTAAAAGGAGAGGCTGTTGCTTTGTGTAAATCTCTAATGGGTTCTGAGGAAATTCTTCAAAATGAGCATGGAATCATAGCTACGACCGAAAGAGTAATAATGGATGCTGGCACTTATGCGCAAGGCTGGCACAGCAAGCCTGCAAAAACATAATGAAACTCGTGTGCCGAGATAGTCTAGCGGTAGGGCGCAAGCCTGGAAAGCTTGTGGGGCATCCGCCCCTCGGGAGTTCGAATCCCCCTCTCGGCGCCACACTTTTTCTAAATTACGATATCATTTGCAGTTGAGTTGTTCACCAGTTATTAATCTATATAATCTATAGTATCTTGGATTCTATAATGTTGAGACTTAAATAAGGGTATAATTATGTCTGATGTTAATGTATTCTACATAAAAGAAAACATGGATGTCAATGATGATGGCACCACTATTGTTACATGTCCTGAATGCGAGAGTGAAATAAGTGTTCCAATCTCTAATGTATTGGATGATAGCATGGCACTTGCTGAGTGCATAGATTGTCCAGTCTGCAACAAAACTCTGGATCAGGTACATCCTTCAGAAAACTTGAACAAAAAGATTGCTGATCATGTGGCAAAGGAATTGTTGAAGGGACTTGAACTTGACCTGGGCAAAGTATTATCAAAACGATGATATACGAAGTGTAAATGCATTCTACTTTTTCAAATCAATAGATTGCTATTCAGTAAAAAAAGTAATGATGAGCAAGCAGATGCTTACTCTTGCTTACGGCGCTGGATAAAGAAAGCCAGTCCAAGTATTGCAGCTACAGGAAGTGCAATTGTTGGGAACTCTGGAATTAGGAAATTTCTTGCTGCTGAACCAACATCTTTAGTTACTGCATCTTCTCCTGCTCCAACGGTAACTCTCCACTGTCCAGTTGCTGGTGCATTTGCATCAAGTGTGATTTGAATTACACCTACATCAGTATATGGGTCAGCAGTTCCTGGTTCAAAATTTGCTTTACTAATGGTCACTGTCATATCCGTATCTACAGCTCCTCCACTTACAGCCACTACCTCTGAATAGTATGGAAGTACTTGATTGTCAGCTGCAAAATTAACTCCATGGTAGCTAAATGTGAGCGTTTCTCCTGGATGAATGACTATTGGATTCGGCGCTGCTGCCGTTCCTGCCGCATTCCATATATTTGCATCATAGGGCTCAGCAGATGCAACACCTACTAACAGTGCACACATTGCAAATACAATTAGTATTTTCTTCATTGTTTACCCCCTCCGTACATTGTACGGATTTTCCCGTTTTTCGGGAAAGTTTCCCATATTATAATTACTAATTTTATGTATTTATACGTAATCATGGTCTGTATTTTTATTCAGTACTGTTGCTGCTATACAGTCCTTATACCATTTTTGTACATTGTTATATCTTGATGATTTTTCAGTTTGTAGTGCCCCATGTATAGTAGATTTATTTGTAATTTTACTTCACGGGAAAGTATTTATGTAATTAACTAGTACTGAGTGCTCACCTGTTTCACTATTTTCTGTGACATGAATACTGTTAAATAAGAACAATGGTATAGACAGGCAAGTTATTCTATTAATCTTTAGAATTGCCTGCTCCGTAATGTCGGAGTGTGTCGAAACTTATGTTTCGGGGCTACAGGACGCATGCGTCCCTAAGGAGGAAGAACTAATGGCAGATGAAGAAATAAGACACTTAGTCCGTATCATGAATACTGACCTTCAAGGTAGTCAGCCTGTTATGTACGCGCTGACTGGTATTCGCGGTATTGGACTTAGGACATCAAGAATTATTGTTGATAGTACGGGTATTAACCCAAAAGAAACAATCGGTTACCTTTCCGATGAGGATGTTGCAAAGCTCGATGATGCTATTGCTAATTTTGAAAAGAACATCCCAACCTGGATGCTTAACAGATGTGAAGACCCATTAACAGGAGACGACAAGCATCTTCTTGGTCAAGACATCATTATGACTCTCAGGGAAGACCTGAACAACCTCAAGAAGGTCAGGGCTTACCGTGGTCTCAGGCACGAGAGAGGTCTTAAGGTCAGAGGTCAGAGAACAAAGTCCACAGGAAGGCGTGGCTCTACCATTGGCGTAAGCAAGAAAAAGTAAATAAGGTGATCTTATGGGATATCCAGGTAAAAAGAGAAAGAGTTACGATACTCCAAAACACCCATGGCAAGCTGCCAGGATGGCCAATGAAGTAGAACTCCTTAAGAAGTACGGTCTCCGTAACAAGAAGGAACTCTGGAAAGCAGTCAGTATTCTTAGAAGGTACAGAGCTGATGCTCGTAGGATTCTTGCAGAATCTGCAGAAACCGAACTTTCCGGTCACCTCAAGACAGAATCCGATCAGATCCTTGCAAGGCTTATTAGGTTCTCAGTCCTTCCATCCGATGCAAACATCGATGACATCCTTGCACTTCAGACTGAATCAATCCTTGAACGCAGGCTTCAGACTCAGGTATACAGACTTGGACTTGCCAGAACTCCAAAGCAGGCAAGGCAGTTCATCACACACGGTCACATTGCTGTCAATGGGCAGAAGGCAACCGTTCCAGGTATGCTTATCTCTAAAGAAGAAGAGATGCAGATCGATTACTATGGTAACTCACCACTGACAAGTGAGTCCCATGCAGAAAGACCTGCACAGATCGCTTCAGCAGTAGCCGGAAAGGAGGAGTAATACTATGGCAGCAAACGGAATCTGGGGTGTAGCACACATAAAATGCTCATTCAACAACACTATTATTACCATAACTGACATCACAGGTGCAGAAACCATCGCTAAATCATCTGGTGGAATGGTTGTAAAGGCCGCACGTGATGAAAGTTCACCTTATACTGCTATGCAGATGGCAAGCCAGCTTGCAGATACTCTTAAGGACAAGGGCATTGAAGGAATCCATATCAAGGTGCGTGCACCTGGTGGAAACAAGCAGAGAAGTCCAGGTCCAGGAGCACAGGCTGCTATCAGGGCATTTGCCAGGGCAGGTATCAAGATCGGAAGGATACAGGATGTAACACCTGTGCCACACGACGGTACACGTCCAAAAGGCGGTAGAAGAACATAATACTAAATAAGATGGATATGAACTCATGACAATGGAAGTAGACATACTTGAACTGTCTGAGAGGTCTGCAAAGTTCATATTATCCAATGCAAGTGCGGCATTTGCCAATGGTGTCAGAAGGGCGGCGCTCTCTGACGTACCAACTCTTGCTATTGATGATGTGAACATCTATAACAATACGTCAGTCCTCTTTGACGAGCAGTTAGCGTTAAGGCTTGGCCTTATCCCTTTGACAACAGACATTGAGGAGTTCGTACCTTTAGAAGAGTGCACCTGTGGCGGTACCGAATGTCCTGCATGTAAGGTTTCCCTTACACTCAGTGCAGAGGGTCCGAGAATGGTATATTCAGGAGATCTCGTATCATCTGATGAGAGGGTGCAGGCAGCTGACCAGAACATTCCTATCATTGATCTGAAGGAAGGCCAGAAGGTTGTGCTTGAGGCCATTGCTCATATGAATTATGGTTACAAACACGCAAAATGGCAAGCTGGTGTGGCGTGCGGCTACAAGAATATGCCAATAGTCACGTTCAATGACTGTGACGAATGTGGTGCATGTGTGAACGAATGTCCTAAGAACATTATTCACATTGGTCCGAACGGTGCAGAAATATCCGGTGACGATATCCTGAAATGTATTCTCTGCAAACTTTGTGCATCTGTCTGCGAGATTGATGCAATAACTGTATCTGAAGATGAAAATTCTTTCATTTTTACAATGGAATCTGATGGTTCATACACGGTTCAACAGTTAATTATAAATGCAGGAACAACTATTAAGGAGAAAGCCAGCCGGTTAGGGGAGATTTTAGAGTCCCTCTGACACGGTTTTAGGAGATTTACTCTCCTAATAATTTATATTTGAGTATAGGAAATCCAACTTGATGCGGGGGTTGCCCAGCCAGGCCAAAGGCGCTAGGTTGAGGGCCTAGTCTCGTAGGAGTTCGTGAGTTCGAATCTCACCTCCCGCACCAAATTCTTCTTAAAAGAAGAATAAAGTCAATGGCAAATTTCCTGTAAACTAACAATTCAACTGCATATCTTGTGCGGGGGTTGCCCAGCCAGGCCAAAGGCGCTAGGTTGAGGGCCTAGTCTCGTAGGAGTTCGTGAGTTCGAATCTCACCTCCCGCACCAAATTCTAATTTTGTAACTCTTCGAATCCTCTTCAATTATAACAGTCCTTTTTTCCAGGAAAAAATATATGTAATTTAGCATCTCACCTTTAAAGGGCGTTATGTCTAATTTAAGTCGTGGAGAGTAAACATGGATAAGAAATTTACAAAGGACGAAGAGGAAATAGAAGAGCTGCGTGTCAATAATACAACAGCAGACGAACGTAGGAACGCAATAGAAAATATAGAAGAAAATGAAAAAAAGAACATTAAGCCGGATGGTAAAACTGCAAACTGGAATAAGTGATACAACCGGGAAAGTTCACTCTTTTACTTTTTAAATTATATCTTTTCAATTTTAGCTTTTCTTACTTCCTGAATTTCCGCTTTTCCAAGAGCTTTTAGGAAATGTGCTGCGCGTATGGTGGTATGCTGGTTTTTTTCTCTCATACGGGCCTGATATACGCGAATAGAACGAAGAAAATCTATCTTACGGAACTCCGGCCAGAATGGAGCACAGAAATAAGCAGCACACTCATTTCCATTGGCTTGCCATGGGAGGAAATTGGATACTCTTTCATCTCCTCCTGTACGAATAATAAGATCTACGTCAGGCAAAGCAGAATTCCCGGAAGGATAAAGATGACTGGAGATCATATCTTCATTTATATCATCAGGTTCTATATCTCCTGCTTCAACTTTGCTAGCTATCTCTTTAACTGCCTGGATGATTTCCTGTCTGCCACCATATGCAATAGCAACGTTGAGGACAAAACTATCATATTCTGATGTTACAAGTTCTACGTTCTTAATTGATTCTTTAAGAGGTTCTGGCAATTTATCAATATCACCGATGGCATGAACCCGCATTTTTCTTTCATGCGTTCTTTCGTCAACTACTATTTCATCGAACTTCACTCTGATAAGGTCAAAAAGCTTATCTTTCTCATCATTATTCCTGTTAAAATTCTCAGTAGAAAATGCATAGATTGTAAGATATTCAATACCCAGACTACAGGCCCATTCCATAACATTTTCAGTTACATCTGCACCTCTGGCATGTCCATAAGAAGTGATCTGCCCGAGTTTGCGTGCATACCTGCGGTTACCATCCATAATAATGGCTACATGTCGGGGGACTTTCTCACTCTTCACTTCTTGAGTTAGAAGACGTTCATATCCTTTATAGACTATTCCGGGTATGTTTTTTAGTATATTTGACACTCCCGTAAGTTAGGTAAGAATAATTTCCATACACATTTAATTTCTACTTGAAAAAATGATCAAACAAAAAAGAGATGGAATTAGTAGTTATCAAGTACATTCCTGACAATATCTCTGTAATCTTCTTTAAGTAAGTAAATATTGTGGTCACCGGTAACATCAATGCTCAGAATTCCAAGTCTTGTGTTCATGAGGCCAACCATTGCGGAAACACCTCTGTAACTCACATCAAAATCTGTATCATGAAGATGCTCGTACACGTCTCCTGTAGTGAATTTACCACCATTAAGGAACAATTTCAGAACTACTTTACGTATACCTGTATCATCGCGACTAAGATATTTTATAAGCCTTTCTCTTACTCGCTCTTCAATCGTTTCCAGTACAAACACCTCTTTCTTCAATATGTTATTTTATCTTATAAAACTATTTATTTGCAATAGCTTTAAAACCTGTATTGTATATGAAAATTGTACCATCTATATCATTCTCACATATATATTTTGGCCTTTCACAAGGGTATTTTCTCAACAATTAGTCCCTCTTCAAAAGGATATCTTTCTATAATGTACAATTTTCTACCTGGTTTCTTAATAGATTCTGCAATTTCTTCAAGTATCCACCAGGCAAGATCAACACCTTTAGATTTTGTTTCCATCATGTCTGCCTGAACTTCCATCTGCACCAGTTCTTCTAAAACAGATTCCAAGTCATTCTCCGCGCATTCAATATTCCCGTAATAAACAGTACCTTCCTCGCCGATATCATCAAAAGGTCTTGCCGTATTTCCTGCAATCCGTATGAGCCTTTTGCGAAGCTGTACTGCATCCTTATAACTTGATGAGCAGAAATGAATTCTTTCACAATCCTTTGCCACTTCACGGGCAAACTTTTCAGAACCTTCTACTGCATTTGATACATCATCGATCAGAGAGTATCCCAGCTTTATCATAGCATCGGAGTTAGTGTCTGAAAATTCCAGTTCGTTGAGGTTCAGGAAACATTCTATATTGTTTGCAAAATGTCCTACTTTTTGCACACCAGCAATAGATGGAATCTCAATGCCCGTTTCCATTCCCAATTCCTTGGCATATTTGATAGAATTTGCATAGTCCGTCCTCTCAAGTTCATTCCATGCTTTCACAGGTGGATGGAACCTTATCTCATCCAGACCCGCATCTGCTAATTCTTTTAATGTATCGAACTCCGGTGCCATGGATGTGTACATGTGAATATGATGTTGATGCCCGAAATTATCTTTCAGGAGCCTGATATAATGAATAACTTTCTCTTTTCTCAGGAGCGGTTCACCGCCGGTAATTCCTGTTCCCAAGGCATCCATCTGTAATGCTTCGTCAACAACATCCTGGTCTGAAATAACCTTTCTTTCGTTCACGTAGGTCACGTCTGCACGTCTTTCTTCAGATACGGGGCAGTAGAAACAATCCTTTGGGCAGATTCCTGTAATGAAGAGAACCATCTTTGCTCCCTGTTTACAGAGCTTACAACCTTCTGAAAGAAAAGAATGGAAAGAACCTGCCTCTCCCTGTGTGACCTTACTCATCAGGGCTTTCTATAACCTGCTTGTATTTAAGGATATTTTACTTCAAAGGGTTAAGGCTTATCTAAGATTCAAACGTTTATCTGTTCTGATGGAAGAAAGAGATGGTTTTATTGTCTCAATAGGTTGCCGCAAATGCGGTAAATGTGAGAATATTTGTCCTAATGGGGCACTTTACAGGATCAACGGTTTTGTTAATGTTGACCATGGAAAATGCGATCTTTGTATGAAATGCGTGAATATATGTCCTAATAAAGCTCTGGTATACATGGAATAAGTTCCATGTTCCAGAACCGATTAGCCATCAACTTACTTTTTTATTCCTTCCATGCCAATGGAAAATGCCTTACCCAGTAACTCACCAAGTCCGTAATAACTTCTTTCAGGTGAATAGATGATAGGTTTTATCTTTTCGATCACAGGATTTCCTTTTTCGTCCAGTACAGATTCATCTGCTTTGATATCCATGATCTCACCTATGAATTGAGTATGAAGCCCAAGTTCAAAGCTCTGTACCAGCTTGCATTCAAGAACAACAGGGAATTCTTCTATGTATGGTGCATACACGACATCACTCTTAACAGGTGTAAGTCCCATTTTTTCAAACTTGTCCTCATCCCTGCCACTTGCGATTCCAAAATAATCCGTTTCTTTGACATAGTTCTCAGACGGAATGTTAATGGTGAAAGCTTCCTTTTCCATGATATTGGCATAACTGTATGTCGCCTTTCTTAAGGATACGCTGATACATGGGGGGTCTGAGCAACATATTCCTGCCCAGGCGGCAGTCATAGCATTTGCTTTTCCGAACATGTCATAAGTTCCTACAAGCCATGCGGGAGTAGGGTATGCCAGTGTCTTTGCTCCGATTGATCTTTTCATAATAGCACCTATATAAAAAAGAGCATTAAAGCAGCTTTAATCTTGCGGCAGTTGATATATGATAATTATCTTTCAAATTTTCCTTCATTACGTGCTATTTCCCCGAATTCATATCATTCCCCTGAAAATGATCCTTGAGAATATGGTTGAAACTGTAAAGACAATTATTGTCACTGGAAGTATCTGCCCAATCTCATATCGCAATTGTGATTTATCTCCGCCATATTCTATTGTTCCTGAAAATCGTATCAATATAACGGTTATTAGTATGATGTAAATCCCTATCGCAAACATGAAAAGATCAGAGGGTATGGACTGGTTCAGATTATCGGGTGATATTTGTGCAGGTCCGGGTAGTGAATTCTCAGGAAGTCTCCTGATGCTGTCAGATATATTCTGAAGTATCTTTGCTATGACTTCAGAAAGTGCGATGGTGACACCAGCTATAAGTGGCGCGAAGACTGCCGCAGTTGAACGCATGGTAGAAGTCATGTCATATAATGATTGTTTGATATTGAGTTCCACATTCTGAAGCTCCTTCAAGTGGTCTGCAAGTTTTACAATTGCAACACCTGCTATCTCATGGCTTTTATGAGTGCTTTCCACAAGCAGTTTCATCGTGGTCTTTATCCTTTCTGAGTATATGTCTTTGAAAGCCCCGAAATTCTCATCAAATATTGCAGAGTAAACATCTGTTCTCATATTCATCAGATTCAATGATATTCTTTCAAATGCTGGCGCAATATCTGATCCTTCCATGGTGCTTGCAGTGTGTATGAACGCCTCTTCTGCAGATCTTCCTTCTGATATCCTTCTTCCAAGAATGAAGAGTGCATCTGAGAACTCATTCTCCATCTTGCGTATTTCGTCTCTTATTTTCTTGTATGGGGCGTAGCTGATGTTCAGATAGATTGCCACTGCAAATACAATCCCCCATATCACAAAGAGCGTAGGCGGGATTATTCCTTCAAGTGTATTGGTAGAAACAATATTCCATGGATTTCCTTTGAGGATTAATATATATCCGAGTGAGGATATCAAAAGACCAATGGACAAGGAAAGTATCAATGATTCACGTTTTCTTTTTTTGATACCTTCAAGTCCCGGGTGGCTGTCAGGAATATTCTGTGGTATGAATGCAGCAGGTCGCTGCATGAGTATATATTCCGCATAGGCGAATGTGAAGAGTGGCAGGACAACGTCGTACACTATCACAAGTGTACCTATTCCAAACTTTATACCCACAACTGTTATGGCAGGCATGAGTGCCACAAGTGCAAGGGGTATCAGGATGAAAACTGAGTAAAGCACATAAGTGGGCGTTTTAAGTTTGGATGCAAAGCTGTCCATCAGGTTCTTCGTACTTTCAAGCACAAGGTCAAGAGACCTGTTCAGCGTGATTATTCTCTGTGCTTCATCAGGTTCGCTGGTTGAACTTTTAATGAGGTGTAATGCCCTTTTGAAGAATTCACTGTCCTTGCCCCAGAGATTTGAGAATTCAAGGATCGCATCATCAATTCCACGATATTCCCTTACATGCAGGTTCCATATCATTTTCTTCAGGTCTTTTGCAAGTGGTCTGCCGGAATTCTCAGCGGCAAATCTGATGGCTACTTCCATATTCGGCACAAGTTTCATGGACATTACCAGATAGCTCACTATCTCCGGCATATCTCCTAGAGAGCTTACCTTCATCCATTTTGCATGAAGCTTGATATACTCGCTAGTGTAAAGCATCACGGCCAGGGGAAACAAAAGGCTCAATACGATAACTGCATGCAATGTTGAGCTTTCAAAGCTTGTTATCCTGAACAGGAAATAATCAAATATCAGTATGCTTACAAGTGCACAGGCAGCCGCAACATAGGAAAACATAACTGTTTCATAAGGCTCAAGTCCCATGCCAGTGTAGACCATTGCATTCCTGTATTCCTCGCTGGTTGAATTGTCAGCTTTTCGCCGGAATGAATCAAGGTCTTTTAACAGCCAGTTGAAGTTTGCAGATATGAATTTACATCCATGGTAGTACCAGTTCTCACTGTACAGTCTGACCACCTTCTGTGAAGTAATCTTCATTCGTGATCAGGTCACAGGGTCCATCTGGAATAATATCATCAAAAGAGAGTGCAGCCATTTTTTCCGAAAGAGTGTTCGCATCACTTTCAATGTCTCTCTCGTTGCTTTCATTTGACCTCTCTCCAGTATCATCTTTCCTTCCTGCAAATGAACTGAACCATTCATACCACCTATCATAGACTCTCTGGTAGTTCATTCTATCTGGTTCTGTGATCTCTTTGTCCATGAGCACCCAGAACATATTGTTAGCTGTTGCCACATTCTTAGCCTCAAGCAGATGAGGCTGCTCCAGTCCAAACTCTGCTATCTTTCCTTTGATCATTGCTCTCATGCGGATATTCATAGCAGCATCATCCATGGATATGCCCCATTTATCTGCAATTTTTCCAATGAGGACAGATTGGCCTCTGTCCATGAGGTCGGATGGCACAATTCTGTCAGTTGAAGCATCGTAGCTTAGTATATCAGAGAAAACCTTTCCAGAGTTCTCATCCCATTTCTCGTTAACCTCTGCAACCTGCATAACACGTCTTTTCATTGTCATGCTACCTGAGAGTCTAGTATTAGCGCAAACTATCACAGCATCGGTGGCCTTGAATGATGCAGGAGGAACTTCCAGGGTGTTGACTATCCTTTCGTACACTGCATCTGTAGAAGATCCGTGAATCGTACCAATGACAGAGTTTCCTGCCGCACCAACCTGCATAGCCTCGTACAACACTGCCACTTCAGGTCCCCTTACTTCTCCCATAATAAGTGATGAACTACCAAGCCTCAGGGAAGCACGTAAAGCAACGGACGGTTCGATCTCCACACCATATTTCATTATGGCTGACTGTGAATTAAGTCCCTGCACCTTCCATCCCATTTCCTGAAGTTCTTCAATGGGTATCTCCGGTGTGTCCTCTATTGTTATCATGCGGTATTTCTGTGGCATTTCCAAAAGTAGTGCACACATGAGTGAGGTCTTTCCAGCTCCTACGCCACCGGCAACCAGCACTGACGCCTGGCCGTCCATGATAAAGCTCAGAAGCCCTGCAGCAAGTGGTGAGATGGAACCCTTGTTGATGAGTTTTGGTAATGTCCACGGGTCTTTTGCATGTTTTCTGAAAGCATAAGCTATACCTTTTGCACTAAGAGGATCACCGATAACAGATACTCTCACTCCATACTCCCTGAGAAACATTTCAAGAACAGGAGTAGCTTCACCAAAAGGTCTTCCACTTATCGAACGCAGCCTTGAAACCATGGATTCCATATCTTCTTGTGACAGATAAATGTTGGAAATACATTCCTCTCCATCAAGCACTACATGAACAGGATTCAGGTCCGCAGGTGCATTTACATAAACATCTGTAACTCTCTCGTCAGACAGCAAATCCTCAAGGATGCCAAGTCCTGTTGTATATTTAGTGAGCAAGTCGCAGCAGAGTTTCACCTTTGCAGGATCAGTAAGTATATCCTCTACATCTTTTTCTTCATACAGGAACTGTTTACTAAGCCTGCGAAAATATTCTCTTGAACTTCCCGGGTCTGCGAACTGCAAGTCTGCAGGCCGGTGAGTTATCATTTTCATCCTGATCCTTTCTATTAGTTTCAGTTCCTTTTCCTCAAGCGAATACTCCACAGGATTGATGATGTACATTTTCTCCGGGCGGTCTGTCAGCTGGTAGATATTTACCGGCAGTCGTCTTTCATCCTGATAACTGATGTCATAACATTCAAGGAAAAGAGTATTGTCAGGTGGTTCTGTGTATATTCGGGATGTTGAAAAGGGAGGCCTGACATAAGAACGCAGCTGGCTCTCATAATCTATTGCACATTTTTCGTCACTTATACCATCTGCCTTTATGTAGCAGATCATGGAATTCGCAGTTCCTGCCCTGATATTACTGGTTATTCGTCCGGATAATGCTTTCATTTCCAGCAAAGTGTTGAGAAATCTCTTTCTGCAGATCGAACACTCATGCCGGATATCAAAGCAGCTGTCTTTTTTTTCATTATATACTACCAGTTTCTCAATTGAATAACAGGTCTTTAACGGATCAGTTCCAGCAGCCGAAATGATTGAATCCATTATTCTGGTGTGCTCTTTTTTGCAGAGACTGGAATTGTCACAGCTTTCACTTGTGAATCTGGAATTTCTGTATGGTATAAGTTTGTCCTGCAAGCCTGCCATGTGATAAATTGTAGCCAGAGATCTTCCTTCGTAATCTCTTTCATAGAGTTTTGCAAGCGTAAGTCTCTCAACAGCAGGCTCTTTTCTTAATATATCAAAAATATTCTTCCTGCAATGTTCGTTTTGCAGGCTGGACCCGTGTTCACATTCACTGCAATCTATTGTTATATTCCTGCTGTTTCTGTTTACTTTGGATCTGTAAGGGCAGATCTCATCCTGCTGCGCTTTCTTTCCAGCCAGAATGCTGAATCTGCCAACCAGTTTGCTCACCATATTTTTAGTCTTATCTTTCTCTTGATCGTTTGCGGCAACAATGCCTGCAATTATCATCTTTTCCTCAGGTAAGACCATTTGCATTTGCGGATAGTCAATGACATCTGTTATCGCGTCAGAATTGTCATTTAGATCACTATTCACTATGCAGGTAGTTTTTCTTTTTTTCAGTACCACGTTTTTCACCACCTATGAACTTTTTTCAAATGAAAAACGAACATATTAAAACTTTTCTAAATTAAATTTTAACTATTTACTTATTTACAAACTTATTTTTTAGAAATATTTGCTGTCAGAAGGTATCGGGGGGAAAATATCAGCAACAAGCGTTAATACAATACTTTCACATTACTTCCCACTGGTTTTAATACTCCCGGAGCATATTCTCTTAAAAGACCGGAGGTCTGTATGGGTATATACACCGTATCACAGCTAAATGAGCACATAAAAAAGGTTCTGACAAACGATCCGCAACTATCGCAGGTGTGGGTTCGCGGTGAGATATCGAACCTGACGAAACATAGCTCCGGCCATTATTATTTCACACTTAAGGATGGGAACGCGCAGATAAGCTGCGTGAGTTTCAGGATGACCAACAGGACCCTGAAATTCGAACCAGAATCCTCAATGAAAGTCCTTGTGTTCGGAACTGTTGACGTGTACACTGTCCGAGGTCAGTATCAGCTTAGGGTTCTTGATATGCGTCCTGATGGTATCGGTGAGCTTTACAAAGCATATGAACAGCTCAGGAACAGGTTACAGGAGGAAGGTCTGTTCGATGTTGTTCACAAGAAGAAGATTCCTCAATATCCTTCCAGAATTGGTGTTATTACGTCACCGACCGGAGCAGCAATTCATGACATACTTCATGTGCTCAGGCGCAGGTTCCCTGTTGACGTCCTGCTCAGTCCTGCGATAGTTCAGGGTGAGAACTCTGCAGGGAGTATTGTAAAAGCCCTTGAATATCTAAACCAGACCGATGTAGATGTGATTATCGTGGGAAGAGGTGGCGGCTCTTTGGAAGACCTTTGGTCCTTTAATGAAGAGCTTGTTGCAAGAGCCATATTTGATTCCGAGATTCCTGTTATATCTGCTGTGGGACATGAAACAGATTATACCATTTCAGATTTTGTGGCGGACGTAAGAGCACCAACTCCATCTGCTGCAGCTGAAATTGCAGTTCCTGAAAAGACTGGCCTGAAAAAACATGTTGAATCTGTTTCATCACGTATGCAACAGGCAGCAATACATCTTATTGCTGACAGACGGCATCATGTTGAGTATCTTTATTCCCGCATAGAGCCGGAAAGATTTGCTGAAATTGTGCGGCGTGATATGCAGAGGATCGATGAGATGGGTTCCCGAATGGAAATGGCTTTTGGGAGGGCAATGGAATCCAGGTATGCTTCACTTAGTGGACTTGCAGGCAGACTGAATGCAGTAAGTCCTTTGAACACTCTTGAACGTGGATATAGTATTGCTCTGAAAAATGAGGATCATGCTGTGATCAGACGTGTTGATGACGTGGAAACCGATGAATTGGTGGATGTAAGGTTAATAGATGGTACACTAGAGTGCAAAGTAACGGGTAAGGCCAGAGAAAGGAAATAAAGCTGAAAATAGGAGTTGAAGTTTATGGCAGGAACTGGGAAAGGTTCTGAAGAAAGGACAGATGTTGGGAAGCGCCAGATGAGTGATCTTATGAGCGGATTGGAAGATTCAGAGACTATAAGTTTTGAAGATTCCCTTGTAGAACTTGAATCTCTGGTTGAGAAACTTGAAAAAGGACAATTGACCCTTGATCAGAGTCTGGGACTATTTGAGCGTGGCATGAAACTTGCTAGGATCTGCAACCAGAAACTATCCAAAGCTGAAAGAAAGATCGAGATTCTGATAGAAGAGAATGGCAATCTGAAGACTGAGACCTTTATTGAAGAATAAGATCATCCAAAATTAAGGGGGATTTCTGTGAAAAAGGGATTTGATGGTGAGAAGTACGAGAAATTTTCAGCACCACAACAGGAGTGGGGCAGCAAAGTAATGGATGAGCTTGCCCTGAAAGGCAATGAACACATCCTTGATCTTGGTTGCGGCAATGGTCTTCTCAGCGCAAAACTTGCAGAAAAGGTTCCGGATGGAAAAGTAACTGGTATTGACAGTTCACCTTCTATGCTTAAACAGGCAAAAAAGCACAAGAAAGGCAATATGGATTTCTTATTGTGTGACATTACCGGGATGGACCTTGAGGATGAGTTCGATGTTGTGTTCTCAAACGCTGCTCTTCATTGGGTGAAAGATCATTCTCTTGCTTTGCGTCAGATCAATCGCTCAATGAAAAGTGGCGGAATCATGAGAGTACAGTTTGCGGGTGAAGGTAATTGTATGAATCTGATTCCAGTCCTTAAAGAAATAATGGATTCTCCGGAATTCAAGGATGATTTCAGTTCATTTGAGTGGCCTTGGTACATACCCGGTGTTGAAGAATACGAAAAATTGCTTATCGAGGCAGGCTTTGAAAGCATCCGTGTGTGGATAGAGAACGCTGATCGCAATTTTCCTGATGAAGAATCTTATGTTGGATGGATAAACCAACCAAGTCTTGTTCCTTTTGTATCTTTTCTCCCGGAGGATAAGGCTATTCTTTTCGCAAAGCGCGTTATCAAAGAAGCAAAAAAGATAGCTGAGCAGGAAGATGGAACCTATTTTGAATATTTCAGACGTCTGAATGTTCATGCCTTAAAAAAATAGAATGACAAATGCTCTAAAGCAATTATCTGTTACTTTTTCCTTTTCAATTTTCGTCCAGATATCTCTTACCCAGAAGGAATATACTACCTCCTGTAAGAAGTACCAGGAATATGGCTATGACCAGTCCTTCTGTTGTGAAGTCCTGCCATGAGTGTACAGAAGCCCAGATGCCACTTCTTGTTACAAAGGTTGCGAATATAACAAGAATAAAAGATACCACTGCCATAAATGGTGCCAGGAATCCATATTCTCCATACTTTGTACGTGATTGCGCATGAAGATATGCTGTTGCAGTTATCCATGGTATAAGAGAAGATGTTTCTACGGGGTCCCAGGTCCAGTACCATGCCCCCCATCCAAGCACTTCGTATGCCCAGAATCCTCCAAGACCGATTCCAAGTGTCAGGAATAGCCATGCAATTCTCATCCAGTCTCTTGATATTAGTGTCCAGCGATTGTCTTTTGTGATAAGGTTGGCAACGGCAGCAGAAAATGGAATGGTAAAAGCTGCATATCCCAGGAAGAGCATTGGGGGGTGGACAGCCATCCATGGGTTTCTCAGGAGAGGGTTCATTCCCTGGCCGTAGGGCACATTATAGAGTGTTGCAAAAGGATTCCAGTTAGTTGGTTCTATGGAACCTGTTGGCAGAACCCTGAAAGCTGAAAAAGGATTGTCAATTACAAGCAGTATCAGGAATACAGAAACAATTGCCATGGTCACCATTGTGGTGATATCCATTAACTTTGATTCTGAAAGTTCCTTTGTGTGTCCGGTATATCGCACGAACATAAGCATCACAAGGATCGCCCACGCCCAGAGCAGTAGTGAACCCTGCTGGCCTGCCCAGAATGCTGAAATGCGATAGAACCATGAAAGATCGGTGCTTGAGTGATTATACACGTATTCGTAGGATGCGTTCACACTCAACAGGTGTATAATGAGGATCATGGATGAGAGTGTGACGGCAAGCGTGCAGAGTATTTCCAGTTTTTTTGTCAGTATTCCTGATCTCTGGTCAGAATTCAAATTATATCTTATTGAGGCAAATGTGGCACCCAGTCCACAGATGAAGGATATCCATATTAGTATCATTCCAAAATTCAAAACATCACCTCTTTCCCTTCACCCTTTTTGCTTTACGCTTCTCTATTTCCTGCTGAAGCATTCGGTCGTACTTATCTCCACTGTCTGTAATATTTGAACTGGTTTTTACTGAAGTGTTGTTGGATTCAATTGCTCTATCTTTGTTCCCGCGGTCAGTCAGAAGAAGGGCAATGATGCCTATTATCATGAGGTAGATACCTCCCCAGAGGCAGTTGATAAATGGTACAGTTCTCATGTAGAGGTCGATCTCACCGGCAGATTCGTCAATAGCTCTTGGAGCGATGAAAAGTTCCTCAGTGAGTCCGCGGTTTATGTAAGTGGTTGTATATGTCTGCCCCCACTTGAAATCGGTGATGTAGTTCACTTTTCCGCCCTTGAAATATCTGCCATTTTTGTAGATATCAAAAATGACCTCTGTTGTGTACGATGATGCTGGATAGTTTCTGAAAGCTTCTCCGCTGTAGTATGAGTTCATACTGTTCATTTTAAGTTGGTAGTGTTGTCCGTCGAAGCTTATGATCTCGCTGGAACCTGAATTTAGGACTGCGGAGCTTTCCATCTTCATGTTGGAGCTGAGTACTATGCCGAGAAGGATAAGCAGTATTCCAACATGGATTATGTGTGCGCTGATCTTACGTATCTTATCTTTAGTTGCAGTATTCTGTTTACTTGAAATCATTCTGTATATGCGGTACAACGTTGCCAGGAGAGCTACTATCAGTATTGGCAGGGAAATGTCGATCGGAGTATTTCCAAATGGTGATAGCACTGCAAAGATCAGTGAAATCAAGGCTGAGCCTGTTACTACGGGGATAATATATTTTTTATCTGCATATCCTATCAGCATGCATGTGCTTAGAAGCAGCACCAGTACAGCAACAGGAATTGCAGATCTGGTGTTATAATATCCAGGGTCAAGGCTCAGATTCACGCCGTTTACAAGCTTTGCGATCAGGGGAGTTAGCATCCCTATTGTAATGATAGTTGCCAGTATGAGAAAAGTGACAACAGTCGCAAGCATGGTATTACTAGTTGTCAGGTTCGGTATTTTGTTTTTCATCTTGCGGGAATTTTTATGTGTACAATGTATTTATAGTTAGAGCTATTTTATCCGTTGTACTTTGATATATTAAATAACGTATATGCAAACGGAAATTGCAAAAAAGAGTTTTCAAAGAGGGTTGTTACTTGATAGAGATAATCATCACTGCTGTCTGGCTGATGCTTCCTGCTTACCTTCCAAACTCCATGGCTGCTGTTTTTGGCGGTGGCCGTCCTATAGATGGTGGCAGAACGATGTCTGATGGGCGTCGCATGCTTGGGGATGGAAAGACCTGGCGCGGTCTTATTGCAGGTACTGTGTGCGGAATGTTGCTGGGCATGTTGCAGATGTATTATCTTAGCAGAAGCAGTAGCATATTTGGAGTTGAGTTGCCATCCTTTGGAGAGGGTATGGGTGCTTTGCTTGTGATATTCACCCTTGCATTCGGTTCGCTGTTGGGTGATATGTCCATGAGTTACTTCAAACGCAGGATGGGATACAAGAGAGGTGCTGCCCTGCCAGGTGTTGACCAGCTTGATTTTGTCATGGGCGCATGGCTGCTGACATTAATAACTTCACCTG
The DNA here is from genome assembly GCF_900100715.1 of Methanolobus vulcani. Lineage (GTDB taxonomy): Archaea > Halobacteriota > Methanosarcinia > Methanosarcinales > Methanosarcinaceae > Methanolobus > Methanolobus vulcani. Next base: position 6,599 of record NZ_FNCA01000003.1, on the reverse strand, counting down.
CATGGTTTTTGGGCAATTTCACATCCAGTATTGTTCTTACCCTGCTTATCATAACTCCTCTGCTGCATTTTGTAACAAACGTTATTGGTTATTTCATAGGGGTAAAGAACGAGCCCTGGTGATTGACAGAGTTTAACAATTATCAAACAAATTATCTATTTAGCAATGATTTTAGCAATAATCGGTGATCTTATGTCTGACGGGAATGGCAAACGTACATTAATTGATGCATTAAAGGCATGTGGTGCAGTCAAATTTGGAGATTTCACACTTGCTTCAGGAAAGAAGAGCAGTTATTATATTGATATAAAGAAAGCAAGCACGGATCCTAAGACCCTCAAGGTTATAGCAAAGGAGGCAGGCAAGGTCATAAAGGGTCTGGATATCGATTCAGTCGGTGGTGTTGTGCTTGGTGGTGTTCCACTTGCAACAGCAGTTTCAATGGAGACCGATCTTCCACTTATACTTATTCGTAAATCTGCGAAAGAATACGGTACTGGGGGACGCTTTGTTGGTGATTTCCAGAAAGGTTCAAAGGTACTGCTTCTTGAGGATGTGACCACCAGCGGTGGTTCTGTAATGGATGCCATTGTGGCAATTCGTGAAGCAGGTGCCGTGGTTGACAGGGTCATTACTGTCGTTGACCGTGAGTCTGGGGCTGAAAAGAGCCTGAGTGATATCGGTGTGAAACTTGTGCCTCTTGTCAGGGCAAGTGATCTCATCTGATGTATTGACTGAGAGTCTCATCAGAAGTATCATCTGAACATCCGAATAAAAGACAAGTTATTTATTTCAGGAATTAGAACTTTCTGATATTCTAATTCCTACTTATAATCAAACAAAAATATCTCTAATTAATCGAATACCATATACAATTTTGATAAGATTTTTCTGACAAATTTTGATAAATGAGGTTTCATAAATGAATATACTAGTAGTTGGTGGCGGCGGAAGAGAGCATGCTATCGTGGCAGCAATTGAACGTAGCAGAAAAGACCCGTCCATCTATGTGGTGATGTCAAAGAAGAACCCGGGCATTGCTGCTCTTTGTGAGGATTATCTCCTTGAGAAGGAGACAAACGTTGAGAAAGTTGTCGAGTATGCTGTTTCTAAGAACATTGAACTTGTTGTAGTTGGTCCGGAAGCTCCTCTTGCAGTAGGCATTGCAGATGCCCTTGAAGCAGAAGGTATCAGCGTTGCAAGTCCTAAGCAGAAGGTTGCACAGCTCGAGTTCGATAAGGCATGGGCACGCAACTTCATGAAGAACAACAATATTGCAGGCTGTCCTGTTTTTGATGTTTTCACAGATAAGGCTGCAATGGATGCTTTTATCGATGAGCTTGGAAATGTTGCTATTAAGCCTGCAGGTCTTACAGGAGGAAAAGGTGTCAAGGTAATGGGTGACCAGTTACCTGATGTTGAAGCTGCAAAAGAGTATGCATCAAGTCTTCTTGATATGGGAAGTGTTGTTGTTGAGGAGAACCTCGTTGGTGAGGAGTTCACACTTCAGGCTTTTGTTGACGGAAAGAACCTTGCTTTCATGCCAACAGTCCAGGATCATAAGAGAGCATTTGAGAATGACCTCGGACCAAACACCGGTGGTATGGGTTCATACAACGGCGCAGGCGAGATTCTTCCGTTCCTGACCGCTGAGGATGTTGAAGGTTCAAAGCAGATCATGAAGGACACCATTAAGGCTCTTTACAAGGAGACCGGGCAGGAGTATAAGGGAACGCTCTACGGTCAGTTCATGATCACAAAGGACGGTCCAAAGGTTATTGAGTTCAATGCACGTTTCGGTGACCCAGAAGCAATGAACGTATTGCCTCTTCTGGAATCAGATTATGTTGATGTGCTGGCTGCAATGGCAAGTGGTACACTTGATAAGATCGATGTGAAGTTCAGCAATAAGGCAACAGTGTGCAAGTATGCTGTTCCTGCAGGCTATCCTGATGATCCTACAAAGGACAGGGAAGTAACAGTTGGTGATATTGGTGATGCAATTCTTTTCTATTCAAGCGTTTACGAGAAGGATGGGAAGGTGTACACCACAGGTTCAAGGGCTGTTGCTGTTGTAGGTGTTGCGGATTCAATTGAAGAAGCAGAAGAGATCGCCCAGAATGCTCTGGAGAATCTTTGCGGTGACCTTCATTACAGAAGTGATATCGGCAAAGCGTTCCTTATTCAGAGACGTATTGACCACATGAATGAAATACGCGGGCAGTAATTTTATTAGGTATATAGTGAGGGTTTAAGTATGAAGCACCTGATTTCAATGGCAGACCTGACTCATGATGAGATCAATGAGTTACTTGATATGGCGGAGGATCTTAAGGAGAAACGCCTGAGAGGTAAGGTCACAGACCTGCTAAAGAATAAGAGTCTCGGCATGATCTTTGAAAAGTCATCTACACGTACACGTGTGTCCTTTGAGGTTGCTATGTGCGACCTTGGAGGACATGCTCTCTATCTCAACGCCAGGGATATGCAGCTTGGCAGAGGCGAGACTGTGGGCGACACTTCTGAGGTTCTTTCCAGATACCTCTATGGTATCATTGCAAGGGTTTACAGCCATGAAACGGTGAAACAGCTGGCAGAGCATTCCTCTATTCCGGTTATCAATGCGCTTTCGGATAAGGAACATCCATGCCAGATACTTGCCGACCTTCTCACTATCCGTGAGTATAAGAGCAAGATTGCCGGCCTGAAGTATGCGTGGGTTGGCGACGGAAACAATGTTTGTAATTCTGCTATTATCGGCGGTGCCCTGATGGAAATGGAGGTGGCAGTTGCATGTCCTCCGGGATATGAGCCGGATGAGGACATTGTTGAGCTTGCAAGAGAACTTGGCGGAAATATAACTATCACCAATGACCCGAATGAGGCTGCAAAGGATGCAGATATCCTTTATGCTGATGTATGGGTTTCCATGGGCGATGAGGATGAGCGTGAGAAACGCTTGAAGGACCTTGCACCATACCAGATCAATAATGAACTGGTGGAGCAGGCTAAACCGGATGTCATCGTTATGCACTGTCTCCCTGCACACCGCGGTGAAGAGATTAGCGCAGAGGTTATGGATGGTCCTCATTCAGTTGTTTTTGACCAGGCAGAGAACCGCCTGCACGCCCAGAAAGCTCTTCTTATGAAAATGATGGCATGAACTTTTGTAGGCTTTAATACTTTTCAAATCTCATAATAATTATGAGATTTCTATTTTTATCAATTAACTGGGTCAGGTTTATATAACTTTGTTACTGAACATAATTACGTATTAAACGTACAGTGGTGGTAACGATATGAAAATGATGAAAACATTTATGCTACTAGCTGTGCTTATATCTCTTGTAGGTATGGCATCAGCTGCAACGACTGTAGAACTAGACCAAACAGATTTCGGATGTACTGAAGGTCAATTCGATGTTACAGTAACTGAATATCCAACATATGTTGAATGGGTGGTCGAGATCGATCCTTCAATTGCACCAATAAGTTCAGCAACAGGTGTTCAACTTGCGATTTCCGATCAGACAGCTCCTGTATTCATTCTTGGTGTAATGCCTGGTGAAAGTGGAATTGATGACTCGCAACCTGCTTATAAAGAATATTCTAGTGGCTGGGGACCTGCAACTAATGTCCTTCCTGCAGGAATGTCTGTTACAGGTAACAATGCAGATCTGACAAAAGCAACTACTTTCACTATAATGATTGATAAGACGGTCTTTGAATGTGAATCATTCAGATGGGCAATGAACATCGTAATAGATGATGACAACAATCCAGGACCTGATAATCTTCAGTGTAAGTATCCTATAGGATGGGGATGGAGCTCACCAGCATGTGATTACGTTCCAATGGAAATAAGCTGTGACCAGGAAATCCCTGAATTCCCAACTGTTGCACTGCCTATTGCCGCAATCATCGGTCTGGCATTTGTGTTCCAACGCCGTAAGGACTAATCAGAAAACTTAGTAAGCAAATATTGACCGGAATAACCGGTCTTATCTATTTTTTCTTCTATTCTCCTTATTTAATAGCGATAGCTCTATATGTCATTAGCCAATACCAGAGTCAACGTTGTTCTTTCCGGGTCAGAACACCCAATAATCGATAAAGGATATATAGAATAAATCCATTTAATGACCATTCACAATGCGGGAGTTGCCCAGCCTGGCCAAAGGCGCTAGGTTCAGAGCCTAGTCTCGTAGGAGTTCATGCGTTCGAATCGCATCTCCCGCACCACGATTTTTGTTATTTATGAGTGACTTATGCTCTAAATTTCATAATGCTTAATTTCATTTTTGTTATAGTATATTTTGTGATGACATTGTACCCAAAGTGAGACTTACCACCTTTGTTACCGGTGTCCTACTTCTGGTTCTTATTGTTTAGCATCATTTTTTCAGGTTTATAAGTTTTAGAATCTATTGGATCCTCCCTTTTTTTATTTTCAACCCAAGGACATTAAGCTGGCTATGAATCTCATATTTTTTGATTTTTACCATTATCGGCAATTCTCTGTCTGAATGATCAAACAGTTGTGCTTTCAGGAACTTATTCTGGGATACACAAGAATTTCCTAATAGATATTCTGTCAACATATTGTCTTTCAAGTTTGGATCAGATGAACCATGTCATTGTCGCAGAACACGTATTTTGACCATCACAATAACATCAGCTTCAGGTCTGCCGTATAAAGCTGTTTTATTGCTATTTATCAATTCTAAGATTAATCTAAAAGTTTTCCAATCGATTAATGATTCAATTTCAGCAATTTTTTGATCAATCGATTGAAGACGTTTGTATTCTCCATAAAGGGCAAAATCAGTTAAATTACTCACAATACTTGATTTATTCATGTGTTATTTATATTTTAGTTCTATATTGAATGAGTTCATCGAGTTCCTCCATATACAAAAAATCCAATTATCAGTGCTATGACAATAATTGCCACAAGTATTACAAAGAATTGTAATATCCTTTTAATTAAGTCCATGGTTAATTAGTCCCTCCTGAATGATATTATCTACATATTCACTAAATTGTTGTGTAGCTATATATCATTTACTTTTTTTTTTAAATTTATGTAAATATTCTTTTTTAGTATTACTCTTAGAATTGTATGTTATTATACTTGTTTTATGTTCATTATTTACTATCAAATTACTCACAGTTAATAATAAATAATTTACTTCATGTATTTTATTCTATAAGTATTATCTTTTTTGATTAAGATATTACTTTTCATTTGGAAAATATCCTATTTTTTAATATAAAATTAAAAATAATTGGATATATTCCTCGTAAAATGTGGAGATAAATAAAATGTCACTTAAATTTAGAACAAGTATATTGCTTATTGCGATGCTTTTGGTATGTGCATTTATTGTACAACCTGTAAGTTCACAAGAAGTATTGACAGCTAGTGAAACACCTTCCGATTTTGAACAAGGATTAATCGATGCATTGAATTCAAAAAGTAACATTCTGACAACAGACACTATAATTACTGATTATTTTGAGAAAAACCAAGTATCCACAGATTATATTAAAAAAGATAGCACCTCCTCTAAGACGATTAGTTTAAGAACATATGAACTAAATGATGGGTCTTACATATCATTCCCAAACGATAATTTCTTTTTCATAAGTGATATTAAGGAAACGGAGAACACTAGCATTGTAACAAAAAGTACTTCTAGAACATCTGATATTTTGGCATCGAGAGCAGTGTACTCCAAATATGGTGGTCAAAAAGTTTATACTCTATACACACAAGGATACTTCACCTATGATGGTGAAACTGTAGATGCTCACCTTCTCAACTCATGGTATAAGAAGGAGTTTCTTGCCGCTGCAATTTGGAAAGTTTCAAACTGGGAAAAAGGCACATATGAATATAGCTCTGGCACCACCTCTAAATTCTATGGCAGAGGTAATTTTGAATGGGGACTATACATCAGTGGTTATGGTCTGACTTTGGGAGACTATTACAATGAGCTATATGTTGTAGGTGATGAGGATGGAGATTATATAATAGCTTTTGATTCATATTAAATGAACACTATGTTATATTTTTAAATTCAACTTGAACTATTTGCAGCCATGTGTGCTGCTATTTTTTTAACCAAATAATTGCTTTTGCAAGTATTTATTTACTATTTTTAAAAATTTATTGCAATAGGCCTTAAACGAGATAATAAGTGGTAGTGTTAATGTTTAATCGGCATTGTTACTCAAACATAGTTAGCTCTTTATTTCTGAATTTCATTAACAGTAGGACAGAGTACCGCAGCATTTCAATACTCTTTGTATAACACTTGGACTTTCTTCTCAACCTTGCCAGAAAATGCCTAAATATACTATTATATCCTTCTACAGTATATGTTTCTGCTTTGGATCGAGTATGAATCGCCGCTGGAAGAAACTCTGCATATGCTTTCCAGTGATCCGTCATGACTTCTTTTATCTCAATATCCTTTAATTTGTCCCAGAGTTGTATTCCAGTTTCTGTGCCTCTGCTGCCAAAAGAACAGTTGATGAACCTTTTCCCAACTCTATCAATAGCAATCCAGATCCAGCAATATTTTTTTTGTTGC
>NZ_FNCA01000005.1 GCF_900100715.1 Methanolobus vulcani | reverse complement strand
TGCATCGTGTGGTCAGTACGAGAACGAAGGTAGTGTTACAGGCGATTACAACGACGTTACAGTGAATGACAGTGATCTCAGCCATTACTTCGGAGAATGTCCTGACATTGACATTGAGAAGGCTACCAATGGAGAAGATGCTGATACTGCACCTGGACCTGGAGTAATGGAAGGAGCTGCTGTTACCTGGACCTATGTTGTTACAAACACAGGTAATGTTAATCTTAGCAATATTCAGGTAAGTGACGATATGCTTGGTTCTATTACCAACATCATCGATCATGGTGATGGCGATGCCGTTCTTTCTGTTGGTGAAGTTTGGACACTAGAAGCAACAGGTACTGCATCGTGTGGTCAGTACGAGAACGAAGGTAGTGTAACGGGTGATTACGGTTCCACAACTGTGAATGATAGTGATCTCAGTCACTACTTCGGTGAATGTCCCGACATTGATATTGAGAAGGCTACCAATGGAGAAGATGCTGATACTGCACCAGGTCCATCACTGGACGTTGGTGATGCTGTTACCTGGACCTATGTTGTTACTAACACCGGTAATGTTAATCTTAGCAATATTCAGGTAAGTGACAACATTCTTGGTTCTATTACCACTATCATAGACCAGGGCGATGGCGACGACGTTCTTTCTGTTGGTGAGGTCTGGACACTAGAAGCAACAGGTAGTGCATCATGCGGTGATTATGCCAACATTGGTACGGTAACGGGTGATTACAATGAGATCACAGTGAGCGATGAAGACCCAAGTCATTATAATGTGGTTTGTGCACCAAACATTGATATCGAGAAGTCAACAAATGGTGTTGATGCTGATACAGCACCAGGACCTGTATTGGTCTATGGTTCAAATGTTACCTGGGAATATGTTGTCAGAAATACAGGTAATGTCTATCTGACCAATGTGACTGTCAACGACAATCAGCTTGGTACTATCACTAATATAGTGGACAAAGGAAATGGTGACGACACACTTCTGCCGGGTGAAGTCTGGACCTATCAGGCAACAGGTAGTGCAGAATGTGGTCAGTACGCTAATATCGGAGATGTCATAGGCTACTATGGATCCATTCCTGTAACTGATTCCGATCCAAGTCACTATAATGTGATCTGTGAACCTGACATTGATATTGAGAAATACATCAATGGTGAGGATGCCGACCAGCCGCCCGGAGTTCTGCTTTCAGTAGGCGATGAGATCATCTGGACCTTTGTTGTTGAGAACACCGGCAACATTCCTCTGGAGAACATAGTTGTTGATGATGATAAGCTTGGAATTATCCCGGATTCTGCCATAATTTCAAAGAGCATCAACAATGATGACATTCTGGATCCAGGTGAGGTCTGGACCTATGAACTAAACGACAGTGTAAAGGAATGTGTTCCACAATATAAGAACACTGCAACGGTAACCGGAGAGGCAGAAGGTGAAGAGGTTACGGATAAGGATGTAGCCCATTATTACTGCCAGCCAGTGGTTCCATTGCTGAGTCCGGTAGGAATGCTGATATTCGTTGCATCTCTGGGACTTGTGGGAATATTTTATCTTAGAAGGAGGGAGTAATCCCTCCATTTTTCTTAAAACATATTCTTATTTTACACTTGATTAACAGTAAAATTTATTATTAATATGTATTGTAATTTTTATTAGGTAGTTCAGTCAGGTTTTTATATCTTATCACTAAAAAAAAGCAATTCTTCTTAATCTATTTACTTAGGATAGGTACTAAACTTTGTTTGCTGCATCCCTATATATTGTGGTGACTAAATCATTATTGAGCATATATCCTTATAATAAAGGGGGCGTAAAAGTAATGAACAGATTACATGTAATGCTGGGAGTATTGATTGTTTTGTTCTCTGTCCCAAGTGCCATGGCAATAACCGTGGATGGGCAGCGTGGAGCTGGGGAGTGGGATAATAACTGGGCATATGGCCAGGTTGAAGGTAGCGGATACAGCGCAGTTGGTCCATTTGGAGATAAAATGGTTGTATTCCAGAATGGAAATTGGTATGATAATGATCCTATGAGGGATTCAGGCACAAATTACAGTGAGAATATGGCTACAGTTGGTCCTTTTGAAAGTGGATATGATCTTAATGGATTATATGCCCATTATGACCCTGTAGGTGATGTACTATATGGTATGGCTACAGTATATGGCCTGCCAGGAGATCTAGATGGTGATGGAAGCATCTCTTCTGTAATAGAGAATGGTGATACTCTAGGTCCTGTGACCGGGAAACAAATAAATGGAATAGGTCCAGGCGAACAGTTCAGCATCACTATCACTCAGAACTCAAAGAGTGTACTTATTACAGTTTCTGCAAATGACTGGACAGTTTCTCCTCTTAGCGGATCATTCCCGGGCTTCTCTGAATCAAATGTGGTGGCCGCTAACAGTCAAAGTGGAGTTGCAGTATATGAGATTTCAATAACAGGCCTTAAAGACCAGTTCAATTTGGCTCCAGGTGAAAGTTTCGAAGTCAGAGCACTTGCCGGAGGTAATCTTGATATTCCTGGTGAGGATCAGGCACGCATATACTTCACTATACCTAACCCGGACATCGACCTTGAAAAGGCAACCAATGGTGTAGATGCAGATACTCCTACCGGTCCTGAACTCGGTGTTGGTGATGATGTTACATGGACCTACGTTGTTACTAATGTAGGAGATGTACCACTTGAGAATGTAGTCCTCACAGATGACATGCTTGGAACAGTATCCAATGTCATTTCAAAGAGCATGAACACTGATGACGTACTTGATGTTGGAGAAGTATGGACATATGAAGCAGAAGGAACTGCAGAATGTGGTCAGTATGAAAATGAAGGTACTGTGAATGCAGACTGGCTTGGTATCCCTGTAACGGACAGTGATCCAAGTCACTACATTGTAAGGTGCGAACCGGATATTGATATTGAGAAACATACCAATGGTTATGATGCAGATTACGCACCAGGTCCACAGATCGAAGTAGGTGATACAATAACATGGGAATACTTCGTAACCAACACCGGTAATGTTCCACTCTATGATATTGTTGTTGAAGATGACATGATTGGGGTTATTGGAGATGCCAAGATAGTTTCCAAGAGCATTAACAACGATAATGTACTTGATATAGGTGAAACATGGACCTATGTTGTTACGGATACTCTTGAGGAATGTGTTACGCAGTATGAGAACATTGCTGACGTGACCGGAGAAGATGACACCGGAACCGTAGTAACGGATGAGGATCCGAGTCACTTCCATTGTCAGCCTGTTGTACCTGTACTGACACCTGTAGGTATCCTTACCATGATAGGTATACTTGGAGTCCTTGGAGTTTTCACACTAAGACGTCGTGACTAACTCCACTTTCTTTTTCTTTTTTGTTTTTAGGAGGGGCTATGGTAAAACAAAACAGAAAACCAAAAGGTACCAGGAAATCCAGATCAATAGATAGTGGAAAGACTGGTGATGTTGGTAACAAGAGTCAATTTAAAGTCTTTCTGAAAAGGAACGAAAAAGTTCTCAGATTTATTGGACCTTATTTGTTCTATATAGCACTTTTCACTCTTGTATACATAACCTTTCAGGAAAAATTTGCTTTTCTGAACTTACTGACTGCTGATGCTCTTTCAGTTCTAATGTCATTTTTGGGTATTGAAAGCTCTTCTTATGGTCAGTCTGTTTACATGGACGGGTTTTCTGTAATGATTATAGATGAATGTACGGGAATGTATGAACTACTGGTTTATGCAGGCTGTATACTTGCCTATCCCACAACACTTAAGAAGAAACTACTGGGCTTAGCTCTGGGAATACCTGCAATGCTAGGTGTGAACATGGTGAGACTGATATTCCTATCTTTTGTGGGGATTATATATCCTTCAATGTTCAGTTATGTTCACTATTATCTCTGGCAGATAACGTTTATCTTTCTTATAGTGATGTTTATGCTGCTGTGGATTGAAAAGGTTGTAAAGAATCCGAGTGTTCGATAAAGGGCTCGGAAAGAAACAAAGAGGTGATATGATCCGTGGTATAACCAATTGGTCAGAAATGGATAAGTCATTCTACAAAACGATTATAGAAACACGGAAAAAAGTTCTTATTTGTAATTATTTACATTTGGGTGTGATACTATAAGAAGAAGCAAAACAGCCATAAGTGTTGAAATATTAAGGGCTGCGTTAGAGGGGGCAAAAAAAACACATATAGTGTACCGTGCAAATCTGAATTTCGAAGTTGTGAATAGATACCTTTCTCTTTTACAGGAAAATGGTCTCATTGAACATAAAGGCAATATGTATGTCACGACGGATAAAGGCAAGGAATTTCAGGAAATTGCCAAGGAGCTAGGTTTATGAATTTATCAAAGTTGAATATTCCTGCAGGCAACTATCATAAATATATCTCTGGCTTGGCATCGAATTATTCCAATATTTCAGGGTGTTATTTTCTTAAATTTCAATAGGTTTTTAACCGATAACCCTTATAGTAAAGCAGGATTCCCATGAAAGCAGCTTTCATGGATATATTGCCATAAAAAAGGAGGCCATATTAATGCTGGAGATCAATAATCTAACAGTTGAAATCGGCGGCCGAAGGATATTGAAAGGCGTTGACCTTAATGTTGAAGCCGGTTACACTAACGTTCTTTTCGGGCCAAACGGAGCAGGAAAATCCGCGCTACTCATGACACTGATGGGATTCAGTGGTTATAATGTCGTAGAAGGAGAAATAATCTTCAAAGGAGAGGATATCACCCACATGTCGGTCTATGAAAGAGCGCAGATGGGCATGGGTATCATGACACAGAGACCTCCTAATATGAGCGGAGTTAAACTTTACGATCTTTTAAATGTAATTTCCAAAGATATGAAGGACACTGAAGCTCTTGCTGAGACCATTGATATGGTTCGTTTCTATGACAGGGATGTCAATGTAGGATTCTCAGGAGGAGAGATCAAAAGATCTGAGCTTCTCCAGCTTTCTGCACAGAACCCTGATTTCTTATTGCTTGATGAGCCAGAGTCTGGTGTGGATCTTGTAAGTATCGAACAACTTGGAAAAACTATCAATGGCCTTCTTCAGAAAGACTGCAAATGTGCCGGTGACAGGTGTAAACACGGAAAATCCGCACTTGTGATCACACATACTGGTCAGGTGCTCGATTATATCGAAGCTGACAGGGGTTATATCCTGTGCAACGGAACAGTCATGTGTTCAGGAAACCCACGCGAAATGCTCACTGAAATAAAGGAACAGGGATATGAGGAGTGTATCAAATGCAAGCTGATGAAGATATGAGAAAGAAGGCAGAAGCCGCTCTCAAGAAGAATGCAGCATACGGTGAGGATTTTGACCTTAATGAATATGGGCTTGCATCCGAAGAGGAAGAAAGAGCTGATGATCTCGAAGAGCTGAGTGAAGAAGATCAGAGGACACTTCTGAATGTCGGATTCACACCTTCCGAGGATAACAGGTCCGGCAGCTTCCTGATGCTCAACAATGCTGTGACACATTCGTCACTGCGTGACGATGATGTGGTGGAACTGATGTCCCTCAGGGATGCCATGAAGGTCCATGATTGGGTAAAAGATTATTCATGGAAACTTGTAGAGCCTGATAAGGATAAGTACACTGCAATGAGTTATCTTCAGGATGCAAATGGCTATTTCATCAGAGCACCCGCAGGTAAGAAATCAAAGATGCCTGTGCAGACATGTCTGCTTATCGGTTCCAAACAAGTATCCCAGACCGTTCACAACATTGTAATTGTGGAGGAGGGAGCAGAGCTTGATGTTATTACCGGATGCTCTACAAAGCATGGCATTGAGAAAGGTCTTCATCTTGGAATATCAGAAATGTATGTGAAAAAGGGAGCTACTCTTAATTTCACTATGATTCACAATTGGGGTGAAGAGATAGGTGTCAGGCCAAGAACCGTTGTTCATGTTGAAGAAGGCGGAACATACATCAGCAATTATGTAACCCTGAAACCTGTAAAATCTGTTCAGGCATATCCTACAGTAATTCTTGATGGCAAGGGTGCCTTTGCAAGACTGAATACAATTGCTGTTGCACATCCCGGGTCAGAACTGGACCTTGGAAGCAAAGTAGTATTCAATGCAGAGGACACAAAGGCCGAGCTTATCTCAAGAACAATTACCACAGGCGGTAAAGCTATTGCCCGTGGTGAGATGATCGGTAATGCAAACAATGCAAAAGGTCATCTGGAATGCCACGGACTTGTTCTTGGTGGCGGAATGCAGAGAGCAATTCCTATACTTGAGGCAAATGTTGAGGATATCGAACTGTCACACGAGGCCGCTGTAGGAAGGATTGCACGGGAACAGATCGAGTATCTGATGGCAAGAGGCCTTACAGAAGAGGATGCAGTAGGTATGATCGTCAGAGGTTTCCTGGATGTTGGTATCCAGGGCATTCCTGATGAACTCAAAGCCGATATTGATGCAACTATCGCAAAGATCGGAGAAAATGCTATCTGATCTTATCCTTTTTTATTTTATATTTACGTTTATTTTTATCCAGTTAATCAATTGTTTGAGGAGAATGAATGAATCAAAAATACGCAGCAATATTTCTGGCTCTTTTAATGGTTATGTCAGTTTTTTCATACTTCGTTGTAAGCCTGATGGGTAATTCCAACGATTCAACGGCAAATATTACAGATACTCAAAATGCACCCGGATTTGAAGTTATTAGTGGTACGCATTTTGGTGCCAATATGAACTCCATTTCGGACGGGCTTGCTTTTAGTCCAGAGGGGGTATCAACTGCAGTCTATGTTGATTATTCCAGGACATATGGTACGCCACTTCAGGATTACAATGTAAGTGATCTGTATTATTTCTATAATACACTGGTATACAAAAGCTTTTTTGCTTATAACTCTACTTCCGGCTTTAGATTCCAGGCACATCTGATGAATCCGGAAGTCATCAAGTTCAATTATAGTGTTGCAGGTACCTATAATGGCTACTCATTGCTTTCCAGACCTTCTTTAGGGCTGTACAATATAATAGGAACTCCTACTCTTCTCGGAGGTATGAACTCCCTTGAAAAGGTTATTGATGTAAAGTCAGGTAATGCTCCCGCTTCCAGCGATTTTACCGAGATACTCAGTTATGCTGATATGGACGCTGAATACCAGGCAGTGACATCAACAGACCCTCTTGCAGAACAACATTATTTAGATTTCAAGAATATGGGAGACGGCAATTATTCCAAGACAGAGTTATTCCTCAATCCACTTGATACAACTCTTGATACCATTACATCTTTTAAGAACAATGGTAGTGAAAGAAATATGATGTATAATGTGGATATTGTAGATGACGGCAGAATAGCAAAGGTGGTTGTTACAACCAATGCTTCCAATTTCTATAATCTCTCAATGGAACAATATTATTAATGCGTTCAATTAATAGGATTGAGTCCTCTCGGTCAGTGAAGATAAATATTATCTTCTCTGATCAGACCTTTCTTTTTTTAGTAATTTCTGCCACAAGGTTTATACCTGAACAGGTTATTTAATGACTCCAATTGCTCATTCTGTGAATTCTATAATTTGAATTACAAATAGGAATGCAGTAATTCACAGCCATTACTTTGGCATATAACTTTGTGTCAGTTAACTTATTGATTAACATTGTTACAATCGTAATTGGCCAAATTAGCCGTATTTACGGCACACAATGAATAATGAAAAACCATGAGTATACAGCATGGTTTCGAAGGAGAAAATAATATGGCAGCAAAATTTGACGTTCCAGAAGAACTCGCTAACAAGGCACTCGAGAGTGTAGAACTTGCAAGAGACACAGGCAAATTAAAGAAAGGAATCAATGAAGTGACAAAAGCTATTGAGAGAGGCATCACAAAGCTCGCAGTAATTGCAGAGGATGTCGACCCTGCAGAAGTCATTGCACACATTGCACCTCTCTGTGAAGAGAAGAACACTGCATACATCTATGTTAAGGAGCAGAAAGAGCTCGGTGCAGCCTGTGGAATCGGTGTTGCTTGCTCCGCAGTCGCTATTGTAGACGCTGGCAAGGGTAACGAAATTGTTGAAGACGTTGCACAGAAAGTAAGTGCGCTTAAATAATCCTGATACGTGAGGTATCGTTATGGCAGACGAAGATACAGGCTATGCGGCTGAAGTCATCGATGTTATCGGTAATACCGGTATGCATGGTGAAGCCAGCCAGATCCAGTGCCGCGTACTTGAAGGACGCGACAAGGGCCGTATAATCACCCGTAATTGCGTTGGTCCTGTAAGAATCGGTGACATCTTTATGTTGATCGAGACTTCCAGAGAAGCCAAGAAACTGACTACCAGATGAGGTGACTGATATGGAACAGAGAAAATGTTCATTTTGCGGTGAACTTCTTGAACCAGGTACAGGTAAGCTTTTTGTAAAGAAGGATGGCTCAATATATTATTTCTGCTCATCCAAATGCGAAAGCAACTTCGAGCTTGGAAGATTACCAAGACGTACCGTCTGGACCGAACAGGGCAGAGTATACTTGAAGAAAGCATAATCGGGTGTTCTAAATGGAACAGACATACATTATGATCAAACCGGACGCAGTACAGCGCGGACTTATGGGCGAGATCATTTCAAGAATTGAGAAACGTGGTCTTAAGATCGCAGCCATGAGACTTGGTGTAATGAGTGAAGAAAGTGCAAAGGAGCACTACAAGGAACATGTTGAAAGACCTTTCTTTGCTTCACTTATAGAGTATGTAACATCAGGACCATCTGTCTCACTGGTTGTTGAAGGTAAGAATGCTATTGCAATCATGCGTGCAGTGAATGGTGCAACAAATCCTGTTGAAGCACTTCCTGGTACTATCAGGGGAGACTTCGCAGTTGAGACCGGCAGAAATGTCGTTCATGCATCAGATTCAACAGAATCCGCAAAGCGTGAGATAGCTATCCACTTCAAGGATTCAGAGATAGTTGATTATACCAAGATCGATGAGGTCTGTCTCTACGAGTAAAAAGGTTAGGGTTAGGATGTTTGCTTGTTGCAAATATCCTGAAATATTCTTTCCTTAAATTCATTTCCAACTATCCGGATAATCTTTGAAGGGGTTTGCACATGGCTGTAAATGAAAATCTACGTACACCAATAGTTTCTGTAATGGGACATGTCGATCACGGCAAGACAACCTTACTTGACAGGATCAGGGGA
Organism: Methanolobus vulcani; assembly: GCF_900100715.1. Lineage (GTDB taxonomy): Archaea > Halobacteriota > Methanosarcinia > Methanosarcinales > Methanosarcinaceae > Methanolobus > Methanolobus vulcani. The sequence continues at coordinate 228,242 of NZ_FNCA01000005.1, read as the reverse complement.
AGCGCTGTTGCTGATGGGGAAGCAGGTGCTATTACCCAGCATATAGGTGCAACTGAGGTTCCCATAGAGAATATTGTAAACAAATGTGGTGATCCTTCACTAAAAGACAAGTTCATAGTACCGGGTCTTCTTTTCATTGACACTCCCGGGCATCATGCATTCACATCTCTAAGAAGCAGAGGTGGTGCTCTTGCAGATCTTGCTATTGTTATTGTTGATGTCAATGAAGGCTTCATGCCACAGACAATAGAGAGTCTCCACATTCTTAAAAGGTTCAAGACTCCTTTTGTGGTTGTTGCAAATAAGATAGACAGGATTCACGGCTGGGAAGCCAATAAGAACCTTCCATTCCTTGCTACTTATAATAAGCAGAGTGAACGTGTAAAGTCCGATCTTGATAACAAGCTCTATGAAGTTATCGGAGAGCTTTACAATATCGGTTTTAACTCTGAGAGGTATGACAGGGTAAATGATTTCCAGCGCAATATCGGTGTTATCCCAATAAGTGCAGCAACAGGCGAAGGTATTCCTGATGTGCTTATGATACTTCTCGGACTTGCCCAGAGATTCCTTGAGGGTAACCTGCATTATGATGCAAAAGCTCCGGGAATAGGTACTGTCCTTGAGGTGAAGGAAGAAAAGGGCCTTGGAACCACTCTTGACATAATTCTTTATGATGGTACTATCAAAAAAGGCGATACTATTGTTGTTGGAAGTCTGGGTAATCCTATTCAGACAAAGATAAGGGCTTTACTCAAACCGCGTCCTCTCTCTGAGATCAAGGCCGAGGAAAAGTTCCAGCAGGTCTCTGAAGTCACAGCAGCAGTTGGTGTCAAGATATCCGCGCCTAACCTTGAGGGTTCTCTTGCAGGTTCTCCAGTGAGGGTTGTAAGTCCGGATACCATTGATGCTATCACAGAAGAGATCAAGAGCGAGATCGAAGATGTCCAGATAGATACTGATACTATAGGTGTTACTATCAAAGCAGATACCATCGGTTCCCTTGAAGCACTTGTGAATGAGCTGAAGAAAGAGAAGATTCCAATAAGAAAGGCAGATGTAGGCGATGTCAGTAACAGGGACATCGTTGAAGTAACTGCAATTGAGGATCCGTTCTTCTCAGTGATCGTAGGGTTCAATGTGAAGATCCTTCCTGATGCAAAGGAGAAACTCCAGTCCACAGAAGTAAAACTTTTCTTGAACGATGTCATATATCGTTTAATAGATGATTACAAGGACTGGGTAAAGAAACAGAAGGAACTGGCTGAGAAAGAGATATCCGATACTATCACAAAACCCGGAAGATTCTATATCATGCCTGACTGTACATTCCGCCAGAGCAAACCTGCTGTTGTAGGTGTTAAGATCATTGGCGGTGTTGTAAGGACCGGTGTAGATATTACCAACACAGAAGGAGAAGTTGTTGGTAAGGTAAAAGGCCTTCAGGTGCGCGGGGAAAATGTCTCCGAAGCAAAAATTGGCATGGAAGTTGCAATGGCCATTGAAGGACCGACGGTCGGCAGGCAGATCAAGGAAGAGGATACACTCTTTGTGAACGTCCCTGAAAGACACGCAAAGAAAATGGAACATGAAATTTACGACTCAATGACGGCAGATGAATTAGAAGCACTTGATGCATTCCTTGCAATAAAAAGAAGGGGCAATCCTTTCTGGGCAAAGTAAAAAAGATGGGATGCACAATTCATTTAGAAAGATCACAACAAACACAGGAAAATAAAACCATAAGGAGGAAAATATATGGCAGATTTTAAAGTAGTGGTTGCAGACCCTAAGACAAAGTCATACCAGTTTGATGTCACAGGCGCTGAAGCCAACAAATTCATTGGAAAATCAATAGGAGAAACAGTTGACGGAACACTCGTCGGTCTTCCAGGTTACACACTGAAGATCACCGGTGGAAGCGATAAGAGTGGAATGGTCATGAGACCAGATCTTCCAGGACCAAGAAGACAGAAGGTCCTAGTTGCAAACGGAACCGGATACTCTCCTGTATCAAAGGGCGTACGCCGCAGAAAGATGATGCGCGGAAAGGAAGTTGCACCTGACATCGTCCAGATCAACACCATTGTTTCAGAATACGGTGAAAAGACCATCGAGAAGATCCTAGGCGGCGACGAAGAGCCAGCTGAGGAAGTTGAAGCAGCAGCAGAAGAGTGAGTTTCTCACTCTCTGATTATTTTTTATTTATTCTTTAATTTAGTATATTGGGATTTTCCAAAGCCCACATCTACAATTCTATTCCTGGCAACCATCAATGCAAGGAATTTTTTAGCCCCTTCTACGTTTAGCCCTGTTATCTTGGTAACTTCAGTTTCGTTAAAAGGCTCTTCCCTATCCATCAGAGACTGGATCTCTGATTCTATAGTTTTATAAGTATCAAGATTGTGCCAGATCTTTATTTTGTCAGCATTGAATACGGATTCATTATAAATTATTTTATTTGATCCAAGGTCATATAGATAGAGAACAAGTCTTGGATGAAGATATTTTTCAGCCCATTTCTGGATATCTGTGTTCCATTTCGAGTTCACAAGACACAGGCTTTTATACTGGCCAGCAGGAACTGTATTTGCTTCTTTCTGAACAAATTCCATGATAGTTCTAAGGTCGTCAAATGGTTTCCAGTAAGTTTCGAACAGGATAACATTAAGTACAATTTTGCGAACCACTGTTCCGGAGATATATTTATCTGATATCTCTACTTTCCATTTTTTCTCTCCTATGTAGTCTCCGTCAAATGAGACTTCCGGCTGATGATTTGAATATTTATTTTCCAGAATATTCATGTAATTGTAAAGTTTTGAAAGTATCTCTGTATCAATCTCTTCTTTCACGTTGTCCCTTTGTTCGATTTCGGGTATTTTTTGATTTACAGGTGATCTTGAGATTGTGGGTTCTGCTTTAGTTGCATTTCCTGAACTGCCATAAGTCAGGCTGATACTGCCATGTTCCGTTTTCTTTGATTCTCTTTTCTCTGGAACATTTTTATCGCGAAGCATCACACGTTCTGCGCTGGAAGCTTCCATCTGTTTTAATCTGAATTCATTTAGTATGTCCTTATCAACAATTATACGATCATTAAATTCCTTTTTGAAATTCCCGACCATATTGTCCAGTGAAAAAATATCAATGCTATCGGACTTTATTGTTGATGCGAAAATATCATTCATTTTAGCAGATTCTGCTAAAAGCGCATCTTCGATTCTGTAGAACTCCTCCAGAGTACCTTTCTCTCCTGCAAAACTATCAAGGTCCTTATTTTTGATATCTGCAAGTAGCTGGGACACGGATGTTCTGATATTTCGCAACTGGAAATTCAGGTCAGTCTCCTTTTTAAGATATGTTTTCTGAATGAGTTTTTCGATGGAGCTATATACATCGTTCAGGTTCCTGATGATCTCCTGCCTGTCCAGTTTCTCCAGTTCTTTTGGATCTTTTAATCCATTCATCCAATCCTTCCAGCATCTTTTGGTTTCATGAGTAAAGGTATATGATTGCTGATTGAAATGAAAATAATCCAGATTAGCAATCAGTGTTTTAATGTCAATTAATACGGTATTATTTTTCAGCAAGTTCTGAGAAAACGTCTTCTTCTCCTGTTTTCCTGACAGCTGTCTTTGCTTCAATGTACCAGCTCACAATAGATGGCTTGCGTTTTTGTAAGACCGTTTCAAAGTCCTGCAATCTTATTTTTCTTGGGTCCCCACCTCTTAAGGCTTCTCCAAGTGGAATATCAGCAGCTTCTTTACAAATAGCTGCAAGGTCAGCTCCGGAATAAGAATCAGTGATCTCTGCAAGATATGAAATGTCAAGATCAGCATCTATTGGACGTTTTTTCAGATGTATCTGAAGTATGGCTTTTCTTGCTTCAAGGTCGGGTTCAGGAACAAATACAAGTTTGCTGAAACGTCCCGGACGTCTCAGGGCAGGATCGATTGCCCATGGTTCATTGGTTGCTGCAAGAACTAGCAGGTCATCGGAAGCTGTATCCACGCCATCCATCTGGGCCAGCAATTCGTTAACAACCCTTTTTGCGTAATCCTCACTTTCGCTCCTTCTACTAGCGATAGAATCTATCTCGTCAAAAAATATTATAGACCTTTTTCCCTGACGCGCTATATCAAATATCTGTTTGATATTCTTTTCAGATGCTCCCACCCATTTACTGACAATGGTACTGGTCTTAACACTGATAAACTCCGCACCACACTCCTTAGCGGCTGCTTTTGCCATCATGGTCTTGCCACATCCCGGAGGACCATAAAGCAAAATCCCCTCGCCTGCTTTCTGGCCATACATCTGATAGAGTTCCTTGTGGGTAAATGGATAAATTATTGCCTTTCGTATCTCTTCTTTAACATCTTCAAGGCCGCCAATGTCTGAAAATCCGATGTTAGGTATTTCCTTAAGGAAAACATCATCCTTTGATATAGAAGATCCGTCATTGTTCACTGAACTTCTGTTTCCTTCCAGAGTTCCTCCTGAAGATACCGCAGTTGAGCTTTTTAATGCCTGTGCTCTGGCAAAAAGATGTTCTGCAAGGTCACGCTGGGTATTTTTGTCCATATCATCCCTGGACAACATAGAAGCATCGTTATACAGCTTTGCAGCTTTCAGATATAATTCCCGGGCTCTTTCAGATTCTCCTCTGTCTTCCAGTTCCCTGGCAGCTTTTGCATACCCACGGGCCTGGGCAGCTAAGGTTACGGCTGAGTTCAAACAGGCACCTCTGGTTCAGAACCTGATATTTTCAAAGAAAGAATACCGTTATTCGGTATTTGCCATCTCTGATTCTATCTTCTTTGAAAGTTCATCCTTTGCAGGCTGTTCACTTGAAAGTTCAGCAAGCAATTCCGACCGAAGTGAATCCTGCATCTCACTGAGCTCATTGCCGCCACTCATGGCAGCATCCATGGACGCTGTCATCATACTTGTTGCAGTGTTAACTTTTTCCATTGATGTTCTGATATTGGTCACGGCACCTTCAAGCTTAGAAGTATCAAATCCAAGTTGTTTCTGCCATTTGCCAAGATCATTACCAATCTCTACAACTTCCTTGAGCCCTGTCTGCATTTCTATAACATCGGTCATGGACTGTGCCATTTCCACCATGCTGCTAATGGTATTGACCTGACCTTCAACGAGTGAATATCTTCTGGATGCAACCCTGAACTCCCTGTCATTCCCTTTTGCAAGGGCATCCTTTGCCTGTTCCCTTGATTGCTGTTGCTTTTTTAGAAGTTCTTTTTCACGTGTTGATAGCCTCTGCTCTGAAATGGTCAATTTAGTCTTAAGCTCTTCAGGTGATATTTTCTTAAATGGATTTGTTAATCCCACTTACAATTCCTCCTCCATTTTCTTCTGCTTTGCGTATCTGATACAAAGTTTCATAGCTTCTGATCTATTGATCGCTATTCCCATTTCTACCAATGTATCCAGATATACTTTACTATCTTCTGATATTCTTGCGCTTACAGGATAAGAATTAGCCATAGTTTACCAACTTGGCACATTGTATGCCTATGTATACAATGGAAAACAATATATATAATATTTACTCAATATCTAAACTAGATATACTAATCAAAAATTTATTCAGCATGCCTAATACAATAGGGTGGTTAGATCATGGCATTTAAGTGGAAAAAAGAAACAGATGACATAGCCAGAGTGGTTCCAAAAAAGCAGGTTGGGGGTTTTTTCAGAAAAGCAGTGATACTCTCCCCCAATGAAAAGGCAGCCATGGTAAAGAATGGTGTAGTGGACGAGATAGTAGACAGTGGCAAATTGCAGGTTGGAGGTTTGCTAAAACCCGGCAATATCGGAAAGGATGTTGATGTTGCCCTGATGGACACATCTCCTAAGGATCTTCAGTGGACAGAAAATGATCTCTGGACCAGGGATAACCAGAAAGTTTCCTGCAATGGTCTTCTCAGGTTCAGGATACAGGAACCAAAACGTTTTTTCCAGATGCTTTATGCCTATGCCACAGTTGATAAAAAAGGTATAAGGGCACTTTCAATACAGGACATATACACACGTCTTGAAAGTGAGGTGATCACACTTGTCCTTGAGCCGGAAGTAAGGCACGAAGACATTGAGGATCTTTATGGTAATAGGGATCTTCGCCTTAACATTGAGAATGAACTCGAAATGCGCCTGCGTTCCACATTGTCAATGTGGGGTCTGGAAATGTTAAAATATACAGTGCAGTGGGATCTTGGTTCCTATGGCGAGGTCATGCAGGCGACCAATGATTTCCAGACACGGGAAGAACTTGCAGAGCTTGATACCCTTGCAGTTGAAGGCGAATTTGAACGCAGAGGCAGGGAGGAAGTTGCAGATCTTCGTGCGGAACAGGCAACTATTGCTACTGAAAAAGATTTCCATAGAAACCAGAGGCTGAAAGATGTTAATTCTGATCTTGAAATCGATAGGTTGCAGCATGAAGCTGACATGCAGGAAGCGCAGGATGCCATACGCCTTAAAGAGGAATTAAAAGTTTCAAAATCCAGAGGTATGAGAGCAGAACTTGAAGTCGAGCAGGACATGAAAGACCGCGAACATGGAAGGGATATGGAATACCTGAAACATATAACCGAAGCCGGTGGTTCTGATGTTGCAAAGACTGTATCAGAGGGCAGGGAATATGGTCGCATGTCTCCTGAGCAGTTGGAAGCACTGGCAAAGGTCAAACACAGTGAAGCTCTGGCAAAGGATGACAAGGTTAATTTCATGATGCAGGTAGAGGACAGGGAAAGATCGGATTCATATCGAAGGCAGGAGCTTGATGCTTCTATGATGGGGGCTGCACAGGGTAAAACGTCCCACACAGTAAAGAAGTGTCCTGGCTGTGGATCAACAGTTCCTTCGGAAGCAAGTTTTTGCAGTCAGTGTGGAAAGAAGTTAACTGATATCTGATGAATCAGTTTAACTTATTCTATTTTCTTTATATGCGAAATTTAAATAGCATTTGAAATAAACCATAAAACGGGATTAATCACAAGGTAGGTTGGAATGTGGTACGGAATTCTCTCAGAAATATCTTTATGCTGATCTTGCTTTGCAGCATACTTGTTCTCAGTATTGGAGTTACTTCAGCACCTAATGATCAATTGATATTTGCCGAAGGTGAAATAGTCGAGGTTCAGGATGGTTACTACCTGAGTATAATCGATGTTGACACTTATGGTGGGACTGTGAGGATAGTAGTGTCATATTATGATGCACTGATCCAGGATCAGTATTATTCAAAAGGCGATTATTTCAGTTACAGCGATGATTTCCTTACTCTTCAATTCAGAATTGACGATATCTATTATGATTCATTCTACAATTATGATTACATCAAAATTTCAGATGTTTACCTGTATCCTGACTATACTATTAGTTATGATTATACCGATGTGAGTACCACTGGTTATCAAGATTATACTGACTATTCAAATTCTGATCCTTCCAGTTACGATCCTTCCGGTTATGATTACTCCGGCACATCAGATGAAGAGGCATTTAATGAGATGATTGGGACTCTGATTGTTGTTTTTGTAGCTGTTCTGATACTTCGAAAAATATCAAAAAAAGGGAAGAAGAATAAAAAGAAAAAGCATTCAGCTAATGGAATAGACCAGGTATCAGGATCTTCAGGCAAGTCACAGGATAAAATGTCTGATTCTCAAAGAGCAGTTGATGCAGTTAAGAGCAGTGCTTCTGTTGCTTCAGTTTCAAAATCTCAACAAAAGAAACCTGTTGTTGTCAAATCAGCTGTCCAGTACAAAGGTGCGAATATTATTTACAAAATAAAGGTAGAAAACACATCCGATGAGCCCATGGGTGATATTACTATCAGTCTTTTTGTTCCGGAAGTATTTCATATAAAAGATAGCCGGAAGAACATCTCAATGTTGCAGCCCGGTGAAGGTAAAACAGCGACTTTTATCATAAGACCTACAGGAGAATGTGGTGAATGCATACTTTCCGGTAATATCAGGTATTATGATTATAGTATCAAAAAACATGTTCAGGTAGACCTGAGTAATAAAATGGTGAATATTGTCTGCCCTGTGCTAAAAGTAACAGAGATAGATGAGAACAACTGGAGACTTAATGTTAGCTCGATGATCATTGCAGAGGAGGATACCAAAGACCTGGAAATTCCGGCTGAGAATCTCTTTGATATTGCAACCCGTATACTGAAAGATCTTAATATGTACATGATAACTCCGGAAGTAACTTCAACACAGCAACTCTTCACCGGTGTTGCAAGATTCTATGCACAAGGTGTTGCCGGCATGAAATATGCAGCTTATATTGAAGTTGTAGGTAAACGTAAATCCAGGCTAATCGTCAAGGCCTGGGCTGAAAAAGAAGAAGCACTTACAGGTTTTTATCATAAGATCCTTGAGGAGATCGAAAAAAGGACTGATATCAAGCTCTTTGTTGATGACTCAGTGACACAGTACAATATAAACAGTACCACAATTCAGGACAGTGTTATTCAACGTTCAAATATTGGAACTGGTAAAAGGAGATGCCCTCAATGTGGACGTGAGGCAGGAGATAATGAAAGATTCTGTCTGAAGTGTGGTCAGAAACTCGATTGAAATCAAGATATTTTCACACTACTTTGTGTGTTCCAAGGTCAAAAGGGTCCTGCTGGCAGATCATTTCATTCACTTCAAAAGAAAAGTTCAGGTTTCCAAAATCTATCTTTCCGGGATTTACCGGTTTTATAACAAGGGAAGTAAAACCTGATGAATGTGGTTGTATTTCTGCAATGCACACATTTGGTTCATGGCATTCTACAAAAGATGAGAAACAGCTATTGAAGCACACATTGTGTAGAACATCATCGGATCTGTTGTCTACATATATGCCAATAGAATTTCCAACTTCGCTGTACAATGATTCTGGTATTTTGATCCTGACATTGACTTCAGGGGTCTGGACATAATGTTTCCCAAATTGTTCAGATCCTATTTTACAATTGTTGCCTCCAATTTTGAAAAATATCTCAAAACTTCCAAGATCGATCTCTCCCCCTTTACCCGGTGTTATCAAGTACTCGGTATTGAATATCGATCCCGGTGCCAGGTTTTTTGTTTCGGAAAAAGCAGTATCATAATTCAGGTGTTCAGGGAACGAACATTTTACATGCAATTCCACAAGCTCAATGTTTGATTTATTAATCATTTTAAATGAGATCCTGGTCTGGTGTCCGAATCTGAGCTGATCATTGATATCAATGTTTAGTGGAAGGTAAGTGTGGCTTATCTTTATGTTCTCAAAAAAGAAGGGTGGCTTCTGATGTTTATGCCTGTCAACTTCAAAGTACAGATCATAATAACCCATGGAAAGGCTTCCTGCTATCAGAGGTACAAATGAAATATTCGCACAGATCGATGACCCGGGTTCAAGCGAACCGAGACAAAGAACTGGTTTGCTGCAGAGTACCGTTGCAGGAAAAACTGCTCTAAGCCATATGTTTTCAATGTGCTTTCCAGTGGGATTATTTACTCTGAGATAAAGCGGATTCTTAAATCCCAGCTCAACAGTATCTGCAAATCTATAATCGACATTAACAGAATCAACGACCTGTATTTCTCTAACTCTTCGTCTTTCGATTCCTATTTTCTTTTCATACATCCAGAAAACATATAGTGGCACGTATAGAAGGATCACATACATTGGTGCACTTGCAATGTATATGGGGTCAGGCCTGCTGGTGACTGAAAGTATGCGGGTCACGATAAAGAACGTAGTAAGCATGACCCAGAGAAACACATAGAACTGAAAAAAGATTCCAGTTCTTCCACCTGCTTCATTTTGAAGTGTATAGGTGAGGGATCTTACAATGTCGTTCAGAGGTTCCAGTTTCAGTTGAACCACCTTTTTTACATTAATGGCAAGTATCTTATGAAGTAGTGCTTATAAATATATTAGTGAGTCTATAGCTCTTATACATTTTGCATTGACTTATTAAAATCTCATAAATGATGTATCTTTATTAACCGACATATATAAATAATATAATATGGAATTAGCATTCCTAACTAAAGGGCTGTTGTGTCTACTGATATTATATTTCGAATAAATTAGAAATGTCCTGAATAGGAGGCAATTTATGAGACTGGAACTTATGGAGAAGAGATCAAGATTTGATGATTTTGAAAAGGAGTATCGTGACTCCAAAGCATACCTTCACAGGGCAAAATTATTCCTGGAACAAGGACAGGATCATAGTGTTGTTTTCAATGTAGCTTCACTGGCTCTTGAGCGTTATCTTGTAGCACTTTGCTATCTTCATGACATGGAACCTTACAACCACAATTACACCTGTCTGATGGACACGGTTGAGATGTTCATGAAAGTACCGGAAGAACTCAATAAGGAAATCAGGTCGCTGGACAAGATCTTCGACATATGTACTCTTGATGACTATTTCCATGGAGATCCGGAAGTTTCAGATATGGAGCGTATTCTGGTAATGTGCGAAGAGGTCGAGGGACTTTTTGATCAGAAAAAAATTCAGTCATTCAAAGAATCGTTACTTTACGATAGTGATGTTGGAGAGTAGTTCCATCATTCATTGATATTGGGTTATTATCTGGAATAACAGATCATGGATAATTATTTATAGTAGACATACCAAGGAAGTAGCGTTATGTTATGTCATACATAACACTCCGAACATTGCTACTTTGAATGATGTTGTGTCCGAAAGGGCATAACATACATTCAGACTAAATTTCAAGGAGAGGATTGGATGGTTAATAAAAAACATGTTATAGTATTCTCATTATTGATTTCCTGTGTTCTGTTCCTGGGATGTATTGATTCTACCAGTAATTCCATAGTTACTCAGGATGCAGCGATTTCAGATTCTGGCAGTTTAGATGAACAGACCAGTGAAGCTCCACTCCTGGTTTACTGCGGTGCTGGAATGCGAAAGCCAATGGACGAGATTGGGGTTCTGTTCGAAGAGGAATATGGTATTCCTGTTCAGTACAACTATGCCGGTTCCAACACACTATTAACTCAGATGGAGCTCACAGGTGAAGGGGATGTCTACATGCCAGGTGCAACCTACTACTTTGAAGTAGCATCAGAAAAAGGATTTGTCGATAATTTCAGCAAGGTCGCATATCATGTACCTGTGATCATCACTCCACTGGATAACCCGGCAAATATCGATAGTCTTGATGACCTTGCAAACGATGATGTCAGTGTTGTACTTGGAGATCCGCAAGCAGCAGCTATCGGTGTGCTCTGTGATAAGATGCTGACCAAGAAAGGAATCTACGATCAGGTCGAAGCGAACGTTGTTGCAAAAGGTGCAACAGTCAATGAACTTGTCACCTACATCTCACTTGGTCAGGCGGATGCTTCTATTGTATGGGAAGACCTGGTCAGAAATAATGACAAGGTAAATGTGATAGAGATCGCAGAGGATGATAATATCATAAAGATAGTTCCAATAGCAACTTTAACAACATCTGAAAACCCGGAAATTGCTTCTGAATTTGTAGATTTCGTGGTTTCGGATGAAGGTCGAAGTGTCTTTGAGGAATATGGATTCACACTTTATCCTGATGAGAAGTATGCCTATTTAGAGGCTTAAATAAGCTCTGATGGAATAACTTGAAAAAAGGTAAAAACGAAGCAGGTGTATTTAATGCAAAGAAACGGATTCAAGTATGCAAATCTCTTTCTGATGCTCCTGCTTACTCTTTTTATATTCACTCTTATACTTGAGATAATCACTCACACAGATCCGGTCAGTCTTATCACAAACATAATTTCCCCTGAGATACAATTCGCAATCCGTCTCAGCCTGCTGACATCTGTGATATCAACGTTTATGTGTATATTGATAGCCATTCCTGTTTCATATTCACTTGCAAGGTATGATTTTCATGGAAAGGCGATCATCAACACAGTTCTCGATCTTCCAATGGCATTACCACCAATTGTTGCAGGACTTGGCTTGCTTCTGATATTCGGTACAACCGGTGTTGGAAGTTTTCTGGCAGATGCAGGGCTTAAGTTTGTCTTCACAGTTCCCGGGATAATCATGGCGCAGTTCGCAGTTAATATTTCTCTGATGCTAAGAATTATGCGCTCAACCTTTGAAGGCATAAATCCAAGGTACGAGCATGTGGCACAAACACTTGGATGTACACCGTTTCAGGCATTTATCAGAACAACGCTTCCTCTTTCAAAGAATGGGATGATCGCCGGTTCGGTCATAACATGGTCAAGAGGGATTGGAGAGTTTGGTGCAGTGCTTATGCTTGCGGGAGCTACGAGGATGAAGACTGAGACATTGCCCATAGCACTTTACTTGAATATGTCTTCCGGTGAACTTGATCTTGCAATTGCGGCTGCAACAATCCTTATACTGATCTCAGGGATCACACTTTATCTATTCGAACGCAAGGGAGGTGTTGCAAAACTCTATTAGGTTGTATAATTTCTTAGATTCTTTACATTCGGGTTTTGCAAAAAAGCTATGATAGAAGTGAGTGATATTTCAAAGACACTTGGTGACTTTGAACTGGAACGTATAAACCTCTCTGTAAATGAGGGTGAATATTTCTGTATACTGGGACCGACCGGTTCAGGTAAGACGATACTGCTGGAAATGATAGCAGGTATCTATAATCCTGACATTGGTTCCATATTGATCAATAATTTTGATGTAAGCTCCCTGCTTCCAAAAGACCGGCATATCAGTATGGTCTATCAGGATTTCATGCTTTTCCCGAACATGAATGTCAGGGAGAATATTGGTTTTGGACTGAAGTATACTGATCTGAAACTCGATAAGGTTTCAATCAATTCAAAGATCGAAGAAACCGCAGAGATGCTTGGAATATCTAATTTGCTTGACAGGCACCCGTCAACACTTAGCGGTGGAGAGAAACAGAGAACTGCAATAGCAAGAGCGATAATTACCGAACCAGCATTACTTTTGCTGGATGAACCGCTTTCAGCTCTTGATTCAGGAACAAAGGGCAGACTCCGACAGGAACTCCTGCGGATACACCAGTTAAAGAAAACAACTACTATCCATGTAACTCACAGTTTTGAAGAGGCTTTCACCCTTGCAGATCGCATAGCCATCATGCATGGTGGTAAGATTCATCAGGTTGGAACGCCTGATGAGGTTTTCAGGAAGCCGAATTCTAAATTCGTTGCTGATTTTGTAGGTGTTGAGAACCTGTTCCATGGAACTTCAGTTATCTTTAATGACCTGTCTGAGATTAAAGTAAACGGACACACCATTATTTCCAGCACACGGAGGGAAGGAGATGTGGTTATTTCCATAAGGCCGGAGGACATCCTCCTATCAAAGGACCCGATAGATTCCAGTGCCAGAAACTCATTTACTGGTGTTGTTTCTGATGTTATTCGGATGAAGTCAACTGTTAAGCTGGTAATTGATACCGGAATTCCTTTCAGGGTCGTTCTTACAAAAAGGGCTTATGATGATATGGGACTTTCATGTGGTTCTGAAGTGTATCTGACCTTCAAAGCTTCAGCTACTCATCTTATATGCTGATCTTCGTTTAGGTTAAAATGAAATAAAGAAAAAAGTTAAAGTTACTTAAAGTAACTTCTTTCCGGCATCAGGACCGCTCTTGCACTCAAAGACATCTGTGATCTTCATTTTAACGAGGTATCTTGCAGGGAAGCGGTCGCTCTTTGCTTTCACCATCTTGCGCATTTCGTCATATTCCTCTCCGCGGTCAATGATCTTCACAGTACCTTTGATCTGGAAGCAACCGTTGATCTCAGGTCCCCATACATAGATTGCACATTTTGGATTTGCCCTGAGGTTTTCCATTGTCTTGAGGAAGAAGTTGTCCACGATCCAGATTGTCTCATCATCTTCCTGAAGGAAACACATCCCAATAGGAATTACATTTGGAACACCGTCTTTTGATGCGGTTGCCAGTGGGAAGATCTTCATCTTTGCAAATTCTTCTTTCATTGCATCTGTTAATTTTACCATTGTCTTACCTCTGCATTTCAAAATAAAAAGTACAGTAATCTATTCGCTAATCAAGCTTAAGCTTTTTCATTAGTGCTTCTTTAATTGTGGGATAAAAAGAGCTGTAAGGAGCAAGAGAATATGGGCTTATAGAGAGGAGCACACTCATACGGATGAAAGACAGGATATTGATAAAATTAAGAAGAAGATATTGAGTATTTCTTATTCTGAATGGAAGGAAATGGGTTTTTCTAAGGGGACAACTGCAGGCGACAGACAGAGACATGAAAGGACAGACACAAAGGACAAAGCAACAGACTTTGGAGACCACAAAGAGACAATAAAAATGATATAGGAAAGCAATGACGATAATATTTCTGTTGTTCACTACCACTTCTGTCTAAAGTTTTTTAATTTTGCAATTTTTCCACAATAACATGATTCTCAATTTCACCAAGAAACTTGCTTTCCGAGTCGATTTGGCTGTAAATTATTAGATTTTCCATTGCTCTGGTTATTGCCACGTAGAAAAGTCTTCTTTCCTCTTCCTCTGTATCTTTTTTTCTTCCTTTGGTAGCAAGCTCGAAAATATCAGGATTATCTTTTTCACTGGGAAAACCATATAGTCCCTCTACAACATTGAGCAAAAATACAACTCTTGCTTGTAAGCCTTTACTTGCATGAACAGACATAAAACGAATTTTATTCCATGATTTCTTTTCAAAAGAAATCGGCACGTTACAGGCGGAAGCATATTCATGTAGCTTGTTTTTCAATTTAGGATTATTGGCTATCCTTGATAGAATCATGATATCCTGTGGATTATACCCATTTTGCAGGTAAGTATCTATGGTACTTATACAATGTTGGGCAACTTGTGTATAGTAATTATTCACAAATTTGGTATTGTGGATTGAAATGTATACTCTAATAGGTTCCAGAGTATTATTATGGGCTAATGCATCCTTTGCAATCTGGACATTTCCATTATGCCGGATTATTTCTGCTCCGGTGTCAACTATTGATTTGCAGCTTCTGTAGTTCACAGTAAGATGCGTTACAGCAGGATGATCAAAATATTGAGCGAACTGAACAAAAAAATCGAGGTTTGAACCGGAGAATCCCATTATACTCTGCCAGTCATCCCCGACACAAAACAGTTTACAACCATCATTTTTATCCATCAGTGATTTGATTAGTTCATATCTTTGCTGACTAATATCTTGATATTCATCAACAAGAATATGGTCAAAACAATTTTTATATAGGTATTCTTTTTGCTTGAGTTTTCTGACTGCAAGATTTATCATATCAGAGAAATCGATTTTGTTTTCAGACCGCAGTTTGTTTTCATAACTTAAGTAAATCTTAAGAGCTACATTAGCAAATTCGGTTTGTTTCAGAGACCAAGGTTCATTTTTAATTCTCTGCTCTATTTCATCTGGAGTTAAATTGTATGTTTTAGCTATATTTATGAACATACCAATATTAGTAGGAAGACTTCTAACGGAAACTACACATTCGTTCCATACTCGATTCACAAGTTTTTCATATGAAATCTGTGTAAACTCAAAAGTTTTCCCCGGATTTTTTTTCTTTAATGCAATTAATATCCTGTCTTCCAAAATTTCAATGAAATTATTTTGTTTAAAGTCTTTATGAGTGGTTTCTACAAGTACATATTTATCTTGCTCTGCAAATTTCTTCTTTTTTTGTTCCATACCATTTTTGTAGACTTCAGTAGGATTCTTTCCTTTAAACCATTCAGGAACCTTTCCATACTTATCTAGAGCCCAATGTTCAAGATATATATCATAATCCGGAAAGAAAAAATCAGGTCCTGGAGCGCGAGTTTCTCCGTCTTCCTTCTTATATACCATCCATTCTGCAGGAGTTTCATAAAGAACTTTTACTCTTTTTTCATTCAAATCATGGGTTACAAAAAAGTTGAGTATCTCTCTTTCAGCTTCACTTTTAACTATGGTACCATCTAAGGCAGTATAAGTTAAATTTCGCATATACTCATAATACGTCTCTTTATCTTCAAAATCATATTTTGACTTGCAGATTTCACTATCTCCATACGCTTTCATGTAGTTAATAATATCATTTTGAAACTTATTGTCCTTTATTTTTTCATTAAAAACTGAAAGAACAAGCCGTTGCTGTTCAGTCTCATCAACAATCTGAAGAGTATCAATATCTGAATTCCTGTTTGCTTCCTTCAGAATCTCTAAACCTAATGAGTGAAATGTTTTAATCTTGACATCAAAACCAAATCTGGAATCTAGTCTCTCATGCACTTCCCTTGCAGCTTTATTCTGATAAGCGAGAACAAGAATCCTTTTTGAGTCAATTGTATCTGGTTTGCGTTCTATTAGATATGCTGCCCTCGTAATCAAAACTTCAGTTTTACCTGATCCCGCTCCTGCAACTACTAAGTTATGAGTATCATCAGTAACAACTGCAACCTTTTGATATTTATCTAATGGGAAAGGAGATTTCTTAAACAAGTAGTCATACTCTAATATTCTTTTTTCAACAAAAGCAGTATTGTCATATGTTTGAAAATTATTTTTCAGTTCTGTGATTATGTAAATTGATTTACTAATGAAGTTGTTGAAGTCACTTGAGAATAGTGCTTTATTTTTGCTAATAAATTGAAGTTCTTCCAGACATAGATTACATTTTGCGATAGTTGAGGATTTCTTATGGTAAGTAAAATAAGTGTCATTAATATTATTGTAGATATCAGTTAGTTCTGTGATTAGGGCTTTATTCTCTTTTTCAACTTCATGAATAAAAGTTTCTTTCAATTTCAATAAGTCATTCTTTTTTTGTTTTGCACTCTTAACTAAGAATATACCGATAATTAAAGGGATTAATATGATACCTACAAGTATCAGATAATCCTGCTGTTTAATCTCTGATATTAAAGATTTGAGCTGCTTCGTTTTTTCGTATGACATTATACCTTCCAAAAAAAGATATTAGAAGTACTAACTTATAACTTCCAAACGATGTAACCATTTTTTCCATATTTTTCGCTAAATGTATACACTTCAATCATTAAACAACATCAAAAAACTTGACAGCAAAATCACAGAATTTTATTATTACGTCTCTATCCAATTCAAACTCTTTTCTATTACCTAAATAGTTCCTCGAATTAGGATTGATTTCTTTGCCTTCTTTTAGTTCTTTGTACGTAATACACTTAATATGCTTTTTAGATACAAGTATAAAATAGCAGTTCTCATAAGGATAATCTTCACCGCCTATATCCTTAAATGTAAGCGTTTCATCTTTTCTAAACTTCACTTCAATAAAATAAACATCACCTGTTTTTGGGCTTTGAATAACAAAATCCGGCATTTTTCTGATGTTGTCCGCAACATCACCACGAACACCTTTTAGAAGATTCATGACTCCTGGTATTGTGTTTTCCATTCCATATCTAAAAACAGAGTACTTTAATTGTAAAAATAACTCTTCAATTAATGTTTCGGCAATTCGCCCTTTAATCATACTTTCAACAAAATTCGCATTTTTATTTGAAAGTCCGTTGGAATTTGTTTTTGATGAGGTTATTTCTGCTTCAACTTCTTTTGTTTGGAAAAATTCTGTTGAATCAGAGTTATTTTTTTGATGTATTCGGCATAAAGCACGATTATATTTTTCCATTGAAAATTTATATTCAGCAGCAGTAATCTTTTCTTTACAATTTGAACAGAAATAATCCATGATATCAACGCCAAAATATTATAAAGTGCGTAAATATATTAAAAGTTTCTACTTGATTTGTTAGTAAAAGTAAAATTCAAGCTTAAACATTCTATAATTCTGAGTATGTATTTTTTCAGGATACCTATTACACAGAATTGCTAACTATGGATAGGATTCTAACTCAAAATGTACTATTTTTAAGAGAGTGGTATTTTTAGGTGTTACCTATATCCCATAAATTCTGTGCTGGCATTCAGATTTGAATCAAAACGCTAATATCAGCAAAATAGACTGAAGTAAAAAAGAAAAAATCGAATATAAACTTCAAAACAGCTTATCCAAAAAATACTGGTGAACCCTCAGATCCTCTGTAAGTTCAGGATGGAATGCCAGTGCAAGAACATTTTCCTGTTCAGCAGCCACGATCATATCGTCGATTTTAGCAAGGACTTTTACATCTTCCCCTGCTTCAACGATTCCCGGTGCTCTGATGAACACTGCATTGTATGGTGTTTCCAGGAATGGGAGTTCGAGTTCGTATTCAAAGGAATCACGTTGTCTTCCGAATGCATTTCGGTTGACCTTGGTGTCCATAAGTCCTAAAAGGTGCTGGTGGGTTTTGGCTACCTGCTCGTCTCCGGCAGTTGCCAGAAGAATAAGACCGGCACAGGTTCCCATTATTGGTTTGCCTGCTGCGTTCATCTCTCTAATTTCATCGGCGATGCCTTCACGTATGAGCAGTTTTCCAAGAGTTGTGCTTTCTCCGCCTGGAAGTACAAGTGCATCACATTCAGGGACGATTCCCTTATGTTTGATAGTAACAACTTCTCCTTTCTCTCCACGCTGCTTGAGGGCATTTTCAAGAGCCTCCACGTGTTCGGAAACATCTCCCTGAATAGCAATAACACCTAATTTCATATGATCACGTTTTAGTTAGTATGTAAGGTTAGTAGTGTAAATAAAATAGATCAAAACAATAAAAAATCTAATAAAAAGAATTGGGGATGGTTTTACCATCCACGGGTCTGAAGGATATCTGATTCAGGAATTGAATCAACGCTGATTCCTTTCATTCCGGAGCCAATGCCCTTGGATACTTCTGCAAGCACCTTAGGGTTGTCATAGTTGTTTACAGCTTCAACGATTGCTTTTGCCATCTTCTCAGGGTTCTCTGACTTAAAGATTCCTGAACCGACAAAAACACCGTCAGCACCCATGCGCATCATAAGAGCTGCATCTGCTGGTGTTGCAACACCGCCAGCTGCAAAGTTAACGACAGGGATACGCTGCATTTCTGCAGTTTCAAGTACAAGCTCAATAGGTGCTTCTATTTCACGAGCAACTGCAATGAGTTCTTCCTTTGTCATGCCTTTGAGTGCACGTACTTCGCCCATGATCTGCTTCATGTGCTTGACAGCCTCGCTGACATCTCCGGTTCCTGCTTCGCCCTTTGTACGGATCATTGCAGCACCTTCGTTTATCCTGCGAAGTGCTTCACCAAGGTTTCTTGCACCACATACGAAAGGAACTGTGAACTCTGTCTTGTCAATGTGGTACTTGTGGTCTGCAGGTGTGAGTACTTCGGACTCATCAACCATGTCAACACCAAGAGCCTCAAGGATCTCAGCTTCAACAAAGTGACCGATACGTGCTTTTCCCATTACAGGGATTGTAACAGCATCAATGATCTCTGAAACGATCTTTGGGTCTGCCATCCTGGCAACTCCGCCCTCTTTCCTGATGTCAGCAGGAACAGCCTGAAGTGCCATAACCGCAACAGCACCAGCTTCTTCTGCGATCTTTGCCTGCTCAGCGTTTACAACGTCCATGATCACACCGCCTTTCTGCATCTTTGCAAAGCCGCGCTTAATAAGCTCGGTACCGTGTCTTAATTTCTCAAGTTCCATAATATCGTCCTGAATAAATTTATTAAATTGTTACTTTAAGTCTTGATTTTAATGCCTACCTACTCAGCCTACTAGATATAGTTAATGCTTAAAAGCATTTACATCTACTCATCATCAGGCCTGATCCTTGCTACGCCTACTACTTTATCGCTGGCACGTACATTCATGATCTTTACGCCCTGTGTGTTTCTGCCCTGAACACGCACGTCCTTCACAGGAATACGGATTATGATACCTTCAGAGCTGGTAAGCATGATATCATCGTCCTCATTTACTGCCTTCACATTGATCACAGGTCCGTTACGCAGGCTTGTAACTATGGTTATCACACCACGTCCACCCCTGTGCATGGCCCTGTATTCATCAAACTCGGTTCTCTTACCAAAACCGTTCTCAGTTATTGTCAAAAGTGCTGCGTTCTCATCCACAACATCCAGGCTTACGACCATGTCTCCTTCTTCAAGGTTCATTCCACGAACACCCTTGGCACTGCGACCCATAACACGTACTTCACTTTCAGGGAATCTGATAGCTTTTCCATGCATAGAGACCATGACCATGTCCCTGGAACCATCTGTCAGCGCAACGTTCACAAGTTCATCCTCTTCAACAAGGCTGATGGCGATAATGCCCTTCTTGCGTGGGTTGCTAAAGTCAGAAAGCTGGCTCTTCTTCACAGTGCCTGTTCGGGTTGCCATGAACAGGTATTCATCTTCCTTGAACTCGCTTACAGGTATCATCGCTGTAACAAGTTCACCTTCACCAAGCTCAAGTAAATTCACAATAGCTTTTCCACGGGACTGCCTGCTGCCTTCAGGTATCTCATACACCTTACGCCAGTGCACACGACCCTTGTTTGTGAAGAACATAATATAATCATGCGTTGAAGCCACAAAGATATCAACCACGAAATCCTCATCCTTGGTATCCATTCCTATGACACCTTTTCCGCCTCTGTGCTGCTGTGAATATGTATCAACAGGGAGCCTCTTAATGTAGCCGCTATTAGTGATTGTTACAACCATTTCAGCTTCAGGAATGAGGTCTTCAGTTTCAAGTTCCTCTACAGAGGATTTAATAGCAGTCCTGCGCTCATCACCGAAACGCTCTTTCAGGTCGGTGATTTCATCCCTGATTATTCCATATTTTCTCTCATCACTTTCGATGATAGCTTTATACTCAGCAATCTGCTTGAGAAGTTCGTCATATTCATCATCGATTTTCTGTCTTTCAAGGCCGGTGAGCTTCTGCAAACGCATATCAAGGATTGCCTTTGCCTGTATCTCATCAAGACCGAATTTTGAAATGAGTCCTTCCCTTGCTTCATCAACATTTGCTGAAGAGCGTATAAGTGAAATAACCTCATCAAGATGGTCAAGGGCAATCTTCAGACCTTTGAGTATGTGTGCCCTGTCCTCTGCTTTTCTCAGCATGAACTGAGTACGTTTGAGTATAACGTCAATACGATGATCAAGATAAATGCGAAGTATCTGTTTCAGATCTAATTCCCTTGGAACATCGTCCACAAGTGCCAGATTTATAATACCAAAAGTTGTCTGCATCTGGGTGTGCTTGAACAACTGGTTAAGCACTACATTTGCATTTGTTCCACGTGTAAGTTCCACAACAACCCTGATACCCTCACGGTCGGATTCATCACGAAGGTCGGAAACACCGGTAACTTTCTTGTCCCTGACAAGGCTTGCGATATCCTCGATGAGTTTTGCCTTATTGACTTGATATGGAAGTTCGGAGACAACAATACGGTACTTGTCCTTCTTCATCTCCTCTATCTCAGCAACAGCCCTGACCCGGACTCTTCCACGGCCAGTCTCATAAGCTTCCCTGATTCCCTGTTTACCAAGTATGACACCACCGGTTGGGAAATCAGGTCCCTTTACTACTGTCATAAGTTCATTGATTGTCACATCGGGGTTATCAATCATCATCATGGTTGCATTGATAACCTCAGTAAGATTGTGAGGTGCCATATTGGTTGCCATTCCCACAGCAATACCGGTTGACCCGTTAATAAGCAGGTTTGGCAATTTTGCAGGAAGCACAACCGGTTCTTCAAGCGAACCATCATAATTAGGACGTGTTGCAATGGTTTCCTTATCAATATCCAGGAGCATCTCATCACATATCTTATCCATGCGGACCTCAGTGTAACGCATGGCAGCAGCGGAGTCACCGTCAATCGAACCAAAGTTACCCTGTCCGTCTATGAACGGATATCTCAGGGAGAATTCCTGTACCATCCTGACAAGGGAATCGTAAACCGCAGAATCACCATGTGGGTGGTACTTACCAAGAACGTCTCCCACTACACGGGCAGACTTCTTGTAAGCCTTATCATAGGTAATTCCTGCCTCTTTCATGGCATAGAGAATTCTTCGGTGAACAGGTTTCAGCCCGTCCTTTGCATCCGGCAGAGCACGGCTTACAATTACACTCATGGCATAATCCATGAATGAGTTCTTCATCTCGTCTTCAATAAGGACGGGAACGATCTTCTCGCCTGTCTCGGTTGGCTGGATATCAAAAGGAAGTTCCTCTTCAGGATTGTTCTGCTCTTCGTCCTGAATACTATTATCATCAATATTATCTGCCATTTTTCTTCACCTCAGACATCCAGGTTCGCAACGTCCTTTGCGTGCGTTGTAATGAATTGTTTGCGTGGCGCTACGTCATCTCCCATAAGGATTGTGAACATTTCATCAGCAGCAACCGCATCTTCCATGGTGACCTGAAGAAGTGTTCTTGTCTCAGGGTTCATTGTTGTTTCCCAGAGCTGTTCAGGGTTCATTTCTCCAAGACCCTTATAACGCTGTATGCCAACACCCTTGTCACCGATCTCTTCCAGCTTTGCTGCAAGCTCACGGTCAGAATATACGTAATATTCTGCCTTTCCTTTCTTTATCTTGTAAAGAGGAGGCTGTGCAATGTATACATAACCGGCATCTATCATGGGTTTCATGTACCTGTAGAATAATGTAAGTATGAGTGTCCTGATGTGAGCTCCGTCAACATCAGCATCGGTCATGATGATAACTTTATGATAACGTGCTTTCTCGATGTCATAATCATCACCGATTCCGGTACCCATTGCAGTGATAAACGCAAGAATCTCATTGTTCTTGAGAATCTTTGCTAAACGTGCTTTTTCAACGTTGAGGATCTTACCCCTGAGTGGTAATATTGCCTGAAACTTACGGTCCCTGCCCTGTTTTGCAGAGCCACCTGCAGATTCTCCCTCCACAAGGTATAGCTCACTGGCAGAAGGATCTTTTTCAGAACAATCTGCAAGCTTTCCAGGGAGTGTGCTGACATCAAGGGCACTTTTTCTGCGTGTAAGTTCCCTTGCCTTCTTTGCAGCTTCTCTTGCACGCTGAGCGTCCAGTGCTTTCTGAAGGATAGCAGTGGCAACTTTTGGAGTCTCTTCCATGTATTCTGCGAGTCCTTCTGATACCATTGACTCAACAATACCCTTGACTTCACTGTTACCAAGCTTGGTTTTGGTCTGTCCCTCAAACTGAGGTTCTGTGATCTTGACGCTGATGATGGCTGTGAGACCTTCACGGATATCTTCACCCGAAAGCTTTGCATCACCCTTTGCAAGATTGTTCTTCTTTATGTAATCATTAGCAACCCTTGTGAGTGCTGCCTTAAATCCTACAAGGTGTGTACCACCTTCGTGGGTATTGATGTTATTAACAAATGAGAAAACAGATTCAGCATAACTATCCGTGTACTGCATTGAGATCTCAACAACAGTGTCGTCTTTTGTCCTTTCAAAGTAGATTGGAGTATCATGAAGTGAGTTCTTGTTGTGGTTCAGGTGTTCCACAAAGGAAATGATTCCACCTTCGTACTCGAATTTTTCTTCTACTTTTTCTTCTCCACGGTCATCAGATATGCTTATTTTTATTCCTTTGTTAAGGAATGCAAGTTCACGAAGTCTTGTTGCAAGTGTTTCATATACAAATTTTGTGGTCTCGAATATCTTAGAATCCGGCATGAAGGTAGTCTTTGTACCTGTGCTGGAAGTTTCTCCGATCTCCAGCAGGTCATCCGTTGGAGTTCCACGTTCATAGCGCTGGTAGTAAATCTTCCCGTCACGCTGTACCTCGACTTCCATCCACTCGGAAAGTGCGTTCACAACTGAAACACCGACACCATGCAGACCACCTGATACTTTGTAGGTGTTCTTATCGAATTTTCCTCCAGCGTGGAGGATAGTCATTACCACTTCAAGTGCGGATTTATTGTATTTCGGATGTGTTCCAACCGGAATGCCTCGTCCATTATCCTGGACTGTGATGGTCCCTTCATGATTTATCGATACATCTATCTGTGTACAATATCCAGCCAGTGCTTCGTCGATACTATTGTCCACTACTTCATAGACCAGGTGATGAAGTCCCCTGCCATCGATACTTCCGATATACATGCTCGGACGTTTGCGAACAGCCTCCAGCCCTTCAAGTACCTGAATATTGCTTGCATCATAAGTCTGTTTTTCACTCATTTAAATAACAGCTCCGTGAAAAAAATTCATAATCCTGATTAACAATGCTTGATTAATTCGTGTCTAAAACGTACACTAGTTCGTCCCTCAAAATACAGTCAAAGAAATATTAATTCTAAATCTCTCGTTTCTTATTTTAACTTAAAACATCCAGCTCCTAATATGCATTCATGCTTATTAAATGTTTATATAAAATTGATTAAAAAAGTAAAAAAAGAAACTTAAAAATCAGTTTCTTGCTGTCATGTAGATGTTGCCAATTGGTATTAGTGTTGCAACCAGATATACAAGACCACCGATTATCGGGATCGCACTGACAAGAAGCAGTACCAGAAGTCCGAATGCCATTTCATTCATTGCCCTTGAACTTTTACCCATTTTACTTAGCAGATGGCGCCCGATCCATATGGATGCAAATATCCTTGCAACGTAAAGCATTACAAAGATCGTTATCATCAGGATAAGTCCCAATGGAATTCCGATAATAGTGACAAAGAGAAGAAATGCAAGTATACCAGCTACTATCAGAACCAGGAGTCCCGTAAGAAAAGCCATCCCCGGAGATTCAGAAGTTTTAACAGCAATATTTTCCATGTACTCTGGCCAGATAGCCAGTCCGATAAGACCTATAAGAACCAGTGCAAGATAGGAAATAAGCCCTCTGATTAGGGATGAGACTATTCCTCCATCCTCATGATAGTCCATTTCGTAGTAGTGAACATTGTTTCCGACAATTCCCTCATCTATCTTTGTTTCGGATCTGCTCCTGTATTCAAGATTGCCTGCTATGGAAGCGTCAGGTGATATTGCTATTTTCTCCGCGTTAAGTTCTGCATTTCCGCCAATATTACCTTGGATATTGATCTCTTCTGCAGAAGCTTCGACGTTACCAACAACGTCTCCCTGAATAGTGATCTTCCCTGAACCGGCTGAAAGGTCACCTCCAATGTTTCCTGTGTCAGTAAGAATAGTCTCACCGGTAAAGGAAATTACGTCATCCTGCACGCTTCCGCCAATCGTTAGTGTTCCCGATGCGACCCTTACATCATCGCCTACCGTACCGCTGATAGTAACATCTCCGGCAGCTACGATCAGGTCTTGTTCTATATTTCCGTTCATCTCAACTGTGCCGCCGGCAACTATCACATCACCATTGACCGTTCCATCAATTATGACATTTCCTCCGGCAACAATCACATCGTCATTAATTACTTTATCAATGACGACAGTGTCACCACTTTCAATTGTGGTGTATGCTGCAGCCGTGTGGATCAATAACATGAAAGTAACAACTAGCAGCATGATCTTGCATAAAGCTTGTAAGCCAGTTCTCATTATGTAGACTCCCCTCTACAATTTAATTCAAATAGTATTCTAATTATTGTTTTTCATTGATTAAATGCTTATTTGGCTATGAAGGCTCAGTATCTAATCTCTTTTTAAACCCGGATGATTCGGACTAATATCCATCACCTGTCCATCCAATTCCCGTGTTACCCTATCCAGTATATTGTCAATCTCTTCCGCTTCTTCCTCATTGAGAATGTCAGAATAGATATTCTTGATACTCATAAGACTAGCAGCCGACAGAGCCAGTGAAATGGATAGCACGTCAACTGTTACTTCTTCACGATAATCAAAATCGCCCATTGCTCTCTTTATGCCGGGATGAGCTGCATTGGAGATGAGTATATAAAAATCATCAACCTGTTTTTTCTTTTCACCGGCGTATAATACTGCACGTATTCTTGATGGTCTGAGCCAGTGATGCTTATTTTTCAACTCCTTTTCCTCATCTTCGGTAAGCGTGTCCAACTGCTGTTTGTAGAAAATGTATGCTTCCCTATCAGTAAAGTGAAGCAGATACATCTGGGTAATTCCTTCAAAAACAGTTCTCAGGTTCAGGTAAGCAGGATTGTTCAGACCGATGCATGCCAGTTTGTAGGCTGCAAGCAAATTATGGTTATTTCTCTCAAACAGTACAGGTATAATGGCTCCCGAACCTTCAGGACGTTTCCCTGTTCTTTTGACCTCATCAAGAAATCCGGCATTCAGGACTTTTGTAAGGTAAAATAATAATTCTATTGAATCCTGGAAGATATCAAGCTTGGTGGCATGTTCCCTGAATATGATATCCTTCCTGTAGCTCAGGATAAATTCAATGTCGTTATAGTCACGCCTTTTTTTGCCGGGATACATTTAGATGCTCCAAATCTGTTTCTTCATCCTATGCAGTTATTATCAATGATATTAGATAGAAAGCTTTTTAGTTTATATAGAATGAGAACATAAAAACCATTTTATTCTTATTTAAAACATTGAATTAGTTAGTTTTAGAATTTTTCTATGATTCTGTATAACTACTTGTTATGTGGGCAATTTATGATGCCGAGAAACTGCTGCTGGACAGGATATACACCGAAAGCCTTCAGGACCTTAACTACGATTTTGATAATGTCGGCAATATCCTTGAGATCGAGGACAATGTCCTCAATTCCGTGAAGACATACGGATACGATGATCTTGACAGGCTGACCAGTGCAGGTATGTCGGTCAACAGTGTTTCAACGTATCAGAGGGATTTCACCTATGACCCGTACGGATGCATCAGGCAGGTAGACGAGAACAGTGTCACGATATCCTCCTACGAATACAATCTGACACCTTTCCACGCTCCGGCAACCTATAACGGCAATGACCTCGTTTACGATTCCAATGGAAACCTCATCGAGGATGAGGATTTCATCTACACATACAACGATGCCAACCAGCTAAGTGAGGTCCGTTACTCATCCAACAGTTCCCTTGTGGAGAAATACTGGTACGACGCTAACGGCCAGAGAGTCAAGAAACAGAATGCTGATGGTGAGTTTACTTACTACGTCAACAAGTTCTATGAGATTGATAACGGTACTGCCACCAGCTACTTCTTCCGTGACGACGAGCGCATAGCCAAAGAGACATCTGGAGATATGGAATGGTATCTGTCAGATCATCTTGGCAGTACCACTTTGCTGATTAACGAAAGTGGTTTTGAGGTTGAGCGTACCGAGTATTATCCATATGGTGAAGTTCAGTCAGGTGGATTGGAGAAATATGGATTTACAGGGCAGGAGAATGATGCTGACACTGAGTTGATGTATTATGGTGCTCGCTACTATTCACCGGAGTACAGGATTTTTGTGCAGCCGGATACGATGCTGCCGGATTTGTATAATCCGCAATCATTGAATCGGTATGCTTATTGTTTGAATAATCCGGTAAAGTATACTGATCCAAGTGGGCATTTTGTTGATTATGTTATTGATTTTGCATGTTTAACCTATAGTGCAGCTACATTTTATGAAAATCCAAACTTGGTAAATGGTGCTTTCCTTGCATGGGATATTGTAGCAACTGCAGTTCCAATCTTACCAGCTTCATGGATTCTGAAAGCACCAAAAGGAATACGGTTCTTACGTACACTCTCGGACTCAGTAGAACTAACTCATGGACAATATGCAATTTATAAAGGGCATACATTTTTTGCAGAAAACGTACTACAAACTGGTATAAATGCTGAAGTATATGGCATTGATGATGGCACCTTTGAAATTCCATTTACAGAACTTAGTTGGGGGTCTAAACAAATAAATGGATTTTTAGAGTCCTCCTTTGGAACAGATGCATTCAATGGCATAAATCATGATGATTGGCACTTAACATCAGAAGGAAATATTATCAAAAATGGAAAAGTGTTAATAGAAGCCAGTTCTCGTTCTGTTAATGTTCTTGTATGGAAAGATGTTAAAACAGGTTCAATAACAATTGAAGAAATCGAAAATGAAGGTGATGAAGACGATGAAAATGATTGATCATGAATTCATACCTAAAGAGTTTGTATTTGCTGATATATGGATTTCTGATGAAATCCATACAATTTTATCATTTGATCAACTTTTAAATATTATTAAAGAACATTTTTCCAATTATAGTTACAATAAAGAAAAGAAAAGAATAATGCTCAGAAATAATTTTGCTATGAAAATAATCACTATAAAATTTGCTACTGAAAATAAATTTTCATTGGAATTTGTTAGATATTATCATAGGTTTTATGCGGCATATATCGCAATTGCTTTAATAGCTTCATTTATTGTTGAATTCTCAACTCCTGGTGTTAAGCCGGGTTTTTTTGCCCTTGTAATATTTTTGATTCCTATTCCTTTAATCTGGATGGTTTTTGAAACAGTAAGAGGTATAAAAGGAATTAAAGAATTTGATTACTCAAAGGAAGCTGAAAGGCTTTACTTTGAAATACTTAATGCAGTAAAAGAAAAAGAAAATAGGCTTAATCTTGCAGAGGACACAAATAACAGTTGATATTCATTCAATTCAGAGAAGCATATGCTCAACACTGACTAAAAAACAGGTTACGCTGAATCGATGTTGAAAATACTGGTACGACACCAACGGCTAGAGAGTCAAGAAACAGAACTCTGTCGGTGAGTTCACCTACTACGTCAACCAGTTCTACGAAGTGGACAACGGCGCGCAACCATCTACTTCTTCCGCGACGACGAGCGTATTGCAAAACAGGCAGTCTGTGGCAATATATACGTTCCAACTCTCTCCAAACCTATCACTGATACCTTCATCTACCTATCACTCATCAGTGATACGTATCACTGATAACTATATATAGTTATCACTATATAGTGATAACTAAGATGACACAACAAAGTGGAGACGAACAGAACGACACCCGTGCGTACATCATGGACCATCTGGGTATTCCTGAGGATGCGAGGGTCGTTGCCTCAGAGCCTTACCTGAGCGGTCTGCCTTTCAGTCCCGACCTGACACTGGAAAAAGGGGACATGCTCTATGTCATTGAAATAAAGTCAAGGGTAACGGTAGATGCGATATCACGGCTGAATCTCTTCCGTGAGCTCTGGCAGCGGGAGAAGGGGAGCGGGAAACAGGTCGTGCCTGTGCTTGCTGCAAAATATATCCCGAAGATGGAAGAAGAGCTCATGGATAAACTGGGCATAGAAGCAATAAAGCTTCCCCGGTCACTGGTCTCTGAAAACAGGGAACAGTACACATCGGCCAGTCACAGGATAACATCAGAGAAATCATGGAAAGTGGTATCTCGTCTGCTCAAGGAGAAAAAGACATCTATAAGGCAACTCTCCTTAATGGAGAACGTATCCTACGGCTGGGCGCACAAGACCATAAAGGGACTCATGCAGCAGAACATCATCAGGCAGGATAACGGTCATGTCAGCATATCCGATGTGAACAAACTCCTCAGCGGCATTGCATGGGGACGTCCGTTCTCCAATCTCATGATCGAGGAGATAAGGATAGACTTTGAAAACTCCACAACAGCCGCAAAAGAGATAACATCAGCCCTCAAAGCTCAGAATGACATACCCTTCGGTTTCACATCCTACACCGCAGCATCACTGTACACAGGTTACGGGGTACGCCATGATGCCGTATATCTCTACATGCAGGAAGAGAACCTCAGTTACTTCAGGGAACTGTTTGCATCCAACTCTGACAAAGGGACCCTTGCATACATATACCGTACTGACAGGAACGTATTCCATGATGTCCGGGAAAAGGAAGATATCAGGATAGTGTCCCCTTCCCAGACACTGCTCGACCTGGCAGGAATGGGCTACTCGGCAATGGATATAACAAAACAGTTGGTGTCGGTCTATGCCACAATATGAACCCACACAAAGGATAATTGCTCTTTCTCTGGAAGAATTGAATGAGATTATCCGCTACCTGCACGAAAAGAATGATAATCTCAAAGACTCAAACACCGTGCTCATCGGTGGCTGGGCAGTAGATTCCTATAATCCCTGGTTCGGATCAATCGATATAGACCTCATCACAAGCAGCAAAATTCGTAAGAGCATAATGTTCCATCTGCGAGAGAACAGGGATTTTAAGCCATACAGACTTCCCGGCATCTCCACAAGTGTTCAGAAAATGACCGACGCAGGCCCTGTGATAATCGACTTTGCCACCTGGCAGAAGCCTTTCCTTTTTGAAGGAATCGATGACGACTATCTGGATTTCCGCATCCTTAAAAAGAACACCGAAATGAGAACAATACGTGGTGGTATTGAAATGACCGTTCCAACTAGGGAAGCATTGATCATCCTGAAGCTCAAAGCCATATGGGATCGGCAGTACAGAATCGATAATTTGCTAAGCCATGACCCTTTGTGGGAAAGTGGAAAACTTATAAAGGACAGGGCAGATGTCCTTGCACTGCTCGACCCTGGTCACGGTGGAAGAGAACTGGATATTTACGTGTTCGCTGAGCTGCTAAAAAAGCATTCTTTCCTCGAACAATCCTTACGCACCGTGTACGAAACAAACGAAGGGATCGAAAAATATGGCAGATTATCGCAAAATGATTCGGAGACTCTCATAAAGCAACTCTTATCACTGGTTAAATGAAATTGTGAAATAAGAGTACTGGATCATATGTGTCAACCAGTTCTATGAGATTGACAACGGTACTGCCACCAGCTACTTCTTCCGTGATGACGAGCGCATAGCCAAGCAGACATCCGAATACACAAACTCTATATACTTACTGAACAGTAACTTACTATATGGTAAGATTCTATGGGCGCGTGAAGGAACTCTCTCAGCTTGAAGAGATATACAATACTCCTGCTTCATCCCTGGTTGTGTTCTACGGAAGACGGCGTGTGGGGAAAACCGAGCTGAGCAAAGAGTTTGTGAAGAACAGGAAAAGCCTTTATCTCTTCGTGGAGACAAAAAGTGAAGAGCTTCTGTTGCGTGATCTGGAAATTGAGCTTGGAAATGTGACAGGCATCAGGCCGCGTCTGGATAGTTTTGACGACTTTTTCACAATCGTATTCGGAATGCAGGAAAAGATGGTGCTAGTACTTGATGAGTTCCAGAACTTTGCAAAGGTGAACCCGGACTTCTTTTCCAAATTTCAGAGATACTGGGATGCTCATCACCGTGAGAGCCAACACATGTTCATAGTTATAGGCTCTTTTGTGGGAATGATGAAGAGGATCTTTGAGGAAAGCAAGGAACCACTCTTCGGCAGGGCCACCTACCTTTTCAACATCAAGCCGTTCAACTTTTCAGACAGCTATGCCTTCCTGAACGGTCTTAGCTCCTTTGAACTGGAAGAGGCTATGAAGACATACTTCATCCTCGGTGGAGTACCAAAATACCTGCTCCTTGCAGCCCAGTTCAGCGAGCCGGATGCCCAGAGTGTTTTCAGGAAACTCTTCATAGACACGCAGATACTCATGGAAGAAGCAAAGAACATACTCGTCCTGGAATTCGGTTCAGAGCATAAAGGGTACTTTTCCATCCTCGAAGCCATTGCTTCAGGCAAAGCAATCCCCTCACACATAGCAGATTACACCGCAATGCCACATGGAACAGTCTCAAAATACCTGAATGAGCTTGTGAACAAATACGAGTTGGTCAAAAAGGAAGAGCCTGTGATAACCGGCGGATCACGTAATTCCCGATATTTCCTGCAGGACAATTTCTTCAACTTCTGGTTCAGGTTCATCTACAAACACTACGGAACCTTCGAAATTGACCCCGATCTGGCAGAAGACATTGTCATGAAGGATCTGAACACATATTTCGGATATGCTTTCGAGGACGTGGCAAAGGAAGTGCTCATAATGCTAAATAAACAGCAAAAACTACCTTTCAGGTTTACTGATGTCGGGAAATGGTGGAAAAAAGAAACGGAGATCGATATCATCGCCTTTGACCGATCCAGTCACGATGCTTTATTTTGTGAAGTTAAATGGAAGCATCTCTCAGAAAAGGAAGCCATAAGCATAATAGAAAAACTGAAAGAAAAAATAAAAAAGGTTAATGGCACATGGAACGAAAACTACTGCCTTATGGCCAAAAAGATCGATGGAAAAGAAAAACTTGATTTTATTGCCTTTGACTTGGATGATATCAAAAGAGAATGTGTGAACAGCATTCATCAATAATGATTTTAAACATAACCAAAAAAGCCCCAATTCATTTTCTATCTTTACCAACAGCAGCAAGGATTTACAGTCCCTCCACCGAATAAACACTTATGTACTTTCACCCGCAACTTCTCAGCAGCAATGAATACTTCAGAACTCCTTTCTAAGCTCCAAAAAGACAGCCGAAGCATCAGCAATTCAGACATTAGTCTTGCAAGAGCTTATGCAATGGAAGCCGTGGAACATGTTCCTGAACCATACAAAACAATCTATTCTGCTGATTATTTTGTATTCCTCTATGAAAGTTTCCTGAAAATCTGGAAATGCAGGCCAGATGAAATTGTGATACGGGAAATCGATTCAGAAGAGTATGAAGCAGCTTTTTCCAGCATAAATGAAAAAAACGATCCTGATGACAGGAAAAGAGATGCAATGAACCGTTTTGTCAGTATAGTTCACCTGTACCTGACCTTCATAGTCAAAAAACCACTGCATCCTGTGGGAATGATCTTTCCCGGCGGTTTGAAGATTACTGAGGATGGCACTTTTTATTATTGTCCGGTTAAGGATAAGCAATCAGAAACCGGTATTTCGTTCTGTGAGTTCTGTATCTGTAAGGACAGTGAAGAACAGTAAAGAATAGAAATGACAAATTGAATAACTTGAATGATCCCGAAGGGTACGGCGAAGCCGGCGCTTTTCCAAAAAGACTAAACAAAATATCTGCGAATTCCATACTTTTTCGTATACCTTCTGTATGGAATCATCGGAATGTGCCGCCTCCGGCGGATGGTTATTTTGTTTTTAGATTAAAGATTGTTTTTTGTTACTAAAAATAATAAAATAGGAGGTATGCCTGAATTAGGAAAGATATTCAGGCCTTAAATGACAGTGCTTTTGTCGGACATGCTGTAATGCATCTTCCGCACTTGATACAGTCAGGCTTTTCACTGTTGGTGTGGACATCAAGTTGCATCGGGCAGACCTTCTCACACTTGTTACAGTTGATACATTTAGAGTCATCTGTCTGGAGCTGGTACTTCTGGCCGCCGATGAGGTTCTGTACAGTTCCCATTGGACAGAATGTACACCAGGTACGTGGACTAACTGTAGTTCCTGCAATTAGTGCAATTGTAGTTGTCACCAGACACATGATAACAAAGACCATGCCAATCTGGTTGATAAGTCCATGTGTGTTGAGGAGCCTGTAGCCCATAAATCCCATCATGAGCAGGAACAGTGGAACTCTGACCCGGTAGCTTCTCAGTATTTTTGGTATTTTCTTTCCTCTCGTTATCTTCCCGACCCAGAAGTCATTGAAACTTCCTCTAGGGCAGAGATTTCCGCAGAACCATCTTCCACGGAAGACACTTGTAATAAGCAGTGTTGCAAATACGAGCAGCAGGAAATATCCCAGAAGCGGGAACCAGAGTCCTGCAATTGATACGATAACGACAAGGATTCCAAGATATGGAGTAATTTTTAGCACAATTTCACCCTCTTTTTTCTCTTATAATTTTAATGTCTTTTTTTCGAAGTATTTATATAGGCACAATTTTCAGGGGGTATTGCTGGTTCTACTGGTTCTCGTCAGCCCATGACTGCAATTCGCTGTCAACCCTCTTGACCCAGCTATTGACGATCTCCATGATAAGTTCATGAATATCCTTCTTGCTTTTGATCTTATAAACAAAGAAGTATCCTCCGCCGTCCATGTTGTTCTGAGAACGGATGAGTATCTTCCTTTCATAGAGTTTCTTTACACTTCTCTGGACAGTCGAAAGGTTAAGTTCGAGCTCTTCAGCTATTTTTTCTGTAGTAAGCCAGTCCTGCCCGTATTGCAGGAAATATTTCAATATCTGAAGTTCGGCTTTTGTCAGGTTCAGTCCGCATTTAATTACAGCTTCGATCTCAAACTCTTTACAGGCAAAGTCAACCATTTGATACCTCCAATAATCAACAGTACTGTATTAAAGTTGCAGCCATATATAAGCAGTTTCAAGTACTGAAAAAAACTGCTAAAAAACAGAAGTACTAGAAAATAGTTGAAACAGAGTCCTATTGACATCCGCCTATCATCCGGTTGATCTCATCACTGCCAATGATGCCGATTATCCGGTTATTTTCATCAACTACGGGAAGTGCAGAGATGAAATTCTGCTCCATTTTTTTTGCAGCACTTTCAATATCCTCATTTCCTTTTGCCGTGATAACATCTCTGACCATGATCCTGTCAAGAGAGTTACATTTCAATGCAACAGCCTTTGATATGTCCCATGAAGTTATTATCCCGATAAGCTCGTTTTCCTTATCCACCACAGGTAGGTGTGTAATTCCATTCTCAAACATGACCTGTGCTGTTTCCTCAATACTAAGTCCGTTCCTGATGGTCTTGATCTCTCTTTTCATGATATCCGATACAAGTGTATGGGCAAGGAAGTTACCGATAATATAACCCAATTGTCCCGATTCCAGAAGGAACGCATCATGTCCGTAACTGGATTCGATTTCCCTGTAGGTTACATCAATGTCATTGGCAGTCAATGCGGAAACTACCTCTTTTGACTGGTAAGGTGGATAAAGCCAGTCCGAGCTCACTGCTACGATTAGAAATTTTGCTCTTGCATTTTTCATTCCTTCTATCAGGGAACCATTCAATGTAAGGTCAAAGTAGTCCAGTGCCTTTGTAATATAAAGATAGGAATTAGCATCAAATCTCTTTGTGAAGGACTGTCCCTGGTAATGCAGGTAACTTTCGACCTGGAAATCAAAACCAAGATTGTAATCCAGATTCTGCTTGTCCTGAAGTCTTCTTCCGAACTTCTGGTGCATGGATGCATCACTCAGATAGGTTATGTGTCCTATCATTCGTGCCAGTGCAAGGCCGTGGATTGGTGGGGAACCTGAATAATAATCTCCATTGTTCCAGTCCGGGTCAGAGAGTATGGCCATCCTTCCAACCTCACTGAATGCTATTTGTTGAGGTGAGGAACGTGCCGTACTTGCAATAACAATTGCCTTGCCTACGCTATCAGGATATGTCACAGACCATTGAAGTACCTGAGTTCCTCCCATGGAACCTCCGATAACTGCAAAGAGTTTCTTTATACCAAGGTGGACAACAAGTTCCTTCTGAGCTTTCACCATGTCTTTTATGGTTATGAAAGGGAAAGATGTCCCGTATTCCTTCCCTGTTTCCGGATTAATGCAGGAGGGTCCGGTTGTGCCTTTGCATCCTCCAAGTACATTGGAACAGATTATAAAATACCTGTTAGTATCAATGGTTTTACCGGGACCAATTAGTGAATCCCACCATCCGGCTTTGCTTTCACCACTATGAAGTCCGGCTGCGTGTGCATCACCGGTGAGCGCATGGCATATGAGAATTGCATTGCTCTTTTCCGGGCTCAGCTTTCCGTAGGTCTCATAAGCAATTCGCACTTCTTTCAACCTTTTTCCACTATCAAGCACCAGTTCTCCCGGCAGATTGAAGACATTAGTCTCCACTATTCCGACAGATTCTTTTTTCATAGTTCCTGAGACCTTTTAAGTGCCTGGTCGATATCAGCTATCAGGTCTTCTACATCTTCAAGTCCTACGGACATGCGGATGAAATCATTCGTAACTCCGGTTGCCAGTTTCTCATCATCGGTTAACTGTTGATGTGTTGTAGATGCAGGATGGATCACAAGTGTCTTTGCATCACCGATGTTTGCAAGGTGTGATAGCAGTTCAACACTGTCAATGAACTTCTTTCCTGCTTCAAGTCCGCCTTTGATCCCAAATCCGAGAATTGCACCGTATTTTCCTTTCAGGTATTTCGTTGCAAGTTCATGGCTTGGGTGATCCTTTAGTCCGGGATAGTTTACCCACTTAACAGCAGGGTGGTTGTTCAGGAACTCTGCCACCTTGAGTGCATTACTGCTGTGCCTTTCAACCCTGAGAGGAAGTGTCTCAAGTCCCTGTAACAACAGGAATGAATTGAATGGACTAAGTGCCGGTCCAAGGTCACGTAGCAGGTGGACTCTCATCTTGGTTATGAATGCGATATTTCCAAGTCCAGGAACATCACCGAATGCTTCCCAGTATTTGAGGCCGTGATAACCAGGGTCAGGTTCTGTGAGCCCGGGGAACTTTCCGTTATCCCAGTTGAATTTACCGGAATCAACAATTATTCCGCCTATAGTTGTTCCATGTCCTCCAAGGAATTTGGTTGCGGAAAGTACCACAATGTCTGCTCCAAGATCAATAGGTTTTACAATACCGATTCCCACAGTGTTGTCAACTATAAGTGGTATTCCTGCTTCATGTGCTATTTTTGAAATTTCCTCAAGGTTTGGTACATCAAGTTTAGGGTTTCCTATTATCTCTGTGTAGATCGCCTTTGTTTTATCGGTAATCGCTTTTCTGAACTTTTCAGGCCTTGTAGAATCCACAAAGACCACTTTTCTTGCAAGGTTTTTGAATGTATTATTGAATAACTGGTAAGTTCCACCGTAGAGGTTATTGGCTGCAACTATCTCATCTCCCGGACCGGTCACACCCAGTGTTGCAAGAGTGATGGCGGACATTCCAGAGGAAACTGCAAGTGCACCTGTGCCGTCTTCAATAGCAGCAACTCTCTTTTCAAGCACATCGGTGGTGGGGTTCATGAGCCTGGTATAGATATTACCGGATTCCTTCAGTCCGAAGAGATTGGCTGCATGTTCTGCGTCCCTGAATGTGTATGATGCTGTCTGGTAGATCGGCACCGCACGTGACCCGGTTACAGGGTCAGGCTCCTGGCCTGCATGTAAAGCCAGGGTATTTGGTCCATAGTTCTTTTTGCTCATTTTGTTTCCTCTGGATTTTGTAGCGTGCTTTAGTTTTGCACTATTTTGTGATAGATGCAATCCTATATATAAATTTGCATAATTCACTTTGTGAATATTACTGTAAGTTATTATTGTATATCTTGTTACACGATTGAACATTTATATTTATGTGCTCTTAAATTTATATTTTATTGGCAGCAGATAAAACTTACAAGTAACTGTTAGAGTACAAATAAAATGCGAGCAATCTTCAAAAAAGAAATTAAAGATAAGATAACTGGAAATATATTATCCAATCTTATTATTTGATAGAATATCAAAAACAATATTTATCCCAGCAATTCAGCCGGGAAATCTTCATCATCATTTTCAGGATAATCAACTATTTTAGCTTCAGGGTTGAGCTTCCCTATAAGCTCCTTTACAGCATTTGCATGTTCATCACTATCCATCCAGGTTTTTCCCATACAAACAATCTCTGCACCCGCTGTCTGCTTTCTGACATATTCTGTAAGCTGATCATCTTCTGTTTCAAATTCAGGTGAATCAACAAGTACAACAGAAGGTAGAAGTTCCACATCAGTGAGTTCCATTCTTTCAAGGTCAGCCTTCAGTTTATGAGGCAGCACTGTTTCTTCAGCTTCGATGAAAACAGTGTCCGGATTGAACTCTTCCTGTATTGTAAGGAGATTGCTCCTGATATCTGTGTCAAGGGAACAGGGGATACATACACTGTTCACTTCTCTTGTCTTTATTCCAAGTTCTGTGAGCGTTTTTTCATCATAATCAACTTCTCCTGATTCCTGAACTATGACTCCGATCTTCTCTCCCTGTGAATTGAGATATTTTGCAAGTTTTAGAATAACTGTGGTTTTACCACTGCCTGTAGCTCCGCCTATAATGCTGACTTTCATAAGATACACTCCACAAAGGTATTGAAAAGAAACGTCCTTGAAGCTTACGGTTTAGGTGCTTGGGAGTGACGCTGGGGTTTTGACCTGCAAATCCCTCTTCTCACCGGGTTTTTGTATACAGATTTCTCTTTTCTGATGGGATATACAGGAATCTTAAAAATGAACTTGCTACCTTTATCCAGTTCACTTTCAACACGTATACATCCGTTATGCATTTTCAGATATTCTCTTACAAGTACAAGTCCCAGCCCGGCTCCTCCATATCTTCTGGTATTGGAACCATCAACCTGTACAAATGCATCGAAAATCCTTTCCCTGTCCTTTTCGGCAATACCGATTCCCGTGTCCTGAACGGAAACTTCTATCTCTTCATCTCTCATGTTCATGACAACAATGATATTCCCTTCTTCAGGTGTGAATTTGAGTGCATTTTCTATAAGGTTGTAGAGTATTTCTCTGAACTTATCGACATCGGCGGTTATGGTACCAATGTTCCTGTCAGTACTCATGCTTGTTCTGATGTTCTTTTTCTTAGCAAGCATCTCTGTGGATTCCATAACGCTTTCAGCAACCAGTACCGGGTCGAATTTTGAAAAATTAAGAGTTATACCATCAGATTCTATCTTTGAGAGGTCAAGTACATGGTTGATAAGACTTAAAAGCCGGTGACCTTCATTGTTCATAAGGCGAAGATACTTTTCCTGTTCATCATTGACTTGTCCCAGACCTCCATCAATGAGTACCTCTGAAAATCCAATAATAGAATTAAGTGGTGTTCTGAGTTCATGGTTCATATTTGCAAGGAGTTCATTTTTACAGCGGTTAGCTTCCTCAGCAGCTATCCTTGCAAGTAGCATCTGTTCCTCGGTTTTTTTGCTTTCTGTGATATCTACCAGGGTTCCAATTGCCCAATGTTTTCCACTTTTCAGATTAAAGGTATTTCCTTTTGCCAGTACCCAGATCCAATCTCCGGATTTTGTTGCCATTCGTATCTCAAAGCTGAATGGTTTTCCATTATCTACGGACTCGATGATCTCCGGTATCACAAGTTTTCTGTCATCCGGATGCATCAGTTTACCCCATGCGTCAATTGACATTGGGAACTCATCATCCTCGTATCCAAGCATGATGTATGACTTCGGATTAAAATAGAATTCATCCTGATCCAGATCCCAGACCCAGAATCCATGCTCAGAGACCATTAAGGCCAGTTCAAGTCTCTCTTCACTTTCTTTCAAGGCTTTTTCGGCTTCAACTCTTTTAGTAATGTCTCTTGAAGTTCCCTGGATAGAAACAGGTGTTCCATTTTCATCAAAAATGATCTTTCCCATAATTTCTATGGGTACGGAATTTCCTTCTTTGTTTAGCATCTCTACCTGAAATAGGATGCCTTCAGAACTAGGAGCATTCTGCATTCCGATGTGGACATATTCCATCATTTTCATGAAGTTCTCTTCATCACAATGATTGCGTAAGTTAGATCCAACCCATTCTTCCGGCAGATATCCAAGTATATCGTGAATGGCATAGTTAGAATAAGTGAATACCAGATCCATGCTCATAGACCATATGCAATCAAGTGTATTTTCCGCAAGCAGTCGATACATCTTTTCGCTGGTTTCAAGTGCTTCTTCAGCCTCTTTTTTCTCAGTTATATCAACAAGTGATCCCATGTAAGAGATAATGTTCCCAACACTGTCCCTTATCCTTGAGGCTGATAAACGCACAGGGAATTCAGAGCCATCCTTTCTTAGTGCATTGAATTCAGATTTAAAAGCGTGTTCTTTCAGCTCGTTCAGTATCCATTCTCCATCTTCTTCAGATACCACGAATTTTTTAACGCTCTTACCAATGACTTCATCTTTGTTGGTATATCCCAACATTTTGTAGGCAGCACGATTTGCATATGTAAGATTTCCATTAAGGTCAACAAGTACAATTCCATCAATACCAGATTCAATAGCCTGGTCTTTAATTCGAAGTTCATTTTCAGCTTCTACTTCTTTTGTTATATCATAAGTGTATCCAACCATTCCAACTGGATTTCCTACTCCATCCTTTACCAACCATAGTGATAGAGACCCTATGAATAATTCTCCTCCTTTTCGCAATAATCTGGTTTGTATCTGATTGTATCCTTTTGCAAGCAAAGGTTCAATGACATCATTTTGCAGTACATCCGTGTCATCTGCATGATAGAGCAGAGAAACATTATTTCCCAATGTTTCTTTGTTGGTATATCCGAATATTCTTTCGGCTCCTTTGTTCCAGCTTGTTATCGTACCTTCCAGATTGGTAGAGATTACTGAGAAGGGTGACTGTTGTACTATTTCTGACATGGATTCCAGGTCATCAATAGCTTTTTTCTTTTCAGCAAGTGCCTCTTTTACATCAAGAGCTTCTTTGATTGCAAACGGAAGTCTGCTGATACGCTCCTTGAGAATATAATCTGTAGCACCAGCCTTCATGGCTTCTACAGCTATTTCTTCATTCATGGAGCCTGTAAGAATGATAAAAGGTATATTGCTGTTATAGGTAAGTGCCAGTTCCAGTGCCCTCATGCCATCAAATTCCGGCAGCATGTAATCTGATACGATTATCTCGGGTTTGAATTCGTACAGGCCTTTTAAAAAATCATCTTCTGTCTCTGCTAAAAAAGGTTCAAAATCTATCCCACTGCTTTTAATTTTCCTTTTTGCCAGTTCCAGATCTTCAGGTACGTCTTCTACAAACAGGATCCTTAAAACCTGACTGTCAGCCATCTGACCCCCGTGTTAATAAATGCCATGAAATTCGTCCTTTTTTATCCGTGCACTATGTAGCAAATGTTACACATCTTACTATGCTAACTACTTGTTAATAAAGTTACAGGTCATTTGATAAAAAATAGTCAATAATTACAAATGAAAAAAGAAAAGTAGCAGGAATTCAGGCTTCATGCCTGATCTCTTTTTCCTGTTGCTTCATTTCCTTTATTTCTTTAATTCTTCTAATGGTCACTTCGCCAAGGAATATAATAAGAGCTGCGAGCAGGAAGTAGATCTTCTGGCTGACAGTATCCTTTACCAGTTTTTCTGAATTGGTCTGTGCTTCCTCGAATATACCCGATCGTGCTGCACTTACTGATTTATATATAGTGCCTCCGTTCGCTTTTACAAGATTCAGTATATCTTCATTAAGTCCCATATTCCGGTATTCAAGTGCATAGTTCACAGCCACAGGGTATCCGGACAGATCATGCATTCCTATTGGTTCCGGTTCGATGACTGCTTCATAGACATTTGTCCCTGTAAGTGACAGGTCAACCGTTTTTCCATCAAGCTTCAGTGTTGGGATCCCTTCATCATACATGGTAAGTTGAATTGTGCCGGGAGTGCCATACCATGTGTCAGGTGCTTCCACAACAGCGCCGGTCTTCTCGATAGGATTGCCAATAGCCCAGTTGACAGTTGAGGAAATAAGCTTTGAATTGTTGCCTGAGTACAGCTCAGTTGCCCACATGCTGTTTGCTCCAAGTCCGTTATCTGTTGTCAGAGCCGCAACCCTTCCCAGTCCATATCTCCATGTGGTAAGTATAGGTTTACCTGTGTTTGTTATAATGAGTCTGTCAGCTCCTGCCTTAGGAGTAACATCGTTGTAACCGGTGACACTGCCTTCTATATCAATGTTCTTTGTGATGAAATGTTTTGTATT
This sequence comes from Methanolobus vulcani, assembly GCF_900100715.1. Taxonomy (GTDB): domain Archaea; phylum Halobacteriota; class Methanosarcinia; order Methanosarcinales; family Methanosarcinaceae; genus Methanolobus; species Methanolobus vulcani. The sequence goes on along the minus strand of NZ_FNCA01000005.1, from coordinate 186,643 downwards.
GAGTTCTATTAAAGGATAAGTTCCAAGAGTCCCTGTGTCATTTTGATTCTGTGTTTGCTGAAGATCATTGAATTGAATATTTGCCCTTTCCCCCATATTTATAGGGAAATAAACGCCTCCAACTGCATTCATCAGATCCTCTGCATAGTAATTTCCATATGAATCCATCTGGGATGGTGCACTTGACTTTATATGTATGTAATAGAGATTCACGTCGCTGCTTACGATCTCTTTTGCAATTTTAAGACTGGCATCATATGATTTTTCGATACCACCATCAGATATAATTATTATATCCATCTCGCCATGTTCATCTTTCAACCAGCCCTGTGCAATGGCAAGACCCTGGTCAAGTGATGTTTCACTGGTGGCGCTAGGTGTGAGTTTTTCGATTTCGGATTGAAGTGAATCCAGAGTAGAAGCTACTCCTATAAATTGCAGTCCGCCGGATACATCTTTTCCTTGACTTCCAAAGGCAATTACACCGACGTAAGCATCCCTGAGTTTTTCATTGTTTAATATGTTCAGTGCATTTCCCAGTATGTCCCCAAGTGTCTGGTGGGCAGTTGTGCTTGGAGATATATCCAGCAGCAGGACAACATTTCGACCTCCGCTCCAATCAGTGGGTTTAGATGTTACCGGTAATATGGTTTCAATTGGAGAGTCAAGGTAACCGCCAAAGTTATAGGCATTCTCTCCTCCGACTACAATGATGCCATTTCCCTCATTGAGATAGTTCTCAAGTACTTTTACATCAGCTTCTGTGAACGTATTTGCATTGGTATTGTCAATGACCAGGGCTTTATAGTTGTCAATGTTGTCAAGTTCACCTGTTCTTGATACGTCATAGAGGTTAAGCAATATGTCTGCAAGAGGTGAATTCACGTCAAGTCCTATGGTCCTTATCTTTGGCTTCGGTATCACATAGATAGCTTTGTAGAATTCATTGTTTATAGGGTCATAATCATAGCTTGAAGGTGTTATCTTAGCTCTCAGAGTGTGTGCTCCCAGAGTTTTGAATTTGACCTGTGTTATTGGTATTGTTTTTGTACGCTCGGTCTGTGTAATGGTACGGCTGCTGATTAGTGTGTCATCGCTGTAAAGTTCATACTTGTACGTTATTTCCTGGTTCATTGCCTGTGTGACAACGAGGTTGAACTGGTTCTCATTGTTGCGTACAACGGTCTTGTCGCCTTCGATCTCAACACTAATATCGTTGTACTGGACTTCCGGCTGTACATAATATACAGTGGTTCCCATCTCCTTTGCAAACTGTAGTGCAGTTTCCACATCCTCGCCTGTATTGCTATTGCCATCCGAAACCAGCACTATCTGATTATCTCCTGTGGAATACTGTACAATAGCATCTCCAAGTGCAGTGCTGTCCCCGGTAAGACGTACGATCGATGTTGGTGTCTTTGCAGTCAGTGCTTCATAAAGGTCAGTTGCTGAGCCATTTGAGAATATCTCCATGCTTTCTGTTTCATCGGAGATAACCACAATATTCGGATTAGTATCTGATGTAATCCTGGCAACTAATATGAAAGGTGATGCCAGGGCAGTGATAAGCAAAATAGCGACAATGATACGTGATATGATAAGTCCTCTTTTAGCTCCTTTTTTTAGCAGATATATGCCTGCTATAAGAACAGGTATTATCAGCCAGAACATTTCCGGATTTTCAAAACTTACCATCAGAGCTCACCTCTCTTTCTTATAATAAGCAGCTCCAGTACAACTAATGCGAAAATAATGATTATCATATAATTATCAAGATAGTTCTTTGCAGTATACGAACTTGCACGCACGATTCCAGATCCATCGTTAGCCTGTGAGCGTTCAATAACATCTGTTCCCAGAAGTGTAGTGTCAGATTCCCTGTCATTGTAGATGTTCACTGCTATCTCTTTTCCGGCTACCTGGTAAACGCCAACCTCATCGTAAAGGACACGGCTGACCGTCTCAGTGGTGCTGGGTGTCTGGATCTCCTGTTCCTTTGCAAGTGCTGAAACAGTTCCGGTCTTGAGATTATAATCCTGTACACTTCCAGTGCCACCAAGCCAGCCGGCAAGCTTTGACCAGAATACAGGATATTCAGGCAGGTTGTGGAAATTGTTCCATGCATTCTCACCTGTAATATCGTTAATTCCCAAATACACAGAAGTTCCGTCACCAACCGGTCCATAGACCAGCATGGGTACGCCATCTTCAGTTGCAACAAGAGTTGTAGATTCTATCCTTGATGTAACATTGAGGAATTTGTACATTGCAACTTCATCATACTTGATATCCTCACTAAGCCTTGTATCCTGAACAACCGTAAGGGTCACTCCATTATCCGTATCTTCTACAGACTTAGGCATTACAGGAAGAAGTTCTACAAGTCCCGTCTTTGCATTTTCAGATGATAATGCATCACTGGCAATGAATACGACTTTTCCTCCTCCATTGAGATAACTGTTAAGGGCCGATATTTCGTTGCTTGCAAGTGCTCTTTCCTTATTGGCAATCACCACAATGCTGTAATCTGTAAGATCATCGGGTACGCCTTCAAGTTGCTTGACATTGATGGTAGGTATAAGTGAGAGTGCTAGTTTAGAAGGCAGGTCATTAATATCTGTTACAAAGAGCAGTTGCCTGTCAGATATTCTGGGAATTGAGATATAAGCGATGTTGTCTGCCGTCAGACTGTCGTCGTCAAGGATACTGACTTCTGTAATTCCAGTCCCAAGGTTTTTAAGCGTTATTTGCTTTGTCGCCTTTGCTGGTATTGTGAAAGATGTAGTTTCTGTCTTTCCGCTGTCAAGATTCTTGATCTCAACATCAACTGACTGCCTGCTGCTTCGGTAGTTCTTGATAACTCCGTTATAATTGTAACTTCCATCTGCCACTTCAATGGTTCCCTGTATTATCCCGGTGTTGTCGGCTTCCCTTCCAACAAGGAGGAACTGAACATTAAGTCCGTAGGATTCAGCAAGTTTCATGGAATTTACCGGGTCATCACCGTTCCAGCTTGCAAAATCAGAGATCACAACAATATTGCCCCCTTTCTCTGAAATTATTCTCATAGCCGCTGAGATCGCACCGGACAGGTCTGCAACCGTTGCCTTTGGTTTCATTGCTGCAAGAGCATCACGGGTTGCCTGTGCACCTGCACTTTCGATAACTACTACCGGTGTGCTTTCCGCAAGAATCACAGTATTTGTCTTACTAACATAACCCTCTGCCTTTGATATTGCATCGCTGAATCTGCCATCTGTCTGCATGCTTGCCGAGCCATCAATGACAATTACTGTATGGTCTCCGCTGAGTGCTTCCTGGCTCTCAAAATAAGGAGAAGCAGCGGCAAGTGCAAGGAGTATGAGCACAAATAATTGGATAAAGAACAAAGGGTCTTTTACAAGTTTGGATATAGACGTATAGAATCGTTTTTTCTCTTCCTTGATGTCCATGAGGAACATCAGGGAAGGGATCTGCACCTGAAGAGGTTTTGGTCTGAGCAGGTACAATAATATGAGTGGAACAACACTTGCAAGTGCACCCAGTGCCAGCGGGTTATCAAAAGGCATTACCATTTCCTCCGGCTGATGGTGTGGAAGAATGCATCAAATATCGGGATATCAGTGGTGAATGTATAGAATTCCGCACCTACTCTGCTGCATGTGTCACCGATATGGTTGATGTGATCAGTGAGCTTTTTCTGGTATTCGTTCTTCAGATCCTCACTGATATATGTATCTAACTTAACTCCCGATTCAAGGTCGATAAGCCTGCTGTGCCCGTGGATCTCAAGGGAACTTTCTGTCCTGTCAAGCACCTGCACAAGAATAAGATCATGATCGGAAAAACGGTAGATAGCAGACTCTATATCTTTTGGGTCCTGCAGGAAATCAGAGATAAGGATAACAAGTGAACGTGAGTGGATGGCTTTTCCGTACTGAATGGTAGATTCGTTGATGTCCGTTTTACCACCTATAGGGACTGTTTCAAGTCTTTCAATGGTGTTGAGCAGGTATTTTCTTCCTCTTCTGGGTTTTGAGAATTCAACATTTTCAGAGAAAGTAGATATGGCAAATTTATCATTGTCCTTGGTTACAAGATAGGCAAAACCGGCGGCAAGCATAGTGGCATATTCGAATTTACTGGGAGCATCTCCACCTGTATAGTCCATGCTCTTACTGCAGTCCAACAGAATATGGGTTGTCAGGGATTTATCTTCCTCGAATTGCCTGATATAGAGTTTCTCAGACCTTGCATATGCTTTCCAGTCAATGGATTTGATCTCATCACCCTGATTATACTCACGGTAACCTACGGTATCCAGACCTTTTCCGCTATGAATTGAACGTCTGCTACCAGCATATGCAGTTGATATTCTTTTTCTTACCATGAAGGTAAAGCGGTCAAGCTGCCTGAAGAACTCAACATCTATATTATGTCTCTTGTCGCTCATTGCAAATGCCCTTGTAAGTTAACGGCAAAACTGCCTTACTTTGTCTTCTCAAGTATACTCTTGATGACCTGATCAGTGCTAACTCCTCTTCTTTCAGCTTCAAAGGTGAGTACGATCCTGTGTCTGAGTACAGGATATGCCATTGCATCGATATCCTCGGCACTGACGAAGTTGCGTCCCTTGATAAGTGCCCTTGCCTTTGCAGCCAGGATAAGACCAATGGATGCCCTTGGAGATGCACCGTATTCGATGAACTCGCTGCTTATACGTGTTGACATGACGATCTTGATCGCCCTGTTCCTGATGTCATCGGCAACAGGCACGTCCCTTGTGAGTCTTTGAAGGTCAAGCAATGTATTCTTGTTAACAACTTTGTTGACGCTTGGGGAAATTGATCTTGTATAACGGTTAACGATCTCGATCTCATCCTCATAGCTTGGGTAATTCACCAGGATCTTTAGCAGGAACCTGTCAAGCTGAGCTTCCGGAAGTGGGAATGTTCCTTCCATTTCTATCGGGTTCTGGGTTGCCAGTATGAAAAAAGGCTGCTCAAGAATGTAAGTATCATTTCCCACAGTGATCTGTTTTTCCTGCATTGCTTCAAGCAAGGATGATTGTGTCTTGGGTGATGCACGGTTAATCTCATCAGCAAGCACGATGTTTGCAAAAATAGGTCCTGGTTCGAACTTGAATTCCTTATGACCGCCGGATTCCTCTATTATCTGGGTTCCTGTGATGTCTGCAGGCATAAGATCTGGTGTACACTGTATCCTGCTGAAGTTCAGATCCATTGCCTTTGATATAGTGGAAATTGTAAGGGTTTTTCCAAGACCGGGGTTACTCTCCACAAGTGCATGCCCGTTACAAAGTATTGCGATCACTATCTGTTCAACTGTTTCTTTCTGGCCTACAACTACCTTTCCTATTTCATTGAAAAGGGTCCCGAACATATCGCCAGCCATTTTGTATGTTTGCGACAGGTCCCTTGAGTTCATCTCACTAGCCATCTGTTATCTCCTTTATCTTTGTCCTGTGAATTAGATGTATTAATAGAATTTAGTAATATTTTGGTATTATTTATGTTATTCAATTAGCCTCAGCCAACGCTTTAAAGTATTCTTTGATGATACTTTCGTAACCCTGTGGAAGTTTGTCATTATAGGTCTGGGATGAAATGACACTTCTCTCGTAAGGTGATGACTGGTCAAAGTTGGTGTCTGATTCCTGTGATGTATTTCCCTCTGTAAATCCGACACCTGAGCCTGCAGGGAGTGTCAGATCAACTTCTTTCCCGTCTTGAACAATTATCGCAGTATCTCCTGTTAAGTTCTCTGTGCCTGAACTAGTGCCGTCTTGATTTCCTTCGTTGTTGAATACAAATACATCGTTTCCTGACGTAGCATCGCCATTACCAATTCCGGGTATCTCATTTACCAGGTCTCCAAGTGTACTCTGGTCAAAAAGACTGGTACGGACATCATTGTTTACAACATAGACTGTTGCTACACCGGATAACAGAATAAGTACAACTCCAATTACCAGTTTTCTCTTTGTAAGAAGTTCAGATGAAGCGATCACTGCTATCTTTGAGGACACCGAGTTGAGAAGATCTGCAACGATGAGGTTTGTTTCATTGGAATTGTCATATGCCGTTCTAAGCTTTTCATGCAGTTCCGGATTCTTTTTCTCAATAAGAGGGATAGCTTTGGTCCTATCATCTCTGAGATGGCGTAGCAGTGTTATTATGAGTGAGAGAAAAGCTGCTATTAATGAAAGTGCAACAGTTTCAAATGCAATGCTGGTTCCCAGAATATCATAGGAGGTACCTGCACGGACTTCAAAATTGCTGATATATGGGAAAACCTGATCAAGGCGGAAATAGAAAAATAGTAGATACAGAATGATAGCAGTTCCAAGAAAATCCAGAATTTTGTATAACCTGCGATATCTTTTCAGTGCAGCTTCCTGTTTTTTAACAAAACTCCTGATGTCTATACCCATAATTGCACCGCTTTTTTCTGAAAGGTAATTTCAAGTGATCTATATAATCTTTAATTGGATTCGCAACAGGAATTAAGTCCCGGATACGAACCAAGCATTTTTAACATCCCTACGCTCGACTCTATGTTATATATTGCATCTTTTATAATATCGTCGCTTATGTTACCTTCAAGGTCAATGTAGAAAACGTAATCTCCCAGTACCTTCTTTGATGGTCGCGACTCGATCCTTGTAAGATTGATATTGTTCCTTGCAAATTCTCCGAGTATGGAATAAAGTGCACCTGGACGGTCACGGTCAAGATAGACTATTATTGATGTTTTATAAGTACTGTATGGATCTGCCTGTTTCAGGGATTTGATCATGTTTTCTGTTGTTTCTGACCTTGTAATAACAACAAAACGTGTGTGATTGTGTTTCCTGTCCTGTATATTGGGCATAAGGATATCCAAATTATAAACGTCCGCTGTTTCCGGGGAAGCTATGGCAGCCATTTCCTCAAATTCAGTTGCAAGCTTTGCAGCATGTGATGTACTTCCTGTTGTTCTCAGCTCTGCAAGGGGGAATGTCTTTTTCAGGAAATTACGGCATTGTCCCAGGCCCTGGGGATGCGAGAGAATTACTCTGATATCCTCTTTTTTTCCTCTTGAAAGAAGGCAGTGCTCTATTGTTACAATTGTCTCTCCGATAATGTTCACATCTTTTTCCAGAAGCAAGTCAAGAGTAATACCTACTGAACCTTCGATTGAATTTTCCAGAGGCACTACGCCGATTTCGCATTTTTTGTTTTCCAGCAGGGAAAAAACATCCTGGATATCCGAGCAATGCTCCAGGCTATTATCGTCTCCACATACATTTCTTGCAATCCACTGCTTTGCAGCTTTTTCTGAATATGAGCCTTTAAGCCCGAGTACTCCAATTCTCATTTTGTTCCTCAATGAACGTGGTCTAAGAAAATCCTGTCATCATTCTTGTTCAAGAGCCTTAAATATTTTCTTCTCAAGGTCTTCATGCCTGTTGTCCAGAATGGTTATATCCTTTTCAGCGCTGACAAGTTTTTCTACATATTCATCGTCTTTATCGTCTGGAAGTGAGGTTATGTCAGGCAGATCTTTAAGCGCCTGTATTTCCGGGTTGATATTTTCTTCCATTTTAGCAAGAATACCGATCTGCTCTTTTAACTCATCCCTTATATTCTCATCTGCTATTTCTTTTATCTTATCTTCCATGTCCTTTCTGCGAGCAGGAAGCTTATCAGCTATTGTATAGATTCTGTCAAGCATCTGTGCCATTATGGCTTTATCAAAGATGATCTCTTCAGTCTGGACTTCAGGTTCTTTTTCCTTTGGAACTTTTCTTGCATCTTCCTTTGGAGGCATACACACATAGTCCTCGCTGAAAACTCTCTGGTTCATATATGTGGGTGAAACGATCTCTATGTCCGAATTGTGCAGGTTATCAATAACGTTCTTCTTAAAATCGGATCTTGTAGTGATGATTCTGTCCACATCCTTCAGAAGCCCTCCGACTTTATAGCTTATTGAAAAGTCTCCCAGTTTTTCAACATGCACAAAAGGATTCTCAAGTCCCGTTATTTCAGCAGCCTGAAGAAGACTTTTCTCTATTTTCACTCTGGGTATATTGTATCCCAGTGAAACACTTGTAGTAATAATAGTACCCGATGATCTTATGGTCTTCAGGGGTTTTGAGACAAGGGTCAGATTTGGAATTGTTATAAGGTCGCGGTCAATAGACTGTACCTGAGTGTTCAGGAAGTAGATCTCTGTAACCCTTCCAAAAGTTCCATCGGTTTTGATAAAATCTCCTACTCTGAATGGATTTATCATACGGAGCATGATGCCTGCCATTGCATTTGCTACAAAGGTCGTAGAAGAGAAAGTGATTATAGCACCAATAACAATACTTACAAAAGTCAGGACCAGGTTCTTGTCCTCAACATTAATTGGCAAAGTAAATATTGTAAGTATAAGCCCAATTACTATTACTAAGATGTAGATTATTTGCTGAATTATCCTTTCCCTGGAAAATATGTTCTTTTTATGGAACAGATAATCAAAAATAAGTATCAACGAGAGGGTTGCCAGTAATGAGATTATAGCCGGTATAAATTGATTAATGTCCACGTTTCCCCTCGTATATTATTTAGCAAATTCCATTAGCCTTATTTTGATAATTGACTTAATTATCATCAATTCATCCTATATATAAAGTAGATTGTATAAAGGTTGATTTAATCGGTGTTTTCAACTAATACATTTTTTTATCGTTCTTTTCATCCCATTCTTTGAGAAGCTCAAGACACTCCTTTCTATTAATGTTGACTATTTCCACTGCATTCTCGGTGTCTTCGCCCCTGATCAATTTGTAAAAAAGGTTGTCATCAAAACCTATTGCAGCAACATCTTCTTTGTTAGTGCCAAAATATACTTTTCTAATTCGTGCCCAGTAGATCGCTGCAAGACACATGGGGCATGGTTGCGAGCTGGTATAGATCTCACAGTCAGAAAGGTCGAAGTTCTCAAGTATCCCAGATGCCTGCCTGATTGCCAAGACTTCAGCATGGGCTGTCGGGTCATTGGTAAGTAAAACCTTATTGTGGGTTCTGGATATTATTTTCCCATCTCTGACAATAATTGCTCCGAAAGGTCCTCCGTGGTTGTGTTCCATTCCCTCACGTGCTTCATCTATTGCAGCCTGCATGAAATTGTCCATGAGACATTATAATTATTTATTGGTTTTAAATGAACTGGTAGCTTCAAGTGATATATTGAGTACTATTAAGAATATTATTCAAAATAAAGCTTTATGGTACAGTTATTTAATAAAATAATCAACATTATATCTTCATCCTTATTTCAAAACTTTAGATTCTTTTAAATCTAAATTAAAGCTTTATTTTATCTTTTTTATGGTAAGTATCTTTATATTTGCATTTGAGAATCTTCGAATTGTAAGATCGCATGTTAGCGTACCACCAACCACCATCATCACCAACCACCAATGTACCACCATACATGTCGTACACCACCATAACATGCGATCTTTCTAACTAATAATCACAATTTTCCATCATAACACTACAACTATCCACAGATTACTATTAGAGAAAACCAACAAAAACCACTAAAGTCAAAAAATTAATTATAAAGAGGATTGGATAAATGAAGAAAAATACATTAAATTATATTGTGGACATACCATTGTTAGCACAATCAGTCATAGTAAGCGTAACAGGAGTTGTCCTGATGTTTGCCGGTCATGGTACCAGTTTGCTTGGATATAGCAGCCGGGAACTGCTCCAGTTTCATGAACAGATAGGACTTCTAATGGTTGCATTCTCAGTTATACATCTGGTATTGCACTGGAAGTGGATGGCCTGCACAACAAGGAACTTCTTCAGTAGTAAGAGCAGATCACCTGTAATTTGTGAAGCAGTATATCCAGTAGAAGATTAAATTAATTAATAAAAGGATATCTGGCATCTTGTGTACTCTATAATTCCAGATCATTCCAACCTTATTTTTCAGCTAACCATAAAGCTATTTATTCCTTCGCGTATTTCCCTGTTATATTATAAAGGTGAAATAATGCAGCTAAAAGTTCAGCCTATTGATATCAAGGTCGGCAAATATAAAGTAGTAATGAATATTATCGATGCAAAGGAGATCGGTGTAAATGAAGGTGACAGGGTAAGGATAAGAGATCATAAGGTCCTTACAGCCATTGTAGACTTTACCGAGGATATGATAGCTCCCGGAATGATAGGTTTGTATCATGAAGTGCAGGAACAGCTCAAGAAAGAGTGGACAGAAACAGTTGAAGTCGAACCTGCAGAGAAACCAAAATCCGCACGCATAATTCGAAAGGTTATGGATGGCAACAGGCTGGAAAGAGATGAGATATATGAGCTTATCAAAGATATCGTTGAAGAGAATCTGAGTGATATTGAACTTGCTGCATTCCTGACTGCAACCTATATCAAAGACTTGAGCGAGGATGAGACCGAGTGGCTCACCAAGGCCATGATCGATACTGGTGAACGTATTGAATTTGCCACCACACCTATTATGGACAAACACTCCATTGGAGGAGTTCCCGGAAACAAGATATCCCTTTTGATTGTTCCTATTGTTGCAGCTAATGGTTTGCTCATTCCAAAGACAAGTTCCCGTGCAATTACAGGTGCAGGAGGAACTGCCGATCTTATGGAGATCCTGGCTCCTGTAGAGTTCACTGCCCAGCAGATAAAAGAAATGACCGAGAAAGTAGGCGGAGTAATTGTATGGGGCGGTGCAACCAATATCGCACCTGCCGATGACAAGCTGATCCGGATCGAGTATCCACTTTCAATTGACCCGCACTGCCAGCTTCTGGCTTCGATAATGGCTAAAAAAGGTGCAGTAGGAGCTCAGAAAGTTGTAATGGATATTCCTACCGGTGCCGGTACAAAGATACCTGATGTGAAGACCGGAAGAAAACTTGCAAGAGACCTCATCAACCTTGGAGAACGCCTCGGAATGGATGTCGATTGTGCACTTACATACGGCGCTTCTCCTGTTGGAAGAACAGTTGGTCCTGCACTAGAGGTAATAGAGGCTTTGCAGGTCCTTGAAACAATGGAAGGTCCTAACAGTCTTATTGAAAAAAGTGCGGTACTTGCAGGTATGCTTCTTGAGATGGGCGGAGTTGCTGCAAAAGGTCAGGGTCACGACCTTGCCATAGAAACACTGAAGAACGGTAAGGCATTTGCAAAACTAAAGGAGATAATTGAGATACAGGGCGGAGACCCTAATGTAACTTACAGGGACATCAAAGTAGGGCAATATACTGCAGAATTGAAAGCTCCTACAAATGGTTATGTCCTTGAGTTCCACAACAAACGCATTGTTCAGATAGCAAGGCTTGCAGGTGCTCCCAATGACAAAGGTGCAGGTGTAAGAATACACAAGAAACGTGGTGAAGCAGTAAAAGCCGGTCAGCCTGTACTTACGATCTACGCCGAAAAGGAAGACAAGCTGGCAGATGCCATCAAGAATGCAAGAGAAGATCTTCCAATAGTAGTAGAAGGTATGCTTCTTGAGAGAGTCGCTGACGTTAAAGAACTCTGAAAACGATCACTATGCCTGAAAAAATAGTAATATTAAGGCTTGGCCACCGTCCGCAGCGTGATAAAAGGATAACAACTCATGTTGGCCTGACAGCACGCGCCTTCGGTGCCGAGGGCATGCTCCTGGCATCGGATGATAAAAAGCTCTCAGACAACATTGCAGATGTTTCCAACCGTTTTGGTGGGAATTTCTATGTTAAGAACGATGTGAGCTGGAAAACCGAGATCAAGAAATGGAAGGAAGACGGTGGCAAAGTGTGCCATCTGTCAATGTATGGAATTAATCTCCCGGATGCAGTTCCAGAGATCAGTAAATGTGAAAAGCTCATGATAGTCGTTGGTGCTGAAAAAGTTCCGTTCGAGATATATGAGATGGCCGACTGGAATGTTGCAGTTGGAAATCAGCCACATTCAGAAGTTGCTGCGGTGGCAGTAACTTTGGATCGTATATCATCAACCGATCCTTTGAGGACAGAATTTGAAGGTGGAGAATTAACAATAGTTCCTGAGAAATGTGGAAAAAATGTTATAGACCGGAGAGAATAAAAATCTCTTCAATCTTTTTTTACAGAAGGACCCCTGTATATCCTTCTTCTTTCATAATCTCCGTATCCACGATGTTTTGGATCTTCTCTTCTTTTAATATGCTGCTCAAAGAGCTCATCCAGTTCATCTTCGTCCATTTCTTCTTTTTTCTCTTTTTCTGGCATGCTATCACAGATACTAAGTTTTCTCAGATGATTTATCAGAGTGTTTTTATTAGTGGATCATGCTCGATGAATTCCACATCAATGCCGAGTCTTTCGGCAAGCACCGGGCATAGGTCCTGCATTCCCGGATTCTCGGTAGCATAGTGTGTCGCATCCACAAGCAGCATATCACTATAAGATCTGATTATGTCATGTTTCAGTTCAGACGATACATAGGCATCAGCACCATAACTTCTAGCTGCATCAATATACTCTGATCTGAAACCACTTCCCCCGAATACCATAACTTTTTTGATCTCATCTATGTTTCCTGCATACATTACGTGGGTTCCAAGACTCTTGGATACGTGGTTAACAAATGTGTCCACAGAACACGGAGCAATAGTCCCTATGCGACCGATAGGAGTTTCCTGTATATCTGAAAGTCCAAGTCTGTTTGCCAGTGCATCATTGATACCGCCTTTTGCCTTATCGAAGTTCGTATGCATGGAGTATAATGATATTCCGTTATCAAGTGCAATTTTAAGGCTTTCTGCCAGTTCTTTATTGATGCAGTGCACAGCATGGAATATCAGGGTATGATGTGTGACAAGCAGATCCGCTTTTATCATGGCAGCCCTGTTAAGTACATATTCTGTGGGGTCAAGAGCCATAGCTATCTTTTTAATGTCATTTTGCATGTCAAGGTTCAGGCCGATACGACCTATGTCAAAATCTTCCGCAAGCGTTGGTGGGGCAATATCCTCCAGTACGCTGATAACATCTTTTAGTTGCATAAAAAAATAATAAATTCAAACTGATTTTAAGCTGTCGGAAAAAGCTTTGCAAATTTTGCACAATATTATAAGTTTACTATTATTTTTGATATGTAGATACAATCGAAGCATTCAAATAGATGCACAGTATAATTATAAATAACACTTTTATATTGATTAATTAGTGGTTATTCGAGGATAGTTCATGAGGATAAAGACAGGCATAGAAGGTTTTGACGAGCTGGTGCAGGGTGGCCTGCTCTCAGATCGTGTATATCTGGTGAGTGGCCCACCAGGCAGTGGTAAAACAACTTTTTGCGTGCAGTATCTGGCGTACGGTGCAGCTCTCGGTGAAACCGGACTTTATGTGACCTTACTGGAAAGTCCGCAGAATATAATCGATGATATGTCAAACTACTCCATGAATGTGCTCACCCTTATCAAAATGAAAAAACTGCTTTTTGCAGACCTTGGACCAAGGATGGAATACGGTTTCATGGATGAGATGAGCGAGTACATTACTCCTGATTATGAAGTTTCCACATCAGCAGGAGAGCATGAGGCTCCCTCACCTGCAATGGTTTTCAGGGAAATAGCAGCTTATGTTTCAGAGTATGATGTAAAAAGACTTGTTATTGATTCCGTTTCTGCTATAAGGTTCACTACAAGGGATATGTCATTACAGGAAAAAGAAATGAGTCGTTTCATCAGGAACCTTAAGAAACTTGGCTGTACGACTATACTAATATCCGAGATGACCGATCCAAGTGCGTACTCAACTGAGCAGTTCGCTGCACATGGAGTTGTATTCATGCACAATTTCCTTTATGACAAAACCATGACCCGTGCAATGCAAATTATCAAAATGCGTGGAACAAAGCATGATTGTAATATGCGCGCTGTAGGCTTTGGCGATAAAGGTCTTGTTGTAAGTGGCCTTCTTGAATGATGGTGTATCCAAATGGTAAGATTTTTTTCCAAAAAGGAAGAAAAAACCCAGCTTACTGATGCTGAGGTTGCCGAACTTACAAAAAGTGCCTATGATCTGGGCTTTGAGGTAGGTTACCATAAGCATTCAGAACTGGGATGGGTTAGTGAACGTTATTCCATGCTTGAAGATCTTGCCAAAACAGCCGGTTTTGACACACTGGTCAAAGAACGGTATACCAAGGGTAAAGCAGAAGGTCTGAAAGCCAAGGAAAGAGATATGCATGCAGGCCTCTCTAAAAAAGAGGCTGAAAAAGAGCGTCAAGATTCGAAAGTAGTGTACGATTCAAGTGTATTGCATAGTGGCAATGGAGGTATCGATTCTGGTTATGGGAGTTCTCTTGTGAAGGATAAATCTATTGCAGGAATGATATTACAACCCTCGCTTATGAATATGCCTGAGTCTACTTCCAGAACAAAGGTCATTGACAGACCCACACAGCTTAGGGGATTTAAGCCCTTATATCCAAAAATATAGTACTGAATAACGTAATGTCCGGGGATTTCTATGATACGTAAAGTGTTTCTTTGTGTAATATTAATTGCTCTATTGAGTTTGCCTGTGATGGCATATACACTTAATGATATAGAATGGAGTGATAGTGCTGATGCAAGCGGCACGCTGCAATGGGGTGGTACTCTCACTTCAGGCGATTATACCATTAAAGTGGAAGATTTCAACAAGGACGGTTACGTAAGTATGGGTATATATCGTGGTAATGAGCTTCAAAAGAAATCTGCTGCCCGTGCAGGTGAAGGTTTTGAGTTCCGTGACACGGCAAATGGCGATGATCTCAGGATCCTTGTAACAAAAGTGACTCTTAATCTCGATGATTGGACTGGCAACATGGACAATCCTACAGCAGCTATTGAAGTTTATGAAAGGGGAATCCCTGAAATGGGTATTACGATCAATACTGAAGACGATACCTATGATCCCCGTATTTTAACTTATCCTTCAATTGATGCAACAATAGATATATCTAATGACGGTGATGCAGAAGCAGAAGATCTGACCGTGGACATTGACGTTGATGGAATGAAAGTCCTTGATGGTAAGTTAAGTCATCATTACACTGCAGTGGAAGAAGATGAAGTGCTGGACCCAATTAAGATCAAACTTGAAATTCCTCATTACTGGGATGAAACTGATGTTGACATCACAGTAACTACAAAATCCAGGGACATAAACGGTGAGATCCATGAAGACAGTGAAACAAAGACACTAACTATTGAACCTGTTGTGGAACTTGTCGTCTCAAAAAGTGTGACCGATGAGATATATATGGATGAAACAGCACATGTTTCAGTGAGCATATGGAACAATGGTATATACAGTCTGAGTTCTGTAACCCTTAATAATCCTCTAACAACTGACCTTGAAGTCCAGGACAACGTTGAAACCGAAATGTCATTATCATTCGACTCAAAAGAAACCAAGGGAAAGATACTGGAATATACCTTAAAACCAATTAAGACCGGGAAATATAATATCCCTGTTGCAACAGCTACTTTTACTGATCCTAACGGGAAAAGTCATACATTTACATCCGAAACATCTACTATTGAAATAAATGGCCCTGATATTGTGCTCACCAAAACAGTAAGTCCCGAATCTGTGAGTCCCGGAGATGAGGTTACTGTAACGGTAACTGTCAAGAATCAGGGTACAAAGGATGCCAGTGTAACCACTACGGAAACAATGCCTGAAAATGCAAGTTACGTGAACGGAGATTTGAGTTTCCATGATGTTGCTACACATGGGAAAAGCTATACTTACTCTTATAAATTAAAGGTTGAAGGAACAGAGGATATTAAAGTTTCCGGGACTACTGCAACATTCATCGATTTTGAAGAGTACAAAGGTGAAAGGATATCCAATATGCCGGTTATCACAGTTGTTGACCCCTCGGACACAACAAGTGAAAGTAGTTCTTCTTCTTCTTCTTCTTCTTCGTCAAGTTCATCCAGTACAGATCAGCAAAGCAGTTCAACTGATACTGCCAGTGAGGTTTATAATTCACAGACCCAGGACGACAGAGTTCAACCTGGATTTGAAGCTAGTACTATGATACTTGCGTTGTTAGGAGTTTATTTCGTATCAAAACGCAGAGACAGGTCATGAGTTTATGAGACAGCAATTGTTCCTTATGATAGGACTTACTGTGCTGTTGTTTCATTTCTGTTTTGTTGCAAGTGCGCAGTCAAGTAATGTTGAATGGCTGGCTGCTAAAGAGTACACACTTTATTGGGGAGATGAGGTCAATCACAGTGGATATTATATCAAAGCAGAGGATTTCTCTCCGGCAAAACCAACAGATGTAAATACAGATTATGTGATGCTTTCAATTACTAGTATTTATCATGATTCATGGGGAGCTATACTTGGTGTAAATAATACCCAGATATCCAATAACACTGCTTTTGATGACAGGTTGAATATAACTGCCATAGAAGTGGTTACGGGCAATGATATAGAGTCGCCTTATGCTGTTATCGATGTGGCTATAGCAAATACCACTACCAGCCCGTTACCCACAGTAGTCCCATGGATAGATGCCAGTTTGAAGGTTGAAGAGGATTATAGCAGTGAGGTCTACATCGATGAAAGGGCATATTTCTCACTGACAATAACAAATAAACAAGCAGTTCCCCTTGAGGATGTTACAATAAAGGCAAATATTCCCGATGGTCTGGTAATGGATCCGGATTCGGATTCAACGTGGAATTATTCTTTTCAGCCATATCAGAGCAAGATCCTTGAATATTCTTTAAAAGGTCTAAGGCCGGGAACCTATGAGCTGAACGGGACTGTCGTCAGTGTGAATTATGAAGGAAGGCATTATTTCCAAGAACTGAATGCCACTACTCTTGTAATTCATGGTCCTTTGATAAACGTAACTAAGTCTGTCAATCCGAACAGTGTGAACCTGCATGATGATGTCGACCTAATTATCAATGTTCTAAACCAGGGTGACAGGGCAGCATACATAACAGTATCTGATCAGCTTCCGGCAGGTGGTAATATTGTTTCTGGTGTTACAGGTGGAAGTATGGTGCTTCATCCTGAAGATAACTTTTCATTGAACTATACTGTAAGGATGGACAAAGCCGGTGATATTGTCATTCCTTCGGCAAAAGTGAAGTTTGTTGATTCCAAGGATTATTCAGGCAATGCTTATTCCAAAAAGTTCATTCTTCAGGTTTTGGATCCCGATGCAGATGTGTCTTCAAGTGCCGGAACAGAGAATACGGATGTGAATACTACATACAATGAAGAAACAGCTTTCAGCAATGAAAGTTCCCAGCAGTCCCAGAATACTACTGAACCGGTAGTGGACCACGGAAAATTGCAGTTCCTTTATGATATTCTGGACATGGTCACAGGATTTTTTAAGAAAAACTAAAGACAAAATACTATAATACCATTTTCCTGTGTGAGAATTATTCTATAAGTTCTCTATATTATTTATTTATATAAGTTCGTTTTATTTGTTTAAGAGGGGAAATTTCCATGACAAAATCCAAAAGGCATGAGAATAAATCCACCCTTATCCTGACCCACGGGGATTCGGACGGAGTATGTTCAGGTGCCATTGCAAAAAGTGCTTATCCTGATGGTGATGTTTATTTTACGTCTCCTGTAGGTGTCCTTGATGACCTGAATCTTGCAGATGGTTATGAGAATGTGATCATTTGTGATATCGCTATTGATGAAAGACACTGTACAGAGCTTTTCAAAAGACTTGATGAGGTTTCAGCAGTTTCCAACCTTACATATATTGATCATCATCCTTTACCGGAAAAATGTATAAGTGCAGAATGGCTGCATCATGATCTTACCGTTTGTGCTTCGGAACTCACATACAAAGTTCTTCAGAAAAGACTGAGCAGGGATATGCGTAGAGTAGCCATTTATGGAGCTATCGGGGACTATTATGATAACAGTCCTTCTGTGAAAGAGTGGCTGCGTGATTGGGATAAGAGAAGCCTGTTCTTCCAGGCTGGCACACTCATCCAGGCACTGATCTATTCAGGGAGAAACTATGATTTCAAGAGGAAGCTCCTTTTACCGCTATCTCATGATAAGATACCAACGGCTATACCAAATGTGTTAAGGTATGCAAAAGAGGGTGCTGACCTTGAGGAGCAGCTCCGCATTCATGTTAAACATGAAGTAAGAGCTCTTCAGAATCTGGCTTATGTGGTTGACCCCAATGGTTATATGTCAAAATCCGCTATATATGCTGCTTCCTACGGACAGCGGGATGTGGGCATATCGGCCGAATTCCGTCATAAGAGGAATGTCTATGATATGAGCCTGCGTTCAAGGAACTCAGAATCTGTAGACCTGAACCGTTTGCTGCGCAGGATCGCACCAATGTTCGGAGGCAGCGGTGGCGGACATGCTTCTGCTGCAGGTGCAAGGATCCCGAAAGAATCATTTGATGATTTTCTTCGTGAGTTCGATAAAGCCATAGGAGTGCAGAAAAGCAAGGCTACAGGCTTATAAGAGAAAAATGGCTGTGTAATTGGCGGTATAAATGGCAAAGAAGACCGATGAACTTGAAGGTATTAATTTCGAGATTATTTTTTCCGGAAGATCGAATGTAGGTAAGTCTTCTATTATGAAGGAGCTTACTGGAAAGAATTTAAAGGTTGGCAAGCGTCCAGGTGTTACGCTTAAGCCTACTCAAATAAGATATTCTGATCTGCTTCTTACCGATCTGCCAGGATTTGGTTTTATGAGCGGTGTGAAGGACCGCAAGCAGGATATTGTGAAAGACCAGATCGTGCGCTATATAGAGAAAAATGCTGACAGGATCAATGTTGCCGTGCTTGTCATTGATGGAGCTTCTTTCCTTGAAATAGTGCAACGCTGGGAAGAGCGTAACGAGATCCCAATTGATATTGAGATGTTCGAACTTTTCCGGGAGCTGGGTTTTGATATTATTCTAGCCGTAAATAAGGTAGATAAGATCAAAAGTGATGAACTTGATGCGACCCTGGACCAGATATGTGATAAGCTGAACATGCTGCCTCCGTGGAGGCAGTGGCTTGATAGCGTTGCTCCGATAAGTGCAAAGAAAGGTGATCTTAAATCTCTGAAATCACTTGTCAGACAGAGACTGCACAATGAAAAGAGGGACGACCTGTTCAAGTATTTCTGAACTGGTTCACGTATTTCTTAATTTTCTATAAATTACCGTAATCAATCTATTCATCTTACTCTGAAAGTGGCACCGATATCGGTTGCTATCTTTTCACATTTATCGATGTCAATTCCATCCTGGCCGACAACGGTCATACGGGTCTTGATACCTGCTTTGACTGCTTCTTTTGCGAAATCAAGAACCGCCTGATATGAGTTTTTGTATGTAGGCTTGCAGATATTGTTGTATATTTCTTCGGATTCTGCATTAAGACTAACTGAAACAGCATCAAGTCCCGCTACTTTTAACTCCGATATGATATTCCTGCCGGGGTTCATGAGCGCAGCATGACCATTTGTATCAAGCCTGACGTGAATCCTTTTTTTGTTTAGCCATTTTGTTATGTGAAGAACTGTATCAAAACGACAGGTTGGCTCGCCAAAACCAGTGAAGACAACTTCTTTGTAATTGTTAAGGTCGTGTTTTTCGAGGTCGGATATTATTTCCTGCTCTGTAGGTTCTCTGGACAGGCGAAGATTATAACCATAAACCCCGTCGCATCCTTCCCGGATGCAGAATGTACATTTTGCGCTGCACTGGTTGGTAATGTTAAGATAGAGGTTTCCAAATGCTTCATAGCTGATGGTGCCTTCAAACATAGGAATTGTATTCTCTTTGTTATTATCCTTCAATAATTGGCCTCCATCTTCTTTATTTAGTCCAGTTTCCATCTGTGATGACTTTGTAATTCATAGGGGGGATTTTTTTCAGGAAATACATAAGTGCTGAAAATCCACATTCAAGCCGGACCTCTTCCCGATAGTACCACTCACCTTCGTAGTAGTCCAGGTCTTCCAGAGTTTTCTCGTTTATCTCGTACACTTCTCCCATAATAGTTGACAATGGCATTTGAGATATATCTTCGGGTTTGAGAACTCCGGGGAATGCTCCAAGGTCGACCATTATGTAGTTATCAGTGGTTCTTGTTGTACACACAAAATGTGAACCATCAAGTAGTGCATGATTTGGGTCGCCTTTTTTGAGAGTGCCGTAAACGAATATGCGCATTAACTTAGTCCCACATTCAGTTTCATTAATGTCTTTCTGACCGCGTCTGGAAGCTGACCACACTGTATAGCTTTCATCTGTTCCGGTGTTATCATTTTAATAGCAGTTGTCATGAGCCTGTCAGATAGCATGAGCTTGTCCATGAGTTTGCGTACATAGACAGCGGTCTTTATTTCAAGCCCCATCTGCTGTCTCCATATGCTATCATATTCCTGAAGTCTGCATTTTTCTTTAAGGAATTCTGCAGCAGTCTCGCCTGCAAGCTTTCCTCCGACCATTGCAGTAGATATTCCTCCGCCATTGGTTGCGATAATATGACCTGCTGCATCGCCTGCTATCAGCGTGTTGTGTGATGCGGTTACTTTTGGTGCTCCTCCAACTGGTACAAGTCCTGCAACCACGGAGGTTATGGATGCACCTTCAAGCTTTTTGCTTGCTATTGGGTGCTTGTACATAAAACGTTCAAGATAGTCTCTTGCACACAGATGTTCTTCAAAAAGTGCTTCCCTGATGCCAACACCAATGTTTGCTGTGTCGCCTCCCTGTGAGATTATCCATGCATATCCGCCGGGGACATAATCCTTGCCGAAATACATCTCGACAGCTTCTTTATCAATGTCAACACCGCTGAGTTCGTATTCAAAAGCAGTTCCTGTTCCCATGGGGTCAGGGTCACGGAGCATGTTGGAGGCTTTTCCAACTATGGAATTTGGTCCGTCTGCACCGATTATGACCTTACCTTCAACTTCAAATTCACCGAAGGCACCGTCCATGAAGAGTTTAGTTTCGTTCACTTCGGCGACGTTCGTTCCAACAAGCAGATCAGCTCCTGCTTTTGCTGCCTGCTTTGCGAGATGCTTGTCAAAGCGTCTTCTGTCAATTGCATCTGCGTCAACTTCAAAACCTTTTGACAGGCCACTTGGTGCTATGAAACGCTGGTATGAGGCGGTGGCATGTATGCAGCTTGATGGAATTTCCTCAAGGGTAACCGGGAGTTCTGCATTTGGAACCAGCTCCTGCAGAACAGAATAGTGTGGAAGGAAACCTCCGCACTGGAGGGGTACTCCTATGTCTTTTTTCTTTTCAATAAGGAGTACTGACATGTCATTCTCAGCAGCGTACATTGCTGCGGTGGAACCGGCCGGACCAGCTCCGACCACGATAATATCATAAGAATCTTCAGGTGTCATGGTTGTTTTAAGGATTTGTGAATTGTTCTTTGCAGTTTGCACAGTTTGTGGACCAAAAAGTGTGTTTTGTCCGTAACTTCTTTTATCCTTGACTCAATATGCTTATCAAAAACCACATTCTATTAGATATATCTAACTATTACCGAAAATAGTACTGATAATTGTCTTTTAGGATGAGTTCAATCAGGCTTTTTGAATGGTGAAAGATATGGTACGTGAGCACAGGAATAATGTATGGGTAGTACGCACAGGTTATTGTGGTGTGCAGGAAAAGTCCTGCATAGAGAGGGATTTCATTTCTTTTGACCTGAACCTGCATGTCATGGACCTTTTCGGTGATGAGCTGATGGATATAAAACACCAGTCACCAAATTACAAGAAATATATGCATTTCGGGGATAAGTACCGGGAATTCGATCAGAAGTTCAGGAAGGAGTTTGAGGATGCCATCAAGAACGTTGATTATTCCGCGGAAAGACCTGAAATGGTTAAAAAGATGAAGCGTCTTAATAGTAAGCTCCAGCAGTTCGATGATGAGGTCAAACAGTTCGATGCTACCATGCATGAGTTTGACGAGTTTGAGCGTGTGGAACAGATGAAGAAGGCTTTACTTGCAAGGTTGAGCACTCCTCCGGTGGACCTGCTTGATGTATGGGCAAAGGATGTGCTGCATTTTGTTAATGATATCAGGATATTTGATCTGATAGCTATTCCGCTGATGTGTGAGAGACAGGTGGCTATTGGCAGGGTACGGGACAATTACAAATATCGTGAAGGTAAGGGTGTGCTGAGTCATAGCAGGAAGGTTGACTGGCACGATACCAGGGTTCCATTTGAAAATATGTTCCATGGTTTTGAGGATATACTGGAACTGCCCTCTTCTATTACTCTTCTTGATGAACCTGACAGGGAATTTGTCCTTGGTATTGTTGTAGATGATACTTTTTGATCATGCTTTATCATTTTTAGCCTCATCCTCTGTTTTGCTGGCAAAAGATTCTTAAAGACATATGAGTATAGCGTGCAGGTAATTCAATTCATGGATTTTATCAAAAATTAGACTATTAATCAAATAACTTATATTGAGTTGATCGATTTGGCAATTGAGAAAGGCGATTTCATAAAGATAAACTACACCGGTAAGTTCAATGAAGGACAGATCTTTGACACTACCGATGAACAGCTTGCAAAAGACAATGGTATCTTCAACCCACGCGGTGTTTACGGCGGAGATGTTGTGATCGTTGGCTCCGGCCACACTATCAAGGGTCTTGATGAGGACTTCGTTGGTAAGGAAGTAGGATACTCCGGTTCTATTACCATCGCTCCTGAGATGGCATTCGGTCCACACAACCCTGCTCTTGTTGAGACTGTTTCAGTCACAAAGCTCAAGGACCAGCTCGGTGACCAGAGACCATACCCTGGAATGCCCATTGAGTTCAACGGCAGACGTGGTGTAATCTCACAGGTGATTGGCCGTAGAGTACGTGTAGACATGAACCATGCACTTGCAGGTAAGGAAGTTGAGTACGAGTACACAATCGTCGAGAAGATTGAGGACAAGGTTGCTAAGGCACAGGGTCTGCTCTCACTCTACACCGGCATGCCAGAGATCGAGGTTGAGGTTACAGATGACCTTATCAGGATCTACACTCCAATTGAGCTTGGCTTTAACCAGAGATGGCTTGTATCCAAGATGACCATCGCAAGTGAACTTATCGACAAGCTGGGCATTGCAAACCTCGAGTACGTCGAGAAGCACCCATATGTCCCTGAGACCGCTGAGGTTGAGGAGACGGAAGAGGCAGAAGCCCCTGAAGAAGCTGAAGCTACAGAGGAATAATCTTCCTCTTTACTTCTTACTTTATATAACATTTAAAAATTATCCAATACAAATCGCTGGCAATTACTGTCAATATCGATTTTGTATCAAAAACCTTATATTCTAGGTCGCTATTAAGATACCATCCGACATGCTGAGGTAGCCAAGTGGACTACGGCGCCGGTCTTGAAAACCGGTAGTGCTAACGCGCTGCGAGAGTTCGAATCTCTCCCTCAGCGTCCATACTTTTTTTGAAATTATACTCTATGTGGTTTGAGTTTTATTGATACTTTGAATTTTTACAATACAGCAATCAATGAATATAATAAAAGAAAAAGTTAGATTTCAAGTGCATCATTTGCAACATATTTTGGATTTTTCACCTCTGCTTTCATTTCAGATAAGGCTGATTTTAATGTAAGATTGGCTTCAGTGTCTATTTTTTTAATTGTGTTTTCATTTGCAGAAATAAAAACTTCTAAATCATATATTTGATCTTCCATTATTTCACATTGTACTATCAATGATAGAATGAACGAGCTACATAATTATATTCGCATTTTGCTTCAATTTTTGCATTTACCATAGAAGACGATTTTTGTTGGGAATAACTCATTGCATTATATTTGTATATAATATCGTTATATTCATCAGTTTCTTTGTTATAATTTTCTAATGCTTCATTAAAGGAATCCGGAGGTAGCTGTTCGAGACGGAGTTGTAAGTCATCCATAACATCTCAATTAATTGTATAAGTTGCTGCAGAGGCTGTAATATATGTGTATTTCAGGGTATTACAATATGTATCATCATTGAGTTAATAAAAATATTCATATAGTATGATTTATATTATTGTACTGTTGGATTATTTATATACATATTAGGCTGGTTTTAACGATGAAGAAAAACAACTTTATTATTTTGATAGTGCTATGCATTGCTATATCTTTATCTGGATGTACAGAACAAACAAGCGATACTGCTAGTGGTTCATCAGATGGATTTCAGCAGGTTCAAATGATGTCTCCTATAGAAGTGCACAGCGATTACAATGCTTACTGGGCTTGGCACAACGAAACAAGAAGTATATTAGAGAACAAAATTGGTACTAAAGTTAAACTCTATGCATTTAACATTCAATATAAAGGAAAGCTTCTTGAAGTAACTGAATTTTACGCTGTTGTAGATGACAATGTTGCAGGAGAAATTTACATAGACATAGATTCTATCAATGCAATTGGTAATGATGAAAAGAATTTGGTTTAATAATTAATCATAAATATTATTCAAATGAAAATCTTTTAAACCTAAAAGAAATCATAGTTGATAAGGATTTTTTTGAAGATTATTTAGATAAAGGCGTTTTGTCGATTGTTGAAAGTCAAAAACAGATGTCTGATAATCTTGACAATCTTATTTTTTCTTTGAAAGCCCAAGTTCCTTCAATACCTGAAAATAACTCCATTCTTGCTAAAATTGAAGAAATTAAAAACTATAGCAAAGTAGAAGATCAGTTAACAGTTCTTACAATGATTATTCCTTTAATTCCAACAATGGCAATCCCTAAGAAATTAGATTCAATCAAAGATAAAGTAGATTCTATAAATTGTGATGTCGGACAATTAGTAACAACAATCAAAAATCAGTCAAACCCACAGGAATATCTCAATACTATCCAGCAAAACCTTGAAGATATCAAAGATGAAATCCCCGGAATGAAAAAGCAGATTGATGATGTTCTATATGAGCTGTATTCTCCTGCAGGAATTGATCAGAAATTGAAGGTTGCTATTCCGATAATTCCACTCCTTGCTACTTATGAAGTTGAAACCAATCCTTCCAAATTTGTTGCTGATAGGATATTTGAGCTAAGGAAGTTAGTGATGGGTACTAGAAAATAGATTTCATTTATGTAGCTTAGTTTTATCACTTTCATAATTATGTTTCTCATCATAATAATACTCATTATATATTAAACATAGATATATTAGTATAGTAGAAAATAATACTAGGAATTGTGGCAAGAACTGCCAGACAGCAAATGTCACAAAAAGACCATGCGGTGGTACTATATGGAAATTATCCGAAATCTCTCCGGTAGAAAAAAGTAAGGAATTGGATTGCATGGAAATGCTGCAAGATGTCTTCCCTCTCCGTCTTGACATCAGCATTTCCTTCCTCCGGAAAAGTAAAAGAGTATGAGTGGTAAGGGAGTGGGGGTAAAGCTCTCTTTGTCATTCATTCTGAATTGGAGTGACGGGGTTATTTTTATAAAAGAAGAATTTTGGCATTGCTGATGGTTACTGATACTTGCGGAGTTAGAAAATACATTTGTCTGATATAATTCTACATTTAAAGCCAGCTTATTTATAATTCAACTCTAATTTATAATAATAATGAAGATAAATATTCTTATTTTACCGTTACTAATTGCATCTATCATATTCTTAGGTTGTATTGAAACACAAGAAGAAAACACATTTTATGAGGAAAATGGTACATTAAATACTTCCTTTTCAATAGTTGACATTCCTGTAAAATATGCTTCCGTTAATGGTATTGATATCGGTTACCGGGAAATAGGTTCAGGTGAACCTCTTGTAATGATTATGTACTTTTCCGGCACAATGGACATGTATAATGATACTTTTATCAGTAAACTGGCAGATGGTCACCGGGTCATCATATTTGATAACAGGGGGATGGGATATTCAACAGACAATGAAGATAACTTCTCTTTGTCTCTATTTGCCAGCGATACTGCGGGTCTGATGGATACACTCGACCTGTCTTCAGCAAATATATTCGGCTCTTCCATGGGAGCATCAATAGCTCAGGAACTGACACTTGAGTATCCTGATAAAGTAGATCGGCTGATACTTTCCTCTTCAGCATATAGTCTTGATATCTCACAAACAGATGTGCTTAGAAGTAAACTACAGAATATTTCATTAAACCCCAGATCCGATCCTGTGCTTAGTAAATATGCAGCAGCAAATCTGGAGTGGAATGGTACATATGATCGTCTTCCTGGGATCAATAGCAAAGTGCTGCTACTGGTAGGTAATGACGACATGCTCACACCTGCAGATATATCTGTGGAAATGGCAGAGCAGATCCCGGATGCACAGCTCATTCTTTTCGATAGTGTAGGACATTGTGGAGAGCAGTATCTTCCAAAGGAATATGCCGATGCTATAATTGATTTCCTGTCAGTAAATACAAATGAAAATGCCGAACTAATCAAGGGATAAAAAAGTAAAATAGAATATGCCCTAAAGGAAAGTTTGGAGCGTCAACGTCCCGAATTGACACCCCAAATCGTACATCATGCTTCCTATCAGTTCTTCTCCCCAAACTTCAGCTCATCTTCGATAAGATCTTACTTATTTGTAAGCTAATGGAACTATGTAGTGAAATATAGGCTATATGATTATAGGTAGCCTGACTTTAAACAAGTCAGGCAAAAATAGCGATAGAATCAAACCTTGCAGTTCCTTTCGGTGTCCAGTAACCACAATTTTCACAGTACTGGATATTTTCGTTTTCATTCAATTTGTAATTACATTCCGGGCATGTTTCTAACTTGTTCATTTTTCCCATCATTTTTTAAGTCCCCATTTTTTTAGTTGCAGATTTTACTAAGTGTTCATCCTATTTATATACAGCATCTAGGTTATTATGTATTATGTAATTGGATTATAATTTATATATAGATTCTATATCTCTGCTTTAAATACTAATGAATAGCTAAATCTCACAGCTATGCTGAAAAAAAAATAATGAAGAAGCTTTTTTCTTTCAAATTCAAATAGAATTGTATATAGGTCAATTTTGTAAAATTACTCATAAGCACTATATACAATAATAGGGATTCATAATGATGAATAATGTAGAATTCATCTTTTGAATGTTATTTATTGTGCATGGTATAGCAAAGGAACGGCTTTGAGTTCAGGTATGGTGCGCTTCCTGGTAAAAACAACGGTACTAAGGAAAGAAATAAGCTAAGTGGCACTCATACGTTTGCTGATAGCACTTTATATATGCACTGCTTAATCTCAAATCACTTCTTGGTCAAAGGAAGACCGGAAGATACGCATAAACATGTATACAGCAGGATTCTTTTGTTGATCTTGTAAATACTGATATTAAATGTCTTGTTGCTCATATACTTCAATTTGCGTTCTCTTTTTTATATCCGATCAAATTAGTATATTCTGTATTTTTCATTCAGTTTTTTGTCATTGTGGATCACAAAAATCACAGTATTAATTATAATCTGGTGCTCTATTTGAAATTTTGGTTATTGCAGTAGATGTTTGCAATGTTCATATTTGTGTGTATAATTTAAAATCATGAACATGTTTCTTTTATATATCGACATAATTACTCTGTATATACAACAATAGCTGTATTCCTAATAGGTCAGCATATGCACAAGACGGGATTGCAATATGAGCGAGGAACTTTTCTATCAGAACCAACTCCAGAACCTTGAAGATATCAAAGCTTCATACTTCAGCCAGCTCGATGAAGTTGAGAAAAAACGTGCTGAAATAGCTTTGAAGAGGGAGCAAATAAAGGCCGATGAAGCCCATATAATCGAAGAATATCAAAAGATACGTGATGCAAAAAAACTGATCACAACAGAATTTGAAAATCTTGCTAACAAAAGCGAGATTCTCAAACAGGCAAAAAAGGAATATGAAAAAAAGCAGGTTGTATTCTTAAAGCTGGAAGCAGAGCTTGCCACCCGCATGGATAAGTATGATATTGATACAGACTCTCTTCAGAAAAGGAATTGTGAACAATACAGGGTTCTACGTGTTCAATTAGAAGAAGAACTGGCTCTCAGGAAAAAGCAAAAAAGTCTTGAAAGGACCAGAAACAGGCTGGAATCTAAAGTAAAGGAAATTGCTGAAATAAGAAAAGGGATTTCTTCCGGTGAGATGGATATTGAGATCGAAACTGAGAAGATAGAACGCAGACGCGAATATGTCAGGCATATGCGTGACCTTCTGTCTGAACAGGAAAATGAATTCTCATCTCGTGAAAAAGAACTTGTTCAGTTGAAACAAAAGACCGAGGATGAGATCAGCAAGCAGGTAACCATTCACAGGCAACAGCTTGATATCATCAAAAAGGATGCAAGGATCGAACAACAGATGGCATACATAAAGATTCTTGAAGATGATCTGTATGAACTCAAAAACAGGCTTCAAAAAGCTAATGAGAAATTAAATAACATGAAGGTCTTTTCAAGCATATTCGAGCAAAATCAGGAGCTTCTTGCAAACTGAATATGTGATTAATTTCATTTTGACCATGAATCTTTTTAAAGATGTATATTTGTACATCATTTTCAACAAATCAGGATTATTTATAAAAACTTAAATATCACTTTAGTAATCTCTTTCATAAGGCACGGTGGCATGTGTGCAGCATGCCTTTGGCGGGAACTCGCATACCAACCAAGATTTACTGAGGGGTGCACGTGCCTTTTGCAGCTTTATGCATCATGGTTATTTTGATAAGAATCCATATTATTATAAATTATATAATAAACTATATATAGAATTTATGAAATTTCTTATTGAGGCGTGATGATTTGCTAACTCGACTTTTAACATACTAAACCACTCCCACACTGGCAAAAAAGCGAATTATTCAAACGCCTCCTTTTTCACATATTTTTCATAAATCAGGTCCTATTCTGGTCCAGATCTCTGATCGCAAAAGTAAAAGTACTGCCTTTTCCTTCTTCACTCTCAACCCATATCTTTCCTCCATGCATTTCTACGAGCTGTTTAACAAGAGCAAGTCCAAGCCCTGTTCCTCCATATTCTCGTTTGTTAGAAGAATCGACCTGCATGAATGGGTTGAAAATACTTTCATACATTTCTTTGGAAATTCCTATTCCTGTATCAGATACAGATATTGTAATCTCACCATCTTTCTTTTTAGCAGTGACTAGAACTTTACCATTTTCAGGAGTGAATTTAATGGCATTACTAAGCAGATTTAACATTATTTGCTTGAACTTCATTTTGTCAGCTGACATTTCCTGAGCTTCAATATTGCTGATGATCTTAAGCTCTATGTTCTTTTTTGCTGCCATTGGAGATACGGATGACCTGATATCTTCAATTATATCAGAAACAGCCAGCATTTCAAGGTTAAGTTCCATTTTTCCTGCCTCTACTTTTGCCAGATCAAGAATATCATTGATAAGATCTAAAAGGTGCTTTCCACCATTGTTAATATGCTGTACGTGTCTTTTTTGCTTATCGTTGAGCTCTCCGAAGATCTCGTTCTTCAGCACATCTGAAAAACCAATTATCGCTGTGAGTGGTGTTCTTAGTTCATGGCTCATGTTGGCAAGGAATTCAGATTTCATCCTGCTATTCTCTTCAGCAAGCATTTTCGCTTCTATAAGTGAATATTCAGCATTTTTCCTTTCGGTAATATCATTTGCAAACATGATATGCCGGCCATCAGAGAGTCTGGAGGAATCGATTCTCATCCACATGCCAGTTTCATTTTTTCGCCTGATCAGTAGCTCTACACTGGAGAATCCTCTTGTTTCCAATTCATGAATACTCTGGATGCTTCTCTCCTCACATTCAGGATCTACGCGTGAATAGACATTCATACTCAATAATTCATTTTCAGAAAAACCAGTTAAGATAGATGCGGTTTCATTCACTTCTTTGAAATTACCATTTTCATTTACTATGAATATTCCGTAGGGTGCATTCTCTATATATGTGCGGAATTTTCTTTCGCTTTCCTGAAGTGCATTCTCAGCTTTCTTTCTCTCAGTTATATCACCTACAAAAAGAATAAATCTGGTATTGGAGAGTTTTGCTGCGTCAACCCGCATCCAGAAATTTGCTCCAACTTTGCGGTTAATGAGTAACTCCACACTGACAAAACCTTTAGTTACCAGTTCATGATAACCCTGCATAGCTTCACTATGTGACTCAGGAGCCACACGGCTGAACATGTTCATTCCGATTAGTTCCTCTTCAGAATAACCGGTAAGGATGCACACAGTTTCATTTACTTCAATGAATGTTTGGTTTTCATCCACTATCAGAATTCCATAAGGAGCCTTCTCTATGTATGTGCGGAATTTCTTTTCGCTTTCCAGAAGTGCATCTTCCGCTTTTTTCTTCTCAGTGATATCATGGTAATTAAATAATACTCCCTGAATCACCGGGTCATCCAGTAGATTTCTTCCAGTAAATTCAATCCATTTGAATGTGCCATCTTTGCATTGGTACCTAATATTAGAGGAAATTGTTTCTCCTTTTTTCTCTAAGATGCTCATAAAAAAGTCTTTTGTAATCTTTTGATCATCAGGATGAACATTGTCAAATAGGTCCATATCGATAAGCTCATCAGGTTCCCAGCCAAACCACTTTTGAACATTTGCACTCTTGTATCTGATAACTCCTTTTTTGTCTGCGATCGCAATAACATCAGAGATATTTGCTATCATAGCAGCCTGTTTTTGTTCACTCTCGCGAAGTACCTTTTCTGACAATTTCTGTTCAGTTATGTCTTTGATCTCTGCTACTCTGAAGTATTTTCCTTTGTATGGAATAAATTTACCCTGTATTCTAGCCGGATAATTAGTTCCGTCTTTTCTCAACATGGTAATTTCATAGGGCTCTTCGTATCCTGATCTAATATTGTTCCTTACTATTTCTCTGGAATCTTCTGCAATTAGTGAATAATTACTCATTCCAATGAGTTCTTCATGTGAGTAACCTGTTATATCAGAGAATCCCTGGTTAACATCAATTATGATTTCATTATCGTGTATCACAATTCCACCAAAAGAGGCATTATGAAGCGCTTTGAACCTTTCTTCACTTTCTATAAGTTCTCTTTCAGACTCTTTACGCAAAATTGTTTCACCAATACCATCGGCAACAACTCTAAGGAGGTTGATATCATCTTCATGCCATCTGCGTTCTTCTATACAGTCATCAAAACCTATAAATCCCCAGAGTTCTTCTCCGGAAAAAATAGGTATTATCAATACTGAAAGAATTCCCTGTTCTTTGAGAATGGATCTTTCAGGTTCTTCAAGTTCTTCAACAATATGCGCATAGTTCTCTCCTGAAAGTAGGATAGATAAAAGAGTCGGAGCCCCTTCGGAATAGGGAAGATGCTGTAGTTCGGCATTATCTATCTGGGCTTCAATACCATCAGAAACTTCTTCATACATCTGTGACATGCAAAGACCCAGTTCAGTGTCATCTTCGTTCCTGAATATGTAGGTTCTGCTGTTATTTACAGTATGATGGATTTTTTCAAGTATGCGTGGAAGTATTCTCTCGATATCTTCGGATTCCTGTAGCAACCTCATGCATTCGATGGTTGTCAATTCATAATCAAGTCGCTTTTTGAGCAATGATTCTGTATCAAGCAAATTCTTTCTCGATTCACTAAGCTCTCCTATTTTCGGATTCAGGTATATGAAAAGCAGAAAACCGGTTGTGATAACAAATAACATCCCTTTATAGGTCTGAAATTGAATGTATATCTCGGGATCTGTTATTATCCAGCTAAGTACAGTATCTGAACCTAATATCCATAAGCCAGCTAAGAATATGTATAAAAGTGCAGCTTTTAGTGCTAGGTATTTGTTGGTTTTGTGATTTTCCATCGCTTTCATTTATTTAAGAGTCCTGATATTCACGATTTTCGTTGCTTGACCCGGAATGATCTTTTAAATCGTATTATGTTTATTCTATATTCATATTAAATATATATTATTCTCTATTAGCTTTCTTTGTATTTTACATAAGTATGACCAATCTGGAATGCTTGAATCAACAGATTTAAACATCTGAACTCAATACGCAGTTCAGTCATGTTTTCGATCAATGAGTTTCTGATATCCGGCATACTTCTGGGATTTGCCTCAGGCATATCGCCTGGTCCGCTTTTGGCAATGACGATCTCTGAATCAATTCAGCATGGTTCACGTGCAGGAATAAAGGTTGCTCTATCTCCTTTTATAACTGATCTTCTTATTGTTTCAGTTATCCTTCTTTTTCTTCTGAAATTCGATAAATATGACCCTGTTATTGCCATGATAAGTCTTGTAGGCTCTTTTTATCTTATTTATCTTGGAATCTCATCCTTAAGAACAAAGAATATTGATCTTGAACTTAAAACAAAGAAAACTAATTCTTTAAAGAAAGGGATCATTGTAAATTTTCTCAGCCCGCATCCATATCTTTTCTGGATCACAATAGGTGGGCCAATATTATTCAATGCTCTTGATCTCGGTATCTCATCATCAATATTATTTGTTGCAGGTTTTTACGCCTTGCTTGTAGGTTCTAAGATTATTATTGCAATACTGGTGGGAAGATCAAGGGAATTTTTGAAAAGCAATTACTATCTATACACAATTCGCTCATTGGGACTTGTTTATATGGTCTTTGCATTCTATTTCCTGAAACAAGCATTTGAATTGCTGAATTAATGAAGCGTCTGCTGTAATGCTTGTGGAAATAAAAAAGAACATACAATAGACGAATTTCTTCAACTATCTTTTTTAGATTTTAGAAAATCCTTCATGTTGCACTCCACCGGATGTGAAGTGCTTGTTCATGTGATTATTTATTGTTGTCATAGATATCGTGTTTGATAATATATGAAATAAGTGAATGCCGCAAAAAGGACAATGAGCTGAAATGAAACTTATTTTAAGGTCGACTTTGTGGATAATGGCTTGTAATTTTGTGAAAATAATCTAAATATTTCGATCTTCCTTGTATATTTATCTATAAATATGATGTTTGTTCATAAGTTAACACTGTTACTCAAAACATATTTATGCCACATTATATAAAATAAGTTATAATATATGCATCGTGAGGGAGTATATTATGGTAGATTGTGAATTACTTTCAAAATGTGGTTTCTTCAATAAATATCAGGATTCCAAACAGGCTGCTTGCAGTGGTTTTATTGCTATGTATTGCAAAGGTCCGAAAATGGATGTGTGTAAAAGAAAGGCTTATAGAAAAGAGCATGGTGTTGCACCACCAGATGACATGATGCCAACCGGTTCCATGATCATAGAGTGATCTTCTATTTCCCGCCTAAACAGGGAAATCATTATTTTCTTCTTTTTTCTCAATTCTAACACAATAATTATATTTATATATTAGTCTATCTCAATTCAAATTTGAAAATTGCATAGTTTTATACTCTTAACCTATTCTGAGGAGGATTTAAAATAAGAAATCTGCTGGAAGATTTTTTTGAATTGAAGAAACATGGTACTGATGTAAAGACTGAGATCATTGCTGGAATCGTGACTTTCATGACCCTGGCCTACATTATTGTGGTAAACCCTGCAATTCTGGAAGCTGCCGGAATACCTTTTGGTCCTTCAATGGTTGCAACCATCTTATCTGCGATCTTTGGAACACTGATAATGGGGCTATATGCCAAAAAACCTCTTGCTATAGCACCTTATATGGGTGAGAACGCTTTTGTTGCCTACACTGTTGTAGGCGTGTTAGGATACTCATGGCAGACTGCAATTGGAGCAGTATTTATAAGTGGTGTGCTTTTTACAATCCTTACGCTATCCGGGTTGCGTGGTAAGATGATAGATTCTGTTCCTGATAATCTCAAATACAGTTTTGCTGTGGGAATTGGCCTTTTTATCACATTCATCGGACTTGTCAACGCTGGAATAGTAGCACTTGGTGTCGAAGGAGCTCCTCTTCACGTAGGCGCATTTAATACGATTCCGGTTGCTCTTGCACTTTTCGGTTTCCTCTTGATAAGTATTCTAATAATAAAGAAGGTAAAAGGGTCTATTCTCATAGGCATCCTTGTGACAGCAACACTGGGTTTCATATTAGGTGTTGCACAGACACCAGAGCAAGTGGTCAGCATGCCACCAAGTATTGCTCCTATACTACTTCAGCTTGACATTGCAGGAGCGCTCACATGGGGATTCTTTGCTGTCATCCTGACCATGTTCACAATGGATCTTATGGATACAATGGGTACACTTGTTGGTGTTTCCATGAAAGCTGGTTTTATGGATGAACAGGGTAATCTTCACGACCTCGATAAACCATTTCTGGCGGATGCTCTTGCAAGCGTATTCGGTGCACTTGTAGGTACCACCACTACAGGAACATATATAGAATCAGCTGCAGGTATTGAAGAAGGAGGCAGAACAGGTCTAACAGCAGTCATTGTTGCATTGCTATTTGCACTGGGACTTTTCTTCTCACCATTATTTGCTGCTATACCATCAGCAGCAACCTCACCTGCATTGATAGTCGTAGGTCTCATGATGATGGGAGCAGTAAAAAAAATAGATATGGATGACCTCACAGAGATGATACCTGCAATGGCAGTCATAGTCCTAATGAGCTTCACTTATAATCTGGGAGTAGGCCTGTGCGCAGGTTTTGTATTGTTCCCTCTTCTAAAACTTATCAGCGGCAAGGCAAGTGAAGTTAAGCCGGTTGCATGGGGACTTTTTGTGCTGTGCTCATTGTTCTTTATATTTTATCCTTACTGAGAATTCAAAGTGCAGAATAATCTGCACTTTTTGTTTATTTTATTTCTTTACTTTGTTCTTCAGGATATTACAACTCCATATTTCGCAAATACCTTTGAGAATGCAAGCCTGAGATTTTCAGAATCTTCCTGCACTTGTGTGGTATTTTCATTTGAGGCAGATTCTTCCAGAACTCCAATTGCAGCCTCTACTGTTGCCAGTGACTGGTTATAATTGCTATCTGCAAGTGATGGTCTTTCAGCATCTTTTACATTCTGCCATTCACTTTTAAGAGTTGGGATATATGAGCTAACTGTTTCTGTATCATTTACATTTGCAGCATCGATTGCTTCTTCCATGGTCATATGGAATATGGTAAGATAGTCTCCCATGTGCAAAATGTTGTTTCTTTCATGGAGACTGAAGAAAAGGTCCCTCATCGGCTCAAGCCCATTATGTGCGGCTTCTATGTCCCCTTCTTCAAGCATTTCCTGTGAGTGCTCAGCTATAAGCACTGCTCTTTTGATCTCGGTTTGCCAGTTCTTATCATTGATATACATTTCTGGAGGATTTTCCCCGTATGTATCTGATACGTAGCTCAACTTGTTTACCAGCTCAGCAATTGAGGATTTTGATGCATTAACGTTCTTCTGGCTGGTTGATACAAGTGCCTTTACATAGGCAGTATTTGCTTCCTCCATGGTCTGTGAGAACTCCGTTTCATTTACAACTACAAAAGTTGTTTCAGTTGTTTCATTCTTGCCTGTATCCTCCACACATCCGGATATCAAAGCAAGTGATATTGTAAGAAAAATACATGTGAATAGCATTTTCATCTTCATATTGACAACCCAAAAAGAGAATGCTTTGAGCAATAATATATTTTTCTAATAAAGTTATGGTGCTGAATTTTTCTGAGGTGTGGGTACCGCTTTAGACGGGTGAGGACAGCTAGGAGGATTCAGAGAAAGAAGCCACACCTCAGGACAAAAATTCACTATACCAATGCAGTATTATATTTTATATATTTAATAATTTGTGGTGTATATATACTTTATTTATTCATTTCATATCTTTTTCCTGTCTTATGTCCATATATGTAAGTCCCCATTGTGCCAGTGCTTCCAGCACGGGGATGATGGTTTTTCCAAAATCAGTGAGTGAATATTCGACTCTTGGCGGTATTTCCGGATACATTTTCCTATTAACGATCCCATCATCTTCAAGTTCTCTGAGTTGTTTTGTCAGCATACGGGGAGATATGCCGGGCAACATCTGCTGAAGTGTATTGTAGCGAAGCACATCTTCTTTTAGCTGCCAGAGTATAAGCGGTTTCCATTTTCCTCCGATAACACCAAGGGTTGCTTCCACGGGGCATCCGTATTCAATGTTTTTTGTTTTTTCCAAATTTCCTCCTCCTATTTATTCTGAATATTATTGTTACTATACTTCTTGTTAGCTGCTATCAAAAAAGAGTGTATATTGTATAAATATAGTGCAATACCTTCTACCTTTTGAATATTTTCCAGTAATTTACAATTCAAGCTTAAGGAAATGGTTAAAATGAAAGTAGTAGGTTTTATAGGAAGTCCAAGAAAGAACGGTAACACCGATGTGCTCGTCCAGCAGGTCCTTGACGGAGCCGCAGAAGCAGGGGCAGATGTAGAGAAATTCTACATTAATGAAATGAACATAAAAGGATGCCAGGGATGTACATACTGCAGAGAAGTGGATGGCTGCAAATTAAAAGACGACATGTCTAAAGTCTACGATGCCCTTAAAAATGCAGACGGTTTTGTATTCGGTTCACCAATATATTTCTTCCAGTTCACAAGCCAGATGCGCCAGGTGATCGACCGTTGTTGGGCACTTGTAAATCCTGATTTCACACCACGCATCGAGGGTGGAAAAAAGGCTATAATAGTTGCTGCACAGGGAAACCCCGAGCCTGATGCTTTCAAGGGAGTTTTTGATGAGTTCACACAGATACTTCAGATGTTTGGAATGGAGGTCAAAGGTACCTTTGTAGATGTGGGACACCATGCACCTGGTGAGGTAAAAGATAATGCAGAGCTTATGGAGCAGGCAAAGACAGCCGGAACCCAACTCTTTGCTTAATTAATTATTTTGCATAGTATGAGACATGCATCCTGCATGTCTCTTCTTTTCAGATATATTTTACAGACTAGATCATTTTTACAGTTTTAATCCATATCATTTATTGCAACAAACTCCGCATAAACTGGGTAGTGATCAGATACTGCCACGGTTTCATTATAATCAAGTCCGTATTCAAGATCGAATCTGAAAACCCCGCTATTGCCTGTAAAATCTGAACTGTCAGTTAGTATTATGCGGTCATAGCTGTAATCTGTGGCTTTTGTTGTAGTATCTATACTATTATCTATGACCCACTCATAAGTCTCAAGGTCATTTGTTTCATCCTCATCAAAGTAAGAACCGTCCGCATTCAGGTCTCCAAGGATAATGAAGTCCTTCTCATCAGGATAAAGATTTTGTGCGTATTCCAGGACATCGTCAAGGGCATTTATCTCTTCAGTGGCTTCATCGGGATCAGTATGAATGACCATTAGGACTGCGTCAAAGTTTCCTTCAGTTGAACTGAAAGCTGCAATGAAAGGTTCCCTGTGGAAACTGTCACTACCATTTGCTTCAGGATAGGTCTGAGGGTTTCCGGTAATCTCTACCGTTTCGGTGTTGAATATGTATGCATATTGTTCTTTGGAAGATGTCCTTCCAAGCCTTTCGCTTATGGTGTAATCATATTGATATCCATCAGAGTTGACCAGATCCATAAGTGTGGGTATGGTTGTCTGGGACGAGTCCCTTATTTCCTGTATTGCAATAATGTCATACTCATGGACTATTTTAACAATAGTGTTCATGACATCTGCTTTTCCAGCTTTTGTTACCCCAAACACCTGTATGTTGAAAGCACCGATTTTCAGATTTTTAACATTATTTGTTACAGGTTTTAGTTCAGGAGCAGTTCCAATATTTGTATGCTCCTCAAAATCATCTACAGAGGCAAACTGCTTTTCTCCACTAAAGTTTTCGTGCTCATTAGCGGTTGTATTACTTTCTGTAAGCTTACTTGTGTCATTTGTGTTGCTATGGTTATTCATGTTCCCTGACAATACTGTCTCTTTATCAGAAAGACAACCTGAACTTCCACAGGCTAATATAATTAGTGTAGTAAGTGTAACTATAAGTATAATATTTGATTTATGCATCGTATGATACTCCTTTTGAGTATCATATGATTGATTGCTATTGATTTATACTTATATCTATCCAGAATAGGTCTATCGCATATTTTTTAAGAACTGTTGAATATAAAAACTTTAAATTTATGTATATCTGGATCTTGGGTGACCCCTACATTTTAACTTAAAAACATTGTATATTATCTATTAAATTATTTTATAAAATGAAAATGAGTGGTGTGTTATGATTGTTGACTGGTAAAATGATCAGGATTCTACAATTCCTGATTCATCCAGTTCTTTTTTAACTTCAAGATGATTGTTGCCTACAGGACAGCCTTCAAGAACACTTTCAGAGGCTATTACAGGTACCGGGTTTTGCATATCAGGGTGACTACAGTAATATGCAGTTCCAACTCTGGTTCTTCCGGGAACACCTGCACACTTAGAAAACAGGGCAATATTTTTTTTATAGCTACATGTTCTACAGTCCATTTTTCATCTCCTGATGCTGATTTATATGATTCATATGAGTAGTCCAATTTATATAATTACGAATTTTATATATTTATGTTCACGTTTATATTTCTTATGTTCTTCCGTATAATTGATTATCTTACATTACTATTATCTATTTTATATTTTTTACATATGCCGCATTATATTTTATATAGTATGCGTACTATACAGATAAACTGGCAAAGGGAGCAAAAATTACCACCATCTTCTCATTATTGTACCATACCAACCAGTTTTTCATATTTTGAGAACACATGCTCCCATTGCTAATTAAATATAGCATATAAGCATTGAGTTTTTAGGATTGAAAAAATTCATATCACTAAACGTAAATATATTCTTTAATGAGTAAATTATAGTGTTAAGAATGATAGACAAAAGTTTTCTTCATGGTACATTACTTCTTTTTCTGGGAGTCCTGATAGGACTTAGTGTAAGTTCCCTTTCATGTGGTCCTGTTCCGGTGGAGGGTCTGATATTTGTAGATGGTCTTATGTCTGCTCATTCTGATAATAATGGTTCAACTAATGTGTACACATATAATTTGACATTTTACAATAGTGGGGACGAAAACATCTATGTTAACACTATAGAACCTGTACTTTCCTCTGACACAAGAATAATCTCAACTCAGCAGTCGCTTATCAGGGAAATTAACGGATATGTTCCTGCAGGTTCAATAATATCGATCGAAGGCAGCATTATTATCAACTCAGAGAATTCAACTAAAGAAGAAATCATGGATATTGAACCGATTAAATGCATAAATATTACGTCCACAGAGATAATTCATTGTTTCAATTATCCGCCTGAATGATCTTCATCTTGAAAAACAAAACAGAAGGATAAGTACTGATATAAGATTAAATGCCATAAGCCTCATTATAGGCAACAGGTGTTAAAATGAAACTTGATAAAAAAGATAAGGATAGGATAGTATCAATTGTAGCGTCACGCTATTTTTTTGAACAGGGTTGGAAATGGATAGATCTGAATACTGATGTTTCAAAGATACACAAAGCATATGATGACCTTCGGGATCAGTATGCTGCATATCCTTATATGAGCAGGGACTGGTATGTCAGTAATTCCGCTACAAAAAGCACTCATATGTGCGAGAACTGGGAAGAACTGAGTGAGCTTGTGGAGTTTCTGAATGCCTATGGTCATCATTTTGATTTTCTGGTGAAGGATTCAAAGAAATCCCTGTGCATTGCCAGTACTGATGGCAATTTGAGCCATGAACAGAAAACAGCTATCTCTGCTGCCAGAAGATCAAGGTACAATGTTTTTGTTTTCAGGGTAGATGTCCCTGAAGATATTGATTTTGAACTGATGCAGATAGGAGGGGGAATGTAATTCCCATTTCCTATCGACATATTCATATTATGTGTGCACAATTTCGGCCTACCTTTATATATGATACATCAGTATTATACGCGTCGTGGTTACATTTATGTAGCAAGTCATAGTGTAAGTGACCTGTTGCTTTATAATAATTATAATTGTATCGATAATAAAAATCATAAGTTTACTTACATTTAAAATCAGAATAAAATTAAACTTTGAGAGGAGTTTTAATATGGAAGCATTAATTTATCTTGCCCCTCTTGCTGGTCTCATTAGTTTGTTATTTGCTGGTTTCTTTGCAAACAGTGTCCTTAAAGAAGATGCTGGTTCAGAGAAAATGCAGGAAATAGCAGGTGCCGTCCAGGAGGGTGCGATGGCATATTTGAATCGTCAATATAAAACAATAGCAATTGTTGCTGTCATTCTTGCAGTACTTATCTTTGCTCTTCTTCCTGAAGGATCTAAGATAGCTATCGGTTTCCTTGTTGGTGCAATAAGCTCTGCAGCAGCAGGTTATGTAGGTATGAACGTGTCCGTAAGGGCAAACGTCAGAACCGCAAGCGCAGCATCAAAGGGTCTTCAGAAGGCAATGTCCGTTGCATTCCGTGGTGGAGCTGTAACAGGTCTTGCTGTGGTCGGTCTTGCACTTCTCGGTACAAGTGGTTTCTACATCCTTTACGGTAATGTTGACCTTGTAGTCGGTTTCGGTTTTGGTGCAAGTCTTATCAGTCTCTTCGCAAGGGTTGGTGGTGGAATATTCACCAAGGCAGCCGATGTAGGAGCAGACCTTGTAGGTAAGGTTGAAGCAGGTATCCCTGAAGATGACCCGCGTAATGCTGGTGTGATTGCTGACAACGTTGGTGACAATGTCGGTGACTGTGCCGGTATGGGTGCTGATCTTTTCGAAACATATGTAGTAACAGTTCTTGCATCTATGCTTCTTGGATCACTTGTCCTTGATTCATACCCTAACGCAATTCTTTTCCCACTCATCCTTGGTGCAGTGGCAATCTTTGCTTCCATCATTTCCGTTTTCTTCGTGAAAGTCGGCAACGATGGAAAGATCATGAAAGCACTCTATAAAGGAGTAGCAGTTTCTGCAATTCTCTGTCTTGTTGCTTTCTATTTCGTTACAACTTCCCTCATGGGAGACATGAAGTTCTATTACGCATCCATAGTGGGTGTAATTATCATGGTTCTCATGGTGGTTTTCACAGAATATTACACTTCAACTTCATTCCGTCCGGTAAAGACAATCGCAGCAGCATCCGAAACAGGTGCTGGTACAAACGTCATTTCCGGTCTTGCAATTGGTTTTGAGAGTACAGCACTTCCTGTGATCATCATCATTGTAGGTATCCTGGCTTCTTTCTTCATTGTAGGTGGAGCAGCAAGCCCTGCAATCGGTCTTTATGGAATTGCAGTAGCAGCAGCAGCAATGCTCTCAACAACCGGTATGATCGTAGCACTTGACTCATATGGTCCAATCACTGACAACGCTGGTGGTATCGCAGAAATGGCTGGCATGCCATCCAATGTCCGTAAGATCACCGATGCACTCGATGCAGTAGGTAACACCACAAAGGCAGTCACAAAGGGATACGCAATCGGTTCAGCAGCACTTGGTGCACTTGCACTCTTTGCAGACTACACCGGAAAGGTAGGTCTTACAGGTGCAGATCTCAGTCTTACAAAACCAGTAGTTCTTGTAGGTCTCTTTATCGGTGGACTGCTTCCATTCGTCTTCAGTGCTGTAACAATGCAGGCTGTAGGAAAGGCAGCATTCAAGATCGTGAACGAGGTTCGCCGCCAGTTCCGTGAAATTCCTGGAATCATGGAAGGAACTGCAAAACCAGAATACGGTAAGTGTGTTGACATCGTAACAGCAGCAGCGATCAAGGAAATGGCAATACCCGGTGCTCTTGCAATCTTCACACCAGTGATTGTTGGTCTTGTACTTGGTCCGGCAGCTCTTGGTGGTCTTCTTATCGGTATCATTGTTTGTGGTCTCTTACTTGCACTCACAATGGACAACGGTGGCGGTGCATGGGACAACGCTAAGAAGCTCATTGAAGACGGAAAGTACGGTGGAAAAGGCTCTGAAGCTCACAAGGCAGCCGTTGTCGGTGACACCGTTGGTGACCCATTCAAGGACACATCCGGACCAGCTCTTAACGCTCTGATCAAGGTAGTGAACATGGTAGCGATCCTGTTCTCAGCACTCTTCATCGGAAAAGGTCTGTTCTAAACAAAATAAACAAAAATCATTCCGGCTTTTGCCGGAATCTATTTTCCTTTTTTTATAGTCTTTGCTTTTAATTAGCAGAGAGCTTTTTGCTCATTCATGTTTTTGATAAAAAAAGAATAGAATATCTGAATCCAGATATTTTGATTTTCAATATATCAATATCTATATAAAGTTTAATCAAATGTAATTTCTTATAATTTTTATTTCCTTCCAAGGAAGTAGTATGCTGCTGCACCTAGAATTCCAAAGACAAAAGCTAGAATGATCCATAGTGCTTTCTTGATCGGTTCAAGTCCTTTATTATTAGTAAAGATATCATATACCACCCAAATAAAGGAAGCCAATACGATCAATCCCCACAAATTATACAACATTGACATATATTTCACCTCAAAAAAGATAGTATGTATAACCTATATATATTTATCCGGGAGTTAACAATGCCAATTGTGGTATTATTAGTTATATGTTGTTCTCATTATTATGGACGAACTTATTGCAGTATGACCTCAAAATAACCGTACTCATATCAATATTGTCAAAAATACAAAGTAAAATCCCAATTTGTTATATTCAGTATATACAGATAAAACCTACAAAAAAAAGAATTTGTGTTTGCACGGGTGGTTGGGTTTAATGTATTTGGGGAGTGGGGTTTAAGTGTGGGAGTGGGTTTAGTGTATGAAAAGAGCCACCCGCGCAAGAACAATCTAGAAAAGGCATAATGATATTTATATCTTTTGTTTTGACATTGCACTTTTGCTAACGAGTAATTTTTTGAAAATTCGATAATCAATATATCTCTTTTGTTTTCTGGATTAAATATGGGATGCAAATAAATAATAGAGAAACGTAGTGTCAACATCTTCGGAGTAATATTGATGGTAGAGGACATTGGAACACTTGTTCGTAAG
Source organism: Methanolobus vulcani (assembly GCF_900100715.1). Lineage (GTDB taxonomy): Archaea > Halobacteriota > Methanosarcinia > Methanosarcinales > Methanosarcinaceae > Methanolobus > Methanolobus vulcani. The sequence continues at coordinate 143,558 of NZ_FNCA01000005.1, read as the reverse complement.
GGATTTGGAACATGGACTGGCAACCTTAATCTATGTGTACCTTTTATATTAAAAATAGTTGCATCTGTCATATTTTTTATGTTCTCGATGATATTGTTCACCATACTTTTCATTGTCCCTGCAATGTCAGGTACAATAGATTCTGCGAGTATGACACAGGATGAAATGCTTGATCTAATGTATTCTGTATTTTATGAACATATACTGGTAATAGCTATCTTCTCTATTGTTCTGTTTGCTATATACATGATAATTGATTCTTTCATAATGGCTGGTGCCATAGGAATGGCCAAAGAAGCACTTGAAAAAGGTCATACCAGTATAAGCACCATGTTCACAACCGGAAAACGAAACTATCTGAATCTGTTCTTCGTTAATGCATTGATAGTTCTATTGATACTGGCCGGAGTTATATTCCTTGTACCAGGTCTTCTCTCTATTGATGACATCAATATTCTCCTGTTAAATTCCGATATGGCCACTGCCAGTTTATCACTGCTGGCTTTAGGTGTCTTCTTATGGGCATTCTATATCATTATTATCAGCTTGCTGTTCTTCCTTGTAATTTATGTACTTGTGGTGGACGAACTTGATCCGATAACTGCAATTGAGACCGGGTTATCAATTGTTCTTTCAAATAAACTTGCATCTATTGGACTTTGGCTTGTCGTAATGGGTATCTCCTTTGTTCTTGGATTTATCGGTCAGATCACATCTTATGTAGAAATACTATCACAGCTGTGGTCACTCTTCGATCTACTTCTAAGCACCATAGTAATTCAGCCACTGATCACTGTATGGTTAACACGGTTCTATCTTGACAGAACAGAAAGGAAATTGTATTCCTTTGAGGATTACTTACTGGATTGATCGCGTTTGAGCAGTTTACATGCCTGGCAGATCTTCTCAGTACATGCCTGACCGCATATATTACATTTCTGAAGTCCTTCCTGCGGGTATTCTTTTCCAAGTATCCCTGAAACTTTATCAAAACCACTTAAAAGAGCATATTTTGTGCCCGGATGTCTTACTTCGAATTCATTAAGCATTACCCTAATTTCTCTTCTCATAGCTTCATGGGCATAGGGACATCCGCCAAATCCAAGAGGAAGGTCATGAAGATAAGCATAAAGAGCAACCTCTTTTTCAGGGATGTGTCTTAGAGGTTTCATTCTGAGAACCAGTCCTTCAAGTTCCTTGGGTGGAGCCAGCCTTACCATACGGGAAACATCACCTTTGAGGTGGTTCAACAAAATTGTCTGTGCCTCATCGTCCAGGTTATGACCGATCGCAAGTTTTGTAGCTCCAATTTCCAGGGCAATCTTATTGATGAGTGATTTTCTGAGAACTCCGCAATAGCTGCAAGCACCCTTTTCTCTCTGCTGAGGGGCTATCTCATCCATGGTAGTTTCATATTCATCTTTGAATGAACGGACAATGTGCCTGACACCAAGTTTTGATGTAAGCTCACGTGCAGATTCAATTGTATCAGGACGATAACCTGCAATTCCTTCATCTATGGAAATTCCCACAATCTCAATATCTGGTCTTTTACCAAACAATTTGTGAAGTATGTGGAGTGTTGTACTGCTATCCTTACCACCGCTCAGACCCACAGCTATCACTTCATTCCTTTTGATGCTGTAATGTTTTCTGATGGTAAGTTTGATCTTACGTTCAACATCTTCTATGAAATGCTTGCGGCAAAGGTGCATTCCGGAATATTTCTGAAAAATAATTGCATCATTGTTGCATTTGTTACATTTGATCGTTTTTGAATCCATTATTTATGGACATGGAATCTTATTATATAAAATTGTCCTGGCGATCAGACTCATTCAAATTATTGTCAATCTCTTATAATATCAAATATATTTTAGGTTTAAATCACAAAAATTAAGTATTTATTAAATAATTCTGAGCAAAAACGTTCAGGTAAATCATGATGACCCCGGTAACTGAGGTATCCATATTCACTTTCTTATTATCATTGTTTGCAGGTTATTTTCTTGGTGTGATATCAGGACTCATCCCGGGAATACATAGCAACAATTTTGCATTGATATTGCTTGCATTCTCCCCTATGTTGTCTGAGCATGGTCTGCCACTTGTTTGCATAGCAGCAATGATTTTAGCAAATTCCCTCTCACATACATTTCATGACATAATACCAGCTATATTTCTGGGTGCTCCGGGAGATGACCTCGCACTTGCAGTACTACCCGGGCATACACTATTGCTTGAAGGCCGGGGAGCAGAAGCAATCCGTCTTTCTGCCCTTGGAAGTGCAGGCTCGGTAGCTCTGGCCATAATCACCGCATATCCACTTTCCATGGCATTCAGATCCGCTTATCCTTTTATTCAGAAGTACATTGCCTGGATCTTGATAATTGTGGTACTTATTATGGTATTTACTGAAAAAGGTGAACCTGACAAACAAAACCTGCTTCAAAGAATTAGATATCCATTAAGTGCATTTCTTGTATTCATTCTCTGCGGGTTTTTGGGTGTCTTTGCATTCGATAAGGAAAATCTCATGCATCCTTTCCTTTCAATGGGTGAACCTTCAATACTGCTTCCCCTCTTGAGTGGTCTTTTTGGTTCATCACAACTCATCATAAGTCTGATGTCACGCCCTCTTATACCATACCAGTTCAAATCACGAATGGAGCTTGAGAGAAAACGGATAATCCGGGGAATTATAGTAGGTGGAACATCCGGTTCCATGGTAGCATGGTTACCGGGTGTCTCTTCATCAATTGCAACTGTGTTTGCACGTTTATTCATAAAAGAGGACTTTGACAGAAATCTGAATACTGCATCAGATGATGACCTTTCAACAGATAGCATAACTGATTCATCAAAGGAATTCATAGTTTCTATTTCAGGTGTGAACACCTGTAATGCAATTTTTGGCCTGCTGGCTCTGGTCGTAATTGGTAAGACCCGCAGCGGCGCCATGGTAGCTATAAATGACTTACTTGGAGGTATTAACCTTGGTCCTCCTCTTGTCCTTCTGTTTCTTGTTGCTATCTCATTGACTGCTATTCTGTCTTATTACTCCACCATTTTCCTGGGGGATAATATACATCGTGTACTCTATGGTTTTGATTATTCCCTACTCTGTTATGCAGTGCTTGCTCTTCTGTTTGTGATGTGTCTTGCATTCACAGGCTTTTTTGGCTTGATGGTATTTCTGATAGCCACGCCAATAGGAATGTTACCATCATTTATGGGAATAAGAAAGTCGCATGCTATGGGCGTTATTATATTACCTGTGATACTTTATTTTATCTAATTCAAATGTCAGAATGGGAAGACAAATATCCTATTATTTTGACAACACTGTGTCTTCATGAGAATACGCAGGAGAACAGCAACAGAGAATCCTGAGTTCAATCTCTCCTGTGTTAGTGATGTTATGTGGTGTTCCTGGAGAAATACAAACAGAGTCTCCGGTTTTTACTTCAACCAAATCGTTTCCAAGTGAAAGCATCCCTGTACCTTCAAGAATGTGGTATATTTCTTCGGTTACATGATGATGATGTAAAAGTGTAGAACTGCCAGGTGCAACCCTGGCTTCTGCAAGGCTCTGGGAAGAGTTACCATGGACTTGCGGATGTATCAGTTCTCTGATTACCGAACCGTCTTTCGTAACATAAGCTTCAACCTCATTACAGGAACTCATTATTGGCATATGATCGCCTATTCCTCTTTCTCAAAACCTGATATCATCTCAAGCATATGGTCCTTGATCTCGGTGACAGAATCCACCCATTTTCCACCAACATCGATAGGTGAAAGTCCATTGAAATCCGCTTCTACAAGGTCAGGGTCGTATGGTATCATACCAAGTACAGGAATTCCCATTTCTTCAAGTTTTGGCTTTATGTTCGCAGAAGTTCCTTTGTTGATGATCGCAGCAAGGTGCTTTATATCAATTCCTTCGGAGAGGTCTTTAATTCTCTGTGCAGTCTCAATAGAGCGCATACCAGGTTCCACAACAACGATCATAAGGTCAATTCCACGTGTGGTTCCTCTTCCAAGGTGTTCAATACCTGCCTCCATGTCAAGTATTACAGCGCTGCTGTCCTTGAGTACTACATGTCTCAGGAACGCTTTCAGGAATGCGGAAGCAGGACACATACACCCGCTTCCTCCTCTTTCCACAGTTCCCATTACAAGCATTTTGACATTATCAGGTCCCACAACACCGAATTTATCAACCACATCATCAACTTTAGGGTTGAACTTGAACATGCCGCCTTTTTCACCGGCTCTCTCTTCAATGAGGTCCTTGTAATCGGTAAGTGGTTTGGGAGCGTTCTCTATTCCAAGAGATGAAGCCAGATTCATATCGGCATCCGCATCAATGGCAAGCACATCATAACCGTCCCTTGCCAGCATTCTTGCCAGAGTACCGGATAGTGTTGTCTTGCCAACTCCGCCTTTTCCTGTGACTGCAATTTTGACCATACTCTGAACTGAGGATTTATGTGAATTATATTTTCCGGTTACAGAAAGTAAGGGGATATAGGTAAGTCCAAAAAACCGAACGTCAAACAAAAAAATCCGATTTTAGGGTTTATCTATGTTTTCTTGTATAATGTGATGACAACACTTACCTAATGGATTGCCTATATTTTCCGTCTAACCCACCTTGACCTTAAGTATTGTTATAATATCCTAGCTTTTTTCTCATTTCAAATCTTGCAACAAATACTGCGGAAATTAGTCCGACAATCAATATAACATATCCAGCATCGTAAAATATTCTTGAAACGCCGTACTGACCCATTATATACCCATTAAATACGGTTCCTAATGCACCACCCACAAACATGTTAAAAGAAGCCAATGACATAGCAGTGCCCCGCATCATGTGTAATTTTTCCTGAGCTGTGGCGACAAGTGTTGATTGCATGAAAATGAAAGCCATTCCAAAACCAATTAATCCGATACCTAAGATCCAGATGTTAGTATATGCTGATATGGCAAATAAAGACATGAACCCAATGATGCCTGCACTTACAAGATAAGCATGATTCAGTATTGATTTAACCTTTGGCGCAATTCTGCCACCAATCACGGTTCCAACACCAAATAATGATAATATCAGTCCCACTTGTAATATGTTATATCCTGTTATTGATTGGAGCATTTTTCCTGAATATGTAAAACTTCCAAATACTGCGAATCCGACAAAAAACATTACCAGTACCAGTCTCATAAACCTATAGTTCGTTAGAGGTTTTTTGTAAGCACTGATAAGATTGAATTTATCTACGATGCCTTCATCTTTATCAAGAACTTTTAGCATAATTAATGCCATTATTAATTCTGCGACTCCATATGTGATGTATACTAATCTCCATGAGCCAAGATATGCTAATGCTCCACCTATCGCTGTTGCAGTAGCTCCACCAAGAAACATAAGGCCCATTACTTTTCCAAGGGCCTTATGTCTATTTTCACTATCAAATGACTGTCCGACCAGTGCCAGCGTTACAGGTAGAATACCTGCCCCAAAAGCTCCGTTAACTGCCCGGAAAAAAATTAAAGATTGAAGATTAAAAGCAAATCCTCCAAGTATGCTGAATATCGCAGTTCCAATTGCAGCTATATTGATTACCTTTGCTTTTCCAAACCTGTCAGAGAGAGGACCAAACAACAGTGTGAATAGTCCAAATGAAAGCATATAAGCTGTAACAGATAAAGCAGCAGCACTTATTGTTAAGTTCAGATCTTTTGATATGTTTATCAATAATGGTGCGGCTGCATAATTATCTCCATTTGCAAGAAACGCCATTATCCCCAAAATTAAAATGATTCTATTTTTTTCATCCATTTTAAAGCACCATATTTGAATCTACATTTTGAATATTCGCTTAATTAATAATTCAAGAATAACAGCAGGACAAATTTCCGTATTTTACAATTCTTCGCAACTATTATTTAGGAGGGAAATTTATTGCATCTTCAATATTCACAATGACAGATGAGGTACATTTAAAAACACAATTATTCTTATTCTGAATCACATATTTGTCATTTTCTTCGGTGAATTTCCCAACGCGTTTCAAATAGTGTTGAAATGCTATTTATAGATTAACATTTCAAAATCTATTGAAATACTTATATATCTTAGAATCAAGTAGTATTGATTAATAAAACAGGAGGAAAAGTACATGAGCGAAATTACAATCAATTCAAACATTTGTGGATTTGTGCATAAGATAAGTGGAAAAAGAAAAGGAAAAAACATTATCATTGACATCGAAACTGATTGTGAGAAGATAAGAAAAATGTCACATATGGAAATCCCCATGGACCAGACGCTTGACATCAAGGACAATTATGTCATGGAAAAGGCTCAGGAAATGAATTGTTCATCTAACTGTCTTGTACCCTGTGGCATATTACACGTATGCAGGTTTGAAATGGGAATGCTCTCTGAGTCCTTAGCAAAGAAGTCAGGTAGTATCAGTATTGAATTCAAATGAACTATTTCTTTTAGCACAGAAAAGCCCAAAATACGTTTTGATAGGTGATTGTAAATAAAAATACCAGAACAGTTTACATGTAAGTTTTAAGTTCATATCTACAATTTAATTTCTGGTAAAAGTTCGGTTTTTTCGCGTTAATCCTTTACATAAAGTAAAAGGGGAATTTCATATCTCCTTTACGATCCTAAATCCAAGTACATAGGATGTACTATTAGCATCCAGGCTTCCACGGAAAGCACTTTTGCAATAATTTGGTCCATCCATCCAGCTTCCACCTTTTCCCACACGGTCACTGCTGTTTTCTTCTTCCCATGCAGTTCCGTCGGCAGGAGCATTCTCATAATTGTCATGCCAGCTGTCCTGAACCCATTCCCATACATTACCATGCATGTCGTAAAGTCCCCATGCATTGGCTTTCTTTTCTCCCACCGGATGTGTTGTTCCATTTGCATTTATTGCACACCATCCGTAAGAATCGGACCATCCGTACTCGTCCAGGTCAGTAGCTTCATTTGTAAATGAAAAATCGGTATCATTTCCGGCCTTACATGCATATTCCCATTCTGCTTCTGTTGGGAGGCGGTATTTATCGGTATTCTCAAGTTTATTCAGCCTGCGGATAAATTCCCGGGCATCGTTCCATGAAACCTGTTCAACAGGCAGTTTATCTCCTTTAAAGTATGATGGATTTGTTCCCATAACCGTTTCCCACTGGATTTGTGTAACTTCATATTTACCCATATAGAAATCATTCCCAATGTTGACTTCATGTAAAGGGTCATCAAAAGCAACAATTGGGGTTGAATCCGAACCCATATAGAACTGACCTGCAGGAATAAGGACAAAGTCCATTCCTATAGAATTGCTGATCTCATGTTCTAAATCATGATTTGTGTTATCATCAGCAACACAGCCTGATAGTAGTATCACAGAAATTGATAAGACAAAAACAGATAAGAGTTTCACAACATTTCTTCTTGTCAGGAATTTCAAATAGAACACCTATCACACACGATTCTTAAAAATCGTATATATAGGTATTCTAATGAGTTTGTATTCCTGTCTATTCTTTATTAATTGACTATTTATGGAATATAGTAGTCTGCAGTTTTTATTGAACTATATAGTTATCCTGAACTTCTGGAATCTTACTTAATGGTGCTGACAAGTTTGAGCATTTCATCGATCTCACTTTCACCATCAATTGAGAAGACAGTTCCGTTTATTATTCCTGCATTCACTGTATATGCTCCATCAGGTACAAATCCCATTACAACGGTACTGGAATCTTCATTTGAGAATGTAGTGAAAAATCCCATCATCTTCATTCCGGAATCAGTGGTGTTAGTTGAGCTGGTGAATATATTTACAAAAGCCTCTGACCCGTCTGCCAGTGTTATTGTACGTGTGGAAGATTCCTGTGTGTTTTCAATATCGTTGTTTTCCTGGATCTCACTCATTCTGCTATCCATGATCTTTGAAACAAGTTCTGTCGGAAGTTTTGTTCCTGAAGGCAAAGTAAGGCGATATGTGATGATCTGAGCACTGAGGCTTTCAGGTATTTCTATGGACACCGGAAGGTTGTTCTCTTCTTTAAACTTAAGTGCCTGTTCATTGATATCTGAGGTTAGCCTGTCATTGTGATACTTGACAGTTGCAGAATTGAAAACTATTGATGTTGTATCTGTAATGTTTTGCTCATGAGAATTTTCTTCAAGTGATACCTGTGACCAGCCATAGGCTTCAAGGGCAGCGTCATCAATTGTTGCAGGCACGGTCTGTGCGGTTTCAAGACATCCGCAGATGAATAAAGTAGTAGTTAATATTGCAATCAGTGTAAGAAATCTTTTTTTATCCGGGAGCAAAGCTATCACCTACCTCCAGTATGTATTTATTTATATATTAAACCACTTCATCTTAACTAATATTGGCTCTCCTTCTTTTTTTAGATGCAAAAATCATATACTTTATATTGTTGATGGTTAATAACCATATAGATAACAGATGTATGATATTGAATCACGTTTCAGGCAGATAAGAAATGTAATGATCTATATCCTATTCCTGAACCTTGCCGTCTCTTTTGCCAAAATTGCATACGGAATGTATACAAATGTTCTAAGCATGCAGTCTGACGGATATCATTCTCTTTTTGATGGTGTTTCTAATATCGTAGGTCTTATAGGTATTCAGATAGCTGCCAAGCCTCCTGACAAGGAACATCCATATGGTCATCGCAAGTTTGAGACTCTGGCATCCATTGTAATAGCAGTCATACTTGCAGTTGTAGCATTTGAGATCGTGCATTCGGCATTTAATAGATTTGGAACCGGGAGTGCACCGGAAGTAACTGCAATAAGTTTTGTAATAATGCTTGGGACAATGTGTGTCAACTATGGTGTAACAACATACGAAAGCAGGAAAGGTACTGAGCTTAACAGTGAAGTTCTTCTTGCAGACTCAGCCCATACAAAAAGTGATATCTATGTCTCATTTTCAGTCATCATCGGCCTTATAGCTATTCATTTTGGCTATCCTTTGATCGATCCGATTGTCTCTGTTTTGATCGCATTGGTCATATTGCATGCAGGAGCCGAGATCATCTTCCATAGTGTGTCAATTCTGGCAGATGAATCCCGGATAGATACTGAGGACATAGCAGAAGTTGTCCGAACTATCGAAGGTGTTATCGATTGTCATAAAATAAGGACCCGTGGTCCTCCTGGAAATGTCTATGTAGACTTGCATGTTGAAGTTGATCCTGAAATGACAACTTACAAATCTCATACCATATCCCATATCGTGCAGTACCGTATCAAGGAAAATTTTGATGGTATAGAGGACGTGCTCGTTCATATTGAGCCGGCTCACACACGGTCGGTATAAATACTATCAAGAGGTCTATACCATTATGCCAGGAAATTCATTCGGACATTCTTTCAGGATCACAACATGGGGTGAATCACACGGAAAAGCCCTTGGAGTCGTTGTTGACGGCATACCTGCAGGACTTGAACTTTCAGAAGAGGATATTCAGAAAGACCTTGACAGGCGAAGACCGGGACAAAGCGAAGTATCAACACCTCGTTCAGAATCCGATTCAGTAGAGATCCTGTCCGGTGTAATTGATGGCATAACCACCGGAATGCCTGTTTCCATGATGGTATGGAACAAGAATGCAAAATCCAGTGCATATGATTACATAAAGAATATTCCGCGACCAGGACATGCTGATTTTGCCTACACTGAAAAGTATGGCATTCGTGACCACCGTGGCGGCGGAAGGTCGTCCGGCAGGGAAACCATCGGCAGGGTTGCCGGAGGTGCAGTTGCCAGAAAACTCCTGTCACAGAAAGGCATTGAAGTCTTTGCACATGTAACTGAGCTTGGCGGAGTAAAAGCAAAACCACTTTCATTTGAAGAGATACGCAGCAATGTTGATAGTAATGTTGTACGCTGTGCCGACCCGGAAGCCGCCGAAAAAATGCTGGAACAGGTAAATAAGGCTCGTTTTGAAGGAGACAGCATAGGTGGCATTGTGGAAATAATTGCCACTGGTGTTCCTGCAGGACTTGGAGAGCCTGTATTTGGTAAACTGGATGCTGATATTGCCTGTGCAATGATGGGGATCGGAGCCGTAAAGGGTGTTGAGATAGGTGCTGGTTTTGAATGTGCCGGAATGAAAGGCAGTCAGATGAATGATCCGATTATTCTGAATAACGGAAAGGTAACTCCTGCAAACAATAATGCCGGAGGAATAACAGGTGGTATATCCACCGGAATGCCTGTGATATGCAGGATCGCAGTAAAACCCACACCTTCCATATCAAAGTCCCAGAAAAGTGTTGATATGGCTGAAATGAAAGAGATAGATGTGGAAATACATGGCCGCCATGATCCAACGATCCCACCAAGGATGGTTCCGGTTGCAGAATCAATGATGGCACTTGTGCTTACTGATCATATGATTAGGAGCGGACGTATTGGTCCGGACTCCCTTCTCTAATTTTCGATTTATAATTTAATAATAAATCCTTTTTAATTATTTTATTTTTAGTTGATCGGGAGATATCCAATTTCTTTGATGATCATCTGACCCTGTTCACTCAGGACAAAGTCTATGTACTCGCCGACCTCTCCTTCCGGCTTACCGTTGGTGTAATACTGGAGTGGTCTTGCCAGCGGGTATTCTCCTTTAAGGATAGATTCCTGTTCCGGGTGGAAAGTTCCTTCTGTGGTTTCCAGGCCAAGCATCTTCACACTGCTGTCAGCATATGCCAGTCCTATATAACCGATAGCTGCACTGTCTGATGCAACAGTCTGTACAATGGCTTCAGTGTTTGGTTCGGTTACTGCTACAGGTGCGTACTCTTCATCTTCAAGTACATGTTCCTTGAAAAAAGCATATGTCCCTGAACTGGTATCGCGCACAAGCACTTCTATCTCTTTGTCCTGGCCACCCAGCTCTTTCCAGTTGCTAACCTCTCCCGTATAGATCTTTTTAAGCTGCTCAATTGTTAAACTATCGAATGAATTATTCTTGTTGACTATAACTGCAATTCCATCCCATCCGATTACAGTTTCCGCAGGAGCTATTCCTTTATTCATGGCACTTTCAATCTCAGAATCCTTTATTTTCCTTGATGCCATGGCAATCTCAACTTCACCTTCAATAAAACTGGCAATTCCAAGAGATGAACCGCCTCCGATCACAATTACTTTGTTTTGAGGATGTAGTTTCATATATGTTTCTGATTCAGCTATGGATACCGGTAAAATAGTGTCCGAACCTTTGATAAAAATCTCTTTTTCATTCGTTTTAGTATCACTACTAATGGAATCATTTTGTTCGTTTGATATTGTCATTTCAGTTTTCTCATGATCGTTCTGATTATAAGATAAAAATAAGAAAAATAGTACAATTAACAGAATAATGATGGTAATTATTGCATACTTTTTATTTTGTGACATTAGTGCACCCAGTATTTAGATATTAGTCTACATATATAAAATATCTCTGTTTTCAATATATAGGTGAATTTATATAGTTTAACCTCCAGTTATCAATAAAATATTGTGCCGTAATATAATTACGGAGGTATTTTTAAATATTAATTAAGGCTGTTGGGCTACAGAAATGAAAAACATGATACTACAACGTTGTAGCAGGTATTTTTTTGTACTCTCTCTAGTTATGATATTTTTTTTAATCACTGCTTCCTGTGGATGTTTTGAAAGTGAGGACGCAGTAAAGATCTCCCTTAAAAATACTGAGACTTTGACACAATCAGATATCAATAATAAACCTGTACGTATCGGTGTTTTCGCAATGGCTTCTCCGAAAACCACCATGGATTATTACAATGATTTTCTGGATTATCTATCTGAACAGACTGGTCTTGAATTTGAACTTGTACAACGTGATAATCCTGCCGAGATCAACTATTTGCTAGAAACCGGTTATCTTGATTTTGAATTTGTAAGGGAGGATGACTATATTTCAGGACATGATGATTTTGGTCTGGAGATAATTGCAGTGCCTGTAATCAATGGTGACCTTTATTGTTCTTCATTTGTGATAGTAAGGTCAGATTCAGGTATTGATTCGCTGGAAGATCTTCGCGGAAAGAAATTCGCATTCAATAGTTATCGTTTCAATCGTGGGGATATCGTCCCGGATTACATGCATCCTGTCATAAATGAAACACCTGATGACTTTTTTTCCAGTTATATTTACAGTAACAGTCAGGATAATTTTATAGATATGGTTAATCAGGGTACTCTTGATGGTGCTGAAGTAGATTGTATAATGTGGTCTTACATAATTGAGAATTCCCCGGAAAATTACTCTGGCCTTAAGATCATCCACTCTTCATCCGGACAGCTTGTCCCTGTAATTGCTGTTCATCCTGAAATTGATCAGGATCTGAAAAATGATGTAACTAAAGTTTTGCTTGGCATGCATGATACTAAGGAAGGTCGTGGTGTGCTTGAAAAGATGCATTTCAATATGTTCGTTGAAATGGATCATGGAACATATACAGCATACGGGAACAATTAGTGGGGCATAATATGAAAAAAGGAACTCAGGACATGCTGGAAAAAATGATCTCAAGTATCGATGACTTCAGCATCCGTACGAAGCTTATCCTTACAGTTATCAGCATAATCCTTGTACTCGGTGTTCTAATGGGTTCTTATCTTAATGTCGTACAGACGAATATGATGAAGACCGAGCTGAACGAAAAAGGCATCTCTATAACCCGTAATCTTGCAGAGAATAGTGTGAATCCCATCCTCACCGACAATCAGGTTCGTCTTCAGTGGCTTGTAAAAACGATCAAAGAGAGTGAACCGGAGGTTGTTTATGTTTTCATAACCGATGAGCATGGCGAAGTTCTTGTTCATACGTTTAGCGGAGGATTTCCGGTTGACCTCAGATCAATAAATCCAGCAACAGATGACATTAATACATTGTTGCTTGATACTGAAATGGGATACATACGGGATATTTCATGTCCGATCCTTGAAGGAAATGCAGGAGAGGTGCATGTTGGAATTTCACAGGAAAACATCAGAACCATAGCTGATAAATTTACAAGATATCTTCTTCTGTTTGTACTTCTGCTTCTGATCGCTGGTTCTAATGTTGCATATCTGGCAGGATCAGTCGTTTCCAGCCCAATCCTGCAATTAAAGAGATCCGTGGAAATATTCGGAAAAGGTGATCTTGATCATAAAGCCCACATAAGCTCAAATAATGAAATAGGACAGTTAGCTGATTCTTTTAACGATATGGCAGATCATATTGGATATCTCATTAAGGAAAAGGAGAAGGCATCAAAAGAGATACTTGAAACACGTAATTATCTAACCAAGATCGTTTCCGGAAGTCTTGATGGGATAATTGTTATCGATGACCAGGGTAAGATCGAATTTGCAAATGAAGCATTCATTGAGATATCCGAAACAAGTATGGACATGATTGTTGGATATAATGCCCTTTCCTTTGTTAATGGTGACAATGATATGAGATATTTTTTTAACTCTCCTGATAAGAATATTAATTTTATTAAAGAAATGAATTTCCATGCCGGTAACGGCAAAATGAAATCCGTGACCATGAGTATAGCTGTTGTTGAATATCGGGGAGAACAAAAATATGTTGCAGTTGCCAAGGACATTACTGAAATGAAAAAACTTGAGCAAATGAAACGTAATATCATAGCGAATATCTCCCACGAACTGCGCACTCCTTTGAATATTATGAAAGGCTATGTGGAAATTGCCCTTGATGAGCCGGATCACCAAAAGAGGAATTCATTCCTTGAAAGGTCACTGAAGGCACTTGAAAGGCAGAACTGGATGATACAGGATCTTCTTGAGGTTGCAAGATGTGATGATGAATTGGAGAAAATGGACATGGTCAAGACAAGTATCAATTGTATTATCGATATGGCCTGTAAGTCCATTAATGGTAAACTGGACGCATCGGGGCTTGATATCAGCATAAAAAAAGGTCCTGATATGTTCGTGCACGCTGATCCGGAAAAACTGGCATATGCACTGACAAAGATCATAGATAATGCTTTGAAGTTCACAGACAAAGGTGGCAGCATAGAAATAGGTACTTTCCAGGAAGACCGTGGGGCTGTTGTCTATGTAAAAGATACAGGTGTTGGTATTCCGAATGACCAAAAGGAATTGATTTTTGATCGGTTCTATCAGGTTGATTCCTCATCGACCCGTAAATTTGGTGGTAATGGACTTGGTCTGGCTATTGTGAAAAATATTATTGATCAACATGAAGGACGGATCTGGGTGGATTCCGTTTTGGGAAAGGGAAGCACATTCTATTTTATTGTGTCCGGATTTTAATAATAATGTTCAAAAACCACTTTCATCTATATAGATTACATAGATTATACCTATCTATTAAGGTAAGCTTTATAGGTAAATTCCTGTCCATTAGTCATATCTTCCTTTCGGGTGTGAAAAAGATGGATACAAGAAAAGTACAGATCACGGGAAAATCCACATATGTGGTCACTCTTCCCAAGAAATGGGCACTTCGCTCAAAATTGGAAGCAGGCTCTCATATTTCGATTTTCTATCAGGAAGATGGGTCTTTGCTTCTTAAACCTCCAGGAATTAAAACTTTTAAGAAAATGAAAAAGATAAAGTTCAACAAAGAACTGGAGCATATAAAAAGAGATCTTGTAGGTCTGTATATAATAAGTGATTATCAGACAATAGAAATTGTCGGGGATGATATTCCGGCAGCAGCACGCAGGGAAATAAAAGACCTGTGTCATCGTCTTGTGGGTCTTGAAATGGTCGAAGGTGACGAGAAGAAAATAATCATCAAGAATTTTCTGGACACAGAAGATTTTACAATTGAAAAAGGACTTAAACGGATGTCCTCACTTGTATACCTCATGCTTGATGAACTGGCATCTGTCTTTGAGGAAAATGACAAAGAATTGTGCAGTCATATAATATCCCGCGATGATGACCTTGACCGAATGTTTCTGCTTGTATCAAAACAACATGTAGAGCGCCTGAACCTCAAAAAACCCTCTAAACATGATAACCTGAGTCTTGTGGAGTCATTCTATTACCGGCTTGCAGCCAACGATATAGAAAGAATCGGGGACCACATCTCCAAAATATCATTGCATTTCTCTTATATCACACTGCCTCAGGAAGTGCTTGCAATACTTGTTGATCTGTGCAGGGAGTGCCAGTCACTTTTCATGGACAGTACCGAAGCTTTGCGTGAATCCAACAGCGATATTGCAAATAATGTGCTGGGAAGAGAGGATATCTTCAACAAAATGCTCATAAATGCTGCCCAGCTACAAACCGGGGAGTCCATTGAACTTATAATTGACAGTTTCAGCAGGATAAAGGATTATGCGTCAAATATTGCAGAGTCTGCTATCGATCTATCGCAATTATAGACTCATCCCTCTTTTCCTTTGTGTGGGTGTGATTATTGATTACTCCCTGACATTCTATTTCGCAGGCAGCATTGAAAGGATACTGGACTATGAGTTTAGCCCGACACTGGTCTTTGCGGTAAAACATAATCTGGTTCTCCCGTATCTTGCTTTAACGGTTATTTTCTATTATTTTATGGGATATACCATACTAAAGTTCCTGGAAGATGAGGAGATATACCCTATCGGTGTTTTCATAATTATCCTTATGAGCCTCACACATGTCCTTGGTGGTCTGTCATGGTTTGTGCTCAGTGAGGCATATTCGAACATGATATTCATGCTTTCCATGACATCCATAATCATTGCCATATCGGTATTCGGATATGAGATATTCAGAAGGGGATGAATTCGGATCGTGGTTCATGGATAACTGGAGTTAACCCGAAGGGTCCGGCGAAGCCGGCGCTTTCCCATCAGAAGAAACAAAATGTTTTGCATGATATTCTGGAATATTTTCCACAGGTTTTCTGCAGACTTCTCTCTTAAATTTATAGTCGCTGTAACTATTTTTTGTTCAGAATCATAGGAATGTGCCGCCTGCGGCGGAAGGTTGCTTTGTTTTTAGCTTGCAGGGTTTTTTAATGGAAATGAGGATTAGCAATGATTTTTTCACTCAGATAAAAAGGAGTTGTGTACTGCATTTTTTTTACAATTATATAGTCTATTTAGTACCCAATAGAGAAAATGGTTGTATGTAATTCCTTTGTGCAAGGGATATATGATTACGTGTGTATTCTCAATTTCATGAAGAGAATAGTCAGTTTGCTGGCAGCGGTGGTACTTTCCCTATATACCTTCTATTCTACATGCTGGTACACAGCCTCCTCGTTTTTTAACATGGCTGTACCCTTTGTTTTCGTGACTTTGTCGGGATATGCCCTGCTGATCTACGTTCTGTCCAGAAAAGTATCCAAAAAATCATAATAGCGGAGTGGAGTTTATGGGAAAAACGGAAAAATGCATACTCTGCCTGTTATGCCTTACAGCTTTGCTGCTGTTCTCTTCATATCTACCTCTGGCATCCGCAAATACGGAATGCCCCTGTGGTGACCTTGATGATTGTGTTGAGTGGGTCAGTGCAGGTAGCGTTAGTGTCCAATGGGGTCAGGTTCAGACTGTAGAGGTCAATGGTGAATATTATACATTCAGAGCTGATGATTTTGATAAAGGGCTGAGTGCGGCTTTGATTTCGATAGAAAGAGATGGAGTGGTCAGAAAGGAATTCCTTTTCCTGAATGATGACAGTCAGTTAGATTGGGATCATGAAGTTAAAGTTGAGCTAACCAATATTTCAGTTGATTCATATAAGACACCCTCTGCTAATCTGAATTTGTTTTCCAGAGGCAGGCCAGAACTTGAAATAAACATCAATGCCAGCTCTGAAACAGTTGACGGTGTTAATGTTACATCTAAACAGTACGCACCAGGTGAAGAAAAGACTGTAAATGTCGAAGTGACAAACAACGGTAATGCCTGGATTGAGAATGTAATGCTTAAGGTCGATGTCGCTGGCATGCGAGTACGTTCAAAAGAGGGCTTTGAATACAGGGATGGTAGTCTAAAGAAAAATGTGGGGTGCCTTGAAGCAAATGAAAGTATTAAAATGAATTTTACAGTGGTGGCACCTGAGTGGGATGGAAAGACCTCGCCTTATGATATTTATTACAATATATCTGCAATTACGACAGGCTATGACATTAAAGACGATGTATACGAATTCAATGGGTCTTTAAACTTAAGTTGTACAGATCCCGGTCTTAAAGTAACTCTTGAACTTGTAAATTCAGAAATAAATATGAGTTCATGGTACGTAAAACAGCTCGATAAAAGTACGAGTTCTTCCTCTTCACTTGATTATGAGATAAGGGGGGCAGATGAATATTCATTACTGAGGACTCGAATTTACAATATGGGTCTTTATGCCATTGATGATATGGATATTCAGTTTGTCACAATTCCTGATGATCTTGCGATATCTGAGATATACGAGTCTGGGGATTATTCAACTATGGATACAGATGGCCAGTATTATTTAGGTCAGAAGCTGGTTCCGATTTCTCCGGATAAGTATACTTTTGATAAGGTCGTGGTCACAACCAATTTCTTCGGTGAAAATTTTTCATGGATGTCGGATTCAGTGAATACAACAACTGTCCATGGTCCTCATATTGTTGTTGATAAAAACCTGACAAGATATGATTCTAAGTACACCGTCACTCTTGATCTTTCCAATGATGGTGACCGTGCTGCATGGATCAAGTTAAATGATACCATTCCAGATGATGTGAATTATGTAAGTGGGAGTCTGGAAAAGAGCCTGGAAGGCAGCGATCTGCCTTTGAGCGAGTGGGATCTTAATATAAAGGTGGTTAATGGTACACAATTCGTCTCTGTTGAAGGGGTATTGCTTCCTCCAGGCTCAACACTTTCCATGTCATATGAGTTCTCAGCAGAAGACCTTCCAGACCTTCCTGCTGCAATTTGTGAGTTCAAGTCTTTATGGGGTTATAAGGGTGAGGTTCAGTCTTCATTTTATGTGAGTGGTGCTGAGGTAAAACAGTACTGGAAACCCCTTAATGGTGGATGGATAAGCAATCCTGATGATGCTGTGGAGATTGCTTCCATTGCGGTGCAGGAGATTAATCTCTCAGAGAATACGGATAATGAGCTTTATTCTGTCGATGATGAACTACCTGATACTTCTGATGTTGTACTGGAAGTGGAGCAGGAATCATCTCCTTCATTTTTATCTAAGATCCTGTCTCCGATCACTAGCATCTTTGATAAGGCTCAGCAGTTTGTAAGTAATACCTTTGGAGGTCTTCTAGGTGGTATTTCTTCGGTATTGGGTATGGTTGAAAATTCTGCTGTGGATGCAGTAGAGAATTACCTTTATGCTGTGGTTATAGGGATCGCACTGGTTGTATTCCTTGTAGTCTATACTCTTATTTCGAAGTAATTCTTTATCTTCTCTTTTATTTATTATTTTTTTATTCTGTTTGTTATTTTTTAAATATTCAATGAGTTTTCTGTATATCAGTAGTATACATGTGTATATTTTTTCATTCATCTGCATAAATAAATTATATCGGCATGTGATGAACTTATTTTTGCAGATTCTGATATAGTAATTTTATACAGTATTTTCTCATCTATTTAAACAGAATCTACCGTTGTATATGATTTCATATATAGAGTTATTGCAAATCTATATTGATTATTGCTCTATATACATGACTTGTAAAAAGATTATATATCCTCCATCCAATTAGATGCCAGAGCGATTAAAACCCGCTCTGAATAGGAACATAAAATAAATTGGTGTACGATAAATATGTTTAAGAAACTTTTCAACAATGAAGCTGGAGTTTCACCAATCGTTGCAACCCTCGTTTTAGTAGTGGTCGCAATCGCTGGTGCTGCAGCTGTAGGAACAATCATGGGATCATTTTCAAGCGACGTTTCCAACCAGGCAAATGTTGGAGATTCATCTTCTGCAGCATCAGCTGAAATTCTGGTTGCAGGCAGTACAACAGTACAGCCAGTATCTGAACTTCTTGCTGAAGCATACATGGACAGCCATGCTGGTGTAAAGGTAACAGTACAGGGCGGTGGCTCTGGTGCTGGTGTTTCCTCAGCAGGTCTTGGAATTGTAGACATTGGATCCGCATCCCGTGCAGTAAAGGATGAAGAAATATCCAAGTACCCTGACCTTAAAACATACACAATCGGTGGCAGTGCAGTTGTAGCTATTACCAACGATGCTGCTGCATCCGCAGCACTCACAAAAGCTGACCTTGTAACTATGTACAATGCCGTAGACGACACAACAGCTATCGACACAATCGCTGGTCTGTTCTCAACTCCTGGAGATGTCACAGTCTATCAGAGAACAGAAGTTTCCGGTACAGAAGAGACCTTTGCAACCTACCTCACTGGTGCATCTGATGTAGACGACGCTGTTGTAGACAATGGTGCAACTTATAAATCAGTAATGAAGAACGCTGTTGGTAACGCTGGAGTTCTTGCTGCAGTAAAGGGTGCTACCACTAACACCGTAGGATTCGTAGACTATGGATTTGCAAAGGATGTATCTGGTGTTGAAATCGTAGATCTTGGTTTCACAATCTCAGACTCAAACATTAAGAGTGCAATAAAATCCAAGATGGCTGGTGAAACATCTACAGCTTATGACACTGACCTCTGCCGTCCACTTAACTACGTAATAAACGGTCAGCCAAGCACAGTAGTTAACAACTACCTTACATTTGCAATGTCTCCAGGTGCAATTGACATCTTCCACGAGGCAGGCTACTACGCAATCAACGAATTGGTATAAATAAACTAATTGATAATTTGAAATGATTTGTGCCTTCTGGGCACGAATCTAATTTTTATTTTATTTATTGATAATCATTCTTGCACTACTTTTATAAAACACGTTGAGATCCATTATGGCAGAACATACATCAGAAAAAACAGCTAGATTCGTTTTTCTTCTACTCACACTTTCGACTGCATTTGTTGCTTTCTATTTTATAGGATACATTTTCTATACAGCTTATCCAATATTCGTGAATCAAGGTCTTGTTAACTTCATAACAGGCACTAAATGGAGCTATAGCCAGGGAATCTATGGTATCAGGATCTTCATTATTGGAACATTGATTATTACAGCACTTAGTTTGATTATTTCATTACCTGTAAGTATATTTACTGCAATCTTTCTCTCTGAATATGCTTCTCCAAAAATTGCATCGTTAGTTCGTCCATTCGTAGAACTTTTAGTTGGTATTCCATCAGTAGTTTACGGCATTTTGGGATTGTATGTGTTTGGAAATATTCTTCGGGATTACATTATACCCTTCTTCTCATCTAATTTTGGATATATATTTTTATTCAGAAGCTTAAGTGATGGTTCTGGAATTGGAGTTCTGTTAGCATCCATTGTGCTTGCAATAATGATTATGCCAACAATTACGACAATATCAGAAGATTCCATACGAAGTGTTGCTCGTGAACATAGAGAGGCTTCTTATTCACTGGGAGCAACTCAGTGGGAAACAATCAGGTATGTGGTGCTTCCTGCAGCATTTAATGGTATAACTGCTGCAATTGTTTTGGGAATTATGCGCGCAATGGGTGAAACAATGGCAGTAGTTATGCTGCTTGGCAACACTCCTATTATACCCGGGTCATTGTTTGACACGGGTTATGCTATGACATCAAAGATATTGAATGACATAGGTAATTATGTGTCAATGGACGAACCAAAAAGTGCTCTTTTTGGAATAGCAGCTGTTTTATTTGCAATTGAGATTGTGTTTGTTGGTATTTCAAGAAAACTTGGGGGAAAATTATGATTCGAAAAATCAATAATTTACTATTTAAAAGTCTTGCATATTTAGCAGCAAGTACAACCGTTATAATTCTCCTCATAATACTCGGAATTATTGCTTATGAAGCAGTACCAAGTTTACATCTTGATTTTTTACTCAGTTCGGAGGTAGAAGTAAAAGGGTTCGGAGGAGCTATTGGAAATGCAATTGTTGGAACAATTATTCTCTCGACGTTATCGCCATTAGTTGCAACTCCTTTTGCTATTGGGACTGCAGTATATATGAAGAAGTACATTAAAAAAGGAAAACTTGCACAAAGCTTTAGTTTTCTTATAGATGTGCTATCAGGGACACCATCAATAGTACTTGGTATATTTGGGCTTGTAGTATTGGTTTATATTTTAAAGCCAATAACAGGTGGTTTTTCCTTGATATCTGGTGTTATTGCTCTTGCAATTTTAATTCTTCCTGTAATGGAAAGATCTACTGAAACTGCTATTGATACAGTTCCACATGAATTAGAAGAAGCAAGTTATGCTTTGGGTGCCAATAAATGGGAAACTATAAAATATGTAACTCTACCTTACTCTCTCAATGGGATATTAACAGGCTTAGTTTTGAGTATTGGCCGCGCAGCAGAGGAGTCAGCAGTTGTAGTTCTTACAGCCGGATATTCTCAGTTTTATCCAGAATTAAAGATGGCTGCAAATGATAAATTATTATTTGGTATCAAATTTTATCCCTTCCAAGATTTGGTTGCCGCTCTTCCTATTACAGTATATCATGGATTTGAGTTTCCTAATATGGTTGATCGATCTGAAAGTTTTGCTGCAGCTTTCGTTCTTATTGCAATTGTTATGCTAATTAACGCAACAGCAAGACTAATTGTCTGGAGGCGCAGAATTGGCTAAACTTCAGCTGCGTTCCAGATTTAGCAAAAAGAGACCAGCATCTGAACAATCAGAAATAGCAGGTGATATTGAATCAATCTCAGATACTGAATATGTTTCAGACTTGCTTATTGAAACAATCGAATCAGCAGATGACATGGTTTTTTCCGGCAATGGGCATATCAGCAAAGAGGAAATAATTCAGATATCAGATGAACCTGAAATCCGAGGTGATCAGGAAATATCAGAGGATGTTTTCCTCAATCCTGAAGATGATATTGGTGACTTCTTTTTACAACCAGAGCCTGATATTATTGTTGAGGAATCTGAAGTTTCAGAACCGGGGGATAAAATAGAAAAAAAGAAAAAGTTCGGTTTCAAAGTTGGCAAAAAGGAAAAGAATCCGAAGAAAATGAAGAAATCCTCCAAAAAAGATAGTGCAGAAACTATTGGGGAAGAACAGGATTTAAAGCCTGCAAAAAAGAAATCAAAATTCAATATTGATCTGAAATTTGGTAAAAAAAAGAAGTCCAATCTGGAAAACGAAGATAACGATGATATTACATATGGGGAACTACAGGAACAAGAGCCAACAAAAGAATCTCCAGTTTCTTCTCTTCTCAAAAAGATAGAGCAGGTAATAATCCCCAAACCAGAAATTATAGAAGAAATGGAGTTCGCGGTTGGTGAGATTGCAATTCCTGCTCCCGGAGTTCCGCAAAAGGAAGTCTGCATCACTTATGAAGTTACTTCCAGGTTCCAGTATGTTCATATTGAATTTACAGGGGAATCGCTTCTGTATCAGTGTCTTGAACCTCCATTGGGAGAATCTGAAAAAGAGGCAATGTTCATCATACAGAACGCTTTTGACAAAATGGCACACTCCGAGATCCTTCTGGTAGAAGAGGAAGACCGTGCTGAGGCTCTGAGGGACAGGTTCAACCTCATTGTTGATATCTATCGCCTGAAACTCACAGAGTCCCAGAAGGACAAATTCTTCTATTACCTTCATAAAAAATATATGGGATTTGACAGGATGGACCTCCTGATGAAAGACCCTTATATTGAAGATATCACCTGTAACGGTCCGTATACTCCGCTTTACATCAACCACAGGGTCTACGGTTCAGTTGCAACGGATGTAATCTACGAAGAGATCGAACTCAACAATTTCGTCATGAGGATGGCGCAGGCTGCAGGCAGGCATATTTCCGTACTTGAACCTATCAGGGATGCAACACTTGTAGATGGAAGTCGTGCAAATCTCACACTTGGAAAAGAGGTCACAAAAAGGGGTTCCACATTCACCATCAGGCGTTTCAGATCCAATCCGGTCTCATGCATCGATCTGATGAACTACAAGACATATGATTCAACTGTCCTTGCATATTTCTGGCTCATGGTAGAGTATAAGCGTTCAGTGCTTGCAGCAGGAGGAACAGCTTCAGGAAAGACGACAACCCTGAACGCTCTGGGTGCATTCATTCCACCTGAATACAAGATTGTATCCATTGAAGATACTGCCGAAATGAACCTTATGCACCCAAACTGGACCCAATCTATCACAAGAGCCGGTTTTGGTGGTGGTGAAGGAGGTAAATCGGCAGGTGATATCGAACTTTTTGACCTCCTAAAAGCTGCTTTGAGACAAAGACCAGAATACATAGTTGTTGGTGAGGTTCGTGGTGCAGAGGCAGGTACACTTTTCCAGGCTATCTCAGTAGGACACCCATGTATGGGAACTATACACGCAGGTTCGATTCAGGAATTACTTTCAAGGGTCGAATCCGAACCAATGAATGTTCCAAGGAATCTTTTTGCAAGTGTTGACATGGTCATTTTCAATTCCATGATCAAAGTTGGTGAACATTTCCTTAGGCGTGCTCTGCGAATTGTGGAAATAGTAGAGCTTGATCCTGAACGTGGAGATCTTATCACAAATCCTGTATTCAAATGGAACCCAATTACAGATGAATACGAGTACAGTGGCAGCAGTGCCATGTTCGATGATATCAATGAAGAGTTCGGCATCGATCAGAGTGAACTGGTAAGTGAAATGGATCTCAGGGCGAGATATCTGGAAGGACTTGCACGTGATGGCATCACAGAATATGAAGAAGTTGCAAGGGCCATAAGAAGATATTCACGGCAAAAAGACGAAATGCTGGAGATGACTCATTAAATGGTCAAAACCCAGGATGTAGATGTCCATCAGGTTTTCAATGATGGAAGTACTAACAAGTATATTGAAAAATATAAAATGTTCTGTTATGTCTTTGGTAAGCACATAGACAAAAAACCACAGGATGACATTGCCAAATCACTTTACCAGGCGGACATGGTACTTACTCCCGGTATGTTTATGTCTCTGGCATTGGTTACTGCCGGTCTGGCTGCAGGAATTATTTTCATCTTATCTGTCCTGCTTTTTCGAAATTCCTCATCTCCATTTGTCTACATATCCGTACTTACCTTTCTCACTTTCGGCCTTACAGTGAGCGGATTCCCGTTCATGCTTTACAACAAGGTCTCCAACAAGAACATGAACATAGAGCAGGAACTGCCTTTCACCCTTGGTTATATGACCATTCTTGCAAGTTCTGGCTCTTCTCCGATGGATGTCATAAGGAAAGTTGCAATAGAGGATTATGGTGATGTCTCTGTTGAATTTGGTAAAGTAATGTACCGTGTTGATGTGCTTGGTGAGGACGGTGTAAGTGCCATGAACCACCTGATACGCAACACGTCTTCTGAATCTCTCAGGGCAATATGTATCGATCTTGCAAATGCCATGCAGTCCGGTGGAGGACTACGAACTTATCTGGAAATGAAATCCAGGGAACTCATGGATATGAGGCGGAAAATGCAACAGGAGTTCGTTGATTCTCTGGGAGTTTATGGTGAAGGATACCTGAGTGGCGTTGTCATGAGTGTTGTACTTGTAGTCCTGATGATCGTGGTTACAAGTGCACTTGGAATTGATCTTGGACCATTTACTGCCAAACAGATGTTCCAGTTCTTTGTTTACTTCATGTTGCCTTTCATAAACATCGTTTTCCTGATATTGTTATGGATGAAATATTCAAGGAGTACTCTATGAATATTGAAAAATATCGTCTGACAGCGCAGCGTTATGTTCAGATGCTGACTATACGTTATGATATCAAACGTGAATATCTCACATTAGGAATACCTGTCTTCATTGCGTTAATGATTCTGGCAATGGCAATATTTACCGGTCATTCATTTGTAACAGATGAAGCCGCAGCCGGAGGTGCTGCAGTTAGTGATGAGGCTGCTGCAAAGCAGGCAGCTTACGAGCAACTTGTGGCTGAAATGGAAGCAGCAGATGCTGCAGAAAGAGGCGAGGTGATAGCAACTGAAGAACCGGTTGTAGAGCCTGAAACTGAAAAAGACAAAACAAAAGATGATCTTGATCACATTATGGTTTTTGCTGTACTTGTTGCCATAATCCCGTATTCTATTGATTCATTCATAGAAAAGCGAAATCTGCAAAAGAGAGAAGTTGCTTTCAGTGAGTTCCTGTACAAACTTTCTGAACTAATGCGTGGAGGAATTGATCCTGTAAAAGGTTTTATCAATCTCTCCAAGACCAATCTTGGTGCTATCAGCAGCCATGCACAGGATGCAGCATCATCAATGGTGCTGGGGAAATCCTTTGATGAATCCATGCACAGGATGTCAGATTCAATGAAAAGTCGTCTTGTTTCCAGGTATATAGACGTAGTCGTGCAGGCTGCTTACACTGGAGGTAATGTGGCTGACCTGTTGTTCCGGACTTCCGAGGATATGAGGTCTGTGATTGCCATCCAGAGAGAAAAGGAAGCGAATCTGAAGCAGTATATTGTAATTTTCTATCTTGCCCAGGGTATTATTGTAATGCTGACCTATATACTTTCAACATCCCTGTTGCCTCTGATCCAGGGTGTGGGAATGGAAATGCTTGGCGGTGCCGGTCTGTCGGATATAGACTTTGAGCGTGGTTTCTTTCATATGATCATAATCAATGCTCTCTTTGGAGGACTTATAGTAGGGCAGATCACAGAGGGTGAGATCAAACACGGATTCAAACATTCAGCTATATTGATTGCATTAAGTTATGTTGCATGTGTAACATTGCTGCTTCCGGCAGGTGTAGGTAGCACATACATGGTAACGGTAGCCTCCGGTGATGCACAGGAAGTTATGGGTGGTATTCCATTGCAGCAGCCTATTATATTCAATGTGACCGATGCAGACGGTAATCCTGCTGCCGGTACGTTTGTCAAAATGACGATCACACCTTCCGGAGTGATAACGAGTTCAATGACAAAGGATGATGGAACCGTCACTGTGTCTCCTGTCCCGGGTTCAACAGCAGGTACTTATGTCGTAACAGCGACAGCAGGTGAATCTAAGGGTACAGCAACAATAATTGTGAATGGAGGAGGGGGAGATTAAACCCCTCCTATTTTGTTTTAGAATATAAAAAAGGTAATAAGTTCTAATTAACCAACTCTTTCTCTCATATCCATGGTGATTCCCTGGCTGGTTACATTGTAAGCGATCATCTTATTCAGGGGAATGCTTCCTTTCATTTTAGGAATATTGATGTATCTGTTAATTTTGCCAGCCATGTACTCGGTTCTGAACTGGATAACACCGTCAACCATGGAGCGGATTATCTTCTCGGCTCTTTCAGGGAGTATGCCCATGTCTGCTGAAAGCAGGAATGTGATGTTCTCTTTTCTGCTAATGCTGATAAGTGCTTCAATGGTCTCGGATATGACTTCTGTGTCTTCATGAACGAATAATGCGGCAAACATGTCAATGATGCAGACATCAGCTTCACTTATGTTATGCAGCAGTGATCCGTTATTTTCTCCATGAAGCCTGCTGTAAAGCCTGTGACGCTTATAACACATGTCCAGCAAAGCAACATGATCTGAAAAATTGCCAATGGCTGTAAAAAGCTCGGGTTTTGTCAGAGAATCGAATTTGTTCATTTCATCTTTCAGATCGTTTTCTGAATTTCTGGTAGATATATAGAAAACTTTTTTTCCAGATCTAAGGGCATCTGAAGTGATCTTGTGGAAAAAGACACTTTTTACATCTCCTATGTCTTCTTCTACCAATAGTACCACATTGGAAGGTACGTTTTTTAAACCAAAGCTAGTCAGCACCATCAAAACCCTAAAAGTAATCATTGCTTAAATGGTTTTGGAATAAAATAGCAAAATCAATAGACTATTGGGTTCTATATATATTATAGAAACAAAGTATATAATTGGTAATACAGTTCTCATCAAAGATGGCTGGCAACGATATGAAAGCATTTTTGGACGACAACCGTGGTGTCACTGTTATATTTGGCACTCTGTTATTGATATTGATTACGATAATTGCTGCTTCAAGCGTTGCCTATATGATATCCATAACCCAGAAACAGGCAATGGATCTTGAAAGTCATCAGCAGGCAGTTGAGAATGAAAACCTGAAAATAGTTTCCATTGATCCGCACGGTGATGGTTCTAACTGGGAATCCATTGACCTGAAAATACTCAATCTTAATACGCAGGATTCATACATTTCAGCAATCCGCATTAATGACGGATATTTCCTATATTACCGGGCTTATGACACTGTCAGTGCTTTTGATGTCTACAAGGATTACACTGCAATTTACAGTGCTAATCACAGAGTGCTTGTACCGGCTACAAAGAGTAAAACACTCCATCTTAATTTTTCTGACATTACTCTGAGTGGTTCAGAGGTTATACCTGCATCCCCTTCATGGACCAACACCAGTCATGACTACACTTATGCTCTTGAAAAACATCCATGGGAATCTTTTGGTAAAGTTCCTTATACTTATAATGTAACTTACTCTTCCAATGGAACAAAATGCATTGAAACAAATAATTTCTCAATAGATAATGAAAATATGAAGATAACCTTTTTTGGTACTAACTCTGGTGGAAACCTTACCAATATAACAAATTACAATATTGCTTATACAATTAATTTTACTTCCTATGCAGGTGCAACTCCTTCTAAAAACGATCCTATTAAAGCAGAAATAATAACCTCTTACATTAATGTGTTCAAGGAACTTTTCACACCGCCAATGCCATTAGCCGATGTCCAGTTCAAGGCGGAGCAGGTTCCAACTGGAAATAATAGCTTTACTTATGATAATTATTTGATTCTTGACGCATCAGATTCACTGGATCCCGATGGTTTCATAACAGATTACAAATGGGCAGTATGGGAAGATTCTAACCTAATTTATGACTATAATCTTTCAGGAATGATTGTAAGATACGATCCTCTTTATACAAGTAATGTTACCATCGATTTACAGATAACCGATGATGATGGAATGACTTCCAGACTAAGTCAAGTCTCAGGTTACGTAAAAATTTATTAAGATCATACACAGGAAGGATTTACATAGCAGACAAAAGAAAGATCCAGTTAACAGGTGGTTCTACCTATATTGTTTCTCTTCCCATTGAGTGGGTAAGGGAAGGCGGACTCACAGCCGGTGACACTGTGCTTCTCACAGTAAGGCCGGACAGGTCACTGCTTATTAGCTCTGATCAGAGTAATATGAAAAAGAATGTGCGCTCAAAAGTCGATATGATCGCATCTGAGGATCAGGAAGAGAATTTCAGGTTGCTTGTTGCTAATTATCTTGTAGGTTATGATATAATCAGGATTCTTTCTCCTGGTGGATTTTCTGCTTCAGAACGCAAGTATCTGAAAGAATCTGCCCGCAGGCGCCTTATAGGTATTGAAATTGTAGAAGAAACAAGGACCGAGATAATACTCCAGAACCTTCTGAATTTCCAGGATATTTCCCTTGAAAAGTCCCTTCAGAGTATGTACCGTATCATTTTTTCCATGATGGAGGATTCCGTTGTGGCATTAAAGGAAGCTGATATTGAGCTTGCAAAGGACATCATCCAGAGGGACAATGATGTTGACAAGTTCTATCTTTTGAGTGTCAGGCAGATAAAAGCAGCACTTGATGATTCCACACTTGCAGATAAGATAGGTATAAAAGACTCCAAGGATTGTCTTGGTTATCGTCTTATCGTTAAGCTTATGGAGCGTATTGGCGACCATGTCCAGAGCATATCCCATAGTGTGATACAGATGGATGGTGAAAAAGGAGATAATGATGATATCATTGAAATGGGCCTGCTTTCCCAGAAATTGTTCCAGGATTCCTTTAATTCGATGATGAGCATCGATACAGATCTTGCAAATCACGTGATGCGGACTTCCAAGATGTCAATTGCTCTTGGAAATAAGATTATTCAGAAATCTGAGCACAATGAGAGATCTTATTGTCTTTCAGGTGAGCGCCAGAGAAAAATAATAGAGAGTTTCCAGCGTATATCAGAATATAGTGCTGATATAGCTGAAATGGTCATCAATATGAAAGCTACCCACATCAAGCAAACTTTATCAGAAGAGGCCCAGGCACTCGAACAAGCTTGATCTTACAGTGATTACCATAAGATTGTTGATGACAAGCACAAGTCCGAAAAGACTTACTCCTGTTCTTGACAGATCCCAGAGTTTTCTGGCATATGAATGAACTGATGCTTTGGTAGAACAATAGTTCCAGTAGATAACTGCCAGTATCATGATTTTTACAATTAGCAGTGACCAGAGTCCATGGGTTCCCATTATACCTGAAAGAATGCCATTTTCCTCAAATCCATATCCATTACTCAGGGCATGAAAAGTTGTGAGGAAATCCCCTATTATGTAAAGCAGTATGATGTATCTGGCCTCATGCAGGAAGTCGTATATCGCTTCTGTGTTAAACAATCCTTTGCTGTGTGTATTGATATTATCAGGAAGCATACTTTCTTAGAAGCTTGCTCATGTATATTGGTGGAATGTAGTTATTTCAGGAAGTCATGTTCATAAATTTATTAAATAAAAATAAATAAAATTAAAATATATATTAAAACACGGGATTATGTGTTTCTATATATCTCTTTATACACGATCACGGCTCGTTCTAAAACAAAAAAAGCAAAGTAAGCTTGCAAAAGACAAAATTAAAGATAAGAAAAATAGAGAAAAAAGGTTGAATATCAGATATTCAGTTTGCTCATCCTATCCACGGCTTCATTGATCCTGTCAACAGAGCGTGTAAGTGCAAACCTGATATAACCTTCACCATAAGTTCCAAAGCCGACACCAGGAGTTGCCACAATACCTGCTTCCTCAAGAAGCAGTTTTGCAAATCCCATTGAGTCATAGCCGTCAGGAACAGGTGCCCATACGTAGAATGTTGCCTTTGGAGGTTTCACGTCAAGTCCAAGTTCATGGAGTCCCTTAAGGAGTGCATCTCTTCTTTCCTCATACATAGTGTTCATGTCAGCAACACACTGCTGTGAACTGGAAAGTGCAGTAATACCTGCCATCTGGATAGCATCAAAAGCTCCGGAATCGACGTTTGACTTAACCTTGCCTACGCCTGAAATTATGTCTTTGTTACCAACAGCGAATGCAAGTCTCCATCCTGTCATATTGTAGGTCTTTGAAAGTGAGTAAAGCTCGATTCCCACATCCATTGCACCGTCAACGCTCAGGAAGCTTGGTGCTTTGTAGCCGTCATAGGTCATTTCGGAATATGCATTGTCGTGGATAACAACAATGTCATTATCTTTTGCAAACTGAACAACCTCTTCAAAGAACTTCTCGTCAGCGATTGCTGATGTAGGATTGTTCGGGTAGTTCAGGAACATCAACTTTGCTCTTTCAAGTTTGTCCTTTGGTATAGCATCAAGGTCAGGGAGGAAGTTGTTCTCTTCAACTAAAGGCATGATGTAAGGTTCTCCGCCTGCAAACTGTGTTCCTATCTTGTACACCGGGTATGCCGGGTCAGGACAGAGTGCAACATCTCCCGGATTGATAAATGCAAGTGGTATGTGTGCGATCCCTTCCTTTGAGCCGATCATGGTGAGTACCTGAGAAGCAGGGTCAAGTTCAATTCCTCTACTCTCTTTGCACCAGTCTGCTGCAGCTTTTCTAAAGCTCATCATTCCTGTGTAGGATGGATATGTGTGCGTTTCCGGGTTGCGCACAGCTTCACACATAGATTCTACTATATGTGCAGGTGTTGGCTGGTCAGGGTCACCAACTCCGAGATCTATTACGTCTACTCCTTTAGCTCTAATCGCTGCCTTGGACTCGTCTATTGTCGCAAATAAGTATGGGGGCAATGAGTTTATCCTGTCAGAATACATTTGTTCACCTATAAGTTCAAGCATGTTTTAGCCTAATGGCATCTTATGCACCTCATCTATGATCCGCATCTATTTAATATGATGGTATTAGGCAAATCCTTTCCTTATTTTTTTGTGACAGCCTGAATGCAACAAAATCTATTAATAGAAAAAATATATAATACAAATATATAATACTAAATGGTCATGTGGTGCGGACAATTAGCGATGATGAAAAACTGGACACGCTGGAAAAAAGAGAACGTGAGCTTGAATGTATTTACAGTATCTCTGATCTCTTTGACCTGCATGTGCCTACCGAATCTCTGTTAAAAGGAATTCTTCAAAGATTACCGTCTGCTTTTTCATATCCTGAATTTGCAGAAGTGTGTGCAATTCTGGACGGTAATGAGTATCATACCGAAGGGTATGAGAAACACAGGGATTCATTATCAAGCGAAATACTGGTACATGGGGCTAAAGCCGGCATGATACGTGTTTCCTATAAAAAAGCGCTTCCGTTCCAGGATATAGGTCCTTTTTTGCATAGTGAGCAAAGATTGCTGAACATGGTAACCGCACGTCTTTGCAAGGTCATAGAAAGAAAAAAAGTTGAAGCCGCCTTACTTGATTCCGAGAAAAGATACAGACTAATATTTGACGCATCTCCACTTGGTATCTTTGTTGACCGCAAAGGAACCATAACTCACTGCAACAGGAGTTTTATGAATATTTTCCATATTCAAAAAGCAGATGTAATAGGCTCGGAAATCTTTGATTTTGTAAATGATGATTCACTTAACAGATTACTGGCAGGCTCTTTGTCAGATCAGCGTTCATTCTATGAGAACGAGTATTCTGCAAGGGTATCTGGCAAAGAGATATATTTAAGGTCGTATTATGTGCCTCTCAGAGGGCGCGAAAATATCATAGAAGGTGGTATCTGCCTTATAGCAGACATTACCGCCAACAAGAATTTTGAAGAAGAACTGGAGAACCAAAAGGAACTTCTTACAAGCACTTTCAATGCTCTTCAGGATCTCATCATTGTGGTAGACCGTGATATGAGAATTGTTACAAGTAACTGGAAAGGTGACATAATTGAACCTCATAATCCAGATAATCCTCATCCACAGGTATGTGAATCACTAGGTTCTACTTTAATGCCATGTCAACCCTGCCCGATCAAGGAAGTGTTCTCAACCGGCACTATGAATGAATTTGAACACATAGATCCAACTGATAGTAGGGTCAGGGATTTCAGAATATTTCCGGTCTATGATACCAAAGGTGATGTTATGATGGCTGTAAGCCATATCCGTGACATCACCGAACGTAAAGAAACGGAAGAGGCTCTAAAAAGATCAACTTCCGAGCTGGAACATGCTTATGAGGAATTGAAATCACTTGACAAGCTTAAGGATGAGTTCCTTTCCAACCTGAGACATGAACTAAATACTCCACTCACATCTATTAAAGGATTCAGTGAGCTTCTTTATGATGGCACTCTTGGTGAATTAAATGAAAATCAGATGAAGGCCATTGAGCGTGTGGTCATAAAGACACGCAAATTGCAGAATCTCATTAACTCATTGCTGTTTGTGAGCACCAACCAGAATGGTGATGTCAAATATAACTTCGAGCAGATAGACATTGTTTCAATATTAAATGGTATTTTGACTCTTTCTGCTGACTCTATCAAAGAGAAAAAACTGGCAATTATAACCGATTTTGCATTTGATTCCTGTTTAATTGATGGTGACAGGACTTACCTGCCACAGGTTTTCCATAATCTGATCGATAATGCTATCAAGTTCACTCCACAGGGTGGTAATATAACTATTTTTGCATCAGTAGAAGAAAATACTGTGAACATTGTCATCGGTGATACCGGAATTGGTATTTCAGAAGATGATATACCTGATCTTTTCACAAAGTTCTATCAGATAGATAGTTCTTCAACCCGCAATTATGGTGGAAATGGTCTTGGTCTATACATTAGTAAAGTAATAGTAGAGAGCCATAATGGAAAAATATGGATAGAAAGTGAGGACGGGACCGGAACCGATGTTCACATATCCCTTCCACTGAAGCAGAAAAATCAATTTTCTGCTACTTCAAGGTCGCCCTCATTATCTGCTGAAAGACCTGTGCTCAGATAATTCTCATTTTCCGGCAGTTCCAGGTTGAAACCATCACAACTGTCAATTTCAATTGTACCGGAAGTTATGGTATAATCCAGTATGTGTCCTCCAGCTGTCCTGTCTGCTGTAATGAAATGCAGGTGGTATCCCGGAACATTAATTCCATCAACAAATTCAGGCATCCAGTATCCTACAATTGTACCTTTTGTATCATTGAACTCAAAGACTGACTGGTCCTTAGTTACATCAACAAGTCTTGGATATGGTTTTTCCTGGGCAGCTACACTGCGCGTCTTCATATATGAAAAATTTCCTGTGACCTTTATAGCATACATCAGGTTCTGGCTTGGAAGCATGTTTTCTATGTATGATGCTAATTGCTGACTGTTCATTTCTGTGTTTGTGCTGTTTTCAATGTCAGCTTCAAAGAATGTAACAGCTGCAAAAGGTGATGTTTCCGTGTCCTTGACCTTGTAAACGTTGCCATCAGCCTTTACCTGATATATACTATCATCAAGTTCCAGCATTTCTCCGTCAAGGTTGTCAAAGGTTCCAAGACCGAAATCGCCTTTCTCTTTCAGTTCTCCACAAGTTATTTCGCCATCGTATACTCCCTCAAGAAGTGCGTTGATGACTGAGAACTGGTAGATGGTATCCATCTGTGTTTCAGTATTGGCAATATGACTTTCTCCGCTTGCTTCATTGACAGTTGTATCTTCTGTCTGTTCACTGATGCATCCTGCTCCAAGAATGGATAGTAAAGCCACAAATAAAAAAATGTAAAAGTTTATTTTTTTCATTTTGATTCCTCTAAAACGGTAATCTATAGTTGAGTGAAGTAGCAGGCACCATAGTGTTTGCCTGATAAAGTGCTATGTGAAAAAAGGAAAATACTGCAGACAATTACGCTGCTGCAGTCTCTGTTATGATGTTCTCAAGGTTAAGAAGAATGAGTAACCTGTCATCCATCTTGCCGACACCCTTCAGGTAATCAGCATTGATCTTCTGTGTAATTATTTCAGGTGTATGTTCAATATTGGAACCTTTCAAGCGAATGACCTCGCTTACAGAATCAACAACAAGTCCGATGATTGTACCATTTATGTCTACAACCACGATCCTTGATTCTTCTGTCATTTCTGTCTCATTCATTCCGAAACGTTTATCGAGGTCCATAACTACGATTATCTTTCCTCGAAGGTTGATAACACCTTTTACGTATTCAGGAGATCTTGGTATTCTTGTAATGTCAGGCATGCGGATAATTTCCTGTACCTGCATGATGTTGACACCGAACTCTTCAACACCTAAGTTGAAAACTACAAGCTGATGAAGGTCATCGTCAATATTGTTAGCGTAACTTTCACTCACATTAGTCATTAAGTCTCACCTCAGTGAAAACGGAAATGTATTAGCACAAATACATCTCTTTTATAATTATTCCTACTAATATTATATTGCAGTTAGTATAAATAGCTTCTCTTGAAGTGCTGTAACAAACATCTCTTTCATCAACTTCCAAAAACCGATTCTTATTTAAGTATTTAGACCAATACCACGCTAAAAATCAGGATCACTAAATCAGGATCATTTTTAGTTTTTAGTTATATTTCACAATCACGAGGGTTCACATGAGCGATATTTTAAGGAGAGGACGCTTATCTTCAACACCTGATGAAGATATGCTCAATTTCACATCATCAATGTCTGCTGACAAATGGATATTCGAGGCAGATATCCTTGTAGACATGGCTCACACGGTCATGTTGCATGAACAGGGTATTATTAAAGAAAATGATTGCAGCAGCATTCTTGCAGGACTGCTGAAGATCAGGGAAGAAGGTATTGAAAAGCTGGACCACAGTTATGAGGATATTCATATCTCACTGGAATCCAGGCTTATTGACATGGTAGGCGAAGACACCGGAGGAAGAATGCACTCCGGACGCTCCCGTAATGATGAGGTTGCAACTTGCATCAGGATAAGGCTCAGGGATGAACTTCTCTCCCTGATGGAAGAACTTTCCGGTCTCAGAAACACTCTGCTCGAACGTGCATCAGAAAACACTGAAACCCTCATGCCAGGTTTTACACACCTGCAACATGCACAGCCAACCACATTTGCACATCACCTTGTTGCACATTCAGATGCTATCGGCAGGGATATTGAGCGTGTAATCAGTGCATTCTCAAGAGTGAACAAATCCCCACTTGGCTCGGCAGCCTTCGCATCAACCGGTTTTGATCTCAACCGTGACAGGACATGCTCACTTTTAGGATTCGATGCTCTGCTTGGAAACTCAATGGATGCTGTAAGCACCCGTGACTTTTTGATTGAATCCGCATCTGTGATGTCCAATATCATGGTAAACCTCAGTAAGATGGCAGAGGAAATTATAATCTGGTCAAGTTCCGAGTTTTCCTTTGTTGAACTTGATGATATGTACGCATCCACATCATCAATAATGCCACAGAAGAAGAACCCTGATTCTGCCGAACTTGTCAGGGGCAAGGCGGGTACGGTTATCGGTTCACTTATGGCTTTGCTTTCTCTCTGCAAGGCACTTCCTCTGAGTTACAACCGTGACCTTCAGGAAGCAACACCTAACATGTGGCGTGCTGTTGAAACCACTAGAAGTGCTGTCCGTATTACAAAGGGCATGATAGCCACAATGAATGTGAACACCGAAAGCATGGCTGAAAAGTCAATTCTTGGATTTACAACAGCAACAGAACTTGCAGATACAATGGTAAGGACCGGTGGAATTCCTTTCAGGACAGCTCATCAGATTGTCGGTGTACTGGCAAGAGGGGACGGAAATCCAACACTGGCTGATGTTGATGCAGTAGCAAAGGATGTTATTGGAGAAACTTTGAGCAGTCGCGGCCTTACAGAGGAAATGGTAAAGGAAGCACTTGACCCTGTTCTTAACATCAACAGGCGTTCAATCACAGGTGGTCCTGCACCATCTGAAATGGAAAAGGCAATAAATAGCCGTCTTGAAGAACTAGAGGGCACAAGGGCAAGCATCTCTGAGCTGAATGCCGGTATTGAGGAATCGTTGACGGTTCTTTACGGAATTGTTGAAAAGTATACAGGAAACAATGCTTAGATACTTATTTACAGTTTATTCCTATCATATAGTTAGAAATTAGTATTCAGATTTACAGGTAATCAAGTGATGATCATGGATTATGAAGAGGGCGACAAAGTAAAGGTCGAGAAGTCCGGTGTGGAATATGAAGGCATTGTTATGCCAAGTACAACCGGTCACATTATTATTAAGATGGTCAGTGGATACAATGCAGGTATCGAACCTGAGGGCGCCACTGTAACTGTAGTACAGAAGAAGTCTGACATGGAAGCTTCAGCAAAGAAAGCAGTAAAAGCAGAGGTAAAACCTAAAAAAGGTCTTCCAAAGGTATCCATACTCTCAACCGGTGGAACCATTGCCAGTAAAATAGACTACAGGACCGGTGCTGTAACATCCCAGTTCTCTGCAGATGATATCCTGCAGGCAATTCCTGAGCTTACAGAGATCGCAAATTTCAGCGGTAAGGCAATCTACAACATCCTTTCCGAGAACATGAAGGCAGATTACTGGCAGGAACTTGCAAGGGCTGTTGTTGAAGAGATCAAGAACGGTGCTGACGGTATCATTATCGCTCACGGTACAGACACTATGATGTACACTGCTTCTGCATTGTCATTTATGGTTGACACTCCTGTGCCAATCGTGTTTGTAGGTTCACAGAGAAGTGCTGACAGGCCAAGCAGCGACAATGCCATGAATGCTATCTGTGCTGCAAAGGTTGCTGTAAGTGATATCGCAGAAGTTACCGTCGTTATGCACAGTGAGTCATCAGACGATAAGTGTTCGATCCACCGTGCAACCAAGGTGCGCAAAATGCATACATCCAGAAGGGATGCTTTCAGGTCAATTAACTCTGAACCAATAGGATATGTCGATTATTCCACCGGAGAAATAACAACCTGTCTTTCCTATGTAAAGAGGAATGAAAGAGAAGTGGCACTTATGGATTCTATCGAACCGAAATGTGCCCTTGTGAAATTTACTCCTGGTTCAAGTCCTGATATTCTTGGTTATTTCATTGATGCTGGCTACAAAGGAATCGTCGTTGAAGGTACTGGTCTTGGACACGTATCTACAGACTGGATCCCACAGATAGAGAGAGCAACATCACAGAGGATTCCGGTCATCGTAACTTCCCAGTGTCTTAACGGCAGGATATGTGACAGGGTGTACGACACAGGCAGGGACATCTTAAAAGCCGGAGCAATTGAAGGCGAGGATATGCTTCCTGAGGTTGCACTTGTTAAGATGATGTGGACCCTTGGTCAGATACAGAATTATGATGATGCAGTTGATATCCTTAAACAGGATATCAGGTGTGAGATTAATGAAAGGAGCCTTGAGTGAGAAACATCACTCATTGATTTAAATCTAAATTGTTTGTTACCATTCTACCCAAGAAACTACAGCTATCCTAATAAAAATCAAAATAGATATGAGTGTATGATTAACTTAAGCAATTATACATTCAATTTCTAATTATGTTTCAAATACATTTCAAGTCATTATGATCTCAACTATTCTTATTTTTATGTCTTTCATAGAAGATTATAAAGATAGTAAATCCTACCGCAGTGATAAGTCCATTTTTGAGTCCATATAGTACGTCATTATGCGAGTATCCTGTGACAATACTTGAGGCAAGGAAAAAAATAACCAAACGTGAAATATAATATCGTTTTTTACTCTTATTTAAATATGCATCTATTTTGTTCAAGAACAACCACTTCCCACACATGGATTATGGAATATTAGTGAATAACATTATACGGAATCAATTATTTCGGCTCCAGGTGGAATCCCAAAAACGAACTCTGAATCGGAAATTCCAGTATTTACTTTCAAATCTTGTATCTGTATAGTCATTGTGAGGGTACCATTTTTATCATACGTGTCATATTTTAGAGGTAACCACGTTTCTTGATCAACCCAAATTTTGGTAGAGTCTATTAAATCATATGTCTTACTACTACTTGGCTTAATTTTTAATAAGTACCCCTCTTTTTTATTCAGTTGTTGTTTTCCAATTAGTGATACATTAGCATCATCAAAGAAATATTTGATTATATTATAATAATCAATAGTTTTAATATCAGAAATATTTGTAAGTGATATTTTTTTGACCGTATTTGTATTAGGATTATATCCCCATAAATTAGTTCCATCTAAAACACTGATTGATTCGCTTTGATTAGCTGGAGATATGGCAATACTTTTTACTTTATCCGGTTTTTTAAGCAGTACGTTATAGCTCATTTCTTTAGTTTGTCCTCCATAATAAGTAGTCGTGTGCATTGTATAGGAATAATCTGATGTGCTGCTATCCATATCTAGTACTTTTGTTTTAATTTCTTCAGCAGTTAAATTTTCTTCTATACATCCAATGGAAAACAGAATAATGCTTAGAATAATGTGTATGGTTAATATATTTTTTTTACTGATTAACTTCATATTGAATCCTTCTTGTATTTTACTTATAATATAGTCAACAATCCCATTATTATTAATCCAAAACCGATAAAAATCTTAATCTGTGCTTTATATAAACGAAGTCTTTTAGATAATGTGCAACTTCCTATTAAACCAACAATAAAAAACGGTGTTAAAACCCCTCCTATAAAAATGAGTAAAATTAATATATTATCTAAAGTTCCAATTGTAATCGTTTTATTTAATAGAACAAGCAATAAAGGAAAAGTACAAGGAACTTTGACAAAAGAAAATAGTATCCCTAGGATAAATGTTCCTTTCCAAGTAGTTATATAAGTTCGCAGAATATTTTCAAAACGCCTATCAATAGCAATCGGCAACTTTAATACTCCGAGTATATTCATCCCTGCTAATATTACAACAATTCCCGTAATTAAAGAAAAATCATCTAACTCTGTATATGTATTTTTCATTGAGAATAAGAATAAACCTACTACCAAATAAGAAAATATTAATCCAAATCCAAATACAAGAGATTTATATATGCCATTTCTTGCACCATTACTGGTTCCAGCTGTATAGCCTAAAAGAAATACTAATATAGCCATAAAGCATGGTGAAAAACCAGCAAATAATCCCAAAGAATATGCAAACGGAATGTTCAAATTAGAATTTATAGATTTATCATCAATTTTATTATTAAAATCCTGATTATACGTATAATTCGAATTGTTATTTTTATCTGTCAGATAACCATCGATAGTAATTTGTAAATAATTCTCATTGATTTCGTCTTTCGAAATCTGTGTTTTGTTGTTAATAACAATAGCTGGTACTTCAATGAATGAATATGAATTCCACTGATTAAAACCATCATAAGTGCTTGCATCTATTTT
Source organism: Methanolobus vulcani (assembly GCF_900100715.1). Taxonomy (GTDB): domain Archaea; phylum Halobacteriota; class Methanosarcinia; order Methanosarcinales; family Methanosarcinaceae; genus Methanolobus; species Methanolobus vulcani. The sequence continues at coordinate 103,999 of NZ_FNCA01000005.1, read as the reverse complement.
TAATATTTTAATATTAGACTGATATTGTTTACTGATGTTCTCAATAATAGGATCAGTTACTTCACAGTCATGGCAACCATTTTGATAGAAATATTGAATAGTGACAGGAGAAGCTAAACAATTTGAAATCAAAAAGATATTTATGAAAAGTAACAAAATAATGAGATTTAATTTACGCTTCATAGTAAATCTTCTATATGTGTTATTTTTAAAAATAAAAATGGATTTTGTGATCAACAAAATCCCATTATTTCACAAGCAACTGGTGCTACAGGACCACATCCATCTTTATTAATCACTTCGAGCACAACAAATGCCACAGCTGCACATTTTATTGTACCATAAAGTGTTGCAACTCCACTAAGGTAACACAACACAGCTGCTGTAACACTCCAAACGCCTCTACAAGCGTAGTCATATAAGTCTGTACACATGTCACAATTGTCCGATGAAGAAGTTGTTTGAACAGAAACTAGGGGATTTGTAGAAGCTAATACTTCTGTAGACTGTATTTTTGCTTTAACATTCTCACCAAGTAAATCTTCTACATCAAAGCTGTGAGTAGTTACAATATCATTGTCTATTGTTAATGCATCAATTGTCATCGGAAATGAAGTTGTATCCTTATAAACAATCATAGCTTGATTTCTTAATATTTTATTGTTTACTATAACTGCTTCAATAAAAACAGTTGAATTATCAGTGCTGGAAAAAGGTAGTACTAAAGCTTCACTATAAATACCATCTACAATAGCATTAACTCCTTGAGCATTAGCTAAATCTAAATTATATCCTTTTTCTCTCAAAGCTTCTGTCAATTTTTGTATGTCAGTCGACTTTAAGGCAGTTTTCACATTTTTGTCAATAATATTTTCATCTGATTCTTTAATGTCTTTGAGTTCAGCGCCATTACATGATTCACAACTGCTTAGAAATCCAGAAGAATCAGATTTTTCTACAGGACATGCAAGTGTTGGAGTTACAAGAACCATGCCTATTACCAACAAAATCATTGTAAAACAGCTTACAGTTCTAATTTTGTTCTGTATATTTATTTTTTGCATACTTATCTACCTGCTCTTTACTCCTGAGACAAGATTATGCAAACCTTAAATATCATCAAGACTAACCGTAACCTCGCCTTAGGGCATTCTGGGGGTTCAAGCCTACTCTGCAAAAATAGATTGGACCCCACCTCACATTATTTCAATGTGACATTGCACAATTCTTTTACTAACTATATATGCATTATGGCCATTAGTTAAACTGAATGCATGTTTAATTTAAAAGGCTAACTGTTTTGTGGTTTTACTATTTCAAGAAATGGTCACTTTTGGTTTGGTTTAATATAAGACTAAGATATGAATCAATACATAGAAAAAAGTTCAACAAAATTTAAGCAAAGTCTTGGATACATTTAATAATTAATTGTCTTTACACTTACAATAGTAAAACATTTTATGAATCATTGTTTTGGCAACCTTTATAACGAATAAATTAGCTATTGAAGCAAATCAGTCTATTATATAATTACATTAATCAGGTGAATATTATGACATTAGCAAATCTCAGGACACACTATGCGTCACAGATCAAACCCGAGGAACTTGGTGACCAGAAGGTTACCGTGGCAGGATGGGTTCACGAGGTCCGTGACCTTGGTGGAATTTGTTTTGTTGTGGTCAGGGACCGTACAGGCAGATCCCAGATCACACTGGTAAAAAAGAAGACAGACCCAGAACTTCTGGAGCAGGCAAGAAAGCTTGTGAGGGAATCTGTGGTTTCAATTACAGGAAGTGTAAAGCCGGAAGGAAAGGCACCAAACGGTTATGAGCTTATTCCTGATGAGATCACACTTCTCAACGAGGCAGACTCACCACTTCCAATGGACACAACCGGAAAGGTAGAAGCTGAACTTGACACCCGTCTTGATTCAAGGTTCATTGACCTCAGACGTGAGAGAACAACAGCAATATTCAAGGTAAGGCACGAAGTCCTCAAGGCAGTCAGGGGCTATCTTACAGACAACGGTTTCATTGAGACTTCCAGTCCTAAGGTTGTAGCAACAGCAACAGAGGGTGGAACATCACTCTTCCCGATCACATACTTTGACAGGGAGGCTTTCCTTAACCAGAGTCCTCAGCTCTTCAAGCAGATTCTCATGTCAGGAGGACTTGACAGGGTATTTGAGATCGGTCCTATTTTCAGGGCAGAAGAACACGACACCCGCAGACACCTTAACGAAGCAACATCCATTGATATCGAGGCAAGTTTCTGTGACCACTTCGATGTAATGGAAGTTCTTGAGGAAATGGTTGCTTACGTCTATGAGCAGGTAATAGAGAATGCATCCGATTCACTTGCAGTGCTTGATGTTGAACTTAAGGTTCCACAGGTGCCATTCAAGAGAGTCACCTACGACGAGGCTATTGAGATCGTCAACGCAAACACAGATGAGATGCTTAACTGGGGAGATGACCTTGGTACAGCTGCCGAACACGCAATCGGTGAATATGTATTCAAGGAAACAGGGGAATCGCATTACTTTATCATCGACTGGCCAACCGAGATCAAGCCATTCTATGCGATGCCATACGAGGATAACCCGATTCTGTCAAAGGGATTCGACATGATGCACAGGACAATGGAACTCTCATCCGGTGCACAGCGTATCCACATTCCTGAACTTCTCATCGAGAGGATCGAGTCACAGGGTCTTGACCCTGATGGATTCGAGTTCTATCTAAAGGCTTTCAGATACGGTATGCCACCACACGCAGGATGGGGTATCGGTTGTGAAAGACTTGTCATGACCATGCTGGGTACTGAGAATATCCGTGATGTCGTACTCTTCCCAAGGGACAGGCGCAGACTTTCCCCATAATTCTTTTAGGAGTTAAAACTCATGAAAGAAAGGAATCCAACAGGAGAAAGTCCTGAGAAGAAAGCTGCAGGAATTGCAGCAGCAGACCTTGTGCAGGATGGAATGGTTGTCGGTCTTGGTACCGGCTCCACCACAGCCTATACAATATCCGAGCTTGGCAGGCGCGTTGACGAAGGTCTCGACATCATTGCAGTTGTAACATCATACCAGTCTGAGATGCTTGCAATTCAGGCAGGAATCACACTTACATCACTTGCAGAACATCCAAACCTTGACATCGCCATTGACGGTGCAGACCAGATCGATTCAGGTCTTAATGTTATCAAGGGCGGCGGTGCAGCACATACACGCGAGAAGGTTGTTTCACGCTCTGCAGAGCGTTTTGTAATAGTTGCTGACGAATCAAAATACAGTGAGCAGCTCAACCACTATGTGCCTCTTGAGGTACTCCCATATGCAAAGGAGTATGTTTCACAGCAGGTACTCAGGATAGGTGGAAAACCTGAACTTCGTCTTGCAGCCAGAAAGGATGGTCCTGTAATAACAGATAACGGTAACTTCGTTATCGATGCAAGTTTCGGTGTAATTGAGAACCCTGTGGTAACATCAGCACTTCTCTCACAGATTGCCGGAATTGTGGAACACGGTATCTTTACCAATGTGGATGAAGTCTACATCGGAAAGAAAGATGGTTCCGTAGAAATAATAGCCTGATCTTTTCAGATCAGGTTTTATTCAATTTTATTAGTCTTAATTATTTTTTATTCTTCACCCTCAAAGGGACAGGCACACATCTCGAATAATGCTTCTTCCCCTGTGTGCGAACCTCTTGCTATAAGGATGTCACCGGCTTTTACTACAGTTCTCTTATTAGGTCTGTAAACCCACCTGTCCTCTCTTTTGATAGCCATAACATGCACACCTGTTTCGGTTTCCAGTTTCAACTGACCGAATGTCTTCTCAATTATGGGTGAACATTCCTGAACTACAAGTTTTGTTATAACCTCATCGGATTCCCTGACAGCAATCGTGATGATCGGGTGCAGGTCGATGTCTCTTAGCACAGTATCTGCAATTGTGTATGCTGCATCTGAAATAGCTTCTGCGGAGTTTGCAAGTTGAAGCAGGCCACGGAGAATATTAACATCAGGTACGTGCTTTGCAGTTTCCAGAACCCAATGCTGGAGTTCATGCTTCATGCTATCCATTTCAGATTCAAGGGCTTTTACTTCGTGGGCAATGTCCTCATTGTTGAAAAGCAGGGCAGAGTATGCAAGTCCTACTGAAAGCTCTCCCATGTTCTTCATTTCAACGATGATATCAACAGCTCTTTCAAGGTCAATCAGGAACCTCTCATGTTCCATTGTCCTTGGTACATATTTGCGGTTTGTCACAAGCTCCATAAAAAGAGGTACACCTTCATCATGTCCTCTTGCAAAAAGGACATCATCCGGTCTTATACGGGTCGCATGGTTTGGATCGTATATCCACTCATCATTGCGGCGTATTGCGATGATCCACATTCCTGCCTCGGTGTCAAGTTCAATATCTTCCAGGTTCATACCTGCAAGTTTTGAATCTTCACTTACTGTTGCTCTTGTGATGGTTTCCTCAGCTTCTCTCATTGCCAGTTTAAGCTCCATGGGAATACCTACATCCCTGACAACTATCTGGGCAATGTCGCCTGCAGCATTTGCGATGTTTTCAGATGCACGAGCAACCTGAAGCACACCAGACATCTCCTCTGCTTCCTCAACCCTTCTTGTGCTGAGCATTGCAGCAATCTTCATGTGATAGTCAAGTGTATCCATCTTTTCTTCGAGGCGAATAACCTCTTCCGCAATATCCTCGTCATCATAGACCATGGCCGAGTATGCCAGGTCCACCATGAGTTCGGATGTATCCTTCATCTCTATCAGGAGGTCCTTGAGATTACGTGGAATATACCTAATTTCCTTGGGACTCATAAGTTTCTACCGTTCATTATATTCTTGCTTTTTAATTGGTTTTTATCTTTATTATAGTTATATTTATATCAGGTTCAGGATATGCATGGCCATGAAAATGCCGCTGACTCCTATCAGATCACCAAGTGTGGCGATAAGTGGTATTACGGTGTCATCAGGGTCAACTCCGAACCTATGAGACGCAAATGCAATGGCTATGGTGGCTGAAAAAACTGCCAGTAGTTCAAATGTGCCTGCTAAAAGGCAAAGTGTCAGAAGTGTTAGGAATGCGATGTTCATATCAAATAGCATTCCGGTTATCCATACAGTGATACTGACAAAAACACATGCTGTCAGACCTACTATGAGAGCAGCGTAGACACTGTTCCTGACAACCGGGTTCCTGTGCAGGTGACTTCCAAGACCCATGTGGAAGGATGAGGAAAGTCTTGCTCCAAGCATACTGCCAGTGTCTCCTCCGATTTTGATAAGTGCCGGGATTAGCACCAGGATGATCGGCATTGATACTATTTTGTCGATTTCGATGTTAAGTATCTGGCCTGAAAATATTCCTATGATGGATGTTACCAGAAGGATTGGGAATCCTCTTCCAACTATGCCTTTGACAGTGTAGTAACTCATATCATAAGCACCACCTTTGCAGCCATGAAGATCATTATCATGGATACTATGTCACCAATGGTGGCAATAGCAGGTGTTACGACATTGTCAGGGTCAAATCCGAAACGGAACATTCCCAGAGCAAGCAACACTGCAACTACTGAAAGAAGAAGCCCGGAAGAAACTCCTGCCAGGACTGCGATAAGTGTTAGGGTAATCGCACCTGCACTTTGCATTCCAAGTGCAATGGTTATGAAGTGGCCGGCAATTCCAAGTATGGCCGACATGATAAAACTTAGGAGAAGTGAGCCTGAGACATTGTTTATGAGCTCAGGATTGCGGTCTATTTTTGTGATAAGACCCATGTGTATGGCGCTTCCAAGGCGGGAACCCAGGGTACATGAAATATTTCCTCTCATTCCCAGTACTGCCGGTGTTATCACAATAAGTCCGGGAATGAGTTCCAGTTCATTGCTCATGCCTGAAAGGATCAGGCCGGATATTACTCCTCCTATTGTTGCCATGAGCTCAAATGGTAACGCTTCACGTACTATGGAGCGGACACTTCCGTAATCTCCTATGTATTCCTCAACGACCTCTATTTCATAGTCCTCGTCTTCATCACTTGTGTCGTGAGCCATTATAGTGCCCTATTTTACTTTGTTATTATTTATACGTATCAGGCATCTATTAGCTTTTTCTCATAATTTCTTCCTTCTATGGTTAAGCATAAAACCGATGTTCTCCTTTCCTGAATCGAGGAAATCCCATGTTAAAACATATAGTTATGTGGAAATTGAAGGAAAGTGCAGAAGGCAACAGCAAGGAAGAGAATGCAAAACTTATGAAGCAGAAGCTTGAGGCTCTTAAAGGCGTTGTACCTGAGATCGACTTTATTGAAGTAGGAATTAATGCTATTCCTTCAGATGCTGCTTATGATGTAACCCTGTATTCCGAGTTTAAGGATGAGGCTGCTCTTAAGACATACCAGGCACATCCTGAGCATGTGAAGGTTGCAGAGTTTGTCGGAAAGATCAACGATAACAGGGTTGTTGTTGATTATCTGGTGTAATTCTGGTATTAGTTTTTATCCAGATGCTGGCACATTAATAAGCAGGTTGTTCATTATGAATATTTCAGTAATACTAGGGCATCCATATGAAAAAAGTTTCAACCATGCGATTGCGAGCACGGTTGTTGAGACATTGTGTGCCAGTGGACATGAGGTTTTTTTCCATGACCTGCACAAGGAAGGTTTTGATCCGATTCTTCAGGGTGAGGAGCTGGTTACAGATAGTTCGGATGATTCTCTCGTCAGAATCCACTGCTCTGAAATTACAGAAGCTGATGGTATAATCGTTGTTCATCCTAACTGGTGGGGGCAGCCTCCTGCAATACTCAAGGGATGGGTCGACCGTGTACTCAGGGAAAATGTAGCTTACAGATTTGCAGAGGATGATGATGGTTCGGGACTACCCATGGGCTTACTGAAAGCAAGGACTGCCATTGTATTCAATACTTCTAACACGCCGGAGGAAAGGGAAAATACAGTTTTTGGTGACCCCCTTGAGCGAATATGGAAAGACTGTATTTTTGATTTTTGCGGGGTTACTGATTTCCACCGCAGGATGTTCAGGACAATAGCTGGCAGTTCTGAAAATAAACGTCTTGAATGGCTTGATGAAGTGAAGAAAATGGTTAGTTCTAATTTCCCACTGGATGATGTTTAGTTTAGCAGAGGATGTTTAATGAGAAGACCTGAGAAACAGATAATTGATGGAGATATGTTACAGACGATTCTCAGTGATGCTATTATCTGCAGGATTGGCATGTGCAGGAACAATGTTCCCTATGTTGTGCCAATGAATTTTACATACCACGATAATGCTCTTTACCTGCATGCAGCAAGAGAAGGTATGAAGCTTGATATGATGGCTGAGAATCCCCTTGTTTGTTTTGAAATGGAGTATAAGACTGAGGTCTCACCTGCTCCTACAAGCTGCGGCTGGAGTATGAAGTATTATAGCATCATTGGATGGGGAAATGCTAGTATGATTACAGATTCTGAAGATAAGATGAAGGTTCTTAACTTGCTAATGGCTAAGTATGCAGGAGAGATGAATGATTCTTATCCGGATGAAGTTCTAAGTAAAACTGCTATAATTAAGATTGAGATCACTGAGATGACGGGCAAGTCATCAGGTTATCCTAAACCCGGCACTTGCGGCAATTATAATGATTGAATTTGTCCTTTTGTTTTTAAAGGATACTTTTCAAGTCCGCTATATTTTGAGATTTTTGCCGGATTTTCATGTATTATTCACTGTTTTGTCTGGGTTTCCAGCTCATCCATCAAAAAAGGTTATATACCACTAGTTACATTTAGGGGTTGCTCGAGGGCGAAAGCGCCACCGAACAACTTTATTCGCAAAACAATGGGCCCGTGGTCTAGCCGGTTATGACATCGCCTTTACACGGCGGGGGTCATGAGTTCGAATCTCATCGGGCCCACCACAATTCTTCTTTTCTGCTGATATTGTTTCTTGTAAGAGTGAAAGCTGTTTTTCTAAGGATTCAAGTCTTGATTCGACGTCTGAACTACTTCTGGGTTGTATAACTTGAAGTTCACCATCAAAGTCTTCTTCCAGGGATAAGATGAATAAAGTCTTGCCATTGTACTTGGTTTCAAAAATATGGGCCGTTTCTCCTATTAAATCTGTGCATGACGGTGGCAACCTGATTAATGGATATGTAATATTCTTTTTAGGACTAAGCTTTGTTATTTTGGATTTGCCTATGGATTTCATCAACTATTACCTTCTTATTCAGAATGGTTGTATAATAGTTATATAACTTTTGATTATCCATGATCTTTATGTTAAATCTAGTGATTTCAAAGATATATAGAGAAAAGTAATAGTCTTTCAGTGAGTATAAGTGGTTCAGCAGTTTTCTACAATAAAGAAAAATAGGTAACTAATTGAAAGGAACATAAAAGACTACTGCTGTCTATCTCTTATAACTTTTATTATAATATTGCATTTGATGTCTAGTTCTTCAAGTCTATCGTATAATTTCTCTTTTTCGTTCCCTTGTACACTAGGCAGTTTTTTATTTATTTCTTCAAGTTCTAGACCCAAACCTGTGCAGATAGAATACAAAACTTCATTTGATTCATTCTTATATTCAACATGTGTTTCAATCAGCTTTCCTAATGTATAGTCTTTACCAAATCTACTATTTTCCAACTTCTCAGCAAGATCTTTCTGAATATCAAAGATCATTTCTACTTCGTTATTCTTATTGCTACTCATGCATTAAAGTTGTGATTTCTACTATTTAATAGCTATAGATACTAAATGATATTATTATGATATAAATTACTATCAAATAGATATTTTAATATACTTAAAAGCTATTTTAAAATACATGGATAATAGGAATGATACCGTTCAACTTAATGCAAGAGTTCCACGGTGGCAACGTGAGGAACTAAATATAAGAAAAGAATCACCTAGTGCTGTAATTACAATGTTACTTGAAAAGTACTTACGTGGTGAGGAAGACAGTGAATTTGTATCGGTCCTCAAATCTCAAATTTCAATTTTAACGGATCAGATACTTATAAAAGATCAGCAATTGGCTGCCAAGGATAAACAATTCGAAATAAAAGATGACCAAATATCAAAACTTCAACTTGAATCTGCTGAAAATAGGAAATTATTGGCAGACTTATTTGAGGTTCAGAATCTTGCATTTAAAAATTATATTGATTATATCCAAACAATGGTTGATGTTAAAGGTGTAATTGGCAATACTAAGAATGATACAAAAAAATAAACTTATGCTTAATTGAATTTTTGTATCATTTGGATGCTATCTAATCTTTGAAAACATTGTTTGTATACTATTTCTTCTTCTCTATCTAAGAGATAACTATCTGTGACAAAGAGTATACGTCTGGAATATTAACTGAATCAATAGGGTGGACCATCCCATATGGAATGGTGAAACATACCGTATATTTGCAGGCTTTGATGACTCACATCTTTTCATTGATATCGATGACAAAGGGGAATATAATGTGGTTTCCTCAGAATATGCCAAAACCTTCAATGATTTTAAGAATACAAGCAAGCTGTTGTAGATGTTTGTAGTAATCTAATGAAAGAGATAGAATAACTATTTGCCAAAATATTGCAAGAACGCATTATGGTGGTGCAGGTATGGTAGTTATATGTGCTTGAATGGCATATTTTCTTCCTATAGTTACCTTGAAACTGATTTTTGTGCTATTACCCCCTATAAAACTAAAAATGATTTTTAATATAAAGAGGCACCCTGGCAATTATACAGGGTACATACTTAGCGTTTTCTTATTAGTTGGTAACTTGATAAATACTACTAGCAGTCTCTAATTAATTATACTGAACGTATAAACTATATGAGATGTATCTAATCTTAATTGTATGTACTTTATAGGCGTGGACTTGGCATGGTCCTACAACACCAAAGAAGGTTCAGGTATCGCAATAATAAAAGGCGATTCCGAAAAAGCTACACTTTATAATAAAAGTACTGTTTTTTCTAATGGAGATGTCTTGGAATTCATCAACAATAATGTGCATGAAGATAATGCATTAATAGCAATAGACATTCCACTTGTTGTCCCAAACGAAGAAGGAATGCGCAATGCTGAAAAAGAATTGAATAGTACCTTCTGGAAATATGATGCAAACGCACGTCCTGCAAGTATTACAAATATTTTAAATATGTATGGGTCTGTTCGTGGTAACGACCTAAGTAAATGTCTGGAAAACCACAACTTCAAACATGATTTTTGTATCCAGCATTATGAAGATACAAGAAAGTTCTTTGAAGTATATCCTCATCCTGCTACTGTTGTCCTGTTTAATCTAGATAAAATTCTCGATTATAAGAAAAGGGAACGTGAAAGGAGAATAGAAGGATTTAAAAAATATAAAAAGCATCTCCAGATGCTTAGCAAAGCAAAGCCCGCTTTAGATTTGCCAGTTGATCTTCTTTCTGTGGATGTAGAAAAGCTGACTAAATCAAAATTGAAGCAATATGAAGATATTCTGGATGCTGTTTTCTGTGCGTATGTTGCTTATTTATTACTGGGCACACCCCGAGAAGTGTAAAGTCTTTGGAAACATGGATGATGGATACATCGTTACTCCCGTGTTTGATGAAATGAATTCTAATTAACTTGTTTTTTGTCACAGTTGTCTCAATAGTCACAGTGTTAGTGTTTATGTAATTATTTTGGTTAGTAGTATCAAATTTATGAAATAATAAACGACTAAATAAAAAAAACCACTGTGACTATAGTGACAGTGTGACATTTATTCCAAACCGTTCTCCAACAGATGATGTATTTTTTCAATATCGATTCTACAGACAGAAGGACGGCTTGATTTACCAGCAGCGTCAGTATGGTTTGCCCTATAATCGTTCCTGCCTTTGCTGACAATCATAACATTCCATTTTATCCAATCATCACGTACGTCGGTATATTTGATTCCATGTTGAACCAATTCCTTTTCAAGTTCAGATGGAATAATATCAAAGTATCCTTTACTGTCCACCCATCCGTATATTTTATCGCCTCTAAATGATTCCTGATCGTTATCCTCAATGAAGTTGAACCTGTTAGATTCTATCCAGTCATTTGCTATCCTCAGTGCTTTAATGCCGTACAGTTCAATTGGTTTGTCTAATACACATTTATTGAAATACTGCTGAACCAATTCTGTACTATCCACTGGTTCAATACCAATCTCTTTGAATACCTCTTCAAGCAACTCACCAGCAACCGCTATTACAGCAAATGAATTTGCCAATCGGTCAGCAGTTTTTGATTTTCCTGTGGTAAAAGTGCTGATATATCCTTCATATTTTGGTTCTAGATTCTCCATGTTTTCAAACATGTTCCTAATAAAATAATCAATCACATGACCATAATTGTTTTTGAGAACCTTTTTTGTGTAGTCCACTTGTTCTTTCATGTATGGTAAATCATCATGAATTTTGATAACTCTCACTTCTTGTCCACTAAAACCATTATGATCTACGATTGATTTTTCACCTGTAGACATCCCTACTGTTTTCCATTCATTTAAATCTTGAATGCTACCATCTGTGTTTCCTCTTCCTTTACCAGTTTCATTTGTAATCTGGTAAATAACTCTTGAAAGCTGATCTGCATCTACAAGACTTGTTTCATCGATAAACAGGGGCAAATCATTGAACATCGTTGCACGCCCTTCTAGGTAGGTTGCAGTAGAGTTTCCTGCCAGTTTCAAAGCTTTTGGATCACCAAGCATGCTTATAGCAACCTGCACCCCAAAGCTTTTTCCAGCAGTTGTGTTGCCAGAGTGGTCCAGGAAGAAAGAATCAGCGTTCACTGCCCTTAACAGGAGACTTGAAAGAGCAGTATAGCATTTCAAGCGGATGTCAGGGAAAATGATTACTCCTTTAACAGCATCTATCCAATTTTCAAGGCTACCTTTTGGATTTAGGCCAGCAGTCTTTTTAGCATTTATTTGCACTGCTTTAGTTACCTCATCTTTTGTGTGCAACCTTTCACCAATAGCAAATGCTTCATTATCACGTTTCCATCCATTATTTCGCACAAAAGGTTTCTTTTCAAGTTTAGGAGCAATTTCTGCAATTGAATCCACAAAGTATTCACAAAGATCATTCGCTTTTTTCTCAGTAATTAAGACTCCTCTATTAGAAATTTCCATAACGCCTGATTTTTTCATCAGCTTATCCTGTTTCATATATTCCTGTTTAGTTTTCCCAGTAGGATCCTTAAAAGTAACCTGATACCAACATTCATCATTATCTAAATCTTCACCTATTCCTGATATGACTATAGGCGTACGACAGATACGCTGCCCATTCCCTGATTCAAAGTTGTTTTTGAAAAGACCTCTTTCATTGATGTTGTATCCATGTGGAGCCTTATAATCTTCCCAGTTCCTCTTTGAATCAATGAAATCAATAGCATTTCTGATAGTACGATGTGAGTAGTCAGCTCTGTCCCATTTTTCCCTATATAATGCAGATTGCTTGAAGATGTGGTCTATTAACTTTTCATCTTGAGTGTAGTATGCCAAAATATCGCAAAGTGCTATGTCAGCACGGGAATGGTCACCATTATAGTCTTTCAGATTTCCATCATAGAATAAAGATTTAAATTTGGCTTTACTTGCTGAACTTTCGCATCTTGATATAATTTCATCGATTTCGTTTGTGTTGTTATTCCAGAATTCCTCTGAAGAACTCTGAGTGGTTTTATAGCCGACCTTTTCCTGAATGAATTCAAGACTCCTGCTGTCTTCGTTAATTTCAAGAGGCATTCCCTCAATAACGTTGCCAGTAAAAGTGAAGAACCTACCATCCTCATAGATTTCACGATTTCCAGATCGATGCATGCCATTTGGGTCCAACTCACCTATTAAAATTGCATGTGCACCTGTACCACTGGGCGATATCTCCGAATATGTGTTTAATCTTCCAATTTCAAGTAGTATTGATTGGTCCCACTTGTCGGATGAAGCATCCCTAACATTATCCCAATCGATTCCAACGAAAGAATCGTTTTTTGAGAAGACAAAGCCTATGCCAGCATATTTGCCTGGGTTTTCTTCGTAAACTGAAACTACCGAATCAAAGCTATCCCATGTTTTGGAATTTGTAGGGCTTGCTTTGTGGCCTCTGGTAGAATATGGAACCTTTTTAGGTTTACCACTTTCACTTTGCTCAGATTTCCACAATACCCATTGATGTGGTTCTTTTAATTCCTGTGGAATATTTTCGATTTCCACCTTTGGAGCAGAAATACTTTGTTCTTCAGACGATACGGAAATTTCTTTATTTTCAATTACTTCAGACATACTAATAAACTCCATTCCCAGTGCATTGATTCTTTTTATTGATGGCACTGAGTCTTATATTTAATAATTAGATTTCAATATTCTACAACTTGAAAAGCGGATGTAGATATTAATTTCAAAACATATTCTAATAACACTGCACCTCTTCAGAAGTGCTGATATTGAATTTTATATTTAACATCTCTAGTACTACAAGGCGAAACAACTTCAAACTAGTTCTATTACTAGAATGATTCAACTCCAAACAATCTCTTCAGTAAAATTGCAGTTAATCCAGCTTGGTTCGTTCAGTTTTTGATTTGTTCGTTCAAGTGCGGCATTCCTGATTTCTTCCCTATATGCAGAACATTTTTTCCATTTTTCACTGCAAAGTGCAGATTTTGAAAACATCCTCTCAACCTGGTAAATATCTCTGGTGTATACTGTCAGCATTTCATATAGGTGGATTTGTGCATCTTTCTTTGATCTATACCCTCTATCCATCCATTTTCCATAATAGAAGAGCGATTCAAAAAGATGGCCTTTTTTTGTCTTTAAACATATCTCATCAATATTGTAATCTTGCAGGTCGAATGCTCTTATTTTTACTATCGTTCCAAAATCATCGATATTTTCAAATACTCTTTTCATTTGTTAACCATTCCGTGGTAAATTAAATGTAATCGAAACACTTTCAGCTACAGATTGTGGTAAAAGTGTCAAAAAGAAGATATTATTTAGAATTACATCTCTTCAATAATATATATGTCAAAACGATTAAGGTTTCATATATAAGTATTTTGCAATATTATCTTTATTTTTGCTGTTTTGTCCAATATATCTGATTTCTTATCCACAATTGGAGGAAAAAGATACAAAAAAGTAGGAATTTTGGGAAAAACAACCAGTGTAGAGTCGAAATATGTCTGTTGCCGCACCCATATTCATCTAATATTCGATAGCTGCATCCTTCTATTCATAGAATCGTAATGGAGTATTTTCAATTTCTCCCGTAAAAATCATTTAAGTGGGTTCCACGTTTTTGATTGCCGATATTTGGATTTGGATCTTTACCAAATCGGAAAGGATGTAATACACATTTTATTTCAGCTGGTGTCACCAAAGATGAACAGTGGGATACTTCTTTAGGTGATCCTCCACATAGAAGACAATGCTGTCTAATCGTTTTCAATAGTTCTGTCTTTGTAGTCCCTCTACACACCCCTAAGCGATATTTATGTAGTGAACATACAGGACTACCTCTGCATTCATCTACACTGTGAGACCGTCCATAACACTCATTACAATGCTTTCGGATAATTCTTGATATTTCTGTTTTTGTTGTCAATGTAATCAGCTCTGCAGTGGAGATCTCTAACTATTTTATAAAATATAAATAGATCAGTATGCCGTGTCTGATTTCAAGATTTGAATCATCTTGCCATATATAAATCAATTTTACTTGTTTTTAATTTTAATTTAACCAACAATAGTGTTGTTTATGTGGCATCCTTTCTCGTTAATTCATGTAGAAAAATAGATATTCCTAAAAGCTAATCATGGATGAAACCAATTAATGTTTTTCAAATTAGTTTCTAACCCTCTAAATTTCAGTACTCCCAATTATTCCTAATTTGCATACAATATTATTTTTTAGAGGATCTTCAACACTTCAGGCATATCTATGTATGGGTAAGGGGTATAACATTAAAATCTGAGCGAAAATTTGCAGTCCACAGAGTACTTTTTGAAAAACCTATGAGTGGGTTATGATCATGATTTAATTCTTATTTGAATCTATAATCAAATCTCCAGTAGTTCCAGTGGAAATGCACCCAATGTTTCCAGTGGAATTCTAAGCGGTTTAAACGCTTTTTTTCATAAAAGAACTTCTTTTAACGGTTTTTGCTACCAACGTATTACTATAGTATATATCTTAGTATTAACTTAGCAGTACTGCTAGCAGTGTCTAAGTAGTTTAATAGAAGTCTATAGGACGTATGAAGTGGTTCAGTAGTAGTATAATGTATTAAGACTGTTTAAGGTGTATTAGGTGGTACAGGTTGTATACATGTAGTCTGAAGTAAGGTCATTTTACTAGACCTTCTAAGCATTCATGCTTGATATAGTTCTAAAGGTACGCAATATTTGAAAAGTTATTATGGTTCAATTACCAGTTAAATCTAGTTGAACATCATATAAATGTTCCAAAGTAAGAAAATTTGTCCAATTTGAACCAAACAATTACAAACTAGTCTGTGACTCTCTAATCTAGTACACAGATACTATCTAATTAGGGCTATCTTAGATACTATTTAACCCTAAGTTATCAGCATAAATTTTGCAAATTGATATAGTATATGGATAAAATAAATAATGAGGATAACTAAGGCTAACTTATACTTAAACAGGTATTAAATACAGTTCTGCTTTTTCATAAGATGGTAGAACATTTAACAGGTACTAAGCAGTAAAAGTTGGATATAATCCAAATTTGAATTACTTATATAGAATTAATCAAAACAAAAATCCAGTTTGAGCAATAGAAATTTTCTTTTTGGGAAGTTGCAACACCTGCACCACTTAGTCAGGTAAGGACTTATATTTTCAGTTTAAACCATATAACAAATCAAGTTAGCTTGATTTTACACATGTGGTGTGGGTTTTGTTTCCCATTCTGGTATCAATCCCTTAAAAATTATATGTTTACAATTTCATAGATCATCTTCAAAGCATATTCATGAGGAATCTTTTCTTGTTCTAAACGATTGCATTCTTCCATGCTATTAAGATAATCGAACAGTTCATGTTCATCAGGTGTTAAATGTTCAATCTCAGTTACATCCGTACATGCACCCATCACAGACAGAGAACTAAAATCTGTAAATGTATTAAGATCCATCATACATGATTGTGTTTGAGGGAAGTATCCCCTTATCTGAGACAATATTTGAAGACCATGAGGATCAATATCACCCCAATAAATGATTTGCTTATTTGACAACCATGTCGCATCTTTTAGCAAGCCAACACCAAATCCTTTACCAAATATAGCAATTGATCCTTCTAGTGAAGGAAGTGTCAAGAAGTTGAATATGTTAGTATAGTTGGTTTTATTTTCAAGAATAAACGCTCTTTTGCATGGAAGATTTAGTTGATTGAACTGACTTTGAGGGATGCTAAGATCATCAACTCCACTAAAAAATTCGTGTGCGATTTTAGGGTCGAGTATTTTAAGCCTTATTAGAGGCTCATTATTCTTTAGATTGAAATGTTTGTTAAAATCTGTTTCATCCTTGTTGACATAATCTTCAATAAGAATGTCTAGTAAGTACTTGATAATGACCTTGTTCTCTTCGATGAATTTAGTAGATATGTCGAGAGGAATTTCGCGGATAAAAATATTAGGCATAGGATTTTCAAGAAAAAAATAGCAGACTTTGATGATATCATCCCATTTGCCAAGATTATCGATTACCTTCATTGGATTTGATTCTACCCAAGGCAGTAGATGAGGCAGTTCTCGTTTTAGTCTTTGTGTGATTTCTATAAATTCAGCATATTGCGCTTCTTTCCTGAAAAATTTAAGATAATCGTCAAGTGTTTCAAAGTATATCTTTTCGGGAAATTTTTGTGGACCAATTCTTCGGTCATTCCGCTGAGCAAGTTCCACTGTATACCCATAACCTTTTTTTTCCTTTGACCCATTTATTAGCTTATCAGTTTCTGTGTTGATTTTGAAGAAATTCTCCTGTGTTTCATTTGATTTAACTTTCCTGAAACGGACATTTCTTGGGAATTGCGGTATTCCATATACTGAAGAGGACAGTATATCCTTGTACCAGCTAGTTGCTATTGATCTGATTTTATCAGGTTGGATGATCATATCCCTACTTCCATCTGATATTTTTCTTTGTCTTCTTCATATTGCTTCATAGTAAAGTTTTTAATCATCGAGTAATTCCCATCTCGATTAGAAATCAGATGAATATAATTAACGTAATCAATTGCTACATCAATACTGTTTTTTAATGGAATAATTAACAAAAGCTGAAGATTCAATTTTTTAAATAATTCAAGGCCATATTCAGTACTTTCATCCGAGCTACGTCCAAAAGCCTCATCAATAATAACAAATCTGAAAGAATTGGATTCTGATTTATCCCCCGCAGGACCGAATCGATATGCAAGTGCAGATGCTAAGATAGTATATGCCAGTTTTTCCTTCTGTCCACCTGATTTCCCTGATGAATCACTATAATACTCTTTTTCACTCCCATCGCTGAGTAACCTTTCAGCTGCTGAGAAATTTAACCAGTTCCTTACATCAGTAACTTTATTGGTCCAGTTGTTGTCAACGGTATCAGCTGTTTTAAATTGATCCAATAAGTGTTTGACTTTATAGAATCTCTCTTCACTATATACATCTTCACTACCAAAGGTATCCGATATACATTCTTTTAAATCATTCCTGAACCTTTTAATGATAAGGTCAGTGACTTCTTCAGCTCGCAGTTCAATGTATGTGCCAGGATTGTAATCTAGTTCATGTAGAAATTGATTGATAATTTTTATATTCTTTTTAATTTTCTGTACTTCATTTTCTAGTTTTCCTTTAAATGTGATGATTGACTGGGTAGTGTGCTCATGCAATTCTTTTTCAAATTTCTCTTTATACTTTGGTAGATTCTCCTCATCCAATTTCTTGTAGATAGCAACAAAGTCAGGTATTGCTGTCATATTAACTCCAAGCTCAATCGTCTCCTCAGGATAGGTCTTTTTGTAGTAAGCCATCTGTGCAGCTAGATCTTCAGTCAGGCTTCGTATTTTGGTAATTTTTTTCGCTATCTTTCCATTGATGCTTTTCTCTGTATCGGATAATTCACGATCAATTGTAGTGATAGAGAATTCATCTGTTTTCAGGTGGGGAGAAAGGTCAGGTTTTTCTTTATTTGCACTAAATGGACTTTCACTTAATGTTACCTTGCATTCTTCAAATTCATTTAATGCCAATGTTTTTCGGTCAATAGTAAGGGCCTCATCAACCTGAAGTTTATTATGATCATCTTCTTCTATGGCAATTCGTTCTTGTATCTGAGATCTTTGTGATTTTAGAGTCTTCAATTGGTTAGAACTTTGTTCGAGTTCTGCTATCTCATTCTTATAATCTTGAATTCTTGTAGCGATCTTTTGCCAATTAATCATTTCAAAGTCTTTAATCTCCAAAAGATTGTACAGATTCCCTTTTTGCGTCTCAAGTTCTTTTCCTCTTGTCTTGAACCTTTCCAAATCCTTGGCACATTCCTCGAATTGTTGATGCAGGGAGTCCATTTGTTCTTTGATTGTTGCTATCTTCTCCTTGTTATCCCATCCAAGAACGAACCTTTTTCGATCATAAAGTTGATTCCTATCATCTTTTTCATGTTTGCCCCTACTACCTTTTATTTGGCCTTTATTGGTGATTGCCCTCTTTTCTTTCTGGAACTGCTCAATCGTCTCACAGCACACAAAATCGAATCTTGTAATAAGTTCACTGCGTATCCAGTTGTAGAACTTGGAATCTTCTTTAATCTCCAGTTTATTGATTATTGTATTCTCACGGATTTCATTGTCCGATGAAAATGGTGATGTGCTAGGTACTTTAAAATAAACAAGTCGTCCTCTAAGGTCAGTCTGATTGACATACTGACTTATTGTTCTATAGTGCTCTTCAGGGACAAGTAGACTCAAACCAAAATTATGAAGAAGTCTTTCTAAGGATCCTTCCCATTCTCTTTCATTAGGATTTATCGTAATTAGTTCTCCTACAAAAGGTAATTCTATATCTTCCAAAGCACAATTAACAACTATATTGTTACGAATATCAAGACTGCTGGATGGTATCTTTGTTTTCCTCTGGTTTAAAGACTCAAATTCCTCCCTATATTCGTTGTAACTTGCCTCTAATCTGCTTTTAGATAAGAGGGATTCATCTCTTTCATCTCCATTTTTGTCTACTTGATGCTCGATTTGTATAAGTTTTTCTTTGGCATCACTTATTGACCTTTTAAAGCTTTGTTCATTGTCTGCGGCTTTTATTTCAACTGATTTGCATAGGTCGGAATATCGTTTCTGTTTCGAAAATTTTACTTCTTTTTCTTGTTCAAGTATGCCTATTTCTTTTTCTATTCCATGGATTCTTTGTCCGTCTTTATCCTTGCTAATGGCTATTGAGATGTCTATCTCTTTCTCCCTTAACAGACCTAATGCTGTCTTTTTAGAAGCTATTTGTTTTTTTAGTTCAGCAAGAGTATTTTCACAAAACTCTATCTCTTCAATGAGTAGAGCATGTTTTCTCTCTGAGAAGTAGTAAGGCAGGTACTTTAAGCAATCATATAATCGTTCTATTTCTATTGTTACTTCTTCATATTTGGAGATATTATTCATCATAGGATCAAGCAAATTAAGCTGCTCCTTAGCTCTCTGAACAGATTCATAAGCTCTTGTGAGATTGTCATAACTACTTATCATTTCCGTTATTTCATTCTTGAAATCCACTTTCTCCAGCATATGATTTCTCATAAAGACGGTCAATTTATCAATGGATTTCATCGAAACTGTTTGGAAGAATAGTTCAAGCACTTTATCGGAGCGAATTCCTAAATATGGTCGGAATGAGTTGCTATACTCAATGTATGTATCAAAAACAGAAGCATTTGGGATGCTTTTAATTTGTCTTTTAAGGGAATCAATATCTGTACCCTCCTCATTAGGTGAGAAATGATCCAATATGTTGAGATTTTCTGTGGAAGTTACAAAAAGCCTATTCACTTTATCAGCATTCACCCACAAAATCTGTGCCAAGGTCATACCTATATTATGTCCGCGATTAAAAAAATAACAAAGTATCACAGAATAATCTTTATCATCACGCAGGTTGACTGGCCTGGAATTATTATTTCCATCACTTTCATTTTTATGGCTTCCAAGTACATAAGATAGAAGAGTCCTTTCTTTTCTTTCAGCACCTGCTGCTTTGTTAAATGTTATTTTCTTAGGAGGAACCAATAAAGTTGTTATAGCATCAACTAGTGTTGATTTTCCAGATCCAATATCGCCCGTCATTAACGAATTGAAACCATGTGGTTCAATCATCCAGACACTCTGATCAAAAGTTCCCCAATTGTAGACCTCCAAACGGTCAAGACGGAAACCTTTCACATGATCATCATCTGAAAAATCAATCAATGAGTTCTGTGCCATCTTCTATCTCCTCTTCTTTCGTAGAATATTCAACTAACTTTTCCTTGATTTCATGGAGCTTTTCATTTGGAATCTTGGCACAAAGTATTCTCCTGACCTCAAAAGTGTTCTCATCTGACTTTAGTGGTCTTAGAAATCCATAATCTTTTACTTTATCGATAAATGAATCAATTTTCTTTTTGGTTCTAGCCTCGTTGGAAGTATCCGCCATAAAAGGCTCCATTAAATTGTAGATGGACTTTCTATCTATAGTAAGATAAGGAGAATCATTACCTTTTGTATTTTGATCTTCGTACAACCTTTCTACAAGAAGCACACAAAGCGTTGTGACATGGAAAGTTAGTTGCTTTTTACTTACTAGGCTAGGCAGAGACTGGTCTGTTTGCTCCTCAAAATCTTTTTGTCTTAAAAAGGCATAGCCATCATTCTCATGAACGAATAACTCAAGTCCAATACTTGAAAAATAATTCTGTATTGCTTGTTTGTATTGAATGAGATTGTTCCATGTCTGAACATCACTATCAAACAGATTACCTTTAAGTAACTTAATTAATACTGCAGCATAGGGGAGATAAGTATCATTTTCTGTCATGTTTAATTCCTGCAAAAGATTATTTGGAATACTTCAATTTCGTGCTGCTTACCAGTTATCATATTCGAGATGGGAATTCTATCCTTCACATCTTTGTTTTCAATTGTCTTTTCACTTTTAGATGCTATGTCCGCATAAACCAAAAATTCAAGGACACCTTTTGTAATTGGATATTTTTCCAATATTGTTTTCAGAGATACCTGTGAATCAGAATCCAGAAACTCTTCAATATTTGCTTTGAGTTCTCTTCGGTTGATTCTAAGCTTGTCAAAAAGAGCAGATGGGTTTACTTCATCTGAAGACCCGGCTTTCATCTCGTTCTTACGCAGTTTTGTAACCGAGGGAGCTCTCCACAAAGGTCTTTCCATTACCATTTCAATTTCAGGCTTTCCTTCAATTGTTATAAAGTCATTTTCAGAGGGAGGATTGTCTTTAAGGCGAATTGCGGTCGATTTGATTTCTTTAATTAGAGCAATTATTCTCTTGTTTTCTAGGTATGATCTTTCATCAAGGAACCTGCTTAGTTGCTCTGCAAGTGATCTGTTGACCTTGTTTACTTTGTCACCTGCTTCAATAAGACGTATCTTCATTTCTTCGAGAGTATCGTCCTGTCCTTTAATGTCCTGTATCTCTCGAAGGTTTAATGTCATCCCAATCAGCTTATCGAGTTCATCGAGTTGAGTTGGAGAGAGGAGAAGCTTCCAGAATGCATCAAGACTTTGCCCCTGATCGCTATTACGGAGATGGTCTTTTGTGTAGAAAATATCATCAAGTAGCTCATCTTTTTTAACGTCATCTTCTATCAGCTTCTTTCTTGTGTCCATGTCAAGCTTGCGGAAGTTATATTCGATCTCCCTAAAATCAGCTAACATCTTGTTTATAGTATCACATGTTTCAAGATAACGTTCTTTTATTTGTGTTTCAGTTAATTTCTCATTGGCACCTGCTTTGACCATATCGATTTTGACTTCAATTGCGCGTTTTTGTTTCTCTAGCTCCTCTAAAATTTCCGTAGGATCATCCGTGTTTTCGTAAGCAATCTCCTTTAGTGTGCTTATTATTTTCAGGAGGCGTGATTCCGTCCCTACAAATTTTCGTGCTTCTAACAGGCTTTTAATCCATTCAAGTGCTTTTTCGGTGTGGTGAGTAAGGTCATAATTAACTTCATCATCTGAAGAATAATATGCTCTCAAAAAATCAGCATTAGTCCAATCATCTAAGTATTCAGATGGTGTTCTAGGATATGCCCCTATTCCATCTTCTTTTAAGGAGTATAAATAATCTGAAAGACTCGATTCTAATTTATTTTTTGGTACAGTAGAAACATTGTTCTCTTTGAATTTGCGATAAAGAAAACTGATTATCAATGGACTATTATCAGCATTAAGTAATTTGAGGGAGGGATGATTATCTTTAAGGCGCTTGATATCTTGATATTCCATTTGTTTACCCTACATCATTTAATAAACAAAATTTGATTAATGTTTCCTAATTTCTTAACAATAGAAATAAATGGTATTATACTTATATATTTTTAAATATTGTCGTACCGTCATGCTACTGTCAGGTAATTTTATAACATGACATGCTACAAAATAAAGTTGGCAACTAACGGAGACCAGGCATCACTCTAATAGTTACTTAGTATCATGTAACTAATATCATGATGGACACCCATCCACTGCTGAGCCTATTATGCTTTAACTATTAACCTATCTATTGCCAAGTAAAACAAGCTTTGAAAGTTATCAACTTCATTTTAAATGTATACACTAAATTTAAAATTCATATGAAGCGATTGAATTATATTGCAGAGTTTCCATTTAAAGTCTATCAATAAATTAGGGATTGCACTTCCGCCATCACTATAATTCAGAACTATGATGTGAGCAAAATGAGTATTCGAATTGATTTTGTTAGAATTTCCGGATTTCGTGGGCTATCAAATGTTGAGATTTCATTACCCAAGTTTACTTTGCTAATTGGTGCCAATAATTCTGGGAAAACTTCAGTTATTAAAGCTCTTCAACTTGCTCTCGGGGACTATTTACGCTTTTTAACAGATGATGATTTCCATATTGAGGAGAACGGAGAACAGTGGGATGAAATAATTGTTGATCTTCGTATTATAGCAGCAGATTCCTTAGGTAAGCGCATAGGCAATTTTTCAGATGAATGGTTAGGCGAATTCGGAGATAAAATTCAGTCTGAAGCAGATGGAAATCAATTTGTTGCAATTAGATCAGTTGTGGGTCATGATAAAATAAAAGGTGGATACTTTATTGAAAGATATTCTTTACAGAAATGGCCAGAATTTAACAAGTGGAAAGAAGAAACCGTCATTAGGAATCGTAAGATTACTGGACGTTTAGAAGCTATTCCATTTATTTCTATCGAAGCACAACGGGATATTCATAATGAACTTAAAGAAAAATCATCGTTTATTGGCCGGGTTTTATCGAGTGTCGAGTATGATGATGATGACATTAAAAAACTAGAGGAAATGTTAGCCGAAATCAATAAAAAAGCAACTGATAAAAGCGAACAACTTAAAGTACTAAAAAATCACCTAAATAAACTAAACAATTCATTTGAGGGAAATGGTCATACAGAATTAACACCATTCCCCAAAAAAGTTCGTGACCTTTCCAAACGTTTCAGTGTTCATTTTGGAGATACAGATGCACATTCTTTTTCAATGGAATATCACGGAATGGGTACTCGGAGTTGGGCATCGATGCTAACTGTAATGGCATTTTCAGAATTACGAGCTGAAAATCACGAGAAAGAGGCAGAACCTTTTTTTCCAATATTGGCCGCAGAAGAGCCTGAATCACATTTGCACCCCAATGCACAACGCACTTTATATCGTCAGTTACTTGAGACTAATGGACAGGTAATTATCAGCAGTCATTCTCCGTATCTAGCAGCAATGGCCAATATTTATAATTTAAGACGAATGGTTAAATGCGTTTCAAATGTCGAAGTGAGTTCAATGATGGATGGTCTGGATAACGAAGACATTAATATTCTTCAGAGGGAAATAATGCGTTTCCGAGGTGAACTATTATTTGCAAAAGCAGTCATACTTGTGGAAGGTGTCACCGAAGAACAGTTGATTCCAGCAATGTTTGAAACTTGGTGTGGATATAAACCATTTTCTGTAGGTGTTAATTGCATAAGTGTTGCAGGGAAAAATTATACTCCTTTTATCAAAATGGCCTGCAGCTTTGGTATTCCTGTTTTTATTGTCAGTGATAATGATGGCCGGACAAAGACAGATATTGAAGCTCAAATATCCAAAATCAAAACACGTACATGCCTGACACTTGAACCCGATATTTTTAGTGTGAGCTATCTAAGAAGTGGTAATGATATTGAAGCTGAATTACTTAATGTGCAGGGATTACGAGCTGAAATAATCGAAGCACTTGTGTTGACGGAAACACGAGGGACTGACAATTCTTCTTTTATTGAAGCGAAGAAAATGGAAATTAACAGTTTCACTGATTCGGATATTCTGAATAAAATGAGGAAATCAAAGGCATCATATGCAGGTTTTCTTGCAGATGTGATTGCAAGAAACCCAAATAATAAATCTAAAGAAGAATTAGTTCCACAAGCTGTACAAGAAGCATTTGAACAGATTAAGGGGTGGATATCACAATGATAAGTCTTTCACCGGAGCAAAATGAAATAGTAAATGCACCGATTGGTCAACCAATGAGAATTTTAGCTTCTGCAGGTTCGGGAAAAACTAGGGTTTTAACTGAACGTATTAGACATATCCTCAAATCAACAAAAAAAGAAGGAATAATTGCCCTCACTTTTACTAACAAAGCTGCTGAAGAAATGCAGTACAGACTAGAAAACTGCGAAAATATTGAAGAAAGGGTTTGGATTGCAACAATACATTCTGTTGCTCAAAGAGTCTTGGAACAATATGGACATACTATTGGATTGCCAAGTGAACTACAAATCTATGAAAAAGATGAAGATCGCATGGAAGTCTTTATGCAGTCATTACGAGAGGAAGGCATTGATATCGATGAATACTTAAACGTAGATAATTCAAGAGAACAACGTAATCGTGAAAAAAATCTTCAAAGATACATGAATGAGTTTTCTCTAATCAAACGCGATTTGCTTACTGAAGAGGATATTGTAAGTAGTCATTCTGAGAATTTAGTGCTATGGGAAATGTATCAGGATTATCAAAATGCTTTACTCAATAGTGGTGGCATAGATTACGATGACATATTGGTTTATGCTCACCAGATATTACTCACACATGAATGGATAGGAAACGTTTATAGAGCTAAATATAAGCATGTTTGTGTTGATGAGGGACAAGATTTAAATCGAGCCCAATATGAATTCATAAAGGCTCTGTGCGGTGAAACGATAAAGAGTGTTTTGATAGTTGGTGATCCCGATCAAATGATATACGGGTTTAACGGCTCATCCATTCAATACTTATGTAAGCAATTTGACAATGATTTTTCTCCTATCAAGTTCAAGCTGAATAAAAATTATAGAAGTTCTGAAGCGGTAATAAGTGCTGCAAATAAACTAAAGCCACAATCACAGGTAGGGCATGAATATGCTCTGAAAGGTCAGCTAATTATAAAAGCACTAGACGACGAAAATGCTGAAGCTAATTGGATTGTTGAAGAAATAAAAAATTTGTTGCATTTAAGGATGGATAGCGATATTGAAGGTGAAATTACACTTGACAAGATGGTTATCATCGCAAGAAATCGGTTTATTTTTTCAAGAATCGAGCAGGCTCTTACGAACAATGGAATAATCTATTCAATACGGAAAGGAGAGAGAAATCAGGAGCCTGAATCTTTGTTTGGAAAAATACTAGATCATGCAATTCGTATTAAATTGAATTCAAAAGACTGGGTAAATGGTAAAAAATTATGCAATTTGCTTAACTTAAATCCACCTACTAAATGGGGACAGGATGACTTGCTTAACACTTGGGCACAGCAAATTTCTACTATAGATCAGAATAACTCTGATTTGTATTCAACAATACTTAGATCGGTAAATGAATGGGATGTCTCAAATCCCAATATTCCAAAGTTCGTTCGAGACTTTGAGCGAAAGTTAAAGGAACTTGCCGATTCCCTTCCTATAAATGAAGATACCTCCGTTGAAAACCCTGCGGAAGAACTTAAACGTAGCTTGGATGAATTGAATGAGTTTAGTGAAAGTTGGATAAGATTTAAACGCAAAGGAACTGGAGATTCACTATCTGCATTTCGGAACGCTATAGCATTAGGACAGATTGCAAAGGATGTTAATGAAAATGGCATAACATTAAGTACTGTTCACACCATGAAAGGCCTTGAGAAAGATATAGTATTTCTCATGGGGATGTGTGATGGTGTTTTTCCTGATTATAGAGCTAATACACAAAGAGAAATAGAAGAAGAGCGCAACAATGCATTTGTAGCTATTACTAGAGCAAAAAGATGGTTATATATCACTTATCCGAAAAAAAGAGTTATGCCATGGGGTGATGAAAGATTGCAACGTCCATCTAGATTTTTAGTAGAAATCCAAGAATGAATAATATAAGTAATCATGTGATTCATACTTTGTTGTAAAAGCTACTGAAAAACAGGCGTAATCTTATGACATTAAAACAAGTAATAAAAAATATTCCAGAGCAAGCTGAAATAATGGTTCAAGATGATGATACTATATCTGTATAAAAGTAAAAATCGATGATATCATTTTAAGAGATATTGTGTGAACAATGCTTTGTTTCATCCTTAAGTAGAACACCGGCAGGTGAACCATCATTTTTTATAACTAATCCAGAAATCTTGTCCCCGTCGGATGTAGAACACGCTGCACATTGGCATTTACTATCAGTTTACTATTAAAGGGCGTGTATTCTGCTTTAGAAATTGTGATTATTTGCTACTACGGGAAATTGCTTAAATACTTGCATATTAGTCCAATAATTCCATTGATTCCTTCTCAAATAACGCCTATTTGAGGCGGGTTCAACAGTAGTAATAATTAATGATCTAAACGTTTAAACTTGTTGTTCACAGTATTACTTAATCCTGCTTAAGTGAAATTAAATCTCCAAAAACATCACACAATATGTTTAATCCCCCTCTTAATTCTATAAAGTTGATCGAATCACTCTATTAGCAGAAAATAACTATCCTCTTATAGATAGGGATGAGATTTATGAGGAAATCTTTGAGCAAGCTGAGAACTTCAAGAAATATTGGGCTCCGATATAATTTATGATTTCCCTGCATCATCAATTAGTAAAATAGTTGGTATATATCTGTAGACATCTTTTTGCCATATACTATAAATTACTAGCTTGTCATTCGTATTAGAACCTTAACCTGTGAATCATTTATAATTAAATATATATGTAATAAAAATTTAGTTAGAGGGAATGAAACGAAATGAAGATATTATACGAGAAAATTTAGCTAAAAATTTATCATTCATAGATAGTGATTTAACATTAGCTGAAGAAGAATATTATCTAAAAAATAAGTATGGATCAAATGGTTTCATCGACATTCTGGCTACTGATTCTGAGAATAATTATGTAATCATAGAAATTAAACGATCAAATCATTCATCAAGAGAAACTTTAAATGAAATTTTGAAATACGCAGGGCTTTTAAGGCAAAATTTAAAAATCAAGCAAAGTGAATTGCGTATAATTGTTGTTTCTACAGAGTGGGCCGAACTATTGGTTCCTTTTTCTGAATATGTGAGAGAATCAATATACAATATTGAAGGGTACAAACTAGAAGTTGATTCTAATTATTTCCCTACGAAAATAGAATCAATCGAAATAATACCTGAAGAATGGATTAGAGAATTTTCACGGAATCACACATGTTTTTATTATCAAAATGGATATTTAGTGTCTCCAACTATTAAAAAAATCAAATCCCTTCTCCCCTCATATGGAATTAGTGATTTTGCAATATTAGTTCTTAATCCAAAAAACGACATAGATCCTTTTGAATTACATCTCATAATCCAAAAATACAGTACAGATTATTTTACAAACTGTTTAAAGAGAATATGTACTGAAAAAAAAAATAATTGTGTTAATCATGATGAAATAAATGAAATACTCAATCAATCAGTGGAATTTGATGATGAGGAATCTTACCTATATGAGCTGGAATCTTTAGTTTTAGGTGAATTTATTTATGGAAAAGATGCAATCGAATATGATTCACTGGATAATAGCTATCCAGAGAAACTAATGTACAAGTTGAATCAGAACTATGAAGTATTAGGTATTATTAGAAATGGCTTTTTTGAAAATGATCAAAGACTAAATGATTCAACTTTACTCTATGAGATCTTGGGTTTTAATGGCAGCAATCAATTGTGTTATTATAATTATGCTAATTCAAAAAACAAAGCCAAAATACTTGAAATTAAAAAAGATTCACTTAATTGCCTATGCTTTAATGAGGTTTGGAAAAAACATATTTCTACGATATTTAGCAGGTTAACAAAAATAAACAAATTCACAGTATCAATTAATGTGTTTAATCCTGATAGCATATTAGAATCAATATTTGCTTGTTCTCAAAATAAAGACTCTATACCTGCATATGAAATAATTGTCGAGAACTTAGACGTCAATTCTATTCAAGTCTATAATGGATTTATTTCGTGGACTAAGAATAATGTACAACTGAAACAAATAGTCGATATTTTCTTTGAAGGTGATGCATTTAATATTTTCATGCAAAAACAGTTCGGTACTATCGGATTATTGGATTCAAAAATTATGAAGATTCTTGGTTTAAGTTACGAAACCAGTCTAACTGAAATAAAGCCAGATACAATTGACATACATAGATTAGAATATAATGATGGAGATTTCCGCATAGAAGAAATGAAAAGCAGTGAAATGTTTTTAGATTTTTTGACTTATCGGTCCGATTTAGTAAGGGATGTGATTGATATTTACGCAGAGTATATGTTTATTCCCAACTATAATATACAGTAATGTGATAAAGATAGACATACATGTCACAAAAGTATGAAATATTCTATTTTATTGGACATTATATTTATCAAAATGAATTGTACTGTTTATAACTTTGTAAGTAGTGTCTCTTTAGGTAAATAGCATGTTCTTATAGGGATATAAGACTTAGAATATCACCATAATTTAATATTGAAGTGATATCTTAGTTGACAAAAATGAACTCAGCAAATGGAAACGGATCTAAGGGAAGGAAATAATGCCCATTCTTATAGATTTATCAGAAATATAAGCAGGAGATTCTTGATGAATAATTGTGTACCTGAGTATAAAAAAGATGCTTTTAATTGCCCACACTGTGGTGTCTTTGCACATCAGAAGTGGTCTTTTATATATGCTGATGAATTATGCAAATCATCTTTCATATTTACTCTTCTCGAGAGAAAAGGGAAGTTCAATATTCAAGATACTAAAATATGTGTTTGTCAAAGATGTTTAGAACACTCATTATGGATTAAGATGAAAATGGTATATCCTATTTCTTCTTCCGCTCCTTTACCAACATCTCAAATGCCTGAAGACGTAAAAGCAGAATTTGAAGAGGCAAGAAGGGTTTTAGAAATCTCTCCTCGTTCAGCTTGTGCTTTGTTAAGATTATCTATTCAGAAACTAATGCCATACATTGGAGGATCTGGAAAAAACATAAATAACGACATCAAAACACTAGTCGACAGCGGAATTCCCAAAGATATTCAACAATCGCTTGATTGTGTAAGAGTTATAGGAAACGAATCTGTTCATCCTGGAACAATGGATTTAAGAGACGATTTGGAAATGGCTCAAGATTTATTCCACTTAGTTAATCGAATTGTAGAATATACGATGTCTTCTAGTGTCCATGAAAAAGTATACAATAAATTACCCCGAAAACAATTAGACTATATTGAAAAAAGGAATTCAACTTGACAATTTATTTAGAACTTCTTATTTATATCCAACAATTCACTTTTTGTTTGTGTAATTCATCATGAAATTTTAAAATTACTATAAACCTCTTAATTACCAATCAGAATCCTCTTTTTTAAGTTCAGATATCTTAATGGCAACTTTGCTGATTTCTTGTAAACAAAATAATCGCTTTTTATCGACTTCATCAACTAAAGTATCTGTAATTTCTAATTCATCTTCCTTATTTGTAACACTTTTTTTCTTTTGGAGTACAATTTTCTCTTCTTGCTGATAAAAAGTTGCTTGATCATGTGCCACTCTGTTTCTTATTCTTTGTACAAACTCAATGGTCTCTTTAATCTCATTTAGCCATTTTTTATTTATTTGTTCTTTCTTACAAATTTCTATAAAAATCCTTATTTTTCTCCCAAATGACATGTCAAGTATAATTAAATCCTTGAAAATAAGAGTTCTGTAGTTTTGAGGATTTGAGAAGTAATTCGCTATAAAGTGGTCCAATTGCGTTTCTATATGTAATGCCATTCCTAATATTTGGCCCGAATTTCTATGAAATGAATCATTTAGCTTCTTTATCTTGTCTTCATTTTCCAAATTGAAGTCTCCAAGTGATTAAGTTAACAACATGAACGATCAAATTAGTATTTTCTTCGTATTTGCATGACATGCTATATATATTTAAATATAATTGCGTAGTGTTAATACTATCAAATACTTTGCAAATTATTTGTAAGGTTCAAAATAGGTATTAGATTCAAAGAGTTTAGAATTATATGTCTCAAAAAAAGAACAAACACTTTAAACATCCTCATACAATCAGAAATGAATGGGATAATCTTTGGGTAGAACTTGAATTAAAAGCTCCGGAGAACTTTAAGAGTACTGCAGCTGCAATGGATGAAGTAGCCAAAGCTCAAGATGCAGACGGCTTGAGAAAAAAAAGAGGCACTAACAATTACTCTAATTTTACATTAAACCTAATGAATGCATTAGATACATTCACTACAGAGTGCCCCACTACAATAAATGGAGCTGGCAAAGAAGAAAATTACGAATTTTCAAATCCATCTGATTTTACTGTTTTTCTTATTTGGATTATGAGAAATCAACAAAGTCACAATGGTGGCGTTGTAAATGAGATGACTAAATCTCGATATGAAAATACAATTAAAAGATTCGGTACTAAACCAATAATTGATTTGCCTGAGGAAATAGAAATTGGTACAAAATTTGAAATTCAATACGATGACTACATCCTACTGAAAAAATGCGTATTTGATTTTATTGGGGAAAAAATTCCAAATGAAGACTTGAAGATTCTTAAACTGCGATCATCTATAACAAATATTTCCATACATAAACCACAAATAGTTATAGAAATGCCTGAAGGAGTTATTTTAGTGGATTTGGATGTGGCTCGCAAATATTTTAAAAGCAGTTCAAGTGGAGAAATCATCGTTCCTGAAAATGCAGTGTATGATCCTAATTCTAAAAAAATTATTT
The DNA here is from genome assembly GCF_900100715.1 of Methanolobus vulcani. GTDB lineage: Archaea > Halobacteriota > Methanosarcinia > Methanosarcinales > Methanosarcinaceae > Methanolobus > Methanolobus vulcani. Next base: position 72,330 of record NZ_FNCA01000005.1, on the reverse strand, counting down.
TGTCAAATGGAGAGTCATTTTCAGCAGAGTTCAGGAGTCATTTTGTTTAATAAAATCATTTTACCTGTTTCTCATCATTTATATTAAGTGGTTCAGGTAAACTAGAATCATAATTATGAATCAGAATCTCCTTGAATGCTTTGGTTGTTTTGATGAAGTTATTATTTCTTCGAACTTAATAAGTTTAAACTTCGCCTGAAAGAGGCGGTACCTTTTCTTTTGGATATTATTCTTAATAAGGAACAATCATTGATATTATCCAACATTTAATGTTTTTTATGAGTTCTTTTGCCATAACTTTAAAGCAAATTCAAGAGCATTATTTGCATTTTGATTATCAGTGCTGGCTCCACACTTTACACATTCTGCATAAGATATAGCTTCGCTTTCTGCATCGTATGGATTCATGCCCAATGCTTTACAAAGTAGGCTGAAATTATTAATCGATTTTAGATTTTCATTTAATATTAATTTGAAAGTTTGGTGAGCAAAATGGTATCTAAAATCTTGTGATAAAAGGGTATCAATATTATCCCTGTATAGTACAATAGCAGAAATTTTATCCAATGATTTTTTGTCTATTCCAATTATTTCTTGTACGTTTTCATTATATAGTAGAGCACTAATTGGATTTGTTAATAGGAATGTTGGTTCGTTCAATCTCCATTCCATGTAATCTATATATGTCCAATTAATAAACAATAAATTGAAATGTTTTTCGTCTGTTATTTCTTCGAATTTTTTTCCAGCACTTTCGATGAAATCTTTTAACTTCAAGACGCGAGGAAAAAAAAGTTCAATATTTTTTTCATCACAGTATTCTTTTAAGGATTGTTTAGATTCTTCTGACATTACAAAGTTGAGTTTTATTAAAAAATCTTTATCCTGACTTCTTTTGATTTTATCTTCAAGTACTTCACCAAAATTTGCTGTTTTGACTTCGATATCAAAAATCATTCCATTTTCAAAATGAAATCTTGCTTCTGGATTTGTATCATCACATAATTCTGGTTCATAGAATGCTTCCTTCAATTTTCCAGAATACAAGGATAAGTATTGAAGAACGTTAATTTCAGAAATTGCTTGGAAGAATTGATCTTCTGAATAATTCTCTTTTCCAGCAGCTAATTGATTTTTTATAAAATCTTCAAATTTATCTTTATTGACAAAAATAGATGAAAGATAATGCATTTTGATTGAGAAATTACATATAAATGTACTTGAAAAATCCATACCGCTAATATTTGTAATAATTCGATTTCCTAAATATGGATTATTTTGAAAGTAAAGGTAAGTTAATTCCCCTTTCATGGCCTTGATTAAAAAATGATTATTTGAATAATCACTCATTAATCCTCTATCATATAAGGAATATACATATTCTGTCAGTTCGTTTCTATTTGTTTCCATGAATTAATTTAAACAATCAATAATTAATATATTCTTTTGGTGTGGCATAGAACTATATCATATGTACTTTATTTAGGATGTTTTGAAACATTACTTCGGAGTTGATTAATAACATTGCTTGAATTTGAAAAAAGTCCCGCTTTATCGTATTTGTAAATCAAATCAAATTTTCCGTTTAGCCATATTGGTTTACAATACTCCTCTTCATTATTTCTAAATTTATCCCATTCAAACTCATCTTTAACTATAACATTAAATTTATATTCCCTTTCAATGTTAAAAGTTGAAGGATTAAATAAATTTCCACGATAAAGCATCCATGATTCTGGCTCATCATTGTGTTTAAAATGTTCGAATGACCTGAAGTTTGAAAGATAATCAAACAATATAGAAGGAGTTTTAGTAACTTTTAGTAAAAATATGAAATCTATAATTGAACCAACCCAAATGTCTTTTCCATGCCATAGTTCGTTAGTACTATGTGACTTAGACCTGCTCACATGATCAAATGAAGCGCGGATTAGTGGGCTATAAATTTGATCAGTTACAATAAAACCATGATAGTAATCTTTAGATTTTATTTTGTATTTTGTTTCCTTGTGTTTAATAATTCCTCCTTCAAGCAATAAGTTTAAAGGTCTATTAATTTGGCGAAGCGCTTTAGAAACATTTTTTTCAATATTACTGGATAATTTTGCTATATTCCAATCAAACGATGCTTTATTCATCTTAACTGATTTGCATTCAATGCAAAAACCTATTTTTTTATATAGAATAAGCAAATCCTTTTCATGTTTTTTATTTCCAATATAATATTTCCAATAAAAATCAGAACGAGGCATAAATTGCTTTAACTCTCTCTCAACCAATGATTCAAGAGACTGTCCTTTTTCAGTACCAAAAGTACTAAATGATGATTCTAGTTTTTCGCATACATATGCATAAATGGTTTCAGGAAATCTAGAACGGAGTGGAATTAGGACATTATTTTCCAACTCTATAAACAATTTATTCCATGTATCTTCCAAAGAATTAATAGCTGATGGTTCTATTGTCAAATCCTCTTTTAAAGATATTAATCCTGGATATATATAAATATCAAAATAAGCTTCTTTAGTATTATAGCTTTTAGAGGCTACATTAGAGATAAAATAAAATATTTCTTCAATTTTAACTCCAAAAATCGAGTTAATCTCATTGTTAAATGGTTTTAATAATTCAATATATATTGGAATTGAAAACCAATAGGGTCTAATACCCTGCTCAATACCAAAACGGTTTAAAGGAAATAAATAATTAGGTTTCGATTCCAAAATTTTTAAACATTCTTTCATAATGGACTTGAACTGTTCATCTGTAATTTCGTCATTATTTCCTGTTCCGCAAATGGCAAATGAACAAAACAAAATATCATACTCTATCGGTGAATAACACGTGAATGATCTACTTTTATTTAGAATGGTTTCAACATTGTATGTAGAAAGCATTATTGGTAAATTTGAGGCTAAAACTGCCTTTCTAAACCAACCATTTTTATGTGGTTTCATGTCTTTCAAACGATAATCACCTATTATTACCATAATCACCGGTACATAAATGAAGTTGAGTAATAACATCCAACACTTCATTATTATATATATTAATTTTGAATGATTTAATGTATGTCTACTAAATTGCAATGTATTCATAAATATCAAAATAAATTCGGCACTATGGAAACCCTAAATTTTTCACAATTCTCCTGTACTCCTCTTTCGATTGCTGAACTTTATTCAAGTAATGAGCACTTCCCACCGTTGCAGGTGCTCTACCTTGTATAAAATCAGCTAAACTTTCAGTAACCCCTTCCTTTATCATCAAATTCAGATGCCATTTACGAATAGTCTTTGCACATACACGATTATGCCTGATTCTCTTGGCGTAATAGTCATATCCATAGACTGTATCAATACTTTTCACTGTAGTAATGAAAGAAGCTGGAAAATATATCTGAAAAGTCTTCTTAGTTCCTGATGAGAAAGCAGCTGATGGGTAATGTGCTACTTCTCCGTCGACAACAATATTACGTTCATCAAAGGTCTTTAGCATCTTGTGAATATGGGAGAGACGATTTCCTGAATACATTAGTAGTTTATAGATAGGTTTCAAATCTTCAGGATAACTTTCATAAGCCTCCTGTATCTCCTCATCAGTAACATAAACTTCAAAGACATTGGATTTCTTAATTTTGATGTAACGTCTCCATTTCTGAATGATATATCCACAGATATCATCTACATCTTCATCTTCGAAGTAGTTCAGTAAATTACGTAGTCCACGTTCTTCTTTATCTCTCAGATTGAGTTTCCTGAAGTCCTGGGGTTTCTGAACAGATTCAGTAGAAAAGAATCGTTCAAGAGCGTTATAGTAATCTCTCTTTGTTGTCTTAGAAACATCTTTAGCGTTCAACCAATCCTTGAAAGATTCTCGATGGTGGACCCATAAATCATTCAACAAAACAGTTTGCAATGGCTCCGTGGCATACGGTGGCTCTTGGCCTTGATATCCGGGGGTACGTTCCCAGGAAACGCCATCTAGTAACCCCTTTACACGGCGGGGGTCATGAGTTCGAATCTCATCGGGCCCACCACAATTCTTCTTTTCTAATGTTATTGATTTTTACAACAACTTGAGCTTTAACTCTACAATCTATTATTCAACATTTGTACAATTTCGTATGTTTTTTGTGCAAAGGCATCAGAAGCCATTATTTTAACTTTCTTGACCACATCTGCCCCGTCATAATTCTTCTTCTCTGCTGATATTTATGCTAAATTATCACCTTAAAGGTTCTCTACTTCTATCTTTCATTAAATATAATCCTATAATTGCCAAGACTACAGCAAAACAAAGATAATATGCTGGAGCCAGGTTATTACCGGATGTTTTGATCAGCCATGTAGAGATCATCGGGGCAGATCCGCCAAAAATGCCAAGACCTACATTATAGATTATAGAATAAGCAGTCAGCCGGAAATTTGTAGGAAATAGTTCTACAAACATGGAAGGTGCTATTCCAAGAGGCACAGCTATTATTAAACCAAAGATCAGTTCTATTGCAAAGATCAGTATGTAGTTTTTCGTCATTACAAGACTGAAGAATGGTATAGTGACAATGAGAGCTATTATAAAAGCTCCAAGTAAAAGCTTTTTTCTCCTTATGAGTCTGTCAGAGATTATCGCCATAAGTGGAATAAAAAATACCAAAATAAATGTGATCAGGGTAGTTATTTGGAGAGTTTTGCTCATATCAATTTTTGCTACAGTATTAAGATATGTAGGCATGTATACAAGAGGCAGATAGAAAAGAACAGCATATCCCATACTAAATAAAATACCACTTACAAGTTCGCGTTTCCCTTTTTTCATTACTTCTTTTAGTGGTAAGGTTGCCTCATGTCTTTTATTCCTTAGATACATATGTGATTCAGGAAGTTTGGATGTGTAATAGATACCAAAGACAGCTAGTAAAGCTGATAAGAAAAATGGCAATCTCCATCCCCAGGCATAAAGTGTTTGCTCCGATAGTATTGATGTGATCCCTGTTGCAATTATTGAACCCAATAACATACCGACCATACTTCCAATATTGGCTATACTTCCAAATACTCCTCTGTAACCGTTAGGTGCCTCTTCTACCAGATAGGTAACCGATGAACTGAACTCACCACCCACGGATAAACCCTGTATCATTCTCAAGAGTACCAAAAGTGCAGGAGCCAGCAGTCCAACATTTGCATAAACAGGTAATACGCCTATTAAGGAGGTGCTTATCCCTATCATAATAAGAGATAGATAAAGTGTGAATTTTCTTCCTTTCAAATCTCCCAGATGTCCGAATATAGCACCACCTAATGGTCGCATTATAAAACCAACCGCAAAAACTGCAAAAGTAGCCATTATCGAAACAATGGCATCCTGACCCGGGAAAAACAATTTAGAAATTATCGGAACCATATAACCATAGAGAGCGAAGTCATACCACTCCATTATATTACCAACAACGCCACTAACAATGCTGGATGATTTTCCTGTGAGTTTCTCTATTTCTTCGCCTGTTTCTTTTTCTAGATATATAATAAAATTTTTAGCGGTCTTTTCATCTTCTCTGAAATCTGTTTCGAATTTCTCGACGACATCTTCCGCACTCATCTTTAATCTCCTGATAAACTTTGTATATTATAATTAAAATCCGGTCATATAAAAAACTATTAGCTTATATCGTATATTTTCAAATGTCGTTCCAATGATGGCAGACAGAATCGTGTTATGCTGGCTTATAACTTGATATGGAATTATAAACCAAATATAAATTCTAAAAATGAGAATTAGTTTGATGTGATGTATATATGATAATTGTTTTCAAAATCGCATCAAATTGAGTTTTAATTCTAATGTTATTTTAAATAAAAAAAGATTTAAGGTTATTTCCTTTTGTTAAGTCCGTACATCTGCACCTTTTTCATCATCGACAGATTAAGAACCTTTTCCATTTCTTGTTTCTCAAGCACCCGGGATTCAATGTATCCGTTATCCACAGCCTCATTAAAGATCTCATAACCCATTCCCGAACGCGCTAGAACTGTAGTCCGACCATTAGGTGTACCGACTCCTCCAAAAGAAATGTCGGCGTTCTCGGCAGTCAGATCGGTACAGAATTTGCATGAGCTGCTTCTATACTGGTCAAATTCTGTCAGTGGGAATACTTTAACTTCTTCATGAGTCTGGAACTCGAACTGGCCCTTGCGAATCTTCATGGCTTCAATATCATTGAGCTTCATATTTTTACTTTCAACAAACTCTTTGATACCTTCATGGTAGAAAGTGTCCATACAGAAAAGGCCCATTTTCAATATATTGGCTCGCATGAAAAGATGCAAAAAACCATAAGGACTTTTCTGCATTTTTGTAACGGCATCAATATTGCAAGCTGTTCCAACAAAGGCAATACTTCTCATACCCTGTTTGATAGCGTCCATCATGCCTTCCATGGTCATGCTGTGACTGTAGATGCTTCCTGCAGACTGCACCAGTTCATCATAGGTGGTTGCCACTGTAGGAACAGGTTTCCATGGCTCATCCTCTGATTTTGTCGTTACTACCGCGCAGTCTATAAGTCCTTCATCCAGAGCGTAGGCAAGCATGGAAGTAACCACAGCACCATCCTGCCCTTTCAGATCTTTTATGAGTGTTCTGGAACTGTAAGCGTGTCTGATTTTGCCTATGAGTCCTTCTTCTGTTGTGATGGTCCTTGGGCATTGGTTGTAACAGACTCCACAGGCTGTACATTTATCCACTAGTTTTGGTTGATTTCCCTCAATGGATATGGAGTCGCAGGTTGCTGCACACGCTCCGCAAAGGGTGCATATTCCCGGTTTTATTATTTCTTTCCTTAATTTCCCAAAAGATATTCTTTCATGATCCTTTAGACTTCTTTTTAGCCTTATAGTTCCCTTTTTCATTTCATCGAACTTAGCTTTACAAAGAGGACAACAGAAATAATAGGTTTTGCCATCATATTCTGTGCTGTATTGACTATCAGACTGTACTGTCATTTTGCATATGGGGTCAGTTGGCATGCTTTGATTCTCCTTCAGTTTCCATGTAATGTTGGCTGTAGGAATCTTGCCACTTAAAATAGAAAGAAATGGGGTAAAAAATCACCACATTTCTCTCAATCAAATTCGTGGTGTATCTATTAATTTAATTTATATGTGAGTGTTACTATAAATATTAACATCTCGTTATACATTTTCATATTTCTTTTCGAAATTTGAAGACCGAGTCCGATCTTTACTACAGTTATCTATGTTTTTTGATTCACAAATTCAAAAATAACTATAACTATCATGTTGTATAGGTTTAAAAATTACAAGATCATTTACATGAATAATTTAAAAATATTCTAACTTGATAGTTATCGGAGATGAAAATGCTGCCTGTTGAAGATCTTGCAAATGTTTTTGGGCTGTTATCTGCAGTATCGTGGGGTGCAGGAGATTTCGTAGGCGGATGCGCCACCAGGCGAACAAGTGCTTATTCTGCTGTAATGGCTACACAGATCACAGGCATAATCATGTTCCCGGTGCTTGCGTTGGCTTTTTCTGAAAGCCTCCCTTCAGTTAACAATCTTATGTGGGGTGGCCTTGCAGGATTTTTTGGGGCAGCCGGGCTCATTTTGCTCTATATGAGCATGGCCAGGGGCAAAATGAGTATCGTTGCAACGCTGGCGGCAGTAATAGCGATAATCATACCTGTTATATATTCAGCTATAAATGAAGGTCTTCCCGGCACTCTGAAAATTGCGGGCTTTATTTTTGCACTCATCGGTATATGGTTCATTGTCAGAATGAATGCAGGATTGGATTTAAAAACAAAAGATATGCAATACATAGCAGTTGCAGGTACACTATTTGGACTGTTCTTTATTTCAATAGATAAATTCAGTTCTACCGGAATTTACTGGCCACTGACATTTTCCAGAATTACAGCACTCATCATGCTGGCTGTATTCATGATAACAACAAAGAATGTCAAGAAACCAACATCTGATGGAATCCTCTTAGTTATCCTTGCAGGGATATTCAACACTGGAGGTGTTGTCCTGTTTGCTCTGGCTTCTGTAGCAGGAAGACTGGATGTTGCCACGATACTATCATCACTAAGCCCTGCAGTTACAGTACTTCTGGCATGTGTAATATTAAAAGAAAAGCTTGCTCCACGTCAATGGGTAGGAGTGGTGGCTTCAATGGCTGCTATTGCTCTGATATCTATGTGATAATTTGACACCCAGCTCTATTCATCTCTAAACTAGATTGGAATCGTGAAAGTAAACGTGCTTCCCTTACCAACTTCACTTTTAACACGGATCTCTCCGGAATGCATCTCAACATAATATTTAACAATTGCAAGTCCAAGTCCCGTTCCACCATGGGTGCGGTTATTTGATGAACTTACTTGCTTGAATGGATCAAAAATAGCTTTTTGTTGTTCAGTAGCAATACCAATACCGTTGTCAGATACAGAAATCAGGATGTTGTCATTTTCCACTTCACAATCAACCCAGACTTTACCATATTTATATGTGAATTTGATTGCATTACTCAGCAGGTTGTACAATATTTGTTTGATTTTTGTCTTGTCAGCATTTACTTTAAGACCATCTAATTCAATATTGATCTTAAAATCGATATGTTTCTCTTTGATCAGGGGTTCCATTAAAGTTATACTTTCTTCCAGAACTTCAGATATACTAATTGGTTCAGGTTCGTATAACATGTTTCCTGACTCTATTTTAGAAACATCAAGTATATCATTGATAAGTTTTAGCAGGTGATTGCCGCTTTTCAATATGTTGGATACGTAGTGGCTTTGTTTTTCATTCAGATCCCCAAATATCTTATCATTTAATACCTGGGAAAAACCAATAACAGAATTAAGCGGTGTGCGAAGTTCATGGCTCATGTTAGCAATGAACTCCGATTTTATTTTGTTTGATTCTTCAGCAAGGGCTTTGGCCCTAAGAAGAGCCATTTCAGTATTCTTACGTTCAGTGATGTCCCTGCATACGGAGAAAATAAGTGACTCTTCATTTAAGGTTGCCATGCTGGAACTAATCTCTACATCTATCAAACTACCATCTTTTCGGAGGATTGTTGTCTCTATGTATTGTGGTCTTTCTTTGAAATTCTTAAAATGAAAAATCATTTCTTCTTGTGTCCATTTTGCGTCCAGTTCCCATATGTGCATCTCTAGAAGCTCATCCGGAGTGTATCCTGCCATCTCAGCATACTTTTTATTAGCTTCCAGTATTTTGCCATTCTGATTGAGAATAACGATGCCATCACTGGAATTTTCAATAAGCAGGCGTCTTCGTGTAACTTCTTCTATAATTCTTCTCTCTACCTCTTTTCTCTCTGTAATATCCTGTATCATTCCAACGATAACATTTCTTTCTACAAAATATTCGGCAGCAGAATGTATATCACGAATTTGTCCGTCATTTTTTCTTTTTATCTTAAATTCAACATCATAAGGTAGATTTTTCTGAAGAAGATTTGTCATCGTTTCATCAAGTATTGGACGATATTCAGGTAACGGCATTTCCTGGATATCCTCAATAACATATTCTTTGTCATCTTCAAGCCCGTAGATTTTTCTTGCTTCATCAGATGCATCGACTTTTCGTGAATTCAGGTCAATTTCCCAGCTTCCTACATTTCCAACACTTTGTGCTGTACGCAGTTGCATTTCTTTCCTTAACAATTCCAGTTCCGATTTTTTACGTTCAGTTATATCGGCATGAGTTCCATACATGAGAAGTGGTTTATCGTCTTCATCCCATTCTATTACTTTACCACGAGCAAGTACCCACACCCATTCTCCATTTTTGTGCAGCATACGTATTTCACATTCATACTGGTTCAATTCCCCTATAAAGTGTTTTTTAAGAAGTAACTCTGCTTTTTCTATGTCTTCAGGATGCACAAGCCTTTTCCATGTATTGAAATTGAGAGGTTTTAGTTCATCCAGTGTATATCCTACTATCTCTGCCCAACGTTCATTGAATGAAGTTTTACCAGTCTTTACATTCCATTCCCATGTTCCGACATTTGTACCTTCAATGATGTTCGCAAGACGCTTGCTTTCTTCAAGCAGTTCTTTTTCTGCTTGTTCTCTTTCTGATATATTCCTGCCAACACCCAATACACCAATGAGTTTTCCACTGGAGTCATACATAGGGCTTTTAATGGTTTCCAGATATTCTTCATGCCCATCAGCAGCATAGGTGATAAGTTCCTCATTCATTGAAGGCTTACCGGCTTCTAACGCAGCAATATCTTTTTGCCTGAAAAAGTCTGCAAGTTCTTTATCAACGAAATCGTGATCGGTCTTTCCAATAATTTCCGCTTCTTTTGCACCAAAAAAACGTTCAAATTTGCTATTGCATTTAAGGTAAACTCCTTCAGCATTTTTCAACCATATAAGGTCCGGAATGGTATCTATCAGTGTACGCAGCTGGCCTTCACTAGTCATCAGTGCTAGTTCTGCGTTCTTGTGTTCACTTATATTGATGGATGCAGACATTACTCTTTGAATACCATTTATCACAACAGGACTCAGCCTGACATACAGCCACATGAATTCGCCGTTTTTCTTTTTATGAAGCCATTCAAATTCATATGATCCTTTAGAAAAAGCTTTATGTACCAGTTCCCGTGCTTCAATTAGTGAATATGGTGGTTCATACCAGATATCACTCTCCTGCAATTCCTGAAGTGAAGAATATTCAAAAGAAGTGTAAGCTGCAGGATTAGCGTCGATTATCTCTCCACTGTCCTTGTCATGTATCATTATAGAAATTGGTATTTCTGTTAAGAGACTCCTGTACTGTTCTTCACTATTTTGAAGTTTCACCTCATATTTTTCTTCAAATTCTTTTGTACCTGTAACATTACGAATAATAGAAAATAGAAGGGTTTTATCTTCAATGCTTGTTGGAAAAGTATTTACTTCCACATCTCGCATTTCACCGCTGGCAATTCGATGCTTAAAGAAAAAATGATTCTGTTTTTCATCCATTGCCATTTGGACCAGTGTCGATGTTTCTTCTTCGGGCAGTGAATTAATATGGGATATTTTCTTACCAGTAAGTTCCTCAAAGTTCCATCCATAAAAGTTACATGCAGCATGATTTGCATCAACGATATCAAGGCTATCAGGGTCTATAAGTAGCATAATGACATGTGCATTGTCAAATAATGCATTGTACCCTGCTTTTTTTATTCCCACAATTATCCCTCATTGATGTATTTGCCTTAATATATCCAGTTTTGCAATAAAGGAGACATCTGTCTCTTCACATGAACTATAGGTGGGTATATCAACTGTTCAATCCTCAGGTAAATATCTCTATAATATTATATATTCTATACGTTATTAAAGAGTTTTATTCATTTCACCATCAAATGAAGAAATTACTAATGAACAAAATCAGGATAATGAATCCCAATCATAAAAGCACACAAAATTGTGTTAAGATACTATTGTTTTGAATTCTCAGATCCAGTATCCTTTAACATATGATTCTGTCTGTTGGATATAAGGAGTTACATACCGAAGTAATAATGGTACGATCAACAATGAGGTTATAAGATTGCCAAAGAACCATCCCTGTAACGTCATGCTGAACATATTCCATTCCGTTTCTCCAGTGAGTACCAGTAACAATGATCCCCAGAAAGCACCTGTCAGATTGTTGATAATACAGGCAAAGAGAATGAATATAATACCATCTTTTTTCGTTCTTAGTCTGATGTTAACTTTGAAATATGAAAAAGCAGCCAGTGGTATAAGCACCTGGCACAGGTCTGCAAGGGACCATATCACATTCAGTGAAAGAGGCATATCTGCAAGTATCCCGGCCCCTATCATGCAGCCCAGGTACGCTGAAAAAGCTCCCCATATTCCATACCAGAGTGTGAACACAATCATAAATGCCACTGCAAAGTACATTCCGGAAACACCAGGTGCCAGTGACACAGGAGAATTTATCACTGCAAACCTTGACAGAAGTGAGTTTGACAGTATAAGGAACAGAAAGATATTCACGTATGTGGAATAGGACTCTATATCAGACATTGATCTCCTCAACTGTTTTTTGAGCTTGAAAAGGATAATATGTGTTTATTTTTTATTTATTGCTATGAATGCACTCTAGTTATATCAGTCATTTTATATAATGGAATCGTTATTAATACTTTCATTATAATAATGAAATAGGTTCTTATCCAGCTATCAATTGATAAAACCATTCATTACTTCAAGTGGTACTTAAGATGAAAACTGATAATGAGGACATGGATCCTTTTCAGATAAGAGAATGGTTCAAAAGACCATATTCAGTAACTATCACTACAATTCTGATATTTTTTGGTATACTGTATAATTCGTGGCTATATGTTGGAAAATGGCTGGATGGTATTCTTGTAAATGGTCTCGTTCCGGGTGATGTTACATTCATCAAGACACTTACATTTATTCTGATACTTATGATGACCAACATCATTTATATGATCCTCAGCAGGCAGGTTGCTCTTTCAAGAACAGTGGAAGAACAGGAAAAACAACTTATTATGTGTGAAATGAAGTTCCAGAATTTCATTGATAATGTTCCTGATGTTGCTGTCCAGGGTTTCGATCTGGATGGTACGGTACATTACTGGAATCTTGCAAGTGAGAAGATGTATGGTTATACAAAGGAAGAGACCATGGGGCAAAATATGTTTGACCTGATATTTCCGGATGAACGTAAAGATGATTTTGATGATATCATTTCTTCAATGCGCAGTGATAAGGACTATAAACAGGCATATGAGTCCACGTTCATAACAAAAGATGGGCGAAAGCTGCCGGTATTCTCAAGCTACTCATCTGTTCCTGCTTCGGATACTCCGCTTGAGATATTTTCTATGGAGATAGACCTCACTGACAGGAAGAGGATGGAGCAGGATTTGAAGGAAGCTAAGATTATAGCAGAATCTTCCAGTAATGCCAAGAGCAAGTTCCTGGCAAGTATGAGCCATGAAATAAGGACTCCGCTTAATTCAATCATCGGATTTTCTGATATCCTTGTAAATGACCTGTCAGATTCTCTTAGTGATACTCATAAGAAATATGCACAGAATATATCAACAAGCGGACAACATTTACTTAGTATCATAAACGATGTACTGGATATATCCAAAGCAGAGGCCGGAAAAATGGAACTTCGGTATGAGCATGTCTTGATTCCTTCTATAGTTAATGAGGTGGTTGAAGCTATGCGACCTTCAACATCTATCCGAAACATATCACTACATACCGATATAGGGCAGAATGTATCTATAGTGGAAGCCGATCCGGGAAAATTGAAGCAGATACTTTACAATCTGGTAGGAAATGCGGCTAAATTTTCTCACGATGGAGGTAATATCATTGTCAGATGCTATGTGGATGACAAAATGATGCATTTTGAAGTTGAAGATGATGGTATAGGAATAAGAGAGCAGGAAATAGGGAAATTATTCAAACCATTTTCCCAGGTTGGTGAACTTTCCGTGAATAAGCATAAAGGCACAGGTCTGGGCTTGTCTCTTGTTAAAGAAATGGTGGAACTTCATAATGGTGAGGTCTGGGTAAAAAGTGAATATGGTAAGTACAGTATTTTCGGTTTTAATATTCCTCTTGATTTTCCTTCATAATTTTGATACTGCGGATATCTCATCTTCAGGCATTGAATTATATACGATTTTTTCTTTCCCTTGAGATCTTCAGGGCTCTATTCATAAAGTTAGAAGTAGCATATCCGTATCAATATTCTCGATAACATAAGGATTTATAAAGCAACACAATGATTGGACATTGTCAAATAGTGTTTTTACCTTTTCTTATTATTGATGCCATGATACTTGTTTTTCTGTTTATTAACTATTGCTTTTATTTACAGTGTTAAATTGTAAATTAGAAGAAATTAATGACCAAGGGTTTAACTTTTATACAAGTCCATCAAGAAAACAAAGGGATTCAGATGACTGAAAGCAAATCAATGGGACTATGGTCCGCCACATCGATTGGTGTCGGCGCCATGGTAGGTGCAGGAATATTCTCAATTTTTGGAACAGCGACCCAGATATCCGGTAATGCAGTCTACGTATCTTTCATAATTGCCGGGGCAATAGCACTGTTAAGCACTTATTCTTATGCGAAGCTCGGAGTCAGATATCCGTCAGCAGGCGGCCCGGTTGAATTTCTCATTCAGGGTTTTGGTGATGGACTTTTAAGCGGTGGTCTGAATCTGCTTTTGTGGAGTGGTTATGTATTCGGACTTGCCCTTTATGCAAAGGGCTTTTCACTTTATGCAATGACATTTATGCCTTCAGGTTCAGCTGCTATCTGGTCCAATATATTTGCAACTGCAATAATCATAGTTTTTACAGCTGTCAATTTTATCGGCGCAAAAGCTGTGGGTAAATCAGAGCTTTTCATTGTATCAGTAAAAGTAGGAATTCTCCTCCTCTTTGCAATCTCAGGACTTTTCTTCATTAATACAGCAAACCTTTCAGTTGCACAATTCCCTACAAATTCTAACATCCTGTTCGGAGCCGGAATTGTTTTCCTTGCCTATCAGGGTTTCGGACTTATCACAAATGCAGCAGAAGACATGGAAGATCCCGAAAAAACACTACCAAAAGCATTGTACCTGAGTGTTCTGATCGTAATAGTCATTTATGTTCTGGTAAGCCTTGCAGTAATAGGAAATCTCTCTATGTCAGACATATCCACAGCCAAGGATTATGCTCTGGCTGCCGCAGCTAAGCCTTTCCTGGGTAGTGCAGGATTCACCATAATGGCAATAGCTGCACTTTTCTCAACAGCTTCAGCCATTAATGCCTCTCTTTACGGAGGTGCAAATGTAAGTTACCTGATAGCAAAAGAAGGAGAATTGCCTGAATTCTTCGAAAGAAAGGTATGGAACCGAAGTACAGAGGGTTTATTCATCACATCGGGTCTTGTTATAATATGTACCAATATGCTCAATCTTGAAGGTATTGGCATGATGGCAAGCGCTTCATTGCTGGTTATATATGTAGCTGTTAATGCCGCTCATCTTCGACTGGTCGGTGAAACCGGTGCCAAACGCTATCTTATATGGGCATCTCTTATTAGCAGTATAGTGTTTTTCGCTATCCTTGTATACTATGAGATACAAAATTCTGTGCTGACCCTTGTAGTATTTACAGCGGTCCTCATATTGTGCTTCTTTACAGAATTGATCTACAGGGCCTACTCCAGAAGAATACTGAAGGCCAGAACAAATGGAGATTAAAATATGACCGATCCATCTTCAGAAGGTTCAATAGGCTACCTTTCCGCAGTTTCAATAGGAGTCGGTGGCATGGTTGGCGGAGGAATATTTGCAGTTCTCGGACTTGCCGTTAAACTTGGAGGAGGCGGAACACCTATTGCTTTTGCACTAGCAGGTCTGGTGGCATTGGTTACCTCTTATTCCTATGCAAAACTCTCTGTTCGCTATCCTTCAGAAGGTGGAACTGTTGAATTCCTTAACCAGGCGTTTGGTTCCGGTATGATAACCGGTGGACTTAATGTGCTGCTCTGGTTAAGTTATGTTGTCATGCTTTCACTTTATGCCTATGCTTTTGGCAGCTATGGCTCAACATTTTTCCCTGCTTCCATGCAGTCTGTTTCACGTCACATTCTCATTAGTGGGATTGTTATATTGATGACTGCGATCAATGTAATTGGTTCCAAAGTTGTTGGCAGATCAGAAGAATGGATCGTAGCATTCAAAGTTGCAATTCTCACCATTTTCATAGGAGGAGGACTTTGGAGTATAAGGTCGCAACCTGTTCAGATCACTTTAGGGTCTGGTCCAATTCAACTCGTGGCTGGTGGAATGATCATCTTCCTGGCATACGAGGGATTTGAACTCATAGCCAATACTGCAAATGATATAAAGAGCCCTGAAAAGATTCTGCCACGCGCTTATTATACTGCAGTTCTTTTTGTAATCCTGCTCTATGTCCTGATAGCGTATGTAACCGTTTCAAGTGTTTCAACTGATACTATTGTACAGGCACAGGATTATGCACTTGCAGTTGCTGCCAAACCATTCCTTGGAACTTTTGGTTTCAATCTGATTTCGGTTGCAGCTCTTTTATCCACAACATCGGCTATCAATGCCACGTTATATGGTGCTTCACGTGTGAGCTATATAATTGCAAAAGACGGTGAACTGCCGGAAATATTAGATAAGAAAATATGGAACCGACCTGTTGAAGGGCTGCTATTGACCTCCATTATGACCTTGTTTGTGGCAAATCTCTTTGATCTGTCAAGCATTTCAATAATGGGTAGTGCAGGTTTCCTCCTGATATTTGGAGCAGTGAATGCTGCAAATGTCCGTCTTCATAAGAGGACAAAAAGCAAAAAATGGATATCAATAACAGGTATTGTTGCATGTGTTGTGGCTTTAATGACACTCATCTGGTACGTACTGACAAACTCTCCTGCAGATATCTACGTACTAATAGTCATGGTGTTCCTTGCATTTGCAGTTGAGTATCTCTATAGAGAATATACTGGCAGGAAAATAAAGAAGATCCATTCCTTCTGATCTCTGACCCGGGAAAGATCAGAGATTCAAACCTTCGATTTTTGATTCAACAGGAATCACAAATGCAAAGGTGCTGCCTTTCCCTGGTTTACTCTGTACCCAGATGTTGCCTTTATGCATTTCCACGTACTTTTTAACAATTGTAAGACCAAGTCCGGTTCCACCCTGTTCTCTGGTGCTGTACTTACTTAGTTGTTTGAATGGCTCAAATAGTCGGGCCGTATTCTCACCGGAAATTCCAATTCCATTGTCCTTAACACTTGTATGGATCATGTCATCAACCTGTTTGACATAGATACTTACAGTTCCTCCTTTTTCAGTGAACTTGATAGCATTGCTTACCAGATTGTAAAGTATCTGTTTGAACTTTGTCCTGTCTGCATTCAATATAAGATCAGGTTCAACACTTACATTGATATTTATGTTCTTACCTTCTGCAATAGGTACTGTTGTAGCTCTTACTTCTTCAACTACGTCACCTACACAGAAAGGACAACAGCAGATCTCCATTTTGCCAGCTTCTATCTTTGAGAAATCAAGGATTGAATTGATAAGCCCCAGCAAGTGTTTACCACTATTTGCAATGTGTTCAATGTACTCTGATTGTTTATCATTCAGGTTACCTGCAATTTGTTTTGATAGGATATCAGAAAATCCTATGATCGAATTAAGAGGTGTCCTAAGTTCATGGCTCATTGTTGCCAGGAATTCACTTTTGCTGTTGCTTGCATCTTCAGCCATTTGCTTTGCATGAATCAGGGCTTCTTCTGCATTTTTTCTGTCAGTAATGTCCCTGCACACGCAGAAAATTAATTTTTCTTTTCCGAAAATTGCACCATTTCCACTCACTTCCACATCAATAAGAGTTCCATCTTTGCGTCTTTGTTTTGTTTCATGTACCACACCCACCTCATCAGCAAGACGCACCATTTCTAATAATTGCTCACGGGTATAATGGGTATCCCAGTCCCACATGTATAGTGAACTGACCTCTTCTTCTGTGTATCCTAGCATAGTTGCGAATTTTTTGTTCGCTTCGAAAACCTTTCCATTCTGATCAATAATAACTATCCCATCTGCAGACTGTTCGATCAGAATACGCCTTTTCATGGACTCCATTTCAAGTGCATTCTCAGCAAGTTTACGTTCTGTTATATCCTGAAGTGAACCGGTTACCTTCACAACTTTTCCTTCACTCATTTTAGCATGGCCACGGGCTCTCACCCATTTATGGTTACCTTTTGCGGATATAAGTTCAAGTTCAAGGTCATAAGGCCGACCTTTATCTACAACATTATTTACCGCATCTTTAATAATTTCTCTTGAATCAGGAAGATAGAAACTCAATCCAAAATCAGGGTCTGGTGGAATTTGTGGATCAATCTCGTATATTCTGGCAACTTCCGGTGTCCAGGTACCTTTGCCTGATCTTACATCAAATTCCCATCCACCTATTCTGGTAATTTGACATACATCGCTCAGAAGTTCTTCATTTTCTATAAGTTTGTTCTTTGTTCCTGTAATATCGATATGCTGTAAAAGGACACTTGTTGGTTTTTCACTTGAAAGTGGATGAACTTTTAGCAGGAACCATCCACAGATGCCATTGTATTTATAGGAATATTCTGTTTTGAAAGAGTTTTTCTTACCATTGATAACCTCTTTAATACCGTTTTCTATAATCCTGACAGTTTCAATGCTGTTAATATTAGCATTTTCACTGCAAAACCTAAAATAGTCAGAACCTTCTGTACACTTATTGCCAGGCTCATATTTCCGGGAAAAATCTTTCCAGGCTTTGTTGGTAAAAGAGATATTTCCTTCTGATGACAGTACGATAACTCCATCATCCCAGAGGTCTAGTGATTTTGTATCGAGAATAAAATTTGGTATTTTGTAATTTTTTACAGGCATTATATGGACACCATTTTACTATGCCTTTTTTATAGAACTACTTATTTATATTTTTTGTTAAAAAGTTCATCAAAATAGCATCATTATTCAACACTATTCCTTGCCAGTCCTTTAGTTTGCATTTATATATTGACATTTATCTTGTCGTATTCCGGTTCATTTGGTATTGTGAAAGTAAAACTGCTCCCTTCACCAGGCTTGCTTTGAACACTGATCCTGCCTCCATGCATTTCTATGAATTTTTTTGCAATAGCCAATCCAAGACCGGTTCCTTCAAGTTCATGATTCATATAAGGTTTTATTTGTTTAAAAGGCTGGAAAAGCTTATCCCTGTCAGCCATGGAAATACCAATGCCTGTATCCCGTATGCTAATGCATATTGAACTTTCAACTGTGCCGGCTTCAATTGTAACCTTTCCATCCTTTGGAGTGAACTTTATTGCATTATTTGTGAGATTATAGATTATTTCCTGGAATTTTGTCTTATCAGCAACTATCATCTCTGTTAATGAATCAAATTTAAGTTCAAGGTCCAATCCCTTTTTCATGGCTAAAGGTGTCACTGCCATCTTTACTTCATTGATGCTGTCAAAAAGGTAGAATTTTTCGTAGTTCAGTTCCATTCTTCCAGCTTCTATCTTTGAAAGATCCAGAATATCATTTATCACATTTAAGAGGTGCTTTCCACTCTTTGAGATAAAATCTATATACTCGGCTTGTTCTTTGTTCACTTCTCCGAAATCTTCTCCCTTTAGAATTTCTGAAAAACCAATGATTGAGTTCAGGGGTGTTCTTAGTTCATGGCTCATTGTTGCCAGGAATTCATTTTTGGTCAGACTTGCTTCCTCAGCAGTTATCTTTGCTTTCAGTAATTCATCTGCATATCTTTTCTTTTCCGTTATATCCCTGCAGACACAAAACACGAGTTTTTTTCCGCTATATGCCATGAGATTTGAATTTATTTCTACATTGAGAATAGTTCCATCTTTACATTTCTGTTTAGTTTCAAACAGTAATCCTCTCAAATCAGAGCATTTAATCATGTTGAGCAGGTGCTCGCGATCAAAATTAGCATCCCAGTCCCACACATGCAATTTCTTTATTTCCTCGGTAGTATATCCAAGCATTTCAGCAAAAGCGGGATTAGTCTCAAAGACACTTCCATCTGTTTCCAGTATGACCATCCCATCCCTGGATTGCTCCATGAGAAGACGGCGCCAGTGGACTTCTTCAGCAAGTGCATTCTCAGATTTCAGCCTTTTTGAAATGTCTTTGATGATGGCACAATTATATTCTTTTTCTCCATAGACCATATGATTTACAGTGATCTCAACAGGGATCATTTCCTTATTTTTTGCCAAATGCATGGAATAGAATGTGAAACCTTTTTCCTCTTTGATCTGTTCCCAGTGTTCTTTCCATATGTTCTCTGGAAAAGCCGGATCAATATCGGGTACTTTCATCGATAATAGTTCTTTTTCAGAATATCCCAGCATGTTACAGGCAGTTTTATTGACAAAGAAGAATTCTCCGTTTTCCCGTGTCCAGAAAATTGCATCACTAAAGTTTTCAAGTGAAAAAAAGGCAAGTTTTAAATCTTCTTCAGCTTTTTTCTGTTCAGTTACATCCCGAATAACTACATAGTGCAAGTCTTTTTTTTCGGCTAGTGGGGCACTTCTGTAGATCTTCACATCACGAACGTCACCGTTTGCAAGCCTGTGTTTCGAAAAAAAGTAATTCTTATCACCGGCAATCTTGCATTCAATTGGATGATCTTTTTCTTTTCCTTTCCTTGATTCCATTATACATACATCTATATTACTAATATCAATGGCTTTTAGTTCTTCAAGTGCCCATCCATAAAATTCAGAAGCAGCATTATTAGCATCAAGTATCTTACAGTTACTCTGATCAATTAGCATTACGACAGTTTTTTCATTATGAAAAAGGTCTCTGTAAGTGTCTTCATTTTTTAGAAAATAGTCGATCAATGTTTCTTCTTTGTGCAGAAAAGACAAATCATCTTCTGCCCGCTCCCAATGATGAACTTTTTTTTCCATAGAATCATCTACCCTATCTATTAATTCAGATGTGCCACCTGTAAAGACATCAGGCATCGTATATCAGACAAGATGCCAAGGACCAATTATTTAAAATCCCAATATTTTCAAAAGCAATCCCTATCTTCAATTGATGCAATCAACCCTGCAAATAATTACTATTAAATCACTATTATTTAAAGATGAAGGGTTTGATTCTGCTAGTTGAGCACCTATTAATGGCGATATAGTAAAAAAGTTTTAAATTCTAAATCTTAGAAGGCCTTTTTTAATGTGATCCAGAATATACTTCCCTGCCCTTCAGGATTATTCTCCACACCATATGCTCCATCATGCAATTCACTTATACGTTTTACAATTGCAAGACCAAGTCCTGTACCTTTAATCCCTCTTTTATCTGCACGCTGGAACCTATTGAAGAGCAACTTTTTATCAGGGTCAGGAATTCCTGCGCCACGGTCAGTAACAGCCACCTTCCACATGTTTGCTTCTCCACTGAATGTCACATCTATAGTACTGTTTACAGGGCTATATTTAATAGCATTTGATAATAGATTAGTAAAAATCTCTTCTACAACAGGGTTTGCAACTGCAGGACAGCAAGTTTCTCCGTAAACATTCACAATCTGCTGACTTGCTTCTATTTGATCTCTGAAACCATCGATGACCATTTTAAACACAGGTACAAGGTCAATGACTTCAAAGTCAATGTCATCCTGTTTCTGGAGTTTCGCAAGAGTGGTGGCGGTTTCAAGCATTTCTATTAACCTGTCATTATTGCTTTTAATCTTCTCTGCCAGCTTCCTTGCCTGTTCATCATTAATTGTATCAAGCAGTTCTTCAGTGTAACCTTTGATGACACTTGCAGGTGTTAGCAGGTCATGACGTATGATATCTGTGAACAGGTCTTTGAGATCATTTGATTTCTTTAGTTCACCTGCATATCTTTTAAGTCTCTCCTCTGCCTTTTTCCTCTCTGTTATGTTCCTGGCAACAGAAAGAATAGCCTGTTCGCCTTTATATTCTATCAGCCTGGAATTGAGTTCAAGTGGTAGCAGGGTTCCATCTTTAAGCACAAAAGAAATTTCAAAAATGACACTTTTTTCCTTGATAATGCGTTCAGTGTAGCTATCCATTAATTGTTTCATTTCTGGTTTCACAATATCTACAGGGGACATTTCAAGCATCTGCTCTTTTGTATAACCTGTTGAAGATACCATGGCCCTGTTAACATCAATGAAACTTCCGTATGGTCTGCAAATGTATATAAGATCGTCTACGTGGTTGAATATGGTCTTAAGGTTCTTTTCAGACTCAACCAGCATAGCTTCCATTCTTCTGCTTTCGGTGATATCCTCTCCTGAACTTATAACACCTATACGTTTGCCATTCTCATCTTCTACCGGTACATCATGCCAGAATATCAGCCTTTCTTCCCCTTCCTTTGTTACAATATAATTTTCAAAATAGGTAGGAGGATCCAGTTCGTGGTTAATAACTTTGACAAAATTAGTTCTGGTCAGTTCCCTGACACTTTCAGGCAGGAAACTATCAAACCAGTTCTTTCCGATTATATCCTTTTTATCATACCCGAGAACTTCAGCTCCTTTGTTATTAACAAAAATAACATTAAGATCTGTATTTACGATTCCAATAATGGAACCTGCAACATCAAGATAGTTGTACAGTTTATCCCTTTCTCTTTTGAGAAGATCTTCTGTTCGTTTTCTTTCACTGATATCCCTTATGATAAGAAGTTCTGCCATCTTACCCTCATACTCAATGATTGAACCATTTATCTCAACAGGGATATTATCATTATTTCTGGTCGAAATATTGATGTCGAATATCCCTTTATCAGCAATTTTATTGCTGCACAATTTGAGCCACTCTGATGCGCTATGCTCATCATTTACAGGACTGAACTTCATGTAGCTTTCATTGATAATCTCATCATGTTCATAACCTGTGAGTTCAGTTATCATGGGATTTGCGAATTTAATAATTTCATTCTGTATGATAAGAATTGCATCATTTCCTTTTTCAACAATAGTCGAGTATTTTTTTTCTGACTCATGGAGTTCCTGTTCAGCATTCCTTGTTTCAGAAATGTCCTTGCCCACACAGATGAATAATCCCTTTTCATCATTCATAGGTTTGCAGGTTATGCTCATGGGAACCTGTTCATCATTCTTGCAAAGGTGTTCGCATTCAAAACTAAAGCGTCCGTATTCCGTTGCTTTTTCTATTATAGGTGGTATCTCTTCAGTTACAGAGCATTGTTTTATAAGCTCAGATATATTCATCTGGTGAAGCTCATTAGCTGAAAGTCCGGTGCAGTTTTGAAAATTACTATTAGAATCAATTATATTGGCTTTCGAATCAAGTATGAAAATATAATCATCAAGTTTGTTATAGCAGTTCCTCATTTCTCTTTCAATGGACTTGAGTTGTGCGATCTCCTTCCTTTTTTCAAAAGCAAGTGTTACTATCCTTGTGAGCATATCAAGCTGTTTTTTATATTCTTGTATCCTGCTCCTGTTCTCTTCCACTTCAGGATGAAGTCCCTTAATGTTGAGTTCTATAAAACCCTCATTCTTCCCGTTAATTACTATTTCATTAACAAGGGTCATATCATAGTCATTACAATCTAAATTCTGGCATTCCTTTCCAAACAATCCTATCTTTATGGAAACCAGTTCAGATTCTTCAAAAAAAGTTGTGACTCTGTCTACGAGTAACTCTAAGGATCTCTCTATTGATGGTTCGTTCAGCAAAATGCCAAAGACATCCGTAACGTCACTAATAACGTTTTCATTTCTTTTTGAGTATCCATTCATCTCCCATTTTCCCCATGAGCAAATAAATGGCTGGTGCATACGCTAAATCCGTACGGTCGTAAATCTCCACACTAACCTACTTATTCTATGCTTCTTTAATTTATAAATATATCTACTAAAAGTATTTTTATAAATATATTTAACTTTATTTGTAACTTAATATAATTTTCTCGCTAAAAAACAAAATTAACATTAAAAATTACTAATTGCAGGTTAATATTAAATAATTATAGTTCGACCATCTCATTTTTTAGTTATACAGATAGTCTTCTACAAATTCTGTGTCTGAAGATGAAACAGAATCGATGATCTCAAGAAAATCAGTATTGTCAATTCCTCCGGAATTTTCTGCAAACTCCCTGTTTGCCTGCTGAAGTGACTCCACTCCTATAGTCTCATATAGTGTGTATGTCAGGGAAAATGCTTTCTTGTATCCATAATCCACACGCTCTTCAGTGTCGCTGTTGAGGGTTTGCGGTGTACTCCAGTCCGAAAGTGGGAAGTCATTCTCATCATGAAGATCTTCGTATTTCCTGAGGAAACGGTCACGTCTTGCCTCAGCTTCATCAGGTTCCATTTTGCTGAGTACTATGTATGTGTACAGGTCCGCATAGCCTTCATCCATCCACAACTGATCAAAGTTGCAGGCACGTGTCCAGTAATGTGAAAGCTCGTGTATAAGTATTCCATGATTGGATGTATAAAGCAGCCAGATCCCGTTCCTGCCCTGGTTATATCCACCATAACCACCGGTCTCTGTCAGATTTGCCTGCGTTATAGTAATGTTGTACTCAGGAGGATATTCAATTCCCCAATTATCTTCAAGCAGTTTAAGGCTTTCAATTGTTGTTTCCATTGTGTCCTGTGCCCACTGCTCTTCGCCTTCCCAGTATCTGACTTCGATGTCTACATCGCGTTCTGAAAGGTGAGCTGTCTCTTTTAGTGTAATACGTGGTGAAGATCTTACGGAATTTACTTTACATGCTTTATCCCAGCTTTGCCCCTTTTCGAAAATGTAGACACTGGAATACAATTTCTCTTCTACTCTGTAGTCATCTCTGCTCAGGTGTGTATCATAATCATCTGGTACTTCCAGGGTTACTTCAACATTGTCACCGTATTCATTCAATGAGAATACAGCTGTGTTCTCATTGACTTTTATTTCATAATCTACATGGAATGTGTAGCTTTCTTCATACCAGACCTTGTTGTTGAAGTAAAAGACATAATATCCATCTTCTGATTTTCTGAATGCCATGTTGTTCTCTTCATCAAAAACCTTGATGTTGAGCGCTCCGTCAGGAAGATAGGAATTGTAATTGGAGTAGTATCCTCTCCAGTACTTTGTCTCAGAATTGTTGTTGTGGAATGTGATCTCCTTTGATACTTTTACTATTCCTTGCTCAGGAATAAGTTCATAATTCGAGTTTATATCGGTGAATATATCACCACTCGTCGCTGAACTTATGTTAATAGTAAACAGGAGCATCAGAATAAGTGTAGTTCCTGCAAGTATCTGACGTTTTTTAGAAGATCTCATCACTATCTAAGTGCAAGACTGGATGTACACTGTTTAAACCGTTATGACATCAAAAATTAAATTATGTACATGAAAATCTGTTCTTTGTACATGGAATTATAATAATTCAGTCTAAATTATAAATTTATGTGCAGGAATCTATTTATCATGTATGTTAATGTGCAAGCATCTGTTGTCTTGTTATTGGGTAGGTTCTCGTTCACAGGGATTATAGCATCCACATTTTCTGAGAGTTGGATGAGCTTTTCAGGTTCCCTGACAACATCAAAGCAGTGAAAAGCATCAACAACCTTGCGTATCAGGGGCTTTTCCCTGCGGTCCACGAGCACTACATTCATGCCTGCCTTGTGTGCAAGGTAAGTGACCTCAAAACCATGGAGTTTGCCACCGATTATACCTATTGTTGTCATATTGCAGCCACCGGGATTCTTACTGGAGCTACCTGCTGCTTTTCGATGATCCTGTTAAACTCATCCTGGCTTGCAGGTTCCATGCCCATGGACCTCAGGCGCTTGATGACGCTCTTTGAGTCCCTGTCCCTTTCCTCAAGTTCCCTGTCATAGTTGACAACGCCTTCAAGTGAGGAATCTGCGGATATTATGGAAGTGACAACATTCGCACCTGCATTCAGGCGGTGGACCATGCCATCGATTCCTTCAAGGTCAAGGGATGCTGGTATGAGTTTGTCAGGGAACATCAGTCTGAGAACTGAGATTATCTTCAGTTCGGAAAGGCTGGATTCCTGTGACACAAGTTCAAGAGGAGTTCCTTCCTGTGGAACAAAGGTCATGACACGGACCATGTCAGGCTGCCCCTTTTGCATTCCGCGAAGTGAGATTATGGTTGATTCAATATCGTTTCCAACACCTGTAAGAATTCCATCTTCAACGCAGTAACCGTTGGTTCTGGCAAATTCCCTGGCATGATTCCTTTCATCGAAGGATTGTCCGACCCTCAGTTTCCGGTAGAGATCTTCGTCATGTGTTTCCTGATAGAGGGCGAGGAAATTGGCTCCACTCTCGTGGAGTCTGCTGAGAGTCCTGTCATCTATGACTCCAGGAGAGATCATAATAGGAAGTCCTGTTTCTTCCTTTACTGCCCTTACGACATCAACGAACTTTTCAGGATTATTGTGGAAATAAGGATCCTCTCCCATGGTAAGATCTACCATGTGGATGTTCTCATTCTTGATCGTCCTTGCTATGCTGCGTATCTCCTCAAGATTAAGGCGATAGCGCTGTATGTTGTTACACTTATTGTAATAGCAGAAAGCACAGTTGTTCTTGCAGTGGGTTGAGAAGTAAACGAAGCTGTAGAGGAAGACCTTGTTCCCGAAATAGTGATCTCTCACTTTTCTTGCAACATATTGCAGCTTCTCTATATCTTCCTCTTCTGTCAGGTAAAGGAGCTCTCTAAGGTTGTTGTCGGTGAGCTTCTGTCCGTTTATTATATTTTCAGCAATAATGTCAGGATCCCAGTAATTAATACCCTTTATCATGGTTCCACCTCACAGGTTAATGCTTATTCCTTTGTAGTATGATTCTGCTTCCTGTGTTGGTAGTTGTGTAAAATTCATCGATGATTTGTATAGTCAATATAAAGCTCAAGGAATATTCGACACATTTCACACGCATCTTTGCATAGTTTGTATTTTGTTAGGTGTCATCTGTTACGTGGAGATGCATTTTAAGCAGATGACACCTAAGCTTTGGGAAGTGAAAAGGAGGTTGTTCAGCCTCCCTACAAATTATAGATATAGACCCTTGAAATCAGGACTAAAAATTACTAAGAACGAATTCTATATAGCATAATTCTGTACTATTCTGACAATGATGTGTGAATTGTCAAAGGGTGTGATAATGCTTAATACTCTGATGAATCTTCAAAACACTGCATCTTTAGTATATACTTGCCTAAGACTAAAAAGTAAAAAAAGCGGTAAAATATAGCTATCTAAGATAACCTTATAAATTCTAGCACAAAATCAATCTATTTTTTGGAACTCATTTCCATCTGGTGTTTATATACTGCTATTTCAATTGCTGTTCGAAGTTCATCCTCTTCGAAAGGTTTTAAAATGTATCCGTACGGTTCTGTCTTCTTTGCCCTTTTGAGGGTTTCATCGTCAGAATGAGCAGTAAGATATATTACTGGTATATTGAACCTTTCATGAATAATCTGTGCTGTTTGAATTCCATCCATATCTCCTTTTAGTCTGATATCCATAATCACAAGATCTGGAAGGAACCCTTCAGCTTTGTTAATTGCTTCTATCCCGGACGCTGCAACACTTGGAACCTGATACCCAAGCTTTTTCAGCCTTTTCTTTAGTTCCAGAGCAACGATATTTTCATCTTCAACTACAAGTATTTTGGGAGCAATCTCAATTTCTTCCATTTTAGTTCCTCTCTGAAAAATTTATGATGAATTCTGTTCCGTGAATTGAGTTCAGCTCGATAGTGCCATCGATCTGGTCAACCAACGTTGTCACAAGCTGTAAACCTAGAGATTCCGTATTTCTGAAATCTATATCCTGAGAAATACCAATTCCATTATCTTTTATTTTCAATAAAAAATTATTTTTCAGGACTTTGAGTTCCACACTTATCTCCCCTTCTTCCATTTCGGGGAAAGCATGTTTCAGTGAGTTTGAAACAAGTTCATTGATTATCATGCCAAGAGGAACAGCTGTATCAACATTCAGAAAGACATCCTCTATTTTAGAAACAAGCTTAATATCTTTCTTTCCATTTTTGCATGATCTGGATAGATAAGTCATCAATTTCTCTGTGTAATCAGAAAAATCAACACTTGTCATATCATTGGATTGATATAGTTCTTCATGTATCAGAGCCATCGAACGCACACGGTTACGGCTATCCAAAAAGGCCTCAATTACGTCCTGTTCCTCAAAATTATCAGATGCAAGATAGAGCAAACTTGAAATTACCTGTAAATTGTTCTTTACACGGTGATGTATCTCTTTCTTGCGTATGTTCTCTGCCTGAATAAGTGCTTCCTCTACCTTTTTACGTTCGGTGATGTCCAGAATTATTCCCTGCAATGTAATCCTGCCGTAATTATCACGTCTTGTAAACGTTCTTTCATCTACCCATTTTATATCACCTGATTTGGTGTATATTCTGTATTCGTAGTTTAGTTCAGCCTCTTTTTTCATATAATAGTTGGAGATGTGCAAGTGAGTTCTTTCACTATCATCAGGGTGTATAATGTCAGCATACTTAAGGCGGTTAGATGTGAAATCTTCTACAGTATAGCCAAGTTTTGTGATATTCTCTGAAACGAACTCCACTGGCCAATCAGTTTCTGTCTTCCATTTGAATGCTATTACAGGACTGTTATTGATTATACTCTCCATTTCTTCCTTAAGTTCGTTGGAATGCTTAAGTTCGTCAGCATATTTTTTGAGTTCTTCCTCGGTTTGTTTTCTTTTACTAATGTCTCTTGCAATAGTAATGATTGCTTTATGTCCATCGAACCCTATCATACGACTGCTTAATTCTACTGGAAAGACAGTACCATCTTTTCTCATGTGAATTGTTTCCAGAAGATTACTCTTCATTTTACACAGTTTTTTGAGTACTGTGAGAAAATCTTTGCCACGATTTGAAGCATCTATGTCCATATAAGTCAAAGAAAGGAATTCATCATGGCTATATCCCATTCTTTTACATGCGATTTCATTAACTTCCAGAATATTCCCTTCTAAATCTGTAAGATATATTACATCATTAAGACTTTCAAACAAAGTCCTGAATTTTCTTTCAGAATCTCTTAGAGCCTTCTCTGCTTTTTTTTGTTCATGAATAGCCAGATCCAATGAGTTTCTTGTTTCTTCAATCCCTTCAGTGAGGATATTAAAATCTCCCATTCCATGTACTCGAACATTACGGGAAAAATCATTGTTCTGTATGGCAGTAAGTACGTTATTGGAATCTGCAATAATATTGTTCAAAGAATCTGCAAAATCATCTAATGTATCTCCAAGATGCTTGAATTCCCCTTTCAGTTCCAATTCGGTACGGGCTCCAAGCTCTCCTTTTGCAAGTGCATTTGTAACTCTGATAGATTCCCGTATAGGTGCTATCACAGCATCAAGTATCATATTAAGTCCGATTGGAATTTCTTTGAAATCTCTTTCTACATCTGTTTTTGCTCTTGTATCCAATTTACCATCAACAGCATCTTGGGCAATATTTCTAAAGTTCTCAACTATCTCATCTATAGGAGAAGTTATCGATGTTGCTATCAGGTAAGAGACAATGCCCATAAAACATATTGAAATAGTAGAAATAATAACCAGAGTATTTCTGAGTTTGGTGACTCCGGCAAACATCTCTTCTTTTGGAACCACTAACACAAAAGAGTAATTACCTGTTTTCACGGGTTCGTAGAACATTATTACTTCTTCACCTGTTACAGGATCGATAGTTTCAACACTTCCTCCTCTTCCTTTTTTGATATCGTCGGCTGATTTTGATATTTCAGGATTTCCAAAATCATAAAGAGTATGTGTTCCAATTCCTTCTTTGTATTCAGGGTGAGATACCAGAATACCGGTGTTTCCTGTTACAAATGCATATCCTGTTTCAAAGGCTTTTATGTCACTAACAACATCACCGATGTAATCTAGTGATACATCAACACCTGCAATACCTACGAATTCACCATCTTTAAAAATAGGCACGTCATAGCTTACCATGAAGATGCCCTGGTAATAATAAGGTTCAGTAACAGTGTTTTCGTGTGTTATCTTTGGAAGTTGATAGTAATCTTGGATGTCATAGTTCACCAGAGGTTCGACTCTTATTTTTCCCTGGATAGTATTCCAGTAGGGTATGAATCTCCCGGTAGAATCATGGTATTGAGCATTGATATATTCGTTGTCCTTCCCGTCAAAAGCATTGGGTTCATATCCTACATACACTCCTGTTAGAGAAGGATCAGTTTCAAGAACATTTTTGAGAATATTATTCACTTCGTTTCTGTCAGCAGCAGTATACATTTCCATTGTTTTGGCAATGGTTTGTGCAATAGCCATATTTGCCTGCATGTCACCATCGAACTGATTTGCATAGTCCCTTGCCATTTCTACGGATTGAAGATATGCAAGTTCTTTTTGTTGTTCTGTTACAGTTTCGATGCTGACTGCAGTTGAAACGATGAGTACAAGAAAAACACTGACAACTATATACAGAATCAGTTTGGTTTTTATTGTCATCTCATTCTTTTTCAATCACATGCACCTTCCAGTCCCTTTCATACGACACACAATGTCTTGCCATATTGAACTTTATATTTCAGTTGCCATCTTTTTGTAATGTTCATACATTTCTTCTCCCCACTTCAATGAGCTTTGAGAAAAAGCCATTATGTCCCTGTGGTCATAGATTCCACTGATATTGAAAAAGCTCGCCGAAAACAAGTTATCAGCAATCACAATTGAGGGTGGACATAAATCTTCTTCGTACAGGAATAATTTCGTATTCTTTGAAACTTTCATTTTATCCAGTTCTTCATGTTTATCTTCAAGCATTCTTTGCATCACAGATTGCGTAAGAATAATTGATACTTCGGCCCCTTTCTCTGAGAGCTCACTATAAAGTGGTGGATATAGAGGATGATAGATAGAGAATACGGAATGCACGTACTTTGAATGTAGAAGTCGTTCTGTAAACTGCTCAGGCGGCTCGAACATATCATTCAGATCAGGTTCTGCAATTATATAATCTTCAATTTCTCCTATCCTGTCCAGAAGGTAATTTGGTATTACATCCAGATCTCTTTTAGCCCAGTAGTCAATATCCTTTTCAAAGAGTTTTAAGATACTATTAATCGGCTTTACTGTTTCTGCTATAAGCTTTCCAATGTAAGATAGTTCATATGTTTCCCCAGGATTGCAAACAAGTTCCGCCTCTTTCAATTCCTTAAGAGGCAGTATTAATGAACGCCATGCGACGCCGAAAGCTTTCTTCATTTCTTCAGGTTTTTTTGGACCGTCTAGTAATAGCAGGAGTATTTTCCTTCTTTTTTCAGAGAACCAGATTGTTTCGGTTAATGATGATCCCATGTTCCTTATCCCCAACTATTTGGTATACTAAACGTTATTTGTAATTTCACAGAGCTCTTTTGAATTACATCTGTAATACTCAAACAATTCATGACACCATTCAAGTGAGCTTTCATCAAAGCTTATGATGTCCCTATGATCATACCGCACTTCTTCATTAAAGAGACAGATGTAGCAAAACCAGTCAGTTACCGTTATCATTGGTATCCTGGGGTTTTCTTCACAAAGAAAGATAGCTGTATTGTCCATGCCAATCAATTCGTTGAATTGTTCGAGATACTCTTTTCGTATTTTGTTCAGAGCCGCTTCTGAAAGAAAAAGTGAAATTTCCGCTCCTGTAAGGGCTGTTTTAAGATACAGAGTAAGAAATGAAGGATGAAGATATGAGACAAAGGTCATGATCTTTTTTGATTTAGGTATGTTATCTACAAATTCCCTGGGAAGTTCAAACATATGATTAATATCGGGTTCTATAAGATAATAGTGTCCAAGATCCCTTATCCTGCTAAAAAGGTGTGCTGGTATCGCATCAAAATTTCTGCTTGTCCAGAAATCCTTATTTTCCTCAACAATTCGTGATGTGTCAAGAAATGGCAGCATATTGTTAACGATTATTTCTCCTATTGTCGTCAGGCTGAAATTTTCTTGTTCCTGTTTTATGAGTTTTTCATGTTTTAGTATCTTTATCTGAGGCATAATTGACCGGGTTGTGACATTAAGTGATTTTTTTATTTGCTCAATATCTCTCTCACCTTCATTTAATAGTAACAAAAGATTCTTCCTCTTTTCCGAAAACCAAATAGTATTTGTCAATGACGTTTTCATACCCATAGTATACCACTTCTGCTGTAATATCCCTGTATTTGGGAAAGTTTTGATTCTCGGTTACTTTAAATCCATTGGTCAAAAATATCGTTCAGTAATTCTAGTGCCCGTTATGTATTACTAATAACTTTTTGATCTGCCATTATATTAACTTAATTTATATGCCAAATCACATTGATATTTACAATTCACAAGGCATGTGACAATTCACATATCTTCTGCAGAGCACATACCTCTTTTAGAAACCTGTTCCAAAATGAAATATCGTTGTCCCTGTTGAATTACTGATTGAGGGGATATGTGTCGTAATTGTTGGGAAATCGGTATGGATTATGCTATATGTTGCAAGGTAATTCATGCTTTTGTAGAAGTTATCCTTTCGGATAGCTCCTCACCAAATGGTTATTTCAATAGTATTTGCATCGGATAGTTGCAATGCTGTAAAACCAATTGTACAACAATATCAAAGGTGAATCTATGGGAAAACAAGACATCTTAAACAAACTCAAAGACACAATTGTCACTCAGAACATAAACGGCTGTGCCGAAGCTGCCAAAGAAGCACTAGATGCAGGCATCAGCGCTGTTGAAGCAATAGATGGTGGCCTCTCAGTAGGCATGAAAATAGTCGGAGACAAGTTCGAGGCAGCAGAGATCTATCTGCCACAGATCATGATGTCTGCAAAGGCGATGAATGCAGCAATGGAAATCCTGACACCTGAGCTCGAGAAGGAACAGACCGATGAAGGTGTTGGAACAGCCATTACTTTCGTACAGGAAGGGGACATCCATGACATCGGACATCGTCTGGTATCAACCATGCTCGGTGCAAAT
This sequence comes from Methanolobus vulcani, assembly GCF_900100715.1. Classification (GTDB taxonomy): domain Archaea; phylum Halobacteriota; class Methanosarcinia; order Methanosarcinales; family Methanosarcinaceae; genus Methanolobus; species Methanolobus vulcani. The sequence goes on along the minus strand of NZ_FNCA01000005.1, from coordinate 39,602 downwards.
GGTTTCAAGATAGTGGATCTCGGTGTGGACGTTCCAAATGACACCATTGTTGATGAAATCAAAAAACTCAAGGGTGGCAAGATACTCCTTGCAGGTTCTGCTCTTATGACAACATCCATGCTTGGGCAGAAGGACACAGTACTTGCCATTGAGGAAGAAGGTCTTAGAGACTCTGTTAAGATCATGTTCGGTGGAGCACCAGTTTCAGACGGATGGATCGCAGAGATCGGAGCAGATGCAACCGCAGAGAATGCAGCAGATGCAGCCCGTGTGGCACTCAGTCTTATGAAGTAATAGAGGGTGAAAAGAATGACATTTTCAAGATCATTAGATTGTTTTGAATTCTATGAGCGTGCAAAGAAAGGTCAGAAAATGACCCAGGATGACTGGGACCTTATGACCATCCCGATGAAGGCAATGGAGCTCAAGCAGAAATACAACCTTGACTTTAAGGGTGAGTTCGTACCAACTGATAAAGACATGATGGAAAACCTCTTCAAGGCAGGTTTCGAGATGCTCCTTGACTGTGGTATTTTCTGTACAGATACAGGCCGTGTGGTAAAGTACACCGAGGATGAGATCTGGGATGCTATCAACAACGTTCAGAGAGAATTCGTGCTCGGTACCGGCAGGGATGCTGTCAGGGTCCAGAAAAGAAATGTTGGGGATAAGAGAAAGCCAATAGTTCAGGGTGGTCCTACCGGTTCACCAATTTCCGAGGATATGTTCATGCCGGTTCACATGAGCTATGCTCTTGAGAAGGAAGTTGACACAATTGTCAACGGTGTCATGATGACAGTCCGTGGCAAACCACCAATTCCAAAGAGCCCATACGAGGTGCTTGCAGCAAAGACCGAGACCAGGTTAATTAAAACAGCAGCAGCAATGGCTGGAAGGCCAGGCATAGGTATATAGGGACCAGAGACTTCCCTGTCCGCTCAGGGAAATATTTCTGCTGACTGTGCCGGTGGTATGGCCTGCAGTGATAGTCATGAAGTATCCCAGCTCAATGAGCTTAAGATCGACCTTGATGCTATCAGTGTCATGGCACACTATCAGGGTAATAGTGACATCATCATGGATGAACAGATGCCTATATTTGGTGGCTATGCCGGTGGCATAGAAGAGACAGCTATCGTTGATATCGCAACCCACATCAATGCATTTGTAATGAGCAATGCAAGCTGGCATCTTGACGGTCCAGTCCATATCCGCTGGGGCTCAACCAATACTCGTGAGACCCTTATGATCGCTGGATGGACATGTGCAACCATCTCTGAGTTCACTGACATGCTCTCGGGTAACCAGTACTATCCATGTGCAGGTCCATGTACTGAGATGTGCTTGCTTGAAGCATCCGCTCAGTCTATCACTGATACAGCATCCGGCCGTGAGATCCTCTCCGGTGTTGCAGCTGCAAAGGGTGTCGTTCAGGATAAGACAACCGGTATGGAAGCAAGGATGATGGGAGAGGTTGCAAGGGCAACAGCAGGAATGGACATTGCAGATGTAAATAAGGTCCTTGATCTTCTTGTAAGCTCCTACGAGGCCAACTATGCGAATGCACCAGCAGGCAAGACCTTCCAGGAATGTTACGATGTAGCTACCGTAACACCAACTGATGAGTACATGAAGGTCTACGACGGCGCACGCAAGAAGCTAGAGGAGTTCGGTCTTACTTTCTAATGCCTCCGGAATAATACGCCAGCGATCAATTTCGCTGGCATTTTTTTCCAGGGAAGGGAATGGAAAACCGTTTAAGATCATTAAAAGGAGGTTTTGTGATGGACGGATATTGGACTATCATTAATGGAATAATATACTTGCTGGCTTTTGCATTGATTGGGTGGGTCTTGCTTGATGCGAGCAAAACATCCAAGAAATTGAAGAGGTGATTATGTGACCAATGAAGTTACAGAATCACCCGGACTTGTCAAGACCCTAAGACCTTACCACGTCTGGGCATTGGGAGTGGGAATAGTTCTTGTTGGTGAGTTCATGGGGTGGAACTTCACCGTTGCAAAAGGAGGAATTCTTGGTGCCCTGTTGGCAATGCTTGTAGCGGGGACAATGTACGTTATGATTTCTCTGTGTGCAAGTGAACTGGGATCCGCCACTAAACTGGCAGGAGGACCTTATGATTGGGCAAGGTTGTTTGTAGGACCCGGTGCAGCAGCTAGTGTTGGGCTAGCGGTTTATATGGAATTTATAGCCCTAGAGGCTGCTGATGCTATAGTTGTTGCTTTTATTGCGCAGGAAATTTTTCCGCAGTTGCAGGTTTTCCCCGTTACATTATTGGTAATTGCCACTCTGACATTCATTAATTATAGAGGTGTTGTGGCTGCACTCACACTTAACTTCTTCATGACCGCCATAGCTTTCCTCGCCATAATATTGTTCTTCTTCTCAGGAACATTCGGCGTCTTTGAACTTCATCCGGAGAATCTTTTCCAGGGTGCAATGCCAAATGGCATGATAGGTCTGTTTGCTGCTTTGCAGTTCGGTCCCTGGTTCTTCCTGGGCATTGAAGGAGCGGCAATGTGCGCAGAGGAATGTAAGTCTCCATCAAGGGCAGTGCCTTTGGGACAACAGGCAGGAATGATTACATTGCTGGTCGGAGCTGCAATGACACTTTTTATATGTGCAAGCCTACTTCCATCTGACATACCTGCCGAAGGTCTTGGAGTTTCCGTGTATCCTCTCTTTGAGGCTGCACAGGTAAGCGGCGTATCGGTACTCATTGCACTTCTAGCTCTTGGAACATTGCTGACATGTCTTTCCAGTGCAAACGGATGTGTCTGTGATTCTTCCAGGTCATGGTTTGCACTTTCAAGGGATCACTTCGTATCAAATTGGTTCGCTTCCGTTCATCCTGGATACCAGACACCTTACAAAGCGGTTATTTTTACCATGCCTATAGCAATAGCCTTTGCGTTCAGCGGTTATCTTGACCAGGTCATAACTTTCTCTATTGTATCAGGTTTGCTTTGTTACGTTCTGATACCATTCTCTCTGATACGTTTCAGAAAGATGTTCCCAACACACATTAACAAGGTGCGTCCATTTGTAAGCCCACTTCAGCCATGGATCTCTTACTTTGCAATTGCAATTGCAATAACAATCATGTCCACCCTTTTCTGGGGTTACAGATACAACCTTATTTTCGCTCTGCTTTTCTATTTGATAGCGTACTTCTACTTCCATAAGAAGCATAAGAAGCATCAGAAACAATTTGATTGGGGACGGGAAATGGGCTGGCCAAGGCCCAGTCATCACAATGTTGAGGAGTGATAGTAATGGATGGAATCAATGAAGCAAAATACAATAGTGCATTTGCGAAAGATACTTTCCTGATACTAGGGGCGATTGCACTGCTGATCGTTGTTGAAGGTTATGTGGTCTTTACCATACTAGCTGAGGCTGGTTCAGCTGTTGCACCTGCAATTAGGGGAATATACATCCTTTTCTTCGGATTGGTAGTGGGTATTGAAACTATAGGTTACCTGCAGGTTCGAAAGTCAATTAAACAGCATATGTTTGATTTCAAGTATTATGATTGAGGTGAATAATATGAGTGAAGACGCTGAAAAGAAAAACTGGATGATGGAGGCATTTGACATCATTTTCATCTTTGTGCTTGCTTTCATCTGTCTGGTCGTACCAACACAGATACAGGGTTCAGTACTTGTTGGATGGTCGGAGACAGGGGCAATCCAGTTCGTATGGGACCCTGTGGGCTTTTTCAGTTTACTGGGAGTCATAATCGCATTTTTTGTGATTATGTTATACCATTCTGTAAGCCATTACAAATACTGAAGAAATGTCAGCTTAACTGACATTTCTTTTGAATTTTACGTTTAATTTAGTGATTAATGAATAAATAAGGTGAAATTATGAGTTCAGATATCAATATTCAAACAGCAAAGGATCATGATAACCTTACCGAGATGGAAAAAAAGCATGTCCCTTTTATTGAGGCTCCTTCTGAGGTGATAGCGGGTGAACCTTTTGATGTAAAGGTTACTGTGGGAAGTGTTCCTCACGTAATGGAAGAAGGACATTACATACAATGGATAGAACTGTACTTGAACGGTGACCTTGTAGGAAAGGAGGAACTACAGGTCTCTGATGAAAAAGCTGAAGCGGTCTTTAAAGCAGTGGGTACTGAAGAGATGATTTCTGTGAGAGAGATTATAAATTGCACAATTCATGGCTTTGGTGTATGTGGTACTTGCGGTACCAGATCAGCAATTGTAAATCTCAGAGCAGTTGAAAGTTGCAGTATTCATGGATTGTGGGAATATTCGAAAGGTATTGAGATTATCTCTCCCATAGTTAAAGCAGGAAAAAAATGTACTTGGGGTCCTCATTTGTAACTTGATTTCAATTACAGGAGCTTACATTTATGACAGAATATGTACCAAAAGAAAGATTAGCACGCGCTCTCAGAGGCGAACAAATTGATAGAATGCCAGCTATATCCGTCACCCAGACCGGAACCGTCGAGCAGATGGAAGCCTGCGGTGCTTTCTGGCCTGAGGCTAATAATGATGCGAAAAAGATGGCAGCACTTGCTGAAGCCGGTCACACAGTAGTCGGATTTGAGGCTGTGCGTGTACCTTTTGATATAACCGCAGAAGCTGAGTTCTTTGGATGTGAGATAAAAGAGGGTACAAAAGAGCAACAACCATCTGTTGTTGGCCATGTTGTAAAATCAGTTGAAGATATTGAAAAACTCAAGGGTTACAACCTTGATTACGGCAGGATTGGAGTTGTTTGTGAGGCAATCAAACTACTGGCAGACAAGTATGGCGATAAACTACCTATAATGGGAAGCATGATAGGTCCTTTCTCACTGGCACAGCACATCAATGGTGATGACTGGTTCATGGCTATTTTCACAGACGAGTCTTTCGGTCTTGCACTCATGGAGTTTACAACCGAGTTCAATGTTGCATACGCAAAGAAGATGGTAGAGAATGGTGCCGATACAATGGTCATCATTGACCCGACAGCAAGTGCTCAGCTCATCGGTGCTGAGTTTTACGAGAAGTTCGTCGTTCCTTATCATAAGATAATTTGTGATGTAATGCATGAACTTAACGTACCTGTAGTATTACACATCTGTGGTGACACCACCCAGGGTCTTGCTCTGATGGAATCATCCGGTGTAGATGCAATAAGTATTGACCAAAATGTTGACGTTGAAACTGCTGTATCCAAAGTTAAAAAAGCTATTATTGTAGGAAATCTTGATCCTGTAAATATGCTCTGGAATCAGACACCTGAAAAGATTAGAGAGCAGTCACAAAAGATAATTGATGCAGGTGTAGGCCTGCTTGCACCGGGATGTGGTATTGTAAGCAAGACACCTACTGTAAATCTCCAGGCAATGATAGAAGTGGCAAGAAATCATAAATACTGATTTAAGTTTCTCCGGGTCAAGTCCTTCGTATGAGTAGTCATCATCTTTTTACCCGGAGAACTGTTTTTTATCTTTTTTTCAATACAAGTTGTTTCTATTTTTTGATCATTCTTAATTTTTGTAATTTATGAGTCTTATTTATCATTTCGTTTCTTTTTGGGTTCTTATTTGAGTATTATAGATTAATCTTCAATTGAAATAAATGTTGTTTTAAAGCCTAAAATGTGGTCATTGGTTTGCAATACAAACAGGCGGTATAGTGGTTTATTTTGGGATTACAAGATGTTTCAGAGACAAAAGCATAAAGCACTAAAGTTACTCACAAAAAACCATCTAATCTGACTTGTCTGATTTCAAGGATTATAAATGTCGATTTTTGTTGAATGATTATTTTATCTTCTGAGAAAGCAGATTATGTTTAAACAAATGCATAATTTTTTATACTATATAGTCAGTATACAATTGCCGATTCATTATTGAAGAACGGTAAAAAACTAAAAAAGCATGATTAAAAGGAGTAAAAAAGCTATGTCCGATACAAAAGAAGAACGGATTTTCTCTAGTTCACCATTACCACCTGTATTGCACGGAGTAAGATTAAGTGAAGGAAAAAGCGAAAAGAAAGTGCAAACATACATTGCAGATTAATAGTTATTTTTTGTGTTGTACCGATATTAACTATAGATATCGGGCCAATCACTTTTTCCTAATCGATTAGTCACCGTGTCAGAGCTGGATTTGTAAATCATAAAGATGTTTATCTAAGGACAGAGCCATTTTATCGACTGTCAACTTTCCTAATGTTGGTTTTGTAGAATTCCTTGTTTTTACAACAAGTATAAACTTGATCTATTTTCCAAAGTAATGGACTATTAGTTTTAATTTGAGCTATCTTGTTCCATTTTTCTACGATGCTAATCTCATATCGCCACTGATATGGACGAATCTATATTGATTATAGAAGTTCATGCTAACCATTATATTCATGTAGTATCATGTCATGTTGACGCATACCTTAGTATACACATTAATTATTCACATTACCCTTTCTGTGGAGTTAAATTGCGTCCTCTGCATGACGAAAAAGTGATATGTATTTACAAAAGATTTAAACACTTAAAGATGTACTCCTATGAAAGGACATTTTGCGGAGATGTTTCCATGAGATACTGGCAGCCAAAATACGAGACTATGAAAAAAGACGAACGTGCAGAACTGCAACTAAAACGCTTGAAAAAGACGGCTGCGGCAGTCTATAATAACGTTCCATTCTACAGGGAGAAGTTCAGGCAACTTGGAATAACTCCTGATGATATAAAGTCACTTGATGATATCAGCAAATTACCAACAACAAGGAAGACTGATCTCAGAGACAATTATCCATTCAATCTTTTTGCAGTACCAAAAGAGGAAATAGTAAGGATTCACGCATCCTCAGGTACAAGCGGAAAACCAACAGTTGTTGGTTATACTAAGAATGACATCGAGAACTGGTCAGATCTCATGGCACGAAATCTCACAATGGCAGGTCTTGACAGCAGTGATGTTTTCCAGAATGCTGTGAACTACGGACTTTTTACAGGTGGTCTTGGTTTCCATTATGGCGCTGAAAGAATGGGTGCCATGACCGTTCCAAGTGGAACTGGAAATACAGCCAGGCAGCTTGAGATGATGATAGACTTCGGTGTTACTGCAGTTCACTGCACTCCTTCTTATGCACTTTACCTGGCAGAAACCGCCAGGGAATTGGATATTGTGGACAAGCTTTCCTTAAGAGTTGGTTGTTTTGGTGCTGAGCCATGGTCTGCAAATACCAGAAAACAGCTTGAAAACTCTTTGAATATTAAAGCATATGATTCCTATGGTCTTTCAGAGCTCATGGGTCCGGGTGTTGCTTTTGAATGTGAGGAACAGGATGGCCTTCATATATGGAGTGATCATTTCTATGTTGAGGTCCTTGATGAGAATGGTGAGCAGGTAGCAGAAGGTGAAAAAGGAGAACTTGTGCTCACATCCCTGACAAAGGAAGCACTTCCAATTATCAGATACAGGACCGGGGATATTACACGCCTTCTTGAGAGCGAATGTTCATGTGGTCGTACAACACCACGTATCTCAAGGCTTCTTGGAAGGGCAGACGACATGCTCATTGTAAGAGGTATAAATGTATTCCCATCACAGATAGAGGATGTCATTGTGGACATTCCTGAAGTTACAGAACATTTCCAGGTACTTCTTGACAGGAATACAAAGATGCTGGATGAGATCACTGTCAGGGTGGAACTTGAGGAAAACGCTTTTACAGGTGAGCTTAAAGACCTTGCAGCTGTCCGCAGGCATGTAGAGAATGAACTAAAGAGTGTGCTCAATATACGGACAAATGTCGATCTTGTAGAGAAAGGTTCTATCCCAAGAACAGCAGGAAAGTCACAGAAAGTTGTTGACAGACGAAATGCCATCTGATTGCTTGTTAACTTTTATATCATTAATCAAGGTGAAAATATGCCACATGTAATGGAAATTCTTGGAAAGGCCAGAGTTGTTGTAGAAAATGGAGAGGTCATTGAAGTTGGGGAACCCTTGATCGGTTGGTGTCCCATCTTTGACAAAACTCGTGGTATAACTGAGATCACAAAGGAAGAGATCAGGAAAAATATGGAGTTTCGCATAAAGGATTTTGGTCTTTTCACAAACAAACGCCAACTTGATATGGATATTTTTGTAGGTTTTGGTGCATCCGAGACAATGATGACAGGTCTTAACCGTGGTCTGCTGGACACAACTGTTACTGCATGCGATGGTGCAGGAACTGTTATTTCAAATAATCCAAATCTTGTTCAGGGTATGGGTGCACGTATCTCAGGTCTTGTTGAAACAGAACCTATAGATGAGACCATTAATGGAATTAATGAACGTGGTGGAATTGTCTTAGATCCTTCAACTGCCAGGATCGACCCCGTGGCAGGAGTTAGAAAAGCAGCACAGCATGGTTACAGGAAAATAGCTGTAACTGTTGTTTTCCCGGAAACTGCAAAAGAGCTTCGTGATGTTGAGAAAGAACTTGATATTGAGCTCGTGATCATAGGTGCCCACGTAACAGGTATCAATAAGCAGACAGCACAGGGTATGATTGATAATACTGATATTTTGACAAGTTGTGCTTCAAAGCACGTACGTGAACTTGTAAAACCACTGGTTCAGGTTGGCAGTGCAGTTCCTCTTTTTGGACTTACACAGCGTGGAAAGGAATTACTTCTGGAAAGAGCAAAAGAAGTGGATTCACCACTTTTTGTCAGTTCCTCAAAACTTCCTTCCTTACCTGAAGAAAAACAGCCAAAAGAACTGGTTTGATCAACCGGTTCCTTTTTTGAATTTACTTGAATTCAAGTCATCTAACATTTTTTTTATTTTATTTTTCAGGAATTACAATTTTATTTTTCTTCCTGTATGTCATTCCGTTAAATATCGCAACAATGTCTCCCTGGTCATCAGTTATGTTAACAACGTAGGTTGATATTTTAGGGTTTATGGAGGTTTCTTTTGCTTCTGCATAAAGAGTGCCTTCTATGGCGGCTTTTACAAAAGATATGTCTGCGTTGATGGCAACAGCAACTGTTCCATATGAATTTGAAGCTGCGGCAAATGCCATGTCTGCAAGTGTGAAAATAGCTCCTCCGTGAACCGTTCCCAGAATGTTGTGATGCCTTTTTTCAATCTTCATCTCGGCTTTAGCATAGCCTTCTGAGACTTCTGTTATTTTCATGCCGGAATTTGATGCGAAACATTCCTGAGAAAAATATCTCTGGATATCATCCATATTTTCCATGTAAAACCTCATTTAAGTAATGATTCTCTCAGTTTGTTTTCCTGATACTTATACTAGTTGTTGATCATTCCTGTAATTGTTCGTAATATAGCAAATAAAATGATTAATCGTGATAAATGAGAGGTAACTATATATACTATAACGTAATAGTTTATCATGATAAAACATGACAGAATATGCAGTTAATCATAATCCATACAGTTTTGGAACATTCTTCCTTTCACTTATGATTGCACTTATCACATACTACTCATTCCTCAGCTACCACGGTGTAGTCTAATTTGTACCACAAAGAAGGATTGGGTCTATTTGGGGGACTAGTGTAGAAAAGAGTACAAATGGATGCTGCGATCCATTTTCTCTTTTCCCTTCATGTGAGAACAAGATCCTGAAAATAATAATTTTACTTATTCTTTGCATTTTTCTTATATTTTCATGAATTTTTCAAATCCAGGATTGGATCATATAGTCCTATATAAGTTTTTAGGTGCTTTTGATCGTTTATTTAGTTTCTAATCTATTTTTTGAAAGAATAATATCAAACCCCCATTGTATATTTGTATATAAATATAAAGTCTCTAATTTTTAGACAATTTTGCAAAATATTTATATTCACCGAGGTAATTGCTTTACTTCATAGAAAAAATAGATTGGAATTTTCAGGCAAGTAAAATGGTAGATCATCGAACTGCTTTTCATTCATTTGCTTGAAATTGCAATTAGAGTAGGGGTAATAGGTGTGTTAGGTAATGATAACTTTAGTGATGTTGCAAGTTTTGAATCTATGGATATACCCGACTCTGTAAAAAGGGAACTATTTCAAAAAACAGCTCTTCTTTCAGGCTTGCTCCGTTCCGTTCCCGATCTTGTTTTTTTTAAGGATACAGATGGTGTTTTTCTTTCATGCAATGAAATGTTTTGCAGATATGTGGGTAAACCAGTAAGTGAGATAGTAGGAAAGACCAGTCATGATCTTTTTGACAGGAACAGAGCTGATTTTTTCCGCTCTAATGATAAAAGAGTACTACAATCCGGTCATTCTTATAAAAGTGTAGAATGGATTGATCATGCAGATGGAAAAAAAGTACTTCTTGAAACTTTTAAAACTCCTCTTTTCACAGAGGATCATGAACTCATCGGTGTGGTGGGTGTCGGTCGTGATATAACTGAGCGTAAACATGCAGAGATCGAGTTACAGGAAAAGAAAAATGAATTGTTCCAGATAGTTAATGGAAGTCCGATTCCGGCTTTTGTGATCAACAAAAATCATGACATCATATACTGGAACAAAGCCTGTGAAAATACAACAGGTATTAAGGCTAAAGACATAATAGGAACCGGAAATTCGTGGATGGCTTTCTATAATCAAAAAAGACCCGTACTTGCAGACCTGATAGTTGACAATTGCCTTACTGATATAGAAAAAGCATACGGTAATAAAAAGCTGCAGCCTTCTTTTGTAGAAGGTGGTTACCAGGCGGAAGATTATTTTGAAGCAATTGATAAATGGATACTTTTCACTGCTGCTCCAATAAGGGATCATAACAATGATATCATAGGAGCAATTGAAACACTTCAGGACACAAGTATATCTAAACAGGCTGAGCAAGCAGTGCTTGATGCAAAAATGCTGGCTGAGAATACTTCACGAACAAAGAGCGAGTTCCTCTGTAATATGAATCATGAACTCCGAACTCCCCTGAATCTGATACTTGGATACGCTGATCTTCTTCTGGCAGAAGAGACCGGAGAACTTAATGAAGAACAGAAACATTTTGCTGAGATAATCAAGTTCGCAGGATCAAGATTCCTTGACTTAGTTGACTCTCTGATCTACATTGCCGAGATCGAGGAAGGAAAAATGGAACTTGATGTTGATATGTTCTCCCTGCCTAATCTTATGTCAGATGTCCAGAGAATGCTGAGTTCTCATGCACTCAAAAAAGGTGTAAATCTTGAGTTTGAAATTGATCCTTCTGTTACGGTTGTATATGCTGACAAATCCAAGATAAAAACGATCTTGCATCATCTGATCAGTAACGGAATAAAGTTCACTCCTTCAGGAGGAAGCGTTTTGGTCAATATCAGAAAGAGTAAGAACAATGAATTGCATCTGACTGTGGCCGATAGTGGAATCGGCATATCAGAAGAGGATCAGAAGCTACTGTACAATGCTTTCGTACAGCTTGACTGGTCTCTTAATCGGAAATTTGAAGGATCAGGACTTGGCCTGAGTATTGTAAAGAAATTTGTCGAAGTTCAGGGTGGCAGCATATCTCTTGAGAGTAAACCTGGTGAAGGAAGCACATTTGAAGTTATATTGCCACTGCCTTCCTCAGAAACCTCCGGTATACTTGGCGATATATGCAATAGTACGAAATATTAATAATATACCTTTTTCGTTATCATAGGAGTTCATCTTCCTCGATCTCTACATCAAGCACTTCCAGTCTTATCTCTTCTCCGCTTCCGTTAAAACACTTCCAGTTATCAGGCCCAAAGGGGTGACCAACTATTATATGATGATTTCCTGTTTTGCTGAACAGTCTTAGATCAGCCTTTGAAGGTATTATGATGGAGCTGGGATGGCTATGTACAGAGCCAACTGCAGAGATATTTGGCATCATGAAGAGTTTAAGAACTGCATTTATCTCGCTGGATTCAGTTCCAGGCAGGATAAGTACGTCCGTAATGATACCATCTTTTGTTTCCAGAAGGCCGGCAAATTCATTTGGATAGGTTGATTTACTGACTTCCATAATAAAGTCCAGAGTTTCTTTGGCAATTCCCTTTATTGTTTCGCTCATCTTTAAATCTATACATGGAGAACATATAAATTTTTTGAGAACACTACTATTATGATGGGATTGAAGAAATACATGTGATTCTTCAGGGATGATCAACAATGGAGGAAGAACCCAAAATAACACTATGCAGGGAAGGTGATAACACCCTGGGAGAACGTTCACTTGAACTACACGAAAATGCCGGTGGAGTTATAGGTACATGCGGAAAAGTTCCTCTTAATAATATTGAAGACCTGAGCCTTGCGTATACTCCCGGAGTAGCAGAACCATGCAGAAAAATTGCAAAAAGACCGGATGATGTCTACAAATATACAATGAAACGCAATTCTGTTGCAGTTATAAGTGATGGCTCCGCGGTTCTGGGTCTTGGAAATATAGGTGCACATGCTGCACTTCCTGTTATGGAAGGCAAGGCATTGATATTTAAAGAGCTTGCTGGAATCGATGCCATCCCGATCTGCATTGATACTAATGATACTGAAGAACTGATCAGGACGATAAAAAACATTGCACCTGTATTTGGCGGCATTAATCTGGAAGACATCAGTGCTCCGCGCTGTTTCACTATAGAGAAAAGGTTGCGCAGGGAACTTCCTATTCCGGTATTTCATGATGACCAGCATGGAACCGCTGTGGTGGTAATTGCCGGTCTTCTGAACGCCCTGAAAATAACCGGCAAAAAGATGGGTGACATAAAAACAGTGGTATCAGGTGCAGGTGCTGCAGGAAAAGCAATATCTTTAAAACTTATACGTGCAGGTGTCAATCCCGGAAAATTGCTTATCTGTGATAGCCATGGAATTATCCACAAAGGTCGAAAGGAAGGCATGAATCCTGAAAAAGAGGAACTTGCAGAATTAACTAACGAACACGCAATTAAAGGCACTCTTGCAGATGCAATGCAGGATGCTGACGTATTTATAGGTGTTTCCGCACCAGGTATTGTTAGTAGAGAAATGGTTGCATCCATGGCTTCAGATCCAATAGTCTTTGCCATGGCAAACCCGGTTCCTGAAATAATGCCATCTGAAGCAAAAAAAGCAGGTGCAAGGATTGTTGCCACCGGACGTTCGGATTGTCCGAACCAGATCAATAATTGTCTTGGTTTTCCAGGTCTGTTCCGTGGTGCCCTTGACGTTTGTGCAAGTGACATTACACCTGAGATGGAAATGGCTGCTGTATACGCACTTGCTGATAGTGTGAAAGATAAGGAACTGAATGAGAATTACATAATTCCCGGTCCACTTGACAGAAAAGTTGTAAAAGCAGTTTCAGAAGCAGTCTCAAACGAGGCCGTCAGGAATGGAGTAGCAAGATCTCTCTTTTGATCTCCTGCCTTTTGGGTCAGTTGGAAGAAATATGTGAACACTGCTTCCCTTTCCTTCAGTTGACTCTATCCATATTCTGCCATTATGGGCATCGACAACTTTTTTAGCAATATGGAGCCCAAGACCATTTCCTCCATATCTGCGTGTAGATGATCCATCAATTTGGTAGAATGCATCAAAGATTTTCTCCAATTCACAGAGTGGAATTCCAATTCCGGTATCTTTTATTTCAATATGAACTCCATCATCAACTTCATTGGCAAGGATTTCAACACTGCCGTTTTCGGGTGTGAATTTTAAAGCATTATCTACCAATTTGTACATTAATTGTGGAAGGAAATAGACATCACCATATATTATCGGGAGATGTCCGTTTATTTTTTTCAATAGACTTATTTTTCTTTTTGTTGCTTCAAATTCATGGTGATTAAGTGCATTATCGATAATATTCTCCATCTGTACAGGATCAAATTGATAACATGTCTTGCCAGCAAGAACGCTTGCCATATAAAGTAATGAATCGATAAGTGTTCCCAGTTTTCTGGAACTATTAAAGATAGAATTGACTGATTTTTTTTGTTTTTGATTTAATGATCCGAATTGTTCATCAACAAGGATCTCACTGTATCCGAGGATCGAATTAAGTGGAGTTCTCAGTTCATGGCTGAGGTTCGATATGAACTCATATTTCATTATCTCCATGGACTTCAGTTCTTCATAGGCTTTGATGAGTTTTCTATTGCGTTCATTCAATTTATCCTGAACCTCTTTCTGTCCGATGGCACTGCCAATGATATTTGCCACTGCTCCAAGAACAGTTACATCTTCCATGCTCCATTTTCCTGTGGCATTAACATTATCAAGACCAATAAATCCGTTCACAGTACCATTAACATAAACAGGAAGCACAAGAAGAGAAGTAATATCCTGCATCTCCAGTATCTCTTTTTCTGCAGATGCTTCAGGGGGCATTTTTGCCACTTCTTTTATGTGAATAATTTCCCCTCTTTCAATCTTCCCCATCCACCAGGGGAACATATCCTGTGGCAGATCCTGAAGATTATCCTTTTGAGATTCAACACCTTCTTCACACCATTCGTGTGTGTTGCTCATGTTAACATTCTTATCGTCCACGCGGAACAGGTAAGCACGACAGGCTCCGCATAAATTGCCGGTTTTTCCTAGAGATTCAACTATCAGATCATCAAGATTTTCAGGTGCAACAAGGGCGGAGGAAATAAACGATATTACTCGTTCGATCTCCAGTTTCCTGTGTAATATAATGTTTGAATTATTTTCATCAGTATCAACGCTGAAATCTTCTTTGTTTTCAAAGGAAAAACTAATATCTTCAACATACCATGCCACTAAATTCTGATTAGAACCACTCAGTTGTACATCAACTTTTTTGCATCGAATATCTTTTTCAATATTCAGTTTTGTGTTCCATTTGCAGGTAAATATCTGATCATTTTCTATTGCATGAACTTTTGCATCTGGATCAGTATTCTCATTGTGAGGGTCACAGCAAAAAACATCATCCATAAATGACCCATGGATATCTTCTATTGTAAATCCCGTAATCCTTGTGAATGCAGGATTACAATATTGGATATATCGCAGCTTGTCTGTCAGTAAAACTCCTATGGGGAGTTCTTTGTATATTTTGATACTCTCAGGATCACATACAAAAAGATTCCTATTTTCAACATCTAGAGAACTTTTTGTTACTATTGTATCTTTTCCCTGGCAATGCATTTCTCCTCACACTTAACACCCTGCAATATTCAGGAATATTACTACTTTTATCTTATTTTATACATATCTCTCTTATATTAATATTTGGAATATTAGTCTAATTAAAAATAGAAAAGAGTTTCATTCAGTTTAAAAGGAAATAGAGTATTCCGGATACTAAAGCGCCTGCAAATGTAGCAACAAAGTTGACACCACTGTTTGAAAGTATTCCATGTTTTTGAAGTGTTGCACCCAGGAGACTGTCGATATTTGTTCCAAGGAAACCTCCGGCTGTTGTAATGGCTATTGCCATAGTTGCATCTTCCACCCTTCCAAAAAGAACAGGGAGCAGACCAATTACCATGGAACCCAGAAGGGCTGCTACTTCACCAAGTACGGTGACTGCTCCGTCAACCCCAGCACGCGTTGGTTTAAGCGTGGTTATCATAATAGGTTGGGAATGTGCGGTTGTTCCTATTTCACTTGCAAGGGTATCTCCAGTTGCAGTAGCCACGGTTCCAAGGTATGCAAAAATTATCAGGTCGGCATACTGCGGATATATCCCGTAACATATCGCAAGAACAAGAGCTGCTGTGCTGTTACTGAATACATTCTCATAGCTTCTGACACCACCTTTGGATTGTGCCAGTCCTATGGATTCTTTATATCTGTACTTGTACTTGGTGAAGGCCCCTCCAAGTATGAAAAATGTTAACAGAAGAACGAACCAGAACAGTTCACTAAATACAATTATCAGAACTCCCAGAAGGGCAGCGCCAAAAAGAGCAGACAGATCAGCTATTCTTGTTTTGTATGCAAGATAACCCAATACGAGGGAGAACATCAGTGCAAAGAACATCTGCTGTGGGGGTACGGAGTACCCGAAAGAGCTGAAAAGCCACATTGACATTCCAGAACCAAGTGGAACGGACAGATTATTATCTATATTTGAGGGGATCGATTCAAAAAGAGCTCCTGTTATGGAACCTATCACTGCAATGAAAAAAAGCATATTCAGATCTATGTTAAGATCCTGCCAGTGCATAAGCCAGAGCCCGGCTAGATAGGCTGTCAATATGCCCACACCAAGAAGCACGATACTTGAAGGCAGAAGACAGCATTCTGCTTCTTCAGCATTTGATCTGCAACGCAGGAGTTGAAGTTGCTTTCGATGTCGTATGAAGTTTGCAGAACTTGTTCCAAAAGTGGATATTGCAATTGCACCTGCTATTACATATAAGGGAAGCCTGTAAGGTGTAAATTCCAGTAATGCACTTATCAACATTAGGACGAATACGGAAATTGCAAGGTACTTTGCACTTTTAAGACCCTCGTTTATTTTATCCGTAAGCATGTCCCTTGCGCCAGGAAGTGGTTTTTTGTACAGATAACGGTTAAGAGGCCAGTCTTCAGGCAGGAACGTAAGTCCGAATATCATAAGAAAACTAAGGACAAGCAGTATCTCAGGTCCGATAAAGGGAAATAGCAGTATCAGGAATCCGAAAGCAGCATGAAGTAACTGCCTTCTGTATTCATGTTCCATGTTCTCAAATATATTAGGAATGCCGGCCATATGGATCGCTGTTTTTTTGCATAATGATTTATGGTTTGTTTTTATTTCAGATAATTTTTAAGCTATATATTGATAATGATTATTCCATTATTATAATATTAATATATTTTCCTGTTTTTTCTTTGGTTTTCATATCATTATTTTTAGAAAAACAATTGCTGTAGCATTGTGCTATGTTAGTACATGACACATTTAAAACGAATATATTAAAATAATAGTAACCCTTAAACTCACAGACCTAGCTGGAGAATACCGGGGAGTAGAATCCCTTTTTGAGAAAAAATAGCACTTTTTGCAATGGCAATCTGCTATTTTTCCCGTATTGTATTCATATGGCCATTTAGGAAGGTGTTTCTATGCAGGAAAAGATCAAAGAAATTGCAGCCCGTGTAAGGGAACTACGTGATATTTCCGATATTTCCATTGAGGAAATGGCCGGAAAGCTGGCATTGTCCGTTGACACTTATTCTAAGTATGAGGCCGGAGAAGAGGACATACCTGCAAGCGTTCTTCTTGAGATCGCCCAGAATCTGAATGTAGATATGTCAGTGCTTCTTACAGGTGAAGTCCCCAGAATGCACGTTTTTTCAGTTACCCGCAAGGATAAAGGTGTAAGTGCAGAACGTCGCAAGGATTACAAGTATCAGAACATTGCTGCAAACTTCGCTCACAAGAAGGCTGAACCTTTCGTTGTAAGGGTTGACCCGAAACCCGAAGGCACACCAATTTCAACCAACAGTCATCCAGGTCAGGAATTCGATTATGTCCTTGAAGGAACTCTTAAAGTGGTTATCCATAACAATGAGATCGTCCTTGAAGAAGGAGATTCCATATTCTTTGATTCTAACTATGCCCATGGAATGCAGGCACTGGGAGGCAAACCTGCAAAGTTCCTGGCTTTGATATTGTAATTTATGTTTGAATTTATGTTTGGACTTATGTTTAGATTTATGCTTATTCGGAGGTAGTATGACTTCATTACTTGAGAAATATGTTTCACGCGTGGAATTCGAGTCCTATGAGGACTTCAAAGCAAATTTCAAAATAAATATTCCTGATAACTTCAACTTTGCCTATGATGTTGTAGATGTATATGCAGCAGAGCAGCCTGACAAAAAGGCTCTCGTGTGGTGTGATGATAATGGTGAAGAAAAGATCTTCAGTTTCAAGGATCTTCAGTATTATAGTAACAAGACTGCAAATATGCTCAAAAGCCTTGGAGTAAGAAAAGGCGACAACGTAATGCTCATGCTCAAGAGCCGGTATGAGTTCTGGTTCTGCATACTTGCTCTTCATAGAATTGGTGCAATTGCAGTTCCAGCAACCCACATGCTCACAAAGAAGGATATTGTCTACAGGGTAGAGCGTGCAATTATCAATACCGTGATCTGTGCACCTGATGAGGGTGTCCTTGATTATGTTGACGAAGCATATGATGAGGTAAGCAGTATTCTTAAAAACCGCCTTGTTATTGGTCTTGAAAGAGAAGGCTGGCTTGGTTTTACCGAGGAAATGGAAAAGGCATCCGAGGACTTTGAGCGTCCAACAGGCGAAGAGGCAACATGCAATGATGATGTCCTGTTGAATTATTTCTCATCAGGAACAACCGGTTTCCCGAAAATGGTACAGCACAGTTTCACCTATCCTCTTGCTCATATTATAACTGCAAAGTACTGGCAGAATGTAACAGATGATGGTCTTCACTACACCGTTGCTGACTCCGGATGGGCAAAATGCGTATGGGGTAAGATATACGGTCAGTGGATATCAGGCAGTGCTGTCTTTGTTTATGACTATGAAAGGTTCAGTGCAGACAAGATGCTTGAGAACGCCATCAAGTACGGTGTAACAACATACTGTGCACCACCAACTATCTACAGGTTCCTTATAAGGGAAGACCTGAGTAACTATGACTTCAGCTGCCTGAAATACTGTGTTACAGCAGGTGAGCCACTCAACCCTGAGGTTTATGAGCAGTTCTACAAGATCACAGGTATGAAACTCATGGAAGGATTCGGTCAGACCGAGACTGTTGTTTCTGTAGCTACGTTCCCATGGCTTGAGCCAAAACCAGGTTCAATGGGAAAACCATCACCTGAGTACGATATCATTCTTCTTAATGGCGAAGGCAAGCCATGTGAAGCAGGTGAAGAAGGTGAGATCTGCATTGACACAAGTTTCGGAAATCCACCTGGTATCTTTACCGGATACCGTTCAGATGAAACGCTTACCGCAAGGGTCTGGCATGACGGATATTACCACACAGGTGATATGGCATGGAAAGATGAGGACGGTTACTACTGGTTTGTTGGACGTGCCGATGATATCATAAAGACATCAGGTTACCGTGTTGGACCTTTTGAGGTTGAGAGTGCACTTATTGAGCACCCTGCAGTTCTTGAATGTGCGATTACCGGTGTTCCCGATCCTGTCAGAGGACAGGTCATCAAGGCAACCATAGTTCTCACAAAGGACTACACAGCAGGTGATGAGCTTAAGAAAGAACTCCAGGATCACGTAAAGAGGGTCACAGCACCTTACAAGTATCCACGTGTAGTGGAATTTGTACCTGAACTTCCAAAGACTATCAGTGGAAAGATAAGGCGTGTTGAGATTCGTGATCATGACAAGGAAGGTCAGTAACTTTCCTTTTCATTCATTTTTCATTTAAATTCCGGACCATAAAGTAAATAGGTATTCAATTGCTTTAGGGAATATTCCTGTATCCGGGATATTATTTTTATTCATTCAAAAATGAGGCTTTGAATTATGTCAGGCAAAAAAGAACCATACCCGGTTATCAATATCATAGAGTGTAAAGCCTGCGGACGTTGTATTGTAGCATGTCCCAAGGGTGTCCTGAAAATGAGTGACGATCTCAACGAGAGAGGATACCATTACATAGAATATGCAGGTGAGGGCTGCACAGGTTGTTCTAACTGTTATTATACCTGTCCTGAGCCGCTTGCCATAGAGATACACATTCCGCTTAAGGACGATTGAACTTAAGGTGAGAACATGGCAACACAATTAGTAAAAGGTAATACAGCGGCTGTTATAGGTGCACTATACGCTGGCTGTGACTGTTATTTCGGTTATCCTATCACCCCTGCAAGTGAGATATTGCAGGAAGCTTCCAAGTATTTCCCTAAGCTTGGAAGGAAATTTGTACAGGCAGAATCAGAAGAAGCTGCAATCAATATGGTCTACGGTGCAGCATCCACAGGTCACAGGGTCATGACCGCATCATCCGGTCCGGGAATCAGCCTGAAACAGGAAGGAGTTTCCTATATTGCAGGAGCTGAACTCCCATGTGTCATAGTCGATATTATGAGAGCAGGTCCTGGTCTTGGAAATATCGGACCTGAGCAGGGAGATTACAATCAGGTTGTAAAGGGTGGAGGACACGGAAACTACAAGAACATAGTACTGGCTCCAAACTCCGTGCAGGAAATGTGTGACTTTGTTATCAAGGGATTTGAACTCGCTTTCAAGTACCGCAATCCTGTTGTTGTACTGGCTGACGGTGTCCTCGGACAGATGGTCGAGTCCCTGCAGTTCCCTGAAGTTTCAGTAAAACCTGAAATTGACAATGAATGGGCTGTAAGCGGCACAGAAGAAACCAGAGAGAACCTTGTAACTTCCATTTTCCTTGATTTCAACCAGCTTGAAGAGTTCAACTACGAGATCCAGGAGAAGTATGCTACTATCGAGGAGCAGGAAGTCGATTACGAGGACTACATGACAAAGGATGCAAATATCATTCTTGTTTCATATGGTATCAGCAGTCGTATATGCAGATCCGCTGTTGACCAGGCTAGAAAAGAAGGAATCAAAGTAGGTCTTTTCAGGCCAAAGACTTTATTCCCGTTCCCAAAAGAAGAACTGAAAGCAATTGCAGATTCAAGGGAATGTACTTTTGTCTCAGTTGAGATGAGTAACGGACAGATGCTCGAAGATATTAAACTGGCAATCGAATGCAGCAGGCCAACTGATCTTGTATACCGCATGGGTGGAAATCTGATAACAATGGACCAGGTCCTTGACAGTATCAGAAAGATCGCAGGGGAGGAGTAAAAATGGCAGAAAAAGTCATTAAGAGTGCTGGTCTGTACTCTGAATATACACGTAAGGGCGGTGCAGCTCCAACTGCAACTCACTATTGTCCGGGATGCGGGCATGGTGTAATTCACAAGCTTATTGGTGAGGCAATGCATGATCTGGAAATACAGGACCGCAGTGTCATGATAAGTCCTGTTGGTTGTGCAGTTTTTGCTTACTACTACTTTGACTGCGGAAACATCCAGGTAGCACACGGACGTGCTCCTGCTGTGGGAACAGGTGTTTCAAGGGCACAGGATAATTCTGTAGTTATTGCTTACCAGGGAGACGGTGATCTTGCATCAATTGGTCTTAATGAGACAATGCAGGCAGCCAACCGTGGTGAGAAGATGGCAGTATTCTTTGTAAACAATACTGTTTACGGAATGACAGGTGGCCAGATGGCTCCTACAACCCTTATTGGAGAGAAGACCGTAACCTGTCCTGATGGAAGAGACCCAAGATTTGCAGGTTATCCGCTGCATATGTGCGAGCTTCTCAACAACCTGAAGGCTCCTGTTTTCATAGAAAGAGTTTCAGTTTCCGATATATCCCACATAAGAAAGGCACGCAAAGCTATCCGTAAAGCACTTGAAATTCAGCGTGACGGTAAAGGGTATGCATTTGTGGAGATCCTTTCCACATGTCCAACCAACCTGAGACAGAATTCCGAACAGAGCACTGCTTTTGTAAATGAGCAGATGGAAAAGGAATTCCCTCTTGGTAATTTCAGAGACCTTACCGATGAGACTGAATCACTTTGCAGAGGCGACAGTGTATTTGAGAAGAAGTCGATTGATGACCTTTTCAACCTTGAGACCGAATCATCACCTGATGCAAAACTTGATCCTTCATTCCCTGAGGTACAGATAAAGGCAGCAGGTTTCGGTGGTCAGGGAGTATTGAGTATGGGTCTGACCCTTGCACATGCAGGTTGCGATGCACAGCGCTTTGTTTCATGGTACCCGTCATACGGTCCTGAGCAGCGTGGTGGAACTTCCAATTGTTCAGTTGTAGTTTCAGGTGAATCCATTGGGTCTCCTGTGGTCTACACACCTGATGTACTTGTGGCAATGAACCGTCCTTCACTGGAAAAGTTCACTGCTGATGTAAGAGAAGGAGGGTACATTCTCTATGACTCAACGATTGGAGAATGCGATATTCCTGAAGGTGTAAAAGGCATAGCTGTTCCTGCTGTTAAGATCGCAGGTGACGCGGGTTCAGAGAAGGCTGCAAACACTGTAATGCTTGGAGTTATCATGGCTCTTGGAATCACAGGACTTGAAGAGAAACATTTCAAGGCAGCTCTTGCTGAGACCTTTGCCAAGAAACCAAAGCTTATTCCACTTAACCATGCAGTTCTGGAAGCAGCAGCTGTGTGGGCAAAAGAGAATATCTGAACTCGTTAATAAAGTAAATCTTTAATTCAGGCATGTGTTCATGCCTGTTATATTTCTTTTTTGAAGATAACATTTTAATATCTTTAAGTAGCCTCTATTATGGGAGAGGATAAAAATGGCTGAAAATAATATTTTAGAAGCTAATGATTCCAACTGGGCAGAACTTATTGAGAATCAGGAAAAACCAATGGTTGTCATGTTCTATCTGCCAACTTGTGTCCATTGCAAGGAGATAGAGCCATATTTCAGGGACTATTCAATTGAGTTTCATGAATCATGCACTTTTGTAATGATGAACGGACTTGACAGTCCAATGACTGCAAGAAAATATGGAGTTCGCGGAACACCAACTTTTAAGTTCTTCTGCAAAGGACGTGCTATCAAAGAACAGGTGGGTCTTGTTTATCCTTCAATACTCCGCCAGTCCATCGAAGAACTCATTAAACATGGTGATGAATGCGTGCTGCACACATCCCCGATGCCAGATGAAGTGTCTCCATATGAGTGAAACGTCTTCTGGCTCTGTAGAAATCCTGCTATTATGATAAATCATAGATAAATCTTAGATTGTGAATAGCTTAAATGATCCCGAAGGGTCCGGCGAAGCCGGCGTTTTCCGACAAGACGAAGCAAAATAATTTGCCTAATATCTTATACTTTCTTCCAGGACTTCTGTAGAATTTATAGTATAACTGCACTAATTCATTTGATTTTTTTATATTACGGCATCGGAATGTGCCGCCTTCGGCGGGTGATTACATTGTTCTTTAATTGTCAACTGATTTGGTGAACTAACATAAACGCAAAGATTTCTACAAAACCATTATTCTTTCATTTCTTCTTCTTTCCTAAATTCACCATTTTCAAACCGGTAATATATTGGCTTACCTGTTGCAAGTTCAAGTTTTGGTATATCCTCATCACTGATGTTCTCAATGTATTTTATCACAGAGCGCAGGCTGTTACCATGTGCTGAAACAATGACGGTTTTCCCATTTTCCAGTTGAGGAATAATTTCTTCTTTGAAGTAGGGAATCGTGCGCTCATATGTGTCCTTGAGACTTTCTCCTCCGGGTGGTTGCACATCATAGCTTCTTCTCCAGATGAATACCTGTTCCTCGCCAAACTTTTCTTTTGCTTCCTGTTTATTCTGTCCCTGCAGGTCTCCATAGAATCTTTCATTCAGGGCATCGCTTGAAAAAATCGGGATTTCACTTTCTTCAAATCTGGAAGGATGATGTGACCATTCATCTCTTTTAGTGCTTTCATGAAGGAAAATACCACTTTTCTTCTGCTTTGCCAGTATAAGAAAAAGAGTCTCATGCGCCCTTATGAGTTTAGACGTAAATGCAACATCTATTTCCACATTCTCAAGTTCAACAGCGCAGTCCATTGCTTCTTTTATTCCTTTTTCACTAAGTGGTACATCAACCCATCCTGTGAACCTGTTCTCAAGATTCCACCTGGACTGTCCGTGTCTTACCAGTATCAGATAATTCATCATATCATTCCCATTTATTCCCGTTAACTCTATAGTATTTCGTATGTTGTATATTAATAGTTTAAGGTTTAAGGTAACATTGATAAATATCCCGAACATCTATTCATCCAGTTATGAGCTCAGAGGACACTATTCAAACTCCGGATTTCCTGCCACTGGTCCGGCCACCCCTAAAAGATGACAACAGTGGTAGCCTTTGTTTTGCATTCAAGAACCGTGAGCTATTGCTTATAGGTGAGGAAGGAAATTACAGATTACCTTTGATGAAAGAGATGGAGAATCTTAATTTCACAGGGATAAGAGTCCAGTATCTTGGGGAACTCAAAGAGATATCATGTTATTCCATGGAACTTGACGGTTCAAAAGATACAGGAGAATTAGTATCTGAAGGCCCTTTCAAAGATCCATCTCTGACAGATGTCTGTGAACTCAGTGAAAAGACGTGTTTTGTGGGACTCAGGGAACTTAATGGCATTCTTGAAGAAACGCTAACTGCACTTGCAGGAAAAGGTGTCCATATTATGGAGTGGGACAAAAATACTCTTTATTGTGGCAGGTGTGGAAATGGAACGTCACTCAAAGAGAAAGAAAGAGCAAAACAATGTCCTGAATGTGGTTTCACATCTTTCCCAAAAATATCACCTGCAATAATTGTCATGATCGAAAAAGAGGATAAACTCCTGCTGGCACGTTCTCCTCATTTCCCACCGGGCAGATACAGTATCATTGCAGGTTTTGTTGAACCAGGTGAGTCAATTGAGCAGGCTGTTGTCAGAGAAGTAATGGAAGAAGTAGGCATCAAAATTAAAAACATAAGGTATTTTGGAAGCCAGCCCTGGCCTTTCCCGGATTCACTCATGATAGGTTTTACTGCTGAGCATGCAGAAGGTGACATACAGATCGATGGCTTTGAGATCGAAGATGCAGGTTGGTACAGGATAGATGAGATTCCCCATGTTCCCGGAACTACAAGTATATCAGGACAATTGATCAGGCATTTTATTGATCGTCATTCCTGAAGTCTTTATTTTCATTTCTATCAATTACTTGTCATATTTAAATGCACAAGATTTATACAGTCGCACAACAAATTATACTTTAGACTTTATTTCTCAAACTTAGCAGAAAAACATAAGGACGGCGTTAGAATGTCATTTAGGAGTTTTATTGGTACTACATTACTGTTAGTCGTTAGTTTGATATTTGTGCAAACATGCGCAGCAGCAACACTTGCATATTCAGGTGGAGGGGAGTGGAATTATTCAGAAGATATAATCATTAATGAGAATTCAGGTAGCAGCCTGACAAATTATCAGGTTCCTATTATCCTGAACAGCTCTAATTTTGATTTTTCCCTTGCCCAGTCTGCGGGTGAAGACATACGTTTTACAGCAGGTGATACACAGCTTAAATACTGGATAGAAGAATGGGATGCCAATAAGGAGGAAGCAACCATATGGGTAAAGGTGCCTTCAATTCCTGCCGCAAGCAGTACTACGATTACTATGTATTATGGTAATCCTGAAGCAAGCGACCTTTCAAATGGTGTCACAACCTTTGAGTTCTTTGATTCTTTCAGTGGTACCAGTGTTTTCAGCAATTGGGAATCATTCACTACCGGCGGTGGGGAGCAGAAAGTAGGCAGCGGTGTGTGCAAACTCATTGTGCCAAAGTTCCATCCCGAAGATGTTTCGAGCATAAAATCCAAGGACGAGTTCCCTATAAATTCCATGTTCGTGGTCAGGAGATCAAAAACAACTACAGGTACTGACAGCAGGGGTCCTGTGATATCACAGGGATTTGTTGATCCTCAGAAAGAAACAAAGAATCAGATACTGGCCGTATCCGAGCTCCAGAATGAAACAAAGATTAGCTGGACACTTATAAATGATAAGGCGGATGTGAGATATTATCCTTCAGATCTGACAGATATCAATGTGGTGGAAGGTGACTGGTATACTATCGGAGTTGCCTGGTACATGGAGGACAAACTTGGAAAGATAGCCATGTATAAGGACGGTGTAAGGGACAGCAAAATGGATCTTGCATCTACCGAGGAAAACAATTATGTCCCGGTCGGAGATATGATGGTGTACATATCTGCAAATTCATACTCGGATGTTTCCGATAATACAGGTTATGTATCCATTGACTATGCCTATGTACGTAATTTTGTTCCAGATGAACCTACTGTAACAATGAAAGGTTCAATGCAGGAAAACAATGAAGCAGCCACTGTGGAAACCCCGGCAAGAATAAACATAACACCTGCCAGTGGTATTATGACAGCAATAAGCATTTTTAATACAACTGATTATGACGAGAATGCTATTATTGAACTGAAGAACAGCGGACTGAACACTATCATGGTTCTGACCAACGAAGACAATATCTGGAACCTTGAGAGATTCGTCAAGACGGCACATGACAATGACATGCAGGTCTATGCAATGATCTTCAATGATCCAAATAGTGCTACCAATGAGGATAATTCTATTTTTGTAAAGAACGTGCTTCAAGAGATAATCGACTATAACAGCAAGTCACTCTCAGCATTTGACGGTGTTGACATCGCTCTTGATCCATGTACCGGCGATCTGGACAATGCATGTGCTCTGAACCTGCTTCTGCTTGAGGATGTCAGGCAAATTGCAGGTAATGAACTTGCGATTGCTGTTGATATCCCGGCATCTTACACGCTATCTGACATTTCAGGAGTTTCAGAAACAGCTGATCTGATAATCCTTCAGACATATGAACTGGGAGAAACAAATCCTGAGACAAAGTCAGATATCATTGATTCTGTGGCTTCCAGAATGGGTGAGATAAGGGCATCAGGAGGAAAAGCGCTAATAGGCATTTCAGTAAATAAGGATTTCCAGACTGATGCTAATGTGCAGAGTCTTCTTTCTGAGATCGAAGACTATTATGCAGATGACAGTGCATTCATGGGAACATCCATTGCTGTTTATGAGGACTACGAGGCTTATGCCAGTGTTGCAGCAGCACCGGTAGAAGACAATAACAGTGGAAGTAGCGGTATTCCTGGATTCACCGGATTGTCGGCAATAGCAGGGCTTGCAGGAGTAATAGCAATTTCCTTAATTCAAAAAAGAAGATCAAAAGAAAAGTGATGTGATTACACATCATTTCCTTTTTATTTTGTAGTTAATCTGGTTTAATTTAAAAATCTCAGAGTATTTGTTCACTGGTCGTTTTTCTCTTTAAGGAGTTCCACAGCAAGATCCCTGAGTTTGAACTTTTGTATCTTTCCGCTTGCAGTTAGTGGGTAGTCTTCAACGAAGAATACATGTTTTGGAACCTTATAGCGTGCAATTCTTGCAAGACCAAAGTCCCTGACATCCTCTTCTGTAATGTCAGAATCCTCAGCTTTAACTATAAATGCGCCAACTATCTCACCATATTTCTCATCAGGTATACCGACAACCTGTGCATTCTTGATACCTGGCATGGTGAAAAGGAATTCTTCGATCTCTCTTGGGTAGATATTCTCTCCGCCACGGATGATCATGTCCTTTATACGGCCTGTTATCTTATAATAACCATCTTCATCAACAGTTGCAAGATCACCACTATGGAGCCATCCGTCCTTATCAATGGCAATTTCTGTCATCTCAGGCATCTTGTAGTATCCTTTCATGACATTGTAACCACGACAGCATATTTCTCCCTGCACGTTCGGCCCGACAGTCTCGCCGGTTTCCGGGTCAACGATCTTAACCTCGATCTCAGGCATGGATGTTCCCACTGTACTTACACGACGGTCAATTGTATCATCAGTACTTGTCTGTGTGAATACCGGTGATGCTTCGGTGAGCCCGTAGGCAATTGTGATATCCTTACAGTGCATCTCATTGATAACACGCTTCATAGCCTCGATCGGACATGGTGAACCTGCCATAATACCGGTTCTGAGTGATGTAAGGTCGAACATCTTGAACATTGGGTGGCTGAACTCTGCAATGAACATTGTCGGAACACCATAGAGAGCTGTACATTTCTCTTTCTGTACCGCAGCCAGTACCATAAGCGGATCGAAGAGCTCAAGCATGACAAGTGTACCACCGTGGGTCAGTGTTGCAAGTACACCAAGCACTATTCCGAAACAGTGGAAGAGTGGTACCGGAAGACATAGCCTGTCCTCTTCTGTGAATTTCTGCCGGTCACCAATGTAGTAACCATTATTAAGAATATTGTAGTGTGTCAGCATAACACCTTTGGGGAAACCGGTTGTACCGGAAGTGTACTGCATGTTGATGACATCATCTTTGTCCAGTGTCCTCATGATGTTGCGGATCGCTTCATCAGTGCCATGCTGTCCCAGAAGGAACAGTTCTCTGGTGCTGTACATTCCACGGTGCTTTTCCTGTCCTATGAAAATAACATTCTTCAGGTGTGGGAATTTTTCACTTCTAAGATTTCCGCGGCTCTGGTTTTTAAGTTCAGGAACAAGTTCATAGATCGTCTCAATGTAACTTACGTCCCTGAAACCATCAATAATAGCAATGGCTTTCAAGTCTGCTTGTTTCATCACATACTCGACCTCATGTATCTTGTATGAGGTGTTCACAGTGACCAGAACAACTCCTATTTTTGCTGTGGCAAACAGGAAAGTAAGCCAGTCAGGTACATTGGTAGCCCATATACCAACATGATCCCCCTTTTCTATACCAAGTTCCAGCAGGCCTTTAGCCAGCATATTAACTCGTTCATCAAATTCTTTATAGGTGAACCTCAGATCCCTGTCAGGGTATATCATGAATTCCCTGTCGGGGTCATTCATGGCAGTTTTCTCGAAAAAGTCACCTATTGTATCATTTGTAAAAGGCATGATTAAATCTCCAGGATTTATTTACAACTTATTTGCAACTGTTATCTTCGTCCTGCAGGTGCTTTTCAAGCTCTTTCCTGATATCATCAGGAATTGGCACTGACTTCTTGTTCATAAAGTCATAGTGCACGATCGTTGACCTGCCAATAGCTCCCTTTGTTCCGTTTTGCCATGCTTCCTGTGTAACTACAAAAGAAGAGTTACCTATCCTTGATATGTAGCTGATAATATCAACGTCGTATCCGTAGAACATCTCTCCTACATAATCATACTCTGTCCTTGCCATGATGAGTTTCCAGTTCTCATAGCTCAGGTCAAGGTCAGGTGTGAACAACCTGAAAACCGGGTTTCTGGCCTGTTCGAACCATATGGCAATGGCAATGTTGTTGGCGTGTTTCAGTCCGTCTATGTCGCCAAATCGTGGAGTAACAGTTGTTTTGAACATTTTTATCTACTTCTGGTCTTGATTAATAAGGTGCATATACGACTGCCAGTATCTTTGCGTCTTCAGTACCTGCTGCATGCACATGGTGAGGTACAACGGAATCATAATAAATGCTGTCCCCCATTGAAAGTGTGAAGCTATCCTTTCCGTAAAGTATCTCTATCTGGCCGCTAAGCACGTAAATGAATTCCTCTCCTTCATGAGATGATGGATTTGCTTCACCTGATATTGGGTGAACATCTATAATGAAAGGTTCCATGTGCCTGTCAGCTTTGTCTTTAGCAAGTGAGAAGAAATCAAGTGTGCTGTTCTCGCATGTGTCGCAGTTGCCGGAGAATCTTACAACATTATCAGACACACCGTTTTTGACAACTACCGGTCCGGTATGTGGTGCATCGTCCAGGAAGGTTCCAAGACGAACTCCAAGTGCTCTTGCGATCTGCATGAGCGGAGTAAGTGAAGGAACAAGTGCTCCGTCTTCAAGTTTACTTATCAGTTCTACGCTTGTATTACTGTTATTTGCCAGATCTTCCACGGACATGTTCTGCATTTCACGTATCTGACGTATTTTACCACCTAGTATATTCTTATCTGCCATCGTAAAGTCCTCTGTTTTTATCTCAAAACGTGTTCTTAGGCTTACGGTATGCTCAGTTAAAAAAGTATTGATTTATCATTAACATTTAACATGAGGCCCAATTTTCAGATCAGACCAGGTGTAAATTCATGGGGATATTTGAAAGGTATTAAAGGATACTGTGCATCATCAATATCACAGATCACCGGATATCATTGCTTTATGATATGCAGTAACCAGTATTTTATTAACAAGCTCAGTAGCTTCTTCTTCAGAATCAACCATTCTGATGGTCACCTGAGCATTCCTGAAAAAGTTAAGTTCTTTTTCTTCAAATCGCAGTGCCACCATTCCAAGTTCTTCCGAGTACTTCCCATTGAGATATTTGGATATCAGGACTAAGTCAGGTGTCTCATCAAGATGTGCGATGATCCTTAGTTTCCATGGATCTGCAATACATGGCAGAACTTTTTCTATACTTTGTATCCTCATTTCTCTCTCCTTATTTTAGTTCCAATTACAAATGATATATGGTATTTAAAAATCTTTTGAAACACATACACTTAAATATCCACGCAACAATCTATAAATTAGAACTTCATTTTATTTTTAAAAAAGGTGATAAGAGATGCATTTCGGTCTTGGGATTGATGCCGGTGGAACATATACGGATGCAGTGCTCATAAGAGGCTCTGACGGTGCGATAGTTGATTCAAAAAAGGCCTTTACTACTTATCCTGATCTTCAGACAGGTATAAAGAACGTGCTGGATTCACTGGATCAGGAACTTCTGAAAAACGTGAATCTTGTATCAGTTTCCACGACCCTTTCTACAAATTCACTGCTAGAAGGCACTGGAACTTCAGTTGCTCTTCTGATTATAGGCGAAAAACCGGCTCAGACAGAATTTCCGGCTGAATTTGTAATGTGTGTAAAAGGTGGACATGATACTCGGGGTGATGAGGCCTGTGAATTGGATGTGGCTGCAGTTGAGAGTTTTGTCCTGAGTACAAAAGCAAAAGTATCTGCTTATGCAATATCAGGTTATTTTGGTGCACGCAATCCGGAACATGAGATCCAGGTAAAAGAACTGATAACAAAAATGACCGGAATGCCAGTTGTATGTGGTCATGAACTGTCACAGGAACTTGGTGCTTATGAAAGGGCTGTTACTGCTGTTCTTAATGCACAACTTATCCCTATCACTTATCAGTTTGTAAATTCAGTTGTTAAAGATGTCCGAGGACGTGGAATTGATGCACGTCTTCTAATGCTGAAATGTGACGGTTCGGTCTATAATATAGAGGATGCACTGGAAAAACCCATAGAAACTATATTCTCAGGTCCTGCTGCAAGTCTTCTGGGTGCATCATATCTGTCAAAAATGGAAACCTGTGCAGTTATCGATATAGGGGGAACCAGTACCGATGTTTCAATGCTCCTT
This sequence comes from Methanolobus vulcani, assembly GCF_900100715.1. Taxonomy (GTDB): domain Archaea; phylum Halobacteriota; class Methanosarcinia; order Methanosarcinales; family Methanosarcinaceae; genus Methanolobus; species Methanolobus vulcani. The sequence goes on along the minus strand of NZ_FNCA01000005.1, from coordinate 8,586 downwards.
GATGGTGTTCCTGAGATAAGCAGTTCCGGTGCTGTTGTAGGTGGCTGGAAAACCCGTGTAAGGGCAATGAAAATGGAAACTTCGGCCACAGGTGGAGATAGTCACATATGGGTTCAGGATTTAAGAGTTCAAGTGGGACCAAAAAGGGTACTACCTTTGTGTGTTGCTTCTACAATGTATCCTGATCTTTTGAACAAACTTAAAAGAAGCAGGGTTGTGCCAAGAAACCGTATGGATGAGAACCTCCAGCCAACAAAGTTCTTTGTCAGGACAGCCTATGAGGCTTTTGATCTTACTGATGATGAATCCGAAGTTCTGTCAATGATAGGTGCTGAACCGGTTTCGTTTAGCGATGTAACTTCGGACCTCAGGAAAAATATTCCCCCGGGAGTCCTTGATTCTCTTACACGAAAAAGGCTTGTGCAGGGAATTGGTTTTACACCCACAGATGCTTTGCATGTTCTTGGCATTTATACAAAATGGGGCTCTCAGGCTTCAGAGCTTGGTGCTGTCAATCTTGCGCGTTATACTACAAAAGGAAAATATGATTTTTGCATGCATGTAAGAGAACTTGTGGCAAAGAATATGGCTGCAGATCTCATGTCCTATATCCTGCCGCATCATCCGGCAGGCATGATAGCTGATCTGCTTAACGATAAATATCCTGCAAAATTCAAGGTTCAGATCCCTGTAGTTTTATTGGGCGGTCCATCCAGGGCTTATGAAAGTGAACTTAGTTCTCTGATCGATGCAGAAGTCATAGTTCCTGAATTTTCAGATGTTGGAAATGCAGTTGGAGCACTTGCAGGTAAAGGTGTCAAGAGAGTTGAGATCATGATCACTCCTGCATCGCTGGAAAACCCCGATGAGGATTTCCTTGTGTTCTCTCCTGTTGGAAGGGGACGCTTTAAAAATTATGGGGATGCTGTGGAATTTGCAACAAATACAGGCAAAGAACTTGTTCTTGATTATGAAATGCGCTGTGGCATCTTAGAGCAGGACACTAAAATAACAGTTTCAAGGAAAACAGTTTCACCGGATAACTGGTCACATCCGCCACTGGAGACCAGGGTAATAGTTGTCGGAATTGGAAATCCTATGATGATATTGAAGGACTGAGAACAGTGTTCATTGCCGGAAGGATCACATGGACCTTTGTCCCCATACCTTCCACGCTTTCCAGCCAGAGTTTGCCACCGTGATCTTCAGTGATCCTTTTACAGATGTTCAGGCCAATTCCTGCACCACCGTATCTGCGTGTCAGTGAACCGTCAAGCTGATAGAAACTGTCAAACGTCTTCATGATCTTTGTATCAGGTATTCCTATGCCTGTATCTTCAATGACTATGTGTATTCCAGTTTCTTCATGTTTTCCTGAAATTGAGATGCTTCCGCCGGATGGTGTGAATTTGAAAGCATTATCTATCAGATGTATGAAAACTTCACTGAGGTAATTTGAGTCACCGCTTACAAATGGAAGTGAATCAGAGATCGTATTCTCTACTGTAAGTTGCTTATCTGTGTTTTCCATTGAAATAATTGAAAGTGCTTTGTCTATGATCTGTGAAAGTCTTAGCTCTGAGTATTCATACTGATAGTTTTTGGCTTGCAGGGAACTCATGAAAAGCAAAGATTCTATCAGACGCTTTAACTGACCGGAGTTGCTGTTCACAACTTTCATTGCTCTTTTCTGTTCCTTGTTCAGCGGACCAAGTGTCTCATCTCCAACCAGCTCACCAAATCCCATGATAGAGATAAGAGGGGTTTTTAATTCATGGCTCATTGTTGCCAGAAAATTGCTCTTCATTTCATCAAGAGAATGAAGTTCATCATTGACTTTCCTGAGTTCATTGTTGATTTCTTCCAGCTTACTGTTATAATCTTTCAGTTCATCCTCCGATCTCTTGAGCAGGATCATATCACCCATCATCTGGGTTATAAGTGAAAGCTGTCTGGCATCATTTTTAGTGTAATCGTCTTTCTTATTTGCTACTGCCAGAAAACCCACAACATCATTCTCATAGATTATTGGTGCTGCAAGGTATGAAAGGATATTCATTCTCTTGAAAATATCAGGACATCTTGCCAGTTCTATTTCGTTTGGTTCATTCATTATAAGGGGTTTTTTATTCTCCAGCAATTCTGTCCATCTGTAACAACTTTGCAGTCCTGATATCAGGTCATTGTCAGTAAAACCATATATTTTCAATATGTTCTCAGGCTGAGTAATAACAGATGACAAGTATTTGTTTTCGTCAAAGAACCCAAGAACTCCGGCTTCACTTCCTGTAAGTTTAATTCCTTCTGTCAATGCGAAATTGCGGATATTATCTATGGAAAGTCCATTCATGTAACTTAATTCATGAAGTGTTTCAAGGCATGATTCATCTACCATCAAAGCACTTTGGGTATTTTTGAGTTCTGTAAGGTCATTAATTATGAATACTGTATTATCGTTTGTTTTTGCAAAGTAGACAACAACCTGTCTTTCGGTTCCATCCAGGCATCTTATGATCCATTCTCCACTGAAACCAGACTCTTTCTCTTTAGACACCTCATTCCAGTTTTGCTGCACTTTCCTTCGATATTCGGGATCCGGGTAAACTGTATTCCACCATTTGCTTATTGTTGGTATATCTTCAATCGTATAACCGATCATTTCACTTAGCTTGTGGTTTGTATATTTAAACTCGCCAAGAGAATTCATGATTGCTATGGGAAGCGGAGAATTGTCGATTATTTTTATGAAATTCTCTTCATTTTGCTTTATAGCTTTTTCAGCCTGTTTAATTTCAGTGATGTCATGCGCCATTTCAAGACGGACATCATTGCCATCTATCCATTTTATTATCCTGTCCATAACAAGATAATCCCTTTCAGTCAGCGGATTATGGTATTCCCATTTGTACGTCTGGTTCTTATTTTTGAGTATAATAGGATTAGTGCAGAAATCACATGGTTCATTTAATCCCTGAAGTACATGATAACATTTTTTGCCAATAGGATTCTCTTCTATTATTTGTTTCAGGAACTTGTTGACATATAATATTTCATGTGTAGAAGGATCAGATACATAGACTGGCTCCTCCATGCTGTCAAATATTGACAACAATTGTCGTCTTTCCAGATTCAATTCCTCAGAAATGGAATTTTTCCTGAATGCCATGGCAAGCAAATTGGAATATGTATTAAGAGCCTCAATATCCTGTTTTGTCCATTCATTGGTCTCTCTGATATTATCAAAACCTATAAAACCTGCAATATCATTTTCTATAAAGAATGGAAGTGCAATAAGCGATTTGATATCCTGACTTGTGAGCAGATCTTTTTCAGCTTTAGCTTCAGGAGGAAGTTCTTCAATATCTTTTATATGGACTGCTCCTTCACTTGTAAGTTTTTCAAGCCACCAGTGATAATCAGAGGCAGATAAGTTCTGAAGCATGTCTTTTTGAGGTTCTACATCTTTTGCACACCATTCATGTGTATTGCTAACAGTATCTTCACCATCTGTAACTCTGAAAACATATGCGCGATCTGCATTGCAAAGTTCACCAAGCATTCCAAGTGACTCTTCAATTTTTTCATCCAGGTTATCTGCAAAGGAAAGTTTAGAAGATATTTTGGATAGTGTGCTCTCTATCTGGTATTTTATCATGAGCCTGTCGTGAGCATCCCTGTTCTTTTGTACTTCCGCTTCAAGATCTTTTTTCAATGTTGCGACTTTGAGATTGTGAGCTATTACAAAACAGATGAGTATTGCCAGAAATATCATCCAGATAAGTTTCTGTTCCCCTTCCAGAATATAAACATGGAAAAGGGCAGTTGCCAAAAGCACTAAAAAAGACAAGATCATTAATAATAACTTGTTTCTGGCTATATTTTTCATTCTGATCAACTATTTTATCACATAAATGTGATTGCTGCTACAACATTCTAATGATTTTATTACATTGCTTTATCCTTTTAGTATATAAATTTATTTAATTATGGTTAATAAAAATATTTCCTTTTATGGAATTCGCATTAAGTCTCTTCCATTAATGTTTGGTATGTGGATAATTTATCATCATAAACGTTATATTTATATACGTACACATTTGCACATGTATATTTATTTAATATTGTCTGTGGTTATGATCTATTAGAAAACCAAGATTTGCCGATCGAAGAAAACTGTTATATCTTCATGGATTAAACTACTTTTATGCAAAGATTTCTCAACCTACTGGAACAATCGGAGAATTGTGTTTTTCTAAGTGGAGCCGGAATTTCCACTTTTTCCGGGATTCCTGATTTCCGGGGCAGTAATGGTCTCTATGCAAAGTATGATGCCAATAAGATATTTGATCTGGCATATTTCCACAAAGACCCTTCATATTTCTATACTCATGCCAGGGAATTCATTTATGACCTGGATACCAAGGAACCGAATGTAATTCACAGGACTCTGGCAACGATGGAAAAAAGAGGTAACTTGAGTTCTATTATTACCCAGAATATCGATCTGCTACATCAGAAAGCAGGGTCAACGAATGTAATAGAGATCCACGGTTCACCTGCAAATCATAGGTGCCTTTTATGTGGAGAGAATTATTCTTACGTCGATGTTCGTGAGCTTCTGGAAAAAGAGATAGTTCCACATTGCACTAAATGTAATGGTCTCATTAAACCGGATATAACATTCTTCGGAGAAATGCTGGATGAGACCGCAATTACAAACGCAATAACAGTAAGTTCAAAAGCAGATCTTTTTGTGGTAATAGGCTCATCCCTTGTGGTCCAGCCGGCAGCCAGTCTTCCTTTGTATTCACTAAAAAGAGGAGGAAAGCTTGTCATCGTCAATAATATGGCAACTCCGCTTGACGGATATGCACACCTGAAATATGATGAGCTTGGTAACTTTTTCAATCAACTTTCATCTTATTTCAATGATTGATAGAAGTCCTTCAGGACTTTTTTGTCATCTTCTGAAAGTCCATGCCAGCGAATCCCCTGTATAGCACCTTCCAGAGCAAAGAGCTTGTTTAGACATGCATCTTCATCGATGAGCAATAGTCTCTCAAAGGCTTCTTTGCTTCCAAGTTCCTGAAGTTCAGCCGGGTTGTTTATCCCGGCCTGTTCAAGGAGTTCTTCAAGCTTTTTGCCTATATTTGGAAGCTGTGAAAGTTCTCCCATTGTGCTTTTCCTTTTGATATCCTTTTTTATTTTGTACTTCAATAATTTCCGGTTGCATCAACCAGAATGAAAAAGGCATCTGTTTTTGCTTCAATGATTATTGTATCGTTCTGATTAATGCGGATCTGGTCATTCATTCCGAGTTTTTCACCACAGGTTGTGATCTCTCCATCCAGTACGTAGATGAACACATATCTGGAAACATCAGTAAGTAAGTCTATAGTTTTTCCGGAATCAAGTTTTGACATATGGACTGTTGTGTTTGCCCTGAGTTTTACTGCACCAGGATAACCCTGACCAGCTACCGGAACAAGCTCATTCTTACGGTTTTCAATATCAAAATTTTCCATTCTGCATGCAGGCTTCATGTTCTGCATAAGAGGATCGATCCACATACGTAAAAGATGTGTATCCTTGCCTGACATATTCATGTCTGTGAAAGTAACTCCGCTTCCGCTTGAAAGTACCTGCACGTCACCGGCCTTCAATGTTTCCTTGCATCCGGTACTGTCCTCGTGGTTGAGTTCACCTTCAAGGACAATGGTGACGATCTCCTTATCGTTCACAGATTCTGGTTTGTAGAACTTGCCTGCCTTTAAAAGCTCATCATTGAATACCTTCAGGTCTCCGAAGTGTGTGTTTTTCATATCCAGATAGTCTGAATATGAGAAGATCCAGTAACCATTAATTGCATCGTTTTCGACGAAATGTCTTTCATCTGCTCTAACTACCTTTATCATATTATCTTCCTGTTTTTTTGGATAATTTGACATTGGTGTTTAAGTATTTGACTGTGAAGCAGGTGCTATTTGTGGAAAATCTTATAAAAATAGAGCTGGTTTAAAAAATAACTAAAAAAATAACTAAAAAAATAACTAACAAAAAAGAAAAATAACTAAAATGCCGCCTATTCTTCATCAGCGGCACGGTCAAACGTGAGTTCCAATACGCCGTTCTTATAACTTGCGACCATGGTTTGCGGGTCTACGCCACATGGAATGTCAATGACCCTTGAATAACCGGTGTTATTGGTAATGACATTTATCTCAACGTGGGAGCAATATGGGAAATATTCCACATTCTCTTCCTCAACGCCAAGGTCTGCAAGAAGAACTAGCTTGTCATCGGTTTCAAAGATGTCTATGAAAGGCTCCTGTTTGAAGATATAGAAGTCACCCTCTCTTTCATCGTCTTCTTCGTAATCAAGATCATCATATTCATGCTGTCCATTGAACCCGAATACAGTAGGCTTTTTACCTGGCTGCCCGATGATGGTAAAACCTCGTATCACAGTTTTTCCGTCTTCTTCTGTGATGCTGCCGGAGAACATTTTCATAATGTGCTCTATCAGTTCATCGATGCTTGTTATTCTGTCAGGCGCTTCGTCATCACCGGAGTAATGATCTTTATCATTCATTCCTATTCCTCTTTTTCTGAAACGGGTTTCATTACGGACTGTTCAAAGGTAACATTCTACTGTTTTTACTGCCTGATGCAACCTCAATTGTTCTTATTTATGCGAACAAGTTGTATATATATTCTACGTTCAGAATCTGGCAGCCTGAAAAATAATAGTATGTTCCATCTTCCTGTTTTATTCGTGTTTTACAGTTTTTCCAATCAACTATTTATCTTTGTACCGAGATTTAAGGAATCAGAGATTAAAGAGGAAATTTTATGGTGTCAAAACAAGTTCCATTCACAAAGGAAGAAATTACAGAGTTAATTGAACAGTATCCGACACCTTTTCATGTGTATGATGAGAAGGCTATCATAGAGAATGCCAAGAAACTCAAAAAGGCGTTCAGTGTTGTTAATGGTTTCAAGGAATATTTTGCAGTGAAAGCACTTCCAAATCCATATATCATGAAGCTTCTTAAGGCAGAAGGTTTTGGTTCAGATTGCAGTTCCCTTCCTGAACTTCTGCTTTCTGAAAAGACAGGAATTATAGGCGAAAACATCATGTTCAGTTCCAATGACACACCTACAGAGGAATTCATTAAGGCAAAGGAGCTTGGAGCTATAATCAATCTGGATGACCTGAGCCACATCGAGTTTCTGGAAGAGTCTGCCGGATTACCTGAAATTGTCTGCTGCCGCTACAATCCTGGACCTTTGAAGGAAGGAAATACTATTATCGGTAATCCGGAGGAAGCAAAATACGGATTTACCAGAGAGCAGCTTTTCACCGGATATCGCATGATGAAGGAAAAAGGTGTGAAAAGGTTCGGTCTGCATACAATGGTTGCATCAAATGAACTTGATCCTTCTTATTTCATTGAGACTGCAAAGATACTCTTTGAGCTTATTGCTGAGCTTTCAAAGGAGCTTGACATCAAGTTCGAATTCGTGAACCTTGGCGGTGGGATCGGTATTCCTTACAGACCAGAACAGGAACAGGTTCCATACGATGTTATTGCAAAGGGTGTTACAGAAGCGTATGATGAGATAATCAGGGCAAACGACCTTCACCCACTGAAGATCTTCCTGGAATGTGGCAGGGTGATCACAGGACCATACGGTTATCTTGTTACAAGTGTTCGCCACATGAAGCACATCTACAAGGACTATGTTGGTCTTGATGCTTGTATGGCAAACCTCATGCGTCCTGCACTCTATGGAGCGTATCATCACATTACTGTTCTTGGAAAAGAACATGAAAATCATGGGATGCTTTATGATGTCACAGGTTCCCTGTGTGAGAACAACGACAAGTTCGCTATCGACAGACTTCTCCCGGAAATAGAGAGAGGCGATATTCTTGTCATCCACGATGCAGGAGCACACGGACATGCCATGGGCTTTAACTACAACGGTAAGCTCAGGTCAGCTGAGTTCCTTCTGAGGCCTGATGGTAGTTTTGTGCAGATCAGAAGAGCCGAGACAATAGAAGATTATTTTGCAACCCTTGATCTTGAAGGGCTTGCAGATTTTGAGTGAGTACTGAAGTATTCATTCTCTTTTTCTTTTACTTTTCTTCTTTCCTTTTTTTCCATTTCACTCTGCTGATTCAATATTACAATAATTCGGCTTTGTTATCTAAACATAGGGCTTTGTTATCTAAACATAGTTATATATATTGAATTCTTATACTTAAATATGAACTGTCCAAAATGTAAGAGTTCCAATCACAAGAAGAATGGAAAAGTTGGTGGACGTCAACGCTACAAATGCCATGATTGCGGCTATAATTATACTGTCGAGATAAAATCAACTGCTAGTTCCACTTCTGTTAAAAGGCAGGCATTACAACTTTATCTTGAGGGATTAGGTTTTCGTTCTATCGGAAGAGTTTTAGGAGTAAGCCATGTTTCAGTATATAAATGGATTAAGAAATTTGGCCAGGAATTAGAGGATCTAAAAAGCGAAAACCAGATAGATATTGTGGAATTAGATGAGATGCACACTTAT
>NZ_FNCA01000001.1 GCF_900100715.1 Methanolobus vulcani | reverse complement strand
GCAACAAAAAAAATATTGCTGGATCTGGATTGCTATTGATAGAGTTGGGAAAAGGTTCATCAACTGTTCTTTTGGCAGCAGAGGCACAGAAACTGGAATACAACTCTGGGACAAATTAAAGGATATTGAGATAAAAGAAGTCATGACGGATCACTGGAAAGCATATGCAGAGTTTCTTCCAGCGGCGATTCATACTCGATCCAAAGCAGAAACATATACTGTAGAAGGATATAATAGTATATTTAGGCATTTTCTGGCAAGGTTGAGAAGAAAGTCCAAGTGTTATACAAAGAGTATTGAAATGCTGCGGTACTCTGTCCTACTGTTAATGAAATTCAGAAATAAAGAGCTAACTATGTTTGAGTAACAATGCCCTTTTTTTGTTTCTTTTGTAGATTTAACGGACCTTGCGCTGATGATCCAGTAAATAAGGAAAATAAACCAGCATATGCTGACAATCTGTTCTTCCATACTCATACTTTCGCCTCTTTTATATTGTTATTGTCCTTTAAGAACTTTATTTTCATTTCAAATTCAAAGCATTGGCGAAAAATATTGTATATGGGAAAGGCGTGAACAGATCATTAAAATCTCCGTTGTCGCTAAATAAGGGAAGAAATCAAAATAGTGGCATTTATCTTCTACGCCAATAACAAGTGGCCATGTCAGCAAGTATAAGTATCATTACTTAGTTAATATTTTCAAATATATTAGTGAAAAATGTATCAATTATCTATATTAATGATGGGTGTGGTTGATGAAACGAAGAATAACAATACGTGATAGAATAATGGGTGGGGCGGGAGGATTTCTTCTTAGTATAGTCCTCATATTTTTCAGAAACGCTTTACCAGAACTATCTCAGTTTTACTTCTGGATGATACTTGGGCCTGTTATTTTTTTAGTGTTCCTTTTTGCTTATTTTTTATCAGGAATCATAGTTAAAGAAGATGATGAGGAAAAGAAAATAGAATATAGGACTGATTTCAAAAGCATAGTAATTGCTATTTTCATCTGGTTTGCTGTTATGATAACAACATACTTCCTTGATATTGAATTTAGTCATTTGATGAATGAACTTGGTGGTATGGCAACTATTTTTGTAGTGATGCTGTACATGAGAAAAAAGTCGGATATTCCTATAATATAAATCATTATTTGACAAGTGGAGGAAAAACGTTTGTTAGTATCTTGAAAACCCCTTTCTCATTTTAAATAATTTCCGTTTTACTGCAAGGCTATCCAGAACCTTGAACTTTGTTATTGAATTGTTGATTACTTCCTGTTTCATCAAATAAAGTAAATCGACATGTTTTTAACTCTGTAAGTTTTAATGCATCATTATTAAATTATATGGGTATCTAAATGGGTATTGGGGTGATGGCAGATTTTGCGATTTCTGTTTTATGGATCGTGTTAGGATTCTTTTTAGGAACCATAACTACTGCTTGGTTTACTGCATTGTCTGAATATAAAAATAGTCATCCACTGTTAAACAGCTACCCAAAAAAGAAAGAAAGATATGAATACATGCAGAAAATTATGGTTTCTATTGAACATGGTATTGTTTTTTTAGCGTTGGTTTTTATTGTCTATGCCATATGGGATACATATTTAGTAATTAATTCTTAGTGCTGCCTAAACACCCTAAGGAAAAGTTTCCAATAGCTATCTAAAAATCTCTTTTTAACTTATATGCGATCTCGGTATTACCGGCATTTTGTGAAGGTGAAGGAAGTTTTTTTCCTATTATGCCGACTAATCAGAAATCCCTGACAAGACAAGAACTGACTACTGCAGCATTACGGCCGGTAAGCCAATTCAAAAGTAATATTATAATTCATCACTAATCCTTTTTGCCAGATTGAATAGCAAAACTGCAATATCCTCTGAGGGAATGATTTCAGTAAGTTCCCTGTCAAATAGTATTGTTACTTCAGGTGCAAACTCATCGTCCCCATGCCAGAGAACCATCCTAATGTAAACATCCGAAAAGGTTGGCAGCTCTACCGTGACATCACCGCCTTTTACAATCCTGCCTTCAAGACTTTCTGTCAGATAACTTATCAGATCATCAGTTTTCTCTTTAAATTTTTCCAATATTGGTTTAATCGTATTTTCCTGATAAGCTGGGTAATAACTCTGCCCGCCCTTAATATCTTTGAATGATATCCATTCTTCTTTCGGGTTATATCCATACTTCAAAAATCCTGTAAGGTAGTGAAGAACGAGTATGGCTATGTCTTCACTGGCAGGGGTATCAGATGATATCGACAGCATCATCCTGTCAGATATCCTTACTTCATAAATGTCTGTAAAATACTTCACTGTATATTTCTTCGAAGAAGCCAGCGCTGCAATCTTATCCCATGCTTTGTTAAGGGCGATCTCGTACGTCATTTCAATATAGGATATTGTTCTTTTTGAAATAACATTGTCGCAGGGACTGGATTCGGTTTATTATCAAAAAAGTAAAATAAAAGTAAAAGGCCAATGGCCTTTTTCTCAATTTCAGTTAGCCTTAATATACGCAATCATCTTCGGTGTCAGCAGAGGTATGAGCTGCGGAAGCATGTTAGGCAGAAGATTACCCATTGCATCTGGCATGAGGTCAGGCATCTGCTCGAGCATGTAATCCGGCATCGGTACTCTCTTCTCAACAGCCTTCAGCATTTTTGGCATGACCTTTGGCATAATTGAAGGCATGAGCATAGGCATCATTACCGGCATCATAGGCTTCATGAGTGAGTCCATGCCCGGTACGTATTTTACTGTCTTCATCATTGCCTGCATGTATGATGGCATCGCTCCGATCATATCAGGTAGCAGTTCAACCATCATCTCGGTCATGTTCTCCGGCTCCATCAGGTCAATCATCTTCTCGAACACTGCCCATGCAGCAAGAGCATCGTTGGTTGTGTCAGGTATGTCATATCCAAGACTGCGGGCAGCAAGTGCACCAAGGTCCTGTATCTCTACATTGACATTGTTCTCTCTGGCAGCCACCCTGAACTGGACAACACAGCATGGACAGAGTGCAGCCATAATGTCAGCATCCTGATCCACAGCTTCCTGAAGACGTACATTGCCGATCTTTGATGCGATCTTCGGTTCATCAATAAGAGTTACAACGGAACCACAGCAGAGTGCTTTCTCACGGTTGTGCTCCATTTCCTTGAATTCAATTCCCGGAATTGCCTTGAGCAGTTCACGTGGTGCATCATATACTCCTGCACCTGCCCTGCCTATGTGACATGAGTCATGCCATGCAACAGTCTTGTTCAGTGGCACCTTGAACTTTGGCTTGAGAACATCCAGCTTATCCATGAGAACTTCTGAGTAATGTCTTGCCTCAATATCAAACTCCATTCCAAGCTTCTCAGCCCACTGTGGATAGATTGTCCTCCACATGAGCAGGCATGCAGGACATGAAGTTACAACGGTCTTTGCACCTGCTTTCTGCATATTGGCAATATTCATTTTCAGGATTCTCTCAAACACATCCCACTTTCCGGCAACAAGCATGGGTATTCCACAGCATGCTTCCTTGTCACCAAGGGTTGTGAACTCGATTCCTGCTTCATCAAGCAGCCTTGCAGTTCCCACAGCAACATCCTTCTCAACAAAGGAGGCAGTACATCCTGCAAAGTAAGCAATCTCTGCCTTATCCTTTATCTTTGGCCTGAGGTCATCGGGTATCCATTTGTCCCTGTCAACCCTGTAATTTGCCCAGATGTTCCTCTGATTGTCCAGACTCTGAGCCATGATCTCAAACGGAGGAATTGTCATCATGCCTCTCTTCTGGACAAAGTTCTCTCTCAGGGTCATCCACGAACGTTCAATTGGCAGGTCAAGCTGGCAGTAATAGTCACACATTTCACAGGTGGTACAAGCAAGGAACGTGTCAACCTGCTCCTGATCAAGTGGCATTTTTCCTGCCAGGTATTCCTTAATGAAGAACCACTTACCACGAGGTGACTGTGATTCCCAGCCGCGTCCGTAGTACTGGTCACATTCATTTACACAATAACCACACTGTGCGCAGGTAAACGCATGTGAGATGATGTCTCCGGGCAGTCCTTTCTCATCCTTGAATTCCTGATGGCCGACGCCGGACATGTTTCCGACCATACGTGCCATTGGCTCGAATGCCTTTGCCATGGAAAGTCCTGTGTTAATCATGGACTTGCCTGTCATTGTTTCAGGGTTCATTATGTCTTCAGGGTCAACCTGTTTCTTGAAGTCCTTGATGAGTTTGAACCGGTCCCTGTAAACTTTTTCAGCCTGACTTGCAAAGTAAAGACCTGAAGCGTAGATTCTTCCACCATTCTCCTCTGCAATCTTAACGATACTCAGGGCAAGCGGGAAAGCAAGGTTATACTTGAATGACCTTTCCGAATGAGGCATGAAACAAAGCATGATAGCTTCCTCCCCCTTTGTGACCATTCCTTCAACAAGTACAGGGAGACCTATCTTTTTCTCGATCTCATTGAACACTGTATCAATCTTGTCCACAGGCACAACAACTTCAGCAGGAATAAATGAAGGGCCAAGTCTCTTTACCTTCATTGACCTGAACCATTCCTGTGTTTCATGTTCTGCAATTTCATCAGGCAGGATCTCTCCGCCAGCTTCCTTGATAATTTCTTCAAGGGCACTTACATCCCTTGATACCGGATAGGCAAAATTGCATATATAAGAGAGTGGCAGTTCCGGCCTGTGTTCGTCAACAGTCTCACCGTAGTGAGTCTTGTACGGGGCCTTGTTCTTCATATCAGCCCATTGAGGGTTTAAGAATGAGATCGCCCAGACTGGGACTTTTTTGTCCCCTACCATCTTGATAGCTTTCTTCATTGAAGAAGCGTCAGGGAATTTTGCAGAGATTGCGGCAGTCTTTTCGTATTTTCTCAGTTTAAGTGTAACCTGTGTAATTATTCCGGTGGTCCCCATGGTTCCGATGATCTTACCGAGTTCTTCACCTGAGAAATCCTTTACCTCACCGCTTGGCAGGACAACCCTTGCAGATTCCATTGTGTCCTGTGACCATCCGTATTCATAACTTCCATAACCCACACCGTTCTGGGCAAGCCAGCCACCAACGGTTGCGGACATTGCGCTTGAAGGGACAGCCTGAACTGCGAGTCCTTCTTCGTTAAGCTTTTCTTCCAGGTTATACCAAACGGAACCTGCACCAACTGTAACCCTGAGATTATCCTTATCAAGATTGATTATATGTCTCATAGGAGTAACATCGGCAATAATTCCTCCTTTGGTAGGAATAATCCCGCCGTATCCAGAAGAGGCTCCTGCCCTTGGTACTACCGGGATTTTGTATTTACGTGCAAAATTAATAAGTTCTACAGCTTTTTCTTCGTTTCTTACTTTTACAATAGCTGCAGGCTTGGATTTGCCAACCATTGTTTTTATTAGTAAAGGCAAAGCTCCCACGTCATGTGTGTAAAAGTGTCTTTCCTTATCTTTAAAATTGACTCCTCTACCGAAAATATCAGAGAGTTCCTTTTTTTGTTGTTCATTTAGTTCGAATTTTGAATTTGCCATGATAAACCCCATTATAATATATATTGGATTCTTATATTTAAAATATTTTTAGAGATAACTGTTTATGATATGTCTATAGTGTCACTATATATACTGAATTGAATACTTCCGAATAGACCTAAATTTAATCAGTTCCATAAGAACAATTATATTGATTATTGAATATCTTTAAGGTGGGATAATGTATGGATTTGCCTGATCACAAAACAAAGATCGTATGTACTATCGGTCCTGCTTCTTCATCTCCTGAGATGATCCGGGAACTCATTCTTGCGGGTATGAATGTTGCGCGGCTAAACTTTTCTCATGGTGATATGGATGATCACCGTACACTGATCAATAGAATCAGAGATGCGGCAGATGAACTAAATCAGGTGGTTGCAATTATGGCCGATCTTCCGGGTCCCAAGATCAGGGTTGGTGTAATTGAAAATGAACCAATGATGCTAAAAAAGAATGAACGGATAACTCTGACCACAAGGGATATAGTTGGAAAGGATTCAGTGGTTCCTGTTCAGTATAAACAGATCACAGATAGTGTTTCACTTGGCAGTCCTATTTATCTGAGTGATGGTTTTATCCAGCTCAATTGTGATGCAATAGAAAATGAGGATATTCATTGCAAAGTCGTTGTAGGCGGTCCTCTGTACTCTAAAAAAGGTATTAACCTTCCCGGTTCAAAGATATATGTAAGTCCGATAACCGGAAAGGATCTTGAAATAATTGATTTTGCCTTAAAAGAGGGAATTAGCATATTCTGTCTTTCCTTTATAGAATCCAAAGAAGACGTTGTAGAGGCACGGAACTATATTGAATCAAAAGGAAAAACAGCGTTCCTTGTTTCAAAAATAGAGCGCGAGCAGGCAGTAAAAAATATTGATTCTATACTTCAGGAAACTGATGCTATCATGGTAGCACGTGGTGATCTTGGAGTAGAAGTTCCTATTGAGGATGTCCCTATTATTCAAAAAACAATAATCCACAAAGCAAACCTTCTCAGCAAACCGGTGATCACTGCCACACAAATGCTTGAGTCAATGATCAGTAATATTCGTCCTACAAGAGCTGAGGCTACAGATGTTGCAAATGCAATTATAGATGGTACAGATGCAATAATGCTATCTGGAGAAACGGCAGTAGGCAAATATCCGGCTGAAACAGTTAGAATGATGGCTACAATTGCAGCGTCCACGGAAAAATGGAGGGACCATACCACTCTTGGACTTGAACTGATGACAAAAGCCATCCAGAAAATGAATCCAAGCATTGAAGATGTAATTTCTATACAGGTAAATGATGCAATTCGAAGTTTACCTGTGCGTTATATTATAACTCCTACGGTATCCGGTAAGACTTCACGTTTGATCTCCAGATTCAGACCGAATGTATGGATACTTGCATTCAGTCGTAATGAACTGACCTGTGAGCAGCTTGCTTTACAGTATGCTGTGTATCCTGTATTTGTCATATTGAAAGTTCATGAATGGGAAGCAACAATTATGGATTCCCTTAAAAGATTGGGAAATATTGAACCTGGAGAGCTGGTTCTTTTAACACAGGGTCAGGCACCCGGAGAGGGTAAATCCGGCGGCACAAATTTCCTGAAGTTTATTGTTGCAGAGTGATGTTATGAATCTTTTTTGTGCACGATTATTTGCAAAAATATAAGTACTGTTAGTAAAATAGTCTATTTTGCACATAAATAGGGGGTATGGGCGTTTCTAAAAAAGAAAAACTTCATCTGTATACCAGATTAACACTGATTCTATTCATTTTCAGCATTCTCTTTATTCCCTTTGCAAGTTGTGAGTCAAATGAATCCCATACCTACAGGATCGGAGTTCTCTCGATCTATGGTGATAAAGGTGATCTTAAAGGGACATGGAGTCCGATGGTGGATTATCTGGAAGACACAATTCCCAATTCGAGTTTTGAAATTGTACCCCTTGAATACGATGTGTTCTCTCAAAAAATAAAGGCTAAGCGCATTGATTTCTTTTACTGCAATCCGTTACTATATGTGGAAATGTCACGTCTTCACGGGGCCGGCAGGATAGCAACTGTACAGCCATTCTGGAATAACTCTTCATATGCTGGTATGGGTGGTGTTATTTTTACAAAGGCTGGCAGGGACGATATTAATTCTCTGAAGGATTTAAAAGGCGACTCATTCGTGGCTGCCAGTGACAAGTCATTGGGCGGATATCTGGCATCAAGTGGAGAGTTTCATCTTGTGGATATCAATGATGCTGATTTCAGCAAAATAACATTTGTAAATTCCCAGAAGGATGTTGTTCTTTCTGTTATAGAAGGAGAGATAGATGCCGGAACTGTCAGGACCGGAGTTCTGGAATCGCTGATAAGGGACGGTGTTGTTCATAAGGGTGATGTTAAGATCCTGAACACAAAAGAATATGATGATTACCCTTTTATATCCAGTACCAAACTTTATCCCGACTGGGTTTTTGCAAAAACTGCATCAACGTCTGATGAAATATCCAAACTTATGACCATTGCTCTGTTGACCATGCCTGCAGACAGTAAAGCTGCAATTTCAATTGGTGCAAGCGGCTGGACAGTTCCGGCAGATTACAGTTCGGTGGACAGTTTGATGCGTGATCTAAGATATGGTATGTATGTTGATTATGGAAAAATAAGCCTGAAAGATGTTTTCATCCAATATTGGTACATTTTGGTATTCATAATTCTGATCTTTGTCCTTTTTGCAGTTCATTCTCGCTGGATGCTTGACAAGAAAGAGAAATCACAGCTAGAATCATCTAACAGGCTCAAGGATCTATTCATGGATATCATGAGGCACGATCTGCTTAATCCGGTCAATGTGATCAGAGGTTTCAGCGACATGCTTTACGTGGAAGAGACCGACCTTGGAAAAAAGGAATCCTTAAAAATGATCTGTTCTCAGACTGATCATCTGACTGCAATGATAAGTTCTGCTGCAAAACTTGCAAGACTTGAATCTCATGAGGATATGGAATTTAAAGTTCAGGACATTGGTTTAATATTGCACATGGTTGTTGACAGTTTTTCCACAGAGTTCTCAAAGAAAGGGATCAATCTTGTATATGAAAATGGAACTGAGTATTTTTCAAGGGTCAATGATGTGATTGAAGATGTTTTTTCCAATATCATATCAAATTCTCTGAAGTATAGTCCTGATGGTAGTACAATTACTATTTCTGTTCAGGATAAAGATAAATTCTGGAAAATAATGGTTGCAGACGAGGGAGATGGTATACCTGATGACATAAAGCCTCTTGTTTTTGACAGGTTCAGAAGGGCTGATAAAAAAGGTATAAAAGGAAGCGGTCTTGGTCTTGCTATTGTGAAAAGAATAATTGATATTCACAAAGGCAGTGTGGGTATTGATGATAATCCCGGGGGCAAAGGTTCTGTTTTCTGGGTGATGCTGGATAAAGCATAACCCGGGAGCTTCAATCTTTGCACATAGTCTATCAATCTATTTTACGCATAACGACCGAACCATCACGCATACGAACTTCAACGTATTTTTCTTTTTCCTCATCCTTCTCATATTTGTTGTAGAGCATTGATTCAACTCTTCCTGCATCCATGAATTGCCTCATAAGACTGCTGTCTTCCCCTTTCATTCTGGATCTCGCAGCAGGGGGGCTGGTCTTAGCCTTGTTCTTACTGTAGATCGCGCCACCTTCCATTCCAGCTCCAATGAATCCTTTCGCGTTCAGGAAAATGAGTTTTCCATCTTTCATGTAAGCTCCGGCAAACTCTCCAACCTCTCCGTGGACAACAACCGTTCCACCATCAAGATGGGAACCTGTATTCATCCCGGCATTGCCGTTTACTATGACAGTGGCTTTTCTGGAAAGCATTCCGGTACCGTTGTAGGCATCGCCTTCAATGATTACTTTTGAAACACAGGGACATCTTGCGGCCACGGTTCCCCTGAGAATCCCGTCTTTGAGGATCAATATTCTTTCTGATCCATTGAATTCATTGTCTATGAGTTCATCACTGACGCTTCCGTTACATAATATATCTGTAATTGAGCAGAATTTTCTATATTCATGAACATCGCTGACAATTTCAACAATATTTCCCAGTGGATATTCGATATCACCTTTGACATACAGTGTGCCTGAAACCATTCCCATTCCGGCTTCAGGTCCTATATTTCCATCTATGAATATCCGGCCTGCCTTTTCAATCTCCCCGCTTCCTCCAAGGTGTTTGATATCAGCACCAAGGCTGTAGGCAAAATTCTTCCCGACATTTCCGGTGATACGAACATCGCCACCTGCCTTTAGTTCATTGATTATATCATTGTATGTGAATGTACTACCATTCTGTCCGGGTATAAAGGAGTCAGGGTTCAGGCTGTTATTGTGCCAGTAAAAATTGAAAGTATAGTCGCAGATATAATCTGCAGTTTCTTCAAGAACGAGTTCCTTAGCCATGGTCTCATCCGTGGATAAGCTTTGGGAGGCATCTTGTGCAGACCCAGAGACTTTCCATGTTATGCCTTACAGGCATGAGGTAGTTGTCCTGCTCACCGCAACCGCAACTGAAACACTTGATCGAAACATCTGTTGTCTTTGGCTGGGATTCAGCTTTTCTCAGGTCAAAGGGTATAGTTTCTCTCTCTTCAATGGTGATGGCACCTTCAGGGCAGACTCCTATGCAGAATCCCATTCCGTCACAGAGTTCCTCCGCAACAACTTTTGCCTTACCGTTTATAATTTGTATCGCACCTTCAGCACAAGGAGATACGCATTTTCCGCAGCCTGTACACTTATCTTCATCTATCTTAACTATCAGTCTCTTTGCCATGTTTCTCTCTCCCGATTCTCTCTTCTGATTCTAATGGTGCGTTCCTTCAACAAGCTTAATTCCTGCGTCCTGTACTGTCTTTTTAATTTCATCGATGTGCGGACATTTCGGATAGTTTTCCATCTGCATGCATGAACTCAGATGTATTACGTCAACACCACGTTTCTTTAGTGATTTGAGCAAGCGGTAAACCCTCCTGCCGGAACATCCACCACATGTGAAGAATGCAACCATTTCTGCGCTCTCATCGTACTCCTTAAAGTGCATGCTTCTTTTATTGAATGCCATAAAGCATCCCAATCCAGGGCATGCTTCTGAAACTATATCACATCTGATAACTGCGATCCTTGTTGGAGGTTTAATATCTTCGATAATACCAGCTCCGTTTTTTAAGAATTAAGAATAAAATAAGAAAAAACAGGGGATATTCCCCTGAAGAAAAATTACTCAATTAATTTAAAGACCGATCTCTTCCTTGAATTTGTCAAGGCCGATATCATCAATAACTCTTCCAAGACGGTGCTTTGAACCGTGTGCCTTGGTGAATGTTACAATCTTTTCAACAAGTGCAAGAACTTCGTCTTCACTAAGCTCGTCTGCAATTACGTCTGCAATCCTTGGTTTAAGTGCTGCGTTACCGCCTACCATGACAGTGTATCCTTTTGGTGTTCCCATGACACCAATATCTTTGATCGCAGGTTCTGAGCATGAGTTTGCACATCCGGAAACAGCCATCTTGAATTTACATGGAAGTTCCATTCCGTGGTATTTCTCATCGAGCTTAAGTCCAAGACCGACTGCGTCCTGCTGTCCGCGCTTACAGAATGTTGTACCTGGACAGATCTTGATACTTCTTACACAAAGTCCAATGGCAGCTCCTGGTTTGATTCCAAGGTCATCCCATGCACTGTCGATATCATCTTCTTTGAGTCCTACGATACAAACTCTCTGGGATGAAGTTACTTTTAATGTTGCAGCGCCATATTTCTCAGCAACATCCGCAATTTTACGAAGCTGTTCTGCAGATACAACACCACCTGGCAGATGTGGTGCAATTGCGTATGTTTCTTGGTCTCTCTGCAGGATCGCTCCCTTCTCAAGTAGATCTTTTGCCATATTGGTCACTCCTTCTTCCAAAATTCTCTTCTGGATTAATGGTATATTACAGATACTCACTTATATATTGGGTGGTTTCCTATAGGATACTATGAAAGATTGCACAATCTACAAAACGGTCGATATTGTCGGCAAAAAATGGTCGTTATGCATCTTGCATGAGCTTTACAAAGGTGAACATAAGCGCAAAAGGTTCAATGAGCTTAAAAATAAGTTACAGGACGTGACACCAAAGACACTGTCCACAAGGTTGAAGGAACTGGAAGAACATGGTCTTGTTGATAAGATCGTCGATGATACAGTTTTCCCTATTAAGTCAGAATACAGTCTTACAGAAAGCGGGGAAGAATTCCTTCATGTGTTGCAGAATATAAAGCAGTGGGGCCTTAAATGGCAGTTCGAGAATCCGGAATGTGGTGGCACCAACTGTAAAACATGCGACCTTTGATCCCTTTAAGAGGAATCTATGTATAAAGAATTGCGACGCTCAAAAGAAGATAGAATACTTGCAGGTGTTTGCAGTGGTATTGGTCTTTACACAGAAGTAGACCCGGTACTTATCAGGCTAATCTGGGCTGTGGGCACTTTTTTTAGCCTCGGCACTGGAATTCTTATCTATATCATTGCATGGATAATCATTCCTGAAGAATGAATGCCTGGCATTGGAATAGATAGCTTTGATGCTATCACTTTTTCTAAGATTTTCTGATTATGCCACAAATAATAAATAATCGGCAGTAAGTGTATTAATTATATTTATACCGGGGTTAAGCGTTCATATCATATCTTTCAGGTGATACCATGAACTCTCAGCGTACCATAAGAATCGCAATAATGATTGTCGTGGTGTTTTCCATTGCATTATCAGGTTGTATGGATTCAGATGATGTTCAGGAAGAAACTACCGATGTTCTAAGTGGGAAGGCTGCAGATATCACAGATGATACAGCAGTCAGTCCGGATGATGATACTATGATATCCGATACACTAACAGTAACAAGTTCAGCCTTTGAAAAATCCGAAGCTATACCAATGAAATACACATGTGATGATAAGGGCATAAGTCCTGATCTGGAAATATCCGATGTTCCGGCAGAAGCTGCCTCTCTTTTATTGATAATGGATGACCCTGACGCACCTATGGGTACGTTCACTCACTGGGTGGTCTGGAACATTCCCGTGGACTCTCGGATAGATGAAGACAGTATTCCGGGAATTGAAGGTAAAAATAGTGCAGGTAAGACATCATACATCGGACCGTGTCCTCCTTCCGGAAGCCACAGATACTTCTTCAAAGTATACGCACTTGACACAGAACTGGATCTGCAAAGTGGCTCAGACCGTGGTCTTGTGGAAAATGCAATGAGTGGGCACGTGCTGGCGTATGGTGAACTGATGGGAACTTACAGCCGCCGGTAAGCTGGAATTCAGAAAGGCCTGGATGGAATACTATGAATGAAAAGATGAGGAACGATGCATATTCCATTATGTCAGAGGCAATTGCAGCAGTTGACCCTGAGGCCTGTATTTATCGTTCGGTGGAGAAGAGCGGAAATGAATTATCTATAAATGGTCGCTCTTATGACCTTTCACAGTACGTGAATATCTATGTTATCGCTTTTGGAAAGGCAGCCATACCAATGTCAAAGGCCATGGAAGAGATTCTGGGTGATTCTCTTTCAAGTGGCATCGCTATTACTAAAAAAGGGTTTGCAGCTCCTCTCTCTCGAATGAAGGTTTTTGAAGCAAGTCATCCCATGCCGGATGATAACAGTATTGCAGCCGGAAAAATGATCCATGATCTTCTTGAGACTACCGATACCAATGACCTGATATTTTTCCTCATATCAGGTGGAGGCTCGGCACTTGTCACATATCCACGTAAAGGGATCTCACTTATGGATATGGCAAAGTTAACCGATAGCCTGATGCGCGCCGGTGCAACCATTGACGAGCTTAATGTTGTAAGAAAGCATCTGTGTTCAATAAAAGGCGGTGGCCTTGCAAAAATGGCTTTCCCTTCCGAATCTGTCAGCCTGATCCTTTCAGATGTTGTTGGTGATCCTCTGGATGTGATCGCCTCAGGTCCGACAGTTCCAGATACCTCTTCTTTTGTAGATTTCCATGATATCATCGAAAGATATTGTATTGCGTTATCTCCTGCGGTTGCCGGAGTTCTTGATGATGGCCTGGAAGGTGTAATTGAGGAAACTCCAAATTCAGGAGCATCAGCTTTTGAAAAGACCAGTCACTATCTTGTGGGAAACAATTCCCTTGCACTTCAGGAAGCTGAGAAAAAGGCTTCTGAACTGGGTTATAATACCATGGTTCTTACATCGTCCATTGTGGGTGAGGCTAAGGAGGTTGCCAAGGTCTTTGCAGCAATTGCCAGGGAAGAAAGACAGAGGGGTACACCGCTTCCTCTTCCAGCATGCATACTTGCAGGTGGTGAAACAACTGTTACAATGAAAGGCAAAGGTTTAGGTGGCAGGTGTCAGGAAATGGCTTTGTCTTTTGCCATAGAGGTCGCAGAGCTGAATGATGTTCTTTTACTTGCAGCAGGAACAGATGGTAACGATGGCACTACAGACTGTGCAGGTGCTTTCGCTGACGGTGGCACTGTTCAGCGGGGAAGGAATCTGCAACTTGATGCCAGGATGTATCTTTGCAACAATAATTCCTTTGGTTTCTTCAAAGAAACAGGCGACCTGATAAAGACTGGTCCAACGGGAACTAATGTCATGGATATTTACGTTATTATGGTGGATATGTTCTGAGTACAAAAAATAAAGTAAGAAGAATTCAGAGTTCGATATCGACCTCATAGACCTTTTCAGGATTTTCTTTGTGTATTTTCCAGAAAGGTTCTTCACCGAACTCTTCTGCAAGTTTGAGTGTTCTTCTGGGAATTGTTTTCGGACCAAGCACAGCCCCGGGTCTGTCAGGGTCATCGATGTAATCGGTTTCCATCATAAACCGGGTTCCCTGCTTAAGTGCTTCCTCAATGGCACCTTTGCCTGCAAGTACGCCGGGGAAAATCCCAAGTCTTTCACATACATCAACTAGCGGTGGTGCATAGTGTTTTACAACCTTGTGCATTTTTATTCCTGTTTTTCTGGCACGGTCTGCAATATCTACAAGCTCCGGCTCTCCTACATCTTCTGTGTGTAACTGGACTGCGCAGTCAAGGTCTGCGGCAAGTGTGAAGGCATATTCCATGACCTCGTTAGATGCGTCCCATATTTCGGGACTTACAGGATAGTGAGGCCTGCCACTTTTAAGTCCAACTGCAAGTCCCTTTTGCACATAACCTGCCGCAATGTCAAGTCCGCCTTTCATGGTATCAACGGCTTTTGGAAGCTCCATGTATTCGGTGAGCTTTGTTATTTCTGCAGGGTGAACTCCAAGAACCGGGAATGATGTGACACCTGTTTCATTGATCTGTTTTGAGATGTCAACTGTTTCCTCAAAGACTGCAATATGATCCTCGGGTCTTGTGACTTTGATACCAAGAGTCCAGCTTGGTTTCATGACAAGAAAAATATGGGTGCCACCAACGTTCTGAAATTCTTTGACCGCTTTAAGTCCTTTTGCCCTGGGATCAATGTGCATGTGCTCGTCTGTAATGGGGAAACCCTGTGTCATGGGTGTCATAGTATTCTATATGAGTTTTTTATCTAAAAATGTAGGCGGTCAGGTATATATGTAAATTGTGGATTATATATCCGTATGAACCTGAAATTGTTTTTAAAGCACAGGGAAGTCCAGTCAAGTTTGTTGTCCCTGCTGGGTCAGTTGATAATTATGGTACTTGCAGCTCTGGTAATTATTTCTGGGACGGTTACAGGTTTAAGGGCTTTGCTGATCTTCATTATAATATTAGGTTTTGCTTATATTTTCGCAATGACACTTCTCAGGCTGAAGAATCTAGCAAAGGTAACGGATTCCCAGAAAAAGTCCACCAAAACCTGATATTTTGATATTTTTTGGCTGTTTTCTCTTTCTTCTTTTTTAGTATATGTTTCCTTTCTGGGTATGAAATATATATGATGTCGTCGTCAATAGAGCAATTTGAACTTTCATATTCATATTATAATTTACGATTTTAAAATTACAATTTGTTAAATACTTATTGATTTTGAGCAATATTAATTTACAGAGAAAAGGGTTAACATGGTACAGAAACCTACAATCATTTATACTAAAACCGATGAAGCTCCGGCTTTGGCAACCAGTTCACTCCTGCCTATTGTACAGGCTTATGTGAAAAACGCCGGAATCACTATGGAAACGAGGGATATCTCCCTGGCGGGAAGGATCATTGCCCAGTTCCCCGAAAGACTGACAGAGGATCAGAAGATCTCTGATGCCCTTTCCGAATTGGGAGAGATGGTCTTAACTCCGCAAGCCAACATTATCAAACTACCCAATATCAGCGCTTCAATTCCCCAGATAAAAGCGACAATTGCAGAACTCCAGGCTAAGGGATATGACCTGCCTGATTATCCTGAAGATCCTTCTAATGATGAAGAAAAGGCTATAAAAGCGAAATTCGATATTGTCAAGGGCAGTGCTGTTAACCCGGTACTCAGAGAAGGAAATTCTGACCGCAGAGCTCCTAAAGCTGTAAAGAATTATGCGAAAAAACATCCCCATTCCATGGGAGAATGGAAGTCCGATTCCAGATCCCATGTAGCCAGCATGACCGGCGGAGATTTTTACGGCACTGAGAAATCTGTTGAAATTGAAGAGGCTACCAATTACAGAATTATCTTTACAGATGACGCTGGTAATAAAACACTATTAAAAGACAAAGCTCCTCTTCTGACCGGAGAGATCATTGATGCATCTGTTATGAGCAAAAAAGCTCTGCAGGCATTTCTGGCTGAACAGATAGAAGATGCCAAAGATAAAGATGTCTTATTCTCCGTTCATTTGAAAGCGACTATGATGAAAGTTTCCGACCCTATTATCTTCGGTCATGTGGTTAAGGTCTTCTTTAAAGATATATTTGATAAATATGATGTTCTGCTTTCTGAATTAGGTGTAGATCCCAACAACGGACTGGGAGACCTCTATACAAAGATCCAGAATCTGCCTGAAGACAAACAGGACGCAATCAAAGCAGATATAGAAGCTGTGTATACAAAAAGACCGGAATTGGCTATGGTTAATTCCGATAAGGGAATTACCAATCTCCATGTTCCCAGCGATGTTATCATCGACGCTTCCATGCCTGCAGCAATCCGCTCATCAGGCTGCATGTGGGGACCAGACGGGAAACTGAAAGATATGAAAGCCGTAATTCCAGACCGCTGTTATTCGGGAGTGTATCAGGAAACTATTGAGTTCTGTCAAAAACACGGTGCCTTTGATCCATCAAAAATGGGAAGCGTTTCCAATGTGGGGCTTATGGCGCAAAAAGCAGAAGAATATGGCTCACATGACAAGACCTTTGAGATGACCGGTACAGGAAAAGTTCAGGTTATCGATGACAACAATAATGTACTCCTTGAACAGCCGGTAGAGGAAGGAGATATATTCCGCATGTGTCAGGTGAAAGACGCACCTGTTCAGGACTGGGTCAAGCTGGCCGTTACACGAGCCAAAGCGACGGGCGATCCTGCAGTCTTCTGGCTCGATGAGAAAAGAGCTCACGACTTACAGCTCATTAAAAAAGTGAACAAATACTTGAAAGATCATGATACTGAGGGTCTGGAACTATTGATAAAATCTCCCGTTGAAGCGACCAGGTTTTCATTGGAGAGAATTAAAGAGGGCAAAGATACGATCTCTGTGACTGGAAATGTTTTGAGAGATTATCTGACAGACCTCTTCCCCATTTTGGAACTTGGAACCAGTGCGAAAATGCTATCGATCGTACCCCTGATGAATGGTGGTGGACTTTTCGAGACAGGTGCCGGTGGTTCGGCACCCAAACACGTACAGCAATTTGTATCGGAAGGTCACCTGCGTTGGGACTCCCTGGGAGAATTCCTGGCTTTAGCTGCTTCTCTGGAGCATCTGGGCAACAGTTATGATAATCCTAAAGCTCTGGTTTTAGCGGAAACATTGGATAAAGCGACAGAGCTGGTTCTGGAAAATGGAAAATCACCTTCCAGAAAAGTGAATGAGATCGATAACAGAGGATCTCATTTTTATCTGGCAATGTATTGGGCTCAGGCTCTGGCTGATCAGGAAAAAGATAGCCAGTTAAAAGCGATCTTTGAACCTGTAGCTAAAGCTCTGATGGAAAATGAAGAGAAGATTGCCAATGAGTTGTTAGAAGCTCAGGGCAAAGTTGTGGATATCAAAGGATACTACGCTCCGGATGAGGAGTTGAGATCCCGGGCTATGAGACCTAGTGCGACTTTGAATGGCATTATCGATTCTATTTAATTTTATTGTAGAAACAAAAGGAAAGCCCCGGTTTTGGCCGGGGCTTTTTTAGTGATCCTATTTCAAAACTCCTGTTGAAATTTATTCCAACACATCAGAAAACATGCGATATCCAGTAGTCCTTTGAAAACCACATTTAGTCTTTCATATCTGCTTGCTATTTTCCTGAATCCCATTTTCAACCATGCAAAGAATCGCTCTATTGTCCCTCTTTTCCTATATGATTCATATTCAAGTCTTGTAGGTCTTTCTCTTTTAAGATATTTTCGATTCCTTATATTGATAGAAATGTTACTTTTTATCGCTCTTCGTCTCAAATATTTCCTTATAGATTTCCTCAATTTGGCCAGTTCAGGCACCAGACTTTCATCCGACTTCGTGAAACCAGTGCCTCTTAATGAGGATTTAGAGGTACTTATCTATCCGTAGATTATGCAAAAAAGATTATAAAACTAAAAAATAAATAATACTGCACTGAAAATCTTATTACATATCGTGTATATTTACTCCATATGTGTGGGGAGTACAGACTAATTTGACGATGAAAATGAAAACCTCATGCTCAAAGGCACACTGTATTGATTTTTGTCACGTATAAGATCATTGCTATTGTGTCAATTTTGATAAGTTTATAATTGCACTTTAGGAAGAAAATAAGATGAGTATGCTTGAAATCTATAAAGAAGCTAGAACTGATATCCAAGCGATATACCGCTCCAGACTCATGACAGAAATACTTTTATCATTAAATGAAGGCATGAAAAACCTTTCTCAATTGCGTGAAATTACTGGTAGTACATCCCAGGCATTAATTCCAAAAATCAGGAAATTAGAATCTTATAAGTTTGTAGAATCAAAGAAAAATGGTTACTGCCTTACTCAGATAGGAAAGATTGTAGCATCCAACATTGAAGCTTCTTTTCTGATGATGGGAGTCATCAACAAACACAAATTTTTTGGACAGACCATTGTCTTGAAACGTTTCCAACTTCGCTGTTAAATGATATCGGATGTCTTTACGATTCCAAGGTCATCCATGATACAAAAACAGATATTTTTAGCCTATACAAAACTAATCTTCAAATAATACAAGAAGCTGATTACGTGTTTGGTATATCGTCGATTGTGACTGAAGACTACGTAGAATATGTATCACAAAAAGCATGTAAGGGGATGAATATTGATTTTATTGTTACTCCGGATGTTGCTGAAAGAATAAAGCAATATCCTTACGCAGAGAAAATTAATTCACTGAAAAATTATGATAATTTTCAATTGAACGTAATTAATAAAAATATCGATATCGGACTAATCGTGACTAATAAATGTTTATCCTTGTGTCTGCACAAAAAAGAAAGAGGTATTTATGACATCACAAATGGATTGTTAAGTTTTGATCAAATGGCAATTGACTGGGGGCAGAGGCTATTTGAATACTACAAAAATCAGGCATACAATAAGCTGATTTGAGCACAGTTTGTACTAAAAATATATTTACTTTTTGTTAAACAATGTTAGCTGCGGTGATGAAATTTTAGATTGCAAGCACGCTTTTTGTTCAATATGAATTCATTTAACAAAAAAACATTTAGCATCAAGAGAAATATCTGCAATTGATGAAATTCCAGTATATTCCCTAACTGAAAACAACGAAATGGAATACCAAGCTAGCTTATACACAGGAGATATCTTAATATTTTACAAATTACCAAATTATGGTTAAAATTAAATAAATTTATAATCTTCGTTAAGAGTAAAATCAGTAAATCATCCATGGCTATTAATTTATTTAACTATCATTCATATTTTTGTAAAAAGTTGTTATGGACAAGTAACTAGAAGTATAATTAAATACAAAACTATAAAAGTCACGATGATTTTTGTTAAATTTCTCATGTACGTCCCTTTTAGATTCTTTCCAATAGTATCTTACTTCGACCTATATATAGATATTATAAGTTATTGGTATTTAAAAATAATTGACAGCCTTCCTTAGAAGACTGCCATGTAATTTTTAAATTATATAATACCAACATATATTTAGTCATGTCTGCTGCCAAACAAGCCAATAGGCCCCGTCTTCGTCACATGCGAGGTAGAGGTTGTTATAATATTCCTGCAGAGTTACACCATAGCCGTCAATATATATTCCCCACTCGAAATTTCCTCTGCCATAAATGTCTGATTGAGTGCCTGAGCTATGCTCGTACGATCCTTCTTCCCAATTCTCAACATTCCAAGTTACCGTAGCAAGAGGCTCCCTTACATACCATGAATTATCATAGTGGGCATCTACAGTCGTGCCATCATAAGTAAAAGAACCTTCTACATACATCGTATAAAGTTTTGCACCCGATATTGTTGCATAAACTGCTTTAGATCCAGTAAGAGTAGGAGTACTCGAAGTACCACTTTTCACTACAATATCGTTATTTGCTTCTTCTGTGCTTCCAGTATCTTCTGTGCTTCCAGTAATGAAAAAGATATCTTCATCCGTGAACGTTATGTAGGACTCATCTTTTAATGGATATGTTCTGTATTCAGTTTTTTCGGTAAGTTTACTATTCTTTTTGAGATTACTTGTTGTCACTTCATTGTCTTTAAAATAATCTGCAATAATGTCGTCTGTTGAATTCTCCTTTGTATTAGAGTTCAATGCATCTATTAAACCCTGCTCCAATTCAGAGGGCTCGTCAGTCGTGGTTAATATCTCCTTTGAACTTGCTGCTTGCACAAAAAGTGTACATACCAATAGTATTGCCAGAAGCAACGTACCTGTTTTAACTTTAAACACCATTTTGTTTATCTCCATCATAACTTCTACAAGACAAAATCAAGTTTCTTTGAACCTGATTAAAAATCATAATTTTGCCTCATAGTCGAAATATTGCCTTTATGCAAAGATCAAGACAATAACTTCTAGAATTTATAATGGCATTTTCAAATAAATTTATTACTATGGTGATTATTTCTTAGAACTGTGAATATTAATCAAACTGATTAATACATATATATAAAAACAATAAGACATATATCAGTTTATTGATAGGAATGTTACTTTTTATCGCTCTTCGTCTCAGATATTTCCTTATAGGTATCTCATCATAAGCAGAATCAGTAAGCACTTCCAATGGTCAAGTTCTTGGTCTTCTTTCTGTTTTGACCTTGATGTTTTCCATGACTTTAACAAAGTGTTTCCTGTCATGCTCCTTTCCCGAAGCTATCTGGATCGTCAAAGGAAAGCCTTCACAACTTACGCAAACATGTGTCTTTATTCCATTCCTTTTTTTGTGGCCGTTGTATTCGGAATTTTCTCCCCATTTTTTGTTTCAATGAAACTACTATCAACACATACAACATCCATAGAGAACTTACCTTTCTGGTAAGAGGAATCCCGAAGGGACTCCATTATCTCGTTCCATACCCCTTCTTCTAACCATCTTTTAAGCCTTCTCCAGGCAGTGGCTGGAGAACCATAGCTATCTGGCATATCTCCCCACCTGCAACCAGTTGTCAGAACAAAGAGAATACCATTGATGACCTTACGGTCATCAGCTTTCTTCCTTCCTGTTATTGGTTGAGGTGGTAAATGCAGTCGAATAAACTTCCATTGCTCATCAGAGAGTTCTCTGAATTCCATTCATATCCCCATAATAAAATCAGAAGAAATAACATTTATTGTTTTGATATGAGTTCAGTATCTAAAATACGATCTCGGTGGCAATTCAAAGATGAGTGAAATGACCGACGCTATTGCAAAGTACGTCGAAGCTGAGATGAAGTAATTTCATCTCAAAAACTCTTTCTTCTTTCTCTTTTTGTATAATCTTACTTTTATCGCTGTATTATTGTTCCACATTTTTTCTTCTGCATGATCAAAGCAGCAACAAAATTAAATACATGCAATGTATACTACATGTGATGTATGTTATGTTATTTCGGACGTTTTTATTTTGTTTTCGAATATCTGATTAAATAACTCTGATGGAGATGATCACATGAAGTTTTATGATAGAAAAAAAGAGATGGAGCAGTTACGTGAAATTTGTAGTTCCAAAAGTTTCAGGATGATTGTGATCACCGGAAGGAGGAGAATTGGCAAAACACGTCTGGTTACTGAATTTCTCAGGGGCAGGAAATATGGGTACATCTTTGTTCCAATGCACAAAACTAAAGAAACGTTTTTGCAGGAAGTATCAAGGGACGGCAATATTCCAGAGTTCAGGAACGTAATTGACTTGTTTCGCTATCTCTTTGAAATGAATGAGTACATTTTCATTGACGAATTCCAGAATTTCTATGACATGGACAAAAGCATCTATTCAGATATGCAACAGCTTGTCGATGAGTTTAAACAGCGGGAAAAGAAATGCTGTATTTTTATAAGTGGTTCGAGTTATTCATTGATGAACAGGATATTTGTTGATTCGGCTCACCCTCTTTACGGTAGGGCTGATCTTATGATGGAACTTGGCCCGCTGGATCTTGCTACAATTGCAGAGATACTTTCAGATATAAGTATTGATGATCCAGTGGAATTGATCAAATACTATTCCGTTTTTGGTGGTATTCCAAAGTATTATGATCTTCTTGAAGGCGTTGGAGCAGAATCGTTTGAAAAGACTGCAAAGTCATTCTTTTTCGACAGCCACATGCCTTTGCTGAAAGATGAAGGCCGCAATGTACTTGTGACTGAATTCGCAGGAGAGTACAAGATATATTATTCGATATTAGAAGCTATTGCTCTTGGAAAGAACAAGACCGGTGAGATCAACAGTGTTCTAGAGGGCTCGGGAAGTGGGAAAGCTGCAAGATATCTGGATATCCTGCGCAAAGAGTATAACGTTGTCAGAAGAGAAACACCCATACTTGAAGACCCGCGGAAGTCAAGAAAGGGAATTTATGCAATACGGGACCCTTTCCTGCATTTCTGGTTCGGTTTTATCAAAAGATATGATGCCTATTTTGAGCAGGGCAGGACGGATGAACTGTTCAGTAAGTTTTTGGAAAACTTTGATACTTTCCTTGGGTTCAGTTTCGAGAGAATTATAAAAGAATTCTTGATTGAAAACAGGCAGATAATTCCGATCTATTTTGAGAAAATAGGTAGGCAATGGGGAACTATAAAAGGCGCTCCAAAGGGTGGCAATAGCTATGAAATCGATCTGTTGCTTGTAAGTCCTGATATGAAAAAAGTAATGCTTCTGGAATGTAAATGGCGTGATCTGGATTTAAATGGAAGCAATAATGTGCTCCGAAAGTTACAGGAAAAAACTGCATATCTTGGTCTACCTGAAAATACTGAGGTTCACTATGGTATATGCGCAAGAAAAATTGCTGACAAAGACAGCCTTACTAATGAAGGGGTATTTGCGCTTGATCTTGAAGATATGTGGAAGGTGTTGTGATTTAAGTGTGATCTCTGCGGCAAAGCAAAGATGGGCGAAATGACCGAAGCTATTGCAAAGTATGTTGAAGCTGAGATGAAATGAGTTCATCTCAACAACTTTCTTCTTTTATATATCACCAGAAAATATTTTGTTTCTATACTTGTGCTATCTACACAAAATCAAATCAATCCATATACGATCTTGATGGCCATTATCCACAGAACCACGCCAAACATCTGTTTGATCGTTTCTGATTTCATTTTGCTGTGCATTAGATGTGAACCGACCTGTCCTCCTGCGAATGCAGCTATAGCTGTATAGGCCATGAGCGTCATATCCAGATGTCCTGTGGTCAGGTGACCAAAGAAACCTGAGAAAGAGGAGAACAACACAATGAAAGCTGATGTAGCTGAAGCACGTTTTGTCTCAAACCCAAGTGCAATCAAAATCGGTACAATAAACACACCGCCACCAAGTCCGAGAAGTCCTGCAAAGAAACCTATCATAAATCCAAGAACAATGCCAATAATGGATTTGGTTTTCTTATCCGTGGCATTAGTTGATACATTCTTTGCTTTTTTGTTTCCAAAAAACAGCATGCGTGCTCCGGCAAAGATCAACACAATGCTGAGTATCCATAGCAATATATCAGTTGAAATAAATTTAGTAAAGTAAGCACCGAGTGGAGCCCCTATGATGGAAGTCACTACAAAAGGAGCTGCTACTTGCAGGTCTACCATTTTTTTTCTGTAATATGTGATTGCCGCTGAGCTGGCAGTTATACCATTGAGAAGCAATGCTGTAGGTATTGCTATGAGTATATCGATGCCAAGCCAGTAGAATAATGGTACGTAGACAAGGGATCCGCCTAGACCAAGCATTGAAAATATAACAGCTAAAAAAAAGATGATAACAGCAATTATAATAACATCCATATGTCCAACTCCAGATTTTGCAGCAGTATATTATGTAAAAATAGTTGGTGCAATTGCACCTATCGCCAAATGCTCTAGTTTATCGCCTACTTATTTGTCAGCACAGGGTTTACAAAGCAGTTTGCCATTAACATCCTGCAATTTATGTGCAAATGTACGTTCACCGCATTCCTCGCACAATCCTGTATCGAAAACTCCTTTTTTCTTTTCAAAAGGATAATCGAAAACCGGGCTGATAACGAGGAAGTTTTCTTCGGGTATACTTAGTATTTTGTTAACCAATGGCTCAGCGATCTCAGAATCAATGTCCTGTGGTGGTACACCTGCTTTCCTCTGTTCAACAAACGGAGATTTTAGCATGTTGCCAAAGAATTCAGGTTTTATGTATGCTCTGACTGCCTTTTGATTTATTGTATCGATGAGTGTAAAAGCCATTTTGCCATAGTATGTCTTCTCAATATTGCTTTTTCCATAAGTACACCCTGTAATTGTCATAAGACCATCAACAAAGCACCCGGCTGCATGATCATTTCCCGTCTCTGCTATCAGATAGAGCTCTTTATCTTTAGATCTGTCAACTCCCAGTGCATTCATAGCAGCAGCTCCGATTCTCATTCCAAGCGGCATAGCAGGGCATCTGTGGCCGTGAAAAATAAATCCTGTTTCAAGATAGTCGTTTGCATTAATCATTTTAACATCTTCCTTTTACTTTTGATACACCACGTTTTCCCATGGCTTTCCAAGCTAGTTGCAATTCAGGTTCAGGCATTCCATTTTTTTGTATTTTGTATTTCCAGAAACTCATTTGCACGGTATTGGATTCTGCTCGCAAAACCAATAATATACAATTTATTTATCCATATTTAAATATGGCGGTTTCAAAAAGATTTGAAATACACTAGTATTCAATATGTTTTGTAGCAAAACATAAAATCTTCACAAACACTTCAAATCAGACATAAACAGGAGACTTCTTCTTTTCCTCTTGTTTCTGTCACCTGGCTCGCCGGGATCATATTTATTCTCTTCGTCTTCCTTATGGTGCAATAAAGGCACAACCTAAAGCAAAACATAATCCTGAAGGGAGTGTTTGAATTAAGTTCTCTTATATATAAAGAGTAATCAGTACCGGATCTCTGATCCGGGATCTGATCAAAAAAGTTGGTTACAGTTGCTTCTTTTCTTCGTCATCTCTTCTTTTCAGGAATAAGATAAAGAACCCAGCTACAATGAGCAGTGCAAAAAGTCCTACGATCTTCAGTGTGTTACTTTCTCCCTGCTCTTTCGCGATATCTTCATAATATGATGTCCCTGTATCTCCTGATGAGCCTGCTGAAATAGGACTGTCATCAAATTTGTCTGGAGATCCGGAGTTTGCGATATCAGTATTTTCAGATACTGCCACCTCATCAGTTGTTTCCGCTACAGTTTCTTCATCGCTCCAGAATAGGAGCTTTTTGAGATAATATGGTATTCCACTTCCAGTTGACACTGAACTGTATTGATAGTTACAGGTGACAGCAAATGGGGAATATCCTGAAACATTCCTCACAATGAAGTATGA
Organism: Methanolobus vulcani; assembly: GCF_900100715.1. Lineage (GTDB taxonomy): Archaea > Halobacteriota > Methanosarcinia > Methanosarcinales > Methanosarcinaceae > Methanolobus > Methanolobus vulcani. The sequence continues at coordinate 522,392 of NZ_FNCA01000001.1, read as the reverse complement.
GTAAGTACCATCATTTCCTATAAGCTCAGGAGTATATGCTTCCCATTGTGGATTAGCCCAGTGTCTCAGGTATACAGTACTGACTATTAAAGTTCCTCCGTCCTTTTCATTAAGCACTCTGAACTCTATACTTCGGTTGCTGCTTTGGTTGTTTACCAGCGTATCGTTGTTGAAGCTTATATCGAAGTACTGGTATATTGATGAGCTTGAGAAATCAATGCTCGACTCGTTTATAGCAGAAACATTCAGTACTTCCACCCTGACCTCTATCCCGGTGGTATTGTTGCCTGTATTGAATGATGTTGAAGTAATGCTGCATGCAAGGCCGTTATCGTCAGTTTTATTGTTGTTGGTTGTGTTGAAACGCAGATACTTATCACTGCCATTTATTGTAATTGTCGGAGTGGAGTTAATCACCATTGTTATATTATCTCCGCTTTCAGATGAACCTGTAACTGTCCATTCCCACGAGCGTGTGTCAGTCCGTCCAATGCTTTCATTGCTGGTCTGAACCGATATATTATAAATATCCATGAAGAAATCACTCTGGTTGATATACTGGCTGGTATTTATTAGACAGTATGACGTACTGGATGAATCATTTGCATTGCTGTACAATGTTGCCCCTGTTCCATTTACAGGATTTCCATCAATAATCCATACAAAGCTGGAGTAAAGGGTGCTCTGGATGCTGAAGTTAAGTTCTTCTCCATATGCCGATATTGCTGATGTGTTCTCAGGTGAGTACGTGTAGACCGGTTCATCCGCACATCTGACGTTCATCAATTTTGAGGATGTACCGTTACTATTCTGTACGGTGAGGTTTACCGTGTAGTTACCGGATACAAAGGTGTGTGTAGTGTTGCTTTCAGTTGAATTGCTTCCATCTCCAAAACTCCAGTTCCAGTTTTCCACAAGTCCTGATGAGTTATCAGTGAAATTAACTGTAAGAGGACTTATCCCTCTTGTCACGTTTGCACTAAAATCTGCAATCGGCAGAATGGAGACATTCATCAGAATGTCACCTGTTGTATTCACATTTCCTGCAATATCTATGAATGTGCAGTTATAGATAATCTGGCTTACCAGTGTTCCCGAATTGCTTGCAGGAATATCTATCGTCCATGAGTAGTTTCCTGAACTTGTATCCATCTGGTATTCATCGCCATCAACAGTTACATTGTAACTTACTATAGTTGAATAATCAGTAACGTTTAGTTCAAGAAGCACACTATCTCCGGTATTTGCATTAATAGGCATACTTGTCCATGAATACACAGGATTTGATCTGTCAACCAAAAAAACATTGGATGCGGAGTAGTTAATATTGCTGGCATTGTCAATCGCTTTTATGTGAAGATACCAGTCACCGTCATTCTGGTCTATTGTAAGTGTGTCTCCGCTATCAAAAGGAGTCCATGCAGACACATTAGCTACATTCGGGTCAAGTATCCATGCATAGTCCAGCTCATTGATGCCCGATACCGTATCAATTACTGTTACAATAGTACTATGGCTCTGGTTATATGTGCTGTTACCATTTTCACTGAAGTATGTTATAGGCAGACTATTGTCTAACCTGAAAACATTTGAAACGGAGTAATTGATATTTCCAACATTGTCGGTTCCACGTATATGGAGATACCAGTCGCCATCAACTGAATTTTTTGTCAGTGTCCCAGCGTTTGCAAAAGAGTTCCATGATGAAACGGAATCCACGTTCTGATCCTGTGTCCATGCGTAGGCCATCTGCGAAATACCTGCAAGTGCATCCGTTCCGGTCACCATGGAACTGTGGCTGTTCGCATACGTGCTGTTACCATTAGTCCCATAAGCGATTACCGGTGCAAGTGAGTCTATGGTGAATGTGACATCACGAGCTGAGGAATTATCCTGAGTGTCGTTGGCATATACGCGGAACATTGCACTTCCTGTATTGTCTTCTGGTAAGGTGAATGCCATACTGTTGGTGTTCAGCAGGTTACCTATAAGGGACCATGTTCCGTTGAATAGCCAGAGGTCGTATTTCACACTGTCACCTTCAACATCAGAGGATGATCCCCAGGATACAGTCATTGAGCTACCTCCTTTTTTTATCTGGCTGCTCGTTGGTGATGTGAATGCTCCTGGAGTTGTTGGTGCATCATTTACTGAAGTCACGCTCACAGTAACTGTGGTTGATAGTTGTGGTGAAGCATCACCACTCATTCCTCCGTATTCAAGAAGATATCCATCTAAGCTTGCAGTATCTGGAAGGTCATTCCAGGTTCCGTGATTTGATGAATACATCTGTGCAAAATTTTCTGCTGGAGCACAGTTGTTTGGCTCACTACCACCATAACTCAGAAGATGTCCATTCCATTTGTTGTATTCACCATTGTATGGCGTTCCGGTGACGCCGTTCCCTACATAGAATAATCTTCCAGCTCCTCCATCCTCTGTCCCTTCAGGACCGGTTACCCATCGCCAATATCCTTCAGAAGCATCATCACTTCCTCCTATCCATGCGTCGGCCTGTATCTTTTCCATCAGGAAATTGTTCTCTTCATCAGAGGTGATGGTTGCCAGGTATCCCTGCATACCTTCCATTGTTTTTGTATCTGCATTTGCTTTTGCTGTTGCCCATGTTGAAGTGTAAGACACATACTCGTAGTAATGTCCGGTCCCTTCAAAATACAGTGTACTTCCTCCCAGGACAAAGGTAATCTTTCGATTTGCAGTGTTTGGATTTTGATTTATGTTCTCGTACCTTACATTTCTGAAAGCTGCCTGATATGCGGCCGCATTCCCGCTTCCTGAAAGTGTGAGAATACCAGTTGATGTGCTGAAACTTCCTGTAATGCTTCCTGTAGTTGAATACCTTAAATAGTCCTGTCCATAGACATAACCATCGCCAATGTAGACCTTAGCTGATGTGTATGTATACTCACTACCGGTGATTGTCAGCCCCGGGTCTATGTACATATCATCGTTTTCGGTATAGGTTACAGAGGCGCTTGAAGCACTTACTGTGGTTGCTGCCTGTGCGGCGGACGTTAAAGCGACACAGGATATTAATAAAAAACATATAATGGCAATAAATCTGCGCATAAAATCCTCTCTCAGTTAAACTTTATGATTGTCATGTCTAAATGCTAAATCGATTGATTCTTTTCAAGTTTGCATTGACATAATATATATACATATTAAGTTAATCTATTAACTTTAATAAACTTTAATATATTTTAATATTTTCGAGAGATGAGTTTGCAGTATGTTCTCTTCAGGTATTTTCGTAGGCTTCAGTGCTCTCATCGGCAAATGATAATAATAACAAATAAAAGAATGCGCTAAACATCTTATGTATGTAAAAATATAATATTAATGAATAATCGCTGCCATCCTCAGACAGCAGCTTCAAAAAAAGAATTAGTCAATTGTGTCGTGCATGCGAGGCTTGATCTCGTTAATGTCACTTGACTCACTGACATCGCCGTTCTCTTCCTCATCCTTGCGGTGCATGTCCTTACTGACCATCTGGTTGAACATGAAGTACTTCTTCACGTAAGCCATGACCTCTTCGTCGGATATGCATGAAACTCTCTTTTCATCGTTGTAGAGCTTCTGAATATCTGCCTGGATAGCCCTGAGACGCTTATCGTTCTTGTCTATCTCGATATTCACTTCCATAAGCTCGTTAAGAGTTTCCTGAACCTTGTACCTCAGCACCTCGATACCTGAAGAGTCACCTATTAGGAATATCCTCTTACCACCGACTATCTCTGGTGGATATGGTTCGTAGGTGAACGGATTCTTGATAACACCTGCGGAGTGAATACCTGATTCGTGAGCAAACACGTTGTTACCCACAACAGACTTATTCCTTGGGATACGGATACCAATCTCCTTCTCCATGAACCTTGAAAATTCTACAAGGCAGTCAAGGTTGTACTTGTCAAAGCCTTCGATACGCCTTGCAAGGAACAACAGGAGTTTTTCCATCTCGGCATTACCTGCCCTCTCACCGATACCAAGGAAAGTTACATTGGACCAGTTTGCACCGTGCCAGTAACCTGCAATTGAGTTAGCAACTGCAAGACCGAAGTCATCGTGGCAGTGGGTTTCTATATTCTTGACATTGAGTTCATCCTTCAGGTACTTTGTGATCATTGGCACGCCGAAAGGTTCGTCCACATCTGTAAATGGAATTCCAAAACCGATAGTGTCACAGATACGTATAGTGCAATCCGGGTCGATGTCCATTATTTTCTTTATTAGTGGGAAAGTGAAATCATAGTTGTCTGCACGTGTCATATCCTCGATGTGAGCTCTTGTGCGAAGTCCGTGGTCAACTGCATACTGGAGTGCGTTGAGGTATTTTTCTTCTGCAGTCTCGCGGGTCAGTCCCATCTTATCAACGATGTGTGGGTCTGATACTGACATCAGGATGCCTGTTTCCTCAATACCGTCAATGTTCAGGACCATATCAATATCTGCAGGGTTTGCACGTGCCCATCCAGTGACCTCTGGGAACTCGTAACCGTGGTCCATCATGAGCTTGATAGCTTTTCTGTCCCTTTCGTTGTAAACAAAAGATTCAAGCTTCTCGATTCCGATCCTGTGAAGATACTCGTATATCTGGAGCTTCTGCTGACTCTTCATGACAATACCAGGCATCTGTGCCCCGTCCCTGATAGTGCTGTCACTTATAGATACTTCCTGCCCCAGTGGTAATTTGATTTTTGGAAGATCGTCATAATCTTTGTATATTTTCATTTGATACCTCCATTTCTCCTTTTTTTAAATTCTAAAAACTCCAGAGCTTAAATTAGTGTATTTGTCATAAAACGAGTTAGTGTTAGTACTCTAATTAAGCATATCACTCTGGATTATCACTTCATGAGTTGAATTGTAATTTATTATAGCTGAACTCCTACTTAAAATATCGTTTCCATATATAAGGGAGGATATCTTGTTCCTCTGCATAGAACTAAACCTTTAAATCTTTATATTTTAAAAGATTACATGGTTGATATGTGGAGTATATTACTTAGAAAATTTGAGAAATACCCGGCCCAGCAAAAGGTTCTGAAGCTTCTTTTCGAGCGTGGTTTCCAGGTAAACGATGAAGGAAAGGTCACCTCAGGTGCAATAGAGATCGCACATACACAACTTGCCAGAGAAGCAGGAGTTGACAGGCGTGTTGTAGATTCCACAACAGAGGTCATACTTTCAGATGAGCAGCTAAGGAAAATATTCCAGAACGTAAAATCAATTCCTTTTCTACGCGACGTAGCTCCATTAATGGGGCAGGGTGTCATAATCATAACTCCTGATGATGCTTCTCACAAGGGGATCATATCTGAGGTTTCCACAGTTATCGCACAGCACAATATCAGCATCAGACAGGCTGTATCAGATGATCCGTTATTCACAGACGAACCCCGACTTACAATAATCACTGATACCAAGGTTCCAGGCAGTATCATTGAAGAACTGCTCAAACTGGATTCTGTAAAAAGTGTGAATATTGCCTGATCATTTTAGATCGAAGATCAGCAGGCTACATATTTTGTAATATGTCACTGTGATCATATTCAGAGTACCGCCTTTGCAAAAGCTCTGAATATCTTTAGCATATGCACCGATTTAGATGGGTGCAGCATCTTTTTTATCAGTATTGAAGGATGGTCCATGTCACCGTAACGTGTTATTGTATCAAGAATAGTAGAATTGTTCATAGAACCTATCAGCTCATCTATTTCTTTATCTTTAAGCCCGGCGGCAAACCTGTGTATTCTCATTCCCATGGCAAGTTCCTTTCCAAGCTTTGCTCTCCACTGCCTGTCGTATTCAGAAAGGAATGATGCCGAGCTGTTCTCCTGTTCTGCAGCCTTTGCAGCAATTTCACCTGCGATCTTTGCACACACTGCTCCGGTATAGATGCCTCCTCCTGATGTGGGTTTGACCTGTCCTGCAGCGTCTCCGACGATAATCACGCCATCTGAGTATGTTTTTTCAAGAGGTCCCAGGGGAATTCCCCCCATTACAAGATCAAGCTTCCCGGCACTATATCTTGAAGCTACATGCTTATTTTTTGTAAGCAGATTCTCAAGGACCCGGTGTGCTGGCATTCCATATTTCGGGTCAACAGCCATTCCAACACGTGAAATACTTTCATTGACAGGAACGGTCCATCCAAAGAATCCGGGAACCTGTGAGCCAAGGAATAGTTCCACAAAATTAGTATCATCACTTTGGTAAGGTACTTCGGCCTGAATTCCCGGCAGCACTTCGATTACATTTCCAAGTCCGGACCATTTAGCAATCTGGCTGCGAACACCGTCTGCACCAATTACTACCTTCGCTTTCAGAACCTGTTTTTCACCGCTCCTAACTACGGAAACCTTCTGCTTATTCTGTGATCTCTCTATGCCCGTAACTCTTGAGTTCAACCACAGGTCAACATCTTCTTCAAGAGCTTTGGCAGCAAGTTTCCTGTCAAATATCTTTCTGGAAACAACGTAAGCTTTGGTTTTCTTCCCGTCAACTGGCAGGCAATCTCCCTGCATTGGATGAATAAATGCTCCTCTTACAGAGTTCAGGATGGAGCTGTCCGAGGGACCGATCTCACATTCGCTGACCGCTCTTGTGCTTAACAGTCCGGTGCATCCCACCGGACTACCTATGAATGCGTGGTCTTCTAAGATCAGCGTTTTTGAACCATTAATTGCAGCATATCTTGCCGCCACAGAACCAATTGGTCCTCCGCCTACAACAATAACGTCATATTCTGTCATTTTCACTGAATTCAAGTACTATTTCCAGAACCTCACGGAAGTTGTTGAGGGTTCTGTCAGGTTTGTATTCACCTGATGTCCTGTCCATTGTGCTGTTGCGGTCTCCATAAGCTGCATAAGCGGCCATCATGCCAAGTTGCTTTGAAGGAGCTATATCCCTTCTGAGGCTATCACCGACAAAAAGTGTTTCTGAAGCTTTAAGCCTCATAGTTTCAAGAGCATATTTGAAAGGTGTAAGGTCCGGCTTTTTCGTACCGGTCATGTCATGGGCTGTAAGCGAATGTACCATGTCTTCAAGACCTGTTTTCACAAGTCTTTTTCTTGCATTGTCGCTGTTGGCATCGGTCACAATTCCAAGCACCATTCCTATTTCATTAAGTTCTTCCAGGGTTTCCCTGACATAAGGGTAGAGCCTGATATGATCTATCTTCTGTGTTTCATAGATCTTGACACAACTCTGGTATTTTTCCAAAGGATCAATTCCATTGTCAAGCATGTAGTCCCTGATATTCTCCGGATTTTCAAAACCATGAGTTTCCCTGCGGAAATATTCGAACAACTCTTCCGGGTCACCTGCGCCAAGAAAACCGACAACTTCTGTGCAGGCGATCATCTTTGCTTCCACAAAGTCAAAAAGCGTGTTGTCCATATCAAAAATGACGCCTCTTATGTTCATGCCCATTTTATCCATTTTTTACCCTATTTCATGCCCTTGTTCTGGATTTAATGCTCGTTTTCTATATATAAATTCGGGACATTATATCTGCACTAGTATATTTTATATATTTTATATGTGTATAGTAATATGTAGCTAACTTTATGTGTCTGGACAGGGAGGTACTGAGTTTGCCTGAGTTGAAGAAAAAACACATTAATAATAACGAATCAACACAAAAAACAGATGTCAGTTCAGGATTTGAATATGAAAGAGTTGTTCGCTGCGAAGAAGAAGGATTTTATTCTACATGTGGGCAGGCATTCATACGCATCCAGAGGAACTAATTACTGCATCTTTGAACTATAATGGGACTTCACTTTTTTGATTTTCTATTTTATCTTTGTTATTGAAACATTATCTCAAGCTCTTTTTGGATATCATCTGCCATAAGCCGGGAATATCCATGTGTGCTTCCGTTGATAGGATAAAGTACCTTAGGTTCTTCAGCTTTATCATAAGTTCGGAGTGCCAGTTCATAAGGAACAATGCTGTCGTTTACAGAATGTAACATAACAAACCTTCGTGTGCTTATCATTCCCAGATAGTTGTCAGGGTCAATTGACCTGTAAAACCTATATGCGTTCATGTTAACATTATCATTGACTTCTATCGAGTCAGTGTCATATCCGCTTGTGCTAATTCCAATAACTCCTTTTATTTCAGGTTCTATTGCGGTTGCGATTATGGCAAATCTGCCACCATTACTGAGACCAAGCATTGCAATGTCACTTCCATTTACTTCAGGTTGTTCACCAAGAACATTTGCAGCGGCAAGTGCATCATGCACCATCATATATTCCACAGGCTCTGTTCCATTAATGTAAAGTGCCAGGTCACCTTGCGGGTTAATTCCTCCAAGATTTCTCTGGTCTATAGTTATGGATGCGTATCCAAGGGACGAAAGTAACTGAGGCACTGTTGTCTGTTGTTCTTTTGACACTCCTGCCCCGGGAAGAACTACAACACCAGGTACATTTGTACCTGACTCAGGAATCCTTATAAGTCCTGCAATTTGAGAGCCACTACTTTCAAAACTGACTTCTCTGATGATGTCTGCATCGTTAGCTGCGGATATGTCATTTGAGCTGTAATCAATGTTTTTTATTGCTGGAAAGGAAAGAATGCCTCCATCCGAAACAGACCATTGATCACTGTCATTCGAACTATGCATGATTCCTATGGCACCGGCTGCCATGAGCAGTATCCCCAGTGCAAGCGGGAGGAGTTTGACTTTCATCTTCTGTTGTTCGGTTTCAGTCTTCCTTTTTCCTTTCGAGGTGTGTTTCTGACTCATGGGATCGCCAAAAATGATTTTGATAATATGAGATTATATGGATTATGAGTCGAACCTGCCGGGAGTCGAACCCGGGTTCTAAGCTCCGGAGGCTTAAGTGATATCCGCTACACTACAGGTCCTTTTTTGATATTTTACTTGAACTCATTTTGCATGTTTCTCATTGAAGATAAATATAGTGTTAGTATCCTATGGATGTTTCTTATCTATTTGCTTTAGATTTTAACACCAATGTGTTTTATTAGTCAACATACGAACGTTATCCTTAAATATCACAATTGTGTATTAGGTTCTATCACAATTGTGATACGGCATTTATTTGCCAATTACCAGGAAATTGGTGCAGTTAAGATTTCCTGTGAAGAAAAGCTGTCCCGGTTCGAGTCCGGATCCTGGCTTGAGGTTTAACCTCAAATCCCGCAGGAGTCTTCTGACTCCTGCTGAAAAACGTCTACTTCAAACTACCACTCCAGACTACTTCCATATTTTATTTTTTTAAGAAGGTAAATGCATGAAAGTGATACTTCCAAACGGTGATATACAGGAACTGGCCATGGGGCCTTTGACAGTAGAGGAATTGCTGCAACATCTGGACATAAGTCAGGGTGAGGTTCTGGTATCTAAGAACAAGTGTATTATTCCTGAAGACACCATTCTCGAAAACAGTGATGATGTGCGAATAATTCAGGTTGTGTTCGGAGGTTAGAAACTCCGGCAAAGTAGATTCTTAGTTTTTAAAAATATTAATTGTCATTAACACATTGCTGACCTTCTTCCCTAAGTTGTCTGCATATTGCACATATTCTTGAAACAAGATCATCAACCTTTTCTTCTTTCAGGTCCTCGGCAAGCTGACGGATAGATGTTTTAACTTCATGTTCAAGCACTATCCTGTATCCTCTCTTCTTGGACAGGTATTGTGAAACCGCAGAAGGTGCCATATCAAGCTGTTTGGCAATTTCCTGCTGTGACAGTCCGCAATTGATAAGCTCTTCTGCAATGGCTGCTCTTATGGCGGGTAATACGTCCCAGACTATCATCTGACATGGTAATTTCATTTTCATTCCTTTTGGTTTTTGCTTTCAAATTAAAAGTCTCACAATTGTGAATATATCTTTCATATTTAATATCTTTTGTTGATATCGGGAAGATCTAGCAGGCGATATTGGCAGTTTAGACCTCTGGACTTATATTGCTTGACTACTTATGAAGTTATAAACTTGATTTCGGTATTGTAGTCAAAATCATACTAAATTCAACTATGATCTACAGCGATCCAAATGGGACCTATTCTATGTTAAGCGATGATGAACTTCAAAGATACAGTAGACAGATCATGCTTTTTGGCAAGGGCGGTCAGAAGCGCTTAAAAGATGCCACAGTATTTATAGCAGGTGCCGGAGGACTTGGCTGTCCTATTGCATTGTATCTAGCGGTTGCCGGGATAGGTCATTTGAGGATCGCAGATAAAGATGTTGTGGAGCAAACAAATCTTAATCGTCAGATCCTGCACTGGGAACAGGACATTGGCAAAGAGAAAGTCATATCTGTAGAGGAAAAGCTCAGAATGATAAATCCTCACATAGAAGTCCGGTCATTTTACCTGACAATAGATGAATCCAATATAATGGACCTTGTGGCAGATGCAGACATAATAGTCGACGCAATGGACAATTACCATGTCCGCTATTTATTGAATAAGGCTTCCCATGAGAAAGGAATTCCTCTGGTCCATGGTGCAATTCGTGGCTTTGATGGTCAGGCGATGACAATCATCCCTGGGCAAAGTGCGTGTTTTAATTGTGTATTCCCATCTGAACCGCCATCGGAAACTTTTCCGGTAGTAGGTGTTACTCCAGGTATAATTGCCATGATACAGGCTAATGAAGTCATTAAATATTTGCTTGGAAAAGGTAAGCTCCTGACTAATCGTTTACTGATATGGGATGGTCTGAACTCTGAAATGGATTACATGAAAGTCTCTAAGAGGTCTGATTGCAAAGTATGTGGCAAGAGTATTGTTGATAAGGACTGAAATTAATTCCATTTGATGTTTGCTCCAGTTTTCATTATCTATAATTCTATATTTGTTATTGAGCTGTCCCTTCAAAAATTTTAAGGCGTTTCAAAGAACCGATCCTGTTGTACGGATATGTGCAGTAGAAAACGAAGTCATCACAATAATTTTATATTATTACTTTGCTTTTGAACATAGGGTTAGTGTAACAAACGTGGAGATTACGGTGTGAATTTACAAAATGTATATGAGAAATATTCTGAAACAGTTATTGTAATTCTGGTTCTTCTGGCATTATATCGTATTAGTCTTGAAAGCTATCTTTTATTCCATAGTATAGTTGAGGTAGCAAGTATAGTAGTTATTGCTGCTGTTTTTCTTATTGCATGGAACTCCAGGGAATATTTGAAAAACTCATATCTTTTGTTCATAGCAATAAGTTTCTTTTTTGTATCATGGATCGACTTTCTGCATATAATTAGCTACAAAGGAATGGGCATTTTTCCAGGCAATGATGCAAACCTGCCTACTCAGTTATGGATAGCTGCCAGATATATGCAAAGTATCTCACTTTTGATCGCTCCTCTTCTTATGAAAAAAGAGCTCAATTACAGAAAAGTTCTCGTTATATATTTTGCATTTACGTGTCTTATCTTCGCAGTCATTTATCAGGGCTATTTCCCTGATTGTTATATCGAAGGCAGTGGTCTTACTCAGTTCAAGATCATAAGTGAGTATATTATATCCTTGATATTACTTGCTTCCGCCATATTGCTTCACAGGAATAAAGATCAATTTGACAGTAAGGTCTACAGCTTGATCATAGCTTCTATTATTCTCACAATATTTGCAGAACTGGCTTTCACTTTTTATATAGACGTTTATGGTTTTTCGAATCTGATGGGTCATTTCTTCAAGCTGTTGTCATTTTATCTTATTTATAAGGCAATAGTCGTCACAAGTCTTGCACGTCCATATGATCTTCTTTACCGGGAATTAAAAGTGAGGGAGTATGAACTTATTAAGAAGAAAGAAGCACAGGAAGATCTGCTGGAAACATTGAGTCTGGTGAATCAGATACTCAGACATGATGTTCTTAATGATCTGAATATTATTTCTCTTTCAATTGATAATCTGAAAGAGAGAATGTCCGAAAAAGAACTTGATCTCTCGGAAAAGGCTGTGAAACATAGCACTAAACTTATTCGTGAGATGAAGGATTTTGAGTCATTGATGTATATCAGGGAGCTTGTGACAATTGATCTTCGTATACTTGCATTAGAAGTTTCTCAGGAGTTCCCTGTAAAGATCAATATATCCGGATATTGTTCGGTAAAAGCGGACAGTGGTCTTCATTCGGTAATCGGCAATATAATACAGAATGCTATTATTCATGGGAGAGCAGATACTATCGATCTCCACATGGAATCAAAGGAAGATTATTGTGAACTTAGAATATCAGATAATGGCAGTGGTATACCGGATAAGATAAAAGGACGCATATTTGATGAAGGTTTCAAATATGGCAGAACCGGACACACTGGTCTTGGATTGTATATTGCAAAAAGGATAGTCGAAAGATACGGTGAGATATCCCTGGAGGATAATACTCCATCTGGAGCTACATTCATTATCAAATTCTACGACAGTAACAGGGACAATGGATGCGAAGAATAGACAGTTAATGAAGTTCCTTATAAAGAAAAGAAAATTCCCGTATAATCGGGAATCTCTGTTTTATGATTTTATTCTTCGGCAGCTCTTCCTATTGCTTTTACAAGTGTGAGCATAACTCCCATTCCTTTCTGGAAGTCTTCATCTCCCATTTGTTTTAACATTCCTGCCAGACCTACTTTTGGAGGGTTAAGAATTGCTTTATCAAGCTCAGGATCCTGAACTGCTCTTTCCATTACTTCTATTAAGTCAGTGCACATAATGGCGTTTGTGAGTTTCAGTACTGTGGATGTGAGGTCTGCAATTCCGTGGGCTGTCTGATCATTGATGTAATCCTGCAGTATTCTTGCTGTTCTGATAAGGTCTAAGACAGCTTCAACGTCAGCTGGTCTGATTTCGACACCTGATATCTGGTTCATAAGGTTTTCATCGCTCATTTTCTCATCTCCTCAGAACAGTCCTTTTACACTAATGTCCCAGTGTATATGGTAATACATGCGGTATAGGAACCATCCCATTTTAGTTGTTGAGAATGCTTCCGGTGATTTGTTATATTTCCAGGTGGCAATGTATCCCCTTCCAGGAGTAGAAGGCGTTTCCAGTTCGGTAACAAGTGGACATCCTGTTTCGCCTTCATAAGGTGTCTGGATTCCGTTTCCATAGATATCATTCTTTAGGCTCTGGCTCACTGCAATTGCCTGATAGTGAGCACCAATCCCTGTTTTGAGGATGTCAGCAGGCCCCAGATCTCCAAGAACATAGACATTGTCATGGTCACCTGCCGGTCCACGGTATTGTAGTGTGGCTTTATCTGCAGAAAGCCATCCTTTCTCGTCCGTAAGTCCGGCATTGATCAATACTTGTGGTGCTTTGTGTGTTGGAACAGTTATCAGCAGATCGTAGCTGACTTTCTCTCCACTTTTTGTTGTGATTTCTTTTTTGGCTGCATCTACATTTGTCAATGGGGAATTCCTAATAACTTCTATACCCTTTTCATTCATCTGGGATGTTACAAATTTATTGAATTCAGGGGGTCCTATTGGTTCCATAGGCCATACAAGTGTTAATTGTACATCGTCTCTGATCTTCTTTACGTTGCGCAGGTAGCTTTCCAGCATAAATGTGAATTTTACTGGTGCACCGGGGCAGGGTACAGGCATTGAGGCAACTGAAACTACAACTTTTCCACTGCTTATATTTTGAACAAGATCTCTGACCTTGAAGGCATCGTCCATTGATGTGTAAAAAGTGTTCAAGTCATCTGTAAGTCCGGGGACAGTCGTAGGATCCGCTCTGCATCCCATTGCGATAACAAGGTAATCGTAAGTATATTTTTTATCGCTCTTGACTGTGATCTCTTTGTTATTAAGGTCAACAGCCGTTACTTCCCCATCTGCTCCAAAAAATGATTTGACCCTGGGGCTGATAAGCTTCTTGCGGGGTCTTGTGATGTCTTCAGGGGTATAAAGTTCAAAAGGAATAAAGGTGAACCCACCCTGATTTATATTAGTGTCATTCTTGTCTAGAATAGTCACTTCTAATTCGTCTTTTGCAATCTTATTTCTGAATTCTCTTGCCAATATGTTAGCTACTACCGATCCGGCATAGCCAGCTCCCAATATCAATACCTTTTGTTTCATTATAAAACCCCATATTTTTTATGAGTTGCTTGTTTACATAAATTTTGCGGTACTGATACTTTTATTCAGTAGTATTTAAGTAGATGGAAGAACTTTTTAAAATAGATTGTTTGCAGCAGTTCTGTCTGTGAATCTTTCATAGCCAGCACTGGCTGGCTATATGAAAGTTAAGAAGTAGAGTAGGTTACAGATGTAATCTGTAACTTAAGGGTTATAGTTATTGATGGGCAATAACTATAGTTTTTAGTTCTGGAGTACTATCTCGATATTGATGTCCTTTGGTACTTGGATACGCATGAGCTGTCTGAGTGCGCGCTCATCTGCTGCAATGTCGATGAGTCTCTTGTGTACACGCATTTCCCAGTGATCCCATGTAGCGGTTCCGTCACCACTTGGACTTTTACGGACTGGTACTACCATTTTCTTGGTAGGTAATGGAACTGGTCCTGAGATACTTACACCTGTTCTGTCTGCAATAGCTTTTACCTGATCGCAAACACCATCAAGGTTTACAGGACTAATTCCTGATAATCTTATTCTTGCTTTCTGTGACATGTTGCTCTTCTCCTAAAAAAAGGAAAATTTGAGTGTCTTACTTCTGTTTGACACTCATGCACATGCCAGCGGCAATGGTCATACCCATATCACGGATAGCGAATCTACCGAGCTGTGGGATTTCCTTTACAGGCTCGATTACCATTGGTCTGGTTGGCTTGATGGTTACAATTGCTGCGTCACCGGCCTTGATGAATGCTGCATTCTCTTCCTTGACCTGACCTGTCTTTGGATCAAGCTTCTTGTCAATGGACATGAGAGTACATGCAGTCTGGGTGGTGTGGCAGTGGAATACTGGTGTGTATCCTGCTGTGATTGCAGATGGGTGCTGAAGGACTACGATCTGTCCTGTGAACTCGTCTGCTACAGATGGTGGGTTTGCTGTTGGACCACAGACATCTCCTCTGCGTACGTCATTCTTGCCTACACCTCTTACGTTCCATCCAATGTTGTCTCCAGGGACAGCCTGTGGAACTTCTTCGTGGTGCATCTCGATTGACTTTACTTCACCAGCTACGCCACTTGGGTTGAATATTACATTGTCACCCTTCTTCATGATTCCGGTCTCTACTCTACCTACTGGTACAGTTCCGATACCGGAGATGGTGTATGCATCCTGTACAGGGATACGGAGTGGAAGTGTGTCTGGCTTTTCTGGTTCCTTGAGCTCGTTGAGGCATTCAAGGAGTGATGGACCGGTGTACCATGGAGTGTTAGGGCTTGACTTTGTGATGTTGTCACCCTCGAATGCGGATGTTGGTACGAATGGGATCTCTGATGCCTTGAATCCTACCATTCCGAGAAGCTGGCTTACATCTGCCTTTACCTGGTTGTATCTCTCTTCGCTGTATTCAGCTGCATCCATCTTGTTTACAGCAACGATTAGCTGGTTGATACCGAGTGTTCTTGAAAGGAAAACGTGCTCCTTTGTCTGTGCCATTACACCATCAGGTGCTGCTACGACAAGAACAGCTGCATCCGCCTGTGATGCACCGGTGATCATGTTCTTTACGAAGTCACGGTGACCTGGACAGTCTACTACTGTGAAGTAGTACTTGTCTGTGTCGAATCTCTTGTGGGAGATGTCGATGGTAACTCCTCTCTCACGCTCTTCCTTGAGTGAGTCCATTACCCATGCGAAAGCGAAGGATTCTTTTCCTTTCTCTTTTGCTTCTGCCTTGTATTTCTCGATAAGGTGAGCAGGTACTGCTCCTGTCTCGAACATCAATCTTCCGACAAATGTTGATTTGCCGTGGTCTACGTGACCGATAACTGCTAAGTTCATGTGTGGTTTCTCAGCTGCCATTTTCATATCTCCTTTAGTTTAATATCAATATATCAGTTTGATTTGCCATAATAGGTCTTTTTACGTTTAAACCTTTCTGACGAAATAAGGTTTTGCAGTTAAAATACTGCAAAATCCTGTGATTACATGCTAAGGTAATCAGATGCCTGTGGAAGCTCCTTCTTAAGTCCCTTCCTTTCTCTGATACCACATACAATCTCTGCTGTCATGTTTGCTGGAAGTGTGTCAAATCCTGCAAATTCTGTGCTCCACATTGCACGTCCTTCTGTTGCGGATCTTATGTCTCCTGCAAATCCGAAGAGTTCGGATACTGGTGCCCTGGACTCGATGATGGTCATGTCACCTTCAGCGATCATGTTGATGATGATTCCACGGCGTCCCTGGATTTCCTTGGTTGCGCCACCCATCTGGTCCTGTGGTACCTGAATGAATACCTTCTGGTATGGTTCGAGAAGTGTGTCATCTGCCATGAGCATTGCTGCCTGGATACCCTGTCTTGATGCAGGAATTACCTGTGCAGGTCCTCTGTGGACTGCATCTTCGTGAAGCTTTGCATCCATGAGCTTTACCTTTACACCCATACATGGTTCCTTTGAAAGAGGTCCTCCCTTCATTACTTCGTGGAATCCTTCAAGGATGAGCTCCATAGTTTCGTTAAGGTGCTGGATACCTTTTGTCATGTCAATGTAAACATTGCTCTCGAAGATATCTACAATACCCTTTGCTTCGTCCTTGTCCAGACCTGCTTCCATGAGCTTCTCTCTACGCTCGACTTCAGGCATGCGCATGGAGATTTCACCAGCTTTGATAAGGTCTCTGACGCCTTCCTCGAGTGGCTCGATCTCAACATAGAATCTGTTGTGTCTGTTTGGTGACTTTCCTTCTACAGGACCTGCACTGCCACGGATGGTTTCACGGTATACTACAATAGGTGGTGTGGTTGTGATCTCTACGCCCTTGTCACGCTCAATTCTGTGTGCAATGACTTCAAGGTGGAGTTCTCCCATACCGGCCATAAGGTGTTCACCGGTCTCTTCGTCAAGTGTGATCTTAAGTGTTGGGTCTTCCTTTGCAACCTGTCTCAGTACATCAACAAGCTTTGGAAGGTCCTTCATGTGCTTTGCTTCTACAGCAACAGTAACTACAGGCTCACTTGCGTGGGTGATACTCTCGAAAGGCTCCATACCTTCAAGTGTTGTTACTGTTGAACCAACAATAGCATCTCTAAGCCCGGTTACAGCTGCAATGTTTCCTGCAGGGATCTTCTCCACTTCAAGTCTCTTTGGACCCATGAAAACACCGACCTGCTGAATTCTGTTCTTTCTTGATGTGCCGGATACGAAAACTTCCATTCCACGCTCAAGAGATCCACTGAATAACCTTCCGGTTGCAACTTCACCTGCATGTGGGTCCATGGTAATGTCTGTTACCATGAAAGCAAGGTCAGCTTTAGGGTCTGCATTGATCATTGATTTGTAAATCGGAGAAGTCTTGTCTCCGTGCCAGATAGCGCTAATCCTTCCTTCCTGTGCCTCAAGAGGTGATGGAAGGAACCTGATTACCATATCGTTCAGGACTTCATGGAGTGGGCACTTGTCTGCAAGTTCCCTTATGCTATTTGGATCCTCTGATTTGTTGTAATCATAGATCTGCTGGAAACTGACTCCGGTCTTCTGCATCATTGGTACACTGATTGCCCAGTTGTACAGTGCTGAACCGAAAGCTACAGTACCTTCTGCTGCATCGACTTTCCATCCTGCCTTGTAACGCTCTTCGTTCATACCCTTAATGAGCTTGTTTACGTGGTCAATGAGCTTTCCGAGTCTTATCTGCATTTCCTGTCCGTCGACCTGAAGCTCATTGATGAGACGGTCTACCTTGTTGATGAACAGAACTGGCTTGACGTGTTCCTTAAGTGCCTGCCTCAGAACGGTCTCTGTCTGTGGCATTGTACCTTCTACAGCATCAATTACCACTACTGCACCGTCCACAGCACGCATTGCACGTGTGACGTCACCACCAAAGTCTACGTGACCTGGTGTGTCGATAAGGTTGATGAGATATTCCTGTCCATTATACTCGTGGACCATTGAAACATTTGCGGAATCAATTGTAATACCTCTTGCTTGTTCCTCTTCATCAGAGTCTGTCCAGCATGCGTTACCTGCAAGCTCTTTAGAGAGCATGCCTGCGCCTGCAAGAAGGTTGTCTGATAAAGTTGTTTTTCCGTGATCAATGTGCGCAACGATGCCGATGTTACGAATCATCTTTGGCTCGCTCATGAGCGTTGCGACACGGTCGACCATTTTATCTTTTGCCATATTAATTACCCTTACTTAATAATTGTACAGCGTTAACGTGCTGCCTTTGCGACTCTTTCTTTCGCATCTTTCCTGTTGATCGAGAAGCATTTTGCATCGCGGTTTGAAGCTGCAATAAGCTCTGCTGCAAGACAATCTGCTGCACTTCTCTTGGATTTGAAAGCTGCCTGGTTTGCACCCTTTGTGATGTATCTAAGTGCGGAGTCAACACGTCTCTGTGGAGCTGTGTCTACTGCCTTTGGTACAGATATTCCACCATACTTAAGTCTGACAACTTCTTCCCTTGGGCCTGCATTTGCAATAGCTTCTACAAGTACCTGTACAGGGTTCTTCTGTGTTCTCTTGTTAATGATATCGAAAGCTTCAGAGACGATCATCATTGCTCTCTGCTTCTTTCCTGTGTTCTGCTCGTTGCGCATGACGTTGTTAACAAGCCTCTCTACAATGCAGATGTCTGACTTGTTGAACTGCTGTCTTGCATGCTTACCATTTGTATGTGGGATGATTACAGGGTCGAGATTGACGTACCTTCTGATTCCCTGATCAGCAACCTCTACCTCGCTGAGATCCCATTTTCCGAATAATTTGTACATAGGATTATCTCCTTGGTTTCTCTTTACGGCCAATGACCATCTCTCTTAAAGATACATTGTTAACAGCGGTTACCTTAAAGCGTACTCCGGGAATATCTCCCATTGCACCACCCATGCGGCCACCGATTCTTTCTACTGTAACTTCGTCGTGCTCGTCAATAAAGTTGATAGCTCCGTCCCCAGGGCAGAAAGCTGAAACCTGACGCCCGTTCTTGATCAACTGAATCCTTACACATTTCCTGATTGCTGAGTTTGGCTGCTTAGCCTCTACACCCACTTTCTCCAGTACGATACCTCTGCCCTGAGGTGCACCACCAAGAGGGTCTGCTTTTACGTCAAGACCTAGTGTGCGCCTGTTGTAGCGAGGATCCTTCCACCTTGCATCCTTTCGCATGCGCTGAAGTGTGTGAGCTGCATATTTTCCATTTGGCATATTATATCCTCCAATTAATGTCTTTGATGAGTATGATATTATTCGAACGATCACTGCAGTATTACGTCATCTATGTCGTGATGTCTCTTTGCGACAAGTTTGACCTTTTCAATGTTTTTCCCATTGCGTCCTATGGCAAGACCCTTGTCCTTATTAGATACTTCTACATAAGCTAATCGTTTGTTGTTTCTGCTTGTGATGTTCACTGATTTGACAGTTACCGGACTGAATGCATTTTTGATGAAAACACCGGGTTCGTCCGAATATTCGACAAGATCTATCTGTTTATCCACTGTTTTCTTCATACGGTTGATATGGTCTCCCTTTCTTCCGATGGCAGCACCCATGTCGCCTGCCTTTATCACATATATTATCCTTCCGTCATCGATTATACAATCTTTGACCGCCGCGCCGGTTAATTTTTCAAATAATGCGATGTATCGGATACCTTCAGTGGATAACTTGATCTCGCCCAAATATCGCAACTCCTTTAAGCGGCAGCCAGAATATCAGACTCTCCGCTGTCAATGATTGCCATTGCAGCGATGATGAATGGTTTTCCGCATGCAGGACCAAGTTCTGTTCCTGTGCCTGGGTAGTTGAGTATCGGTACGTTTGTGCTTTCGATCTTGGCTCTCACGTCTGCAGGACAATTTGCAGCGAGTACTACCATTTTAGCGTCATTGCTAACAGCAGCATCAATGGTCCTGTTTGACCCAATGATCACCTTTCCGGTTCTGATCACTTTGATAAGTGCTTTGTCAATGTTAATATCCATTTTATATCAACTCATTTATAACGTCAGTTTGAGATTTGTATTAATAAGTGATTCCGTATATTTACTTTCTGGTTGTTCTTTATATACTTCTATATAATGAAGCGTTATTTTGTAATGAGATGTACATCTCCTGTTCCAAGCTTTATAGGCTGTCCCACGATAATGTTCTCTGTAACTCCATTAAGTTCGTCGCGGTCTCCGCGCATTCCCGCATCAAGCAGGTGGTTAACAGTAACTTCGAATGCTGCACGGGCGAATACACTGGCTTTCTCTCCGGAAATACCGTGTCTTCCGATCTGCTTTACTTCTCCATCACAGCACATGATATCTGATACAAGCATTATGTGTCTGATATCTACAGTAAGACCCTGTTCTGAAAGTGTGTTAGTAGCTTCAGTTATTATTGAATTCCTTGCAGCTTCGATCCCAAATACATCATAGATCTCACCGATATTGTTTGTGGATGTCCTTGTAACATCGACACCTTCAATCTGGAGTACTTCTTTAAGCTGTGAACCTTCTGTATAGAGGGTGTACTCCTCACCATCTTTTCTGATAACTACCCTCTTGATACCTTCAATTCCTTTAAGGGTAATTGAGTGTATGTTCTTTGCAAGCTGGAGCAGCTCACGGTATGATGGTGCATTAGGTGTGACAATTATCTGATTTGCAACACTGCCTGAAACATTCACCATGACATCCAGTTCATCACGAAGTTTATCAGCTATTTCGTCAGGAGTGAGTGCTCTGTGGGTAAGTGTTTTCTCATGCAGATCGATAATTAGCTGCATATTTGCAAGGTCAGTTGTTATGTCTGCAAGGTGTTCTATATGAGTTGCCTCTATCTCCCATGCAAGCCTGCGTGCTTTATCCCTGTCCTGTGCGTATTCCTCTTCCAATGCGATTGTCATCATCGGTGTGCTTGGTGTCTTTCTTGCATCCACGATCTCAATAAGACGTGGCAGACCAAGGGTAACGTTAATTTCAGCGACACCCGCATAGTGGAAAGTACGCATGGTCATCTGGGTACCCGGTTCACCAATGGACTGTGCTGAAACCACACCCACTGCCTCACAGGGCTCTACACATGCATACTCATAACTTTTCATAACCTGCTCGATGATATCTTCAAGCTCTTTCTTTGTAACTCCGACCCTCATCACGTCATCCTTTAAGGTCTTCATGATGTTCTTCGGAAGATCGAGCCCTGCGATCATTGCATCAATAGTAGCTTCACTGATCGTCATTTTAGTTCACCTCCTTCCCGGTGACTCTCCTGACGATACGATGGATCGCTTCAGGTTTACTATAGTCACTCTTTGTGGAGTCAATTCCATCTTCACCATATTTGAACTGGACAATGACACCACGTGTTTCTCTTACAGAACCGTCATACTGGACCTCAAGATCCTGCAATGCGTTAACAAGTCTCCTCTGCAGGTAACCTGACTGGGAAGTACGAACCGCAGTATCTACAAGACCTTCACGACCACCGATTGCGTGGAAGAAGTATTCTGTAGGGTTCAGTCCGCTCTTATAACTTGCCTTAACGAAACCGTGAGCATCTGCACCAAGGTCACCCTTGTCAAAGTGTGGGAGTGTTCTTCCTGCATAACCTCTTCTTATCCTTTCACCACGAACCGCCTGCTGTCCTACACAGGCTGCCATCTGAGTAAGGTTAAGCATTGAACCTCTTGCTCCTGACTTTGCCATGAGCACTGCAGAATTCTCAAGACCCAGCTGTTTACCTGCAATATTACCGGTCTGGTCCCTGGCCTTACCGAGTTCCTGCATGATCTTCATTTCAATTGTTTCATCAAGTGTACGTCCTGGCAATGGTTCAAGTTCCTTAGCCTCATAAGCTTCAATGAGCGTTTTGACCCTCTCTTCAGCCTCATTCAGGAGATTTCCTATCTGGATCTTCGCAGTAGGGGGTATGTCTTCGTCACTTATTCCGAAACTAAGGCCTGTCTTCATCACACCACGGATAGCAAGTCTGGTAAAGTCATCTACAAACTTAGCTCCTGCTTCTGAGCTGTATTCCTTTACGACCTTATCGAGGATCTTTCCTTTGAATGCACCAATGGACTGTTCGTCAATAGTTCCCTGGAGCATCTCTCCATCTTCTATGACCACATATGCATTGTATTCGCAGTCCCTCTTCTTACAGGTATCACACTTAAAACAAGCCTGTGCAGGGAACTCCAGGTAAAGTCCTTTTGGAAGGATCTGGCTGAAGATCTGCTTACCGTTCCACAGTGGTTCTCCGTTCTCTGAGTAGCTTGCAGGCTCCGGCAGGTCTCTTATATCAGATTTTCTTAGAAGTTCAAGAGCTGCGTTCTTTGTGATTGCATTTTCGTTCCTTGTAAGCAGGAAAAGACCTGAGATGTGGTCGTGTATACCACCGATAATTGGTCCGCCGAAACGCGGGGAAAGAATGTTCTCCTGGACCTGCATAAGGATGCTGGCCTCTGCCCTTGACTCTTCGGTCTGAAGAACGTGCATGTTCATTTCGTCACCGTCAAAGTCAGCGTTGTATGGTGCACATACTGCCGGGTTAAGTCTGAATGTCTTAAATGGAAGTACCTTTACTCTGTGGGCCATGATACTCATCTTGTGAAGTGAAGGCTGCCTGTTAAAGAGGACAATATCGCCGTCCATAAGCTGTCTTTCAACAGTCCATCCGACTTCTATCTTCTCTGCGAGTTCTTCCTTATTAATTTCAGAGACTCTGATACGTCTTCCATCATCACGGATTGCATAATTTGCACCTGGGTGAACTTCACTGCCGCGCTGTACGTACATACGAAGAAGCTCAATGTTCCTTGTGGTGACCTTTTCAGGGATTGTCATCTGCATGGCAATTGCAAAAGGTACGCCTACTTCATTGATACTGAGGTTTGGATCAGGTGAAACAACTGTACGTGCTGAGAAGTTCACACGCTTACCGGACAAACTTCCTCTGAAACGTCCTTCCTTACCCTTAAGACGCTGTGTGAGTGTCTTAAGAGGTCTTCCTGATCTGTGTCTTGCAGGAGGTACACCTGATACTTCGTTGTCGAAGAAGGTTGTAACGTGGTACTGGAGCAATTCCCACAGGTCTTCAATAATAAGCTGTGGAGCACCAGCATCCCTGTTCTCCTGGAATCTCTGGTTAATCCTGATAATATCTACAAGCTTGTGGGTCAGGTCATCTTCACTGCGCTGACCGGATTCAAGTGTAATTGAAGGTCTGACAGTTACCGGTGGTACTGGGAGTACAGTAAGAATCATCCATTCCGGCCTTGCACTTGAGGGGTCCATTCCAAGAACTTTTACATCCTCATCTGGAATGTTCTCAAAACGGTCACGAATCTCGGTTGGAGTTAGCTTGTGGCCGTCTTCAATGTAATCACTTGGCTTTTCGAACTTGATCTCAAGCTGTTCGGTTGAGCAGTATGGGCAGGTCTTTGATTTGCGTGCTTCCTTGAATACTTCGTTGATAATATTGTCCGGAAGGTGTCCCATTTCCTTGCAAGTGTTTAACTGGTCGAGGAACTCTTGTTTCTTACTTGCATCTAGAAGTAGTCTGCTACAGTTGCGACAGACTGAACGCAGTGTCTTGCGTATTGTCTTGTTAAAACCAACGTGAATTACAGGAGCAACAAGATCTATGTGTCCGAAATGTCCCGGACATTCTCCTGCACGGCTGCCACAGGTCTTACATTTAAGACCCGGGTCGATAACTCCAAGGCGAAGGTCCATAAGACCCATGTCAATTGGATAACCGTCGTCGTCATAGGTATCAGCGGTGATGATTGCGGTTACACTCATCTTCCTTACTTCTTTAGGAGAGAGTAGACCGAATTTAATTGCGCCGACCCTTTTTGGAATTGATGGAATATCATTGTTCATTTTAACTCACCCCTTATACAGCGTCCTCTAGTTGCAGTCTTGGAGCCACACCAAGGGATTTTATTTCGTCAAGCAGCAGTTTGAATGCGTAACTCATCTCTACAGGGTGGATGTCAGTCTCAGCACCACAGTTGGCGCAGTATCTGATATTCCTTTTCCTGTCAAAGGTTGCGATCATTCCACAGTGTCCGCAGACAAGTTCTACGACCTTGTCAGACTCATCGAGCAGTCTTTCCTTCAGTGTCATTGCAGCACCGTGGCCGATAAGCACATCACGCTCCATTTCTCCGAAACGCAGACCTCCTTCACGGGCACGACCTTCTGTTGGCTGCCTTGTAAGCACCTGTACAGGTCCTCTGGATCTTGCGTGCATCTTTGATGCAACCATGTGGTGCAGTTTCTGGTAAAGGATAACCCCTACGAACACATCTGCCTGGATCTTTTTTCCGGTTACACCATCGAAGAATACTTCCTTTCCTGTGTGTGCGAATCCGTGTGTCTTGAGAGCTGCACGAAGATCGTCTTCGTTCTCTCCGGAGAATGCAGTTGCATTAACTCTTCTTCCTTCCATGGAGCCTACCTTACCACCGATCATCTCAAGCACGTGACCTACAGTCATACGTGAAGGAATTGCGTGTGGGTTAATTACAAGGTCAGGAACCATTCCTTTCTCTGTAAATGGCATGTCAGCAAACGGTACGATAAGGCCGATAACTCCCTTCTGACCGTGTCTTGATGCGAACTTGTCGCCAATCTCAGGGATCCTCTGGTCTCTTATCTTGACCTTTGCAAGACGTGTTCCGTTAATTGATTCTGTAAGAATGACTGTGTCAACGACTCCTTTCTCGTTGGAACGCATTGTTATTGCACTTTCTCTGCGCTGCTCAACTGTGATTCCGAAGTCGGACTGTTCCTCAAGGAAACGTGGCGGACTGGTCTTTCCGATAAGTACGTCGTTTGGACCTACTCTGGTTTCAGGGTTTACAAGACCATCAATGTCAAGGTTCGCATATGCTTCCGGACTGCGTGCACCTCTGAACTCAGAGTCAGGTATTTCGAACTTGTCTTCCTGTCCACCTGGGTAGCGTCTTTCCTCGCCCTCAAATGTCCTGAGGAAGTGACTTC
This sequence comes from Methanolobus vulcani, assembly GCF_900100715.1. Lineage (GTDB taxonomy): Archaea > Halobacteriota > Methanosarcinia > Methanosarcinales > Methanosarcinaceae > Methanolobus > Methanolobus vulcani. The sequence continues at coordinate 497,265 of NZ_FNCA01000001.1, read as the reverse complement.
TTCCAAGTCCTCTCTCGATTGAACCCTTGTTAAAGACCAGTGCATCTTCAATATTGTGTCCTTCGTAGGACATAACCGCTACAACGAAGTTCTGTCCTGCCGGCCTGTCATCGAAATGGATGGATTCACAGGTCTGCGTTCTTACCATTGCGCGCTGTGGATAGTGTAAAAGGTGTGCACGGGTGTCAGGTCTGAGCTTGGTGTTTGATGTTGAGACGCCAATACACTGCTTGACCATTGCTGCACCCATTGTGTTACGTGGGGATGCATTGTGTTCAGGATATGGTACCATTCCGGTACAAATACCGAGCATAAGTCCCGGGTTGATCTCAAGGTGAGTATGGCTCTCTGTGATATCATTCTTGTAAAGAGCAATGAATGCATTCTCTTCTTCTTCAGAGTCAAGGTACTCTATCTTTCCTGTCTTTGTAAGTTCGGAATATCCCATCTTGCCCTCTGCAAGGAGGTCTATCTCCTCATCGGTAACGAGTGATTCTCCGTTCTTTACAATTATCAGTGGTCTTCTTGCGCGACCCATGTCAGTGTTGATCAGAACTTCATGTATGTCCTCATAATATGTTACATTGATCTGTTCTGACATCATGCCTGATCTGCGCTGCTCCCTGATATTCTCTACCAGTTCAGCAGGGTCTGTGTGGGTTCCTACAAGTTCTCCGTTGAGGAAAACTTTAGCTTCATTCATCGAGAAGTCCTCCCATATCATCTAATGATTCTGAATAGTTCGTGTACCCGATCGGTTCTGGCTTATCCTCTTCTACTACGTTTCTCACTTCTATATCTTCCAGATAATCATCAAGTTCTTCATCATACTCAGGAAGTGCTTTCAGGGATGAGTTCAGAACTGCCTTCACTACACCAAGGTCGTAAAGAATGTTCTTTATTTTCTTTTCTTCCTCTGTGCCTGTGGAAAGCTCTACCATTTGTGCAAAGTTCTTCACAAGACCACAGTTAGGACCTTCTGGAGTTTCTGATGGACAAAGTCTGCCCCATTGTGTCGGGTGCAGGTCACGAGCCTCGAAGTGTGGCTGTGCTCTTGAAAGTGGGGAAATAACACGCCTGAGGTGAGAAAGGGTTGAGATATAATCAGTTCTGTCAAGAAGCTGTGATACACCGGTTCTTCCACCTACCCAGTTACCTGTTGCAAGAGGGTGCTGGAGCCTGTCTGTAAGTACGTCTGCTCTTACAAGTGTGATCACATTGAGCTCACGGTTTCTCATGTTCGCTCTTTCAAGCTGGTATTTTATGTCTCTTGAGAGCCTGTTGAATGCGACCCTGAACAGATCTTCCATGAGGTCACCGGTGAGTTTCAGTCTCTTGTTTGAGTAGTGGTCCTTGTCATCCGGATTACGTCTTCCAAGTGCCAGTTCGAAACATGATTCGGCCATTCTTCCAAGGAAGTTTGCCTTTGCCGGCCTGTCATGAGGTTCGTTTCCAAGGTGTGGTAAAAGATATCTGTCGATCACGTAGTTTGCACGTTTGATCTGGTAGTCCCTTGCCTGCCCGGAAGCCACTCTTGAGCCGATCTTCTCCATTGCATCCTCTATGTTGTCAACCTCTGCTTCTTCAAGGTTCTCGAACATGAACTTCATGATCTCGGGATCTGTGGATACTGCCTTTACGAGTTCCTCATCAGTTTCCACTCCGAGAGCTCTCATAAGTGTGATAAAGTTAAGACGGCCTGAAATGGATGGGAATGAGACTTCAAGAAGTGATTTTCTTCCTCTTTCCACAACAACAAGTGCTCTGTATCCTCTTCTCTGTGAGAATACTTTTGAAACTTCGATGATGTCTCCGTATCTTTCTCCGAATTCAGTGAGAATCTTGTTAGGAGCAAGGTCTTCCAGTGTCATGACCACACGCTCGGTACCGTTGATAATGAAATATCCTCCCGGGTCAAGTGGGTCTTCACCGTATTTTATCATCTCGTCCTCGCCAAGTTCAGTGAGGTTACAGATGTCTGATTTTATCATTACCGGGAGTTGCCCGATCTTTGCTTCCTGTGGTTCTTTCTCCTCATCATTTTCTACAACACTCATCTGGAGGTAGAGTGGTGCGGAATAGGAAAGGTTCCTGAGCCTTGCTTCATTAGGATAGAGATTCTCGATAGCTCCGTCCGCTTCCTTGACTACAGGATTCTCAACGCGGATATTGCCCAGTTTGATATATGTGTCTTCAAGGTCGGTCTCGATGATCTTCTGTTCATCGATGATCTTTTGAAGACCACTCTCCAGAAACTTATTGTAGGAATCTATGTGATGCTGTACGATCTTATCTTTCGTGAAAAACGAACGTGGGATCTGTCCTTTGGTTAACGCTATGATAGCACCTTCTTTATGTGGTTATTGTGTTTATTGCAAAAAAGCCCTGTCTGAATAATGTGAATATCGCTTTCAAGCGATGACAAGTCGATAGTAGAATGCTTCGCTGGCGGTCTGACTGTTACGTGTAATCTTTACGACGTCTCCAACCTGTGCCCCAATTTCCTGAATAACTGGATCAACGACCTTTATCTTTGGTAGTTGTTCCTTCTCTATGGCATATTGCTTTAAAACAGATTTAAGTTCATCTTCCAACATTATCTCATGTTTAGGGATCAACTGATGGTCGAGCAGGCTAAATTTTCTCAATATATTACTCCTCCCTCAAAAATGTGAACGTGAACACTCTTGCAAAGTGATGGCGGGCTCGTAGGGATTTGAACCCTAGGCCGTCTGGTTAAAAGCCAGACGCTCTGCCTGACTGAGCTACGAGCCCAATATGTTGGGTGGATTTGCTGAGGCTGCTTCACGTTCATCGACTTCGGTGTAGCGGGTGATAAAAGCACTTTTAGTATATATAGTTTTCGTGCTTTCACGTTGCGTTCGAACTTCTATAACATCCTATGACTTACTATTACTTATATCTTTTTTATAGATGTACCCTTAATTAAATCCAAAACAGAATGTTTATATCTTATTATTCCTGCATTTTACAAAGTAGGCAACTAATGTGGTTAATTTCTCCCTCTCAAAAGCCCACTCCTGAACAATACCTGATACATTGGTACTTGGTACTTAATATTACTTAATGTAGCAACAATATCTCGGCACCTTCGGTTAGCACCTTTGTCGTAGCAGTGTATCAACTTAAAGTTATGCAAAAAAAGAAAAAGTAAATGACAGGTTTATGTTCCGGTTTCCCAGCCTGCCATGTATGCTTCCTGTTCATCGGAAAGCTTGTCAATGCTTATGCCCATTGACATGAGTTTCATCTCGGCCACGCCGATATCAAGTTCGTGTGGTACAGCATGTACTCCATTTGAAAGCTTGTTCTCCGCAATATATCTTACACAGAGTGCCTGGTTTGCAAAGCTCATATCCATGACCTCTGCAGGGTGACCATCACCTGCTGCAAGGTTCACAAGTCTTCCGTCAGCAAGCACGTAAACACGTTTCTCACCGATCTTGTATTCCTTGATGTTGTTTCTTACAGTCCTGACAGAACCTGCCATTGCCTTGAGGTCTTCAAGGTTGATCTCAACATTGAAATGACCTGCATTTGCAAGAATAGCACCATCTTTTATGACCTCGAAATCCTCTCTGTTCAGGATATCCCTGTTACCTGTGGTTGTAAGGAATATATCCCCGATCTTTGCGGCCTCTTTCATAGGCATAACACTGTTACCATCCATGCGTGCTTCCAGTGCTCTTATCGGGTCTATCTCGGTTACAATTACGTTTGCTCCAAGTCCCTTTGCACGCATTGCAGCACCTTTGCCACACCATCCGTATCCACCGATAACAACATTCTTGCCTGCTACAAGGAGGTTCGTTGTTCTCATGATACCATCCCATGAGGACTGCCCGGTACCATAGCGGTTATCGAAAAGGAACTTTGTCATTGCATCATTTACTGCAATAACAGGCATCTTCAGAGCCCCATCACGTTCCATTGCCTTAAGCCTGTGGATACCAGTTGTAGTTTCCTCACAGCCACCAAGGATCTCAGGCAGAAGGTCTGTGCGTTCTGTATGAAGCTTGAAAATAAGGTCTGCACCATCATCGATCGTGATGTCAGGTTTCATATCAAGAACCTTATCAATAGCTTCATAGTATTCCTCGTTACAGCAGTCATATTTTGCAAAACACTGGATGTTGTCCTTGTTGTGCAAAGCCATTGAAACATCATCCTGTGTACTTAGAGGATTACATCCCGTAATCGCTACTTTAGCACCGCCGATAGCAAGTGTCTCTACAAGAGCTGCGGTCTTTGCTTCGACGTGAAGTGCCATTGCAACTTTGTGACCTGCAAGAGGTTTTTCTTTTGCAAACTGTTCCCTGATGATATTAAGAACAGGCATGTGATTAAGAACCCAGTCGATCTTCATGTTTCCGGATTCTAACATTTCAGTATCAGTCATCTTTTATCTCCAATTTTGAAATAACTATAGATAAATAGGATATCTTCCTGATTATTATGCATCTGATATAAGTATAAGCCTTGTACTCCTTAGTTTCCAATCCTTCCAAGAAGATCTTTTGAAGCCTTTATAGCGATGTCAATGACTTCCTGCTCATCCATGGAGAGTACTTTTCCATCATCCATGAGCACTTTTCCGGCAACAATTGTAGTCCTGACATCTTTGCCGCTTGCAGCATAGACAAGATGTGAAGCTACATCATATACAGGTGCAAGGTGTGCTTTGTTCATGTCAATAATTATCATGTCAGCGTTGTAACCTTCTTTCAGCATTCCACTGTTGATTCCAAGGGCCTTTGCGCCATTGACAGTTGCCATCTCAAGTACCTTGCGTGCAGGAAGCACGGTTGGATCCATAACACTTACCTTCTGCAAAAGAGCTGCTGATCTCATTTCCTCAAACATGTCGAGATTGTTGTTAGAAGCACATCCGTCTGTTCCAAGGCATACATTTGCTCCCGCATCAATGAGTTTTGTAACAGGACAGATGCCGGAAGCGAGTTTCATATTGCTGTTAGGATTGTGGGATATATTAACGCCGTATTCAGCAAGTATCTTTATATCACCATCAGAGAGCCACACGCAGTGTGCAGCAAGCACATCAGTTCCCCAGAAATCAATTCCCTTGAGGAAATGAATAGAGCACATTCCGAAGTTCTCTTTCATATAGTTGAGTTCGGCTTCGGTCTCAAGCACATGGATATGCAATTTGACGTTATCTCTTACAGCCTGCTCTTTCACTCTTATGAGAAAATCCCTTGAACAGGTGTTAGGTGCATGCGGTCCGTACATGGTAATGATCCTGCCACCAGCTTTCCCATTCCATTCTTTGACAAAAGCGCTACCAACTTCAAGTTCCTTGTCTGCCTTTTCCTTATCTCCAAAATCAATCATTCCGTAGGAAAGTGCTGCACGGATTCCGGCTTCATCAACAGCCTGAGCAACCCTGTTCTCATGGATGTACATATCCGCAAAGGCAATTGTTCCGGAGCGAATCATTTCAAGACATGCAAGTCTTGTACCTGCATAGATGTCATCATCAGTAAGTTTAGCTTCTGCAGGCCATATATGATTCTCAAGCCAGTCCTGAAGCTGCATGTCATCTGCGTAACCTCTGAATATTGTCATTCCTGCATGACAATGAGTGTTAACAAGTCCGGGCATAAGGACTGAGCCTTTTGCATCGATGACTTTCTTAGCAGTACATTCTGTGGAAGTTCCGACTTCCTTTATTTTACCATCCTCTACAACAACGACCCCGTTCTTAATATCGCCTGCTTCCGGGTCCATTGTTAGGATATAAGCATTCTTTATGATAAGATCCGCCATTATTTCTCTCCTGATGTCTCTTCTTTTAGCTCGTTTAGATATTTGCGCATAATTGCCAGTCTCTGTTCTGCAATATCTTTGGCTGTTTCCGTATTAAGTCTTTCAGGTATTTTAAAAGGTTTTCTTTCCATGTAATCGTAGAACCCGTCAAATGGGTCTTCGGTGTAAGCATTCATGGAAGTTTCCTTTACGGTTCCAATAGTTTCTTTCAAAGCTCTTAAAGCTCCCATAGATACAAGTGACCTGAAAATCCCTACAGCACCCAATGCATCGATCCTGTCAGCATCCTGAAGGATCTGAGCCTCGATGGTCTCTGCCTTCATTCCACGGCTGAAACGGTGGGTCAGGATACATGATGTCACATGTTCTATGAGTTCTGCTTCAGCGCCATTCTCTGCAAGGAAATCACGTGCAATCTCGGCGCTATATTCTGCGTGGTTGCCACCTTCCTTGTGTTCTCTCACGATACCTACATCATGTAGAAGTGCTGCAAGACGGATTACCTGTAAGTCTCCACCTTCTTTTTCCTGAATTCTCATGCAGGTATTTTCAACCCTTTCGATATGTGACATATCGTGTGTACTGGGTTCATTTTCCAGTACCAGTGACACGAATTTCCTTGTGTTCTCTATCAGACACATGTAAGTCCTTTCTCCTCTGCTTTGTTCTTCAGGTTTTCCTGCATAGTGTAAAGGGCATCTGAGATAGTAACATCATTGTTGAATGAATCAACAACTTCCTGAAGTTCATCCTTGCTATGAGTTTTCATCTCTTTTGTGAACTGGATCATATTCTTAAGAGCTCTGGTGACATTATCCACAATGGTGATGTTAGCTGTCAGTGCAGTTCTGGAAAGTGGGTTCAGGTCAATTGTAATTACAGTCTTACCCATCTCCACAAGTTTCTGGCACCTGTCACCGTCTTCAAGGGGCACCAGTACAACATCAGCACTGAATATACCCTCCTCATCAACAATAGCCCTGTCATGGGAAAGGTCAAGTCTTTTGTCTGCTTTTCCACCTAGAACAACACCTGCTCCATGCGCTTTTAGATGCTCGATTATTTTATGCACCCTGGCATCACTTCTGTGGAACAGGTTCACTTCAAGTCTTGCTCCGGTGACATCTGCAAGAGCTGCCATAAGATCAGGAACCAATGCAGCAGTATTACCGTTCACAGATATTATGGCATTCTCTGCAAGAAGGATATTAGCAACCGCTGCTCTCTCGGCAATGGCTGCTGATTTAGTGGTCTTTTCCCCTATAATGTAATCGAAGGCTTCCCCGCGTCCCTGCGCCACAAGTCCCTGCTTGCTGGTGATGCCGATGTTCACACCTTCAACTATTCTTTCCCTGGTGATGAGGGATTCATACCTGGGGTGATCTTTAGGGATATCTGTCATTCAGTCCGTTTTCTCCTTTTCATTTTATTATCTTATTTGCTAGCATCCAGTATTATTCCCTGGTCAGTTGGTACAAGCATTGTCTGTATGTCCTGTCCCTGCAACATCTGAATGTACTTGTAGTTTATGAGGTTCGGGTTCTTTGCCAGTTGCTCATTGATTATTTTTAGTGCTTCAGCCTCACCGTATGCCTGGGCAATAGTTGCATTAGCAATACCGTTCGCTTCAATTATCTTCCTTTCAGCTTCAAGCTGCTCTTTCTGCTTTACGAAGATCATTCTCTGGGCATCCTGGTCTGCCTGGAGTTTTGCTTCAATGGCTTCAGCAACCTTTGTAGGGAGCACTACGTTCCTTACGAGCACTTCTTCCACAATGATACCATCGCTATCAAGGGCATCTGCAATATTTGTGAGCATCTCTCCGGCTACAAGTTCCCTTTCTTCTCCATAGACCTGCAGAGCAGTCTTGCTGGAAACAACTTCACGTATCGATGACCTTATTGTAGGTCTTATTATCTTTTCAGCGTAGTTTGTTCCGAGTTTCTGATGGACATCACTTACTTTGTCTGGTACAAGTCTGTACCTTACGGTAATATCGAGTCCCAGTGTAAGACCTTCAGCCGTGAGTGCCTTGATCTGATCATCACCAACAACCTGTCCTTCATCTTCCACACCGCTCATGGTGTATGTTTCACTTCTAACAGAGTATTTTGTCACGGATACCCATGGCGGAACGATGTGTAATCCTTCCCCAAGTTCGTCATCTTCCACACCACCGAACTGGTTGAACTTCACGCCAACCTCTCCGGCTCCAACAGATACGAAGATAGAGCCGAATAAAATTGAAAATACGATCAATACTACGAATATAAGAGCAATACCACGTGATATCTTACCAATAATAGGTGTAATATCTTTTATTGGGAGTTCCGGTACCTTTTTAGGAGGTTCGGGTTCCCATTCACCTTCAACAACCATAAAAAATCTCCAATAGAATAATTCCAGGCGTAAATATCAGGTGTAATTGATAATATGTTTTCGCTCAGACAATTCTGATGCTTCCAGTTCGTATCCTGAACCGAAGCACTTCACCAAATTCTGAAAATATACTCACAAGTTCCGGTGCACAGGTTACTGATGGCACTGAAAATACTGCATTTCCAAGCATTGCCTGTGAAGCTATAACGCCTGCATTTTCTGCAGCTTCAATTACATCTATTATTTTATCCTCAGCAAGTCCTGTATTCATGGTAAATTCTCTGGAACAAAGCATAAAATTAGATGCTGTGGGTTTTTGCATGAGCTTTTTCATTGCTTCTTTTCCGGCAGCATTGATATTTTTGACCATATATTTGTCTCCCAGAACCGAACTTGTAGATAGTTTTCCAAGCACAACACAGCACACTTCTCTTTCTCGTGTAGGTATCTGGTCTGTCTGGATAATGGATGGGGCACCTGGTGTCATTCTTACAAGGATTCCACCATGTACCTGTCCTGCAACATCTCCAAGTCCACTGCCATTCCTGACTTCTGCAACATGTGCGATATCATTGAGTCGGGTCGATGTATATTCAAGCGAAAGAGCATGATTTAGTGCGTATGCAGTTCCAAGAGCCCCGGCTCCGGAAGCACCAAAACCACATTCAATAGGTATATCAGAAATACTTTCAACTTTTACAGGATATTCCGTCATGGATTCAACAACTGTTTTGCTAGTGTGCCCTGCTACCTTTTCACCATTGAGAAATATCTTTGTATTATCAATCTCTTTTCCTGCAGTAACAGTGGTGTAAACTCCGCCATCAAGTACAACTCCACAACCAGTTGACCCTTTTTTCATGGGATCATTCTGGTCGTGTATCTGAAAAAAACCTGTAATATGGGCCGGTGCAAAAGCTCTGGCCGTCTGAGTATCATCGACAGATTCTGATTGCATTTAATTTTCGCCTTTCGATGTCAGCATGTCTGTAATTTCATCTATCAGGACATTTGCAATAAGACTTTTGGAACCTTCTATACTAATATTATCTTTATTACCGGAGTATAATATAGTAATACTATTGTTGTCAGTTCCCATTCCTTCTTTACTGACCTCGTTGGCAACGATCATATCAAGTCCTGAATTTTCAAGGGTCTGCCTTGCCCTTTTGAGCAGTTCTTCTGAATCAACTCCTGCCTCAGCCTTGAACCCTATTATCTTCACCTGAGGATATGCCTGCCTCGCTTCTTTGATTAACTTGCGAGTGTTTTTGAATGAAAGCTTAAGCCCTTCTTCTCCGGATTTTATCTTCCGGTCACTTGAATCAATTGTATAATCAGCAATAGCAGCAGAACTTATAAGCACATCATAACCCGCTGAAAGTTCACCAAGCACTGCGTCGGTCATCTGGGCTGCAGTTTCAGCGTAAATCTCATTGATGCCAGTTACTCCAAGTTTGTTTCTGTGAACGATGGTAACCTCAGCACCCCTGCGGTAAGCTTCAAGAGCAAGTTCATTCCCAGTCTTCCCGGATGCCCTGTTAGTAAGGATTCTTATCGGATCAATTGGTTCTGCTGTAGAACCACTAGTAATTAGTATCTTCTTCCCACAGAGTGTCCTTTTCCCGATAGCCCTCTCAACCTCAAGCACGATCTCATCATTGCCAGCTATCTTTGCTATGCCTTCCTCTATCCTTGGCCCGATGAAGCCGATTCCCCAACCTTTCATTTTCTCAATGTTCTCCATAACAGCCGGATGGTTGTACATGTCCTCATGCATTGCAGGTACTACCATTACAGGCTTACCTGCACCGATGGCTGTGGTTGCAAAGGTTGTCACAGGTGTATCATCGATCCCTGCTGCGATCTTCCCAAGAGTGTTGGCTGTTGCAGGAGCGATAAGCAAAAGGTCTGCCCTGCCAAGATTCCCAAAGAACTCCACATGTTCCACCTTTCCGGTGATTTCAGTGATAACTTCATTCCCGGTTGCGTAATGCAGGGCCATTGGGTTGATTATCCACCCTGCACCCTCACTCATAACCGCATAGACATCTGCTCCCCTTCGGATGAATTCACGTGCAAGTTCTACTGTCCTTACAGCAGCAATGCTGCCTGTAACTGCAAGTACGATGGTCTTGCCTTTAAGCGATTCTGATCTAGTGGATCTTATCCATAGTGTCGGGTGTTCATTTGGAATCTGAGGCATATTCTGTCCTTATTTGATGAATAAGTGGATTTTAGTATTTAAAAGGGGACGGTTTAGTAGAATTAGTTTGCAAGAATTGTTTCTATAACTGTCTTCAGTTCAGGAATATCTCTTTTTGTGGTGTTCCATACTTCATCAAGATCAACTCCAAAATAGACATGTATCAGCTTATCCCTCATTCCTGCAATTTCTTTCCATGGAATTAAAGGGTAGTTTTCTGTTGTACTTGGTGAAATGTTCTTTGTGGCTTCACCTATTATTTCCAGTTGCCGTATTACTGCATCCTGAATAAGTCTTTTTTCAAGAAACTCTTCATAGGTCAGGTATTCTGTGTATTCTTCTATCTGGTTAATCGCATCAAGAATATAGTTTAGAAATACAGAATTATCCTTCACAATAGATTCTCCTAAGTTCGTCTCTGATCATGGGGGATATGTATGGACTTAATGACCTTTCAGTAACAAGGTCTACTTTTTTACCCAGAAGTGTTTCGAATTCATTTTCTATCTTTATGTGATCAATAAGACTTTTTCCTTTAGAGAATGTCACCAGAAGATCAATATCACTATCTTCTTGCTGTTCTCCCCTTGAAAAAGAGCCAAAAAGTCCAAGAGATACTATATCATGCTGCCTGCAAAGCTCCATCAGGTCTTTTCCAACCCTTCTATCAAGACCCAGAGATTGTGCAAGATCAAAGGCATCATTGATCTCAATAGTGTTTTTCTTAAATGACATATTGATAGCAGTGTTATCTTTGTTTCTTCTTTTTAGAGATGTGATTACATTCTAGTTCTACCTTATATTTATTAGCTATTATTCTTATTAACATTTTCAGGAATTTCCAACATATATTGAGCGAAGAAACCGCCATCCCACCGAAGGCGGCACTTTCCCACCATTCCAATTGACATAAACCTGCATATGTTCACGCCCTTTTTCTGAGAGCTTACTGTTGCTAGATTCGTTCCCCTCTACTTCCGATAAATTCCAATATGATTGTTCCATATCTTCTCCATTATGACCTCTCCTTTTGTCCCGCGTCCTGCAACCCTTGCAGACAAATCCAAACTCTTAGCCCTCTACCGGGAGGTAGCCACGATTTCCGGCGGCATTATCCGCGAACCACATGAGGTCACAGAGGAATACGTCGATAAATTCCTCACCAACAGCCTGAAAGATGGTATCATCCTTGTGGTTGATGACAATGAGAACGACCGCATAATAGCTGACCTTCATACCTATCGCTCTTCCAGAAGCGTGTTCTCCCACGTGTTCGAGCACCTGACAATCGCAGTGCATTCGTCATTTCAGAAACGGGGAATCGGCAGGATGCTTTTTACAACAATGCTTGAAAAGGTAAGAACAGAATACCCTGATGTTCTGAGAGTAGAGCTAATTACAATGGAGAGCAACCACTCAGCCAGAGGTCTTTACGAATCTCTTGGTTTTGTAGAAGAAGGTCGGATGGAGAAAAAGGTCAGGAGAAAGGACGGCAGTTTTGAAGATGATATTCTCATGGTGTGGCTGAATCCTGACTTTACTGAAAAATAAGGTGGAAATCGACTCTTTCTGGTTCTTTCTATATTTATCTAGTAGAAAAAACAGATCATTACATCAACAATAATTTTGCATTAATAGTTACATGGTTAAGGAACTGTAATAATATCTGTACATTCAAAGGGTAATCATTATATATAGTAAAAGTCAATGCTCATTATATTATTTTTTATATATAATTATTGGGGACTTGCATATGAAAGCAAATAAACAATTTTTCATGAAAAAAGATACACGTGCCCAGGTGGGTATTGGTACTCTTATCATTTTCATAGCCATGGTGCTGGTAGCCGCTGTAGCTGCCGCTGTTCTGATTCAGACATCAGGTACTCTGCAACAGAAAGCCCAGTCAACAGGTAAACAGGCAACACAGGAAGTTTCATCCAACCTCATGGTCAAAGACATCGAAGGTGTACGTGCAAAAAATTCTTTAGTCGACATGTCCAACACAATCGACATGCTGGAACTAAAAGTTGGTCTTAATGTTGGAAGTTCACCGGTGGATGTAAATCAGGTAATTATCTCCATCACAGACGGGACAACTACAAATAACCTTGCGTATGCAGGTAATGATAAGTCATACGGACAAATGTTTACATTTAATTCAACATCCGCTGCAGACAATCTGGATGCACTTTTTCGTACAGTAACCAACGGTGTTAATAGCTCTATGCGCTACTTTACAGTTGAAAAGATTCGTGATGAGGATTCATCGTTCTCTCAGAGTAATCCTGTAATGAATACCGGGGACCTTATTACTGTGTATATTGGAACAACATCACTAGAAGCAGGTGGGTCTACTTATACTTATATTGGTTCTAGAGCTCCAGGAAGTATGTATTCATCAGGTCTTAACCTTGTTCCGCGTACTGTGGTCAGCATTGTCCTGACCCCTGAGTCTGGTGCAGCAACCAGTGCAGAGTTCGTCACGCCTTCTTCTTACGGTGTTAAGGAAACTGTACAACTGTATCCATAATTGAAAGGGGGATGCTGGCATGTATACATCCCTCCCATTTTTAAAACCTACTTAAGTAGGATAGTAATTTTATATTGATTTTAACACTGGAAGTAGAAACAGTCCATAGATACCTGTTATCAAAAATAAATCTCTGCCAGCGTATCTTATTTTCCTGAGCAGTAAGTACCATACAGAGATCACAAAAAGATAGTATACAAACCCAAAGACAATATCATTTTACTGGATTTTGACTTAGCAGTATTTTCTCACCGGCAGGCTTCGGGAGATTTTCTGTAATTGCAAATACTCCTGTCTTCGGTCAAAAGCCCACTCATCACTCCTCCTCCAATAACAGATAAGTAAAGATCTATATTGGAAATATCAGATTCATTGGTTCATTCAGTCCGTGTATTGTCAAAATGATACCAGGAATGACTAAGTTTGCTCTTTTCCAATTCATCTGGTTATTATATGGGATTTTCCGATTTTCTATTTTATGTGTTTTGTTTTGTTTTTTGAGTATGGATATACCTCTACAAGTCTATATAATAGTGTAAAATAAATCCTTTTTACATGAACCAGAAGTCACTGCAAATTATCATCTTCCTCACACTCATCCTCCTGACATCCGGCTGCTCAGACAACAGCACAGACACACCCGACACAATCAAAAATCCTGACATATCCGAAGCCTCAAACACTGATTCCCTTGACACTGCTGAAGAATCCACTTCAGTAATGGACTATCGCCAGCAAATGCGTGATTTTGTCATCGGTATCAGCACTTACTCAAAACAGAAGAACCCGGTTTTCATAATCATCCCGCAGAACGGTCAGGAACTTCTGACATCCGGCGGAGAACCTGATGATCCGATTGCACAGGACTATATTTCAGCAATTGACGGGGTTGGCAGGGAAGACCTCTTCTTCGGTTATGATGATGACAACGTGGCAACAGAGGAAGAAGACACAGAATATATGGCATCGTTGCTGGATATTGCCAGAGACAACGGTGTAGTTGTACTGGTAACTGATTACTGCTGGACTAAATTCTATGTCGATGCTTCATATCGTGAGAATGCAGACCGGTTTTACATCTCATTTGCTGCTGACAGCAGGGATCTTGATACTATTCCTGAATATCCGGCAGAGCCTTTCAATGTCAACAGCAACGATATTCTATCACTTTCTGATGCGCAGAACTTCTTGTACATCATCAATCCGGAGGAATATGGCAGTAAGGAAGAGTTTCTGGAAAGCTTGTGGGGAACTGACTACGATGTGATTCTTATTGATCTCTTCTTTTATGACCTGCCTCTGACATCAGATGACATTGCTTCCCTGAAAATCAAATCAAATGGTGGCTCTCGTCTTGTGATCGCTTACATGAGCATCGGTGAAAGTGAAGACTATCGGTACTATTGGGATGAATCATGGCGTGTTGGCTCTCCAGAGTGGCTTGAGGCTGAGAATCCTGACTGGGAAGGCAACTACAAGGTACGCTACTGGGATGAGCAGTGGCAGGATGTCATCTATGGAAATGAAGATGCGTATCTGGATATGATACTTGATGCGGGATTTGATGGTGTTTATCTTGACATAATCGATGCTTTCGAGTATTTTGAGGACTAGTTTAACATCCAAAAATAGATATGTATTGATAACATATCTTCGAAAAACTCATAGCGAGGACATCTTATGCGGATAGGTACAAAAAAGATCATAACGATCCTTGCAGTACTCCTGATTGCAATTGCTGTAACAGGTTGCACTTCAAGCGATAATGGTAGTGACAATGGGGCAAGCAGTTCATCTGCAACTACGGCCAGCAAACCAACGGGTAATGAATACACCAACTCCATAGGAATGGATTTCCAGCGCATCAACGCCGGGACCTTTAACATGGGTACATCAAAGTATGCTTACTCTCAGCCGGTTCACAAAGTAAGGCTTGATAATGACTTTTACATAGGGAAGTATGAAGTGACACAGGCACAGTGGGAAGCAGTAATGGGCAGCAATCCCTCTAATTTCAAAGGTGACAACCTTCCTGTTGAAAGTGTCTCATGGAACGACATTCAGGAATTCATAACCAAGCTCAATGAAATGGAAGGCACTACAAGGTACAGGCTCCCAACCGAGGCTGAGTGGGAATATGCAGCAGCAGCCGGCACAACAACTCTCTATTCATTTGGCGAAATAAATAAGGATGAGGGTCCTTTCCTCAAGGACTATGCCTGGTATCAGGATGACTCATATGACAGGACTCATGAGGTAGGTCAGAAACTTCCAAATCCATGGGGTCTCTATGACGTTCACGGAAATGTATGGGAACTTGTGGAAGACAGCTGGGTGGATAACTATGGCAGCGCACCTGAAGACGGAAGTGCTGTAGAGAAAGGTGCTTCTTCCCTGAGGGTTATGAGAGGTGGCAGTTATTCAAGTCTGGAAAATGCACTTTACACAGCATTCAGAGGAAAGCAGGATCCACGTGATGGAGATTCTTCAATTGGTTTCCGTCTTGTGATGGATGCCTGATTCAGAGTCGAATAAACACGAAATAAAACAAATTAAAAACTAAAGCCTTGTTGGCTTTAGTTAATCTATTTTTGATTTAACTTTCAATAGATCTAAAAATTATCCGGTTGGTATTTTCCACAAAGATACACTTTCCTGATTGCTTCATTTTCAAGAATCTCTTTTCCGCCTTCAGAACAAATCGACAGGTTATTTATCAGGTAAGTTGCTATTTCAGATGAAATGATCGAAAAGGACAAAGTTGTTGGCAACATCAGCTCCCTCTTCAACAAGTATTCCGGGAAGGAGGAGCTTGAAAATGAGATAAATAGGCTTCAATCCCACATTGTTGAGCTTGAGCTGGATGTGAGGACTGCCAACATAAGATATGAGAAAAGTATCGAGTCTGAGAAAAAGGCCGTTGCAGCAAAACAGGAAGCTGAAGAACAACTCAATGCTCTGGATGTTAAACTTAAAACCCTGGAACATGAGGTGGAGAAAGAAAGAATTGACGTTCCTGCATCTATTTCATTCGCCTGCAATGATCAGTTCAGTAAACAGCGTACAGAAGAATTTCTCAGGTCTTTGTCTACGATCGGTTATAATGATCCTTCACTTGTATCATTATATATAGCTGCGGATGAAAGTCCTGCCAGCATCAAGGATTACGAGCTTTTAGCAGAACGTGTCGATAGCAAAACCCTTGCTCTAGCTGAGAAAGTTGGATCAAGCACAGGTTTTGTATTGTTCCATTCTCCCGACCATATGATAAATGAGCTTCTTGTGCCACCATTGCCAATGGAAAAATCATCATGGAATGCGGATAACAAATTTGATATTTCAACAATTTCAGAGCTGTTGAACAAGAATGCAGGTGTCTGTGTACTTGTAGCTCATGCAGGCGAATCTTTTACAGGCTTCTCTCTTGATTCTCAGGACTTCGATTCTTTCCAGATGATAAAGACAAGTGTCAAGGCCAAACATGCTAAAGGAGGATTCAGCCAGAGACGCTTTGAAAGGCTGCGGGATGAGGATATCGCACACCATATAGATAAAGTAAGAATTGCCATGAAAGATATTCTTGATGAGTTCAGAGGCAGCATCGACTATATGATCCTGGCCGGTGACCTTCCGCTTGCAAAGGAAATTACTTCCGATATTCTTCTTGATATCACTCAGGTATATTCGTCATCTGATGTAAGGATCGAAAAACATAATATCTCCGGCATAATGAAACAATTAATGACCTGTCGCAGGTACAGGCTATGATCATATGATAATATGGGGTGCTTTAATGCTAAGTAAAGAGGAACTTTGCGGGATAATCGATGCTTTAGGTGCTCTTACCCAGGATGAGATCTATCATATAACAAAGGAGTTGTCCTTGCTCAAGGGAAGTGTCCCCCCTGCCATGCCTTCTATTAAGGAGCTATGTGCGGAGTCTGAAAAGGAACATCACATTGTGGCTGTTTCA
Organism: Methanolobus vulcani; assembly: GCF_900100715.1. Lineage (GTDB taxonomy): Archaea > Halobacteriota > Methanosarcinia > Methanosarcinales > Methanosarcinaceae > Methanolobus > Methanolobus vulcani. The sequence goes on along the minus strand of NZ_FNCA01000001.1, from coordinate 480,366 downwards.
GCTGAAGAGATCACAGGTGCAGAAGAGAACAAGAAAAATCCTGCTTCACAGGTTTCAGGCGAAGTTAAGGATGATATTCTTTTGTATTATATCTCCGGACCGAATGCTTTTCCTGAAGTTCCTTTTGAGCTAAGTGAGGTCATTGATATTCTGGAATTACAAAAAAGGGATGTAAACCTTAGTAGTGTTGCTGCAAGGCTAAGCAAGAATCTTCATCGCAGGATAAAGAACCTTGAAGACAAGATCGAAGTTGTCAGTTCTGCAAAGGTACATGAAAAAGACCTGGAAAATCTGGAATTAAGGTACAGTGACATACTGAACCAGTATTATGATTACACTTTCTGGCTATCTGACGACATGCCTGGTCTTGAAGATGAGATTCGTGAACTCAGCTTAAGGATAGAATCCCTGAAGTCGGCACAAGGTATTTGACTTTTAGGTATTATCTGGTAGATATATGGCAAGAGACAGGCGTGATAAATATTACTGGAAAGCCAAAGAAGATGGTTTTCGCTCAAGGGCGGCCTACAAGCTTTTTCAGATTAATAACAGGCATCACATTATAAAAGAAGGCGACATCGTTGTAGACCTGGGTGCTGCTCCCGGTGGATGGTGTGAGGTTGCCAAAGAACTGTCAGGTTCTCGTGTTGTGGGTGTAGACCTCAGGAAAATATCACCTATAGAAGGTGTAGAAACAATAGTTGGCGATATAACTTCTGACAGGACCATCGCAAAAATATTTGATATGGTGGGCAAAGCCGGAGCTGACGTTGTAATATGTGATGCAGCACCGAACTTAAGTGGAAATTGGAGTTATGATCACGCACGTTCTATCGATCTTACAAGGTCAGCCCTTGGCTGTGCAAAAAAGATTCTCAAACCGGGTGGCCATTTTGTAGTAAAAGTATTTCAGGGTGATATGTTTAAGGATTTCCTGGATGAAGTACAGGACAATTTTACTTACACACATTCTTATTCACCTAAAGCCTCAAGGTCCCAGAGTGCTGAGATATATGTTATTGGTAAGAAGTTCCTTACAGCTCCCGTAAGACGTGGGGATGAGTTTGAAGTTGATATAACTGAACTTGGTTCCAGTGGTGACGGTGCAATTTTGATTGATGATTTTGTTGTCTTTGTCAAGGGAGTGCAGCTTGGAGATCATGTAAAGATAAGAATAAACGATGTGAAGCCAAACTTTGCATTTGCAGAAGTGATCGAGTAATTAGTTTTTATTTTTGATATTGAAGTGGCAATAAATTGCCACTAGCATCACTCGCTCATCAATTATATATTTATGCCATAAAGTAATGTAGTTTATATAGTGCATATGCAGTTATACTACTATTACTTGCAGTACTTTCTAGAACAGAAAAACTTGCATATGCATTGATGTAAATTCTGGAATTGTCTATGAACTGTGAAGTCCCTGAACCTGAATCTCGTCCGCAAAAAAAACCTTTTGTCTATGCTGGCGTTGGTATTCTCCTTATCCTTATTGCAGGATATGTTGTTTTTGGAGATTATATACAGGAACAGAGGACACTAAGTGAGGTTGATTCCTTATGGGAGCAGGCATCACAATTGCGTGATGAAGGAAACTTTGACGGTGCACTTGAGGTCTATAATTCAGTTTTTAGCCTTATATCCTCTAAGGATTTTCCACTGGAATATGGAATGAATCATTACTACCGTGGAAAAACATATGAGGAAATAGCATCATTCGACATGGTAAATGCTTCCAGTCATTTGCAGAACAGCATTTATGCTTATGATTATTCCCTTAAGTTCATTACAGAAAAAGAATATCCTGCAGAATATTTCAGGGTGCATTACGGGTTGGGTGATGCATATCTAAAACTATATGCTTCCAGGGGAGACGCAAGTGAGCTGGACACTGCAATAAGCTATTATGGTAGTGTCCTTTGTTATTATTCCATTGCAGTTGACCCTATTTATTTTGCATCAATAAACAACAAACTAGGTAATGCATGGCGTAAAAAGGGAAATATTGAAAACAATGTGACCTACCTTCAGATGTCTTTGTCATCATATGAGGAATCACTCAGAGTATTCAGGGAAGATGTCTACCCCTTTGAATATGCAGGTGTTCAGAACAATCTGGGGAACCTCTACCTTGAGATGGCTTCATACAGAAATGAAAAAAGCAACGTTGAAAGTGCTATCACTTCGTTTAACAATGCTCTCAGAGTGTATACTATAAATAGCCGCCCAATAGAATATGCCACTGTCCAGAATAACCTTGGCAATGCCTGGTTTGAACTCTCCGAAATTGAAAATAAAGAAAGTAATGTGGAAAAGGCGGTTATGGCTTACAATGAAGCTCTAAAGGTTTTTACTATCAGTCTTTTCCAGGTTGAACATGATGGTGTTATACACAACATCGCACGTGCGTATAAAAGTCTTTAATAGCTGTATCCTGTGAAAGATACAGATAATTATTCGAAGATGGATCTTATCTTTCCTGCAAGGTCTGCACTTCTTCTACCAGACGTTTTCCTGCAGCTATTTCATCAATGCTGTGAACCACTGCACCCAGATTCTCTATTGCCTGTTTTATTTCCTCATAATCCAGGTTCTCTCCTTCAACTGTGATCTTTACAGTTTCCGTCTGCTGGTCTACTTCATATAAGCTCAAATTCACTCCATGCACTCCCTGGAGTACACTAAGTGTCTTGGACAATTCTACAATTGATGGATGATGGGGTTTAAGCACATCCAGGACCAATCTTCTAATTCCTGTCAATTTTTATCCTTCCTGATTAGAAAGTCATAATTCTGCAAGTATCAAATATCAAATGCCAAATATCAAATATCGGACTTATGAACATTGCCTATAAAACATTATATTATTTTTGTTTTCCTATGAATGACTTTATCTAATTTCAGTACATAATAGGTTCCATTCTATAATTCATTCTCAAGCCAATGAGGTATTTTTATGATTGACATGCATACTCATTCTATTTTCAGTGATGGTGAACTAATTCCAAGTGAACTTGTACGAAGAGCCGTGGTTCACGGTTACAGAGCAATAGGTATCACTGACCATGCAGATTTCACAAACGTAGAACACATTATCAAGAACGTGAGCAAGGCAAAGTACCTTGAAGATGAGCTTGACATTCAGGTAAAGGTAGGTGTGGAAATCACCCATGTTCCACCACGTAAGATAGCTCCTCTGGCAAAAATGGCAAAGGACCTTGGAGCAGAGATCGTGGTTGTTCACGGTGAGACTATAAATGAACCTGTCATGCCGGGAACGAATGCTGCATCAGTGGAACTTGCAGATGTGGATATTCTGGCACATCCTGGTTTTATCACTATTGAAGAAGCTGAAACAGCCCGTGAGAATGATGTTTGTCTGGAGATCACTGCAAGGAATGGTCATAACAGGACAAATGGTCATGTGGCAAGGATTGGAATGGAAGCCGGTGCGACTCTTGTTGTAGATACTGATGCACACAGCCCAGGTAATCTGATCACCAAAGAATTTGCCCTGAAAGTTGCAATGGGTGCCGGATTAACTGAGAAGCAGGCACAGAATGTGTTAAATAACTCAATGCGCTTCCTGTGATCATTTTATTTTTTTAGTCGATGAAGTTCAAGGTTATTGACATAACTACCGGAATATCCGAAAATACTCCGGTGTATGAAGGTGATCCACTTCCGGTATTTGAAAAAGTATCTTCGATTGAGAAAGACGGTTTTAAGGTTACAAGAATAAGTATAGGAACCCATACAGGTACTCATGTTGATGCACCTTTACATTTGTATGAATGTGGCCAGTCAGTTGCTGATATTGATCCAGGGTCATTAATGGGGAAAGCTGTTCTTCTCGACATATCATCAGGTAATGGCCCGATAACTGATAATGAACTTGAAACAATTTATAAGTCATATTCAGGGGAAAATGCGGATATTATTCTGATAAAAACAAGAAGTTGTTCATCGGAGTGCCTGGATGAATGTCTTCATTCAGACAGAATGCTTGCGGCAACTGCGGGAAAATGGATATATGAAAATGGTTTCAGGGTAGTAGGTGTTGATACTCTTTCAGTTGATGAGAATGTCTCTCTGCCTAATCACCATCTTTTTTTGAGCAATAATATCAATATTATAGAATATTTGGACTTGATGAATGTAAATGAGGGTACTTATTTCTTTATTTGCCTTCCTTTAAAGCTTGAAGGATGTGATGGTGCCCCAGCACGTGCAATTTTAATGGATATTCAGTCAATTGATGAAATGGTTCAATGAGTTTGCCTGCTCTTTTTACAGGATGATTTAAATATAAGTATAATTATATTGATTGTGCAATTATGGTAACAGATGTTACTAGCACGATATCTATATTAACTCATAAAAAATATTAAATAACAGAATTAATATAGTATAACTCGCAATATAAACCTGTAACACGATTGCTAAAACGTTTCATGAGGGAATCGCACGAAAGCAAATCAGAGACATTTAATGCACAGGGATGACCGTGCACAGGTAGGTATAGGTACCCTTATCATCTTTATATCCATGGTACTTGTGGCAGCCGTAGCGTCTGCCCTTTTGATCAAGACCTCAGGAGTGCTTCAGCAGAAAGCAGCTCAAACCGGTCAGGAAACGACACGTGAGGTTGCTTCCAATATGCGTATCGACCGTGTAGAGGGTGAACGTGCCTCTTATTCCACAGTTACTGTGACAAATGGGGTGGTTTCTAATACTAATTTATCCTGTTATAAAGGACAAATGGTTGAATGGATTTCTTCAGCGGGTTCTTTTGATATTACTGTAAATGGTGAGAACGGCTCTGTAGCCGATGGTTCTTATTATGAATATCGTTTTACATCACAGGGAACTTATAATTTCACCATAGATGATGGCAGCACTACTACTACAGGAAATGTTATTGTAAATGATACTCTTGACTACGGTCAGATCACAAAGTTGCACATTTCCGTATCTTTAGGTCCGGGTAGTGAGGATGTTGATCTTTCACAATTGATCATCTATCTGTCAGATGGTTCTCATGTTGCCAATGTCAGATATGACACATCAGACACAAGTGATACAGTACATTTGCCAACTGCTGAATACTTCTCAGTAAGTCCGATACGTTCCCGTGATCAGACTGTTTTCAAGGCAACACAACCGGTACTCAGGACCGGTGATATCATGGAAGTAGTAGTGGATATCCGTAAGGTATTCCAGGTTGATGATGAGAGCTATGAAGGTCTTCCTCCCAGGACTGAAGTTTCCTTCCAGGTAAGACCTGAAGCAGGAGCTCTTGTAGTTTTCGACTTTACCACACCAGGTGCATATTTCGATAAGAAGTATATCCTACTGAGATACTAAATTTTTAAGTTTAAAAAGAAAATAGAAGATCAGGAGATTAAACATAAGCTTAAAATCAAGCTTTATGATCTTCCTGATACAATTTTTATTTATTTAACTTTTGATCTATTTATTATTTATTCACTTTCCTGAATATGAATCTTCAGCAGAGCGGAAGCTTACTGCTTTTTTACGCATGTAGTCAGGGATAACATCCTTTTCCACAACAAGTTTTGATGTACCGATTCCTACTACAATGACTTTAGTCTCCACAGGTTCTTCGCCTTCTCTTACCATGAGTTCTTTCTTGGTGACCTCTATTTCAACCTCGTCCTTGCCATAGCCAGCAACCTTCATGTAATCCATAATTATTTCTTTACCGGTGTTCCTGGCATAATCGAAGGCCTGGATATAGTCAGGGAAGATCTGTCTTCCTTCAGGGGTGAACACAAAGTAACTGATTACTTCCTTTGCATTCTTCAGTTCTTCGTCTGTCACATCTTCACCTGTGATCGGGGCAAAGTCCTTCTTGATCAAAACCTCTACGCGCTTGATACCTTTACCAACAAGAGCACCAACAGCATTTCCGACACTGGCATGTTCAGGAACCACTATATCTGCATCAATGAGTTTTTCCATTTCTTCCTTATATGCAACCACAGGACCACCCAGCAGGATAACTGGCGTTTCCACTTTAAAACGGGTATAGTTATCTCCTGCAAGCATCTGATCAATAACAGGCTGGGTAATTCCGTCTACAAGATATGATACAAGGTCTGATGCCATGTTCTTTGCTACCTTTTTCTTAACCATGGTGGCAACTTCTTCCTTGCTAATCCTGAGTTGCTTTGCAATCCTTTCAGCTCCTATGATAGAAGCTTCGGTTTCCCATTTATTGAAATCTCCAAGTACATGCAGTGCGTCAGTTGGTGTGAAACCAATTGATTGCACAAGACGTTTCTGTATAAGGCCATCAAGTGCACGTACGCTTGGTTGCTTTTTCAGGCGCTGGAAAATATCTACGTATGAAACCGGACTTCCCTGAATAACATCGAATATCTCTTCTTCAGTCCTGCTAAGTTCAAGTGGTCTGAGGCCTGTGCGCACAAAGAATTTAGTAGGCTGGATATTTTCACAAAGAAGTTTTCTTGATGGTGATTTAGACTCCTTGAATCTTTCAAGGAATCCCTGATACAAAGTTGCTGCACGGCAAAGCGGGATAACTCTCCTGGGACCAATGTAGAATTTCTGGTCCTGAATCCATACATGACTGTCTCCACCGGTAGCGGATGTTTCCATTCTGATGGCTTTGACCATTGTCTTCCAGCCACCTACAACGGCACCCTGGTCGCTAAGTTCCGGAACACCATTTCTGATAAGTGCAACATCCGTACTGGTTCCACCAACATCGACCATGGCGCAGGTGTCATATTTTGTCAGGAATGAAGCACCTACAAGACTTGCAGCAGGTCCTGAGAAGATAGATTCTATAGGACGTTCAAGAGCTTCTTCCATACCAACAACAGAGCCGTCACACTTGAGCATGAGCAGATTTGCATCCATTCCTCTTGATTTGATGTCCTGCATGATCGACTGGATGAATTTGTGTGTGATCGGCAGAAGCTGTGCATTAAGATAGGCAGTAATAGCCCTGTCATATGCACCGACTTCCTGGGAAAGTTCATGTCCGCATACAACCGGAAGCCCTGTTAGCTCGCGGATAATTTCCTTGACGCGAAGTTCATGCTCTGAGTTACGGTTGCTGAAGAATGATGATACTGAGAAGGCTGCAACATGGTCTTTTACTTCAAGAGCAAAAAGCTTGACACCATCTTCATCAAGTGGTGCGGCTTCTTCTCCGTTGCTGGTGTGACCGCCGGCAAGCTGGACATAGTATTTTGCCGGAAATCCTTCTTTTGGAATTACATAATCACCAACGAGGATTACTCCTACAGGGAAACCTGTGTCTTCAAGTATAGTGTTTGTAGAGAGTGTGGTTGAGACTGAAACAAGCTTGACATCTTGCAAATATTCAGGATTCAGTGAATCTATTACTTGTTTAATTCCGCCAATCGGGTCAGGATAAGTGGTAAGCATTTTCGTGGCATCCATTATCACACCATCCGAATCACGGATAATTACACCGTCTGTAAAAGTTCCTCCGGCATCAATGCCCAGACTGTATTGCATTTTGGTTCACTCCTTTCAAACAAAAATTAGTTTCATAATTGATAATGTAAAAAACAATGGTTTTGCAATATTTAAGCATTACCGTTTGTTCTCAGAGGATATCTAATTGGATTTGATAACGAAAAGTGCGTAACACTTTCTCATAAATTCTATATAATATACATGTGCATTGTTGCACATATATTATTATCTATTTATACTAATATTAAAGGTGACTGCCTTGAATTTCTCAAAAACGATAAAACGATCTATATTGGTTTCAAATTTAATTCCATATGGAACTCCTCCTTTTGAACAATTCTCCCAACTTGCCCAAAACTTGGAAAGTGATATGAGATGAAATACATCATTCTGGCAATTGTCCTTCTTGTGATATTCGTATCTCCTGTAAGTGCAATGAACTGGCAGACAGAAACGGTGGATGACGCTTCCAGTTATTGTCCCTATCCTGGTCCCAATACTGGAAAATATACTTCCCTTGCCTTCGATCTTTCAGACAATCCGGCAATCAGTTATCTATATTATAATTCCCACGAACTCAAATTCACACACTACAATAACTCAAGCTGGGAAATAGAAACAGTGGACGATGTAGGACAGGTTGGACTCTACACTTCCCTTGAGTTTGATCATTCAGGCAATCCCGCGATCAGTTATTATGATTGGCTGAATGGTAGTCTCAAATTCGCATACCACAATGGCTCAAGCTGGGAAACAGAGACGGTGGACGATGCAGGACTGGTTGGACTTCATACTTCATATATCACAGTCGTTGACTCTCCGGTTGCCGGCTTCAGTTCCAATGTGATCTCCGGTGTGGTTCCGCTTTCCGTAGGCTTTACTGATTCATCGGCAAACGACCCTACCTCATGGGTATGGGATTTCGGCGATGGGAACATTTCCACCAATCAGAATCCTGTTCATACTTATTCAACCGTGGGGACCTACAATGTGAGCCTTAATGCAAGTAATGCTCTTGGAAGCAGTATCAGCACAAGGATTGCTTACATTACTGTATCTGGAGTTAGTGTGGAAAGTTCCGATTCAGGAAGTTCAAGTGGTTCAAGTTCCAGCTCTCGTTTATCTATAATAACAACTCAGGCTCAGAATGATGCAACAATCACTGATAATATCAGCGAGGAAATACCTGAAGAAAGCATCCAGGCAGAAAAAAATGTATCGATAATTTCTGAAGAGGAAAAAACAGAAGGAACAGATACTAAAGAAACAGATGCTGATGATATAAAGAGTACACCAGGTTTTGGTGCACTCGCAGGAATTGTTTTTGTATCACTTGCACTGATCGTGCTCAGAAAAATAAATAATTAAAAAATGAATAAATAAATGACGGGACATCTGTCCTGTCAGTTTTTGTTTTTAGAAAGCTACTGTCTGTTTTCAGTCCCAATCATATTTTCTTAAGCATCAGGGACATTATTCCTGCTTTCTTGGGTTTTGAAGGCTTCATCGGGTTCTGGAAAAAGTCCATTTCCATGCTTGGACCACCGAACATCTCCTCATTGACTCTCTCGGTTATTTCGTCGAGTATCATCTTGTAGGAGATACAATGGGGGTCGACATCCTTTATCTCTCCGCCTGTTGGGGTTATGGCATTGTAAGGGCAGCCGCCTCTGCAGTATTTTATGTGGGAACAGTCCTTGCAGTTCTCATCCACATACTCTTTGTAATCGAACATGAGCTTCCATGCATCGGATTTTGCAAGGTCTTCAGTGCTTGGGTGGTCATGGACATTGCCCATGACATATTCTGGCATGCCTACAAAACGATAGCAAGGGTATATGCTTCCGTCGGGACCCACGGCTAAAACATCTCCCATACAGTCTACAAAAGTGCAGACAGCACCTCTGCCACTAAATACGCCTTTGCATAGGTGGTCGATGTTCATTACCTCGATCTGGTCTATGTTTTCCAGGTATTTATCCAGAAGGTAGATAAGAAGCCTGCCGTATTCTTCCGGGTCAAGAGCCCATTTTTCAGGCTCGTCTCCGCGTAAAGATGGCAGAGCAGGGTGAAACTTGAGGGTCCAACCGTTTTCCAGGTAGAAATTGAAGATCTCTTCTCTGAATTTTTCTGAATGGGAAGTGAAAGTTGTGATGAACCTCACGGAAAGTCCGTGTTTTTTTGCTATCTCGTAGCCACGCATGGTATTTTCGTAATATCCCTCTCCTCTCTGGAAATCATTCAACTCTTTCGGCCCGTCAAGGCTGGAGCCGATAGGAATATTATATTCTGCAAAAATCTCAGCAATTTCGTCTGTCATCTTCCAGAGGTTGGTCTGTATGGCAAAAGCCACTTCCTTTGGCTTTACTCCTTCAGCAAGGATCGGTAAAGCTTCTCTATAGAAATCAGCACCTGCAAGAAGTGGTTCTCCACCATGGAAAGTAAAGGTGACAGAATCTTCCCTGAAGTTTTTGAGCCATTTAACTACTTCTTTTATGGTCTCGATACTCATTACCGGGGAGTTTTCCTCGGAACTCCAGCAGTAATTACAGTTCCCGGGACATCCCAGGGTGGGGATAAGCATTACATGAAAAGGCATTCCCATAGCACTTTTACGTTCCGTTTTAACCATAAAGTATGAACTATGCACGATATGTAATAAAAGTTTGGTTAGCAACTATAAATTTCCACTCAATTAGTGGTGATTCAAAAAAAGAGTAAGTAGCAGGCATTAAGCCTGCACTTGTTTTAAAATTACTTTGCTGGAATGATGAGTGATCTCTCACCAGCAGGCTCGAACTCTCTGAGTGCGCCCTTTGCGAACTCCTTCCTTGGCTGTGTGAAGTCAAATGGCAGGAGCTTGTCTGCGAAGCAGATCTTGACGAGTGGGTTGACTGCGTATGCATCTCCACGACCTGCGTGTGCAGCGGAAGTGATTGCAGAGTATCCACCCTGGTGACCTACGTTCATTGCGTAGTTTGGATAGTTTGGTCCACGCAGTTCAAGAGCAAGACCTTCGTCGGACTGGTATGAGAGTACGTTTGTAGCACCACACTGGTCCTGCAGGTCGTATCCGAAGAAACCGAGACGGCCGTGTGCTTCCTTGTGGAGGTACATACAGAGGTACCATCCGGAAAGACCAGCGTTTCCGTTTCCTGTTGCAAGAGCTACAGCGGAACCTGCTGCTGCGGAAAGACTTGTTGCTCTCTGTGATCCACCGAAGTGGTCTTCGAGGGTTGTTGGGTATTTCTCGTAGTTCTCAAGACCGTAGATTGTGGACTCTGTTGCAATGTCCTTTACTACATCGAGGCTTGCCTTTACCTTGTTGTCTGTACCCTTGTTTGCTGCACCATCGTACTTGTCGTTGATGTAGTCAACGTTGTAGTAGAGGTTGTCGTCAAGGATGTTGTTACAGTATGCTGCTGTTGCGTACTGGGTGAAACCTACACCACCGGACATGTATGAACCGAGCCAGATCTGGTCGTAAAGCATACATCCTGCACCGACTACTTCAAGAGCTACGTGTGCTGGGTTCTCTGAGTCTACACGGCTTGTCTGTACGATATCTGCCATGTGGCCGAATGGAATTCCTCCTGGCTCGTTTGGTGCACGTGCACGTCTTGCTGGAAGCATTTCTCCCATCTGGATAACACCAGCGTGCTTTGCTGCGTATGAAAGGTCAGCTACTGCTGCTTCACCAGCACACATGCTGTATGCTGAAATGAATGACATACCGACCTGCATAGCCATCCACCTGCTTGTCTGACCACCGTCTGTGGTTCTGCTGACAATTGTTGGGATGTGTGCTGCCTGGAATGAGTTCTTTCCGATAGCTGCTTTGAGCTGGGCTGCCTGCTCTTCTGGGAATTCCTTGTTGATGTCAATGAGGAACTGATTGTCGATCTCATCTGCGAGTTCATCGTCACCGGTGAAGATCTTTACGTAACAGTCATCTACAAGAGCTGGGTGTGTTTCGACCATGTGTTCCTGGACAACTGCTCCACCAGGAAGTGCGTGGTTGAGTGTCTCAAGGTAGTGGTTGATTGTTTCTGGTGTGACTTCGATACCGAGCCTCTTCTCGAGTGTCTCGTGTGCCATGTCCAGACCGACAATTACGGTCCTTCTGATGTCATCCCACATCTGCTGCATTGCTGCATTGTTGACGTAGTGAAGGTCATCGATCTCGACCATGTCATCTGTTCCGGAAAGGAAAGATGGTGTGAGTGCTCTCTGACCGAGTGGTATACCACCACAGTGCATCATTGGGTTGTAACCGACAAGTCCTCTCTTCTTTGCGAGTTCCTGACCTGCCTTTTTCATTTCTAATTTACGTGGGTTCTGATCGACACCAAGTCTGTAGTATTCTACAGTCTTGTCGGTGATCTTTCCACCTTCCATTTTGTTAGTACCGTGTTCTTTTGTGTACTTAATTTCCATGTGTTTTGCAAACATTCTCTTTCTGTCGTCTGCCATTATAATCACCTCAGTTCTCCGGCTTGAATCCGTATGTGGTTCTCTGGTCGAATACTCTGTGTACCCATTCGATGACCTCTGCGTCATCTCTGAATGCTACATTGTCGACACGGTAGATTGTGGTCCTCTTTGCTGCCTCTTCTGGGGACATTGGCTTGCCGAGGTTTACCTTCTTGTCGATTGGTCTTCCTACCTGGTCCTTGTGCATAACGATTACATCGCCTTCTTTTCTGCACCTGTCGAGCATGTCGAACATTACACCGTCTTCTGGAAGTCTGAGTGAGTGACCGTGTACTGTTGCACCTCTAAGGCTTGCGAGTGCTGGACATGTCATCTCAGTTTCCATCTGGAACTTTGCGATCTCTTCCATGTCTCTCTCACGAGCTTCAACGACCTGACGACCGGAAAGTGTTCCTGGGTCGACACCTCTGAAGTTGATTGCTGCGTTGTATGATCTGAAGTATGGTACTGATGGACCGTTGTACATTGAGTCAACGAACTGTACGTACCTTACCCTGTCACCAGCTTTTGCACCTGGTGTTGGTTCTACGAGTTCTCTGATTGAACATTCTGGCTCGCCCATTTCTGCGAGTGGTGGGTGGGTGCTTGGGTAGTCGCTACCTGGTGCACGGTGTCCGAGAACAAGTGTCAGGTCATCGTCGGAGATCTCTCTGAGCTTCTCGACTTTACCAGACATGTGTTTTCTTCTGTTTTCAGCAACGGATGTTGCTCCTGGATAATATTGTAGTTCATATGCCATTATTATTCACTCCTAATTCTCTAATGATCTCATTGTGGTTTTCACGGCCTTCACGAGTTCGTTCAGTTTTTCCCTCGAACATGATTCGCCTCGTGTAACTCCTGTCACAATTTCCATTACCCTTCCCTTTGCTAAAATATCACTCTCTTTTGGTTTAACAAGCCGTGTCTTTACTCCTGCCATTGCAAAATCCTCGAAATCAACAAGGGTCTGGCAAACAACTACTGCGGGAATATCGGCCTGTTCAAGAATTGCCTTTACTTTTCTGACCACATGGTCCCTGATGTTTCCTGTGTGGATCACAGCAACTTTGTGTCTGTTGATCTGTGCTATCTCCTCAGGACTGATTCCAAAAGATCCGGAACCCATATTTGTGTCCGGAACACCTGAACCGGTGTTAAGCACAAGCACACTTACCTGGATCTCCTCACGGCGCATGCCATATGTGAGTTCACATACTGGTTTTGTGATATGTCTTCTTCCCGGGCTCATTGCAACTGCGATCACATCAGGTCTTCCTGTTTCAGAGAGAGTACCTCGCTGTGCAAGTCCTCCTCCACGGCCAAGACCCATTCCGTGTCTGCAATCTACAACCTGTGTTTCCCGGTCAAACATGTTATCACTTATTCCATATCGTCAGGTTTTAGAATACATACTGGCTGATTCTTCAGTTTACCTTTAGGATCTGTCATTCCGGTCATAAGAGGATCAGCATTTGGGCCACGTCTTGCATAGTCACTGACTGTCTGCCTCGTTGGAATGAAATGTCCTTCTCTGAATTCGAACGGTACTGTTAGAATCTTTTCGCAAACTCCCCTTACCTGCTCTTTTACATCTACGTCCACAACTTCCATACGGATGCTGCCAACGGATACGGCAAGTTCTATTGCCTGGCCTGCGACCTCAATTACAGTATTTCCCGGGTGCTGCACAGGCAGTCCTGTGGCAGGTCCGTAAGGAACGGTCTGGGGAAGTCTTGGGCCATGGACAAACAGCCTGATAATTCCTTCGAGATCAGCGATCTCCCTAAGTAAGTTCTGGGCTGTTTCGGGTTTAAGCAGCCTTGAAGGGAATATTTCAAGCTGCACATAGTTTGCGTCTGAAAAAGTATCGGACATTTTTGTTACCTTTATGATTATCTGTGATATTTAAGGAGGGGTGTTGTGTCTTAGAGTGCACCTGCCACTGCCTTGATTGGCTCCCTGAATTCTTCGATGGATCCAAATACGTTACCGACAAGTGCGGATGTCTTCTCGATTGAGAACATCTGTGTGCCAGCGTCAAGTGAACATGCTGCACATACACAAGGAATTGCGAAACCTCTGGAGTGTCTGGTTACAACGTGGTTACCGTTGAAGATACCTGGTCCGCCACCACCATAGATGGAGTGACTGAAGAATGAGAATCCTACTGCAGTACCCTGAGCTCTACCCATGTCACAGCCTGGAAGGCCTGTTTCCTTCTCAAGTATGTCGTTGTAGTAGAGGATAGTTGAGGATACGTTCTGAGCTGCTCTTCCTGCTGCACAGTTTACCATGGTTGCTGCAAGCTGACCTGCTGCTGCACATGCGTTCCACATTGAAACATCGTTTGCCTTGTAGAAGTTGTATCCGGATGGAGCTGTCTTGTCGACTGAGATAACACCTGCTTCAAGTGCTCTGTCTACTACAGACTGGATCACAGTACCGATTGTACCGTCCTTTCCGTTCTCTTTTACGATGTCGTAGACGTAGTTACCTGCGTTAAGACCCTGGTATGCAAGACCGAGTAACTGGTGTCTCTCGAATGGTCCTACAGCGTTACCCATCTCGTACATACCTACCTGCTCGAAGATTGATGAAAGTGCTGCTGCATTCATTGCCTTCTTGCCGGTGATTGCTGCTACGTGGTTTGTTGTGATGTTCCTCAGGGAGTAACCGAGACCTTCGTTGTTCTGTGGAATGCTGAGAATTGATGCGATGTTTGCGCCCTTCATGTCCATTGTCTGTGGGTAGCTTCCCCATACAGCGGACTTTACTATTGGTGCATCGAACATGTCAGTGTTGAACATGTCAATGATTGTCTGGACTACTGCTGCACCTGTTACTGTGCTTGCAGATACGTAGTCAGCACCGACCTGTGTCCTTACGCTTGGGATCTGGACGAGGAGCTGCTTTCCGCCACCAAGTTCCTTTACGTTGGTGTCATCATCTTCGCTTACTTTGATGAGCTTCTCTACTGCATCAAGGATAGCACCGGAGTTGCCTACAATATCGTATTCAAGTTCTCTGCCAAGGATCTGCTTTTTAGTTCCGCCCATAGCACCGGTTTTCAGTGATTTCTCGATACCTGCGAGGTTTACAGCAACTGTCCTCTTTGTATCTTTGATGATATTTTGAATCGCTGCGTTCCTTGTTGGCGCAATATCCATAAGATCAACGCCGCTTTCCAACAGTTTACCTCTGTCGTCGTAAATGTCTATTTTATCAGACACGTATATTTTCCTCCTATGTTTCTATTCAGAAATCACCCATTTTGGAAATGTACAGATGAATGAATGTAAGCCAATTACTTTGTACCACATAGTAATTTTCTGTACGAAAACTTTCCACTGGGAATTCTCGGAATTATTAAGCAACGATGACGTTTAAACCTTTTGCATCGTTTCGCGACAATTTCGCAATCATTAACCGCAAGCAAAAAATGGGTGTAAAAATAATTGGATATGTATTGGATTTGCCCCCAATTAAAGAAAGCTTAAATAACAGAATTCTCTCTGAAAATTTTTCTGTTTTTTTTTAGTTTATTAAAAACGCCTTATCATCCAGTATATGAATGAATATTAAAAGAACCACAAACCTTTAAGTACCTATATAATATGTATTTCGTTCTATGGAGATCACTGCTGACGTAGGAGGCAATCCCGGAATAGATTGCAAAGGCTTCTGCACATACTGTTATTTTAAGAAAGTAAAAGAGAACCCTCCATTTGGCTGTAAATACTGTTTCCCTTTCAAAAAGGGATGTGATTACTGCACCAGGGGTGTAAGGGAATCTTATTCCGGTTTCAAACCCGGGCAATATGTGTTCCAGGACCTGTACCAGCGTCTCATGATGGCAGGTGACAATATTGAAAAGATCACCATAAGCGGTGGTGGTGACGTAAGTTGTTATCCGGACCTGATGGAACTTGTGGCTAACATTGCGCAGTTCGGTCTTCCGATACATCTTGGATACACCAGCGGAAAAGGTTTCAGTAATGGCGATGAGGCGGATTTCTTCATTGAATACGGTGTTACTGAGGTTTCGTTCACAGTATTTGCAACCGACCCGGAACTGCGAAGAAAATACATGCGTGACCCAGAGCCAGAAGCCGCACTTAAGGTGCTACGCCAGTTCTGTAAGCATTGTGACGTTTATGCAGCTATCGTTCTCATTCCCGGAATCAATGATGGCGAAGTACTTGACAAAACTCTCAGCGACCTTGAGGATATGGGTGCCAAAGGAGCCATACTCATGCGCTTTGCCAACAAAACAGAAGAAGGTCTCATACTGAACAATGCTCCTGTTATGGAAGGGATCGAAACCCACAGCATCGAGGAATTCGTGAAGATCGTAAGAGATGCCGATGCAAAATACGATTTCCGTATAACCGGAACTCCACTTGAGGATCCACTTATCGGTTCACCATATGCAATAAGGAATGAGCCGGAAGCTCTTGCCAGACTTCCTGAGATCCGCAAGGATGCAACAATACTTACCAGCCGGGCTTCAAAGGACAGGCTTCAGGAAGTATTCACAAAGCTTGGAAGTGCTGTTAATGTGGTTGCCGTGGATAAGGATATAGGTTGTCTAATAACCATTGAAGACATGGAAAAGCTGGATCTTACGGATGTAAAAGAGACGGTTATAATTCCCGGAAGGGCATTTGTGCATGATCCTGAAGCAACTTCAGTCCTGTCCAGTGACGGCGTATCCCGCTTTGTGCGCAGGGGACCGGAAATGCTGACATATGATGGTGAAATGTCCATTGGTCTTAGCAAAGATGAAGTTCTTGAATTTGAAATAGAAGGGTTCACAGAACTTATCCGTGAAATAAATGCAATTGGTCTGGAAATTGGTGAATAGACCAATTCAATACTGAAAATCAAATTACAAAATATCTGTGCCGGCTGCTCACATAAATTCCAGTAGTCCGGTCTGTTTTGATTTGTCATTCTCAAAGAGTGATTGCATATCCAGACCCAACAATTCTATTCTTTGTTTTGTATAACTGGAAACATTGTAATCATGAGCGACTTTCTTTGAAACCTCCAGATACTTTTTCACAGCACCCTCGTGAACTGTAAGTATGACCCTGCCACCACATTTAGGACAAATTCCCGTAAGTGGAGGTCTGCGGAACTTTGCGGCACATTTCAGGCATCTTGTACCCTGCCTTGAAAATGCCCTGAGATTACCGAACATATCCGGCAGGAAGTGTGAAATTAGAACCCTCTCAGCAACATTTGAGGCATCGACCGCACGTATCTTATCGGCAAGAGCAAGCTGTGCATCCATTTTCTCCACCATGCTTCCCAGTGTCTTGTAAGCACTGTTGAGCGGACCTGCGGCAATATCGGTTGTATCGTGAGTGTACATAAAATGCTCGTACTGGTCAGGAGTTCCCAATCTTGCACTTATAAGGTCAAATGTGGACTCCAGTTCCTTTGGATTTGTATAATTCTGGGTAGCTTCGTAGAATTCCAGCGGATAGTGGTCGCATACATCAATGTTGTGCGCTTCCTTGTCGACCTCACTTGGATCAAGACGAGTTGTAAGCACAAGAGGTGCGTCCATCTTACCTCCTCTTTTCTCAGGCAGATAATCCCTTGAGAAATTAATGAGACCATCCATAAGCAACATGACACAATCCTCATCTCCGTCACAGTTCCTTCTTTTAGCCGCATGGAAGAACGGATGTGCGTAACCAACTGATGCTTTTGTAAAGCCTACAAGTCTTCCAAGCACACCAGCGGAAGTATGAGGTGCAAGTCCCATTAGCATCACGCCAACAAGGTCCTCGAGTTTTTCAGCCTTGTAATATGCCTCTTCTCCATAGTATTTTTCAAGCAGGTCATCGATATACTTCGTGGTTCTCAGAAGATACTCACCACAATCGTAGGAAATCACAAGGTCCTGAACTTTCAGGCATACAACCTGATCATCCCTTTCCAGTTTATTCCCGTAGATATCTTCGGTATATCCTATTCCAATAAGCTTTTCAACCTTTATACCCAGCTCATCAGCCCGGATGTGTGTTAGTGGAATATCGGACATATCGTACCTGACAGTCCCGTCTTTAAATGTATAAAGGTCATGTTTTGCACGTAGAATTCCTTTTTCAAGAGGTTCCGGGGTCATGGTTCCTGACATCATTCTCTTGACACCTTTGACCTCGATATTCTCACGCTCACCGACCTTTGCAAAGGCAGCCTGATAGATCTCTTTGAAATTGATATTCTGCATTTTCACGCATGTGGTTTTAGAACCGCACTTAGGACACTCTTCTTTCTGCGCTGAAATTCCACATCTGGGGCAGAAAAGTTTGGGTATGGTAAACTCGCCGCAGTCGCAGCGATAAAGGAAAGTATCCATTCCACAAGCCGGACATACTCTGTTTCCGATCTCAACTCGTATTTGCCCTACCTTGCTGTTCATCGATGATATATAGCCAGCCGCAGCTTCCATTTTACGTGTATTTCCTGCCGAATCTCCTATGGGGAACAGCACATGAGGAGCAGGAGACATTTTTCTCTTATTGGATTTCTCAGGACGTCCCATCCTTGCACCAATCCTTATTGGCGCACGTTCTCTGACGATCAGTCCACTGAGTTTGTTGACCAATGGTACTGTTTCTGTAAGTTCTTCCGGTAATTCAGTCCATTTTTTCTTAAGGTCTGTGTCCAGTCCCATACATCTGATGAATGGTAAAGGATTTTCGATAACAATATGTCCATCAGTCAGTCTGTGCAGGACAAGAAGATGTTCAAGGATCGTTTTTATACCGGAATCTCTGGTTAAAGTAAGAGGAAGTTCAAGTATTCTTGAATCCTGAGAAATGATCCCATTCTCTGATATAAATGATGCAAGGGTTTCGTATTCTTTTACAGATATATCATGCCAGAGATGTGTATGGGCCGGATGAAGTGGAATATTATATTTTTCACATAGCTTCAGCGCAAGTTCCTGAGATGGACATTTAAGTTCATCTCTTGAGTATGGTGGATTAGCAACTGCTTTTTCAAATTCCTGTATCCACCATTCAAAACAATAAGATGCAGGTACAAGTGGATGGTTATTCTCAAGAAAATCTCCGTAATTGATCAGAATCTCTCCAATATCAATTATAGCTTCGACTTCCGGGTGAATTTCAATGGCTTCCTGCTCGTCATCAACTCTTATTACATCTCCTGACCTCAGTCTCACGGTCGGACCTTCAAGACTGTCAACTGGTGCCATTCCTGCGGCTTTTCCAGGTCTCTCAACTTTAAGTTGTGTGCCTGAAACGATGAAGCTGTCCATAATATACATGCTTGCAGGACTGATTCCTGCAGCAGCAAAGGATGTATTCCTTGACCTGCCGTAGCGGAGCCTGAAACCACCTGGTCGCATGGGGTGTGAGAATACAGGTCTTCCTGCTATCAGGTCACGGAGATACTTATCCTTGGGTTTGACACCTACAAACCCGCCGTCATCATCGTCTGTACTTTTTGTTCCGGCTATGAGTGTGTTGAGCCAGTCCCAGCCGTCCATCTCAAGTTTATTAACATGCTTCAAAACTTTTGGGGCTTTCAGGGCCAGACCTTCGGCAAGTACAAGACACATACCGCCACGAACCCTGTTCGTCTCTATCCTGTCCATGTTCCTGTAACCTTCAACTTCCTCGGCTTCAGTGGGTTCGCCATCTATACATATGGGGCAATTCTCTACGATAAGTCTAATCTCGTCTTCAGATGGAGTATATTGAAGAGTTGCCACACGTCTGTAAAGCAGTATCTCCTCAACGTATCGTTCAACTTCTTCCTTTCGTGGTTTATATCTTTCAATCCCTACTGCACGGCGGACATAATCACCAACAAGAACAGACAGTGCCTGGGCTGTACCTCCTGCACTGCGTATAGGTCCGGAATAAAATATCCTGATATACTCGCTTCCGTCATCGTTTTTTCCAAGTGTGACCTTATCAATTCCTTCAATTGGTGCTGCTACCACACCTTCAGTGAGCATTGCAACGGACACACGGATTGCAGCTTCTATTGCCTCTTCCTTTGAATCAAACTTACCGACGACACCTTCAGCAACAGCTTTTCCAATAGCAAGAGCTCCTTCTTCACGAGACATAGTCTCGTCAAATATGCGGATCTGCTCTGCAACACCTTTCACGCCAATGAGGTTCTCCACCCTGTCTGCAAGGTCTTTTGCAAGGGGAATCTCAATGTGAGGTTTTGGGTCTCTGCCTCTGGAACGTGCACGATTGGCAATTTCTATTTCCTTGTGGAGATTAGACTCAAGCCCTTCAAAATAGTCTCTCATGGCATCGCTTACTACAATCTCACCCATTAGAAATCGCCCTCTTGAAAATGCAATTATGCGTATGTTCTTAAAACAGTTTTCCTGTAAAAGAGTCTTTTATATATAAAACACAGTCAACTATAACTATAATCGTATTCAATATATATTTGGTACTATATAGGGTGGTCTATATGGCTGAAAATGGTATGTATCTATGCGGGTCATTGATCCCGTCTTTTATTCAGCTGCTAGACAAATTGTAAATTATGATGTTTACATTGATCCAAGACTCTGTCAATGAGAAAAGTATCATACGCAGGAGGAAGCAGATGAAAAAAATAATAATTCTTTTAATATTACTGATGTTGCTCATGCCGGTAGCAAGTGCGGACATATTCAATGATCTTGAAATAAAGGTCAATGATTACAACCAAAATACAGAGTACTTGCCTTCCTATCTCAAGAGCTTGCTCGGGGATGAAGTGATAAAACTTGTCATCGTAGCTGATTCGGGTGATGAGATCTACATAAAGGCGGTAACTGAAAATGCATATGTGACGACCTTTGAGAAAGTTTCAAAAGATACAGAATTTGATGCTACCATGATCATTGGTTCCAGTGAAGCCACTGTAAGAAGTATAATAGATTCAGATACCCCGCTTGAAACTTTCATCGAAGCAAAAGATAACGGTGATATTGTTATTGAACCCGTGGGTTTTGTGAACAGCGTCACCTACACCGTGGCAAACGTTGTCCTTAAAATCTCACAGTTACTAGGTTTTATCTGAAAAAATATAAAAATATATTATGTTATAAATCCCAAAATAGTCTTTAAGTCAATGTCAGCGGATATCCAGTTCGCTGGCCATATCCCTATACATCCTACCTTTATCTGTAGTAACAAATAGATTACCTTTTTGCTCTATTAACTGTTTTTCTTCAAGCCTTGAAAGGTATTTATTTGCAATTGTTGAATTAAGGTTCGCTCCGTAAACTATCTGTGTTTTTTTTGCACCATCCATTGCAATTCTTAGAATGGCTATTGTAATATCCAACCTACTCCGTCTAATAGTATGCCCCCTGCATTCTATTTTAGTACCACATAGACCAGTAATATAATACTTAATCACTGGTATACCACTATACTCTTTATTTCATGTCCTATCTATTTAACTCCATCGATTTGTAATCATACTCAGTAAATATGTTACTGAATTTATATTTCTGCTTATTTCCTGCATACTTTTTAGGCTGAGTGTGTCATATGAATCGACAGTTAAATTTATAATAAATACGGCAATAGTGGTATCGTTTATCTCAAATGCGGGAGTAACCAAGTGGCCAACGGTGGCAGACTCAAGATCTGCTCGCGCAGGCGTTCGGGGGTTCGAATCCCTTCTCCCGCACCACACCAAAGGTGATCTTTTTTGTCAAATCCTATTGATTATGATACTGTTGTATCTGCTGTTGTTGATATATTAGAAGAGGCTGAGACCGTACTACCAAAGGATGTTGTTGTTGCATTAGAAAAAGCTGCATCGCAAGAATCATCTCCTGTTGCAAAAGAGCAACTTGAAGCTATCCTGAAGAATATAGGGATCGCAGCAAAGAAAAAAGTACCGATGTGCCAGGATACTGGCATATTGATTTTCTATGTTGAACTCGGTCGTGATGCCAGAATGGATTTCAGGCTGGAAGATGCAATTCTTGAAGGTGTGAAAAAAGCAACTCGGTCGATACCACTGCGTCCAAATGCTGTTGATCCTTTAACCAGAAGCAACAGCGGAAATAATACTGGAAACGGAATTCCTGACATTAAATACGAACTTGTTGATGGAAGCAGCATTAAGATAACCGCGGCACCGAAGGGTGCAGGTTCTGAGAATATGAGCGCAATAAAAATGCTCAATCCAACTGAAAAGGACAGCATCCGTAATTTTGTTCTTGAAACCGTCCTTAATGCAGGTGGAAAACCATGCCCTCCGGTTGTTGTAGGTGTGGGTATTGGTGGTTCATTTGACAAAGCTGCAAGACTTGCAAAGTCAGCTCTGCTTGAGAAAGTTGATGAGATGAGCGAAGAAGAAACAGTTCTCCTTGATGACATTAATTCACTGGGAATAGGACCAATGGGACTTGGAGGAAAAACAACCGCTTTAGCAGTCCACATTAAAAAAGCACATTGTCATACAGCATCACTTCCTGTTGCGGTAAATATTCAATGCTGGGCGAATCGTCATGCTTCAGTTGTTCTGGGTGGTGATGAATAATGGAATACAAGCTAAATACACCACTGAAAAAAGAAGATGTTGATAAACTAAATGCAGGTGACATTGTTTATCTCAACGGGACTGTTTACACTGCAAGGGACGAAGCCCATGCAAGAATTCTTGAAATGGCAGAGGAAAAGAAAGAACTTCCATTTGACCTTGAAGGTGCGGTAATATATCACTGCGGTCCTCTCATGAAGGGAAAAGATGATGGCTGGGAAGTTGTTGCTGCCGGACCAACCACCAGTGCAAGGATGTCAAAAATGACACCGGCTCTCCTTGATATCCATGACGTTCGTGCATTTGTGGGGAAAGGTGGCATGGATAACGTAACAGAAGCCATGAAGGGGAAGTCTGTCTATCTGGCATTCACAGGAGGATGTGCAGCCCTTGCAGCCATGAGCATTGAAAAAGTAACCACAGTTCACTGGCTTGACCTTGGGATGCCTGAAGCTGTATGGGAACTTAAGGTAGAGAATTTCGGTCCTCTGGTTGTGGGAATAGATTCCCATGAGAATGATCTTTTCACAGATGTAAGAAAAAAAGCACTGGAAGCTTATTCCAAAATAGAATAAGCCTTCCTTTGATTATTTTATTTTATTATATTTTTGGTTTTAGATCACAAAAGTAAATACCATCCATGCTACGAGTGTCAGGATGATAGAGTGTTTCAGACCCTGGAACACAGAACCTTCGCCCATCTGTCCTGCCACAAGTCCGCTCATAAATCCCTGGATCACTCCTGTGTGCATCATGAGTCGTGTGTATTTTGCCGGGTCAAATGCACCAATGAACTGACTTCCGGCTCCAGCTGCCTGTGCAGCTTTTCCGGCTTCTGCCATGGTCGGTACGAAAGTGGATGTG
Organism: Methanolobus vulcani; assembly: GCF_900100715.1. Lineage (GTDB taxonomy): Archaea > Halobacteriota > Methanosarcinia > Methanosarcinales > Methanosarcinaceae > Methanolobus > Methanolobus vulcani. Next base: position 456,969 of record NZ_FNCA01000001.1, on the reverse strand, counting down.
AGCATTCCTATAACAAAAAGGAACACAAAGAATGACATGTAACTGATGACCACATATACCATCATATTACCACGTCTCTCACGTTCCAGTAATTTAACTTCTCTTGCATCACGGGCAGCAGCTTCTAGAACCGAAGCAACACGACCTCCGGCTTTGCTTGCCTGTGTGATAAGTGAAACTGACCTTACGATAATCGGAGTTGGAACTCTTTTTGCAAAGTTCTGTAATGATTCTTCAAAAGAAACACCCCAGGACATTGATGCATCCATTGCCTGAACTTCCTTTGTAAGGGCGCCATATTCTCCTTTTGCAACAGTGTTCACTGCTCTTGGAAGGGTAAGTCCTGCCCTGCTCATTTCGGAAATGTCCCTGAGGAAAGTAGGCAGGTATTCTTCGATTGTATCTGTCCTCTTGTATTTCTTATGGAATGTAAACGCAGGAGGTGTAATGGAAATAAGCACTGAAAAGATTATCACATCATCTATTATAGGGGTGTCCCATGTAGCAATCATACCAATTACAAAGAAAACCAGTGCAATAGGCACACTAATTGCGAATGTGTATTCCGGATAGTTATACAGTGTCTTTAAGGGATCCTTCAGGAATTCCTTTATCACTACATTCTTTGTTGCTTCCTCCATTTTTGCGTTGATCAGGTTGTCTTCCAATTCTATCAGTTCTTCTTCCGTCAGCGTTTCATTTTCTTTTGCATTTAATCTCAAAAAATCAGCTAACTTCATTTTAGGCCTCCGGAGTTAGAGTACTGATAAGGACAACATACATGATACTACCAATTGGTATCAGTGCGTAGATGATCACATAAAGGAATATAAGCTGTGCATTACCCATAATGGACATAATGGATATCACCACCACAAGGAAAAGAGGACCGGCAACAAAAGCCGTTACATATGTTTCCCCCAGAAGGCCAAGGGTTTCCAGGAATTCTTTCTGGTTCTGTCTGTTCTCCAAAATGTACTGTTCGGTCTTGATTTCAAAGTAAGGTTCAAGCTGTCCGCCGGAAGTTACGACTGTGATAGCTCCTTGCAGGAAATCCTGCAAAGCTGTTGATGGTGTTGTTACAGAAAGATTCTTCATAGCTGTCACAAGGTCATGACCTAATATCTCCAGGTCACGCACCAGGTATCTGCATTCAACTGCCATTTCTCCATAGATATCATTGTTCGCAAGTGATCTGAACAGATCAACCGGAAGAACTCCGGCACCAGACATGGCCGACATATAGTTCACGGCATATGGAAGCATGCTGTCAATTCTTCTTTTTCTGTCACCTGCCATTATAGATGGATATACAAGGAATAGCTTGTAAATGATCACAAACACAAGGGCTGTGAACAATATTCCGAAAAATACTCCAAGTACAATCGATTTGTACTGGAGGTATGGTGCCATCCATCCAGGGAACATGATTCTGGTTGGTTTTACCTCAGGTACACCAAATATAAGAAAAAGGAAAGAAACTCCAAACAATGCTACAAATGCAGAAAGTATTGAACTTAGAAGTGCACCGGACATGTACACATCAAAAGCCATGTCTACTCTGTTCTTAAGGAGACTATGACGCAGGCCGAAAAACTCGACCCTTTTTTTCTCATAGTATTTTCCAAATAGGTTGTAAGCAAAAATAAAATACGGATTAGCCATACAATTCCTGCCTTACGAGTTTCATTATCATTTCCGGTTCACGATTATAACCCACAACGATCTTCGCAAAGTCTCTGAAATGAGTTATATTCTTATCACGAGCCCATTCAAGTATGTCCTGCCGCCGTTTTAGTTCGTCACGAACTTTCTCTTCACTCCATCCGCGGCTTTCCATCACGCTTTCAATAATATAGGAGCGCCCGGAGTACTGGAACATATCACGCGCAGCATCCCATACGAAAACATCATTAGTAAGCAGTTCACCGGTCCTTGGATCAACACCAACTATTTCAGTTAGACTCTTGCATCTTCTGACACGCTCATCACCAACCTTTACCTGTATCTGGATGGCTACAAGGTCAAGCGCCTGGATCATGATCCTCGGTACGTTGATCGGCGGGTTTTCAAGCCTGTGTACTACTGATTGTACGGAATCAGCATGCATTGTTGAGAATGTAGTGTGTCCTGTGGACATTGCCTGGAACAACACATAGGCTTCAGCTCCTCGTACCTCACCCACCAGGATGTATTCAGGCCTCTGTCTGAGTGATGCTCTTAGAAGCTCATACATCTCAATGGAACCTTTATCCTCGCCTGCAAATGCCTGTCTGGTAACACCAGGGATCCAGTTAGGGTGTGAAAGATTCAGTTCTCTTGTATCTTCAATAGAAACGATCTTCATTTCCGGCTGAATGAAAAGTGAGACTGCATTCATGGCAGTTGTTTTACCGGAAGCGGTTCCTCCGGCAAATATCAGGCTTTTACTTGAATCAACAGCCAGCCACATGTAAGCCATCATGGCTGTTGAGAATGTATGATATTCTATAAGGTTGGCTGGAGTTATGGGGTTATCCTTGAATCTCCTGATTGTAAAAGTACTTCCACGGGTTGTGATCTCACGTCCCAGGGTCATCTGGATACGTGAACCATCCGGCATTGTAGCATCAAGCAATGGTTTTGCAATTGAAATATGTCTGCCACATATCTGTGCGATCCTGATGGCAAATGAATCCAGCACCTCATCAGATGGGAACTCAATGTCACTTGGGATCGAGTTGTATTCTTTATGATAGATATACACAGGAGTGTTAGGTCCGTCACAGGAAATATCCTCCAGGTTCGGGTCTCTCATTAACACATCGATCTCTCCATATCCGACATAGTCACGGACAATGTGATACATTATTCTTTCACGTTTTCTCGGTGAGATATCTATCTTGAATTCCTGCAGATATTTCGCTACATTTTCTCTCAGGTAGTCCTCAGCATTTTTGCGGGAGATCTCCTTAAGGTTCACATCCAAGGTTTCAATGAATTTCAACTTTATAGTATCAAGGAGTTCCTGTTCTTTTTCTGATAATACAGGTTCAATTGCCTGATATTGATATTCATGTGATTCAGGGTCATATGCAATTCTGACATATGCATAGAGTGGGTTTACCTCATAAAGTTCAACTTCTCTGAAAGGACTGTCCGCAGGCATCGTAAGGTCTACTATTGGTCCGTGTTCCACAATATTGTATGGTTCATAGAGAGATTTCTTTGATGAGAAAAGCTTGGTAATGCGGTCAAGAATAGAAGAGTCTTTCTCTTCTTCTGTAAATATATCTTCTTCAACGGGTTCTTCTTTATATAGTTCAGAAATAGTGTCCTTCCAGAAAGAATCCCTTTCTTCTTCTACATTATCTCTGAATAAAGGGATATAAACGTCATCTATCTTACTTTTCAGGTCTTCGATATTTACCGGCTCTGCATCAGGAAGGATAAGGTCGGCAAGTTCGCCTATTATATCATCCTCATCAACTGCCAGAGTCTCGCTCCCGTCTTGCTGCACATCATCTTCAACAATTTCGGGAACAGCAGTATCTGATTCTGTTTTTATCAATGTTGCTTCTTCTTGAGGTGAGATCTCTTTAGTTTCAGTTTGAGAATTATCGACATCATCTGCAAGACCATCTTCCTGGATCGCATCTTCTGCAGGTTCTTTTACGGGTATGTCATCCAGTGATATGTCATTTTCTGAATTCTCTCCTGAGGAGTCCGATCTAACATCGTTTTCTTTTATTTCCCGCAGGAAGTCTTCAATTTCAGATGTTTCACTTTCAGGCTGAAGAGATGAATCGATCTCATCTGCATTTTCTGTTGCATCTGTCCGGTTATCAGAAGTGTTATCTATGCTCAAAATTACCAACCCCAGTAATTATGATCATCCCATTCTTTTTCAGCTCAGTCATTTCCGATGGAGTTTGCATATTCTCACCCGGATCAGTTCTTATTCTTTGCAAGTGAGAATTTTCTTGCTTTCTTTTTCTTTTCAGGCTCTTCACGGGACAGTTCTTCTACTGATACTTTGATACCTGCAATTTCGGCAGCAAGGCGATTAAAGTTCACACTTACCTGAGAAGCCGGATATTTGATGACGATCGGAGATTTGAATGCAAGTGAATTCTTCACATTCTTCTCTTCTGGTAATGTTGCCAGTATTTTGAGCCCAAGGGCAGTTTCTATCCGCTCTGAACTAATTTCATTCTGGGTAACACCTGTCCTGTTAAGCAACAATCCCCTGAACTGCTTGCCCATATTGTCGCTGATCGCTTTGATCTTCATTGCACCGGCAAGCGATACTATGTCCGGATTGACAAGCTGGATAATTTCATCAGCAAGGGATATTGCCAGTAGTGAATTCTTGTTTATTCCGGTAGGGGAATCAATTATGATATAATCATATTTTTCTTTGACACTTTCCACAATGTCTGCAAGTATCTCTGTATTTGCATTCACAAAACCCTGAAGTGAGATGCTCCCAGGGAGTATGTGCATGTTATTTGGTCCGTCATAAACGGCTTCACTAAGCTCTACTTTGCCTGCAAGTACTTCGTGGATAGTTCCTTTTGAAGTTTCAAGCCCCAACATCAGTCCAATGGTGGGCATCCCTACATCAGCATCGATGATCAGAGTTTTTTTTGCGAACCCTGCCAGAGCGGCACCAAGATTTATAGCAGCAGTGCTTGTGCCTGCACCACCCTTCCCTGAGACGATTGTGAAAATTATTGCTGTCATAAAATGCCTCGATTAATGATCGCAGTTGATGTACCATTCAAATGGCGATCATATTCAGTTAATGTAAATAATGTATAATCATCTCAAAATACTACTTAAAAATATAAATACATATCTATATTATTGCAGTGTTAAATTATTCACAGAACAAGAATTTATAGCATCATGACGCTTTTTCCCACATGATTCAAGCTGATGAAAAAGACATAAAACTCTTCCTATACCATGCCAAACAATGCGATCCAAAAAAGTGTACAGGTAAGAAAATGGCAAAATTCGGACTTGTGGATCTTTCAGAGAAGATCGAGAGAATTCCTTCGAGATCTATTTTACTTGACCCGATGGCCCAAAAAGCCCTCTCACCTGAGGATAACTCCAAAAAGGGTATTACTGTGCTGGACTGCTCCTGGGAGGAAGTTGAAAGAGTGTTCCCGCAGCTCCTCAAAATGAGACTTGAACACCGTGCACTGCCTTACCTTGTAGCCGCAAATCCGGTAAATTTCGGAAGACCATTCAAACTGACATCTGTGGAAGCATTTGCCGCTGCACTTTATATTCTTGGGAACAAGCAGCAGGCAGAGAAAATAATGTCCAAGTTCAACTGGGGACACACTTTTCTTGAGCTAAATCATGAGCCTCTGGAGGAATATTCTCAGGCCAGGGACAGTAAAGATATTCTACGGATACAAAGTGAATATATGTAAAAAATAAGTTAATTGGGGGTTTGGTGTTCAATGATACAAATTGGAGTGATTGGTGCGGGTTCATGTGACAGGGAACTGGAAAACCTGGCTGAAGAAGTAGGTGCTGAGATTGCCAGAAACGATGCACTTCTTATATGCGGCGGACTTGGTGGAGTAATGGAAGCTTCTGCCAGAGGTGCAAAAAAAGAATCCGGAACAACTGTTGGTCTTCTGCCGGGAGACAACCGCAAAAGTGCAAATCCCTATATTGATATTGCCATAGTCACTGAAATGGGACATGCAAGGAATGTGATCATTACACGCTCAGCTGACGCTCTTATAGCTTTAGGCGGTGAATATGGCACTCTTTCGGAGATAGCACATTCACTGAAAATGGGCAAAACAGTGGTGACCCTGCAGTCAAAATGGGAAATAGAAGGTACCATCAGAGCAAGTGACCCGAAGGATGCTGTCAGGATCGCCCTGGACAGCATCAGTGAAAAACAATAGTTATTTCCGAGTTTGGAATCTGGATCAGAACTCAACATCGATCCCTATCGGGCAGTGGTCCGAACCCATTACGTCAGGTAGTATGAATGCATCTTTGATGTTATCTTTCACATTATCACTTGCGAAGAAGTAATCAATTCTCCAGCCAACGTTTCTTTCCCTGGCTCTAGTCCTCATGCTCCACCAGGTATAATTCTCAGGTTCCTCGTTGAACATTCTGAAAGTATCTACATACCCATTGTCAAGTAGTTTATCGATCCATGCGCGTTCTTCTGGCAGGAAACCGGATACAGTTTCGTTGTCTTTTGGGCGTGCAAGGTCGATTTCCTTGTGTGCAGTGTTCACGTCTCCGCAGACGATTATCCTTTTGCCTCTTGACTTGAGTGTGTTGGCATATTCAAGAAAAGCATCGTAGAATTCCATTTTGTATGCAAGTCTTTCATCAGATGCTTTGCCATTTGGGAAGTATATATTAAAGAGCACAAAATCTCCAAAATCTGCTATCTGTGTGCGTCCTTCACTATCGAACTTTTCAATTCCAAAGCCACATTTTATATCCACAGGTTCTTTTTTGGTGTAAAGTGCAACTCCACTGTAGCCTTTTTTCTCGGCAGATGCAAAGTAATTGTAATAACCATCTATTTCAAGAAGGTCTGCCGGGAGTTGTTCCCTGTGGGCCTTTGTTTCCTGGATACAGAGTATATCAGGTCTCTCTTCATTGAACCAATCAAGGAATCCCTTCTTATGAACTGCCCTTATACCATTCACATTCCATGAAATTATCCTGTTCTTACTCATTTTATTTCTCCGGGAGTTTGATGATTATTTGCTAGTAATCTGCTAATTATCTCATAAGTAACTTGCTCAAATGAATTCATTCTTGCTTACTGGTCTGGTTTTTTAGCATTATATCTTCAAATATATAGTGCCAAACAGGTTTTTATCCTAAATAGTAACAAAGTTTAAATAATAACAATTCTTATTTAGAATCTGTTCTTACATAAGATATGTTAGAAACCAGAAAAAGCGGAAAGTGGTCAAACATGAAACAAGCAGACATCAAATATACAAACCAGCGGATCGAGATCCTGGAGTTCCTCAAGGAATTTGATGGTCATCCAACTGTAGATGATGTCTATGAGGGAGTAAGACAAAAGCTCACACGTATTAGCAAAGCTACAGTTTATAATAACCTGAAGTTCCTTGCTGAAAAGGGATTGATAAAGGAGGTGAATGTCAAGGGGGTTTCAAGGTTCGAAGCGAATCTGGTGCCTCACCACCACACAATATGCCTCGAATGCGGAGAAATAACAGACTACCAGTCAGAAGAGCTTAGCGACTATGCTATGAAAATAGCAGAACAGATAGATGACTTCAGAATAGAATCAGCAGACACTAACTTTTACGGAATTTGTAAGAAATGTATGGAGATGGAGTAATATGGAAGAAGAAATTGTAACAATGCCACTTATCGGAGACGCAGCACCAACCTTTAAAGCAGAGACAACCGCCGGAGAGATCAACTTCCCTAAAGACTACAAGGGCAAGTGGGTAATTCTTTTCAGCCACCCTGCAGACTTTACACCTGTATGTACAACTGAGTTCATGACATTCTCAACAATGCAGGATGAATTCAAAGCACTCAACACAGAACTTATCGGACTGTCCATTGACAGTATCTATGCTCACATTGCATGGCTGCGCACCATCAAAGAGAAGATCGAATACAAGGGCATGAAGGATGTAGAAGTTACATTCCCTGTTATTGCAGATCTTAAGATGGAAGTTGCAAAGAAATTCGGCATGGTACAGCCAAACGCCTCCACAACACAGGCTGTCAGAGCAGTTTTCATTATTGATCCAAAGGCAACCATCAGGGCCATCCTCTACTACCCATTGTCCAATGGTAGGAATATGGATGAGATCAAGAGGCTGCTTACAGCAATACAGAAAGCCGATGCAGAAAACATCGCAACACCTGCCAACTGGCAGCCCGGCGATGACGTAATAATCCCACCTCCAGGATCATGCGGTACTGCAAAGGAGAGAGTCGAGAGCAAGGAAGAAGGAAAGTACTGCCTCGACTGGTTCATGTGCCTGAAGAAACAGTCTTAAATAGATAAGTAAAGATATAATCCAAAGGTGACCTATCATGGGAACAAAAGGTGTGGAAATCTTAGGTTTAGATGTCGATGAATTGATAGAATTACTGAACAAAGCACTTGCAGATGAGTGGTTTGCATACTACCAATACTGGATTGGTGCAAAAGTCATTAAGGGTCCGATGAGAGAAGCTGCCGTAGCTGAACTTATCCAGCATGCTACTGATGAACTTCGCCATGCAGATATGGTATCCAACAGGATAATTCAGCTTGGTGGAACGCCTGTGCTTTCACCAAAGGACTGGGAGAAATTAAGTAACTGTGGATACGAGTCTCCTGAAGATCCTTTCGTCAAGAAGATCCTTGAGCAGAACATCAAAGGTGAACAGTGTGCTATCCAGGTATACAATTCAATTCTTGGCAAGGTCAAGGACAAGGACCCGGTAACATATGAGATCGTGTTACAGATCCTTACCGATGAGATCGAGCACGAGGATGACCTGCAGGCCATAATGGAAGATATCGAACTTATGCAGAGAAGAGACTAACCTTTTCTGGTGGATGGAAAGGATTGGACATTTCCTGTCTCTTAATAGGGCAGGAAATGTTATTATCTTATCTTTTTTGTTTTTACTGTGCAAGTATACACATATCTTGTTTTATTAAACAGCTTTGCTTGATGCTATTTTCTTCAAAGCCCTTTTCTATATTGTTTGCGATGTATTTGCGATAGATATATTTAGAAGAATGTTTGTTAGATTTATCATTAAATAACACTGTAAAAATAAAGATTTTCTATCGAAAGTCTCAGATCAAACAAGCGTTTGATCGTTTTGCATACTATCGCACAATATCAAGATTCACGGAGATAACATGCATCTCATCATAGCAGAAAAGCACATTGCAGCAAAAAGAATAGCCGCAATTCTGGCATCAGAAAAAATAAAACAGGTTCGTGTAAGTGGGGTAGATACTTATGAATACGAATCAGAAGAGGGGAAAAAAGTATTCATTGGTCTTAGTGGTCACATTGTGAAACTGGACTTTCCTAAGGCGTATAATAACTGGCAGAAGGTGGAGGCAAATGAACTCATCGGGGCAGAGATCATTACAGCTTCAACTCAGGTAAAGATCGTATCCGCACTTAAAAAACTTGGAAAGGAAGCTACAAAAGTCACTATTGCAACTGACTACGACAGAGAAGGAGAACTCATTGGAGCTGAAGCCCTTGATATCATCAAGCAGGTAAATCCAGATGTTGTTTTTGACCGTGTACATTACAGTGCAATAACTCCCAAAGCTATCGATGCTGCATTTTCAAATCCTACAAATGTGGATTTCAATCTTGCAGATGCCGGACATTCCCGTCAGGTCATCGATCTTGTGTGGGGTGCATCACTAACTCGCTATATCTCACTTGCAGCCGGACGTTTAGGAAAGATGTTCCTGTCAGTTGGTAGGGTCCAGTCTCCGACACTTGCACTTATCGTTGAACGTGAAAAAGAAAGAGAAGCCTTTATTCCCCGGCCATATTGGGAACTCTCAGCCATGCTTAAGAGCAAAAACGGTGAAGAGTTCAAGGTTGAGCACCGCACAAAGAGGTTCTGGGAGAAAGCAGAAGTTGATGCTGCAATGGATAAGATCTCCATTGGTGATAATGCAACGGTAACTGAACTGACCACTTCCGAGAAAACAGACAAACCTCCAACACCTTTTAACACTACTGAATTTATCAGTGCAGCAAGTTCAATTGGCTTTACTGCAGCTAATGCCATGAGAATTGCTGAGACACTTTACACTAACGGTTTCATCTCATATCCAAGGACAGATAACACAGTTTATCCTGATACTATTGACCTGAGAGCACAGATAGAGATATTCAAGACAGGGGCATTCAAACAATATGCTCTTAAACTTCTTGAGAAGAAAGAACTTGTTCCTACAAAGGGTAAGAAAGAAACAACAGATCACCCGCCAATCTTCCCTGCATCCCTTGCCAAGAAATCCGAGATGAACGAGCAGGAATGGAAACTTTACGAAATGGTTGTCAGGCGTTTCTTTGCAACCTTTGCCGACCCTGCAATATGGGAGACCATCAGGTCGAAGTATGATATCAAAGGTGAGGAATTCAAGGCAAATGGTGCAAGGCTTGTGGAACCTGGATGGAGATGGTACTATCATTACAACGCACCAGAGGACAGACTGCTTCCAAAAATGGAAGAAGCCGATGTCCATTCCGTGCTCAAGATAGATGTTGAGGCAAAGGAAACACAACCTCCCGGAAGATATGGTCAGGGCAGACTCATCAAGATCATGGAAGAGCTGGGACTTGGTACAAAGGCTACACGTCACGATATTATCAGTAAGCTTTATTCAAGGGCTTATGTACATGGAAACCCGCTGCAACCTACAAAGACTGCTGTTGCAGTTGTGGACACACTTGAGAAGTTCGCACCTACTATATCCAAACCTGATATGACCAGCAAGCTTGAAGCTGACATGGACAGGATAGCCGAAGGTGATATACCAGAGGATGAAGTCCTGAATGAATCCAGAGAGATGCTGGAGCTTGTTTTCGATGAGCTTGGAAAGAACAAGGATGATATAAGTGAGTCACTACGTGCAGGTTTGCGTGAGGACAAAATAATTGGTGTTTGTTCTGAATGCGGTTCAAATCTAATGGTAATGAGGTCAAAGCGTGGAGGACGTTTCATAGGTTGTGAAGGCTACCCGGATTGTACTTTCTCACTACCGCTTCCAAAGATGGGGCAGGTTATTGTCACAGACAAACTGTGTGAGGATCATGGCCTGTACCATATACGTATCATTAATGCCGGAAAAAGGCCTTGGAACCTTGGTTGTCCGGAGTGTAATTTCATAGAGTGGCAAAAGACACAGGAAGAAGAGAAACAAAAGCAGAAAGAGCAGTCTTCTGACAAGGAAAAGCCAAAGACACTTAATGATATATCAGGTATTGGCAAGGTCACCGCGGAGAAACTTGCAGATGCCGGTATCTGTAGTGTCGATGAATTATGTGAAGCTGATGCACTGGAACTTGCAAAAGCTACAAGTATACCTGTCAAGAAAATAAAAACATGGCAATCAGATATTGTCTGAAAGGAGACAGGTTAAAATGGAACTGGAATTCAAGGGTGCATGTAGAGAGGTCGGAAGATCGGCAGTTTTGGTTGATGAAAAAATAATGATGGACTACGGAGTTTCTCCGGGAGAATTGGTAAAATATCCTGTGAACGGATCAAGACCTCAGGCAGTTCTTGTTTCTCATGCACATATTGACCATTCAGGTGCAGTTCCTAATCTTATGGACCTTGAGCCCGATGTTTTCATGACACCACCTACTTTTGATCTGTCATATATGCTGGCTCAGGATACCCTGAGGATTGCTGAAAGAGAAGGTGAAATGCCTGCCTATGATTCCATAGAACTTACAAAATTCGCGCACAAAACCAGGCAAGTTGATACTGGTATGCCATTCCATACTCACGGGTATGATGTTGAATTGTTCGATGCCGGACACATACCTGGTGCATCTTCTATATTCCTGAAAGATAAAGAAGGCAAAAGTCTGTACTATACAGGTGACATAAATACAGCAGACACAAGACTTGTTTCCGGTGCAGTTGAATTTCCGGATACTGATGTTCTTATAACTGAAAGCACTTATTTTGGTGATGAGCACCCTCCTCGCAGGGAAGTTGAAAAGCAGTTCATAGATTCTGTAATGGACACTCTGGATATAGGTGGTACGGTTATTGTTCCTGCCTTTGCAATCGGAAGGACCCAGGAGATACTGATGCTTCTGGACGCCCACGGAATCAGGGCTTATGTTGACGGCATGGGAGTTCATGCATACAAGATAATGTCAAAACACATGGATTATATAAGGAATCCAACACACCTTAAGAAGGCGTTTGATAACGCAACAACCGTTTCAGGAAGAAAAAGAGATTCAGTCCATCTTGAATCTTCTGTCATTGTTACAACGGCCGGAATGCTGAATGGTGGCCCTGTATTGCATTATATAAATAAGAAGTACAAGGATCCAAAATCAAAGATCATACTTACAGGTTATCAGGTAGAAGGCACCAACGGCAGAATGGCTATGGATACTGGTATTATTGATAATGACGGAGTTATCCAGCACCTGAAACCAAAGATCGAGCAATATGATTTCTCTGCTCATTCCGGTGATAAAGAGCTTAAGGAAATGGTAAAGGATTTCTGTGACAGGGGAACTGAGCATGTATTTACCATGCATGGTGATAACTGTGAAGGATTTGCAGACTGGATAAGTGAAGAGGTCGGTGTGAAAGCCTACGCTCCTGAACTGGGAGAACGTTTCACTGTATGATCACATATTCAGAGTATTCTGAAAAACAGGTTCTAAATTAATTATTTTTTACAGGCACGAGGGGTCTGAATAACTTATCTCCTCGTTGATCTGTTTTACTTTTGACATTGCAGCTTTAAGGTTCTCTATTGCATCAATATGTTCGGGGTCTATCTTGAGAACCCTGTTGAAACAGTCAACTGCATCTTCGTATTTTCCAAGACCAAAATAAGCAAGACCTTTTTTATTCCACACAACTGCAAACTTGTTGTCAAGCTCGATCTCCTTGTGGACCTTACTGTAACATTCGATAGCTTCATTGTGCATTCCCATTACGCCTAAAATATCGCCTTTGTTTACCCAGGCATTCTCATTTGAGGGATCAAGTCTTAGTATGCGGTTATAACATTTGATTGCAGCTTCATGGTTACCTATGTTAAAATGAATGATTCCCATGTTGCACCAGACATCAACATCATTTTTGTTAAGACGGACAGACATTTTGAAGCATTCAAGGGCTTCTTTATCCCGTCCAAGAAAAAAAAGCGCTATTCCCTTATTGTTCCAGACCAGCGCAAGCGCTTCATTACTCCATAGGTCCGGGTCCAAATCATTATGGTCAAGGATAAGTGAAAAATATTCGATTTTTTCTTCCGGATCATCTGCATCAAATGCTAATTTGAACCATTCTTCCGGCGTATCAGAATCCATTCAACCAACCAACTCCAGAACTAGTTATAATACACTAACACAATATCACATTTACGGCAATCAATTTTCTCTTTTTACTTTTCCCTAATGTACATAACATATTAATTAAGTTATCGAAATTATTCGGAATTATAAGAAGTATATATTGTCATAATAATAAAAAAAATAACTTAATATGCATATGAAGTATAAACAGTGATTAGTTTATTCTCTATGTAAATCCTAAGAACAATTACCCGATGCAGCCTTTCGAATATCATCTATATGCATTAATTTGTTGGCGTCAATTCCCACAAGACACATACCTTTTTTATCCATTGCCCACACCTGACATTTTTCTTTGATATCATCCGGTATTTTTTCACTAGGCAGGTCTTTTGGATCAATACTGCATTTCTGCAGGCCAGGATAGTCATCAGGATTCAGTTCCATTATTGTGATAACTTTCTTCAGATCAGATAGCAGAACTTCGATATCTTCATGATCCCAATTGCGTATTCTGTTACAGATCAAAGGGATCAATATTTGCGCAACACCTTTATTGGCCAGTATCTTGTTAGAAAGACAAATGGACGCGTTATCGTACTTTACATTCTCGCTTGGTCCCCTGAAACAGAAAATTCCTTCACCGACCAGTTTCTCAAGGTCCAGCGGAACTTCCGAGAAATTGATAGCATCTTCCACTGTTCTGACATCGAACCCATATTCATCGGCAATTCTCCAGATCGCTTTTTCAATAACAATTCCATTATCTATCATTCAGACACATCCTGCAGGAACATAAGATACATGATAATCAGGGTTATTTAATGGATTATCATTCCAGTTTCAGCATATCTTCCGGGGTATTAACGTTAACAAAACTTTTAAAGTCTCTGTCTATCGTTCTTATAACTTCGGAATCAAGATAGATTACATCATCAAGAAACGATACCGGCGATAGTATGCTTCTGCTGCCTTCTTCAAGAGCACTTTCAATTGCTGCAAGCATGGCATCTTTTTTATACACCGCATGAAGCGTTTCTTTTCTACCATATTCGCTTATCGGTATGAGCGCCTCATGCTCACCCACCATGTCGAACATCATATCAATTAGTGTCCTGTTCAGATATGGCATGTCGCATGCAACAGTAAAAACATAGTCACCATCCGCTCTCTTAAAACCCGCGAGCATTCCGGCAAGAGGACCTGCATTTCTGATCCTGTCAGTGACTATCTTTCTTTCATGAAGATAAGGTGAGAAGTCCAGAACCTGTTCTTCATCCCGCAGTGAGACTATCACTTCATCCGATACATCATCTAAAACGAAAAGCGAACGCTCCAGAAGAGTACTACTTTCAAGTACCATCAGGGCTTTTTCCCTGCCATTCATCCGGGTGCCAAGTCCACCGGCAAGCAGAAGTGATGAACGGATCATGCAAGACCTCTTCTACGTTCACTCCTGTATTCATCAAGAATGGACTGGAATTGTTCCTGCTCTTTTTCATGGCGACGCTTTTCAGCCCCTTCCTGCCATATCTCAATGGCACTTTCAAGGATATCCGGGTCAACTGAAGCCAGGTCTCCAACACGGTGGATCTGGATATCTTTCAAAACCGGTACATCGTTATCATAAAATGATTCAAGTGCAGCATGAGGCATATCTTCAGTTATAAGCACAGCTTTCACTTTTGATTCAGCAAGCAGCGAAGCAGTTATTGGTCCACCGCCACTTGGGTCTTTGAGGAAAACAACATCGTTCTCTTTGATTCCGTAGAGTTCTTTTGTATGCTGAATTGCTTCCCTTGTAAAGGCAGATATAACTTTGACAGGAAGACCTTCGCCCTTAACTTCCTTTTTGCGTATCTGTTTAAGGCGTTTGTTCTGCCTGCGCTGGTTCTTAAGATTCTTCCGGGTCTTTGCAAGCTCTTTATTGAGACGCTCGATCTCAGTATCCCTTATCTGTATCTCCTTTTCCCTCTTAATCTGTTTGTAAATGGAATTCTTGAATTTATTGATACGCATCTCTAGTTTTTCTATGGTCTTGTCCTTCTGCCCGGATTCGTACTTGATTTCAGAAACATACTCTTTGAGCTGCTTTATCTGTGAATTCTTCTGCCTGAGTTCCTCACGGAGTTTCTTTACAAGTTCATCTGTGTCTGTAAGTTCTTCTTTTACAGGTTCCGGTTCAGGTTTGACACGTACCTGAATCTTTGATTCCGAAGCTACTTTTTCAATAGCCTCTTCTATTGAATCTCCGTTTATAACATGGAATTTGATACTGTCCGTATTGAGATATTTTGGTGCTCTTTTTTCAACCCTGGAAAAGACATTCTTGTAAGATTTATAGGTTGCAATTGCTGCGGTAAGTGAATCACGTTCATGGTCATTGGAATATCCGAAAGTTCTGGCAAGAGCAATTTTGTCTTCTGCTCTTATTTCCCCTCCCGGACTCCATGCAACTGCATTAAAACTGCGGCGGATCTTTTCGACGGCTGAAGGCGTGGGATAGACATCTGTGGCAACGATTACAGGCTTGCCATATTCGGCTATCTTCCTGACAACTTCATCATGTGAGATTCCACGAATGCTCTCAGAGAGCAGAAGTTCCCCATCAAGTGACAGAATTGCAATTCCCACGGTAGTTCCGGGGTCAATACCAACAATGGTGTACTTTCTTCCTGTTTTCTTAAGGGGTATGTATTGGATCTTGTCCCTTTCAACACTTTTTACTGTGACCTGCACATCAGCATTTGAAGATGGTTTAACCGGTACTCTCTCTCGTCTTGCCTTTACGGTAAATTCAGCCCTGACATATCCTCCAAAACCTTCGGTAATACGTTCTGTATATGTGTACCCGGTCTCCCGGGAGAATTTGCGCAGTATGTTCTCTATTTCCCTGCTTTTTTCCTTGACTGCTCCATGAACTTTCCTGCGATAGCGGTTCTGGCTCCAGCCTCCTCTTCCAAGGGAACGGGCACGGCTGACTTTAATACGCGTGATATCTTCAAAAAGGGAAACTTCTTCACCCACACCAAGACTTGCAAGTATGGCACAGGTTTCAGCTTCCTGTACAGGGTCAAACTGGTTAAGGGAAAGTCCGTGTTCCTGTGCAAGCCGGAGTAGTGGTTTCTGGTGTATCCCGCCTGTTACCTGTACAAGTCTGGTGTTATCCGGGAGCTTTTCAAGTAAATGAATAAGTGCTTTTTTGTTTGGTGCAAGCTCAAAAATATTGTCTACTGCAATGTAATCCGGTCTGTCCATGTTCAGCATCCGCAGTATCCTGTGAAGCCTGACCATTGTATAATGGCTTATTTCCCCGTCCCTGAGTACGGCAACGGCATATTTGGGAACTTCCTGAGCACGGGATGAACCTTTTGCTATGTCAATACCGTAAATTACCCCGTTTTGCATACAGTTTATTTTATGTTACTAATAAGATATATGAATGACTACAGGCGATTTTCAGCTTCAGTTATTCATTATCTCTGAAATAATTTCTTTAGTGTCTTTGTCTATCTGGTATTTGCGTTTGAAGTGTTTCAGGACGTTAGTTACATCCCTTTCAAGTAGTTCTTCAGCATGTGGGTGGCTGACTTCAACGTACTGTGGCCAGTCAATGAACTGGACTCCATTCTCATTCACAAAGATGTTGTATTCGCTGAGGTCGGAATGAATGTAACCTTTTTCATAGACAAGAGCCACCTGTCTGAGAATCTCATTCAGGAACCACTCAGGGTCTTCAAGTTTTGTTTTGTAGAGAAGCGTTCCTTTTGCTACGTCCATGACAAGTGCATGACGATTGTTGTCCAGCAGTTTTGGAACAGATACATCCGGGTAGAGTTCTTTTATGATTGCAGCTTCTCTTTTCGCTGCTAGTCTGGCTGCATAGATCCATGAAAAATGTTCTTTTCCTTCAAGATGGGATCGGGTTCTTTTGACGCTCTTGAAACTGGTTCTACCTTCTCTGTGGAATTTGAGTATGACTCCCTGTGGCTCACCAAAGGAAAGTTCAGGTTCCTTGACAGCTTCATGAACAACCGATTCCTTCCCAACACCAATCTCGTCACCAATGGCGCTGATCGTTCCTCTTTTTACGAGTGTGTTAAGAGCAAGTGTATCATAGCCATCAAAGTATATCTGGTAACCCTCATATGGCTGATTGGTACCGATCACCATGTTGTTCCTGATTAGTTTTTTAAGTTTGAACTCAAGGTCTGAGTGTGAAAGGCGAGTGTATTTCATTATATCTTCAGCAGGCACCCATTCAAAGTGTTTCATGCCTATCTCGATACCTGCAAGTATACGCAGGTCTTTGCTGTCCATTTCCTTGAATAACTTCACAACGTCGTCTATCATCTGAACTCCTAATTGCCGGGATGGTTTAGATTGTTTGTGGTAGACCTAAGTTAAAATTAACTAAACTTCCCCCACGCCTCTTCCTCAACCCTGCGAATCACTTCTTTAAGCGGCAGTCCTACCTTATCAGCAATCTTCCGGCAGTCCTCATACTCCGCTGAAATATGCAGTATTTCGCCTGTTTTATCCTGTGCGATCTTTATGGCACTGCTAAATTCCTCGCCTTTAAGCTGGATAGTCACTTCATCCATCCTGCGATCAGCTACAAAACGATGTACCGTTGGGATTACACGAATTCCAAGTGTGCCGGTCTCTTTCATAATTTCCCTTGCAACACGTTCGCTGTTCTGGGATTTTGTGATAACTTTGATTATATGGCCTGACCTGCCTTTCTTCATAATAGTTGGTGTGATGGCAACATCCCTTGCACCTGCTGCAAGGAGTTTGTCGAACAGGTTCCCAAGAACCTCTCCGGTGACGTCATCAACATTGGTTTCCAGAACTTCTATCTGGTCTTTGGTGAGAATATCGTCCATTTCGACCAGCATACTTCTGAGAACGTTCGGGTCTTCGGTATCAGCATCACCTGCACCGTATCCAATTGAAAGAACCTTTCCTTTTGGCAGATTATCAACGGGCTTTGCAAAATAAGATAGTAAAGCGGCACCTGTTGGTGTGAGAAGTTCTCTCTTGCCGGAACCATATGATGAGAGATTCCCTGAGCGCAGAATTTCAAGTGTTGCAGGTGCAGGAACAGCCATAAGTCCGTGTGCAGCTTTTACCTTTCCGCCGCCAACGTTTACAGGTGTGCAGAATATCGCCTCGGCTCCGATCTCATGGAGCGCTGCACAGGAACCGATAACATCTGCAAGTGCATCATTCTGTCCGACTTCATGGAAATGGATTGTTTCAAGTGACTCTCCATGTACTTTAGACTCAGCTTCTGCCATGATGGCAAAAACATCAAGAGCACTTTTTTCTATTTGTGGATGAAGTCCTGCTGACTTGATTATATCTACAAGTTCATGATAATGTCTGGAATGTTCCTCGTGTGCTACATGGATCTTAACATCGGTGGCTGATATACCTCTTTTATTTGCCCTGTCAACAGACACTTTCACATCAACTGCAGATTCGATGATTTCACATATCTTTGCAGCATCTGCTCCAAGGTCAATGAGACTTCCCAGTATCATATCACCGGCGGCACCGGAGAATGGATCGAATATTAGGGATTTCATTTTATTCATTCCAGATTATTATTTTAAGTTTTAAGTTTCAAATTTCAAATAAGAACGTTTCAATTTGTAACACTACTATAAGATGCATTTCTTATTCATTGTTCCTTGCTTCTGCAACCCTGTTAGCGATCCTTGCAGCAAAGGAACCTGCTACAAATCCTGCATCTATGTTAACGACAGAAAGCACAGAACATGACTGAAGCATGGAAAGCAGTGCAGCCTCACCTTTTGCACCAGCTCCGTAACCTGTGGAAACCGGAAGGCCAATTACCGGTACATCCATAAGGCCTGAAACAACAGTTGGCAGGGTTCCTTCTCTTCCTGCTGCCACTACTATGGAGTCCGGTTTCTTGTCCTTGAGAACCTGCATTTCGGATACCAGCCTGTGGAAGCCTGCAACTCCTACATCATAGATGGCAATGGTCTCGCAGCCCATTTCATGAGCAACCATCCTTGCTTCTTCAGCCGCATCAATATCAGCGGTACCAGCTGTGATTATTGCAACAACTCCTCCGGTTCTTGGTACAGGAGTGCCGTTGTGAACTACAACACCTTTTGAATGAAGGTCCCACTCAAGATTATCGGAATTGAACATAGCCTCGATCATCTCTCTGTGACCTTCACTAAGTCTTGTGATAAGCACTCTTCCAGTTGCAGCTACCTGTGCTTTTGCAATTTCTACAACATCTGCAGGGTCCTTGCCTTCTGCAAGGATGGCTTCCATTATACCTGTACGATGCTTGCGGAAGATATCTATTTTGGCAATGTCTGTGACCGGGACATAGCCCATTGAACGGATATCGGATTCTGCAGTTTCAATATCAAGTTCATTATTTTTCAGCTGATTTAATATAGTTTTAAGATCCATTTATTTCACTTCTGCATTGGATGGCTAATATAATTAACTGAACCTGAAGATTCTGATTTCCACATTATTTCCTGTCTATAGTTTTTGATTCTCAGATGCTTTTTCAGCGAATCTGACTCCCATCTCAAAGGCTTTTGCACAATCCTTCGGAAACTCCTCTTCCCGTCTTTTAGCTTTTTCTTCAGCATTGAAAGCAGTTGAAACGTATTTGGAGTAATCATCGAACTGATACGTATCGAATGAGTATAGTGATTCCGCATATCCGAAAAATCTCTGTAGAAGCATTTCCATTTTGTTGAAAATACACTCATATCCCATCATTTCCATCTGCTGTTCATTAACACCCATTGTATAGATGAAAGCAGATGGTATCTTTTTTTGAAACAGGACGGAATGCTCTTTATCATACACCAGATACTGGAAGAATAATCTCTCCAGAAAGGACCTCATCTCACCTGTAACATCACCTAAGTAGATAGGAGAACCAAGAATGAGGGCATCTGCATCCTCTATTTTCTTAAGGACCGGTGTCAGTCCATCTTTCATGGAACAGGTGCCATAGCTTTGACCACCTATTCTCTTGCAGGTAAAACAACTGATACAGCCTTTGAAATCCAGATCATAGAGGTGAACAAGTTCTGTTTCCGCACCTCTGGATTCCGCTCCTTTGAGTGCGTGCTCAAGAAGAGTTGCAGTGTTCCAGTTCTTTCTAGGGCTTCCGTTTATTGCTATTACCTTCATGTAATCATCTCATTTTGATCTCTAATGGGATTCCTTTCACTAAATTGGCTGTTCGGGTATCCAGTGTTTTTGTCAGTTTATTTAATTCATTGAAAATGACAGAAGAAAGGCTTTTTTGGAACTTTTTCTGCCCATCATTCATTTTATCTTTATTTCCTCATCAGAATTATACCTGCTTGAACATCTCCTTTGCCATGGCAACTCTCTGCTCAAGGTCGGACCCTTCCAGTTCTTCTACAACTGAATCGAGAACTGTTGGTATATCGATGTGCTGAGGGCATTTCTCCAGACACTGTCCGCACTGGACACATTGAGATGCAAACTCGCCTCCACCTGTTCCAAGAGCACCACCCAGACGTGCAGCATACATGAATCTTACTGCATCAGGATCATCCGCAAAGTAAAGGTTGTTATACAGCTCAAAACAAAGTGGGATATTCACACCTGCCGGACAGGGCATGCAGTACTGGCAACCGGTACATTCTACTCTCATAAGTTCACGATACTTGTTTTCAACTCTCTTTATAAGCTGCAGTTCCTCTTCTGTCAGTGAATTTGGCAATGCCTGTTCTGCAACTCTTAGGTTCTCCTCAATATGAGATTCCTCGTTCATGCCGGAAAGAACAACTGTTACTTCCGGGTGATTCCATACCCAGCGCAGAGACCACTCTGCAGGTGATCTTTTAATAGGTGCCTCGTTCCATATCTCTTCCACAGCCTCTGGTACAGTTTTTGTAAGGCTTCCCCCACGAAGAGGTTCCATTATTATAACACCTAGACCTTTTGATGCAGCATATTCCAATCCGGCTTTACCTGCCTGACTCTTTTCATCCAGATAGTTGTACTGGATCTGGCAGAAGTCCCAGTCATAAGCATCTACAATACGGTTAAAATCCTCTGATGCGCCGTGGAAGGAGAACCCTGCATTGATGATGCGACCATCGGCTTTGGCATGGTCAAGGAAATCAGCCACACCTAATTTTTCAAGAGTGTCCCACAAATCACCAACCAGAGAGTGTATAAGATAGTAATCAATATGGTCGGTGTTCAGTTTCTCAAGCTGAGCATCCAGGAACTTATCCATATCTTCACGTTTTTCTATGAGCCATGAAGGAAGTTTTGTTGCAAGCTTCACTTTCTCGCGGTATCCGTCAGTAAGGGCACGACCTAGGAATGGCTCGCTTGCACCCATGTGATATGGCCAGGCTGTATCAACATAATTCACTCCGTGGTCAATTGCATAGCGTACCTGTTTAGTGGCTCTTTCTTCATCAATGCTGCCATCTTCTTTAGAGGCAAGACGCATGGCTCCAAAACCAAGTATTGAAAGCTCGTCTCCATTCTTTGGCATTTCTCTGTATAGCATCTTTAGTTCTCCTGAATTGTGAATTTTTATCTCTATTATGATTGACCAACAACTCTCACTATGTCATAATGAATTAATTTTTATTCATATTTCTTGAATACCTTTTCATTGATCAGACTGGCAATATCACGCATTTCACTGGAATGCGAAAAAGTACCTATACGAATTTTCTTTACGTTTTCATCGAAACATGTACATTCTTTTGTAGTCACTAAAGTTGTCCTCTCTGCTTACTGTATTATTTTTAAAATTTCGTGCTTTATTTACACTTTATCAATTAGTATCGTGCCTGACATATTTTTGATATACTCGCCACCTGATACGACATTACCTAATTCGTACAGACCACCTGCAGAGCCGAATTTATCATAGAATATCACCACGTCTCCCCAGGGAGCATAATATGCAAGCGTTCCAGCTTTTGCATTTGCCATAGGTGTGTTAGTTGTACCGAGTTTTTTGGGTGGATAGAATATTTTTTCATTATTACTGAAATCTTCAACATCTATCGTTAAAGGTAATTGCTCATAGAGTTCTTTTGCAGCATTCCCATCATTGAGCTCAAAGATTGTTGTATTTCCATTTGCTTGAACACTGATCATCATTTTTGTTTCCTCCTCTTCCTGGCTGGTTTCACCCTGCCCATTTTCTAATCGATCATCGATGGTTTTTTGGTCCATGTTATTTTGTTCAACACATCCAGTCGCTAAAAATATCAGTAAAAACACTCCTAAACAAATCACCATCCATTTTTTACCATCATTGTGTTTCGGAGTAATTTTCATAGATAATTCCTCAATTTGTTATGTTTCCTGCACAGGCACATCTGCATTGTTTGGTATACTTTTCATCATAGATCTCTGATTTTTGAATTTCTTCTTTGTTCAGTTCTTCCCGGACTTCGATCATACATGAAACATCTGTCAGTTGATTATCATCCTGTATTATGTCTCCAATCGAATCTGCAATGATATGTCCACTACGTGGGTTTTTTACACTTGTTATTGAACCGGCAATTGTAGCATGAACGTCGCTGTACTCAAATGAAAGATCACAATCGATCATCTCACAATCTTCCAGGATTAGACCTTTTGCATAACAAAGCGGCTGGGTTCCTATTATTTTGCATCGGACAAGTTTGAGATTTTCAGAGTACCAACCAAGATATTCGCCTTTTACGATACTGTCTGAGACGGTGACATTTTTGCTGTGCCAGAAAGCATCTTTCGTATCCAGTCGGGAATTTCTGATCTCGACATTTTCCACATACTGAAAAGAGTATTTGCCGCTTAATACAAAGTTATCAAGCAAGATATTCGAGCTGTAGAAGAATGGATATTCAGACTCAAGTTCTGAATTCTTTATCACAAGTTCGTGTGATAACCATCCAAACTCTGGTGACACAATAGTTGAGTTTTCAATAGTTATGTCCTTACATTCCCGTACAGCTTTGATGCCTCCCATTTGACTATCTTTTATTGTCACTTGGTTGCTATACCATAATGCAGCACGACATGTATCTGTCATACGACTATTTTCGATCTGAGCGTTCCTGACATGCCAGAATGGGTAGCGAAGTCTGAAGTCACAATCTGAAACATATATATCTGCGCTTTCCTTTAAAGCAGACTCGCCATCTGCAGGACCATCAAAGGTACAGTGAGAGATTGTAGCGTTCTGTATAGCATACAGAGCACGCTCTTCATCCAATATCAAGTCCTTAAATTCATTAGTTTTTTGACTCATGTTTTTACCTTTTTTTCCCGCCATTGATCAGAGTATTTTGAACATCACATTAGGTGACTGACTGAACAGTCAATTATCAATAGACGAATGTTGTATTTATAGGTTATGATTGACTACTCACTCAGAAACATTTATATCTTATAATTATATCTATATATCATCCGCCTTTATGTCGTGTACCGATACATCGGCAGACGACTAATACAGGATTAATGGAGGATTATATGGATAACGACATCAGAAGGCTTTTTCTCAAATACATAGTCTTGACTGTGATAAGTAAGAAGAGCACTTATGGCTACGATATCATCAAGACTATAGAAACATGTTCTAAAGGTAAATGGAAACCAAGTACAGGTTCTATCTATCCAATACTGGACTATCTGGTATCTGAAGGATACATTCAAAGTGAGGAAACAGACCGTAAGAAAGTCTACACGATCACGCCTGGAGGATTAGCAGCTTTAGAAGAGATGACTCAGAGAAAAGATGAGCTTCTCAATGAAATATCCATGATTATCGATAACATCACAGAAGGTGACTACACATAATCTGGGTCATATCCTGTTCTAAAAAATAAGGAACAGTAATCCAGAATGATAACGATAGCTATTTTCTGAATAATATTTTGATCTACAGAAGGTAATAGTTTGGAAAATAAAAACAATGTAAAAACAGAGAACATTTCTCATGGAAAGGGACATGGTATCCCATATAAGTGGACGGCACTACTTACCGTGCTACTTGCATCATTTATGGCCACTATCAATAGTAGTATTATACTTATTTCGCTTCCTGCAATTTTCAATGGAATTCACCTAGATCCCATGCAACCGGATGCGTTCCAATACCTGCTATGGATATTAATGGGATACGGACTTGTAACGGCTACGATTCTTCTAAGTATCGGAAGACTTGCCGATATTTACGGAAGAGTAAGACTTTTCAGACTCGGATTTTTCATATTCATGATCGGTTCGGTCATGCTATATCTTACGCCCGGAACCGGCAGTATCGGAGCGATAGAACTTATCCTCTTCAGGTTCGTGCAGGCGGTAGGCGGTGCACTGACCATGGCTAATGGTCCGGCTATAATCACTGATGTCTTCCCAAGCAGTGAAAGGGGAAAAGCACTTGGTATCAATACAGTAGCTCTCATGTCAGGCCAGTTCATAGGACTCCTGCTTGGAGGTATACTTGTAACCTATAACTGGCGCTATGTTTTCCTTGTAAATATCCCATTTGCCCTGATCGGAACTATTTGGGCGTACTGGAAAATGGAAGAGCTTTCTTTTAAGGCAAAGAAAACCAGTGTAGACATACTTGGAAATGTCTTCTTCATTGGCGGACTGACATCACTTCTTGTGGGCATAACCTATGGCTTAATGCCTTACGAACACAATGGAATTATGGATGCAATGGGATGGAACAGTCCACTTGTCCGGATTACTTCCGCAATCGGAATTATAATGCTTCTTGCATTCCCGTTCGTAGAACGCAGGGCAGAGAATCCAATGTTCCGCTTCGAGTTCTTCAAGATAAGGGCTTTTGCTTTTTCAAACCTTGCAAATTTCATGGCGGCTATTGCACGAGGAGGCATAATGTTCATGCTGATATTGTTGCTTCAGGGAATATGGTTGCCACTTCACGGCTATAGTTTTGAGGATACGCCTCTCTGGGCTGGCATTTATATGCTTCCGTTGACTGTCGGCTTTATCATAATGGGCCCTATATCAGGAATGCTTTCGGATAAATACGGACCCAGATGGATAGCTACTTCAGGAATGGTACTTGTGGCTGTGGTATTTTTGGGCCTTGCTATGCTGCCTTACAATTTCGACTACTGGGAACTTGGTATTCTCATTTTCCTAATGGGAATAGGTAACGGCATGTTCAGTTCACCAAACAGTTCATCCATAATGAACTCGGTACCAGCCGAGGACAGAGGAGTTGCTTCAGGCATGATGTCAACCCTGATGAACTCAGCTATGACAATGAGCATGGCACTTTTCTTCACTATCGTGATAGTTGGACTTCAGGGAACGTTCCCAAGTGCAATACATGAGTCATTCTCAAGTTTTGCATCGACACAGACTGCCCCGGTAATGCAGAATCTTGCAGCCCAGATATCAGAGATATCCCCAACTAATGCATTATTCTCAGCTTTCCTTGGATACAATCCGATGGGTACTATTCTGAATGTCATGGACAGCAGTATCGTAGCCTCAATTCCACAATCAGTGGTCGATACATTGACCAGCAACTACTGGTTCCCCCAGACTCTGCAACAAGCTTTCATGCCAGCACTCAGGGTATCTTTCTTCATAGGTGCTTTCCTTTCAGCTATTGCAGCTCTGCTGTCTGCAATGAGAGGCCAGCACTATGTGCATGAGATCCATAACGAGATAGAATCTGCAGTGAAAGGCCAGCATTTTGTGCATGCAATCCCTGACGATATAGAGAAATAATGTTAGTGTTTCAGTGACATGTCTGCAAAGACATGTCCTTTTTGCTTTATCAGGAAATTACTGACATCGATATTGAGATTTCAACAGAAATGCAGAAAAGAATATTCATTCCTTTTTTACATGTGGATATTTCTGGAAAAAGAAGGTATGCTGTACAAGTCCTGGACTTGTCTTTGTAAAAGAGTTTGTTAAATTTTATGCCTGAAGAAGTTCAGACAATCCTGGGGGATCAATACCCTAAAACCTATATGTGAACTTCTGATCAGGTATTTTATCATTTTGAACTTTATTCAATATTTGTGTGTCTTGATTTGAGATCTTCTTCTGAAGCACCTGTTATGAAGATAAGCTCAGCAATGACAGCATCAAGGAACACGTTTGAAGATATTTCAAAAGAAGTGCCAAGTGGAGTTAGATAAGTGTATTCACCACGCATATGACGTTCGTCATAGCCGCCTACATCATCCTTTGTTCTTCCCGAAAGAACAATTACTGTGTCAGACAACTCACCGAGAGCTGATTCTTTGTTAGATGTGATGGTAACAAGTTTTGCACCGATCTCTTTGGCGACCCTTCCCAGATTTGCGATTGAACGGGTCTGGCCTGAACCTGATATTGCTATAACAACATCTTCTTTGCTGACAGCAGGAGTCGTGGCTTCTCCTACGACATGTGATGTAAGACCAAGGTGCATAAGTCTCATGGCAAATGCCCTGCCTACAAGACCAGAACGTCCCGCACCCATAACAAAGATACGTCTGGCACCCGTAATATCTTCAAGCATCTGCCTGACAGCATCCTTATCAAGTTTATTTGCTACATTTTCAAGATGTTCTGCCATCAATAATATAGAAGAAGTTAAGTATTTACATTCAGTTAAATGGGTTTCTTTCATACGGGTCCCTCAATAGGTAAATTACAAATTATAATTACACTTCGTTTTTCTTTTGTAGTAACCTTATTTTAGCAGGCTAGTCCAATTAAAACATCAAATAAAGCATGTAATGCCCCCATCTTGGATGGGGCACAGTCACTAACCATCTAATGTATTTTAATTTTTGTGCCATTCTTGATCTTACGAGTTGCTATATCGAATTTCCTCTCTATAGTTTATTGTATTCCTCATCACTAACAATCTCTAACCATTCGTTCTGGGTATTTTCCCCAGGTAGTTCAAAAGCAACATGGGAGAACCAACTGTCAGCTTTTGCACCATGCCAATGCTTCACTCCTGCCGGAATATATACTACAGAACCTTCATGCAGACTAACTGCCTTTTTTCCGTCTTCCTGGTACCAGCCTTCTCCGGCAGTGCAAATAAGCATCTGCCCACCACCGCTCTCTGCATGGTGTATGTGCCAGTTATTGCGACATCCGGGTTCAAAGGTTACATTTGCTAAAAACACGGGAGTTTCTCCGGGTTTTGTTAAAGGATTCAGGAAGGAATCTCCTATAAAATATTGTGCAAACTTCTCATTAGGCACGCCGGTTCCAAACATATTTGCCTTTTCAAATTCTTCTTTATTCATGTATTTCATTGCTTTACTCCTCACTTTGTTTTAATTGCAGTAATTATTATATCAAACTGAACTTTCTAATAAACACCTATGGTTGAAAATGAAATCTCCATTATATCAGGCAAGTTCTATCAAAATATCAAAGCTACCTTTTAGTGAGTCCATTGTGGAAGAGTCACAGTCAATAACACCAAGATTTACAAATTCACCATAGCAATTTTCTTCATTATCAAACAGAATAGTAAAATAATCTCCCTGAGTAGTATAATCAATATCACCATTTTTCCATCCAGGGACCAGGTCTTCATCAGCAAATGACAATGGTTCATCCATTACACCACAAACATCAAACTCATATCTGCTGGCATGGATCGTATAAGGTAGTCTGCTGATGAGTTCCCTGGCAGGTTCACTATCATTTAGTATTCCAGGAATTATCTTGCTACCAAAATGCATGTTGATCTTTGTTCCATTCTTAATTTTACGAGTTGCCATATCTGAATCCTCACTTGTTAGTATGATAACAAAATAAAAATTGGAAAAATAGAAAATGATTTTCTATTTTGCCATATGCTTTTAGTTCAGATTTTCTTTGAAGAAAGATTCCAGTTTGTCAAATGGAATATAGTCATTGTCTCCGCCATCGTACAGGTCGATGTGCCTTGCTCCTGGAATGATTACCAGTTCTTTTGGTTCAGCCGCTTTTTCATAGGCTTCTTCAGTATAATATCTGGAGTGAGCATTCTCTCCCATGATGAAAAGAATTGGTCTTGGGGAAATTGTCTCAATGTAGTTCATCAGAGGGAAGTTCATAAAGGACATACCGCTTGTTGCAGTAAATGATGCTCCCGCATTTGGATGGAATCCTCTTTCCATTGCATAGTATTCAAAGAATTCACTTGTAACAGGGTCCATACCTTCTGGAATTGATGTTGCTGGTTCACGAGGGAATCCTTCAGGTACTAATGGACTTCCATTTTCGAAGTCTACCCATCTCTGCTCAGCCATCTGGGCTAAAGATGCAGCACGCTGCTCATTGGTCAATGAATATCCGAATCCATTTCTGAACATGCTGCTTATATCATACATACTTGCAGTAGCAACTGCCTTAATACGTGGGTCAACCTGAGCTGCAGTAATTGCAAATCCACCACTGCCACAAATTCCAATTACACCAATCTTCTCTCTGTCTACAAAGTCCCTTGTGCCGATAAAATCAACCGCTGCACTAAAGTCTTCAACAAACAGGTCAGGAGATGAGATATGTCTTGGTTCTCCACCACTGTCTCCATTGTAGGATTCATCGAATGCCATGGCAACAAAACCTCTCTGTGCCAGTTCCTGAGCATAGAGTCCTGCTCCCTGTTCTTTTACTCCGCCGTAAGGTGTTCCAACAATGATTGCTGGATATTTTTCGTACCTGTTTATGTCTATTGGCACGTATAAGTGGCCTGCAACCTCAGCTCCAAATTTATTCTTGAATCTGACTTCTTCTAAAATTACGTTTTCACTTAATTCGAATGTAAGATCTCCTGGATCATATCTTCCTTGTTCGTTATTTTCTACCATATTATCTTCCTCTGAATTTTCTTCTGTTTCTATGACTAAATTATTGTATTGTTCATCTGTAACTTCTCCAAACCATTCTACCGGTCCTGCTTGTGGATTGGTAGTAACTCCAACATGCTCAAATGTACTATCGGCTGTTGCACCATGCCAGTGTACGACATCTGGTGGTATTTCTACAATATCACCGGCTTTCAGTGATCTTGCTGGCTCACCTTCTTCCTGATAATAACCTTCTCCACTGGTGATGAACAGAAGCTGTCCTCCTGGGTGGGAATGCCAGTTTGTTCTTGCATCCTCTGAAAATATTACGTTATAAGATGGAGCATTGAAAGTGTTGTCAGTTACAAGCATTTCGACCCAAACATCTCCTGTAAAAGTATCTTCAAGTGGACTTCCGGCAACACTATTTCCTCTTGGAAATATTGTATCATCTTCGAGTTCATTATCAGAATCAGTAATACATCCTGTTGCAAAAATGAACATCAAAGAAAAACACAGCATAAGTAATCTGGTTTTAGTATTTTTTGTCATTTTATTATCTCTCTGTATTTGTGCGTGATTGAGTAATCAGTCATGATTTTTAGCATACGTTAAACTAATCAATTGTCTTCAGAGTGACTAATCAGTCAGAAGCATGTATTCAATACTAGTATATAATACTAAGCATTACAATGTCCTGATTATTTTTGCTGGTACGCCAGCCACGACTGTGTTCGGTGGAACGTCCTGCGTAACTACAGCTGCAGCTGCTACTACAGAGTTCTCTCCGATTGTCACACCTGGTAAAATAGTTGCAGCTGCACCGATCCATACATTCTTTTTGAACCATATAGGAGTGGATACTAATTCTTTTCTATGGGCCGGATCCAATGGATGATTGGATGTGAGGAGATTGGCTTTTGGCCCTATTTTGGTGTCGTCCTCGATAGTTATACCTCCTCTATCCATAAAGGTGCATGCGTGATTGATAAACACATTTTTGCCGAGCTTGATATTCCGTCCGAAATCGGTATAGAATGGAGGGGTTACTCTGGTTGATTCGTCAACCTTCGAACCGATCAGTTCACTTATCAGACTTCTAGCTTCATCCTCGTCATGATATGAAGTGTTCATTCTGGTTGTAAGTTCCGCAGTGCGAAGCATCACTTCCTTCAATTTTGGAAATTCAGGGTCATCTATAGAAACTGTTTCTCCAGACCTGTCACGTTCAAAAATGTCTTTATGCAACTTTTTTTCATCCATTAAACTTTTCTCCATAATTTACCATCAAATTTACTCCGGTATCAGCTCGTTCAGAGCTGTAATAGCATTCAATGTTCTTGGATATCCGATATATGGCAAAAGCTGCGTAACTGTGCTGAGCAGTGTTTCTTTATCATTTCCTACATTCAGATTACCCATAATATGTCCTTTTAACTGAGGCTCGCATCCTCCAAGTGACAGAATCATGGAAAACGTAAGGAGTTCTCTCATTTTCACATCCAGACCTTTTCTGGTGTAATAGTCACCAAAACAATTTCCAGACAGATATTTCTGAATATGGATTTGGTTTTCTGGTGCTGCCTCGTACATTTGGTCGATCACATCACCGAATATCTTCTTCTGCACTTCCAATCCTTTTTCAAATCGTGTCTCAGGTGAAGTTGTAGACTGGCCTTCCAGTGGTAGTTCAATTCCTCTGCTTTCCAGTATTTCATTGCTGGCATAAATAAAGTCAACTGCTTTTGCAAATCCCACATATGGTATGGATTGATATACAATCTCCTTAACCTCTATTGGAGTTACACCAACGTTAAGTGCGCCTTCGAGCATTACTTTATATTCACTCAAGGTCTGGCTTGCTATCATGGAGCTCAGAATTACCATCATCCTGGTTTTTGTATCTAAATTTCCATAGCCTATAACTTCATCAAAAGCAAAATTATCGAAAACTTCCATGAGTTCCGGGTCTGTTACATTCAAATCCGATCTATAATCAGGGAATAATTCTTCACAATTCTTTTTTGCTGTTTCACTTATACTCATAATTAAACCTCACTTTCATTCCTGGATGATTCAGGAAACCTTTACACTGAAATTATCATCCTTTTATAGTAAAAAAGTAAGGACCTGATCAGGCCCTATTATAAGGATGACATATCAATCACATATCGATAGCGTGCTTCCTTATTTACGACCTTTTCCCATACCCCATTGATCATTTCAGGTTTGATCATCTGAATTTCCGGATAGATCTTGTTTTCAGCACAATAATCAACAACTTCCTGAGTTTCCGGGATTCCTCCGATCAGTGATCCATTGAAGTTCACTCTGTTGAAGATCATATTGAAGTTGTTAATTGTAAGTTCTCCGCCAATTGGTTGTCCTACCTGGGTGAAGTATCCGTATGGTTTTACACAATCAATGTATGATGACATGTCGTATGCATATGGAACTGTGGATATCATGTAATCCAGTTTTCCTCTTAATGGCTGCAGGTCTTCTGTTGAGTTTACAACAATAACTTCTTTTGCTCCGAATGCAAGGCAGTCTTCTTTTTTGCTTTCAGTGGTTGTAAAGGCATAAACTTCGGCACCTTTTGATACTGCTAATTTAATAGCTACGTGTCCCAGTCCGCCAATTCCTACAACTCCTACTTTATCCCCTTTTTTGAAATTAGCTCTCATTAAAGGTGAATAAGTAGTAATACCGGCACACAGCAACGGAGCAGCTTCCTGAAGCTCAATGGAATCCGGTATCTTTATTGCAAAATGCTCGGTGACAACGATGTTTTTGGAATATCCTCCCTGACTTATGCCTGTTGGTGATGATTCTTCCAGATAACCATATGTCATTATAGTTTCACCTTTGTCGCAGTGATGTTCTTCACCATTGTTGCAACTTTCACAGTCCATACAACTGTCAACCATGCACCCGACTCCTGCACGGTCACCTACTTTGAAATTCTTTACGTTCTTTCCAACAGCAGCAACAATACCTACAATTTCATGACCTGGTACCTGCGGATATTGTTGTGGTCCCCAGTGACCTTTGATCTGATGGATATCGGAATGACAAACTCCACAGTATTTAATGTCAATCAGTATGTCATCATCGCCTACAGGTCTTCTTTCAAAAGACCAGGGGGATAATTTTCCTGAATCATCTTTTCCAGCATAACCCTTTGATTGAATATTTTCTGCCATATTTTAACTCCTCTTATTTAATTTCTAGATTTTAACTCCACTTCGAATTCCCAATTTGCCTTTTCTGAAAGTCTTATTTACTCAACAAATCGCATGATTGAGTAATCAGTCACTAGTTGGTGTGTAATGCCATTTAAATTCTTTGCGTGACGAGTGACTAATCAGTCAACAACTAGTTATGTTTACTGGTATATAAAGATGAGTATAATTGGAGAATAATAGGTTGTGTATCTTAATCGAGCTTCTTCATTTTTTCACGAATGAATCAACACATTTTGTTGCTATCATTATCGATATATCCTGATAATCCTGCATTTCCTTATTAGAAATCCCACCACGAAGTGGGAAACTTTTGCAGGTCTGAATCTAACAGTACTGTTTCACCTATCATTGGAGCAATAATGTTCACTTCTCTCTCATTTGCTTCTTCAAGTGCCCTTTCTATTGGTTCGTTCCAGGCATGATTCGCCAGCGTGAATGCTCCCCAGTGCATCAGCATCATGGTCTCACCGTTTACATCCAGATTTGCCTGTACTGCTTGTTCCGGCACCATATGAATATCCGGCCATCTGCGGTCATATTGGGCACCTTCTATCAGGGTGATATCGAAAGGTCCGTATTGGTTTCCAATCCCCTCAAAGTGCGGACCGTATCCACCATCTCCGCTGGTATATACCCGATTTTTACTTCCTAGAATGACCCATCCACCCCATAATGTGGTATCAATGCTGAAAGGATCCCTTCCGGAACCATGTCTGGATGGTACCAGAGCAACAGTCAAACCCTGATACTCAGTTTCTTCCCACCAGTTAAGTTCAGTGATTTTCTCTTCGGGAATTCCCCATCGAATCAGATGAGCACCGCATCCAAGAGGAACGAAGAAGTGTGATACTTTACTGTTCAGCTTTACAATGGATTTGTAATCCAGATGGTCATAATGGTCATGTGTGATGAGAACTGCATCTATAGGCGGCATTTCATTAGTGATATTAAGCATGATATCTTTACTATATCCATATCTGTTGATCCCTACAAATGAAACAGGTGAGGCAACAGGACTCAGCATAGGATCAAGTAATAGTTTTTTGCTATCAATGCTAAGCAGAAAAGCAGAGTGTCCTAACCAGGTCAAACTATCATTTTCACTATTGACATGCTTCCAGTTAACAGTGGAAACAGGGATAGAACCTGAAGGATCACGGTCAATGACCTCGGAAGCATAAGAATCGTTTGTTGATGATATCTCTGATGAATCAGCGAACATACTTGTAGGCACTT
Organism: Methanolobus vulcani; assembly: GCF_900100715.1. Classification (GTDB taxonomy): domain Archaea; phylum Halobacteriota; class Methanosarcinia; order Methanosarcinales; family Methanosarcinaceae; genus Methanolobus; species Methanolobus vulcani. The sequence goes on along the minus strand of NZ_FNCA01000001.1, from coordinate 423,570 downwards.
CATTTATAAAATGTCCATCAACATAATTACTTAATCTTTCATATGTCTCTTTTTGCTCTGATGTCGGATCCCCGCCAAAAGCAGGGTCTATATTCATAAATAATATAAGGCCTGCACAAAACAGGACCAAAAGTAAGAATGAATGTAATGCTATCTTTCTAAGTTTTATCTTTTTTGCTTTTTCAATCACTAGAACACCATTTTTTCTAAACACTTTGCTTGTATAACTCCACTATAAGTTATTACAGGGAAATATCTATAAAAAGCCCTGTTATGATGGCAAACACGATCGTATATGCCAGATATATGCTAAACTGTCTTTTACCCAGAACAATTTTCACAGCACCAAGATTTGTTATTTTTGTTGCAGGTCCGGTTACCATAAACGCTGCAGCAGCACCCAGACTCATACCATGTTGTAACCATTCCAGCAGCAAAGGTATGGTTCCTCCGCCACATACGTATAAGGGTACACCTATCGTTGCCGCCATTAATACACCAAACCCCTGCTGGCTTCCGAAAAGGCTGGCAAATACATCGGTAGATACATAGCGCTGGAAAAGTGCTGAAAGCACGATACCAAGGAGAAAATAGCCTCCTGTAGCTTTGATGTTTCTCCATATATTCTTTAGCAGGCGCATTAGCATATTGGGATCGGTATCCCTGCTTTTTGGCAATACAAGCGTTGAAAAATTAAAAAAGCCCCTGTCCCGGAAGAATAACCTGACGAAGAGACCGGCCAGTATCCCACAAATGATACATGAAACCAAACGTATGGAAAAAACTGTTCTGCCAAGAGCAGCGCTGTAAATAAGTAATTGTGGATTCAGTAAAATAGAGCTCATCATGAACGCAGCCAGCCAGTCATCTCTCATTCCTTTTTGAGAGAACGAAGCTGCGATGGGGATGGTACCAAACATACAAAGGGGGGAGGCGATTCCCAGCAGACTTGCCGGAATCACTCCGAATATTCCAAGGTGTTTGTTCTGTATCGAGACAAAGAGCCTGTGGATCTTATCTTTTCCAAATACGGATATTACCGAGCCCAGAAAAATGCCAAATACCCAGTATATTGCGATCTGGTTGAACAGGACGCTGGAATAATACCAGATATATATGAACTCTCTCTGAAGTATATCAAGCATCCAGGTTCACCAGTTCATATTCCTGACTGCCCAGACCAATCTCTGCTGCATAGTCAAGAGTATGTACACCGTTCCTTGATTCTATACGCTCGATCACATCCTGTCCGTCAGGAGCTGCATAGACAAGATCCACACATGCCTGATCAAGTGCTACAGGATCGAGAGATGCCAGAACGCCGATGTCTTCCATTGTCGGTTCAGCAGGATGTGCCATACAATCACAATCAACTGAAAGATTGTTCATCACGTTGATATAGACAATATTGTCTCCGAGATTGTACATGACAGCGCCACTTGCTTCAGCCATAGACTCAAGGAAAACATCCTGTTCAGTATTAGAAAAGATATTCCATATATCACTCAAGTCTTTACTCTCTCCACCGCTATGGATGTACGCTTTGCCTTCTGCAGATGCAATTCCTATAGCCATGTTCTTGATAGCTCCGCCAAAACCTCCCATGGCATGTCCCTTGAAGTGGGAAAGTATGATGAAAGAATCATAGTTCTCAAAATGGGAACCTACAAGATCTTCCTGGAGATGCTGACCGTTTTCAACAGGCAGGGATATGGATCCCTCTTCATCCATAATATCAACAGGTGCTATGGCAGTAAAACCATGATCTTCTAAAACTTGCTTATGCATGGCGGTTTCAGCACGTCCTCCACCATAAGCCGTGTTACATTCAATGATTGTTCCGTTCACAGACTGTACAAGGTCTTTTATCAGAACAGGTGAAAGATAGTATTCTCCTCCAGGTTCACCGCTATGAAGTTTGACCGCAACATTTCCTGTAACATTGCGTCCCAGTGCTTCGTAAACAGCTATGAGTCCTTCCGGACTGATGTCAGTGGTCATATATACTTTAGGAACTTCATTCATCGTATTATCTGGAGTTGTTGTCATCTGAGAATCCTCACCCGGGATGTTATCTATTTCCAGTGTTTCAGAATTTGTTTCTGATGCGCTATCATCCGTGATGCATCCTGCAATTAAAGAGAACATCAGGATAGAAACCAGCAAAATAGTACTGTGCTTTTTCATTTCGTTTGTTCTCCTTTTTTGGTATATGGTTACTTGATTTTTTTTATTGTGAAAGTGGCTGAGTACTTTCAGTGTTATGAGTGACCGGTCACTCATCCGTATTATAAAAAAATATTATTTTTTGGCCACTCCTTGCCATACAACCTGAAACCCATCTTCTATAGCTTTATTCTGATCCTGCGGTTCTGAATAGAGAATATACTCAACTATTGTCCTGCTTGACTGATAGAACATTGAAGTTATCATTCCTGGTGGATAGTCTCCAAGCTCGCCATTTTCCAATCCTTCCATTACAAGATCATGGAAAAAAACATACTCTTCCATAACTACTTCACGTGTATGGCTTGTTATGTAAGGAGAAGAACAGAACTGTCCGACAAAAAGGAATTGATCCTGGTTCTCGATTCCCCATTCAACCAGATTATACCACATTTTCCTTAATTTCTCTCTGTAGGTTTCCTGTGTCTGGACTTCTTTTCCCATCCTGCGGCTTAATTCTCCTTTTACCTCGAAATAAAGGCCATTGATGAGATCTTCTTTTGTAGGGAAATAATTAAATAAAGTCCCTGTGGCTACACCTGCCTCTTTTGAAATCTGGGCAGTGGATGTACCATGGAAGCCCCTTTCAGTAAAGAGCTTCAGGGCAGCTTCCAAAAGGGCTGCTTTTTTGTCTTCGATCTGTTTTTTCATGGATTTTCTCTGGGATTGACTGTTTAGTCATTTTATGTAAATAAAAATAATTTGTTCTATATATACTTTTTGTATTCATCTGGAAAAAGAGTGTCATGTTTCACCTGTAGTAAAGTGCATTCATTCATAATTTATCAAAAATAGGAAATCTAATCGATCACAGCATCAACATATTCCTGATTTTGAGATCTGATTGTCATGTGATTCCGTGGTAATTAGTTCTGGTTTTCATGTAACAATTCAGTCTTCATGAACACTTCTACAAAGCCAAAATATCAGTTCCTTTAAAAATATACTATATCCTTTTATAACGTTGTTTTTCTATATCTATAACATGGATGATATAAAATCATCAGGTGATTTAACAGAAGGTCCCATCTTCAAATCCCTGATAACACTGGCTGTGCCGATAATATTTGCGAATATACTTCAGTCAGCCTACCAGCTTATTGATACATTCTGGGTTGGACGTCTTGGACAGGAAGCAGTAGCTGCAGTGTCCATAAGTTTTCCTGTGATATTTCTTCTTATCTCTTTTGGAGGTGGACTTGCTATAGCTGGCACGATACTTGTATCACAGTATGAAGGGAAAGGGGATAAGAGAAATGTTAACTATGTTTCAGCACAGACAATGCTGATGTTACTTGTCATCTCTGTTTTTCTGACTATTATTGGTTATTATGCGTCACCTGGTCTTATGAGATTGATGGGAGCAGAACCTGATGTGTTCCTGGGCGCTGTTTCGTATTTGAGGATATCCTTTCTCGGACTTATATTTATGTTCGCCTACTTTGTATTCCAATCTCTCATGAGGGGAGTAGGCGATGTTAAAACGCCCATGTACCTTGTGTTTGTAACCGTGCTATTGAATCTTGTTTTTGATCCTCTATTCATATTCGGATATGGGCCGATACCTGGTTATGGGGTAAGTGGTGCGGCTCTGGCAACTGTAGGGACCCAGGGAATAGCTGCAGTTGTGGGCATATATATATTATTCAGCGGTAAATACGGTATTAAGCTCTCTCTAAAAGATATGAAGCCGGATATCAATCTGATCAACAGAATGATTAGACTGGGCTTTCCCGCTTCCATCGAACAATCAACACGTGCTTTGGGACTGACAGTACTTACACTTCTTGTTGCGAGCTTTGGTACGGTGATAGTTGCTGCATATGGTATTGGCAGCAGAATATTGAGTTTTGTGATCATTCCAGCTCTTGGCCTGTCTATGGCTACTTCTACACTGGTTGGACAGAATATAGGTGCAGGAAAGGTGAACAGGGCAGAGGAGGTTGCAAAGGTGAGTGGCTGGATTGGTTTTATTTCACTGACACTGGTGGGAATCATTATATATTTCCTTGCAGAGCCACTATCTGCTTTCTTCATTCCCGGGGAGACCGAGGCTATCAGCTCAAGTGCATTGTTCATTAAGATAATGGCTCTTTCATTCGGATTCATGGGCATACAACAGGTACTGACAGGTGCCTTCAGAGGAGCAGGGGATACCCTTATTGCAATGATTCTGGCGATTGTTTCACTATGGGTACTACAGTTCCCGCTTGCCTATGTCCTTTCGCAGGATACTGTTCTTGCAGAACAGGGTATATGGTGGGCTTTTCCTGTAACCAATATCATTGGTGCATTCATTTCTATTGCATATTTCATGAAAGGCAACTGGAAAGATCACAGGGTCACAGAGGATGTCAGGATTAGTGAACAGATCAAGGAGGAATCCATTGTAGAAGAGGGAATTATGTAATTCTGCAGTACGGTGAACAAATAAGAGCAAAAGAATACTGGAATTAACCAAACTGAACCAATATTCACAATACTTTAAACACGTAGAATTGTACTTTGATCAGATCGAGATGCTGAAAAATCGTTTACCGAACTTTCCAAGCTCATAAAACTACGTGCAGGTAATCTTCTTTTCCATCTGGACAAATTACAGGACAAAGGATTGATACGCCAACGTGAAGAAAGAGGTGAATATCAGATCACTTTTACAGGTTATCATCTTCTCAATTCCATGCTGGAACTTGTGAGAACTCTAGGCATGGATGATGATGCAATTTGATATAATATTCAATTCGCTGGCTAACTCTCTTTTTTTAATTAGTTATCGAGTTCTATTTAGTTCACTCGTATCTCAATGCGTCCACTGGTTTCATTTTTGATGCATTGTATGCGGGTATCAGTCCAGAAATAACTCCTATAAACATTGCTATTCCGATACCAAGTAACATTAAATCAGGAGCAACTGCCAGTCCTGTAGACGAACGTACCATTGGAAGTCCAAGATATGGGAAGAAAGAAGTAAGCACCAGACTCAGCAATATGCCGAGTACTCCTCCTACAAAACCCACAAGAGCTGAGTTAAAAAGGAATATCATAAGAATATCACTATTTTTGGCTCCAATAGCCTTCATAGTACCAATCTCCTTTGTCCTTTCCAATACCGATGTGAACATTGTATTTGCGATACCTACAGAACCCACCACAAGTGATACACCTGCTATTGCTCCTAGGAATATTGTGAATGATGCCATCATCTCACTGAATGATTCCGCCATTGATAATGAATCTGAAACTGTGAAATCACGATCATCGTCATTCATGACATGCCTTGAGATCATGAGCTTCTCTTCGATGTCAGCTACAACCGTTTCTACGTTATCTACATCATCTGCTTTTACAATGATACTATCATATACATCCGGTTTTGCATCATCAATAACATCTACTGCAGAATCAATTGGCATGATTATAGCACTGTCACTTTCACCTTCTGCCAGTATGCCAACTACTCTGTAGGATCTACCTTCAATGGTAATTATGCGGTTAATGCCGATCTCCTGGTCATACATTTCATGAGCTACCCTATAACCAATAACTACTACATTTTTGTCAGTGGCCTCAAGTAATCTGCCGGATTCCAGTTTGTATGTCACAGTGTACTGCCACACCTGCGGATCGACACCGGTAACAGAGAGACCTGCAGTCTCACCCATGAAGTAGACTTTCAGATTACTGCCTGATATCTGGCCATAGATATAATCGATATTCTCTACAAGTTTTATTGCCATTATATCTTTATCTGTCAGTTCTGCATCCGAAGATGAGGTGCCACCGCCAAAGCCACCTCCCCCTCTAAAGCCTGACATTGCCTGTGTGTAACCCGGGGTCACTGTTATGAGGGTAAGGTCCAGATCAGCTAACCTTTCTTGCATATCCGCTTCCATACTGTCGCTAAGTGCCATAATGGTAACAACCGATCCGACACCTATGACGATGCCTATTATGGTGAGCCAACTTCTTATTTTGCTATGGACTAAGATATTTGTGGCAAGTTTAAGGTAGGTCCTTTTTCTCATTGCTTTTTCTTCCTACTTCATTCAGTTTTGACTGAATAGTCATTTTTAGTTTGAATTTTAATTATTGGTATAAATATCTTATTGCAAAATTTAACATGTAAATATGTTCACAATCATTGTTAACTTGAACTCGATATGAATAGAAAACTATAATATGGATAAAATGATGTTCCAACTATGGAAGGACCACTTGGTAAAATATATAGTATTCCGCCAGCAGTGTTGCTGGTTGTTGGTATGGTTTTGAGTGCGTTCCTTTTCTATAGTCTGATGAAGGCAGCGGAAAACGGAAACGTGTTGATGGTTGTAATACTTGCAATTGCGATTTCTATCGTAGCTTTTGTAGTAAGCAGGGCGATAAAGTTCCAGAATCTCAAAAAGTTTTAAGCAACTGATAGAAATTGCAAACAATTTCAATCTATTTTTGAGTAGCATACATGCTGCACTATAAGATTAAAGAAACATATCGAACATCTGTTTTTATTCTTTCTTTTAAGGTAATGCTCATATTGCCGTAGGCGGTCGTAATCTAAACTTGTACTTTACATAGAATTTGTAGTTAATTGAACTGAAAAAGTGTACAGCAATCCAAGGTGAGGAACATAATTATTTATCATTCATCATTTTATGGTAAATAGTGAGTTTGGTAACATGGCAATGATATCCTTCAATCCCGAATCATGTATAAACTGTGGAATCTGCATCGACATATGTCCTCTTAATTTGATATCTGACAACAATTATAATAACAGTACACCTTTCATGCCAGATGAAATGGATAATGTTTGTATGAAATGTGGAAACTGTGAGGCTTTCTGTCCTGAAAATGCAATTTCTCCGCAGTTCAGCACACAATATTCACAATTATCTGAGACAACATCTCCTGAGACCGAATTCGAACAACTAGGTCTTTACATGCGCAGGCGCCGTTCTATACGTAATTACAGAAATGAACCCGTGGACCAGAAAAAAATCGAAGACCTATTGGACATTGTCAGATATGCTCCATCCGGAATGAATAAGCAACCGGTGAACTGGTTGATAATTCACAGCCCTGAAAAGATGCAAAAGATTATCTCACTTACAATTGACTGGTTGCGTGAAATAGCTGAATCAACTGTAGATCATCCGTTAAAACCAGTATTTCCCTCTATTATTTCTGCGTATGAGTCAGGTGATGACCCTGTTTGTCGCGGAGCTCCCCATCTTGCAATAGCATATGGTGAAGTTGATGATCCTATGATATATACAGACTGTGTCGTTGCTCTTTCATGGTTCGAGCTTGCAGCACCATCCTTTGGAATGGGTTCATGCTGGGCAGGCTTTGTAAAGGTTGCAGCAAGTTCTTATCAGCCACTTATTGATGAGCTGAATTTACCGCCAGGACATGTTCTGCAGCATGCAATGATGTTTGGTTGTCCTGAATACGAAATTCACAATATTCCTGGCAGGAATCCTCCGAATATAAACTGGAGCTAAGCTTCCGGTTTAATCCCTAAAGGCAATACTTCAATTTTACCTTGCATAAAAAATAGAATTATGTTTTTAAAAAAGGCAAAAACGAGTTCAGTGGTACATGGTTATGCATTTATTCACTGAATTCTTTTTCTTGATTCTTCCACTTCGTCAATTATACCTGGATATTCTCTGAACATCACCAGGATATCAAGGGCTGCAACAAGATCAACAACACCGATTGCACCAATAACTTCCCCGCTGGTTGTCCTTATAGGAGCTACCATGACTGACTTGCCCTTATAGACTCCTTCTTTTGGTACTGTCCTGATACTTTGGTTCGTCCTCATGACCTCTTCAAGGACCGGGCCCGTGTAGTTCCTGTCAATGATCATACCTCTTTCCATACGGATGCCCTTGCAATTAAGACTGCGAATAGTTGTTGGGATTCCTATCAGAGCATGTACGGCAGTTGCTATGGGTTCCAGATCATCAGCCGTGGAATCTGAGCATATGTTCAGGCAAAACGTACCATCTACTTTTTTATCGCATGTCATTTACTCACCTTCTATTATTATGCAAAGGATTTAGTTATCATATTTCACAGATGTAATATATTCATGAGCCGATATGGCTGCAACCGCACCATCTGAAACGGCTGTGACTACCTGCCACATGGAAGTTCTGCGACAGTCGCCTGCTGCAAATATGCCGGGTACGGAACATTCCATCTTTTCATCGGTAACAATGAATCCTGCACCTTTCTTTTCAACGTCCACCATGGATGTATTGGGGTTGATACCAACATAGATGAAAATACCGTCAATTTCCATTTCAGTCAGTTCATCGGTCTTTGTGTTCCTGAGAACAACTCTCTCTACAAGCTCCTCCCCTTGTATCTCCTGAACAACTGTGTCCCAGATGAATGTGATATTCTCTTTATCAAAAGCTCTTTTCTGAAGAAGAGAACAGGCTCTCAGTTCATCACGCCTGTGCACTACATAGACCTTTTCGGCAATATCGGAAAGTATGAGTGCATCGGTAACCGCAGATTCTCCTCCGCCTACCACGATGACATTCAGTCCGGAGTAGAAGGGACCATCACATGTGGCACAGTAGGATACACCTTTTGTCAGGAATTCATCTTCACCGGGAACTCCCAGTCTTCTTGGATTGGCACCAGTGGCAACTATCACAGCCAGAGCTTCAAGATCACCGTCATCAGTGATGATGACCTTTTTATCACCTTCATCTTTTACGGTTTTGACGTCAGCATTCCGGATACTGACACCAGCGTGTTCTGCATGCTCCCTGAACTTGTTCATGAGTTCCATTCCGGAAATGGAAGAGAACCCGGGGTAATTCTCTACCCTGTCAGCAGTTGCTATCTGGCCGGGGACTACGTTCTTTTCAAGCACAAGAGTATCAAGTCCGTAACGTACAGCATAGATACCTGCCGTCATTCCCGCAGGTCCTCCGCCAATAATTACTAGATCATACATGTTAATCAGTTTGCATCACAAACATTACTTGCCTGGGCTTTGTCAGGAACTCCTACAAAGGCGACCTTATCGTCAATAATTGTTGTAGGTATTGAACGGATCTTGAACTTCTTTGCGAGTTCTTTTCCCTCAGGAGTGTCCAGTTCTACTTCCTCGTACTCAAAATCGCACTGTTCTTTCAATTCTCGCCATATTTTCTTGGCAGTAGGACAAAAATGACACCATTCCGAATGGACTAAAATAACCTTTACCATATTTTCCACACTCCTTGTATTGGTCATTATTCTATTAGTTAGGAGAGTATATCAAATTAATGACTGTAAAAAGTTAATTATCACTGTTAACTTCCTGTAAGCGTTTAAAACTATGTTTTTCCTTTTGAAAAAGTATATTATAAATAATCAATATTTACAATGATGGAGGGATTGATATTTCAAAATACTCTTTAGATGAGTTTGTAAAAAATACAGGTCAGAAAGACCTTGGCCAGGGCAAGTTTGAACTGGAAAGGGACCGCATGCTTGAGGTGAACCTGAATGGTCGTGTATGGATCAAAAGAGGCTCAATGGTTGCATATCTTGGTGACGTTAAATTCACAAGAGAAGGTGTGATGGAACATGGCCTTGGAAAGATGATGAAAAAAGCAGTTACCGGTGAAGGTGTTTCTCTTACAAAAGCTGAGGGCGCAGGAAAAGTTTACCTTGCTGATAGTGGCAAGAAAATATCCGTACTCAATCTCAAAAATGAGTCAATCTATGTCAATGGAAATGACCTTCTGGCCTTTGAAGAAAGCATTAACTGGGACATAAAAATGATGAAAAAGGTAGCTGGTATGATGGCTGGCGGACTTTTCAATGTGAAACTTGAAGGAACCGGTATGGTTGCTATTACCACATTTTTTGACCCCCTTACCCTAAAAGTCACAAATGACCGACCAGTTTACACTGACCCTAACGCAACTGTTGCATGGTCTGGAAACCTGAATCCTGATATTAAAACAGATATTTCCCTGAAGACTTTTGTAGGTCGTTCAAGCGGAGAAAGTATTCAAATGGCATTCAAGGGTGAAGGCTTTGTCGTGATACAACCTTACGAGGAAATACCTTACGTAACACCTACAGCATAATACTTGAGAATGCTTTAACAGCATTCTTTTTAGTGCTTTTTAGTGCTTTTTACCTCTTTTAGTAGTTTTGTCACTTTATGCACACTGGCTGGTTTTATTTCCAAAAACAAATAAATGATTATAGAATCTTTTTCACATCATTTCTTTCATATATTTTTCAATTTATCATATCATCTTCGATACCTTCCCCTTACGAAACTCATAATAAAAGATGGGGTTTCCATAATTACATGCAATAGAATAGCTATTGTGATTGCACTAATGGATACAATTGAAAGATATGCACGACTTTGATATTCAAGTGGAAAAAAGCCTGAAATCCAAGCAGCAATTTGAAAACCAGTAAAAATTGCAAGTACTAGGTATATAGTTATTCTAAAGCCATAAAGTTCTAAAAATAAATCCCACAACAAGTTATTCTTTTTACCCATACAAAAATAAATAAAATCTACTTGAATATCAAAATATCCTATATGAACTATAGATATATTTGATGATTTTTAATTTGAAAGAAAAATGGTAATACAATTTATTGGTGGATTAAAACATAATTAAGCGAGAGTAAAGGTTTAACAAAACTAGAGGGTTTGGAAGATAATCAATTACCCCCTATCGATGACAAAAATGATTGTATCTTTTCAACATGAGTTAATAGATGCGCACATCCTGACAAACCTGTAATAGTGGTCTTGATTTTATTTGTATATTCTTTTACTTTAGATACATTTATATTTTCAGATTTAAGTTCTTTTATGGTATCATTTATATCATCTTGTAATGATGACTTTTCGTTATCGTTCATTGAAGTTTTATCAAGCTCGTTTGCCAAATTTTCATACATATCTTTTAATGGTACTATATTAAATTTCATTTTTTGATTATTCCCAATCATGAGAGGAGAATTTTCAAAAGATGGATTGCCATTGAAAGTGACGTTAATACCATTATTTTGTTCATTGTTGTTCATCATTTCTTTGACCTTGCCTGCTTTCTTAGAAAAAATAAATTTATAATCATTTCCAAATTTAGAAAAATCGAAAACAAATTGCATATTCACTGAATCATCTATAGATAGTATTTTGTTTTTTGTTTCATTTGATAAGTAATCTTCAAATTCATCACTATGTTCGAGAGAAAAAGTTTGTTTAAAATGAATATTATCTTCTGATGAAATAGAGAAAGTTCCATATTCGATATTTCCAAAACCTTCATTGAGAAAAGATATTTTATTGTTTTTTAATCTAATATCATCGTTTATCATGGGGAAAAGCAGAATGTCATAATTATCATAAACAGCTTTATCGTAGTCATTAGGACTTATATCGTCAGTTTTGAATAAATTTTCTTTTGATTTATCAGAATATACTATATCGTCTAATTGAGAAGTATATTTTTTCAATGCCAATAGATTGTGTATTTTATTTAATTTTCCTATAAAACGTATCAATTCAGGTGTATCAAGTACTTGGTCACTATCAATTATATACTGTGTATATTTACTTCGGAGCAAGCATAGTACCTCTAGTTCGTATTTTTTAATATCGGAAAAAGATACTGGAAAACGTACATCTTTACCAAAGTAAATAGTTTCAAATGAGTCAGTAATATCAATATAATCACAAATCTCATATTTTAAAATAGTAGCTATTATTTTTGATAACAATGTTATTTGAGTTGTGTTGGTATCTAATTTATTAGTTTTCTGGAAATCGTGTAAAAGAACAATAGATGATTTTAAAAACAAATGGTTCAAACAAAACAAAGAGTGTTTCATTGAGTAGTTGTAAAATCTGATGTATGATTCTACATTTGTTTTTCCACATTCAAGCATAGAGTCTAGTATCTCTTTTAGAACAGTAGCGTCATTAGAATTGTTATTTACAAAACCATCAATACCAGATAGGTTTTTTGATACTGTATCGTCATTGAATGCCATTTCGGTTAGCTTTTGAAAAATATCTCTTGTAGCTACTTGAACCATATTCATCACATAAATTCAAATAAAGTCTGTTGTTTTTGTTCAACTGATTCATATAATTCATCAGATATTATTTCATTGTATACTTTCCGAGCAAATGAGTAAAATAAATTTTCTACATCATATGCATTCTCCACATTGGTAAAAGAAAGTGAAGGGAAGTCTAGTTTCATTTTTCCGCTTGTGTTTATAGTGAATTTTATGGGATAACTTTTGTCTAAATACTTGCATGTAGAAATATATTCTGATTTAAATTTGATTATTTTTATCTCTTCATTGTCAACTATTTCTTTGATATTTTCTGCATCTATATCTATTTTACTTTTATTTGTTTTATATTGAGCAATGTCAACTTTTCCAAATTTATCCACAGATGCAGGGTCAAATATCATTTCATATATTACATCACTATATTTTTTGAAACACATTTCTCTTATTTGTGATTCATTGAACTTAACAATATTAAAATTGTGTATCCCTAGTGTTTTTTTATAATAATTAACCCACATATCTTGTGAGATTTGACCTCCACCAAAAACAAGCAGATTTAAATTATTATCTTCATCAGGAAAATGGTCAATATGCATTGTTGCAACTACCACGTTGCTTACCTTGTATTTTTCTAAATAAACGGAATCTGATTCATAGTTAAGTCCTAGTAATGATTTATAACCAGTTTTTACAAACAATGTGTGAACGGAATCGGAATTTTTCTTTATATTCAAACAACCAAAATCATCACTAATTTTGATTTTTTTATCACTCATCTTGTTATTAATTTCATCTACGTCAAATGGATAATTTGTCACATATCTAGTAATCGAAAGGGCTTTAGAGTAATCAACATCAGACGAATCAGAATCAAGGTCAAATATAAATGGCGTTTGGCATTGCATGTTTGTCACATAAAAATCTTTACCAGTTTGACTTATTACTTGAATAAAAACATTTCTATTTTTCCTTATCAATCAAAGAAAATCTTTTATTCCATATGCCACAATCTAATGTTATTTGCAATGTGGCATGGATGTCTAATGATGCCGATATATTTTGCAACCATACCTAATCCTGTTGAGTTTCTATTACTACACACTACGATCCGCTCACACTTATGGTGTCTTCTGACAGGCCGGTATTTACAGATCCAAATGCAACAGTTGCATGGTCAGGAAATCTGCAACCTGATATAAAGACCGATATTTCCCTGAAGACATTAGTCGGAAGATCGAGTGGCGAAAGCATACAGATGGCTTTTAAGGGAGAAGGATTTGTGGTTATTCAACCTTATGAGGAAATCCCTTACGTAGTTCCAACTGCCTGAACATAAATAATGCAAATATAGAAATAATGTAATAAGCACCAGTAAATTGGTGTGTATACTTTAGTTTGGTGATGTCGTAATCTATCAGGTATTAACAAGTCCTGCTATTACGACAATTGCCATCAGCATAAGGATATAAAGGAAGAACATCAGTCCTACCTTCTTGGCGCTGATGATTGCATTGTTATTCATTATTTACCTCGCGTTATTATATGTTTTTAATGTATATAATGATTATTTGTTATAAAATATCTACAATTAACTGGATAATTTCCTGAATACCTTGTTTATCCCGGTCAATTTCACAAAGCTTATATTACATTGTTTACTGAAATGATTCTATCAGACGTGGGGGTGGTCTCACCAGGCAGACCATCTCAATAGGCATTAGCCAGAACAGGTGGTCTGCCTTCCTGCTTGAATAAATAGGAAGGTGAGATAAGGATCATAACAGCATACACCCCCACAAACGATGCATCTTTTTCTTCGTTTTTGATTTGGAATTAATGTGTTAGCTGAGATCGATCGACTTACGGATGAATTTGTAAAAAGTTATATCGTTTGAATGCCATTACGGGACAGATGAATTTAAAAACGCCAATGTATATGGTAGCAGGCGGACTTGTTATTATTTTTCTTGTAGCAAGTGTCCTGTCAATATGCAACATAGCCGGAATCAATCTTACTGAAAGTGCATGTGATGCAGCAGGTAATCCAACCGGAAGTCCTCATACATTGCCTTCGATCTTTTTTAATGTAGGGCTGACTGGAATTTTTATGGTACTTATCGGAGTTATGTGGACTATCAAATCATATTTCTTCGCGTAATTCAATTCATATTTTTGCTGACCTGAAGGTCAGTAACTTCATTGTATTTTGTGAACACGAGCACAAAATAGAGAAATGCTCCTATCAAATTAAGAAAGATAAGGACCATCGACCAGATAAGTTTTTCATTCTGTCCTTTTGAAGGAAAATCATTTTCATTTCTCTGCAGGCAATCAACCAGCATCGTCATCCAGAATGTAAAGAACAGAATTATTATTCCCCAAAGCAATTGGCCGATATGAAATGTAACAGGAATTATTATCAGTACAACTAGTGCCAGGATTATCCATTTCATTATTGAATTGATAGCTTTTTCATTGAATTTCATATTTTTATCCCATTCCTAACATTTAATGGCAGGCAATTCATATAAAACTTTGCAAAATTACATGCCATATGTATAATATTATTTACAATGCGAGTAGTGATTTTAGAATCAATTCAGCATGTAGGAATATTGTCACTCTCCTTAACATGAATCTATTTATATTTTTAACAAGTAATCTCCAATTTGATTTGTAATAAGATGATGGTCGATCAAGACATTCCTTTAAGTTTTTTCTGTCCATCAATTCAAAGAACAGGTGCTAAAAATGATTTCTATAAGAAAAATAATATTTGCAATTTCTTTATCTATCCTTTTACTTATGGTCGCTGGTTGTGTACAAACTGATGGTTCAGGTATAAACGACCAGAATGGGAACGCTTCATCAGTCGGAGAACAGGGAACGGATATTAACACTTCGGGACAGGACAGTCTGCAGTCTGCAATGATCAGCACAGAGTCACTTGTCAATGATGCAATTGCCCTTATGGATGAACAGGGTACAGATGCCTTTGATGAATTCAGGCAGGCAGACAGCAAATGGTTCCATGATGATACTTATCTCAGTATATGGACCATAGATGGTATCCGAACAGTCTACGCTCCAAACGTAAGTAGTGAAGGTGAGGATGCTTCAGGTATGACAGATTACGACGGTGCTCCTCTTGGCCAGTACTTTATAGATACCGCCACAAGTAATGAAGGTGAGGGCTGGGTAACTTATCAGTGGACAAAACCAGGAGAAACAGTTCCTTCAATGAAATATACCTTCGTAAAGAAAGCTTCAATAGGTGAGCAGGAATATCTGGTTACATCCGGGTTCTATGTTAACAACTATGTTTATACCAATAGTCTTGATGACATAGAATATTTCACACGCTTTGATACCGTTTCCCTTGGAAATCTGCTTCATCCTGCAAAAGTTGGCCGGGACCTTGGAATTGATTACAGTATTGCACATGTGATCATTAAATCCGGTTCTTCCATTGAGGCCCACATTATGAAGAACCCGGAAACCCATTATGTGATCTCGGGGGAAGGAGTGCTTTATATTGATAATGTTCCTTTTGATGTAAAAGCAGGTGACCTTGTTGTAATACCTGCCAATGCAGTGCAAAGTACTGAAAATACAGGGGATACAGATCTTGAGTTCTTTGCAATAGACCAGCCTGCATGGGCAGAGGAGAATGAGGTTATTGTGGAGTGATATCTCTCCTCATTCATATTCTTTCATTTTTATTATTCTTGCAGCGTTAATGTGATATATGCAGGAACACGTAATCAGGCTGAAAAGATTAAAGGAGATAATTATGAGTTCCAAAGATAACCTAAAAGCAGCATTCACCGGTGAATCAATGGCGAACAGGACATACTTGGCCTTTGCAGCAAAAGCAGATTCAGAAGGATATACTCAGGTAGCTAAACTTTTCAGGGCTGCAGCAGCTGCTGAAACGATCCATGCACTGAATCACCTTAAACGCATGGATGGCGTCGGTTCAACCGAGGATAACCTGAAAGAGGCTATCAATGGTGAAACTTATGAGTTTGAGAGCATGTACCCTGCCTTCATCGAAGAAGCAGAAAAAGAAGGTAATGACAAGGCTCTCTGGAGTTTCAAGGTTGCAAATGAAGTGGAAAAAACCCATGCAGCTCTTTATGAAAAAGCACTTAAGGAACTTGGCAGCAACGAAGAAACGGATTATTACGTTTGCAGTGTCTGCGGGCATACACATGAAGGTAAACCTGAAGATAACTGTCCTGTCTGCGGTGCACCTGCATTCAGGTTCGATAAGATCGATTAATATTCATTTTTAACGGATTTCAGGGAACTGATAACAAATATCAGTTCCAGTCCTTTTTATTTGCATTCTTTGTTTTAGAATATGTAAGTTCAAAATATGATGAAGATATTGCAATAGTTCTAAAAGCCATCTATATTTACATTAGGCTCTGGGTACATTATTTGTTTATATATTCTTAAATTCTTCTGTCAGTAATTCGAATTGTCTTTCAAGTTCAGGTATCAAAGCCTGAACTTCTGTGATTTTTCCGGATCTTCCAAGTTTTTCGATCTTTGCAGCAATGTCACTCAAAACTTCTCCCCCTATGTTTGCAGAAGAACCTTTTATAGAATGAGCATAACTGCTCACCTCTTCCATATTATCAATGTCTGCAGCTTTTTTCATGTTCGCAATAATTACGGGTATATTGTTCAGGAACATCGATGTGATCTCATTGGCGAGATTGTAATCTCCTGCCATTCTTTCCATAAATTTCTCTTTAACAAATATCTGAAGCGTGTTTCCTGATATCGGTGAATTCTTCCGGATATTGGTTTCCGTATTTCTTTTCAGTATGATCGATGACCATTTTTCCATCAGGATAAAAAGTTGCTCTGCAGAGATAGGTTTTGACATATAATCATTCATGCCAGCATCGAGGCATTGCTCTTTGTCGCCTTTCATGGCATGAGCTGTCATAGCAATAACAGGGATGTCATGGTCAATAACTGTGGAATCAGGGTTGCGGATATGCTGTGTGGTTTCCAGTCCATCCATTAAAGGCATTTGCACATCCATAAAAACAAGGTCATAAGGTTGTGTTTCGAGAAGCTTTAATGCCTCATTACCGTTGGTCACAACATCAGGATCATATCCCAGTTTTTGAAGCAATGCCTGGGCAAGCCTCTGGTTTATCTGATTATCCTCAACTATCAGAATTCTAATGTCATCTGTATTTCCATGCCCGTACAGATCTTTATTTTTGTGGTGAATAAGCTCTTGTTCTTTCTTATATGGCAGGTCATAAGGTTTAACATGTTTTCCTGATAGCTCCCCTGATATCTCTATAGGTATCCTGAACCAGAAATCAGACCCTTTTTCTTCTAATGTCCTTACGTTTATTTCCCCGTTCATCATTTCAACAAGATGCTTGGTTATTGCAAGCCCAAGTCCGGTTCCTCCGTATTTGCGTGTTGTGGAGGCGTCCACCTGGCTGAATGTTTCAAACAAAAGATATTTTTTGTCCTCAGGAATGCCAATGCCAGTATCCTTTACAGAGAAACATAATGTGGCACTTTTATCAGTGCCTGATTCACGGTTGACATGTATCGTGACCCTTCCCTCATTTGTAAATTTCAACGCATTGCCGGTAAGATTTGTAAGGACCTGTTTTAGTTTAAATGGATCTCCTCTAATATGGTCCGGTACATTATTCTCGATCAGGCATGTGAGCTCAAGTCCTTTTTCGTAAGCTTTAATAGAAAATAGTGATGACAGCTCTTCCAGGAGGTCATACAGGCTGAAATCCACATTCTCCAATTCTAATTTACCTGCTTCGATCTTGGATATGTCAAGGATATCATTGATGACCTCAATTAATGTTTCACCACTTTTCCTGATCATTTCCACATAGTTTCTTTGCACTGCATCCAATTCGGTATCAAGAAGTAATCCTGTCATGCCTATGACACCGTTCATTGGTGTACGTATCTCATGTGACATATTTGCCAGGAATTCGGACTTAGCCCTGTTTGCATTTTCGGCTTCAAGTTTTGAGTTCCTGAGTTCTGTAACATCAGCTCCGTATTCCACGACACTTATTATATTTCCTGATTTGTCCTTTATAGGACAAACAGTGTAGCTGTAAGCTCTACCTGTTTTCTTTTCACGTATATCATCAGGACCGGTTTCATCATACGCATTTTCACCTGTGTCAATCACTTCATTTATTTTACACCACGGGCAGGGTGAATCCATTTCCTGAAATACCTTATAGCATTTTTTTCCTTCAAGTTCACTGGCATAAGTGAATCCGACTCTTTTTAGTCTGCTATCCGATTCATTTAGAGTAATAATATTGTAGTCCGTATCCACTACTGTAAGAACTCCCGGAAGAATATTTATTATAGACTGAAGAAGCTCCCTGTTCTCCTTTAATTTATCTTCCGCATGCTTGCGTTCGGTTACATCCGTATGGGAGCCCGCCATCCTGTAAGGAACTCCTTTTTCATCACGTAAAGCTTCACCCTTTGCCAGTATCCACCTGTAAGTACCATCTTTATGTCTCAGACGAAATTCCATCTGATATTTTGGTATTCCACCATTCAGGTATTCTTCAATATAATTTAGAACACGGTCTTTATCATCGGGATGAAGACGGCCGTCAAATGTAGATAGTTCATTTGGCAGTTCAGAATCTTTGTAACCGATAATTTCTTTCCATCTTTCTGAAAGATATAGGCTTTTATTACGTAGATCCCAGTCCCATATACCATCCTTTGAACCTCTAACTGCCAGCATAAACTGTTCCCGGCTTCTTTCAAGTTTCATTGTATAATGGCGTAGTTTTTCTTCTGACCGTTTACGTTCAGTGATATCTGTCAGAGATCCTGCTATTCTGTAAGGTTTGCCTTTTTCATCAATCAGAGCTTTACCTTTAGATAGTACCCAGATATAACTGCCATCTTTATGGCGAAGGCGGAATTCGACACTATGATTAGGTTTTTTTCCAGATAGGTATTCTTCCATGGATGTTTTGACTATCTTCTGATCATCAGGATGAATATGTTCCTCAAATGCTGTATATTTATTTGGAAACTCTTCGTCCTCAAAACCGATAATCTCTTTTAGTCTGGGGGACATGTATCCTTTTTTCTCACGGATGTTCCAATCCCATATACCATCATTGGAACCACTCACAGCTAACATGAACTGCTCACGGCTTTTTTCAAGTTCTATTTCGTATTGCAGTCTTTCTTCTTCTGCCTGTTTGCGTTCTGTAATGTCCCTTGCCACTGTATGGATCAAGTCACCTTCAAGTCTCGAACGCCATTCTATCCAGCGGCAGGAACCATCCTTGCAGACATGACGGTTCACTAAGTTCAGGACTGTTTTCTGGGAGTCAAGAGAATCAATAGCTTCTAGAGTAGATTCAATGTCATCAGGATGTACAAAGTCAAGGAACGAATGATTTTGAAGCTCTTTGATCGAATATCCAAAAACTCTTTCCCATTCCTGGTTCATACGAATGAATTTTCCCTTTTTGTTAGCAATGCCCAGTAGATCCCGACTGGATTCAAAATAGGTTTCAAGTTCTTTTGTTTTCTCACGCAGTTTTATTTCTACCAGTTTATTTTCAGTTATATCCTGGAAAATGGTTGCAAAAATCTGATCTTTGATCTGGTATGCACTAATAATATAGTATCTTTTTAGTTGTTTACTGTACTGTTCAAACATTACAGGGATTCCGGTGAGAGCGACTTTACCAAAAATATCGAAAAAAGTTTCATTCTCAGTTTCCGGAATTACGTCTGTTAGTCTTTTTCCTATAATGTCCTTTGCTTTAAGTCCTGTATGTTTTTCAAAGGCTTCGTTCGCTTCCAGAAAAACATAATCACAGGGTTTACCTTTTTGATCTAGGATTATTCTATGAATTGCAATAGCGCTGATATCGTTTTCAAAAAGCTTCCGGTACTTTCTTTCATTATTTGCTAACTCGGTTTGCGCGGCTTTTGCTTCAGTTATGTCATGAATTATTGACCAGAGTAACTTTTTATCTTTTATTGTAACAGGAGCGCTGAAGACTTCAACATCACGAATGTCACCACTGGATTTTTGATGTTTAAAGAAAAAATGATTCCAGGTCTCATTCTTTGCTTTTGTCATTTCAGCAACGACTTCTTTCTGTGGTAAAGTATTCAGATTGCATATCTTTTTGTGGATAAGATCTTCATGGGACCATTCGTAATATCTACAAGCTGCATTGTTTGCATCGATAATATCTCCATTTTCAGGATCTATCAGTAACATGATCGCATCGTTGTTAATGAATAATGATCTAAAAAAGCCAGGACTCCCCTCTGTTATATGTTCAGGAATTCCCATTTCATCTGCATCCACTATTTATCACACCTGTGCAATTAAGTAAATCTAATTTTTTGTGTGATAAGAAGCATTTTATTGATATACAAATGATGAAATACATTTATCAACGTTTTCTTCTCATCATTTGAAGATATTTGTACCTACAAACCAACCACACTTTGCCTTACTTGATAGCACTTAATTTTTTTATTATGGTATTCAGATCCCCAATAAAAGATTGGTCAGGGTAGTATATATTTTTACTGATGTGTTATTGTCAACTATTAATTTTTTGAGTAAGTCCGGCAGTCTGGTTTTGAATTGCAACAATTGAATATGATCTATTAGTGCTTTTGAAACTATAATTGAGTATGGTGGCAAAAAATTTATATGCGGTTTAAATTCAAAACATTGCTTCCTTATCTACTTTAGAGTGGATGAATATTATTTATCTATGTCTTAATTCAGATATTATTTTCTAAGTTACAACTGCACAGTTGTATATACTTCTAACCTTTACTACATGATTTCATTTAATTAATTTGAGCATCTAATTATTCTAATTATTCTATTATTCTTTTTTTTATAAGCTATTCTTATTTTTTTTAATCATATTACAGCTTTGTTGCACCTGTTTTTATAATTTGATCCTGTTTGATGTAAGAATAAACACAACCAATTATTTGCTTCTATTTTACTGTGTATTTTATTTAAAATATTATTTCCTCATGGTGTAGTTGAACACTTACACTTTTGTGTATATACGTATTGTTTTGTATATCAGCTGTATTTGTAAGAAAACAGTATCATGCAAGGAGTATTTTTTTAATACCATGGAATTTATATATAATTATTTAGATATTATTTGTACTAGTTGAACTGTTGCTTAATTATGGTGGCATTACATTCACAATATAACGATCTGTATTTGATGAGTAACAAAATTACAAACTGATTGGTATTTGGTGAGGTATAAAATGTTTGAGAATATGAAAATTAAAAATATCCTTATAGGGAGTTTTGCAGTATTATTACTATTAACCGCTGTCGTAGGATATGGTGGTTATAGTGGGATTATCAATATTGATGATAGGGTGGTAAAAGCAGATGACATGAACCGCCTTGTAAAATACATGAAAGATGCCCGCATAGCAGAAGATAACTATCAATTAACACAGGATGAGATATATGCAACTCAGGTAAACAGTATTATAGATGATATAGTAGCTCAGACCGAGTCATCAAAAGCCATTTTCACTGATCCGGCCAATGATCAGCAGATGGATGATGTCCAGACGGCTGCTCTTAATTATAATGCTGCATTCAATAACTATGCAGAACTTGAAAAACAAAAGCAAACAGCTGAAGATGCTCTTGTAGACCGTGGTCTTGTTCTTGATGAACTAATCAATCAAATACTTTCAACACAGTCAAATGACCTGTCCAACGCAATTGCACAGAATGCAGAAAACTCTGTCATAAAAAGTGAAATTGAGAATGTTGATTATGCAAACCAGCTTTTGCAATTGAATCTCGAATCACGTGGTGAAAGATTGCGTTTTATGATACATGTTGATCAGCAATATGCAGACAATGTCAATGACATTATGGATAAGATTATAACGATTTCACAAACTCTTGATTCACGTTTCCAGCATCCGGATGACAAAGCCAATGCACAGGCTATAGTTACTGCAGCAACAGCCTACAAGGCAGACTTTAATTCTTATGTTTCTTATTCAGAAAAGCAGATAACTGCAAAAGAAACTATGCAGCAGAGTGCTACTTCAGTACAGACCATAACCGAAGAGGCACGTGCCGACCAGAAAGAAAAGATGCAAGCTGGAATGGACACTGCCATTACTACACTGACAGCTGTTCTGATTCTAGCAGTAATACTAGGTATTGTGATGTCATTCCTGATCTCTAAGCTAATATCAAAATCCATCAATGACATTGTAGATGATTTCAAACAACTGACCAAGGACACTCTTGATGGTAAACTTGACAAGAGGGCAAGCACAAATGTCGGAATTGATTTCATAGATATTCCAAAGGGCTTCAATCAGGTTCTTGATGCAGTAATTGGTCCTCTTAATGTTGCTGCCGAATATATCGACAGGATCTCTAAAGGTGATGTTCCTGCCCCGATTACTGATGAATATAAAGGTGATTTCAACGAGATCAAGAATAACCTGAACATGTGTATAGATTCAG
The DNA here is from genome assembly GCF_900100715.1 of Methanolobus vulcani. Classification (GTDB taxonomy): domain Archaea; phylum Halobacteriota; class Methanosarcinia; order Methanosarcinales; family Methanosarcinaceae; genus Methanolobus; species Methanolobus vulcani. The sequence continues at coordinate 400,703 of NZ_FNCA01000001.1, read as the reverse complement.
TTAATGCACTTGTTGAAGATGCCAATATGCTTTCTGCTGCCGCTGTTGAAGGTCAGCTCGACACCCGTGCCGACGCTTCAAGACACCAGGGAGATTTCAAAGCTATTATTGACGGTGTCAATGACACTCTTGATGCTGTCATCGGTCCTCTCAATGTTTCCGCCGAATATATTGACCGTATCTCCAAGGGAGATATTCCTCAAAAGATCACTGATGAATATAAAGGTGATTTCAACGAGATCAAAGACAACCTTAACCAGTGTATCGATGCCATCAATGAACTGATAACTGATGCTAATATGCTGGCAGATGCAGCTGTTGAAGGAAAGCTTGATGTTCGTGCCGATGCAACTAAGCATTTCGGAGACTACAGACGTATCATCGATGGTGTAAATAACACTCTTGATGCCGTTATAGGTCCACTCAATGTGGCTGCAGAATATGTTGACCGCATTTCCAAGGGTGAAGTACCTGATCATATCACCGATGAATACTATGGTGATTTCAACGAGATCAAGAACAACCTTAACCAGTGTATCGATGCCATCAATGCACTGGTTTCAGATGCCAACATGTTATCAAAAGCAGCCGTTGAAGGAAAGCTCGACACCCGTGCCGACGCTTCAAAACACCAGGGTGATTACCGTGCCATCGTTGAAGGCGTCAATGATACCCTTGATGCTGTCATTGGCCCTCTTAATGTTGCAGCTGATTATGTTGACCGCATTTCAAGTGGTAACATTCCTGAACACATCACAGATGAATACAATGGTGATTTCAACACCATCAAGAATAATCTTAATCAGTGTATCGATGCTATAAATGCACTTGTTGTTGATGCCAACATGCTTTCAAGGGCTGCTGTTGAGGGTAAACTTGCCACCCGTGCCGATGCAAACAGGCATTTAGGTGACTATCGTGCTATTGTTGAAGGTGTTAATGATACTCTTGATGCTGTTATTGGTCCTCTCAACGTTTCTGCTGAATACATCGATCGTATCTCTAAGGGTGATATTCCTGAAAAAATCACCGATGAATACTATGGTGACTTCAATGAGATCAAGGACAACCTTAACCAATGTATCGATGCCATCAATGCTATGATAGCTGATGCTAATATGCTGTCACAAGCAGCTGTAGAAGGAAGACTTGATACACGTGCTGATGAAACAAGGCATCAAGGTGATTTCCGTGCTATCGTTGAAGGTGTGAACAATACTCTTGATTCAGTAATAGGTCCTCTTAATGTTGCTGCAGAATATGTTGACCGCATTTCAAAAGGAGATGTTCCTGACCATATCACTGATGATTATCGTGGTGATTTCAATGAGATCAAGGACAACCTTAACCAGTGCATTGATGCAGTCAACGCACTTGTTTTCGATGCTAACATGCTTTCAAGAGCTGCTGTTGAAGGTCAGCTCGATACTCGTGCCGATGCAACCAAACATCAGGGTGACTATCGTGCTATTGTTGAAGGTGTCAATGACACTCTTGATGCTGTAATTGGTCCTCTGAATGTAGCAGCTGATTATGTTGCTCGCATCTCTGATGGTGATATTCCAGAAAAGATCACTGATGAGTACAACGGTGATTTCAACACCATCAAGAATAACCTTAACCAGTGTATCGATGCTATTAATGCACTTATCTCCGATGCTAATATGCTTTCAGAAGCTGCAGTTGAAGGTAAACTCAGCACCCGTGCTGATGCTTCCAGACATCAGGGTGATTATCGTGCCATTGTCGAAGGTGTTAACAACACTCTTGATGCTGTTATCGGTCCTCTGAATGTTGCTGCAGATTATGTTGATTTCATATCCAGCGGTGCTATTCCGGATAAGATCACTGATGAGTACAACGGTGATTTCAACACCATCAAGAACAACCTTAACCAATGTATCGATGCCATCAATGCTCTGGTTTCTGATGCCAATATGCTTGCAGAGGCAGGAGTTAATGGTGAACTAAGTACCCGTGCCGATGTGTCGGTACACCGTGGTGACTATCGTGCTATTGTTGAAGGCGTCAATAATTGTCTGGATGCGGTCGTTGGCCCGATCAATGAGACAGCCAGAGTAATTAATGCTTATGCTGATGGTGATCTTAATACAAGGGTAAGCATTGATGCGAAGGGTGATTTCAAACAGTTAAGCGATACACTTGATGGATTCGGTGACAGTCTGCAAGCTATTATCACTGATTCATGTGAAGTTCTGGAGTCTATCTCAGCCAGGGACCTGACAAGAAAAATTAATGTACGTGGTGTAGGAGACTTTGTACAGCTGACCGATGGTGTAGAGAACTGCAGGGTTTCATTGAATGAGATCGTTGCTCTTGTAACTGATAATGCAGAGAGTATTGCGGCTACTGCACAGCAGATGTCCTCATCCAGTGAAGAGTTATCAGCTACTGCCGAACAGCTAACAACAACAGTAACTGAGATCTCCAAGGGAACACAGGTCCAGTCTCAGAAAGCTGAGGAGGTATCCCATGCAATGGGTGATATGAGCCGCACGGTCCAGGAAGTTGCTTCCAATTCAAGCAGCGCTGCCGATAGTGCAGTTCAGTCAAATACCCTGATACAGAACCTTGGTCAGATGTCTGAGGATCTTAAGTTCAAAATGGCAGGCATAAAGTCTGCTGTAGGGGATTCTTCAAATGTGATCAACGAACTTGATGAGAAATCCAAGCAGATAGGGGAAATTGTTAACCTGATAACGAACATTGCAGACCAGACAAACCTGCTTGCTCTGAATGCTGCCATTGAGGCTGCAAGAGCAGGAGAACATGGTCGTGGATTTGCAGTAGTAGCAGATGAAGTTAGAAAGCTTGCTGAAGATTCAGGTAATGCTGCCAAGCAGATAGCAGAACTGATAGGTCAGATGCAAAGTGGAACTCATGAAGCTGTTTCATCCATGAAGAAGGGTGCAGAGGAAGTTGATACCGGAGCAGAGTCCCTGGAACACTCAGTTGCTGCAATTGGTGAAGTTGTTGAAGCAGGAAATGTAATTGTGAGGATGGTTCAGGAGATAGCTGCAGCAGCAGAGGAACAGTCTGCATCCATTGAGCAGGTTACAAGTTCTGTTGAGGAAGTATCTGCAATTTCTGAAGAGTCTGCTGCAGGAGCAGAACAGGCTTCCGCTTCTGTTCAGGAACAGACAGCTTCTATGCATGAGCTTGCCAGAGCTGCCGAAGAACTTGCAGAGGTTGCCTCTGGAATGCAGTCTGTGGTTGCCAAGTTCCGTATAGATAAGTTATGCATCAATACATCATCAGCAAAAAATGAGGATCTGGATATCGACGATTCTTCGCAGGTAAATGATATGTTTTCCTCTTTCCCGGAAAATGCATTTGTCTGATCTGAGAAAGAATAGAAACAACACAAACAAAACAAACGGCAGCTCTGGTTGAGCTGTTGTTTGTAAATCTCTTTTTTAATAAGACGAATTGTAAAAAAGATATATCGTCTTTATATTTTATCTAATTCTTTGACAAGGAGATTATAATTCTTTTCCAGTTCAGGCAGAATCTCCATAACCTTATCTATCTGTCCGGAACTTGCTTGATTTTGAATACTGGCAGAAATATCACTCAATGCCATTCCACCAACACTTGCCGAAGCGCCTTTTAATGAATGTGCACTATTTATGATATTCTCTATTTCCTTTTTGTCAATAGCTTCCTTTAGCTCTTCAAGCTGACGAGGTGCATTTTTATAGAATATCTCAATGATCTCCCTTGCCATGTCAATATCATCCATGATATTTTCCATAAATTGTTCATAATCAAATATCAGAGGTTCTTTGACATTCTTATCCTGATAATTGTTTGTATAACTCTTTTTTGCATCATGCTTCAGCCATTTGTCTATTTTGCCGGCAAGCAATTTCAGACTAATGGGTTTTGACATGTAGTCGTTCATGCCTGCTTCTATACATTTTTCTTCGTCCCCTTTCATTGCATGTGCAGTCATAGCAATAATAGGAACATCATGGTTGATGACCGAAGATTGTTTATTGCGTATGTGTTTGCTTGCTTCCATCCCATCCATCTCAGGCATCTGGATGTCCATAAATACAAGGTCATAAGGTATTGTTTCCAGGGCTTCAATGGCTTCCAGTCCATTATTTGCAACATCTGCAGTAATACCAAGCTTTTGGAGCATACTCTGGGCAACATGCTGGTTGACAACATTATCTTCTACAAGTAGTATCCGTCCATCGTGATCTATGCCGGATACTTTGTTCTCTTCTTCATAAGTCTTTTTTCTTTCAGCTTTTGAAGCATCGGAAAGCAGTGATAATAATTTAGCGAATAGTATGGAGGATTTGATGGGTTTTGAAAGGCTGGCTGCAAAGTTGTTTTTATTCTGGTTCCAGCTTTCAGTCATCAGTTCTGCAGAACTTAGCATTATCAATGAGATCGCGCTCAAATCCTTGTCAGATTTTATGATACGCCCCAGCAGAGCACCGTCCATTCCTGGCATTTGCATATCCAGAATAGCTATCTGGAATGGTTCTCCTTCCTCATGTGCTTTGAAAAGCTTCTGGATTGCTGAAGGTCCGTCTTTTGCTTCCTCTACTTTCATATTCCATGAACCAAGAAGCTTCACCAGTACTTCACGGTTATTTTCATTATCATCCACCACAAGTATGTGAATACCTTCAACCTCCGGGTGGTGTTTATCAGAATAATCTTTTCCGGGGCACTTCTCAAAGTTCAGTTTGAACCAGAACTCTGAACCTTTTCCTTCCTTGCTTTCAAAGTCTATCTCACCGTTCATCAGTTCAACAAGTTCCTTTGAAATTGCGAGTCCAAGTCCTGTTCCACCGTAGTAACGTGTTGTTGAAGTGTCAACCTGACTGAATTTCTGGAAAAGTAAGTTCTTTTTCTCTGCAGGAATTCCAATACCTGTATCATTTACAGAGAAACGTAGTGTAGCTTCAGAATCAGTTTCTGATTCAAGGGTTACTCTTATAACAACTTCACCTTCATGTGTGAATTTTACTGCATTACCGCCGAGATTGATAAGTATCTGTTTAAGCCTTGCAGGGTCTGCCTTGATATTCAACGGTACTTCAGGATCAGCTATACATATAAACTCAAGTCCTTTTTCATGTGCTTTTACAGACAGAAGGGTTGCCAGTTCCTCCAGTAGTTCCTGAAGGTTTATGTCCGTTTCATCAATTTCCAGCTTTCCTGCTTCTATCTTGGAGATATCAAGAATATCATTGATAAGTTCAAGCAGAGTTTCCCCGCTTTTTTTTACAGTATCTACGTAGTGTTTCTGCTCTTCATTTAGCTGTGTAGTGAAGAGAAGGTTTGTCATTCCTATTACACCATTCATTGGAGTGCGGATCTCATGTGACATGTTGGCCAAGAAATCACTTTTTGCTCTGGTAGCTTCCTCTGCTATGATCAGAGCTTTGTCAAGTTCGACATTTTTATCTTCCAGTTCCTCCGCATATTCCAGCAGCTTTTCCTCTGCACTCTTACGTTCTGTAATGTCCTGAAGTGTGCCTGTTACTTTTATGATCTTTCCATTTACTATCTTAGGATAACCACTTGTTCTGACCCATTTATGTTTTCCTTTAGCTGTTATGAATTCAAGTTCGAGTTCATAGGATGTACCTTTTTCTATGAGTTCATTAATTGATTTTTCAAGTATTTCTCTGGATCCGGAAGGGTAATATGTTAGTCCCATCTCAATATTTGCCGCCTCATCATAATCCAGTTCATGTATCTTTGCAACTTCAGGAGTCCATGCAGCTTTGTTGGTCAGCAGATCAAGTTCCCATCCGCCAATCTTTGCAATATCTCCCATTTCTGTAAGAAGAGATTCTCTTTCAAGCAACTTTTCTTCGTATTCCTTGCGTTTTGTGATGTCCCTTGCTACTGAATAGATAAGTTTTCCTATTGGAACAGAACGCCACTCAAGCCAGTGATAAATTCCATTCTTGGCACGATAACGATTTACGAAGTTTCGGACCTCGTTCTGGTTGGCAAGTGTTGCAATAGCTTCAATGGTAGCTTTTTTGTCATCCGGATGTACAAAGTCCATAAAGTTATGTTTTTCCAGCTCACTGACAGTGTATCCAAGCACGTTTTCCCATTCCGGGTTCAAGCGAATAAATTCGCCTTCGGTGTTAGCAATACATAGCATGTCAAGACTGGATGTAAAATAACGCTCAAGTTCTTCGGTCTTCTCACGCAAAGCATTTTCAACCTGCTTTTGTTCTGTTATGTCCCTGAACTCGACAACTCTTGTCTGTTTTCCTTTGTATGGTATATTCTTTGCTTCAAGCCTGAGGGGATATTCAGTTCCATCTTTGCGACATCCTATTGCTTCATATGGTTTCTCATATCCTTCAAGGATATTGGACATTACCAGATCCCTGTTAGTTTCGGCTATCAGCAGCAGTCCATCCATTCCAATTAATTCATCATGCGAGTATCCTGTTATTTCAGAAAGACCCTGATTACAATCAAGGATCAGTCCTTTATCATGAATGGTAATCCCACCAAAAGATGCATTGTGTAGTGCTTTGAACCTTTCTTCACTTTCTTTGAGTTCCCGTTCGGCTTTCTTACGTTCAGTGATGTCTCTTATTGCTGCAACACGGACATTTTTTCCCTTGTAGGTTATGCGATAGGATTCAATTTCAATTGGGAATTCGGATCCCTCTTTCCTGATACAACGAGCTTCATAAGGTTTTGAAACCTTATTTTTCATCTTCTGGAAGGCTATGTCTATGTCGTCAGGATGGATAACCATTTTAAGAATATTCTTTCCCAATAACTCTTTTTTTGAATACCCAGTACCACGGATCACGGCTTGATTTACATCAAGAACAATGCCATTATCATGGAAGACAATACCTTCCATGGTAGCATCAGAAAGCATCTGGTATTTTTCATGGCTTTCCCTGAGTTCCTGTTCCATATCCTTACGTTCTGTAATATCCTGCAGTGTACCGGTTATTTTTAGGACTTTTCCATCAATTATTTTAGGACGAGCACTTGCCCTTACCCATTTATGTTTTCTATTTTCAGTAATGATCTTGAGTTCGCGATCAATAGGTTCACCTTTTTCGATTGCAATTTTCATTGCTTTTTCGATTATGGTTCGTGACTCCGGAGCAAAACGTTCTATTGCTTTATCATAAGTGTTGATCTCTTCAGTTTCATGGATCCTTGCAACTTCTGGCGTAAATGTAATCTCATTTGATATTACATCAAGTTCCCATCCGCCAATTTTGCCGATCCTTCCAACTTCACTCAGAAAAGCTTCACTTTCACGAAGTTTATCTTGTGCTTGTTTTCTTTCTGTGATATCTTCTGCAAAAATCGTAATTCCACCAATAGTACCATCGGCTGCTTTCCATGGTCTTGCTTCCCAACGAGACCATATTTTTCTACCGTCAGGTAGTGTGACCATATCTTCGTCTTTTCGGATAACTTCCCCTTTTAAAGCGCGCTGATGCGCTTCTTTAGTTTCGTCACTAAGATCTGGGTATAATTCGTAATGTGATAGTCCGATAACATTCTGATCAGGACGGTTAATATTTTCAAGCCATCTATGACTTATGGCTATGTGTCGCATATTGCGGTCTAACATCATTATTGATGCTGGAGCCTGCTCTATGAACAACCTTAGTTTTTTCTCACTATCACGCAGTTTTTTCTCAGCATCCTTGCGTTCAGTTATATCCTGAAATGTTCCGGTTACCTTTAACACTTTTCCATTTTCTATTGTGGGGCTTCCAATTGTTCTTATCCATTTATGATTGCCTTTTGCAGAGACAAATTCCAATTCAAGATCATAAGGCTCAGCTTTCTCAATGGCATTGTTGAATGCTTCTTCAATGATCTCTCTTGAACCCGGGGGATAATAATCCAATGTATTTTGAGAACTAGTATCAAAATCAGGATCAGTCTCAAAGATATTGTATACTTCAGGCGTCCATTTAGTGATTCCACTTGCTACATCAGACTCCCATCCTCCGACATTAGCGATATTTCCTACCTCTTTCAGAAGAGACTCACTTTCCTTGAGCGCAATTTCAGCTTTTTTTCTTTCCGTGATATTTTCAGAGAAAATGATTATTCCACCAACTGTACCATCAGCTGCTTTCCATGGTCTGACTTCCCAACGATTCCATACCATATTTCCATCAGGTAGCGTGGTATTATCTTCTTCTTTGCGAACAATTTCTCCTTTCAGCGCTCGATGATGTGCTTCTTTAACTTCCTCACTAAGATCCGGGTATACTTCATAATGTGTTAGTCCGATGATGTCTTGTCCAGTAAGTTTTGTATCTTCAAGCCATCTGCGACTTACTGCAATGTGTCTCATATCGCGGTCCAGCATCGCTATTGATACTGGTGCATGTTCTATGAACAGCCTTAGTTTTTCCTCACTTTCTTTGAGGGCTTTTTCAGCTTCTTTCTGAGCTGTTATGTCCCAATTCATACCGATCATGCGTACAGGATTATCTTTTCCATCTCGCAGGACAAGGGCAAGAGATCGGATGGTGCGGATATTTCCATCAGGTCGGATAATGCGGAATTCAGTATCGTATTCTTTCTCTCCCCGAAGTGCCATCCTGGCTTCTTCATCACCTTTTTCAAAATCTTCAGGATGAACAAGTTTCTGCCAGTCTTCAAGGGTACCACTGAAATCATTTTTTGTGATACCATATAGATTGAGCATTTGTTCATCCCATACAAGATCATTGTTTAGCAGATCCAGATCCCATATCCCCACTCCTCCAGCCCGTGTTGCCAGCTTAAGTCTGTCACTTGTCAGTTTCAATTCTTCTTCAGCTTCTTTCTGTTCTGTTCTGTCCCTGAACTCAACAACTCTGACCTTTTCACCATTATATGGGATATCTTTTCCATGTGCTTCAAGTGGATACTTGGTTCCATCTTTTCGAACTCCCATTACCTCATATGGTTTTTGATAATCTACTCCGATCTTGCTTACTACTTCATCTCTGTAATCTTTATCTGTAAGTAGCAGTCCATCCATTCCGATCAGTTCATCAACCGTGTAGCCAGTCATCTCTGCAAGTCCCTGGTTGCAGTCAATTATGATGTTGTCCTTATGAATAAAAATTCCACTAAAAGATGCGCTGTGGAGTGTTTTGAATCTCTCTTCATTTTCCCTGCGTTCCTGCTCGGCTTTTTTACGCTCTGTAATATCTCTTGCTGCAGCTACGCGAACCTTCTTTCCTTTATACATAAAAGTATGTGATTCTATTTCTGCAGGGTATACAGTACCATCTTTTCTTATAACGCGAATCTCATAGGGCTTTGCAGTATCATTTTTGATCTGTTGACGGATGTTGGCAACGTCATCAGGATGTGCAAGTACTTCCAGAATGTTCCTGCCCAAAAGTTCTTCTTTTGTGTATCCCGTCATGCGATACACAGCTTCGTTTACCTCAAGGATGACACCGTTGTCATGAATAGTGATCCCTTCAAACGTCAGATCAGAGAGCATCTGGTATATTTCCCGGCTTTCTCCAAGTTCTATCTCCATCTCCTTGCGCCTTGTAATGTCTCGGTAAATACTGGTCACAACGTTCTTTTCGATCAGATAAACGTTAATGTTGAAGTACTTGTTTAATTCTTCAGAATATATCTCAGTACTAATAGGCTTTCCATTGTTTGCTACTTTCAGATGCAGGCCAAGAATTGTGTTCTCCTTTTTTTCCATACCGGGATAAACTTCAGTTACACGTTTTCCTATTATGTCTTCGGCTTTAAGTCCGGTATTATTTTCAAAAAACTCATTTACTTCCTGGAAAACAAAATCGATTGGAGTTCCATTTTCATCTCTAAGTATCTCAGCGATCACTACTCCACTGATGCTATTCTCAAAAAGACCACGGTATTTCTTTTCACTTTCCCGGAGAGCTTCTTCTGCACCTATCTGGCCTATAGCTTTCCATACTGAATCCATGAGAAGAGTTAGCTGAAAGGCATCGTTATCAGTATAATCCAATTCTTTGTTGGCAACACCTATGACAGCAACAATTTTTCCATTTCTGAAAATGGGTACGCCCAGGAACTTATCAATTTTGACATGTCCTTCTGGATATCCTTTGACCAGGGAGTTTGGTGCATGGAAGTCATTTACAATAATTGGTTTGCGTTGTCTTACAGGTTCCCCCCAGACTCCTGTCTCTTCAAGTTTGTAAACTGTTTGTATATCTATGACATTGCATTCTTTCATTGCATTTCTGGACCATGAGTTCAAAGTGAATAGTTTTTCTTTTTCACTATAATAGAAAATGTAACCCACATTGCTTTCTGTTAAACGGATAGCTTCCTCAAGTGCATAGTCCAGTGCTTCATGAATGGATTCATGTTTTGATTGCAGGATCTCTACAAGGCTCTTTAACCTTTTTTCCGTTGTATGAAGTTCTTTTTCTGCTTCTTTTATTCTGGTTATATCAATAATACTGAAGCAGAGTATGTATTTATCTTCTATTTTAATTGGTATTGTAGAAATTTCAACATCATGTTTTTCTTTGTCCGGAAACTGAGAAGTACAGATGAACTGATCCTGTTGTCCATTAAGTGCTCTGCTGACACATTGCCTACATTCTTCTTCAGGATGTGTGATGATATCAAATATTTTCATCCGGGTCAGTTCTTCATGGTATGATTCATAATATTTGCAGGCAGTACTATTGGCGTCAATGATATCCAGTTTATCAGGATCAACCAACAGCATAGGAGTGTGGTTTTTTTCAAATAATGTTCTGTATTCCGCCGAATCCCTTTGCATGATATTGCCTACTGTTTACGGTTGTTAACGTTTTCAACTATTCCTATTTCATGTGTCTGCAAAATCAGTTTCAGGATTCAAGGAAGTGGCACTCAGTCTTATTAATATTATTCTGTTCTTTACAGATTTCCAACCCACAATTAACCCACAATTAATAAACTGATCAATTATTACACTATTTCAACAATTCATAGAGTTTAATTTCTCTACCGGATGTTTCTCTCAATTATTATATTGGAATACTCTATTATATTAATTTGCTGATTTTATTCACTAGATATTGATTTCATTGGTATGGTTATGTATATTTTTTATAAAGATGTTATTTTCTGAACCAATATTATTAATATCTATTTTGTGTTTTTATTGAACATATCATAATGTGTCTCAAATTGTAAAGTACACAGTCATAGGTAGTGATTCAATGAAAAATGATAGATCCGGTCTAATCTAAAATGAGAGCAATTGGCTCAATAAATAAGCACATTTATTGATTCTCCAAGTAACTACGGATATTTGCGATGTCAGATAAAATCATTTGAAGCTGCTATTGCGGGTTTAGATGTCACATTGTACTAATCCCGGTTAAAATAGCAACAGTAAGCATCATTAAGAGATATAAGGAAATGGCTACTGCTATCTTTGTATTAGAATTCATACCACCAATCTCAAAAATAAGCACAAAACATATAATTCTTTTTGATATGTAAACTTTAATTAAAATAGAGTTAAAATTTACAGATTGCTTACCTAGGTGTTAACAACATGCAGCGTGAATCTCAATGAACAGTTGGATTAAGAATTTGCTTGTAACTCTGGATGATAATCTGGATGAATCAACAAAGATCAAAATTATGGAAGCTTGCGGAGAAGAATGTCCTTTCACCCACCTTCAAGATGACAAACTCCTGGAGATCAAAAACTCATCTGAGAATGAATCCGATCTCCTGGAAAAACTCTCCCGACAGTGGCGTGTAAAAATTGAAAACGGAAATGTCTATGTGGTCTTTGATAAATGCTATTGTCCGCTTGTCAATGAGAATATTGAAGGTGCTTCAAAGACACTCTGCTATTGCACCATGGGAAATCTGAAAAAGAAATTCAGGCTCGGATTTGACAGGGATGTGGATATTCAGATGGAGAAAACTGTGCTTTCTGGAGATGATGAGTGTCGTTTCAGGATTATTGTGTGATTAATGTGTCAGGTCAATAGCTATTACTTCTATTATTGTCTATAATGACTTTCCTATTATTTGATCTTGAATATTCATTTCCATATCCTAATATACTTAACTCAGGAGGCTTGATGCCAGCTTTATGGAATTCATTCCATGCTCTTCTTGTCACATCTGATCTGTATACAAATTCATCCCTCAGGTCGTTTACATAAGCTTTTGCCTTGATAGCTTTATAAAACGGATAGTCATTAAGAAGTATTATTACAGGTCTTGACGATGAAATATAAACAAATCGAGAGGTTACAACTGCTTCCCTTAATATCTTAATAGCCAAATCAGCATCAGCATTGCTATTAATATAAACATCAAGTTCAGCCATCATTTCAGAACTGCCGGAATTTCCACTTGCTACGCATTCTGTAAATATCAGATTGTTAGGGGCTGAGACAGTATTGTCATAGGGTGTTACGAGTTTTGTGGACCTTAAACCTATGTCTGTTACTTCACCATAATATTCTCCCATTTCAATTCTGTCCCCTACCTGATATGGTTTTTCAATCACTATCACAAAACCAGCGGCAAGATCCTCAAATAGATTCCTCAGTCCTAAACCTATTGCAGCACCAAGCAATGCCATCAGTATCATTACCTGATTGATCGAGAATGCAAAGACTGCTGTCAGAATGTAATAAATGGCGAATAGATAAATGAAAACTTTAATTACAGGGATTATGGTTTTTAAGTGAAGTCTGTGTCTCCATATTTTTTCTGAAGTATAAGTAAGTATGAATGCAATTATCCTTGCAATTAGAAAGGCAATGATAAATATGACAATGGAAAGCAATATAGAAGTAATACCAATTCCCTGAAAATTGTCAATTAATAACTGTATGTTGGATTCTGCCATCACCACACCTGTCTTATATTTTTCAAATAAGTAATTACAGAATACATTTTCTCAGGCTTTATACTGTAATTATCATCATCTCTGACAATAAAATCCATATCTGATAACTGGAAAAGGACTTTGTCTATTTCCGTGGAATTGTCACTGCAATCCCAGCTTATTATGTCTGAGATCTCATCTTTTGTGATATGCCCGTATGACATTATCTGGGCCAGTATGAACTGTCCCGTATCATCAAGATCAATATTCACATAGGCATTTGAAGTGGTACTAACCTTTATCTTATTGTTGTCAAGCCACTTTACCCATATTTTCTTTGCAAGTCCGGGATTGCCATAAGACAATTTTGTAATCTCTCTAAGTATTATCGATTCCGGACTTTCATCTTTATTCCTCTTTAGCAAAGAGAACAAATGGGAATAGTCGACATGTATACTATAAAAATGAAATTTGCTTTTTGTTATTTTCTCAAGCACTGGTCTTTTTGATATTTCAATGATCTTTTTCTCCTCTTTTTGAGTGTCATTTATAAATTCGATATCACTATTATCAGAGATCAGAAAATCTTTCATTTCATCTTTTTCAAGTGAAGGAATCGCAATCTGAAGAGAGAAATATTTGCTGATGTTAAGTACCTGATCAAGATAGTTCCATGAATGGATGTTCCATGTGGTGATACAGATTCTGTTATCCTGTAATAGCATTCTGTTGAGGAAATCTTCGATAATATCAAAGCCGCCAATCTTCCTTGTATACAGATAATGGCAGTTATCAAATATCATTATCTTTTCTTTTTTTTCAGGAAGAGGAATGTCGGATCTTTTTTTTAGTACCGATGAAAAGTTTGTCCTTACTGTATGGCTTGGATGTGTGTAAATTATATCTTCTAAAAGTTGCGATTTTCCTCCGTAGGGTAAAGACAGAATAGCAACATTGAGTTTTTTTGCAGGGTCGGTATCATCTATGGTTTTATTGATAGTTTCGACTGCTTTATCAAAACCATAATGCAACTTTCCCCCTAAATAGTTATCATAAGACGATGACATATGTTCTAAAGCCTTATACGTATGGTAAATGTTCTTTTCAACAATCACTTGCAGAGAAGTGATTGTAACTCCCAGAGAAAGTAAGCTGTAAAATTATAAATAGTTCATGATTGTCATTTTTAGTTTGTATCATTGAACATAGCGAATAGTATTTGTCTATGAAGAAAGATTTAGTACTAGAATAATCATGATGCCTTTTTTTCTGACATTCGTCATATATCTGCGTTCCCTCTACAAAATGCTCAAACAGCCGGAATTCAGAAGTTTTTTTGTGCTTGTTATATTTACACTGGCTTTTGGAACGGTTGTATATCATTCAATAGAAGGATGGAAATGGCTTGATGCCCTGTATTTCTCAGTGATTACCCTGACAACCATAGGTTACGGTGATCTTGCCCCGCAAACCGACCTTGGTAAGATGTTCACCATTCTGTATGTTTTCACAGGAATTGGAATATTGCTGGGCTTTGTTACTGCCGCTGGCGAGTATTTCCGAAAACAGCATGTGGAAGGAATGACCCAGGGTATCCCTAATTTCCTCTGGGATTCCGGTGATACCCTTGAAGAGATGGAAAAGGATATCCTGGAGAATATTAAGGATGATCTAGAGGATAATAGTGGTCGATAGGAGTTTTGTTTCTGGGATAAACCTTCCTGATGGCCTCGTTCCTGAATTCATATGAAAAGTTTCTGGTTTTACAGAATTGGATTGTTCTGTATCTTCCAGCTTATTTCTATGGATGGTTACTTTTGATATGGAGTTCTGCTTGAATATATTTCCTCTCAAATTGAATATAATTAAATATATTGGTTTGCATATTATTATGCGTGGGAAAGATTAATTTAGATAGTGAAATCTCTAGAAAATGTTGCATTCATGAAGCAGTAAAAGACATGTTCAATTTCCACTGGAGTAATAAACTGAATATCGAAAGAAAAGCAGCAAGCTTGATTGGATTTGTTGGTCTTATTTTTACGATAAGTGCAGCTACTTTTCCGAATATTGATCAAAATAGTCAAAGAGGGATAATACTTCTTTTGATTAGTTTTTTTTTCTTCATATTAACTATTATTGCTAGCTTGTCAGTTCTCAAAATGAGGGAATGGAGCGAAGGCTATGACCTAAATTACTTTATGATTGGATGTGAACTTTCGGCTGAAAAAGATGGGTTATTAGATTATCTGATACATGAGTATTACAGCGGCATTAGTAAAAATATGGAATTGAATACCCATTTATCAAAATACATCCAAGCTGCTTATTATTCTTTTATATTAGGTGTCTTGTTTGTGGGAATTTACATTGGTGATATGTTACTCAAAAACTGGTAAATATTTAATTTCATGTTATTTCCTAATATTTTTGGGATTTTCATACGCAAAGCTAATTCAATTAACCTATATATTTTCATATTCACAAAAATGCATAAAAAAAGCCCCCGGGGGGATTTGAACCCCCGACCTGCTGATTACGAATCAGCCGCTATACCCCTAAGCCACAGAGGCAAAACTGAACGACACTATAATTCTATATAATGATTTAATAATTGCGCTTAGTTATATTAATATCAGCTAGAGCACTCTCACTTCAATGCAGACATTGAACTGGTGCGGTGCATAGGAACGAACAACTCGTGACTCTACAAGTTCAGTAGTTCTTCCTGCTCTTTTTGCAGCCTCATCGATAAGTTTCAGGGAACTATCGAAAAGATCGTCCTCAGGAGTAATATCATAATAGTGAATAATGCCGCTTGGAGCACAAACCTTCACAGCAGCGTCAAGGAACTCATTTGCATTGTGAGGCAGGTTCATAATCACATGATCTGCGATACCGGCATACTTTTCAGCTTCAAGGTTAGCATCGCCTTCTATAGCTTCCACGTTTGGAACTGAATTGAGTTCGACATTGCGACGAAGGAACTCAACAGCATCCGGGTTTTTGTCTATTGCAATCACACGGATGTCCGGGCTTTTCCTGGCGAACATAATGCTATATGGGCCAACACCTGCGAACATATCTACAACTGTCTGGCCTTCAGTCACCTGTTCAAGTATGCGTGAACGTTCGGTTGCAAGACGTGGTGTAAAATAAGCTCTTTCAAGGTCGATGTAGAATCTCGAACCATATTCCCGGTGTATTGTGGATGTTCTGTCCTCTCCTGCAATAGTCCTGAACCTGCGGGTTCTAAACTCTCCCTCAACAGGACTCTGGGCTGCAAGTACAGTCTTGACGTTCTTCTTCACTTTCATGATGGCATCTGCCATCTTCTCAGGTTCAGCAACGTCGTCCTCGATAAGTGCGATATCTCCGACGATTTCAAAGTGGGGTACGACTTCCAGAAGGTCTTCAAGTTTAAGCTGTCCTTTCTGCTCCTCAAACTCATACTCGGTAAGCTCAAACTCTCCGGGCAGTTCTCTAAGTTCTGCTTCCTCTGGTTTCCTTGTGAGTGGCAGCAGAAGATAATCTCCCAGCGAAGCAATTCGTGCGGAATTATCCAGCAGGTCCATTTCCAGCAGTAATCTGCGTATTGGCTCACCCTTTTTCTTCAAAACCTTGATGCAACTTTTATTCATGTCTACGTACCTATGATAAACCATGATCCAAACAGAACAAGGAACAGACCACAAGAAAGTAACACTCTTTCATAAACCTTTGGGGACATGAGTTTCTTTCCTTTGCTAAAAGATGTGGAAACAACAGTGAAATATCCAAGGTCGGCAAGCCAGTGTCCTATCATAAACATCACGGCTGCAATTATACCTATCTCCATTCCCCGGAGCACAAGTGCACTTCCTGCTGCCAGCCACCATATCCAGAAATAAGGATTTGAGGCAGAGGTGAGAATTCCTGCAAGCACCGGTCTGGAAGTACTTTTATTATGTTCATGCATGGATTCTGCTGCACCTTTTGCACTTTTCATTGTCATAAGACCAAATATCACAAGGGTAGCTCCTCCAAGAATGGATATTGCCATAACAGTGCTGTCACTGACTGCTGTAATACCGTAGATTATCAGTACGCACACCATAAACTCCAGTATTGCATGACCGACAAAAATTTCGGGACCTGCCTTCCATCCTTTTTTCAGGGATGTGTCTATTGTCACAAAAAGCATAGGTCCGGGTACAAGTGCACCTGTAAGTCCCAGAACAAATCCGATTGTCAGCATCTCCAGTAGCTCGAACATAGTCTACACTGCTTAGTCAGTTAAATGTTAAAAATGATTTGTAAAAAAGTATATGTAACAAAGGAAGTGGTGGTACGAGACTTCCTTTGTCTATCATTATTTAATTTATAGTGTGCTTAGAGAATGATCTCAATGTCAAGCTCTTCTGCAAGCTCTTTGTACCTGTTACGGATAGTAACTTCTGTTACACCTGCAACATCGGCGACCTCACGCTGTGTACGGCGCTCTCCACAAAGGATTGAAGCAATATAGATTGCTGCTGCTGCTACACCTGTTGGACCACGGCCACTTGTGAGTTCCTTCTCGGAAGCCTGCCTGAGAATCTCCACACCTCTGGACTGCACTTCACCTTTAAGGTTGAGTCCTGAACAGAACCTTGGTACGTAGTCGATTGGTGAGGTTGGCATAAGTTTCAGTGAAAGCTCTCTTGAGATGAAACGGTATGTCCTGCCAATCTCTTTCCTGCTTACTCTTGATACTTCTCCTATCTCGTCAAGTGTTCTTGGAACACTGCACTGGCGGCATGCTGCATACAATGCTGCTGCTGCAACACCTTCAATACTTCTTCCACGGATGAGGTTCTTGTCAACTGCTTTTCTGTAAACTACAGCAGCGGTTTCACGTACAGTTCTTGGCAGACCAAGAGCTGATGCCATACGGTCAAGTTCGGACAGAGCGAACGCAAGGTTCCTTTCCGTAGCGTTACTTACTCTTATCCTACGTTGCCATTTTCTCAACCTGTAAAGCTGTGCCCTGTTCTTTGATGAAATGGATTTACCGTAAGAGTCACGGTTCCTCCAGTCGATCATTGTGGACAGACCTTTATCGTGGATCGTGTAGGTCATTGGCGCACCCACACGGGAACGCTTCATCCTCTGGTCATGATCGAAAGCACGCCACTCTGGTCCTTCATCAACAAATTCTGCGTCAACCACAAGTCCACAGTCAGAACATACGAGCTCAGCTCTCTCGTAGTCCTGTACAAGGTTGCGGCTGCCACACTCTGGACACTGGACTTTTGCTTTTTCGACTTCAGCGCTCTTATCTTTCTCTTTACGTGCCTTGATCATTGCACGTATCTTCTCCCTTTCGGAAGTATCGGAATATCGTACCCTTTCTACTTCGACCATTCTATCACCTTTAAAGAATCTCTCATGAAAATATATTTGATATGTGTATCCTCAATCATTCACAGCTCACAGCATAAGTAATATATCATATAACCTGCAATCCTTCATTGAACGTAAACTCGTTCATTCACAAGTCGTTCCAATCCGGAAGCTATAACTCGCTTGTCAGGCTTCAGAGTAAAATAAGGCTGATCCACTGGACCAAATATGCCGGAAACCTTTCCGATGGGTTTTATGGATTTGTCAAGAACAAAAGAGTTTATTCGCGGCAAGTCCCTCATTGACCCGGAAAACTGTTTTTCATCGCCTCTGACGACGATTTCATTCTGCTTAGAAATGTGCAGGATCTGACCTAATCGTTTCATATGCTTTCGTTTATTGTATTTAGGTTTTTGTACTATATGTTCCATTCATAGTATATAAATATATCGTAAGCATTTTAATATTAGTTTTTTTCAGTACAAAAACATATCTATAATCTTCCAGACCATGCCTGAATTGTGTCACTATATGATACCGTGCTATTTTGATTGTGGTCTGTTTGTTTGCTCATTTTATTATAGTTTAGATTTAATGACCCCAATCTTGTTTTTATGTTCATTTTCCAATAAATATGTAGGGACTATGCTACTCAATCACAGACCACAACCTTAAAGTTATAAAAGAACAATTGTGGCACGACTTAATACTAATTGAATGTCCATCATATGTTCTATGCATGGAGGAAATTCGGTGGCAGATAACAAATTCGTATATTTTTTCGGAAACGAAGAAACTGAAGGTAAAAATAGTATGAAAGATCTGCTGGGTGGCAAAGGAGCCAACCTGGCAGAGATGGCCAATCTGGGAATCCCTGTTCCACCAGGATTTACTATAACAACAGAAGTTTGTTTACTTTATCTTGAAAAAGGGGCTTATCCTGAAGAGGTTATAGACCAGATAAACAACACAATAATAAAGCTCGAAAAGGCAACTGGCAAGAAATTTGGGGACAACGGGAATCCTTTACTTCTATCTGTCAGATCCGGTGCAAGAGTATCCATGCCAGGAATGATGGACACTGTTCTGAACCTTGGTTTAAATGATGATACTGTCACAGCTCTGTCTAATAAGACAGGTAACGAAAGGTTTGCCTATGACAGTTACCGCAGGTTCCTCACCATGTTCGGTGATGTCGTACTAGACATTGAACATGAAAAGTTCGAATCTGCTCTCAGCGCTAAGAAAAAGAACCTTGGTGTTGAACTTGACACTGATCTGAATGCAGATGCACTTAAAGAACTTGCAGAAGAGTTCAAGGGTATCATTAGAAAGGAAACCGGCAATGATTTCCCACAGGATCCACGTGAGCAGCTCCAGATGGCAATAGATGCGGTTTTCAATTCATGGAACAATCAGCGTGCCATAACTTACAGGCGTCTTAACAACATTCCAGGCGAATGGGGTACAGCCGTTAACGTGCAGTCTATGGTTTACGGCAACATGGGTGAGACATCAGGAACCGGTGTGGCATTCACAAGAGACCCTGCAACCGGAGAAAAGCGTTTCTTCGGAGAATACCTCATGAACGCACAGGGTGAGGATGTTGTAGCAGGTATTAGGACACCAGAGCCTATATCCACTCTTAAAGATAACATGCCTGAAGCATACGCTCAACTTGAGGCTATCTACAAGAAACTGGAAGATCACTTTACGGATATGCAGGATATCGAGTTTACCATTGAGGAAGGCAGATTATACATGCTGCAGACCCGTACTGGTAAACGAACTGCGGCGGCGGCGTTAAAAATTGCTGTTGATATGGTCAATGAAGGTCTCATTGATAAACGAACAGCAGTCACAAGAGTTTCCCCCGAACAGATCGATCGTCTTTTACATCCTACCATTGATTCTCAGGCCGAATATGAAGTTGTTGCAACCGGTCTTCCAGCATCCCCCGGCGCTGCCGTGGGTAAAGTTGTTTTCACCGCAGAGCATGCCGAACAGATGGCAAAGTCCAATGAAAAGGTAATTCTCGTACGTACTGAAACGTCACCTGAAGATATCGGTGGCATGGATGCAGCACAGGGAATCCTTACCGTAAGAGGTGGAATGACCTCACATGCAGCAGTAGTTGCAAGAGGTATGGGCAAGCCATGTGTTGCCGGATGTGGTTCAGTAAGCATAGATATGACAAGCTGTTCATTCTCTGTTTGTGATGTTACCATCAGTGAAGGAGATTATGTAACCATTGACGGAAGCACAGGTAATCTCATTCTTGGTGAAGTCGAGCTTGTAACACCAGGTGTAAGCGGAGAACTTGACACACTTCTTTCCTGGGCAGACGAGATAAGGGAAATGGGTGTCAGGACAAATGCAGACACACCTCATGATGCTCAGGTTGCAAGAGACTTCGGTGCTGAAGGTATCGGACTTTGCAGGACAGAGCACATGTTTTTCGGTGATGACCGTATTCCTGCAGTAAGGGAAATGATCCTTGCTGAGGATACTGAAACCAGGAAAGCAGCTCTTGAAAAGCTCCTTCCAATGCAGAAAGAGGACTTTATTGGAATCTTTAAGGTCATGGAAGGTTTCCCGGTCACAATCCGTCTTCTTGATCCGCCACTTCATGAGTTCCTTCCAAAACACGACGAGATCGCAGAGAGACTTGCATCTCTTGAAACAGAAGGTGCAAGTGCATCAGAGATCGAGCGTATTCACAAGATCCTTGAACGTGTTGACTCCATGGAAGAGACAAACCCGATGCTTGGACACCGTGGATGCCGTCTTGGAATCACATACCCTGAAATTTATGCAATGCAGGTAAAAGCTATCATTGAGGCAGCATGTGAGCTTAAGGCAGGCGGAATGGACATAGTTCCTGAGATCATGATACCACTTGTTTCACATGTGAACGAACTCAGCTCAACAAAGAAAGACCTTGTTGAAGTTGCAGAATCTGTCATGGCTGAAAAAGGCTGCAAACTTGATTACATGGTGGGTACCATGATCGAACTTCCAAGGGCAGCACTCACAGCAGACAAGATCGCCAAGGAAGCAGAATTCTTCTCATTTGGAACCAATGACCTTACTCAGACAACATTCGGTTTCAGCAGGGATGATGCAGGCAAGTTCCTTCCATTCTATATCGAGAACTCCATTCTCCCAAGCGACCCATTTGCAGTCCTTGATCAGGAAGGTGTTGGTGAGCTTGTCAAGATAGGTATTGAGAAAGGGCGTTCAACAAGACCTGATATTAAAATAGGAATCTGTGGTGAACATGGTGGAGAACCAAGTTCTGTTAAGTTCGGATACAATGTCGGACTAAACTACGTAAGCTGTTCACCTTTCCGTGTGCCAATTGCAAGACTTGCAGCAGCACAGGCAGTAATTGAAAAGCAGGATAACTAATCCTGATTTCAATTCTCTTTTTTTATTCTTTTTTGTTCCATTTAATTTGATTTGTTTGTTTAGCTTTGAGCATTGGCAAACTCGGGATTTTTCAAAAGCATAGCTACCCAATGAGAATTACTATAAACACAAGTTAAATCCAAAAGAAAAAAGAAGAATTGGCAGATCAATATGATCTTGTGATCATATAATCTGCAACTGCAAGAAGAATTGTCTTTGATTCAGAATCGTCAACAATATTGAGAAGCTCTTTACCTTTTGCAATGTAGTTCAGCGCAAGGTCTCTGACATAACCGATCGAACCTGCATCTTCAAGTTGCTGAACTGCCTCATTGATCTCTTCGGTTGTGGCTTCTCCCTTTCCGAATATCCTGAGCTCGACACCTTTGTTGAGTGCGTGTATGGCAATAAGGGTCTTCTTTCCTTCCATGAGGTCGCTACCCCTTACCTTACCGAGGATCTCCTCAGGTGTTGTCATGTCAATGACATCATCGTAGATCTGGAATGCAATACCTATGAGTCTTCCGAATTCATAGAACGCATCTGATACTTCTTCAGATGATCCACCGAGAATTGCACCGATCTGCATTGAAGCTGCATAGAGTACTCCGGTCTTCTTCTCGATCATCTCAAGGTATTCTTCCTTTGTGACATCATTGCGGTCTTCAAATTCAACATCCATCCACTGGCCTTCGCAGATATCCCTGCATGCCTTGGAAAGAATGTCTATACATTTAAGAATACGTTCTGGTTCTCCTGATGCATGTGTGAGTATCTCGAAAGCCTTTGAATAAAGGGTATCTCCTGCAAGGATTGCTCCTGCTTCTCCCCATTTTACATGAACAGCAGGCATTCCACGGCGAATATCATCCCTGTCCATGATATCATCATGGACAAGTGTGAAGTTGTGGACCAGTTCCACTGCTACCGCTGCAGGAAGGACAGTTTCAAGGTCAGAACCAACAGCTTCTGCTGCAAGTATCACTGTTGCCGGTCTCAGTCTTTTGCCGCCTGCATCAGGGAGGTATCTTGCTGCCTTGTAAAGTTCATACGGCTTGTCAATGGGTAAGTATTCCTCTATTCCTTTATCGACGTGTGATGAACGTTTTTTAATCTCTTCGATAAGATCCATAAACATCCCTATTCTTTAGTTTACTCTTCATCTATGTAGAGCTCTTCTCCGTTCCTCAGAAGGTGAAGAGTGTCACCAAGTACGTATCCAGCATCTTCTGCCATCTGAATGTACTCGCTGTGCATCTGTATGGTTCCATGTGCAGGGATCACGTGTTCCGGTTTGAGCATCCTGAGAAGTTCCCAGTGGTCCTCGCGGTATGCGTGTCCTGAAACATGGACATTATCATAGATCCTGGCTCCGCGCATCTTCAATTTTGTCTCAAGTGCATAGCGGTTTGCCTGTGTCATTGGATTTGGAATGATATTTGCGGAGAATATTATACGGTCTCCTCTGTCAATCTTGAAAGGTGTTTCACCATTTGCTATCCTTCCAAGTACAGCACCTGGCTCGCCCTGGTGTCCTGTGACCACTGGCAGGTATTTATTTTTACCTTTCTCCATGATCTTTGCAAGAGCTTTGTCGATCTCTCTGCGGTTGCCGTAGATCTCGACAGTTTCCGGAAGTTCGATGTATTCCATCTGGTGAGCTGTTGCGATGTACCTCTCCATGGAGCTTCCCATGAGGACTGGAATTCTTCCCATTTCCTGGGCGAATTTAACAATAGAGTTCACACGTGCAACGTGTGATGCAAATGTGGTAACGATCATACCAACATCTGACTCTTCTGTCTCGATAAGCACATCCCTTAGCATGGAATGAGCAATCCTTTCGGAAGGTGCTTTACCGTTTCGTCCTGCATTTGTACTTTCTGTGATAAGGGCTATGACGCCTTCTTCACCAAGTTCCTTGAGCCTGTTAAAGTCAGGAGCTTCTCCAAGGGTTGGGGTCCTGTCAAGCTTAAAGTCACATGCATAGACAATTGATCCGCTTACTGTGTGGATAACAAGAAAAACAGTGTCGATTATGCTGTGCTGGGTGTTAACGAATTCAATGGAAATCTCTTTTGTTATCTCCAGTGAATCACCTGCATTTAAGGATACAATGTTGTTCTTTACCCCGAATTTCCTCTCAGATTCTATCTGGTGTTTGATGAGGGTTGTTGTGTATGGGGTTCCGATAATTGGTGCAGTGTACCTGTGTGCCAGCTTTGAGATCGCACCGATATGATCAAGGTGACCATGTGTACAGACAATTGCACGTACATTTCCATTCACTTCCTTCATTATGGTGTCATCTGGAATGGCTCCCATTTCAATGAGTTCAAGTGAATGCATTTTATCTATTTCCACGTCTTCGTGAATCTGGACTCTGTCCAGACGAAGACCCATATCGACGATGATGATATCCTCGTCAATCCTGATGGCAGTCATATTGCGGCCCATTTCATTGTATCCGCCGACTGCAATAATTCCTATTTCTGTCATATATATTTACCTCTAATTATTAAAATTATTTTATTTAAGTTCCCATTAATAGATGAATGTTATACTCTCTGGAAGTCCTTGTTCTTTGAACGCAGGGCAAAATCCTTTACATTAAACCCGCGCAGTTCCAGATACTCACGTGTCCAGCCACTGATAACTGCCGGCGCAAGATGCAGATCCTTAAGGTCTTTACATCCGCAAAGGAACATTGCAACTTCCATTTCTTTTAGCATGTGCTCTATGCTTTTTACTACCGCATCTTTTCCTTGAAGGGCCGGTCCGACAAAAGGAAGGGCTGCACTTGCAACTGAAGCCCCAAGAGCAATTGATTTTGCAATATCAAGTCCGGTCCTCAATCCTCCTGTGGCTATTACAGGAAGCGATACACTGCATTCCACTATGCTTGGAACAGTGGGTATTCCAAAGTCCCAGAATAATTCTCCTAGCATCTCAGATTCGGTGTCCTTTCTTTCTCTGGCACGGTAAACCTCTACTCCTGACCAGCTTGTGCCTCCGACACCGCCAACATCAATAGCAGCAACTCCTGCCTCTTTAAATATGAATGCATCCTCATCTGATATGCCCGCACCGGTTTCTTTAATGATCACCGGTACTGCCAGTGAACAAATATCCTTGATTACTTCAAGAACGCCAGATGCGTCCCTGTCTCCTTCTGGCTGAATGGCTTCCTGAAGGAAATTCAGATGAACTGCAATAGCATCTGCATCTATCATTTCTATGATCTTCTCAACGCCTTCCACGCCGTATTCTCTGATCTGGGCTGCACCGATGTTGCCATAAACAAATGCATTGGGTGCTTTATCCCTTACAACGCGAAATGATTCTTCCTGCGATGGGTCCTCAATGGCAGCACGCTGACTGCCAACACCGATTCCCAGTCCAAGTTCTTCAACTGCTTCAGCAAGGGCAGCATTGACTGCAGTTGTTTCGGGGTGTCCTCCTGTGATGGAAGCTATCATGAAAGGTGCATTCATTTCCTTTTCCAGAAAACTGACCGATGTATCGATCTCATCCATGTTCATCTCAGGCAGTGCCCTGTGAACGAGCATCACATCATCAAACCCTGCTCCTGTTTTCCTTGATTCTACCGGACTTGCAGCGCATAGTTCTAGATGTTCGATCTTTCTTCTGGATGTGCTCATGATTAATACCCTTATTAATATCTTTACAAAATATGTTTGTTAAATTGTCCTGGTACCAATTGCTGTACCAATATTCTTACCGTTAAGGAACTCAGATATATTTCCTGTATTGCCTGCATTAAATATATAAGAAGTGCTGTTTGATTGCTCACTTAGTTCTAAAAGCTCAAGTACTTTTCCCAGCATGCCGCCGGTGACATCTGTGTTGGCAGAACCACCAAGATACGCCTTTATCTTATCGAAATTTCCATTGTTGATGATGGGTATGACTTCTCCCCTGTCGTCAAGAACGCCTTCTTCTGCACTTCCAATTCCTATTCTTGATGCTTTCATCTGTATTGCCAGATATGGGACTATCTGGTCGCCTGAAAGTACCGAGGTTCCAAGTTCGATGTCCATTACCATGTCACCATGAAGAACAGGCACAAATCCATTTGCAAGCATTTCTTCGATCTGATCAAGGAACATGTTTTTTATGCGGCTGTTGTTTGATACTGTGCATGCCATTGGGTGTACTGGCAATGCGTTAACTCCTGCAGAGTTTAAGGCTTCAACAACCATGGTGTTGAGTTTCCTTACTGACATGTGCGTAATTACGGAACCTTCATGGTCGAATTTCCCGGTAAGTCCGAAACGTTTGACCTGTGGGTGTCCAAATGACCCTGCTCCATGTACAATGATAAGTTTTCCTTCAAAACCTGCAATCTCAGATGCTATTCTTTCGATCTGATTTATTCTTGCAGCACCGTCATCAGCACTCTTGTCTGTGATGACACTACCGCCAATCTTCAGGATAGTAATATTAGTGTTATCCATGCAATGACTCCAATCGCACGCCTTCTGCCGTATTCTTTGTAATTATGGCTTCTCCGCCAGTATCCTCTATTGCTTTTGCAATGTCCTGTGCATTATTTTCCCGGGCAAGTGCAACCATACAACCTCCGCCACCTGCGCCTGTGATCTTGGCGCTAATGGCACCACTGCCACGGGCAGCATATACCAGGGATGAAAGCTCTGCACTACCAACACCAATGGCATCCAGTAGCCCTTGATTAATGTTCATGAGTTTCCCGATGGTTTCGTAGTCACCTTCAGCAACCAGTCTTTCTGCCAGAATGGACATTTGTCCGATGTTGGAAAGTATTGGCTCAACCACAGATGGAAAATCGCTTCTCAGTTTTGCAACATTGCCTACAAGTTCTTTTGTAGAAGAGAATTTGTGAGTATTGCCGACCACAATAGGACAATTGATAAGGTCAAGTTTCTTCCTCTGCGGAATCATAACGACACCACCCATGGTGCTGACGTATGTATCAGTTGGGCTTGCATTGCCCTGAACCATTCTTTCGATCTCATGCCCGGTCTTTGCTATGTCTTCCAGGGAAAGTTCACATTCGTAAAGATGATTCAATGCCTGAATGCTTGCAACTGTAACTGCAGCTGATGACCCAAGTCCTGAACCCACCGGAAGTTGGGATTCTATGACTATATGTACACCTTGTATGTCAGTAAATTGACGCATCTTTTCAATGACATATGATACATAAGGATGGTTATCATGGTCCAGCCCGGTGCGTCCCAGAACAGATTCGATGATTATTTCATCGGATTTTTCCACACTTACTTTCGTGCGAAGTTCAATAGCACAGCAGATAGCGCTTTCTCCATATACAACTGCATGTTCACCAAAAAGGTAAACTTTTCCGGGTGCGGAGCATGTGATCATAGATTTTCTTATCCTTATGTGATATTATGATCTGTTTTGTGAATACAGGTCTTACTGACCTTATTCAATAGTGATTGCCGCGTATCCGACAACTCCTGATATATCCCCGCTAACATCACCGCTTGTTGCATATTTTATCAATGAGGCAGTGCTTGCTCCAAATTCTTTTGAAGCTGCGAGCATGGCCGCGATAGGTCCAAATCCACATGCAGAGATATTTCTTTCTTCCCTGCGCCTGTAAAACTCAGGAATGTCCATATCCAGTATAGCTTCTATCAGGTAGCTATCCTGATCCCTTGCAACAGCATCCGGCTGATAATGCGTAAAGTCACTGGATGCGATAAAGACCGCTTTCTTCCCTGTGGTCTTAACTGCTCTGGCTACCTCTGATCCTACTTCCATGGCTGTTTCTTCATCCTGAAGTCCCATGCATATTGGAAGTATTGTAAAGTCACTGTCGAAACGATGCTGCAAAAATGGTATCTGCACTTCAATGGAATGCTCAAAATGATGCGCAAGCTCATCAAAGTCTATAATAGATCCGGCTAGCTGCTTTCCGATCTCTCTGTCTGTTTCAACAACCCCGAGAGGAGTTGTCCAACTATCCTGGGAAAGAGCTACTGCAGAGCCATATCCTGTATGGTTTGGGCCAAACAGGACGTATGTGTCTGCTTTCGGAAGCCGGGCATATGCATGTGCTGCCACCTCTCCGGAATATACGTATCCTGCATGAGGCACGACAGCACCAAGAATAGGCTCCTCTGAGATAGCCACATCCTTAAAGCACCTGCTAAGTTCCTTTTTCAGACTTTTCGGATTTTGCGGGTAGAATTGACCGGCAACGGTTGTTTGTCTCATACTACTGATCACCCTATATCATTCTATAAGGGTTTCTGGATATATGTAGTATGCTTTTAACAAGTTGTCAGTTCAGACTCCAGCTTCAAAGTCTTCAAGTTCATAAGTGAACATTGAGTCATTGGCCTTTGCGATCTCTCTTGCCAGCAGCCAGTAGACAAGGGAAAGTGCTTTTCTACCTTTGTTGTTGGTTGGGATAACAAGGTCAACGTTTGACGTCATGTTGTTAGTATCACAGAGTGCAACAACAGGGATACCCACATTCACGGTTTCCTTGATTACCTGTGCATCACCGGTTGGGTCGGTTACAATTACCACATCAGGCTCGTAGAAGTACTCTACCTTTGGGTTTGTGAGGGTTCCAGGAATGAACCTTCCTACCATTGATTTTGCACCGATTGCCTTTGCGAACATCTTTGCAGGGAACTGGCCGTACTGTCTTGCGGAAACCACAAGAATTCTCTGTGGGTCGTAGTTTGCAAGGAATGCAGCTGCGAGCTTAATTCTTTCATCGGTTGCCTGGATGTCAAGTACGTAAAGACCATCTGTTCTGACACGATAAACGAATTTCATCATGTTCTCGGTCTTCTGCTGGGTACCGATGTGCACACCTGCTGCAAGGTACTCGTCTATAGGTACAAGTGAAGTTGTTTTTGCTTCTTCTCCTGTCTCGGTTGTTGTTGTTTCGGTAGTAACTTCATTAGTTGTAGTTTCTTCAATTGAATCCATAAAATCACCTTAAAATAGTTTTAAAAATTATGCATCTCTTTTAACAGTAATGGGGATGACCCCAAGTTCGTATTCTCTCTTGGCAAGGAATAATGAGTTCATGCTTGGATCATCGATGAGCACTGGAGCTCCCATAGAAATCTGAAGTGCTCTCGCACCAACGATTCTTGCCTTTTCATACCTGGTGTAATGTTCAGTAGTCAATAGATCACCTGATCAAAATAATATATGGAAATATCAACAGCCCAATTATAGATAGCTACCCCTATTGCTTCCAAAAAGTGTTCCTGTATGAATAGCCATTAATGCGGTCAATGATAACCCTGATAAATATAAATTTATTCGGAATCCCTCCGAATGTGGTCATATTACATTTCAGTCTAAACCAGTATACCTGATTAAAGGGTGTGGGACCGCTGAGATTTGAACTCAGGTTCCGGCGTGTTTCGCATAGTAAATACATATGTCCCGAACGCCGAAGGATGGTCCAGGCTACCCTACGGCCCCTTTACTGGTATGGGGCAAGTGTATCTACTAGCTCGACGTGTGAAAGGATCATCCTTCTGCAACAGTAGCGGACAACCCCAAGATCATCCAGTACAGCAGCCGCGTCTTCACCTTCAGCAACACGCTGTTTGTATTCTTCCCAAACATTTGAGACAACTTTTCCACAGCTGAAACATCGAACTGGTAACATCCTTTCGCCTACCTGTATGATTTCTGATATTTGGCACGTGCACCTGGTCCACCAAACTTCTTGGTTTCCTTCTGCCTGGAGTCATTGACCAGGAGATTACGGTCGTATGCCATGTAAGTATCTCTGAGGGCTGTATCATTGGTCCAGTCTACAATGCCTCTTGCAATTGCAGTCCTTGCAGCATTTGCCTGACCGATGATTCCGCCGCCCTTTACTGTGACATCTATGTCCACGCTTTCAGCAGCCTCGCCAGCAAGCATAACTGCTTCTGTGATCTTGAGCTTTGCAAATTCCGGATCAAAGATCTCAAGTGGCTTCTTGTTGATGCGCACCTTTCCGGTTCCCTTCTTTACTGTTGCGCGTGCAATAGCTGTCTTCTTTTTACCTGATGAGGTTATAACTTTAGTAGTCATTATGATCTTCCTCCTTCTTAGAACTTAGCACCGAGTTTCTTACTGAGGTCGCCGAGTTTGAGGTACTTGTTTGAACTGAGGCGATCCATGTTTGCCTCTTCGATCTTTATACATTCCTTGTTCTCAAGTTCCATTGGAATGCCAACGTATACCTTAAGGTTAGCCATTGCTGCTTTTCCCCTTGCACGTTTGTAGGGGAGCATACCTCTTACTGTTCTCTTAAGAATGCGGTCCGGTCTCTTTGGGAAATAAGGACCGAATTCAGGCTTTCCTCTTCTCACGGTTTCATCATACTCTCTCATTGTGGTGTACTTTGAACCGGAGATTACTGCTTTCTCAGCATTGACGATCTCGACCTTCTCACCAGCAAGCAGCTTTTTTGCAACAGTACTTGCAAGTCTGCCCAGAATAAGTCCTTCTGCATCGATAATTGTCATTTTCTTCACCTACTGCAAGATCTTGATACCTGAACCCTTTGGGTTCTCTTCCATGATCTGTTCAATGGTCAGGCATTTGCCGCCAACCTCTGCGATCTTTTCCATTGCGGTTGCACTGAAGTTGTATGCTGCAACGGTGACTGCCTTCTCGAGGAGTCCTGCACCAAGTACTTTTCCTGCAATAATGACAGTTTCTCCGTCCTTTGCGTACCTGTTGATCTTACTGAGGTTTACCTGTGCATAGTTCTTGCCAGGTTTTTCCAGCCTCTTAGCCACATCTCTCCAGATTGCGACTTCGTTCTGGCGTGCCCCTTCCTTCAGTGCTGCAATGAGCACAGGAGTGTGAGGGTTTGTCTTTCTTTGGATTTTTACGTTTGTAGTCTTGCTCATAATGTTCCTCCGCAAGAGTTTGTCTCACTCACGCACAATGTGCGTTCGAACATCCGTTAGGTGTCAGTTAAGTAAGAACATAGAGTCTGTAAACTCAGACTGGTGTCTGAATAACATTAATAGTACATAAAGATTATGTGGATTTTTCTCCGGTTCCTAAGACCTTACTATAAACACGGTCATAGATAGAATCAATGCTGCATCCCATTTCCCTTGCAACCAGAAGTCCTGCTATCTCGATATCTATAAGATCCCCAAGTTCTTCCTGTTTTTTATTGATCATAACTATGGTATCTTTAGTATTCTTCCCACAACTGGCAACGATCATGGCAATGATATCCTCTATAATTGACCTTTCCTGAAACAGTGAACCTGATGGTTTGAAACCATGCGGTATTTCTATTTTGGAAATATCAAATGCAGGAGTAAGCTCTGCTCCTTCAAACCTAAGCAACTGAGCCCCTATCGCCTTATCCCTGATCTTTGATGCAGCATCTGGTGCCATCCATTTCAGATCAAAGGATAGAACAAATTCAAAATCCTTAATTGACAGGGATTTTTTGTTATTTCTTTTGAAAGGGGTAGCTGCAACAAGCATCAGCTCGTCCATCAGGAACCTCTGCGAAGTTCATCTATAATAGTGTCGGCAACTCTGCCACATTCGGTTCTCTTCGGACCGTCTATATGATTGATCTGGAGAACAAGCAGTTCATGCTCAAGGATGGCCCTGACAAGATAGATATCTCCCCTGAATGGCACACGGTTATACTTTCCGTCAAGGTAGCTGTATCTCAGATGTATCCTGAAATCCACAATACCTTCAGGTTCAAGTGTATCAAGTACACCTTCCACGGTATCATAATTCAGAGGTGAAAAATCAATTCCGTTGGTAACGATTTCCACACCTATTTCTCTTTTAGCCTGGATGCGGTGTCCTCTCTTGGTTACCGATTCGGTAACGAACATCCCGAACTTGCCGTCCATGTTTGCCATCACTTTTACAAAAAAAGGTAGGTCCGAATGGTAGCGGTATTTCTGTTCAAACTCCACAGTCCTGTGCGGAAATCGATGATAAATTCGCTTTCGCATCATTTTTAGCTGCTACCATCCTTTTTGTTTATAGTATTTTGTTCCGGGTTTATAATTTGATGAGCTTGGCGTCGATTATTCCTTCAACTGCCCTCATCTCTTTCAATATATTCTCAGGCACTTCGGAATCAACATTAAGTACCATTATGGTAGTTCCACCTATTTCAGCTCTTCCTACCTGCATACCGGAAATATTTATGCCGTTCTTTCCAAGCACAAGGCAGCATGGTCCGATAACATTTGGCTTATTGACGTGTGTTGCAACGATCATGTATCCGGATGGCACAATATCAACATGCTCTCCATTGACACTTATGATCTTTCCTTTGCCTGCTATAACAGTACCGCCAATGGATACCCTCTCATCACCCATAGTAACTTCAATCTTTATGGTGGAGCTGAACTCTTCTGTTGTCTCTGACTTGCTTTCGATAACTTCTACTTTCCTTGACTTTGCAAGGGCACCTGCGTTCACATAGTTCACTGCAGAACCCAGGGCAACCTGCAGCATACCTTTTATCGCGGCAACTGTGACAGGTCTTGTATCCTTCTCAGCGATGTCACCGTTGTATGATATTGAGATCTTCTCGTAGTTCTTACCAAGGAGTTGCGCGCATGCATTGCTCATTGTCTCAGCGAGCTGAATGTAAGGAGCAAGCATTGTCATAAGCTCTGGTTTTACGGAAGGAATATTAATCGCATTCTTTGCAGTTCCGCCGTTAAGTACAGCAACAACTTCTTCTGCAACTGAAACTGCTACATTGATCTGTGCTTCTGCAGTTGAAGCACCAAGGTGCGGAGTAACTATAATGTTCTTACAGTCAAGAAGTGGCCCGTCAAAAGGTGGTTCACTGGTAAAGACATCAATTGCTGCGCCTGCAATCTTTTCACTATTCAGGGCTTCTGCAAGAGCTTCCTCGTTGATGATGCCTCCACGTGCACAATTGATTATTCTTGCGTTGCTCTTCATCATGCCAAACTCTTCGGCATCGATGATATTTCTTGTATCTTTTGTAAGTGGTGTGTGAACTGTAATGAAATCAGCTTCCTTTGCGATTTCCTGAACGGACATCATCTTCACACCCATTTCCTTTGCCCTCTCGTCTGAGACAAAGGGATCATATGCAAGGATATTCATGTTCATACCCTGTGCTCTCTTGGCAACTTCGGCACCGATACGTCCAAGACCGATAACACCAAGGGTCTTTCCGTTGACCTCAACACCCATGAATTTGCTGCGTTCCCATTTTTTAGCTTTAAGAGATGCATCGGCCTGAGGTACGTTCCTTGCAAGTGCCATCATCATAGCAATTGTATGTTCTGCGGCAGAAAGCATGTTACCTTCAGGCGCATTGACAACAATAATTCCTTTCTCTGTTGCTGCTTCTACGTCTACGTTGTCAACACCAACGCCTGCTCTGCCCACGATCTTCATCTTATCGGCAGCCTCGATGACCTTTCTTGTAACCTGTGTTCCGCTTCTTATTACAAGTGCGTCATATTCCGGTATTTTCTCTACAAGTTCCTCTTCGGAAAGTTTTGTAATAACATCAACTGTGAAATGCTGCTGAAGTATTGTTAATCCCTGTTCTGATAATGGATCACTGACTAGTACTTTCATTTTGTCTATCTCCGCAGATAAGTGCAATAATTATTGCGCATTTTGATTTTATAGGTTTAAAGGACAAATGCAATTATATCTTTTTCTACATAATGCCCGTAAGGTTTTGATTTCGTTCAAGTGACCTCAACCTATTTTAACCTACTTTGTAAATGCACCATTTTACATATACTTGTCTCTTTAAGAATTTAAGTGCGTAATAATATAAAGAAGGATTGTAAAGAAATAAGCGTTAAGGGCATAGAAATTATCACAGGAGGTCCTTGAGGTAATCCATTTTGCCTGATGATTCCAGTCCTTAATTTTTAATCCAGATAAAATAGGAAGTTATATATAAAATCCTCTATATTTGCCTAATGTAAGCCTAAACGCTCTTGAAAAAGAAATAAAGCATCTACAATGCTGAAATGAATTTTTCTTTTTGTAGTAGGAACGTATATGAGAAAAGACGTAAAAATAATACTGATTTCAATATGTTTCGGTCTGACATTTTTAATTGCAGATACGTACATAGCTCATCTGCTCTTTTCTGTTAATATACTGCCTTTTTCCATTGAAGTAAAAGAAACACTATATAACTTTTCCATCAGATCATTTGTATTTTTTGGATTTCTTCTTTTCGGGATGACCGTTTCAAAAATGGCTCAGAAATGCCATTTTGCTGAAAACGAATTAATATCTCAGTTAAGGTTTGAGAACCTTGTTGCAGAGATATCTTCTAATTTCATTGGAAAGAAATTAGAACATATTGACAATGCTATTGAACATTCACTTAAAAAAATGGCTGATTTTGCAGATGCTGACCGCAGCTACCTAATATTACTGTCCCTGGAACCAGGTGAAAACGATACGGTATACCAGTGGCACACTAACGATAGGGATAACAGAAAAATTTACAATTACCCTGGGCGTGATTTCCCCTGGTGGATGGAAAAAATGGCCAGTCCCGAGATCGTTCACATTCCTGACACATCAAAACTACCACCTTCTGCCAATAAGGAGAAGATAGTATTGCAAGAGGAAGGCATTGAATCCGTGCTATCCATACCTTTGCAGTCCGGCGGAAAAATGATCGGTTTTCTTGGATTCGATACGATTGGCCGAAAAAAACAATGGCCACATAATTATGTAAAACTAATGAGGGTTATCGGGGACATTTTCATAGACAGTATCGAACGAAAAAAAGCAGAACAGTCCATCCTGAAGCACCGTGAAAGACTGGCCAGGGCGCAGGAAATCTCGCATGTTGGAAGCTGGGAAGTAGACCTGCGTACAAAGAAACATTTCTGGTCAGATGAAATGTATCATTTAATGGGTTACTCCCCTGGCGAAATTAACATCGGAAGGGATCATTATTATGACAGGATGCATCCGGAGGACAGGGAAACTTTCACTTCATGTACTGAACTGGCGCTTTCCATACCGGGATACAAATTTGATATTAAAACCAGATTTATCAAAAAGAATGGAAGTATCTGTATACTGCATTCTCTTGGTGAGGTCACATGGGACAGTGAAGGAAGGCAGATGCTGTTCCAGGGAACAACCCAGGATATAACAGAAATATCACTTGCCCAGGAGGATCTGCAAAGAAAGAATCGTAATCTTGTGATACTCCAGTCCACGGCCATGATAGCTGCAAGTTCAATGGAAATGAAAGATTTCCTAAGAGATATCCTTAAAGAGATCAATTCATACGTTGGTTGTTCTGCAGGCTCGGTTTACCTTTTCAATTCCGCAGAACACAGATTTGATCTGTGCTCTTCCACAGGTTTCAGGGATAAGATAATCGAGAAGCTGGACTGCTTAAAAGAAGATGATCCGCTCTTTAAGATGGTTCCTGATACTAAGAACACGTGGATAACCGGAAAAGTTGATGAGATAGAAGGATGCCTGAAGTGGATAATCGATTCGGAAAGCATCGGAAAATTAGTTTACATTCCAATCATGGCCCGTGAGGATCTTGTGGGTGTTATTTTACTCCTGCCTGATCAGGATACTATTATATCAAAATCCGATCTCAACATACTTGGTAATGTAGGTCGCCAGATAGGCATAACTGTGGAGAATATACGTCTTATTAATGAAACTCGTAAAGCCTATGAGGAACTGAAATCCCTGGACAGAATGAAGGATGAGTTTGTTGCCAACATAACCCATGAATTAAAAACTCCTCTGATTTCCATCAAAGGATACAGTGAAGTAATATATGAAGGTCTTCTGGGTGAGCTGGAAGATAAGCAAAAACAGTGCATGAAAATAATTGTTTCCAACTCTGAGCGTCTGGAAAGACTCATAGAATCATTACTCAACATGAATTCTCTTTATTTTGAAAAATATCATGTTCTATCTCCTATATACCTGAAAGATGTCCTGGACAATGCAATTACAAGTCTTTCGATGAGATCAGAGGAAAAAGGCATCAGTATAATAAAAGCCTGTCCTGGCGACATGCATCTTGTTTATGGGAACTGTGAATTCCTGAAATATCTTTTTGTGTATATTCTGGATAATGCTATCAAATTCTCATCAAAGGATTCTAAAGTTACCATCACCGTCACTGAATCAGAGAAGGAAGTTCATATATCGGTTACTGATCACGGAATTGGCATCCCGGGTTCATGCATGGACAGGATATTTGACAGGTTCTATCAGGTGGATGGCTCAGCCACCCGTATCTATGGTGGAAATGGTCTTGGTCTGTACCTGGCAAAAAATATTGTGGAATTGCATTGCGGAGCAATAGAAGTAGAAAGTGAGGAAGGGGTGGGAACAACAGTTCATATATCTCTGCCTCTGTTCAATCCAGATATCCACGAAACTGAATAATATATCAGGACAATATTAAAAAGAAAAATCAAAAAATAAAATCTAAGATCTTATTAATGCCGATAAGTTCTCACTCATCTGCAAATTTAAAATATACTCTTCTGTTGTTCTTTCCTTTGTTCTCGGCTTTTATTATTGATATGTGTGGAATGTCACCGGTATTTGCCATGTGTGTACCTCCACATGCCTGCACATCAACACCAGGAATACTGATTATCCTTATCTCTTCGATCTCAGGAGGGAATGCATCCTTGAGTTTGACAACAGAAGGAATGCTGAAAGCTTCTTCACGTGGCATTATATCAATGCTCACCGGAATATTGCGATCTATAATCTCATTGACCTTGCTTTCATAGGAAGCTATCTGCTCACGGTCAAAGTCCTCCAGATTGAAGTCAACACGAGTCTTATCTTCTCCAAGCTGATTTCCAGTTATCATGGCACCTGTCTCGTTGTGGATAATAGCACTTAGAATGTGGCAGGCGGTGTGATATTGCATGAAACGGTACCTTCTGTCCCAGTCAATTATTCCCTTTACTTTATCCCCTGGATTAAGTCCGGGTTTTGAAACCTCATGACTGATGTCTCCACCAAATTTTCCGGCGAAGATCACAGGAAACTCTGTGCCGTCTTCCTTCACAAGTTTCCCTGTGTCATGTGGCTGTCCGCCGGATTTTGGATAGAATGCAGTCTGGTCCAGAACCACGAATTTATCATCCTTTACACTTTCAACAGTTGCATCAAACTCTTTCAGGTAACAATCAGTAAGGTATAGTTCTTTCATGGATGCAGTAAAAGTAACTTATCTGAATTAATTTTTTGCATTAGCAATTATCTCTAAATATAAAAGAACGATCAGATTACTGCAAGCCTTCCTGAATCGGTAATGTCGAATCCATCCTCATCTGATATGTAGCCCATTTCCTTGAGTTCACGAATATGATTATAGGCCATTCCTCTTGAGATATCTACTTTCACGGCAATTTTGCTAACTGCTTTCTCACCCTGCTTAATATGTTCAAGGATTGCTTTTTTGGTGGGGGATATATTAAACCCAAGTATAGGAAACTCGATCATAGCATTATCTTCTTCCTTTACATAGACAACCTTTTTTACCATTTCACTTCGTGCATAGGCTCCAAAAAGAGATCCAAATGCCTGTGGTTTTCTTCCGCCCGACACATTGAGAATTACTTGATTTCCCATGTCATGTTCTTGTTCAATGATATCTGCCACATCCTGAGCAACCATTACCGGATCATACAGCGAAGTAATCAGTTTCTGAATCTCAATCACTTTGCCAAATGTGGTTTCCAGTATCCGCTCTGCTTGGGCTTTCTTGTCAACTGCTCCATCTTCTGTAATAACTATCACTCTTGAAGGTGAAAGACGTGTTATACAGACCAGTACGGGGTCGAGTGTGTAGAGTGTAGTTATGAGTGTTAGATTTGGCATCGTTTACCTGTATACAAGTAGACGTATATAGGTGTATTCGATGATATATGGGTACATAGTATTTTGATAGTAATACAGTTTAATTATTGAATAGTAAAGTATATATTAAAGGTATACAGTATTACATTAGATACATTGGAATTTTGCTTAATATTTATCATCAAGCAATTGTGAGAGTGATATTTAATTGAAAGAAATATTCAAATATTGGGGGAAAGCGGAGGAGTCAATCTGGCATCCATTGCCTTATCACTGCATGGATGTTGCAGCAGTTGCTGATAAGTGGTGGGAGAACAGCCCGAGTATACGTCATCGTTTTTCCCATGAAACAGGCTTGTTCGAAGAACAAGCTCATGCATGGGTGATGTTCTTCGTTGCGTTACATGATCTTGGGAAATTTGATGTTCGGTTCCAGATGAAGGTTTTGGATTTAGCTGAAACAAACTACAATGCAAATTTGCCTAAAAATTTAGGAACGAAGAATTATTTTCATGGTGACGAAGGATACAAGTGGTTCGTGCTTGAAAGTGATATTTATTTTGAGAATGTTGCTTACAGGCAGCAAGACTGGTTACAAAATTGGTTTGCCGCAGTTGCAGGACATCACGGGTCTATTCCTACAAACGCTGAACCCAATTTTCCTCCATTTGTTGATGAATCTGTAACAGTGCAAGATTGCCTGGCTCGCCAAATGTTGATACAAGAATTGAACCGCATTTTTTTAGAGCCTGCCGGTATTAGTTTTGATAATATCCCTACAGAAAATCCACCGGTATTGCTTGCAGGATTTTGTAGTGTTTGTGATTGGCTGGGGTCCAATAGAGAACATTTTGAATTCCAACAAATTGAATCCTCAAATGAAGCATCATTAGAGGATTACTTTAGTAGCAGAAAAGAAAATGCATTAAAAGCTTTGAATGACTTTGGTCTTTTAGCTCATGTACATACTATTGGCGGGATGCAAGCTCTTTATCCTGATTACACACCACAGAACATACAAACACTAATCGATAGATTGTCAGTAGAACAGTCTTTAATCATAGTTGAAGCCAGTACTGGCAGTGGAAAAACAGAAGCTGCTTTGGCTTACGCATCCAGATTATTGGCGGATAGTTTAGCGGACAGTATAGTTTTTGCTTTGCCCACGCAAGCAACAGCAAATGCAATGTTAGATCGTCTGGAAAATGTTGCTTACAAAATATTCGAAAGTAATGACAACGTTATCCTGGCACATGGGAAGCGGGATTCTAATGAACACTTCAAAAGGATGATTGAAAGACACAGACAGTCTATTAATCCTCAGGGTGATCTTGAAGCCGGTGCACAGTGTAGTGAATGGTTATCTTCCAGCAGAAAACGTGCTTTTTTAGGACAAATTGCAGTCACTACTGTTGATCAGGTCATGCTTTCAGCAATAAGACCCTTAAAGCATTATTTTGTTCGGAGTTTTGGAATCGGAAAAAGTGTTTTGATAATTGATGAGATTCATGCTTATGATGCTTACATGTACGGCATTTTGGAAGCTGTAATCAAACAACAAAAACAAGCAGGTGGCAGTGTCATTTTACTATCTGCAACTCTTCCTGCATATCAAAAGCAATCGCTGTGTAGTGCGTGGGGTACTGATGCTGTAATCGATGAAAAAGAATATCCTTTGATTTTACAGGCAACAGATAGCGATGTTCATATATTTAAATTAGAGACTCGGAACAATATTCAGGATAAAATTGTTGAAATCGAGTTATGGAAAACGGATGATTGTTCAATATCCAATGAACAACTTGAACAGATAGTTAAAGCAGCAGAAGAGGGAGCTAAAGTCGGCATTGTTTGTAATTTAGTTGATGATGCACAAAGATATGCACATCTTCTAGGTGAAATGGCTTCTATTCCAGTTGATATTTTCCATTCAAGATATCGATACTGTGACAGAATGAATAAAGAAAAAACAGTATTGGATAATTATGATAAAAAGAGTCCTGATCAGGGACGGATATTAGTTGGAACTCAGGTAATTGAACAATCATTGGATATTGATTTTGATTGGATGATATCATTTATATGTCCAATTGATCTGCTATTTCAGCGTATGGGGAGGTTGCACAGGCATTTAAAGCAGCGTCCTGATTCCTATAATAAGCCACGCTGCACGGTTGTGATGCCAAATATTGCTGATGTGGATTTAACTGATAATCCAAAGAAAATATACGGCTTACATAATTTTGTCTATAAAAATACAAGAGTTCTTTGGCGCACTCAATGCTTGTTAGAGCAAAATAATACAATCCAGTTTCCAGAAGCATATCGTGATTGGATTGAACGTGTTTATGATAAGAGCAGATGGGAGAATGAGCCGGAGTCATTGACAAAATTGCATGAAGAATATGAA
Source organism: Methanolobus vulcani (assembly GCF_900100715.1). GTDB lineage: Archaea > Halobacteriota > Methanosarcinia > Methanosarcinales > Methanosarcinaceae > Methanolobus > Methanolobus vulcani. The sequence goes on along the minus strand of NZ_FNCA01000001.1, from coordinate 360,768 downwards.
ACGGAAGAATGGGCAAGTAAGTGGATATCGAAGGGACTGACTCAAGCTGATACTTTCTTTATGGATTCAGAAGGCAATGCAAATTCGCTTACACGTGAAGGAAAAATGAATCTAAGTGTAATACCGGTGACAGAAGAAGCTGGAGTTAGATACTTTTTGGACGGTTTGCCTGTACCCAAGCCAGATGATAAGTTTGATCGGGAACTTTTGAGCCAAAACAGTCTGGGAGTTCCAGACAGCAATTTTTGGAGGAGCATTTTGCCTGAAAATCGAGATGGATTGTATTACTTAGCTATGACTAAAACAGATGAAGGATGGCGTTTTGATTATGATGGCGGTTACTTACTTTATACTCAGGACAGAGGTTTGCAGAAGGGCAAAATATGACAGGTTTTAATTTACTTACAGAGGATTGGATTCCAGTTCAAAAGCAAGGGCAGTTTGAAACAATCAGCCTGAAAAGTTTGCTTTGTAATGATGAAGACTGGCAGATTTGTTTGTCCCGCGATGATATGGAAATGGCTGCTTTGCAACTGATAGTTTGTATTGTACAAGTTATTTTCATGCCTGATGACAAATACGATTTGTTAGATGCTTATGAAAAAACAATGAGCGAGGCGGATTATGAGAAGGGCATAGTGTCATTTATGGAATGGTTCGATTTGTTACATCCTAAATATCCATTTATGCAGTGTGCCGATGTGAAAGCTAAAGATGCAAATTCAAAAGGTCAGACTCCTAAAAACTGGACTTCGTTCCAGAAATTATTCATAGGTTTGCCTGAAATTAGTAGTAGCTCGCCTTCTTCAAAAGCATTCTTTAATACTGCATATGAAATCAACAATGCGTTTTATGGAGAAATTGCAATTGCAATTTTTCAGCAAGCTACAAATGGTTTTAGCTTAGGTGGTGCACAATTTGCAGTTGGTTTAAAAGGCTCAATGCCATCAACTACATTGATACAGGCTACAAATTTAAGAAAAACCATCTGGGCTAATGTGATAAATAAAGATTATTTTCATCAAAATACTTCTCTTCTTGATGGAAACAAAAATAATAATCCTAGTTGGGTAGTTCTCCCCTCATTTGATAAAAGTAGTCCAGAGAATGCCCAAAGCATTGGTTTACTAAGAGGTCTTTTTTGGCAACCTGCTAAAATAAAGTTATTTGTTGATGACGATCATATATTATCCGGATTTTTAACAGAACCCGGAATGAGTTACTTTGAGGGATTTTGGAAACATCCACATACACCAATTGATGAAATAGCTTTTAAAGAAAATAAATCCAGTAAAAAACCATTTTTGTCTTTGAGAAGAGACTATCCTGTTTGGACTGAAATGCTAAGTTACTTTTATACTAAAAGTCCCGGACAAGAAGGAGCAAGCAGAGCTGTGGTTGTATCACACTACGAACAAACGATTGGTCGTGGAAAATCAATAAATTTAGTTGTGGGAGGATATGTTAAAGGTGGATCACAAGAAAGTATAGCTGCTAGAAAACACGAATTATATGGAATATCTTCTGGTTGGGAAAATCAGATAGCAGAAATTAATTTGCTAATATCCTACGGTTTAGATGCTCAAAAGGCACTTGATTATGCCATCTACTCTTTTGGAAAGGAGTTAAACGAAATTCGAACTATACGAAATAAGGAGCAGGAGTCAAATTTAATAAAGAAACTGAAAGAGCAAACTAAAAAGAATTATTTTGCAGGGTCTGAGCCAGTTTTTCATAGTATAATGAGAAGATTAGATGTTAGTGAGATATCAAAATACAAAAACTATTTTGTTCAATTGGCTATGGGTACATTTGATACTACTTTTTTACCCTACGAGCATGACCCAAAATTGCTGAAAGCTGTTGTAGCTGGTCGTAGAACGCTAACTAGAAACCTTGCAAAAATAGGAGATAATAACTAACTAAATAATAGGAGAATATGAGGTTACATTATGGAAAAGTTTACTGAACTTCATCAACGTTTCTGGGAAACGCTGGATAATGGACAACGTGCAGAAATAAGGCGTGCTTCAACTCCTGGTGATCTGGAATGTTTGCCAGCATTTTATCATCTTATAGGATACCAAAATCCAGGATATATAAAACAACTGGCACGCGTAGCTTTCCTTTTACCGTTTGCTGAGAAACATAGTGAAAATGCCAAGCCTTTAGGCAGGCAACTCAACGATGGAAAAATCAGTGAGAAACGGATTTTTCAGATTGTCCGTTCAAGCTCACCAAATGATCTGGTTCAATTGCGTCGTGCTGTACAGCAAGCCAAACTAAAGAGCATCGATTGGGATGCATTTGGTAAAAGCCTGTTCTATTGGGGAGAAAGATCAAAAAAACAGCTTGTTCAAAATTTCTTTATTTATACTAAAGAGGAGGAGTAAATCATGGATGAAAAGAATTATGTCAACTACCACATTTTGATTTCGCACAGTCCATCCAATCTTAACAGGGATGACATGAACATGCAGAAAACCGCTGTATTCGGTGGGATAAAAAGAACGCGCATATCAAGTCAGAGTCTAAAGAGATCAATGAGGCACTCAGACTACTACAAAAACAACATTGGAATGCCAAGTGACAGAACCAGACAATTAGGAAAATTGACTGCAAAGTATGTGGAAGCTTTGAAAGACAAGTATGGTGAAAACTTGGTAAAATCTGTTATGTCATTGATTTCTGGTGAATCAGAGATCAAGGAGAACACTCAATCTGGTGCAGTTGCAGCGTGGACTATCTCTGAAGTGGAGCAATACTGTCAGTTATATCAACAGTTACAGGAGCAATTCCCGAATGAAAAGGAATTCGGAAAGGAATGGAAAAATGCAACAGATAAAAAGAAGCTTCTCGATGATAAAACAAAGGTTAAGCTGTTTCGTGAAGCATTACAAAATGGTCAGGACATAGCCTTATCCGGAAGAATGGCCACTTCAGGAATAATGACCATCGTGGATGCTTCTCTTGCAGTTGCACATGCAATCACAACACACACTGTAGATACTGATATAGATTGGTTCACTGCTGTTGATGATCTGAATCAGGAAACTGGAGAAACCGGTTCAGCTCACTTAGATACAACTGAATTCAGTTCAGGTGTGTTCTATCGATATGCAAGTTTAAACCTCAGGCAGCTACAAGAAAACTTGGGTGATGTAGACCGTGAGCAGGCACTGGATATTGCTTCACATGTCCTGCATATGCTGGCAACAGTCGTGCCATCTGCCAAACAAAATGCTTTTGCAGCTTTTAACCTCGCAGATTTCGCACTTGTCAGTTTTAGTGATCAACCAATATCATTAGCAAATGCTTTTGAAAATCCTGTCAAAGCAAGAGGAAACGGATTCATGGAGCCTTCAATTAATGCCTTGCTGGATTATCATAAGACTATTTCCAGTGCTTATGGCTTAACAGATGACAAGAAAGCCCTCTTCAGTACAAAGGAATGCAATTTAGAAACTGCAACGAATATGGGTGCTGATCTCTCAAAGCTCAAGGAATGGTTAAAAAATAATGGAAATTAAGCCGGGATGTGAACCATGCAAGAATATTTAATAATAAAGTTGCAGGGTGCAATGCAATCCTGGGGTGGGCATACCTTTGAGGATTATCGCCCAAGCCACATATTTCCTACCCGCAGTGCAGTTGTCGGGTTATTGGGTGCTTGTCTGGGTATAGACAGATCGGATATTCAAAGTCGAGCAGATTTAAATGCAAGTTTTGAGCTTTTTGTAAGGGCTGATCGCCGTAAGCTCAAAACAGAGCATTTTGGCCGTATCAAGGAAAAGCCATTAAGAATGCAAAAATTGACAGACTATCATACTGTCCTTGATGCCCGCAAAGTCGATGGAAGCTCGCGATCTGATGCAATTATTTCTTATCGCGAATATCTGTACGATGCTGAATTTACATTAGCTTTAGCTTTTAGAGATGACGCAGTTTACACTCTGGAAAAGGTAAAGGAAGCTATTCAGAAACCATATTATACTCCAGTTCTGGGGCGTCGGTCATGTCCTATACATCGCCCTTTATTTGAAAAAATAATATCCGCTGAAAATGTCCAGCAAGCATTGGACCAGATAGAGCCAAAACAAGGCACTCTGTACAGCGAGCAAAAGATAACAGGTTCATCACCCATGCAAATCCGTGATGTTCCTATTCAAGACCCGGTGCGACAGTTTGCTACACGAACAATATACATTCTAGGAGATGAACATGTACTTCAGTAAGTGGTTGCTCAAATCCAATAAACCGGTAAATCCATATCGATTACACAAAATAATATGGCAATTGTTCCCTGATCAAGCCGATGCTGAACGTTCCTTTTTATTCAGAATTGAAAACACCAGACAAAACTGTGAACAACACATTTTCTTGCAATCCCTCTCTCAGCCACAAGCAACATCCGAGGAACTGATTATGTTAAGAGAACCAAAGGAAGTTCATTTTGACTTAAAAGCCGGAAATAGCTATAGATTCATGTTGTGTGCGAACCCAACTAAAAAAATCAATGACAAAAGTGGCAAGGACAAAAGAAACCAAGGAAAAGTAAGAGTGCCTCTTATTCATGATGAGGAAATTGTAGCATGGATTAAAAGGCAGTTAGAGGGTAGTGCAGAAGTAGATTCCGTTGAACTGGTTCACAAGAACTTGCTTCGTTTTTATAAGAATAAATCTGGAGACCGGCATGTTGGCAAGATTCAAACTGTAACTTTTTTAGGAGTTCTAACTGTAGAAAATCCGGAATTATTGATTGCTAAAATAGCAAATGGAATTGGTCCTGCTAAATCTTTTGGATGTGGTCTCTTAACTCTTGCAAAAATCTGATTCATTTGAATGAGGTGTTAATCGAATGCTTCCAAAACTAAAACCAATAACAATAAAAGAACGTTTTTCACTGCTGTTCCTTGAAAAAGGCGAACTTGATGTAGTGGACGGGGCGTTTGTCATTATTGATAAGAATGGCGTACGTTCACAGATTCCTGTAGGGGGAATTGCCTGCTTAATGCTTGAACCTGGTACAAGAGTATCCCATGCAGCAGTAACACTTGCAGCACGTGTTGGCTGTCTTTTGATATGGGTTGGAGAAGCTGGTGTCAGACTTTACTCAGCAGGACAGCCGGGAGGTGCACGTGCAGATAGGTTGTTGTATCAAGCAAAGCTTGCCCTTGATGATGATATGAGAATCAGAGTTTCCAGAAAGATGTATGAAATTAGATTCAATGAGCCAGTGCCTGAAAATTACAGTATTGAACAGATGCGTGGAATGGAAGCAGCACGTGTTAAAAAATTATATCAGTTGTACGCCCAGCAATACGGTGTCGAATGGAAGGGACGTAGTTATGATCCGGAAGACTGGGACAGTGCAGATGTACAGAACAAATGTCTGAGTTCTGCAACTTCATGTATTTATGGTGTAACGGAAGCGGCAATTCTTGCCGCAGGTTATTCTCCTGCTGTAGGCTTCATTCATACTGGAAAACCCCGTTCTTTTGTGTATGACATTGCAGACCTTTTCAAGTTTGAAACTGTAATCCCCGTTGCTTTCAGGGTTGCATCTGAGAAACATACCAATTATGAAAGGGCTGTAAGACTTGCCTGCAGGGATGCATTCAGGGAAACAAGACTGTTGAAGAAGATAATTCCTGCTATTGAAGATGTTCTTTCGGCAGGTGGAATTGATATCCCGGATACACCTAAGGATCAATGGCCACCGGCAATTCCAAATGAAAGGAGTATTGGCGATGTTGGTCATCGTGCTTGAGAATGCACCCGACAGGCTGCGTGGACGTCTGGCCTTATGGTTATTAGAGGTTCGTGCAGGTGTTTATGTTGGTGATTATTCAGTAAAGGTAAGAGACATGATTATTGAGAACATCGAAGCAGGTCTTGAAGATGGAAATGCGGTCATTGTCTGGAACTATCCTAATGAAGCAGGTTATGATTTTATTACAATGGGCGAAAACCGCCGTATTCCGAAGGAAATGGATGGGGTTAAGTTAATATCTTTTTTACCTGATACTAAATGATTAGGTGTTTTATGTTCATGATTTTTACTGATACAGATGTCAAACATGTGGATGTTTCACTCAAATCCCATAAAACCTTGATAATAAAAGAAGACGGAAGCCTATTTCTTTATTGATTACATAAATGATGCACAGAGTTCCCCACACACGTGGGGATGAACCGTCATAACACACAACAACAGATCATCACCAAACGAGTTCCCCACACACGTGGGGATGAACCGAATGTGCCAGGTATCAAAAGTCAAGTATCAGAGAGTTCCCCACACACGTGGGGATGAACCGTACTATTCTCTTATGAGTTCATCACCGTAAAAGAGTTCCCCACACACGTGGGGATGAACCGCCTGTTCGGGTGACAGATGAAACCGTGACTGCGAGTTCCCCACACACGTGGGGATGAACCGAACTTCATAAATGAAATTAACCTTGATTCCGAGAGTTCCCCACACACGTGGGGATGAACCGTATTTTCAGGATAGGCTCTTACCTATTCCTCCGAGTTCCCCACACACGTGGGGATGAACCATAAAATATCTGGCAAATGGGATATGTTCTACCGAGTTCCCCACACACGTGGGGATGAACCGGTTCAAGGATGCTGTCTTGATCAAAGTAATACGAGTTCCCCACACACGTGGGGATGAACCGCGTAGGTCTGGACGAATTACATGCTTTTTTTGGAGTTCCCCACACACGTGGGGATGAACCGTGGCTACAAACTACGAAATTCCATATATCACAGAGTTCCCCACACACGTGGGGATGAACCGATTTGGCTATTTCCCGTATGATCCTAAAAACAGAGTTCCCCACACACGTGGGGATGAACCGACCGTTTCACGCCCTCAGAGCGACCTGTATAAGAGTTCCCCACACACGTGGGGATGAACCGGAACTATTCAAGATTGGGCGACCTCAGAGGCAGAGTTCCCCACACACGTGGGGATGAACCGAGTTTGGCGACTCTGGGACAAATTACTCTATAGAGTTCCCCACACACGTGGGGATGAACCGACATTTTAATTTTAATAGGGGTCGGCATACTGGAGTTCCCCACACACGTGGGGATGAACCGCACAACTAATAAATTACAATAATAATAATAAAGAGTTCCCCACACACGTGGGGATGAACCGACATCTTTCAGCGGCTCTATTATCGCGAAACAGAGTTCCCCACACACGTGGGGATGAACCGTGATAGCGTGTTATATTGTATTTGCGGCTCTGGAGTTCCCCACACACGTGGGGATGAACCGTTATTACAGTACCGGACGCCTTATTTGCTCTGGAGTTCCCCACACACGTGGGGATGAACCGTTCACAGTTGCAAATATTGACGTAGATCCAACGAGTTCCCCACACACGTGGGGATGAACCGTACCTTCTTCAATTGACTCAAGACATTCCCGCGAGTTCCCCACACACGTGGGGATGAACCGTCATCTGAAGAAGTATATTGCAACCTATGCGAGAGTTCCCCACACATGTGGGGATAAATCAAAAACAGTATAGTTTATAATCTATGTTTAAAAGAACGGACTAATTTCCTCCTCTCAAAAAAATCATATACTAACCGCACCCTAAAATTATTAATAAATGTCAGACGAGAAAGGAACAGATGTATCCATATACCCTCTTCTCATGGTGAACTTTATCGGGACCATGGGAATAAGTCTAGTTCTTCCTTTCCTGATTTTTCTAGTAGAGAGATTTGGCGGCAATGCTCTTGTTTATGGGCTTCTCTCCTCAATGTACCCTTTTTTCCAGTTAATAGGTTCACCTCTTCTTGGAAAATGGTCTGATATCTACGGCAGGAAAAAGATCCTGTTCGTCAGCCAGGCCGGAACTCTGCTGTCATGGATATTGTTCTTTATAGCGCTCTTTGTACCTGTAACAATTTTGACCAATATAGACTCAGGTCTTCTTGGTAAATTCATGATCACTATTCCCTTGTTAATGCTCTTCTTTGCAAGAGGTCTGGATGGTCTGACCGGTGGCAATGTTTCTGTATCTAATGCATATATTGCCGATATAAGTACAGATCAGACCCGCAGCAGTAATTTCGGTAAACTTTCAATATCCACAAATCTCGGTTTTATTCTGGGACCGGCACTTGCAGGTATTCTGAGCGTGACAGTCTATGGAGAAGCACTTCCGGTTTTGGCTGCCATTTTGATCGCTCTTGCAGGGTTGATAATGATAGCATTGTACATCCCTGAGACTCGAAAAAATAAACCAGATGCTAACAACGATCCTGGAAATGTCAATTCAAGGTCAATTAATGTGACCAGTCCCAATGTAAATCACAAAAAAGGTATCAGGGATGTCTGGAAAATGACAGATCTTCGTTTGATGTTCATCATTTATTTCCTGATCTTCCTGGGATTCAATACATTTTACACTGCATTTCCGGTCCATGCAGCCAATTATCTCCAGTGGAGCATAGCAGAACTGGGTTTCTTTTTTTCATTTTTGAGCATCGTGCTTGTAATCGTTGAAGGGCCTGTGCTTTCATACATATCTAAAAGGTCAAGGGATTCCACAATGATAATTGGTGGAAGTTTCATTCTTGGCCTGAACTTTGTAGTACTGACATTTGGAACCACATTCCTAACCTATGTAGCAGCAGTATTGCTGGCTCTTGGAAACGGTCTGATGTGGCCGTCAATACAATCCATGCTTGCAAGACTTGCAGGAAAAGATGACCAGGGACTGGTTCAGGGAGTTTCAGGAAGTGTCATGAGTTTTGCCGGTATCTTTGGCCTGATAGGAGGGGGCTTTGTTTATGGGCTTGTCGGAAGATGGTCTTTCATTCTAACTGCAGCTATAATAGGCTGTGTAGTTCTTCTTTCCATGCGCCTGCGCTCATTTGATGCACCTGCCGGTCAGGAGTAATGTCTAAGAAGAAAAAAGAACAGGAACAGGAATCCTGTGTTCACCTTAGCATGTATTTCACATCATAACTGTTAGCAGGATATGCATACATTGCTTCTCTTACCTGCGGCAGTGTGAGTCCTGCTTTTATTGCCAGAGTGAAGATGTTAATTACATCATCTGCCCCGGGTCCGATAAGGTGTGCGCCAACTATCTTTTCCGTGTCCTTTTCAATAATTACCTTGGACACAGAGTATCCAAGGTTTGTTCTTCTTGCAGAATAGAGTTTACTAAGGTCACTGGTGATCACTTTGTGTTTATCTGTGGCATTTTTCTCTAATAATCCAACTGCTGCAAGAGTTGGAATTGTAAAAACTGCGGATGCAATCCCTGTATAGTCTGCTGTATGTTTGTTGCCTTTAATAATATTAGAAGCAAGCACATTTGCCTGAAGACTTGCAGTCGGGGTAAGTGCAGGTCCGGGTAGAATACAGTCACCGGCAGCATAAACCGCAGGATTTGATACACTTTGCAGATACTCGTTCACTGCAATTGCACCATGCTCTATTTTCACTCCGCCTTTTTCGGCTTCAAGTCCTTCAATGTCAGGAACTCTTCCAAGTCCGTGAACAACCATGTTGCATTTATGGCGAACTTCTTTTTGGGACTTCTTGTCATAAGTGACAAGTTCAAGTTCGGAAGCAATCTCATTTGATACGTCACTGTTTTCGTGTTTTATTATCTCTCTAAGTTCCTGTCCGGTTATGACTTTGATACCTGCCTTTTCCGATGCTTCCACAAGTATGCTTACAAGGTCCTGATCAAAGTTCTTGAGCAGATTCTCGCCTCTGTGTATTATAGTTACATCTGCACCGGCTCTTGCAGCTATATGGGCAAATTCAAATGAGATATATCCGCCACCTGCAAAGATCATCTTATCAGGCAATGCTTTCAGGTCAAGGAATTCATCACTTGTAGTAAGGTACTCAGAACCAGGTATCTCTATTTTTCTTGAGGTTGCACCAATTGCCAGTAATATATACTTTGCAGACACGAGTTTTTCTCCCACAAGCAAAGTGTGATGGTCGTGGAAGCTCACCATGCCATGATATGTGTCAATACCTGCTTTTTTGAAAGCTGCTTCTTTCGGGTCGGTAAATGAGTGGACCAATTCATCTTTGAAACTGATCATATCTGCCCATTCAAGTTTAGGATCACAATTGACACCTTTGCCATGCATGCGTATTCCACCGTCCACAATTTCCGATGCACCGCTAAGTATTTTCTTTGGGATACAGCCGTGAAATGCGCATATACCTCCAAAGCCTGTTTTATCTGCAATGGCAACTTTCATCCCTGCAGCTTTGAGCTTATATGCTATTGAAGAACCTGCGACTCCTGTACCAACTATAAATGCATCGTAATCCATGTTCATTGTCATGACTCCAGTAACTGGTCTTATTAAAAAAGACTTACATAAGATTATAATTTTCCTGTCAAAAAACAGGAACTAAGTTTCAGGAATCTTCATCATACTTTATTGTGATTATACTGTCAACAGAGATGTGAGAATAGCGGTCTTTAGTTATCTCAAGGGTCAGCACGCCATCGCTGCATGCCTTGACATTTCCGCGGAATGTGAGGATACCTCCGCAGTATACTATAACATCCTTTCCAAGTAAATGTTCGACAATAAAAGGTTGAATTCTTAACCTGTCTTCCATCTGGATCTCCTGCTCTGCTGTCCTGTATTTATAAATTATATTGACACGGTTAATATAAGTATTGATTGCTGTTTTTTATATAAACCGAAGCTGAATTTCCCCTCCCAAAAGAATGAAATAGTTCCCAAAGAATAAATAGTGCGACTTCTATCTACCTAGCAAAGCGGAGTATATCTATGGCTGACAAAAGAAAAAAGAGAGGTTTTTTTGACGATATCTTCAATGAAGGCAGTTTCACAGATATAGAAGATATTATCGATCAGATGATGGAGAGGTTCGGTCTTAACTTCGAAGATTTTGAAAAGCAGCCATTCTTCTATGGTTTTTCAGTTTCCCGCCATCCTGGGGAGGAGCCTGAGATAAGGGAATTTGGAAATGTCTTCTCTGATGATGAAGATGAGGACGATGAAGAAGAATCCATTATACAGCAGTTCAGGGTAAATGAAAGAAAACCACTCATGGATGTATTTGAGATAGATGATAAAGTGCATGTCATGATCGAGCTTCAGGATGTTGACAAAGAGGACATCGATCTTAATGTTACTGAGACATCACTTGAGATCAGCGCAGAAAATGAAGATGTAGTGTATGAGGAAAGTATCGATCTTCCTTCCAGCGTTGACCCGGATTCTGCAAAAGCAAGATATCGCAATGGTGTCATTGAGATAATAATGGACATGAAAGAGCTGGGTGTTGCCCGCTCTGTGCATATCGATTAAAGCCGTCCGGCTTTTATTATTTTTTGATTATCTGTTTTTATGCTTGCTGACCACAATGTATTTATGAACTACGAGTATACCATAGTTGGTCTGCTGAAATATAATAAGTGGGATGTAAATGTCTGGGAGTTCAGAAAACATACACGACCCGTTCCCGCAATTGATGTTACAGAACATCGATCAGGATCTGTTCACCAGGTTAAATATAGGGGTTATTTATCTTGATGAACATAACAGAGTGTTTTGTTCCAACAAAGCGGTGGGTGACCTTACAGGTTTCACGGCTGAAGATATCTTAAATCTAAGCCACACCGAGCTTTGCTGTGATACCTTTAATGATTATACTTCTCTGTCAGATTTCTTTTTATCATCACAACCTTTGGACAAAAGTGGCAAGTCCTGCAAATTCCACATAGCAGATAAGCAGGGTAATATCAGATACCTGTTATGCGATATGTTTCCGTTTCCTGATGTTTATCAAATCAAAGGTGGAAAAATATGCATTATAAGGGCAGATACTACGCCAAATACCAATGAAAATCAAAAATCCTTTGATAAATACAAAATTGAAAATATGTATCTCAGGGAAAAAGTCCTTTCAAAACTCGGAGAAAAGGCTCTCTCATGTACTAATATTAATTTATTAATGGATTATGCACTAAAAATAGCAGCAGAGACCCTAAATGCAAAATATTCTCTAATAATGGAACTACTTCAGGATGGTAAATTCCTGCTTAGATACGGATATGGTTTTAGTGAGTGGTGCGTGGGCTCAGCGCTTGTGGATAAGGACCTGGGTTCTCCTGCAGGTTACACGGCTTTTACCGGCAGACCTCTGGTTGTGGTCGATATGCGTACAGAGGATAGATTCCTGATCCCTCGTTTTCTTCATGAGCATAATGTTGTGAGCAGTGTCACTGTGATAATTGGTGACAGAAAAGATATGTATGGTGTGCTGTGCGTACACACGGACAGGCAACGAAAATTCACAGAGCATGATATCAATTTCTTACAGTCTGTTGCTAACATCCTTGCTGAATCTATCAAACTCCGTGATTCTTTCAAGTCACTGGAACTTTACAGGAATCTCATAAACCAGTCCAATGATCTTATTATGGTTCTCAACGCGGTGACAAAGAAGTTCATCTATGTTAATGACAAGGTGTTTCATGATCTTGGTTACACGGAAGCTGAGGTACTGGAACAGGATGTCTTTGATCCCGGATGTTTTATAACCGGGCATGATATGCAGGAACTGATCGGTCAGGTAGCTGAAAAAGGAAGTCTTGTGGTTGAATCTGAACTACTGAGAAAGGATGGTTCATTGCTGTCTGCTGAGATAAGTCTTGCATTTGTCGAAAATGAAGGTACCACATATATAGTGTTAATTGGCCGTGATATCAGTGAACGCCGCATACTTGAACATGCAATAAGGGAGCGTGCAAGGCAGCTTGAATATTCCAATGAGCTCAAGGATATGTTTGCAGATGTAACAAGCCATGATCTTATAGGTTCTATCTCCTTGATAGAAGGATTTGCAGGTTATCTTGAGGAGATGGAAACTGATGAGGAAAAAAAGCATCTTCTGGGGCATGTTGTAAGCAGTACAGCTAAATTGAAGAAAACAATAGATTCTGCTACTGTATTTGCCAGACTTAACTGTGCATCTGATATGAACATTGAGGAGCTTGATCTTCGTTTGATCTATTATAGTGCCCTTGAGAGGATGTTGTCAAAAGTTTCTCCTAAAAATATAAATGTTGAGCTTGATTCACCCAGGCAGTGCAATGCGCTTGTTAACCCGATAATTGAAGAAGTATTCTACAATCTGCTTTCTAATGCTATCAAATATTCTCCAGAAGGTGCCACAATTATGGTGAATATTGAAATGATGAATGTTGATCCTCAAGATCGCAAGTGGAAGGTCAGCATATCAGATGAAGGCCCGGGAATTTCTGATAAGGATAAGAAAAAGATATTTGACAGGTTCAGGAGAGCTGACACTTCACATGTGAGTGGTCATGGCCTGGGACTTGCAATTGTCCGTATGGCGTTGAAATGTCATGGTGAGGATATTCATGTTGAAGATAGTTATACCGGGGTTGGCACTACTTTTTGGTTTACCGTTTCTGCAGCTGACAGAACTGAATCATAACTTTAATTAGTAAGTGCATAGATAAATTGAAGTTCATTATTGTTTCTGAACGGTATCTGTAATAACTAATTACCATAAGTAATATATAGGTGCCAAAAAATTACTGTTATGCTTTAGAGGTATATGGCATGGTTAAGAAAACAATTCATGAGATCAATGGCAAGATCAGAGATGGAAGTGTCAATGTTGTCACTGCCGAGGAAATGGTTCACATTGTAGGTGAACTCGGTGCAGAAGAGGCTGCTAAGGAAGTTGATGTTGTAACTACCGGGACATTTGGTGCGATGTGTTCATCTGGTGTCTGGTTGAACTTCGGTCACTCGGAACCACCTATAAAAATGCAAAAGGTCTTCCTCAATGACGTGGAGGCATATACCGGTGTTGCGGCAGTTGATGCTTTCATAGGTGCAACACAGATCTCTGAAACCCTTGGCATGGATTACGGCGGTGCCCATGTGATTGAAGATCTGATAAGAGGCAAGTCCGTGCATCTTCATGCAATGTCCCACGGAACGGACTGTTATCCAAGGAAGGTTCTCGACACTACGCTTTCCCTTGATGACATGAACCAGGCCATTATGATGAACCCTCGCAATGCATATCAGAAATACAATGCTGCAACAAACAGTACCCGAAGCACGATACACACTTACATGGGATCATTACTTCCATCCTTTGGAAACGTCACATACTCAGGAGCCGGCGTTCTTTCACCTTTGTCAAATGACCCGGATTACATGACCATCGGTACAGGCACAAGGATATTCCTTGGAGGTGCCCAGGGTTATATAGTTGGAGAAGGAACACAACATTCTTCCGGCGGAGGATTTGGTACTCTGATGGTTCAGGGTGACCTCAAGAAAATGAGCACTGATTATATCCGGGCTGCAAATTTTACAGGTTATGGCACTTCACTTTATGTTGGAATGGGTGTTCCTATCCCAATACTGAATGAGCAGATAGCCCAGGCAACTGCGGTGAGTGATGCAGGTGTGACAACCAAGATACTGGATTACGGCATACCAAGCAGGGACAGACCAGCAATGCGTGATGTAACATATGAGGAACTTCGCAGTGGTTTTGTAGATATTAATGGTAAGGAAGTCCCGACATCTTCACTTTCAAGTTTTAAGAAATCCAGGATAATTGCCAATGAACTTAAGGACTGGATAGCAAAGGGTGAGTTCTTTGTATCCATGCCTGTTGAGAGACTTCCAAAGGACATCTCGGCAAAACCTATGAAGCAGACAGAAGGTATTGCTATTGTTTCAGATATTATGGCTGTCAATGTAGTGACCATAAACAAGGATGCCAGTGTCTATGATGCTGCCAAGATCATACAGGATACTTCATTTAACCATCTTCCTGTGTTGAATGATGATAAGACCCTGGCAGGAATAATTACTGCATGGGATATCGCAAAGGCGGTTTCTCTCAACAAATTCGATCTTGTGGAAGATATAATGACCCGCAAGGTCATAACTTCAAATGCAGATGAACAGGTGGCTGTAGTGGCAAGGAGGCTTGACCTGAATGAGGTTTCTGCTATGCCGGTCATTAACAAGGATAGGCATGTCATAGGTATGATAACCAGTGATGATATCAGCAAACTGTATGCCAGGAGGTCATAGATTTGAAGATCAAGATTAATATTTCAAGTGAGATACTCACAAAACCAATTATGGCGGAAGCGATACTGGAAACTGGTGTACTGCTGAACATATCACAGGCACATTTTGACCGTTCACATGGTGAAGTGGTTGCAGATGTTGACTCTGATAAGTTCGATCTAATGTGCAAATCCCTGACAAACCGGGGTGCAGTGGTTATAAAACTGGATGTACCTATCAAATGGGACGAGACTGAATGTGTTGAGTGCAGTGCCTGCGTTTCGGTTTGTCCAACCAAGGTTTTCTCTCTTGCAGAAGATTTCAGTCTGGTTGTAGATGATAAGAAATGCATTCAGTGTGGAACATGTGTAGATATGTGTCCTCACAATGCGCTATCACTTGGAAACAACAAGTGATACATTCTTCTTTTTTTACAAATCCGGATTCAGTAGCATGAAAGAGTATTTCAGGCTGAAGGAGACCATTGTTACAATTCAGGCAGACTCTGAAGTCTATATTGAAGTTGCCCGTGGATCAATAAGAGAAAATCGCAGGGAACTTGAATCATATATTGCATATGACCCTTTTTTCCAGAGTACTCTTGAACCCTATGATTACAATAATGATTTTCCTGAAGTTGTCAGGAGAATGATCAATGCAGGAAATGCTATGGGCATCGGACCCATGAGTGCTGTGGCAGGTACTATATCTGCTCTTGCAGTAGAGGCCATGGTTGATGCCGGGGCGAAATTCGCTATTGTTGATAATGGTGGTGACATTGCTATTATCAATGACAGACCTGTGCTTATGGGCATCTATGCAGGAAATTCTTCACTGAATAACCTTGGTTTTGTAATGGAACCCCGTGATTCTATTACAGGCGTTTGTACTTCTTCAGGTAGTGTCGGTCCTTCCATCAGTTTTGGAATGGCAGATGCTGCTGTGGTATTCTCAGATAATGTATCTCTGGCCGATGCAGCAGCAACAGCCCTTGGAAATGCAACGGATATTGGAAGGGATGCTGTTGAAGGTTCTTTTGATGCTGTAAAGAACGTTGAAGGAATAAAAGGTGCTATTGTAATTCAGGGTGAGTTCATGGGTTTCTGGGGAGATGTGCCAGATATTCAAAGAGCTGATGTAAAATATGAATGCATCACCAAAGGCTAAAACTCTTTCCTCTTTTTTTGTAGTGCGTTTTTACAAATATTAATTATGTAGATATCCTCTCTATAGATTCTGCTATGTTTATATAGGATGGCAAGAAATTTTTTAATGGAAAACGGGGCAGAACCAGCAATTACGGTTCTGAAATAATATTAAGGAGGAACAATATGGCAGCATCGCCAATACTGGATAGTGTATACACTATGCTCGACAAGATGATCGCTTTTCTTCCGACTTTAATAGCTGTAATAGTGCTATTGATAGTTGGAATGATTGCAGGAAAGGCTTTGGGTAAGATCGGGTCGAAAATACTCGACAAGATCGGACTTGATGACCTGATAGACAAAACATCTCTTGGAAAAATGATCGAGAGGACTAATATCACCACAGTGGAGTTTTTTGATGCCACAATCAGATGGTTCGTTTATTTTGTTTTCGCTGTGATAATCATAGATCTTCTTAATGTACAGATAGTTGCAGATTTCATTACGCAGATAATTCTTTATATACCTATAATACTTTCAGCTGTAGTTGTTCTTATTATAGGTCTTCTAGTCGTTGATTTCCTTGCAAATCTCGTAAAGAACATCCTTGTAGCTTCAGGACTTGATGAACATATTTCCAGAACGAGTCTTGGAAGTTCCATGGATGCAAGCGGCCTTAGCGCTTCGGGACTTATTGCCCTTATTGTTCAGGTCTTTGGTTACCTGTTGTTTATCATGGCAGCCCTGAATATTCTCAAACTTAACATCATAGCAGGAGTAATAGCCGCAATACTGGCGTACCTGCCAAATCTGTTCGCAGGTATTCTGATACTCCTGATAGGGCTGCTGTCCATCGATCTGTTTGCAGATTACATCGGCAGCCTGCTTGAGAACATGAATGTTCAGGGTACTAATATATGGGTTCCGGCTCTGAGGGGTTTCCTTGCATTTGTTGTCATTCTGCTGGCACTGGATGCTATGCTTATCGACACAAGTATATTTTATATACTCATAGGTCCACTTGCATGGGGAATCGCAGTTGTCGTGGCATTCAAATGGGGTATAAAGGACGCACTTGTGGAATATGCAAAAGCAAGAAAATGACATGTTAAGACGCTTTTCAATACAGGTTATTATAGAATGTTAATGCTGGCATCTTTGCCAGTGTTTTTCTCTCTTTTGGAACAAAAATCTTTTATTGTACCGGTTCAATCCTGAATCTGTTTATTTTCTGTAATGCGTACACAGTTTGCGCGGACGATGAGTAACATGTTATCCGAAAAAGTTGCAAACATTCCTCCGTTTTATGTTATGGAGGTACTGGAAAGGGCACAACAGCTTGAAGAAGAGGGCAAAAGCATAATTCACCTTGAGATAGGTGAACCTGATTTTCCAACGGCTTCGCACATATGTGATGCTGCAAAGGCTGCAATGTGTGCAGGTAATACAAAATACACTCACAGCCAGGGACTTGTAGAACTCAGGCAGGCTATTGTAAAAAGCTATAAGGAAAAATTTGATGTAGACATCGATCCTGGTCAGATCATTGTCACATCAGGTACAAGTCCTGCAATGCTTTTGCTTTTCCTTGCGCTCATAGACCAGGGTGATGAGATAATCATGTCAAATCCTCATTATGCATGTTATCCGAACTTTGTGACAACTGCCGGTGGTGTACCGGATTTCATTTACACAAATGAGGATAACGGGTTCATGTTACAGCCAGATGAACTTGCCGCACATATCAATCCTAAAACAAAGGCAATTCTGATCAATTCGCCATCCAATCCTACGGGTCAGGTGTTGCCCGCAGAGACCCTAAAGGGAATCGCGCAGGTTGCAGGTGATGTGCCGATCATATCCGATGAGATATATCAGGGACTTGTTTATGAAGGTGAGGATCATACTATATTAGAGTACACTGACAACGCTTTCGTACTCAATGGTTTCTCAAAGCTCTATGCTATGACCGGCTGGAGACTTGGATACCTTATCGCACCTAAGCAGTATATCAGAACTTTACAGAAGGTGCAGCAGAACCTGTTCATTTCTACGAATTCCTTTGTCCAGTACGCAGGTATGGCTGCTCTTGAAGGTCCGCAGGAGCAAACACAAGAAATGGTGAAGACCTATAATAAGAGGCGCCTCTATCTTATTAAAAGGCTTAGAGATATCGGCTTTGACATAAAGGTTGAACCTAAGGGTGCTTACTATGTTCTTGCAGATGCCCGTAAGTTCGGTGAGGATTCACTTGCACTTAGCAGGCAGATCCTTGAGGATATAGGGGTTGCAGTTACTCCTGGAATTGATTTTGGACAGGGTGCAGAAGGTCATTTGCGATTTTCCTATGCTAACAGTCTTGATTATATAAAAGAAGGCATGGACAGGCTGGATAAATACCTGAATAAAGAATGATGTTAATGCAGCATTGTTCTGCATTTTTCATCCGATGTCTATTTACTTATTTTTATATTACCTATTTTTTGTAGGTGAAATTGGTAAACTTAAAATACTACCTGTAGTATACAAAATTATAGCCTACAATTATTAGATTGATAGGCAACCTGTTTATCAAATCCATAAAAGGTAGTTTTTGAAATGACAACTGAGAGAACTGAAGATTATCTGAAGGTCATCGAGAAGATAATTGAAAGAAAAGGCTATGCGCAGGTCAAGGATGTTTCAAGGGAGCTTGAGATAAGTTCTCCAAGTGTCACCGGAATGTTCAAGAAACTTACCAAGATGGGTTTCATTAATTATGAAAAGTATGGTGGTGTCACACTTACTCCTGAAGGGGAAAAGATTGCTAAGTGTACCATGGAAAAACATGGTGTGATTAAGGACTTCTTACTAATTCTTGGTCTTGATAAGGAAATTGCTGATCAGGATGCCTGTAAGATAGAACATGTTCTGGCACCTGAGACTTTTGAAACGCTCACTAAGTTCGTAGAGTTCATGAACATGAAGGACGAATGGCCATACTGGCTGGACCATTTCAATTATTATTGTGAAACCGGCGAGTATATTGATTGCAGTCCGGCTGCAAAGGACACATGTCCTATTCATGGCAAAAATCATAACAAGAAGTAATTTTTAATAAATTGCTGTTGAAGTTACCTTCCTTTTTTCCTTTTTGTGTTTTCTTGTGCTTTCTTTTAACTATGGTTTGCGATCTGGTTCTAACAGTTATAACTCTAAATGGGAATATCTTTTGTTTTTTGTATACTGAAACAAATTAGGCAAGGCGAAATTGCTATATACAAAAAACTGATTAGAGCTACCATTAAAAAGGACAGGGAATGACTTGAGCGAAGATCACGAGACCACACTGGATACGTTAAAACCCGGAGAGAAGGCCCGGATAACAAAGGTGAGGGTCAAAGGTACTGCAAGGCGAAAACTAATGGATATGGGAATGGTTGCAGGAACTGAGATCGAACTTGTCAGGAATGCTCCTCTTGGAGACCCTATGGATTATAACATAAAAGGTTATCACCTGTCCATTCGCAAAGAAGAGGCAAAACAGATATTCATTAACAAGCTATGAACGGGCTATTTTCCAAAGCTTTTAGATGTTTTGTGCCCATTATCGTATATTGTAATTACATTATAACTGTTCCTGAGGATATTTCATGGAAGGCAGGAAAATAAAGATAGCATTAACAGGAAACCCTAATGTGGGTAAGACCACGCTTTTTAATGCGCTAACAGGTTCCAGGCAACATGTGGGTAACTGGCCTGGTGTCACCGTAGAAAAAAAGAGTGGCAGGGTCTCATACAAAGATTATGACATTGAGGTAATAGACCTGCCGGGTACGTACAGTCTTACTGCATATTCCATGGATGAGATCGTTGCCCGTGATTTTATCATTGAGGAAAAGCCGGATATTGTCATTCAGGTGGTGGACGCGTCCAACCTTGAACGGAATCTCTATCTCACAACACAGCTCATGGAACTTGGTTCTGAGATCCTCATTGTACTAAACATGTGTGATATCGCAGAGGAAAGAGGCGACCGTATCTATATAGAGAAGATGGAAGAGCTCCTTGCAACCCCTGTGATAAGAACCGTTGCAAGCCAGAAAAAAGGTATATGCGACCTGCTGGATAGGGTTATTGAACAAAAAGAGATCCAGCAACATCATGGGCATGAGATCGGGTATGGTACCGAGATCGAAGACAAGATACTTGAGATCGAGAAAGTTCTTGCTGAGGACGAAACACGAGACACACGTTATCCTCTCAGATGGATTAGTATACGTCTTCTTGAAGGTGACAGCAATGTCCGTGAGAAGATTTCAAAAAGTCCGGTCTATGATCGGGTAATGCAGATAATAGATTCCATTGACCAGGAAGAATATGAGGCTGAAATAGCTGATAAGCGCTATCTTGCAATCAATACAGTTTTTCCTCAGATGTGCACCCGGGCAAATGACAAACTTACTAAATCCGATATGATCGACAGGGTGCTTACTAACAAGTACCTTGGTATTCCGATATTCTTAGCACTTATGTGGGGTGCATTCGAGCTGACATTCGCTTTTGCGACCCCTTTCATGGATATGATAGACCTTGCATCAACATGGTTTGCAGAGTATGTATCATCCAGTTTGCAACCTGCATGGCTCGCATCCCTTGTAGGTGATGGTATAATTGGCGGTGTGGGTGCTGTGCTTGTATTTGTGCCTAACATCTTCATATTGTTCTTCCTGCTATCATTGCTTGAAGGAAGCGGTTATCTTGCCCGGGCAGCGTTTATCATGGACAAGCTCATGTATAAGATAGGTATGCACGGCAAGTCATTCATCCCTATGCTCATGGGATTTGGGTGCAACGTGCCTGCTATAATGGCTGCAAGGAGCATAGAGGACGAAAAGGACCGTCTGATCACTATATTAGTAGTTCCCTTTGTTTCATGCGGAGCAAGATTACCTATATATGTACTGTTTGCGGGAACTTTCTTTGGCAGGCAGGCAGGAACTGTAATATTCGGTATGTATGTGCTGGGTATTGTTATTGCGATAATATCTGCAAAGATACTCAGGACGACAGTTGTCAGGGGAAAACCAGCGCCTTTTATCATGGAGCTTCCACCTTACAGGGTTCCCACTCTTAAGACCAGTTTTATTCACATGTGGGACAATGGTTTCATGTACATCAAGAAAGCTGGTACTATTATATTAGTAGGTGTTGTGGTTATCTGGGCGCTTGCATCCTTCCCCTGGGGTGTGCAATATGGAAGCGAGAATAGTTATGTAGGCTTACTTGGTCATGCTGTGGAACCTCTGCTCAAACCTCTAGGCTTTGACTGGAAGATCTCGGTTGCTTTGATATTCGGGCTTGTTGCCAAGGAGATCGTTGTTGCGTCAATGGGTGTTCTTTACGGGGCAGGTGACAATTCGAATGTGCTGAGTGACAGGCTGATCGCAGATTCAGGTATGACTGCGCTTACTTCTCTTAGCCTCATGGCTTTCAGCTTGCTTTACATGCCTTGTGTGGCAACAGTGGGAGTTATCAGAAAAGAGACGGGTTCCTGGAAATGGACTCTGTTTGCCATTTTCTATGGAATAATAGTGGCATGGATAACAGCATTTACAATATACAAGGGAGGTGTTCTACTTGGATATTAATGGAACAGTAGAAGAGAAACCAGATACAAATGTGCCTATGGTTTTTTCAGTGATCTGTGGTTCTCTATATATTATTCTGGGTTTGCTTCAGATGGCATCTGGAGCAGGCAGGATATTAATTGGTACGGATTTCAGTATTCCACTTGCCGGAATTCTTCTTGTTCCTGCGGATCTCATAGGAGCTTTTGTCCTGTTACTTATTGGTACCGTGTTCATTTATGGTGTCATGGAAATGCGTTCAGGCATCTATGAGGGTATATCCTATGCTTATGTGGGGATTCTTCTTGCACTGATATTCGCAATTATATACTTGCTTGTGAGTACAGGCAATATGCTTGAGGCTTATCTTCTTAAGAATGTGGAATTTGCAGGCTGGACACCTCTCAGTGATATGAGGCCCGGTATTTATCTTGCAATTCTTCCGCTTTTTGCCTATATAAAATGGAAGGATTTTTTTGAACCAATCTCCGGAACTAACATTAGGATGGATCTAAAATGATCAAAGAAACGCTAAAAGTCCTTTTCATTGATAATTGTACACTTCAGGAAGCTGCAGAAAAGCTTGGTGTAAAGCAGAGTGATATCAAAGACAGACTGCTTATGCTGCAACATATGGGATATGTGCAGGAAATATGTAATAACTCAAGTCCCAAGTCATCTGCATGTTGTTCATGCACCGCGGCGTCTTCTTGTTCTGGTAGTAATGACATCTCCGGTTCGAAGGCATATCAATTGACTGAAAAAGGTGAAAGGATATGCCGCAACTAATTAAACACCATTGCTAGGCTTCATTTCTGTTTTTTAAGTGTTTACAGAAATGTGAATACTGAATATTTTTATTATAATTGTTATTCATGCAATATCATCTATGCTGCCGGATATCGCACGGTACTGTTAAATTACAGCGGTTTTAAGATGTACTTCAATCAGTTTAAATAATGACAATCAGACACAAAAAATACCGCAACATATATTTTTAAGTTCGGACACAGATACTACGTTATTAAATTTAAAAGGAATTAAAAGGGATTCAAATGAAACTTGGAGTTGCAATAGACATAGGTACCAGTGGTATCAGAGCACAGAAAATTGACCTTGACACTGGTGATATCCAGAAAACAGTTATCACTCTCCGTAACCCCCTCCCTGGGGCAAATGTTATGGATCACCTGGACTTTGCCATCACTTATGGTCTTGATCTTGCTCAGGGTCTGCACGTCAATGCTGTAAAGCATGTTATAGAGACATTGGGAGTTAAGCCGGAAGAACTGGAAAGAATGTCCATTTGTGGAAACCCTATACAGCTTTCAATTTTCCAGGGAATCCCAATCGATGACCTTGCTTATGCAGGAGAAAGGAAGAAGGAAAAGCTCAACATCAAGGAATCTGACAGAAGTGCCAGGATCATTGACTGTTCTGAGATCAAGGGACTTGATGTATATCCAAACGCTAAGCTTGTTGTTCCACCTGCAATCAGACACGAAGTTGGTGCTGATGCACTTGCACTTATCATAAAATCAGGATTCCTTGACACAACAGAAACAGCCATTGCAACTGATTACGGAACAAATGCAGAAATGGCTCTTATCCATGAAGGAACAATCTACACAGGTTCCGCAGCAGCAGGTCCTGCTCTGGAAGGTCAGCAGATCAAATATGGTAAGCTTGCATCACCATTTGTTGTTTCAGATGTTGAATTTGAGGGCAATAACATGCGCAACTATGTACTTGATGAAGAGATGAACACCGTCAAGGCCGAGTTGATCAACCCTAATAATGGTGATATAATCGAAGAAGATTCCATCAAAGCAAAAGGAATCACAGGTACAGGTGTTATCGCAATTCTTGAAGCAGGAATGAAGAACGGAATTATCACCCTTCCAAAGATCAACACACCAGACCACATCCTTTACCTGCAGAATAAGATCAAGTTCTTTGAGAAGGACGTTGAAGCAGCCGGTCTTGCTATTGGTGCTATCCGCGCAGGACACCTTGCACTCTGTAATGCAGCAGGAGTAGAGGTTTCCGATGTTAAGAAAGCATACATGTCCGGTGCTGCAGGTACCTATATGGATGCTATCAAGGCACACCAGGTCGGTATGGTTCCATTTGATGTTGACGAAGTAATTCAGATAGGTAACACTTCACTTATCGTTGCAAGAGAGATCCTTCTTTCAGAGGATAGGCTCTGGGAACTCCAGGACATTGCAGCCAAGATTGTCAGCAACCATGTAATGTTTGCAACTGATCCTGCATTTAAGGAAGCATACATCCAGGAGATTTCATACTGGACAGAAGGAATGCCTTTTAAGATGCTCAAGAAGTTCCTCAAGAAGAAGGGACTGCCACAGATCGATCTGCCTGAAAAGGCAACAAAGGTCAACAAGGTCGTTGAGAAAGATATTCCGGTACTTGGTCCGGAAGGACTTCAGGTTCTTGAGCAGGTCGGTACATATCTGACAATGAAGGTCAATTGTCCTGAGTGTCCAAAGTGTATCAAGGTCTGTCCTAACGATGCCATAACCATTGATGATGAGGGTGTTGTTATGATCAGTTCTGACCTTTGTGATGGTGCAAACTGTAAGAGATGCATCAATGCATGTCCAAAGGATACTTTCAAGTGGGAGAATCTGGTCGTTCTTGAGCAGGCTTAATAGCCTTCTCTTTTAATTTTTAGAAGGAATTGAATATGAAAATACTTGTTGTTGGTGGATTTTTAGGTAGTGGAAAAACATCCACCATTATACGACTGGGTAAGGAATTCAGTGAAGCCGGTCAGAAAGTTGCTGTTATTGTCAATGAGATAGGTGAAGTTGGTCTTGACGGAGACGTCATTTCCAAGTACGGTCTTGATATGACCGAACTCACAAGCGGATGTATTTGCTGTTCTCTTAAGGTCAATATGAAAACAACATTGACCATTCTTAACAAGGATTACCATCCTGATATCATATTAATAGAACCAACTGGGATAGCCTTCCCGCAAATCATCAAGAATGAGATCGATCTGATGGATCTGAAGGATACTACCGTACAGCCTCTTGTCACACTTATAGATGGTAGCAGGTTCAAGCAGCTAATGAAGGAAGCAAAGAACTTTGCTATGCGCCAGATCATCGATGCTGAGATCTTATGTATTAATAAGGTTGACCTCATTGATGAGATACGCATACCTATCCTTGAGACTTCTGTCCAGCAGCTTAATCCCAAGGCAAAGGTGCTGTTGCTTTCTACTTCCAAGGAAGATGGGCACTGGTATGAATTCGTTGAGCTTGCAATGGGAGATGTGCCCAGCCAGCATGGACATCATGTGTTGAAAACTACAAGTCCTGAGACAGAGGTTATTGATGAGACAACAGGAAAGGCTGTTGAGCAGACTCTGGATTCTATCGAGGCTTCGGGTATTGCAAGTTATGCCACAGAGTTCCTGCTTGATGGACGGATATCCACAGAGCTTGCCCAGGCAACTGCAAAAGATATCATGACTGCCCTTAAGTCCAGGGTAATAGAGCTAAGTCCTGAATTTGTGGGGCACATTAAGCTCTTCATTGAATCCGGTTCTAATACTGTAAAGACCAATCTTACGGCATATGATCAGGATATTACCATGGAAGTCATTGATACGGAGACCGGGCAAGTGCCCAGACTCAAGATTCTCTCGGCAGTTTCCAGTATTGATCATGATAAGCTTGTGAATCTAGTAAATGATACTATTTCTGAAAAGCTGGGCGACCAGAAGATAGGTTTCAAGCACAATAAACCTCATGACCACGATCATAGTCATGGTCATGTCAAACCAATAGATCTAGTCAATAACAATTGATTATGACAAATAACTGCAGCAATTCCTTTTGCTGCTATCTTTTTTATTACTTTTATCCATTATTTTGTTAAGATATTATTTTATATTCATGGTTTGACGAATCATTTTCTATCTTTATTTTGTAAGGCATTTATCCAAATTTATGTCATATATAAGTATAACGCATAACATGTAAGTTTGCTATCTGTTACATTTTCTATCATTAGTTCTATTGTACACTTCGACTTTTGACGATACTTAAATCGAACGGTTAACAATTACTAAAAAAAATCTAAACTCTTCTCGGTGTCTAAAATAATTTGTATATCATCTAAATTATACATGTTTATTCTTCATACAGTCAAAAGAAAAAAAGCAAATGCTATTTTATATTAATCTATTAAAACAAATCACTTTCAACAAGCTAACTTTAGTTATGGGTGCAAAAATGGAAAAATCGTGCACCTATATTTAAAGTTAACCGTAACTTTCAATGTTTATTTGGCAATTCTATACACAAAATTATACAAATACCGGTTTACATCCTAAATATAATCAGGCATTTTGTCTCGTATTAGTCATAAAAAATGAAGTCTGGTAGTACTGTATAAAAATATATCTCTCTATAACATGGTTTTATTTTTATAAATATCCAAAACCGCTAGGTTTATATAGCTATCTAGAATACGTGGTTATGTGGAAAGATGAAGTTAGCAAATGACTAAAACATGTTAGCAAATGGTTGTGGAGACTTTTGCTAAGAGTTAAATGTCATATGACAACTGATATCCATCTGCTGTAATGTACATACTTCGTTTGATGTATGCTAGCGTTTCAGTAGGAAGTCAATCTAGATCTAAGGAGGTAGAATTAGATGGATGTAGACCCAAGCAAAATATTAGTTAGGTACAATGTTGCTAAAGAAAAAGCACAGACACCTGAAGAGATGGCAGCTGAGATGTATCCAAGCACAGAGCCTGCAAAGACTATTTGTGCTGCAATCTTTGATGGAGAAGAAGACGACGTAATCGAAGGCCTTGAGAAGGCAATCGAGGGCGGAGCAGACGCTGTAAAGCTCATCGATGATGTGCTGATGGTAGGAATGAAGATCGTCACAGACTTATATGACCAGGGTGTCATCTTCCTGCCAAACGTTATGATGTCAGCAGATGCAATGCTCGAGGGTATCGAGTACTGTAAGGAACAGGGTGGCGCAGCACCAAAGCCAAAGGGCAAGGTAGTATGCCACGTAGCAGAAGGTGACGTACACGACATCGGTAAGTCAATTGTAGCAGCACTCCTCAGAGCAGCTGGTTACGAAGTAGTTGACCTTGGCCGTGACGTACCAGTAGATGAAGTTATCGCAGCTGTAAAGAAGGAAAGCCCAATGATGCTCACCGGTACAGCATTGATGACAACAACAATGTATGCATTCAAGGAAGTCAACGACAGACTCCTCGAGTCCGGAATCAAAGTACCATTCCAGTGCGGTGGCGGAGCAGTTAACCAGGACTTCGTTACACAGTACGAACTCGGTGTATATGGTGAAGAAGCAGCAGACGCACCAAAGATGGCAGACGCAATCCTTTCAGGAAAGGGTCTTGCACAGCTGAAGGAGCAGTTCCACAAACACTAAAGAGGTGACAGAAATGGTAAAAAGATACACATCACTTGCATACAAGAATGCTGACGACATGATCTTCGGTAAGTCAGTATACCCAGTAAAAGCAGAACTCGGATTAGAAGTAGGTGCAGGATACGTAACTGGTGAAGTTAACTACGCACCAAGGCCTGAAGCTGGTGTCTCCAAAGAGAAACTCGTTTCAGAATACCGCAGACTCACAACTGACATTATGGCAAGAGCTGTACAGGTCGGTTTCCCAGGTATCTCACTCGAGACAGAACACGTAGAACAGATGACCAACAACCCAGACTGGGGAGGAGAAGTCGCACACGTCCAGAAGACCATCATGGAAGAATACCATGAGGAATATGGAATCAAGACAGCTCTCAGACACACACCTGGTGACATCCGTGAGAACCGTGACCTCCTTGCACTTATCGGCGCAAAGTATGACACCCTTATGGAGTCATTCGAAGCTGTAGCAGATGCTGGAGCAGACTTCCTGTCCATCGAAACAATGGGCGGTAAGGAAATTCTCGACTACGCAATCCTCAGGAACGACATTCCTGGTCTCGTATATGCAATTGGCTGCCTCGGCTCAATTGACATGACTATGATCTGGGAAGACATCAGGAAGATCGCAGACAAGAAGGGAAGAATTGCAGCTGGTGACACAGACTGTTCACAGGCAAACACCGCTATGTTCATAGCAGGTGGTCTCCTCGACAAGAACCTTGCACACACCATTGCAATCATCGCAAGAGCAATCTCCGCACCAAGGACACTCGCAGGATATGAAGCAGGTGCTCAGGGTCCAGGAAAGGACTGTGGATACGAGAACACAATCGTAAAGGCAATCACAGGATGCCCAATCGCTCAGGAAGGAAAGACCTCAACCTGTGCACACTCTGATGTAATGGGTAACCTTGTCATGCAGTGCTGTGACCTTTGGTCAAACGAATCTGTAGAATACCACGGTGAATTCGGTGGTACCTCTGTACAGTGCTGGTCCGAGTCCCTTAACTACGATGCAGCAATGCTCAACGTAGCAACCGAGACAGGCAACGCAAAGATGCTCCGTGACATCCTCGTACTCTCTGACAAATACAGAGACCCACAGGGATACGTCCTTGCATACGACAACGCATACTCAGTAGCTGAAGCAATCGCAAAGGATGGAGACGACCTCTACCTCCGTGCAAAGAACGCAGCAATTGCATGCTGTGACATCCTGAACGCAGCAGACAAGAAGAAACTTGTCATGTCCAAGTTCGAGACAAACGCACTCAACGATGCAAAGGCAGCACTCGATGCAATGACCGACGAAGCCGACACCTTCATGAGCGACAGCATGGAGAAGTACAAGGCAGAAGTCGCTGTATTCAGACCAGACGACAACTACAAGTTCTAAGTCTAGAAGCGAAACAAGTTCTTTCGGAACTTGTTCCTTTTTTCTTTTTTAGTTCATCAATTAATTGGCTTACTGTAAAGTCTGCTTTTATCAGAAATATAGCACTGCCACTCTAGTTATATTAATTCACCATACGAATTAAAAAATAAAAAAGTAGGTTATTTTATGAATCTCTTGGGATAACCTATGCCTGTGATCTGTATCACAGTTTCAACCGGATCATGTTTCCAGTCTTCAGGAGAAAAAGTATTTTTTGTCATCTTGATATCTAGATTGTCTCTGCTGACACCACATTCTCCCATATATTCAACAACCATTTTCTGTCCGTAATCCTCGGCAAATTCCACAGCTTCCCGATAATCTGAAAAAGTATTTCTTCCTTCCGGGGAAAATACATAATATCCTGCATCAAGGTCATTGATAGATACTGGTCTGACTATAAGTTCTATTCTTCGGATACCTTTTCCAAAGAGAGCTCCTGCAGCATTACCTACCTGGGCATATTCAGGAACAATAATATCTGCATCTATAATTCTTTCCATGATCTCCTTATATGCTACTACCGGCCCGCCAAGAAGAACAACAGGAATATCAACTTTAAACCTTGCATTGAATTTTCCATCGACAATCTTCTTTATCCCGTTTCTTTCAATATCAGGTAACATATAATTCATAAGGTTGAAAGCCATATTCTTTGCAACTATCTCTTTTACCTTCATGCTGAATTCAACGGCAGTCATTTTATCCAGTTTTCCAAGTTTTTCAGCACCTATCTCCGATGCTTTAGAATCCCATGAGTTGTACTCTCCAAGAACATGAAGAGCATCTGATGGAGTGAAGCCAATAGCCTGAATAAGTCTTTTCTGTATAAGGGAGTCCAGTATAACAGTTGAAGGGTAGCGAGTAGAAATTGCAGCAATTTCATCCAGGCTCATTGGTTCATTACAAATGGCTTTGAGTACTTCTGCTTCAGAATCTTCAAGTCCTTTAGGGACAAACCCCGATCTCATGAAAAATTTAGTAGGCTGGATATTTCTGTCAAGAACACTTCTCTTAGGAATTAAGTTTCTTTTAAGTTTATCCAGAAATCCAGGATACTTTGATGATGCAAGACAGAGAGGCATTACTCTTCGCGGTCCAATGTGGATCACTTTGTTGCGTGTCCAGACATGACTGTCGCCACCCATTGCAGATGTTTCCATCCTTGTTGCACGGACACGGGTTTTCCATCCACCTACAACTGCTCCGGTGTCAGAAAGTTCAGGAATTCCATCTATTATGGCAGATACATCGGTGCTGGTTCCACCAACATCTACAACTGCACATGTGTCAAGTCCTGAAAGGAATGAAGCCCCAACAAGACTTGCAGCAGGCCCTGAAAATATCGTTTCCACAGGTTTTTCCAGTGCATCTTTCAAACCAACAACCGTGCCGTCACATTTCAACATCAAAAGACGTGCATCGATCTCTCTTCTTTTGATCTCGTCTATAACTGACAGGATGAATTTATGGGATATTGGAAGCAGCTGCGCATTAAGTGATGCAGTTACAGCACGCTCATAAGCCCCAAGGTCTTGTGAGAGCTCATGACCACAAACCACAGGCAATCCCGTGGTCTCATGAAGAACTTTTGTAATTTCTAGTTCATGTTCAGGGTTCCTTACACTGAAAAATGAAGATACAGCAAAAGCTGAAACATCATCCTTATACTTTCCAGCAAATTCCTTTACTGCAGCAATGTCAGGTTTTTCTATTTCTTCTCCATTATAACTATGTCCTCCTGATATCGAAAGTACATGTTTTGCAGGAAAATCTCCTTTCACGGGATGTTCACCTACCAGTATCAGGGCAACAGGACTTCCGGTTCCTTCAAGCACTGTGTTCGTTGCAAGAGTAGTCGAAACTGATACCAGGTTTACTTTTTTCGCATATTCAGGATCAAGAGTATCGATTGCATTTTTAATTCCCTCTACAAGATCCGGATATGTTGTAAGCGCTTTCCCTGAGCCGACCACGGTTCCATCAGAGTCCCTTACAAGAATAGCATCAGTATACGTACCGCCAGCATCAATTCCTAGACTATAGTGCATAATATATCTCCTTTTTTACAATGCAAAAGAACCAAAGTTAAATTTGAAAAGACGTGCAGTTGTGCAAATAACCTTTGATCAATAAAAGATGTGTTCAGGTTATATTAAAGATTTATGTTAACGCCGAAGACTGAAAACGACAGCAATAAACGTCAAATCAATGATGCTGAAGAAAAAAAGAATATGGCATGACCATAGCAGAACTATGGCATGCTATTTAAAAAATTTATGCGTAGTATTCGTCTCTTGCTTCGACCATTGCCTTAAGGTTTGCAACTGGGGTGTCAGGTGCAATTCCACAGCCTGGTGCGAGAACATCGATTCCGTCTTCGAGAGCCTTTGTTGCTGCTGCCTTTACAGCTGCTTCGTCGCCTGCGAGAAGTACGAATGGGCTTGATACATTACCGCAGATAGTGACTTTGTCTCCTACCTTTGCTTTTGCGCCCTTGAGGTCCTTTACCTTCTCTTCGATACTGATAGATTCGAAGTGGCAGTCTGCCATCATTTCAAGGATTGGGGTTACGTCACCACAAACGTGGAGAATCATTGGGCCCTTTACACCATCAGCGAATTTCTGAAGGCATGGCTTGAGCATCTTGTCGAATGTGTCAGGAGCCATGAGGTCAGGGGATGATACTGGGTCTGGTACACTTATTACGTCTACTCCTGCGTCGAAGAGTGCGTTTGCGTACTCGATACATGCATCACATGCGAAGTCGAGGATTGTCTGGAAGTCTTCTGGCTTCTTGATTGACCATTTCATGAACTTCTTTACACTTGCGAGGTCGGATGCGAGTGTTACAGGACCTTCCATACCAGCGATGATAGGTACTTCGTCTCCTACTTTGTCTCTGATGAGCTTCATTGCTTCCATTACGACAGGGATTCTGCCTACTGTAAGGAGATTCTCTGGCATAGCAAGGTTGTCAACACCCTTTGGGTATGGGTGGTCTGTGACTGATGGCTGTCTGTTCTTTGTACCCATGTTGACTTCACAGCCCATTGCTTCTGCAAGTACTGTGAGACAGTATGGAGCTCTTACACCCTCAAGACCACATACTTCGTATGAAGCGATTGCGAGGTCTGCCATCTTCTGTGCGTCGCTGTGTGCCTCTGGCCATGCTGCACCTGTCTGGTCCATAAGCTCAACAATAGCGGACTGTGTAACAGTACAAACAGGTACTTTGTCGACTTCTTCACCTTTTAATGCTTTGAGTAATCTTTCTTTCATGTTCATAATGAATCCTTCTCTGTTGAGTAGATTTTAGTCACCTTGATTTGCGTTACATCAGATATAAAACTATTGGATTAAAGCAGGGGGATGCAGAAAATGAAAAAAAATTCAAATTAATAACCATTAACAAATCAGAAATATACGGGACAAGTATGACCAATAGGCAAATAGTTTATTAAAAATAAGAAAAGGATATTAAGATAAAATTACCATTCATAAATATTTCAGTTTACTTCTTTTCATCGCTCCATATGGCAATGATCTTATCAATGGCAATGTGTGTGTATTTATTTTCATCCTTGATTGTCAGCACGCCGTCTGCGCATGCTTCAACAACTCCATAGAACCTGTCTGGACCGCCACAATAAATGTCTATCTTTTTTTGCAGATAGTGCTCAACTATAAAAGATTGCATTTTATTCCTCCCGGCTCAAGACTGGTAATCTTCAGCCGTTTTATATTTGTTTTATATTGATATAAGATTGTCTATTCAGGTAATCTCATACATAAAAGCAATTCAGCTCCAGAATCTCTTGTTCTTGGCATAGTTCCTTTCAGCTACCAGAATGTCACGATAGAATGCTTCTTCATCATGTCGCATTTTCTGTATCACACGGGTTGCCATTTCAGGTCCCACACCTCTGCTTGCAAGTGCTATTACTGCCATTTTTCCATGTGTCATGACAATATTCGCATTCCTGTAAACCCTGCGGATACGTTTGATATCCTCCTTTGCAGTGACCTTATCCTGCTTTCTGACAAGTTTGATCTCCTCATCTTCCCATGGTTTGAGTGCAGCCACCATCCCGGAATCACAAACCGGGCATATTATCTTATCAGGAACATTCTTCACCTGTCTTCTTGATGTCCATTTCTTGCAATGCACACAGAAAAGGATAACATTGTCATTCATAATACGTTCTTTCAGAGCCATAACAATTGACCTGTCAGCTTTCTCAGGAGCCACAAGGTCACGTTTCATAGAGAAACCCGAACTTCCTATAGGTGTTGACTTGCTCACCACAAGGCGGATCTCACCTTCAGCCATCCTTCTAAGTATATCCGTAACTCTTTCAACATCCAGCATATCATGGAAGATCTCCCGGATAACTTCGTCATACATTGCAGTATCACGATATATCTCAAGCAGCTTCTTCATGCTAATCCTG
Organism: Methanolobus vulcani; assembly: GCF_900100715.1. Taxonomy (GTDB): domain Archaea; phylum Halobacteriota; class Methanosarcinia; order Methanosarcinales; family Methanosarcinaceae; genus Methanolobus; species Methanolobus vulcani. Next base: position 327,538 of record NZ_FNCA01000001.1, on the reverse strand, counting down.
TCATAATCAATATCCTTGCTAAGGGCACCGAACTTCCTGGCAACATGCACCATCTTCCACTTCATCAGTGAAGTGTTCTTCAAGGTCATTTCAATAATAGGTTCAATATGTTCCGGCTGAATATCCTGCAAAAGTGTTTCAATTTCCTTAGCCTTGATCCTGCGTGGCAATGTCATCTTTATCCTGTAAGGGTCGATCTCCTGTGCCACGCTGCTTCCATATCTTGCAGCCAGCAGTGATGTCAGCACCTTTGCAAGCGTTTCGTTGGCATTGTGTCCGATGCAGGTGTTTATTAACACTGCATCCCCATCATTCTCAATAACGAACATATTTTGGTCGGGGAGTGGATAACCACCTTCAACATGTTCTCTGATTATGGAAAGAAGCTCTGTCAGGCTTTCGGGGTCAATTGGGTACAACGCAGCCAGTTTAGTGGCTATTTCCTCGTCTTCATTTTCTTCAAGGATCATACCTGCAATTATAGAACGAATATTTGCAACTTCCTGAGCGACCTCAAAAGGAACAGGGATCTCTTCGCCTGTCCAGCTCGGTATTTCTCCCATGCCTCTGACCGGTTCAACTTTTATTCTGTTGCGGTCGCTTATCATCTCTATGACACGCCACATGTCTCCTTTTGTAATGAAAACCGCACCAGGTGTTGCAAAATTAATAACAAAAGCCTCATCAAGAACTCCAACCGGTCTGCCGGTTACAATATCAAATATTTCGTATTTCTTCTCATCCGGTATCATGGAAAGATTATCGTAATAGTATTGCCAGCTCTTCCTTCTGCGGCTGATATTATCGGAACCTTCTTCTTGCCAGACCATACGGTAATCCTTTATCTGAGCTATTACTTTCCTGAGAACCTCGATCCGAAGGTTCCTGAAAGGATAGGCACGTTTTAAGATGCTGTATATCTTATCAATTCCGATATCTCCAAAATCAAGAACGATACCTGCAAGCTGATTTGCCACAACATCCAGTGAATTCATGTGCGGAGAAATAGATTCAACCTTTCCTTCAGTGGCAAGTTTACAGATTGCCATGCTTTCTGCCACATCATCGGCATCCATTGCAATGATTGTACCTCTGGAAACTTCATGTATCCTGTGACCTGCACGTCCAACACGCTGCAAAAGTCTGGAAACCTGTCTAGGTGAGCCATACTGGACAACGTGGTCCACGTTGCCGATATCAATTCCAAGTTCCATTGACGATGTACAAATTAGTCCCTGAAGGTCACCGTTTTTGAATGATTCCTCTGCCTCGATACGTGAATCCACAGACAATGAACCATGATGAACTCCAATTGGCAGTTCCAGCATATTAAATCCGGCAGCGAGTGCTTCAGCACTCTGTCTTGTATTCACGAAAACCAGCGTGGAAACATTATCCAGAACAATATCCCGAACACAGCGTATATGTGCTGCAAAGTTCACATCGCATGCCAGCTTCTTTGAGAGCGTAATGTCATCATCAGTAACCTGCGGGCTTACAACACTGAAATCCAGCAGCTTTAGCAGGGAAACCGAGATTATGGACACCTCTCTTTCAGAACCTGCAAGGAACTTTGCAACTTCCTCAGGATTACCTACAGTGGCTGAAAGCCCGATTCTCTGGAACTCTCCTGAAAGTTCCACAAGTCTTTCAAGTCCAACCGCAAGCTGTGTTCCTCTTTTTGAGGATGCCATTTCATGTATCTCATCCACGACAACATGAGTTACATAGGACAGGTTCTTTCTCAGGCGTGAACCGGTAAACATCGCCTGCAAAGTTTCAGGTGTTGTGATCAGGAAATCAGGTGGTTTGCGTGATTGTTTCTGTCTCTCATATTGGGAAGTATCTCCGTGTCTTACCTGGACATCGATACCAAGTTCCTTTCCCCACCATTGTATTCGGGAAAGCATGTCACGATTAAGAGCCCTTAGGGGTGTGATGTAAAGAGCTGATATTCCTGTCCTTTGCTCCTGGGTTTTGGCAAGAATGGCATGGAATATGGGAAGAACTGCAGATTCGGTCTTTCCTGAACCCGTTGGAGCAATAAGGAATGTATGATCACCTTTCAGGATATAAGGAAACACTTTTTCCTGAGGTTCAGTTGGTGCTTTAAATCCCTGTTTTTCCAGAGCGGTCTGAATTCTCGGATCAAATGAATCGAATATGTTGTCAAAACTCATTTTCCGCTCCCTTTTTGTTCCTTTTTCTTTGAACCTTTACGTTTTATCCTCGTGCGAACCTTGCTTTCCTCAAGTTTTCTTATGTTCTTCAGCTTTCCCAGTTGGGTTCCATCAAGCAGGTATGCCTGTGCATTATCGATATCAACACCGCGTGATGAGAATAATGGTCCCAGAAGATCATCATGCAGCGATTCATTGAAAGCCACACCTCCACATAGTTCATTGAAGGATGGTACGATTATCATTTCAGGATCATTCCAGTTCTCACTGTCCTTTTCAAGTTCAAGACTGCTGAAATGTTCCTGCAGAACAGGGAGGTTCAGGCGTGTCCTTATCCAGCTCTGTTCTACCATGGCATAGCCAAGTGAATCGGTAAGACGGATTGTAGGATGGTTGTGCGCAGTGATGATGTATTCAGCTTTGAACATTTTAGGGTCCGGCCACGTATGTCCGTGAAAATAACCTACGTCTTCAATAATGGCTCCCCTTGCAGGATGCACGGTTATGTTTTTCCTGTCCGGAAGCAGATACTCTATTCCTCCGTCGTGGTTTCCGGGGAATATTTCCACATCTGCATGGTCGGAAAGTACTGAAAGGAAATATGGTATTTCGTCTCTTTCCTGCCATGATATTTGTGGCACGTTATGTTTTACATCTCCAAGCAGAATAATTCTTTCAGGAGCCACTTGGTCGATGTATTTCAGAATCCTTTCAAGGCCGTATTTCATGCGGCTTGGTATGGAAAATCCACTTCTGTAGAGGTCCCATTCAATTCCCAGATGGATATCGGCAACTACCAGTGACTTTGTTTCGTTGCTTACCACAAGGGCAGGTTCATCAATAAGCGGATCAATTTGAATTGTCATTGTAACGATTCTTTTCTCAAATTAGCTGTTGTCCTTAGCTATTATCCTTTTCATTCAGGCGATCTATTTTCTCTGACATCTCAAAGACAACCTTTTTCAGTTCATCGATATCATCCTCAAGTTCGAGGATCTTATTGTACATCGGACTTCTGTCATCTTTAATTGCCTGTTCCTGAGAAAACCGCTGCTTGCTCGGGAATACATACACATAGGTGAGCCACATTCCAAGAAATGCTACTATGAAAAGTGCTGCAAGGAACAGCAGGTAATGAGGAAAAAGCGTCCTCATGAAACTATCACCTGAATTATAATACTGCAGCCTTGTGATCATCAGGAAATTGAGCAGGGAAAAAAGAAACATGGTTTCCCCTACTATTATCAACAATCCTCCAATTCTTGTTGACATCTTTCGCTGTTTTGGTACCAGTTTTTGAAATACTGAACTCATTAAAGATAATATGACATTTATCTATTATTATATTATGCAACTAGGGTGAGTATGTATTGATATTCTTAGTCAAGATGTTGATTAACTTCTTTGAATGAACCCGAAGGCACACTAATCTCGAATCTGGCACCTTGACCATACACACCATTTTCACGGATTTTCAAACCACTAATCTCAAGCACTTCCCTGCAAAAGAAAAGCCCCAGTCCTGTGTTTGTTCCAAAGTTTCTTTCAAAGATTTTATCTTTATTCTCGTCAGGAATGCCAATGCCATCGTCAGTATATACTACATTAAGTCCATCTTCTGAAAAGTCATAAAAGAACGAGAAAGAATTAACATTCTGACCATGCCTCAATGAGTTCTCTATGAGGTTATAGAGAACTTTCTTGAGCATCTTATCAGTATAGATAAGAATATCTGGTTCCGGATAATTTAGTGATTTGCCTTCTGTAATGAACTTGAACTCATCATCCTCCAATAAAAGAGATATGTTCTGCCATAAAGGTTCAGTGGTTCCTAAGTCCTGATATTGGGCTGTGAATGATATTAATTTAGAAGTCATATCAGCACAATAAGCAATGTGTTCAGCCATTTTATTGAGTTCCGGATCATCCAGTTCCCTTATAAGCAGTTCTGCAAAACCATTTGTCCCATTGGTCATGTTCAGGATGTCATGTCGAGTAATACTATTCATTAGATTCAGTTTTTTATTTGATTCTTTAAGCGCATTTTCTGCTTTACGCAGCGAAGTAATATCATATATTAGCCCGACAACAACATTGGAACCTTCGGCATTACACACAATATGGGCATGAACCATAAAATGAAGTAGACCTTTATTTTTACGATGAAAACTGAATTCAGTAGTTAAATGACGTTCATCTGTTATTTGGGTACATCTTTTATCAGTATCTGGCATGTATTCATTTGTTATTTCAAATGAATTCCAGATTTCTTGTAATTTCTTCAATATATCTATTTCAGGTCTAAGCAGTCTTTCAAGAGAATCATCCCAATGATATGTATCTGTGTTCAAATCCATATACCAGAGACCTGCTTTTGCAGAACTTGCAGCAAGAGAGTAGCGGTTGGCAATATTCTGTGATTCTATCTTTGCTTTATCGAGTTCCTGCGTTGATCTCTGAAAATTAAGTAGAATGAATGATAGACTTACATCTAAGATCGTTATTATACCAATAAGCATTAGAAGCAGGTTAAATGTTGATGGAGAGAATAGATTACGGCTCGCAAAATTTGAAAACCAGTCTCCAAGTCTCACTACAAGAGTAAACATATAAAGAACATAACCTGCTGCAAGGAGTCTAGAAAATAATTTTCCAGTTGAATTGGACTTAGTCAAAAGAACCTTTAGTATTAAGATTATTAATATGATGCTTGATATCGAATAGATGCTGTTGCGAATCTCTGCACTATCAACATATTCTGTAAAATAATAAAGGCTTATTATCAAAGGAAAAGAAAGGAAATATATTTCACGGCGTAATCTGTGGTTTGTGAAATAGAGCTTCAGTGCATCCAGTACTAAGACAAAGTACAAAACCGAAAGTGTATTAGCAATGGTAATTGTTAGAAAATCCGGGAGAGTATCCCTGAATATAAATAGAATTTTTGCTATGGATGCTACAAAAAGTGAAAGTGTCCATTCATAAAATCCTGGATAGGTCTTTTGTGTTTTCCAATAAAAAAAGTAAATTAATGTTAAAATAACTTGAGTTATAAATAGGCTAATGTATAATGATTTAATATCCAACATCCATTATTATTTGTGTTGTACTAATTATATAATTGTAGTTATTCACTCTTTTTATATTTGCGGATAATTTATAATATTTTTACGCAGCATACCAAAATGATTAAACCTCATGAGGATTTTTTGCTGTACTTATACTTAACAATGATATATATCACATCATTTAAATATGAGAATGAATCAGCCTGAACCTTTCACATCTTTCCAGAATTACCTTAGTACAAAGTATAGCAAATTGAAGAGTTTTTCAAATGGAACATTGTCGTTCACAGGAAGAAAAACTGAAGTTTGATTTATAGATGCCGAATCTTAAGAATGGGAAACCATTTAATTTGAATGTTCATTTTAGGACAAGCTTGTGCATATAGCAATCATATATTCGGATATTTTTATAATTATGTCATATACAAACAGACGTAATTACCATTCACTGATTTGATTTAAATAAAATCGGTACATAAATGCGCATCAAATTAGAAGATAAATAATACCTGTTCATGGGTGTGGATTTAGTGAAAAAACGGTTACTTGATGTAGCATTTGCTTCTGAAAAGAGGATGAATGTGCTATTATTTTTGCGTAATGGTGCAAAAGAGATGGATACTCTTCTAGAGTTAATGGACACGAACAGAAATTCATTGCTCCCTCAAATGAAGATTCTGGAAGAGCATTATCTGATCATTCACTACAATGACACCTATGAGTTGACAACAATTGGAAAAGTTGTTGTTGATGATATGATCCCTTTACTGGATAAAATTGGTGTTTTTGATATTGATATTGATTATTGGGGAAGCCGGGATCTTGATTTCATTCCCTCTCCTTTATTAGATAAAATAGGTCAGCTTAATGATTGCAAAATAATAACCCCGCATATTACAGAATTGTTCTCCGTGCACAAATCTTTTAACATGGATTATAAGGTATCGCCTCAGGTCTATGTAGTTACTACTACACTCTACCCCAATTTCGATTCGATCATCGAAGAACTGCTTGAAAGTAATGTCGATTTCTACTATATAGTTTCTCAGGAATTACTTAACAAGCTGAGAACAGAATATCAAAAAGAGATTACAAGTTTCATTAATAATGAGTTCTTCCACATGTATGTTTACACTAAAAAGATGAAATTCTTATATTTTACATTTGATAGTGTCCACTCTCTGATAAGTGCGTTTAATAAGAAAGGGGTTTTTGATCATAAGTTCATGTTATGTCAAGGTCAGAGTGCAGTTGACTGGACAAAAGAGCTTTATGATCATATTCTTAAAGATTCAATAGCTGTGACTGAGATTTAACTAATATTCTCCTTTTTTATCTGTGGATATTTGTAGATAAAGAAAACAGAAATGTATCTCATTTGCATATGTACTATCATATTTATATAGTATCCGAACTTAGTAAGTATGCTTTTAGAGGCTTTAACTACTTTGATAATTATAGGTCTAGATAGTATTACCTTAACCGTATTTACTGTTTTTTCGTATCTTTAACCAAATGGTTGTATTCTTTTTAAGCTAATACTTAAAGGACGTGAAATATTTGTTTAATAACATGCAGTCAAATGCTCCAGTAGAAGCTGGAGAAAGCTATGATGTAACTATCGAAGATATCGCAAGAGAAGGCGATGGAATTGCAAGAGTAAGCGGATTTGTTGTTTTTGTACCAGAGACAAAAGTCGGCGACGAAGTTACAATTAAAGTTACTAAAGTACTTAGCAAGTTCGCATTTGGCGAATTAGCTTAATTCTTTCAATTAATAATTAATATGTAATGGAAAATCTAAATATTGATTTTCCTGTTTTATTTTTTCTATTGAGTTTTGTTTTATCATGCGTTATAGTATGAAGAGCGGTAGCTATTTTCTTTACTCTCATTTCAGGGAAAAGTTGGAAATGCGTGGGGGCTCAAAAGTTCCCTGGAAACCCAAAAAAGAGATATTTCATTAAATGAATAATATATATGGGTGATTCTATGAAAAGAACGTTCGCAGTATTGCTTGCTATTGCACTTGCCATAACGATGTTCGCCGGCAATGCAATAGCCGATGAGAACTATAACGACCACAGCGCGGATGATTCACAACCGCAGCCCGGTCCTGTCAATGACGATGCAAAGGGAGATCCAGCACCACCATGTGATCCAAATGAGGACATTGATCCTGCAGAGGACCGTACAAGAAACAAAGATGCTTGATATGCTTTTCTTTTTTTTGTTCTATAATTCTCTACAATTTGAAATAAATCTGAAGTGGGAAAGTTATTGAAGATGCGGTTTGAAAATCAGTAAAAATATTCTGTGTTTCAATGCTGACACAAGCTGTGCCAAAATTGTAGCTATTATTTCCCAACTACTTCCCAGTGACCGCCCCTGTCTGCTCCAACTCTCTTTAGCAATCCTTCATCTTTTAGTTTCTTAATATGCCATTCAATACCTTTGTCTGTTATTCCTGTCAATTTTGCCAGTTCAGCAGTTGTTACCTGAGGGTTTTGGGAAATGATATTCAGTATTTTCTCCCTAGTTTTCTCCCTAGTTTTCTCCCTAGTTTTCTCCGACACTTTTTCAGGAATAGTGTCTTTTTCCAGTGGGAAAGTTATCTTATAGTGGTCTATATCACTTGAAACCTCGGGTTCAATCTCATAATACGACTTCCAGCCACTGAACATCTTATCAAAGCCAGAGCCTGCATTTTCAGAGAGTTTGATTACTCTGAATATTTTAGCGATAATAGGGTTTCTTGGCATTGTGAAGTCTTCTTTTATGATGGACTCGATATCCTTTGGCAGGCTGCCGGGATTTAAGAACTCTATCCGATCAAGGAAAACTCTTATCCTTGGCTTCATTGGGCTGAAATAATCGCAGTGCATCAGAAGATTCACTAGAGCTTCACGGACAGCAACAAGCTGGGGTTGGCTGTCGGTGGCAAAGCCATCAGCTCTTAACATAAACGGGAGATCAATCTTTTTGATAAGGCGTTCAAAAATGCTGAAATAGAACCGGAAAAGGTTCTCTTCCTCAGAAAGCCTGTAATTGTATCGTGTCGGTGCATCAGAATATGATGTATCCATCCAAGGGAATTATGGATATCTATAGTTCGGTTAGTGGCAGGAGAGGTTGTTGATATACGGTTTGAGTGAAGAATAATTATCGTATAGTGGACAGTGCACATTATCATAGTACTATTTTGTAATCTTTTCCTGAGTAGGAAATGTCTGTGCACAAAACCCAAAACAATATAAAATTTATGAGTAAAGTATATAGTTAATTTCACCATTAATGTTGTATATTCTATAGGTGACATTAGATGACAATACCTGAAAATCAACTGGATATCTGGGCAAATCCCGGTTCACAAGCTAAATATAAAGATGCACATGAATCAATACGCAAGGCTATAGCTGCATATAGTTGGCCAAGTGGAAAGCCAAATTATGAAATCTATCTACAGGGCTCATATAAGAATTCAACAACAACCAGAAGTAATAGTGATGTTGATGTTGTTATACAATTAAATTCAACTTTCCGAGAGGATTTAAGCAAATTATCACAACCTGAAAAAGATGCATATAACAAAGATCATTCTAATGCAACATATCTTTGGGATAATTTTAGATCAGATATTTTTAGTGCCTTAAACAATAAGAATGGTTTTACAGTAAATCAGGGAAATAAATGTATTAAAGTGAAAACTCCATACTTAGATGCAGATGTTGTTGTTTGTATGCAATATCGGCTTTATGAAAAATACTCTAATAGTGTACATGAAAAATACATTGAAGGAATGACTTTTAAGTCAAATGAAGGGTGGGTAGTAAATTATCCGAAACAACATGACAAAAATGGGACACTAAAAAGCAATAATACTAATGGCAATTATTACTCTGCAATCAGGATATTCAAAAATATAAAATCAAAACTTATTGATAATAATTTAATTGGTAAAAGTGAAGCACCTTCATATTTCATTGAATGTTTACTTTACAATATTCCAAATTCCAAATTTGAGTCATGTTATGGAAATACAGTCTATAATGTACTGTCGTATCTGAATCAAAGTGATATAAGTAATTTTAAATGTCAAAATGGAGTTACAGATCTTTTTGGGGATTCATCTGATCAGTGGTCGACAGGCAAAGCTCAAAAATTTATAAATAGTGCTATTAAATTTTGGAACGATTGGAAGTAATTATGCATTCATATTCTATTGATGAAAAGAGGATTAAAATATTAAGTTCCATAGGAAGCTTAGCATTTATAGCTTCCTTAATAATCCTCAAAATTTTCAATCCAATTGTGGATAATATCAATGCTCTTCCTTACATTAATCATGTTCCATATATTCCACAATTGGCAACTTTTGGATTCTTATATATGCTATTTTTCTATCTTTTAGACAGAGTTCTCTGGAAAATATCATTAAAAGGATTCAGGCTATCAAAAGTTCCAGATTTAAATGGAAAATGGAAAGGACATATAATAACAAGTCATAATTCAAGATATAAAATCGATATTACAGTCGATATCCAACAAACATGGAGTTCTATCTCTATTATTTTGAAAACGAATACTTCAAAATCAAAGAGTGAGGTTGCCTCTATATCATTGTCAGAATCTCGATTGGTTTATCAATATGTAAATGAACCCTCTTCAAATTCAGCAGAAACTATGCATAAACATTATGGCATCACGTTCTTGGATTTTGAAGAAATTAATACTTTGAAAGGAAGTTATTTTACTTGCAGGGACAGGCAAACTCATGGAGATATTTTTCTTAAAAGAAGCAAATCATAATTTAACTGAACCATTCTGTCTGGCAAACACTCTCAAACGCTGCATCATATACGATATCGTCTCTTTTCCGGTTATTCTTGTAACAGGCAATCCGTGATTAAATGCATTCATTATTGCATTTTTAGATGCATTTCTGGCAATTCTTTCGATGGTTCTTGTTGGAATTTCACAGCTTCGCTTTTTTGGTGTTTGCATTGAAGGTATCTTGGTAGCAAATTTTGTATATGTAGTTGTATGATGTTGAATAGAACCATTTTGATTTGGGTTGTGAAGGTGTTAGTAAAGAATTTTCTTCTTTATGGGATGAGCAGTAATTTAGAGATTAGACGTACTCTCTTATCAGTTTGAATGCAAGATCATCTGAGTCAGTAACTTTTAATTTCATACCCTCTGCTATTTCTTGAATTGAATTTCTTGTTAATAATATTGGGTCTTCATTCACCATAATCATTGAACTATCAACAATACGGTCAACTTTCAAAATATCAAATTCGTCGCCTACTTCAAGCTCAAGGATATTCTCGTAATCAATTAGCCAGATGCCTTCGACTACAACAAGGCTATCTACCTGACCTTGAAATAACTTAGTTACATTCACTCTGAAAACTTCAACATTAATCTCATCTGCAATATCGGTATAATATATCCATGTTCTATCTGTTTTGTTGTCAACATGGATTACTTCATCTTCTATGAATTCACCGTCTTTTGATAATTCCATCCACACTCTGTCACCACTTACATCGATCTGCTTTGCGGTGAGTTCATAGCCATCAGCGAGCTTTAATTCAGAACCAAGTCTTAGAGTGTACTTGTCGCGGGTGTCAAGGAGAAGCTTGGTCAACTTGTTTGGTGTGCTATTCTTTAGTGGAACATACACATCCCCAAATAATTCCATAACGTTATAGGTGTCTTCCCATGCATCGGATTTAAAATCAATCTGCTCTATTCGAGTTTCATATACAAGTCCACCTTTCTTAATATTTCTATCATCAACAAAAGACCCACCATAAATCTTGAGCTTTTCTTGAGAAATGAATCCCTTAAAATTAGTTGCATTAATTTCGATATACATTTCATCATCTAAACCGATTATATCGTGAAGGTCTGTACCGATATATGTTATGTCTCCCTCGTAAACAGTACCGGATGTTGGAGTATTGGCAGATCTCACCCTTTCAGCCAATGAGCTACTTGTTTTATCTTTCTTGAGCAAAGACAATGTCTTTTGTCTTGAAACGTTTTTATGAAAATCCTTAAAATTAGAAATATTGTTATGGTTTGTATCTTCCATTGTGATTTTTGGAGAAGGCTCCGCTTTACTGTCCAGCAGGTTTTTTGTGATATGGTTTGCCAATTCAATGAACTGATTATCAGGAATATTTTTATTATTTTCAAACCATTCAAATTGTTTTTTTAACCTTAGAGATAATTTCTTCAACCCCGTACCTGTATTATCATATTCTATATATCTTGAATGTGCAATGTCAAAAGGAAGCGGAACATCACTTTTTTCTTTGATTAAAATGGTTCCTATTTTGCATGCGTGCCTAAGTCCTAATTCATAAAATACATTTGGATTTGGAAAAGTAATATCTGCAACTACATAATCAGAAGTCATTAATCTTTTAAGAATATCATTTGTAATAACTCCTGGTATATCAACATCGTCTGCACGTGTTACGTCCAAATCAGGTTTCGCTCTTAAAATAGCTTCCTTTATGAGGTCATCATATTTACTTCGAAGACTTTCAGCAGAAATCATTTCATCTCCGATTTTTTGATTTCCTATTGGCATTATCACAAAACAAGTTTTAACCATAATCTGAACACTACCCCTATATAATCTAAGAAAAGACCATAATCAATTAAAAATATTTCTAATTTATTGAGGTTTGTACTTAACTTTCTTCCTCACATAATAACCTTAAAGAACAACTTCATCGTTAACTCTGCTTATATTAAAGAGGCTTTCAAATGGAACATTGTCACTCACATAAAGATAAACTGAAAAATCCGATAAAACAGGCAAAGATTACAGAAAATATGGGCGTTGACGAACTGGTGCATGCAATCGATGGTTGTGCTTTTGGTGCAGGAAAACTTGCAGACGCCGTTGACATCTACACTGAGATGCTTGCAAACGGGTCAACCAGTTTCTTCGGACTTGCCGGTGCAATGGTGCCTGCGGGAATGAGGCAGATAGTTACCGATCTCATTTATGACGGCTACATCGATGTACTTGTCACAACCGGTGCTAACATGGTTCATGAAATCGTGGAATCCATGGGGCTGCATCACTACAAAGGCTGTGCGGAATGTGACGACATCGAACTTAAACACGAAGAAATAAACAGGATATACGATGTCTATCTCCCGGAACCTTATTTTATAGACTTTGAGGAAAAGATGAAGGCAATTCTCTCCGATGTTGGCAGTGACACAATATCCATCAGGGAATTCATGACACAGCTTGGAAATCACATTGAAGATAAGGACTCCATCTTAAAAGCCGCAGCAGACATGAATGTTCCGGTCTACTGTCCTGCAATCCAGGACTCAATGATCGGACTTCAGGCATGGCTTTTCAAACAGATGCACCCACTCAACGTTGATGCTTTTGCAGACATGAAAGAGATAATCGATATCTGCTATGAAGCAAAAGATCCGGGAGCAGTTCTTATCGGTGGCGGTGTCCCAAAGAACTACATTTTCCAGTCCATGCTTGTAACTCATCAGGAATTCGAGTATGCTATCCAGCTCACAATGGACACCCCGGAAACGGGAGGCTTAAGCGGTGCAACACTTGACGAAGCACGTTCATGGGGTAAGGTCAGCGAAACAGCACGCTCAGTAACAGTCCACTCCGATGCAACCATCACACTTCCGATCATGGTGGCAGCAGCAAGGAGCAGACTTTCAAAAATGTAAATTGCAGAGGGAGAGAAATCACATGGAAAGAAAGACAGGACTTATACTGGCACTTGATGTTACAGACAGGATGGAAGCCGTGGCAATATCCGAAAAGGTTGCAGGATATGTAGATGCGATCAAAATAGGATATCCACTCGTACTTTCAACCGGAATGGACATGATCAGCCAGCTTTCAAAATTCGCTCCTATCATTGCCGACTTTAAGGTTGCAGACATTCCTAACACAAACCGCCTGATATGCGAGCAGGTCTTCAAAGCAGGTGCAGATGCTGTGATTGTCCAGGGATTTACAGGACATGACAGCCTTGAAGCTGCCGTAAAACTTGCAAAGGAACAGGAAAAGGACATCTACGTGGTTACTGAAATGAGCCATCCTGGTGCACTTGATTTCATGCAGCAGGTCGGCGAAGGAATTGCAAAGATGGCAGCAGATGCAAAAGCATCAGGTGTTGTTGCACCTGCAACACGTCCTGAAAGGGTTGCAGAGATAAGAAAGATAATCGGAAACGAGCTTTCAATAATCTCACCCGGTGTCGGTGCACAGGGCGGATCAGCTTCCGATGTCATAAAAGCAGGAGCCAACTGGGTTATCGTTGGTAGAAGCATCTACCAGGCCGAAGATCCTGCAATGGCTGCAAAAAAGCTGGTTGATGAGATGAAAGAGTTCCTCTGAGAATTCCAGAGTGAAGAATTCGGAAACTGGAAACTCATTCAGACGTTTTCAGACGTTAGTATAGTAATATAATAGTGATACAGTGTGCCAATGATGAGAAATCACATCTGATTTATGATGAACCCTATGAGTTCTGAGGCACACATATAATTTCATATGAACTGTGGCTTATCCATCAGTTCCATATTGGATTTAAGTATCTGAGAGAACACTTCGTTCTTTTTCACATCAAATTTTGCTTCTTCAAGGTTCTTTTTAAGTTCAGAAACCGATGATTCAAGACTCTGTATGTAGATGGTCTGCTGTTCCAGCTTATTATTGAGCTTCTTAATGTCAAGGTTCTGGCGATGAATCGTGACATGAACACCTATCTCATTGTTTGTTTTCTCGATCATCTCGTCAAGTTCTTTTCTTTTCTCTTCCATCTCGGCCAGCATTTTCTCCATCTCAACCTCGAATTTTGAGTTATCTTCACGTTTTTGGTCAAGATTCTCGCTTTCAGCTTTGATCTCAGCTTTCTTTGTTTCAAGAGCTTTCATATCTTCTTGGAAAGCACGCTCTTTTTCTTCATGGGCCTTGATATTTTCTTCATGCTTCAACTTGAGTTGTTCACGCTCAGCCTTGAACCCATTTTTCATCTCCTCAAAAGTCTTCTCGTAGGCTTTGATTTTCTCCTCATGTGCCAGCTTGATCCTTTCATTCTCAGCCTCGAACTCAGCCTTTCTCTCCTCAAAGGTCGCCTCGCAGGCTCTGATGTTCTCTTCATGCTTTAACCTGAGTTGTTCACGCTCAGCCTTGAAAGCTTCTTTCTTCTCATCGAAAGCCTTTATCTTATCTTCAAAAGAAAGCTCCTTTTCCTGATGCTCTTTAAGCCTTTCTTCATAATTTGCAACAGTACTCTCCAGTTCCTTTGCCTTGTTTCCAATATCAGATATCTCTGTCTGGAGATGTTCTCTCATCTTTTCAACAGAAGAACGTTTATCAGCAAGAAGTGCTTCATCATCTTCCAATTGTGTTTTTACGGTCTGGATATCTGCCTTTTTCCTGTTAAGCTCTTTCAATTCAGAATAATAACCTGCCTTGATAACCTCAAGTGCTGCCTGGGAAGTCGCTTCACTGAACTCGATAGATAATTCTTCTCCTTTTGAAAGCTGCTCCTCAAGTATCCTGCACTGTTCATCCAGTTCGGATCTCTTTGTTTTGTACTGTTCAAATTCAGTTTCATAAGACGATCTCAGGGAATCAAGCTCATCCTTTTTAGTCTGGTATTCAGCAAGATCTTTTTCATGTTTCTGTCTGGATATTTCAAACTCTTTGACACGGGCTTCAAGTTCCCCGCGTTTCTTTTCAAACTCAGCGATCTCCTTTTCAAGATTATCTTTCTGATTCTGTGGAATAGCCTTCTTGGCTCTTTCAGTAGCAGATTTCACAATCGCACACTTTTTGCGGAGTTGTTTTTCCTGCTCGGAAAATTCGTTTTTTAGCTCATCAAGCTCTTTCTGTTTTTTCTCATACTCGCTAATATCAGCCTCATAGCGTTCTCTGATCTTAACAAGTTCTGCTTCTTTCTCGATAAGTTCCTCTATATTGGAATTGAAACCTTCAGGAATATTGACAGTATGAACTGTTTGAGTAGTATGATTGGTAAATGTGTCATCATCTTTTTCAGATGCTGGCATATAGTTATGAGGATTTGTAGAAGCAGTATTAGTCTCCTTCTCATATTCCTCTTTCATAACGGGCTTGCGGTAGATATTCGGGGTAAATACCTGTGATGAATTTTCATTTTCCTTTTTCCTACCTGATAAGTTCAATGGATTCATACTATCATTTCCTTAGTTTTGTTTTCAGCATTCAGCTGATTCCAGAATTCCGGTGGCATATTCTTTGCAATTTCAAGTGCACCTTCTGAGATCCCGTACACAGGATCGATATCAGAAATAACTTTACCACCGCCCAGCACCTTCAATTCGTTCTCGATAAAAGTATCAAGTCCCTCAAGATCGCTGGTCCCCCCTAAAATATGGATATTGTTCCTTAACTTTTCACGCAGTTCCGGCTCAATATCCGATATCAGTTTGATAATTCCCGACACAATGTCCGTTACAACGAACTCACATGCCAGTTGCAACTCTTCTAAAATAGATTCCTGGACATTGCCACTTTCCAGTGGAACCTCAACGACACAGTTGTTTGAGCCGGACCCCAGATGTCCGTATTTCTCTTTCCATTCACTGGCAAGTTCTTCAGTTACTTTTGAATCTTCCCACCTTTCGCTGATCAGTTTAACGATCTCAGAATCAATGTCCTTCCCGGCACATGAGATTCTCAGGCAATCATTTTCCCTGGGAACTTCACTGTCTATTATGGAAATATCCGTTTTACTGTAACCAATGTCAACTATTATGGACCTGTCAGGAAGATTGTTCTTGTAGGATGCACAAAAGAGTTCATCAACAAGCATAGCACCTGAAAATACCTCATTTGCAAGTTCAAGGAATTTACGTTTGTATTCTTTGCTTGCATTTGAAGGAGTTCCAAGTATTGCATAAGTATTTCTACTTGTGTCAATATCATGCTTTTCAAGAATAGATCTCAGGAACTTTCTGCAAGTATCTATGTCTTCTTCTGTCCTGAGCTCACCTTTGAAAAGCTCTTTTATATTCCCATTTGTCAGATCAAGTGCATCCTTGCCGGATACTACTTTTTGTTCCTGGTTGTTGCTGTTCTCACCGGAATAAGCAACAGTACTGCGTTCAGTGAACCTTTTTCCTTCACTGGTACACACAGAGGTTTTGAACATTCCTGCATCTATGCCAATATACAGGCTCTTATCACTGGTTGTCTGATCTTCCATGTAATCAACTGCTTGTTTTTGAGACCCACATGGAATTACAACAAAATACATGGGATCCGTTTTTCTTGATAAAAGTTGATTCGATTAAATCAGTATTTATATATTATGAACATAGGATTTGCCATCTATGGCTATATTTTCCGTACATAAATTTCAACATAATCACAAAAAGACATCAGTATGCCGGATATTTGGAAAATATTCCATGTTCAAAAAACACGGTAAATATGGACTTTATTTTATATATCTGTCTATATGTTTTTTATACAGTACATGCACTATTCCGTCTGCAAGACCAAGTTTTGGTACATGCATATATTCAATGTCACCCCATTTCATAACGGAGTAATATATCTTGGAAGCGGGAACTATAACATCTGCCCTGTCCGGCTTTAGACCAAGTTTTGTAATTCTCTGCTCCAGTGTGAATCCTCTCAGGTACTTTTTGAGTTGACGTATGTCGTCTCTTAACAGGAGTGTACCATCTTTTCGACCAGACATTCGATAAAGTTTATTTATGTTGCCGCCACTTCCAATTGCATAATCCGGTTTGTGTTCATTGGTAACTTTCCTTACCCACTTCTTCATTTCATTCCAGTCCTCTTTTGTCACAATACCTTCAAGCAGTCGGATGGTCCCGATATTAAATGACCTGTATGCAAAGACCTGTTTTCCCTTAAAAAGGATAAGTTCCGTACTTCCACCACCCACATCCACATGCAGGTAAGTTGAATCGCTGCTTCCTATTATTTTTTCTATCCTGTTGGAATAGATTATCTTTGCTTCCTTCCTGCCGCTTATCACTTTCAGATCAATGCCGCTTTTTTCTTTAATTCTGGCTATGATCTCATCACTGTTTTCTGCTTCTCGCATGGCTGAAGTGGCGCATGCCATGTAATTCAGTGGTTCGTACGCATCCATCAGATATTTGAAACCCATCATGGTTTTTACGAGGCTTGATTCTTTTTCCGGTGAGATGTTATTGTGAATGAAAGAATCTTCTCCAAGTCTGATTGGCATTCGTATAAATGATATCTTTTCAAAGACCGGTTCAACTCCTTCAGAATCAACTTTTGAGAGAAGAAGCCTGACAGCGTTTGAACCAACGTCTATGGCAGCGAATTTCATTATGTGTCCTCATTTTGCAGTTGCTTTTCAAGGAATGCGTATGTGTCTTCCTGGGCACGACAGATCTTACAATTGTTTCTAACGTACTTGTTATCCTGGGCTTCATTGATTATTCTGGCCTTTGTATTGTCAACAAACTGGATGTCCATATATTCTCTGAGTTCCTTTTTTAAAGCCACATCATATATCGGTGTAGCAACCTCGACACGCCTGTCAAGGTTCCTTACCATCCAGTCAGCAGATGAGATGAAGTATTTCTCATCACCATCATTGCAGAATATGAATATCCTGGAGTGTTCTAGATATTTGTCGACTATACTGATGACCTCAATGTTATCACTGCGTCCTTTAATACCCGGGACCAGTGAACATATACCCCTTACAACAAGTTTGATCTTTACACCCGCTTCGCTGGCTTCATAAAGCTGGTCTATCATTTCACTGTCCACAAGGCTGTTCATCTTGGCATGGATGTATGCAGGTTTCCCTTCTTTTGCGTTCTTGATCTCATTCTCAATAAGTCTTGTAAACTTATTTCTCATCTGAAGTGGTGCAACAAAAAGGTGTTCATAATCGTAGACCTTGTAGTTATGATCAAAGAAATCAAAGACCTTTTCAACTTCATGCGTAATGTCCTTGTTTCTGGTCATTAACATGTGGTCGCAATAGAGTTTGGCAGTTGACTCATTGAAATTACCGGTTCCGATACAGGAATAGTGAACGATGTCTTCACCTTCTTTTCTGGTAATGTGGCAGAGTTTGGAATGTACCTTAAGACCTGGCACACCATCGATGATCCTTGCACCTGCATCTTCCAGTTTCTGGGTCCAGTAAATGTTAGATTCTTCATCAAAACGTGCCTGAAGTTCAATGACAACAGTTACAGTTTTTCCATTCTTGATAGCGTTTATGAGTGCATTGATCACATTAGAATTGCGCGCAACCCTGTAAAGAGTGACTTTTATGCTTGTGACATTAGGGTCAATTGCTGCTTCTCTTAACAGGTCAATGAAATAATCAAAGGACTGGTATGGATAGTGAAGAAGGATATCTTTTTCCCTGATGGCGGCAAGCATGCTCTTGTAATTTCTCAGGTCTTTGTGAGGTAAAGGATGCTTTTTCTCATAATAGAATGATTCCGGTCCAATTTTCGGAAAACCCATGAAATCCTTAGCATTGTGATATTTACCACCAGGTACAAGGTTTTCGAAGTTTTCTATATCCAGTCTTTTCAGGGTGAAATCAAGAAGGTAATAAGGTATTTCCCTGTCATAAACAAAACGTACCGGTTGACCTTTTTTCCTTTCCTCAAGACTCTCTGATACTTTTTCAAAGAAACTCTTGGTAACATCATCATCAATATCGAGTTCAGCATCCCTTGTGAGCTTGATGGTGTACGCACCTATGGAGTCATAATCAAAGGTTGAGAATATATCATCCAGTCCGAAACGAATTATATCATCAAGCATGATCACACATTTACGTCCTTGTGAATCCGGGAGATTGACAAAACGGGGAAGTACATCTGCGGGAACTTCTATCAATGCGAATTTTGAGTTTTGAGGGTCCCATTTCTTCCTGACGTCGATAACAAGATAGATCACCTGGTTTTTAAGGTATGGGAAATCCGGAATATCCTTCAGCATCACAGGAATAAGACGTGGACGTACCTTCTCCTGGAAATAGACTTTCAGGAATGCTTTCTGGACATCATCCAACTGAGTTTCATCAACAATATAAATATTTTGGGTTTCAAGTTCCTTTGTCACTCTTGTGAAAACCTTATCGAATTCATCTCTCAGGTCAAGTACTGTACTGTGTACCTCTTTCATGACCTTCTTGGGTGAGACACCAACCATTGCTTTTGATTTAACGCCTGCATCTATCATTCTCTGCAGGGTACCGACTCTCACACTAAAGAATTCATCAAGATTGGAAGAAAATATCCCTAGGAATTTCAGACGCTCAAGTAAGGGGACACTTGGGTCCTTTGCTTCCTGCAGTACCCTTGCGTTGAAAGAAAGCCAGCTGATTTCCCTGTTGACATATTCGTTTACTTCATTTGGCATAAAACTCATGTTTTTCAGTTTTAAAAACGTTAGATAACTGTTGTGTTTTGAGAAAACAACAGTGATTCTATTATATAACACTTCATACAGTTTCATATATAGTAGTATATAGCACAATATAGCTTACATAATCAATACAATTCAGGTTGTAGATTATCATCAGGAATTGTAAATTCCTGCTATTGCCTGTGAGAACCTCACGCTGAAATCGGGATCGATAACCTTTGACCATGCATCAGGGAATGAATCAAGCAGAGATGCAAGTTCCTTCTTTCTATATTCAATATATGCATCAACGCCAGGATAGTCCCTGATACTTACAGAGTTCTTCTTTCCGTGGGTCTCTCCCCACACGCCATATTTCTCGAAGTTCTCAAGCATCTCAAGTGCAACCACAGTGTCATGCATATCACCAAGATTGTCCTGAAGGCCTTTGAGGTCTTTTATAAGGGTCTTTGTTTCAGAACCCAAGACTTCTTTAAAGAATTCTATGGTGTAACGCAGTATCTTCACATCTATTCTCAACTGATGGTATTTTTCAAGGTAAGGGTCAATAGTTGTGTCGTCAGTAAGTACATCACTATATGCTCTCACAGTCGCAAGCTGAGAGTAAAGAAGCACAGGCAGTACATCTACAACTCTGGCAGGTATAGGTTCACCATTTTTCTTTGCAGATTTCATCTTCCATGATTTCCTGGTACGCAGGTAATCTGCAAAGTTCTTTTTGAATTTATTGTAACGTGAATCATCAAGGTACACAAGCATACTTCCACGATGCTTTGCCCTTTCTATCAGGAGTGAATCTGTAAGAGGCTCAATTTCCAGAGCTCTTTCAAGTGGCTGGGCCGTAAGATAATGGTCTATTTTCTCAAGGAATACGTCCAGATCGCGTACAGCTCCAAGTGTCTTCCTTATGGACTTTATATCCTTGTAATAGGAAGACATCTCGTTCATGTTTAGATAATCTTCAAGAACTTCTACAGTTGAACGCATACGCATTGCAGCAACTCTCATGTCATGGAGTTCTTCAATATCCCGACCGATCTTGGTACCTCTCTCATGCTCCAGCATCTGTCCAAAATGATACATGAGGATCTTGCGTGCAGCTTCACGCATGGTATCATCAGATCTTATATCTGTTTTTTTAAGTGACCGGAATTCCGCATATGGAACAACAAGTTCCTGTACATCAGTTTTTTCCTTTGAACAAAGCGCTTCCTCAGATGAATATTGTGCTTCTCCCTCTCCTTTATTATCCTGAGTTCCTTCAATATCCTCGATCTCTTTTTCAATCTCAGGTTCAATAACTTCAGCTATCTCAGGGAATTGTGTTGTTTCAAGAGCGGTAGTTTCTTCCTGCTCGTCATCAACATTACATATTTTTACGCTTTTATCGTTAACCGCATCTGTTGCAGTTATACTTTTAGTCTCGGTGATGGATTTTTCCTCGTTGGATTCCATAAATAGAGGCTCCGGATGTTTTTCTTCTGAAGTGGTATTATTTATAATGTAAGTGTTCTCATCATCACTGGTACTTGTTATAAAAGCAGGCTCGTAGGTACCTGATGTGATATTTGTCATTAGTATGCCTGCAAAGGTTGTAAGAACAGAACAATCATTGTGTTGAGGTTCATATTGAACATTGTCCGTTTTATTCTTATCTTCCTGCTGTCCTGAATCTCCCAATGCCTGCAGGAAATAGTTCACAAATATATTGATAAGCAACAGGAAAATACCAAGTGAGTATGCTATAATTGCATAGCTGACCCTTGGATAGACCCAGTTATCAGGGAAAGATATCATAAAAATAAATAGTCCGATCGCGGATAACAAAAGACCGGCAAGGAAGGAATAGCTGCGTGAAAGCTTCTGGCCAATACCTGCAACATTTATTCCTGAAAGTATCAGCACAACGCCTGCACCAAATAACATGCAGACCACCAGAATTGTCTCTGAACCTGAACCACGGTTAAGTCTGCTGACAATAGCAAAAAGCAGTCCCGTCATACAGGATACAAGGCCTGCAAGAAAACCCAGTGATGCCGCTAAGGAATATTTCTTTACGAATATATTCGATGCCATTGTTCTCCCCCTGACAATCTCCAATTATTAATAATACTCTGCCTGGAATTTTGTATTGTTACAATATTGTCTTTCAATAATTAAAGTTTGATGCGCTTTAATTTTTTCATTGTTCCCTGAAAGATCTTTTGCTGGCGCTTCAGTTGCCTCATCTGACTTTTTATGGCGCGTTTCTTTGCTTTTTTACCCTTGTAATTTGAAATTGATGCTTTTGCAGCTTTTACATTTGAATCAATGGTGAAATCTATGATGTCCTTGTCCTTCAGAATCGCTTTGACCGGGCAGATCTTTATGCATTTTCCACAATTGATGCATTTGTCTTCTTCGATAAGGGCTTTACCTTTTACCATTTCAATGGCGTCCACCGGGCATTTCTTAACGCACTTCTTACATGACACACATTTCTTTTTATTGACCCATGGCATGATATCAGTCCCCATTACTAATGGGTTTAGAAGGTATAAAAGTATATACAGTGAATATGATATACTTAGAATGCTGCGTTATTAATTATTTGATTACTATAATACCTGTACAGAAGTTGAAATCGCATATGCCATTCAGTTGTTTGGGAGAAACGTGATCGCTATGAATGTTCAGTGGGCTCTTGATCCATTATATGCTATTATACTTGAAAAAATCATACTTTCAATGGCAATAGGTGTACTTGTAGGTCTTGAAAGAGAACACTGGCGTTCAGATAAAAAAATATTTGCAGGTGTGAGGACATTTTCCATTACGTGTATTGCCGGTACTCTTGCAACATTCCTGGTTGATTATATAGGTATGTGGATACTCGTACTGACAACATTACTGGTATTATTTGCTTCTGCATCCATTGTATATCTTGTCAACATCATCAAGGGAAAATCCGGCCTTACAACAGCTATTGCGTTATTCTGTACATATCTGCTCGGAGTTATTGTAGCTGAAGGATTCTATCTGATAGCCATAGTTACAGGACTTCTAATGACATTCCTGCTCATTGAGAAAAAACCACTTCATTCATTTGCAGAGCATCTCTCAGATGAAGACATAAGCAGCGCACTTAAATTTCTTGCAGTTGCCTTTGTGCTGTATCCGGTAATGCCAGAAGAACCTATCTTTGGAATAATAAATCTGAAACAATCCATACTTATTGTTGTACTTGTTTCTTTCATTAGTTTTGTAAGTTATGTATCCCTGAAAAAAATGGGTCCAAAAGGTGGTATCCCTTACTCTGGCTTTTTTGGAGGATTCATAAGCAGTGAAGCAACAGTTGCAGCTCTTGCAGGTCTGTCAAAAAAAGGTCCTTTGTTAAAAGATTCTGTTCATATAGGCTCCTTACTGGCAGTTGTATCCATGATAATCAGTAACACCATAATTGCGCTGATAGCAGACCCAACCGCTCAGACCGCTTCCATTATGGCCCCTCCTTTCATCATAATGGGAATAGTTGCTCTTACATTTGTGGCGATTAAATGGAAAAAGACATTAAATCCTCAGGAAAGTATCGAAATAGGATCACCTTTTGCCCTTGGTCCGGCATTCAAGTTCGGTGCCGTTTTTACAATACTCTTAATTATCGCAAATTATGCAAATGTATATGGAGGAGCCGAAGGAACCTACATAACGGCACTGGGTGGAATAGTCAGCAGCTCGGCAGTTACTGCTTCCGTTGCAGCCCTTGCTTTCTCAGGTAATATTTCCTATCACACTGCCGGCATAACGGCTATACTTGCAGGTCTTGTAAGCACCCTCAACAAGCCATTGTATATCAAGGTAAGTGGTTCACCGGAGTTTTTCAGAACAGCGGTATTATCTTTCATAGTGATTGCACTGGTTGGAACGGTCACTTTGCTGGTATGGAGCTTCTATATCTGATAATTTATACCAAATTCGTATCAATATAACTATATATACAAAGATAAACCATAATTATGATGATACTATGCTTGAAAATGTAGATCTTACCAAAACCCTTCCAAAGGATGAGTATAAAACGCTAATGGAAGACCTGAAAATTCGAATGGGAGAACTACAGCGAAAAGCCTGGAAAATGGATATTCCGATAATTATTGTTTTTGAAGGCTGGCATGCTTCAGGTATGTCTGAGATAATTAACAGGTTCCTTCTGACCTTAAGTCCAATGGGTTTTAACCTGCACACCACCGGAAGACCGTGTTATCAGGAAGAGCAGAAGCCTCTTTTATGGCGTTTCTGGACAAAGATCCCGGAAAAAGGCAGAATGGTAATTTTTGACAGAAGCTGGTATCGCAGAATTATCATTGAACATAACAAGAAAGGTAAGACCAACAAAGACATGAACAAATGTCTTGAAGGACTTACATATTTTGAAAGGCAGCTCACTGACGGTGGTTATCTTATGGTCAAACTGTTCTTGCATATCAGCAAGGATGAACAGGACAAAAGATACAAGGAGATGAAGGATACAGGAGTTCCCCAGTTCATTATTGAAGAGGAAGAACGGGATTATCTTAACGGTTATGACAAATATCTGCCGCTTATTGAGGGAATTCTTGAAAAAACCGATCGTGCCTCTGCTCCATGGACCATTGTGGAAGCTGATGATAAGAATTTTGCAACCGTAAAAGTCCTGGCAAAGGTCATAGAATCTATTGAATACAAGGTTCAGGATTTTGAAAACAAGGCACTAATAGAACAAAATCAGAAAAAGGATAATTGTATCATTCCTAATATCGAGTCTTCTATACTGGAAAAAATTGATCTTGACAAGAACCTCACTAACGAAGAATATAAGAAAGAAAAGAAAAAATGTCAGAAAAAGCTTAAAAGGCTCCAGTATGACCTTTTCAGAAACAGGATACCACTTATTGCTGTATTTGAGGGCTGGGATGCCTCAGGTAAGGGAGGAGGTATCAGAAGGCTTGTTAAAGAGCTTAATCCCAGACTTTACCAGGTAAGTCCTATAGGAGTTCCCACTCCCGATGAACTTCGACGTCATTACCTGTGGAGATTCTACAACCAGATCCCTGAAGCGGGTCATATAGGAATATATGACAGGAGCTGGTACGGAAGAGTGCTGGTTGAGAGAGTCGAGGACCTCTGTAATGTTGAGGAATGGAAACGTGCCTACAGGGAGATCAATGAATTTGAAGAAACGCTCTCCAATTACGGTACTATAATTATCAAGTTCTGGATGCACATTGATAAGGATGAGCAGTTAAAAAGGTTCAAACAGCGTGAAAAAGTTGAGTATAAACAATGGAAGATCACCCCAGATGACTGGCGCAATCGCGAGAAGTGGAATCTTTACCTTGATGCTGCTGACGAGATGCTGAAGAAGACCAGTACTTCATGGGCACCCTGGACCATTGTGGAGTCCAATGACAAGTATTATTCCAGGATAAAGATTATGAACACGGTCATTGAGCGTATTGAAAATGAACTGAGGGAACGAGGACTTCAGTAATCTTCCCCATCAGCGTTCATTTTAATTCCCTGGAAATATAGTTTCCGTTTTATTTTGTATATATCATGTATCTTGCTTGATGAGTTTACGGAGTATTTATTGAGAATAACTTTCAACTTGCTTTTGAAATAAATACAGACAAATCACTACTTTTCAAAATTATACTAAAATAGAAAAGTAGTATATTTTGCACTGGAAATGAAGGAGCTATTAATATTGCAATTGCTACAAAAATTAAATCTCTCAATTATTTAGATCATATCATAGCCTGAACACTATTAAATACTCTTGGTTATATAATATGGTGTATTATATTAGTGTGCAAAAGTTGCATAACATATTTACCATTTATAAATGTATATTGCGATGTTCAAACGACTAAACAACTATTGATTTTCAAAGCTATCAACAAAGGGTTATAATGCAAAACAATAACATCTCTTCTAGATGCATTCAGGATGAAACAATAGACTATGCACAGCTATTCGCTAATGATTATGTTGTGATGTTAAGCATTGATCCTGATAGCCTGGATATTGTTGATGCTAATAATGCTGCTTCTAATTACTATGGCTGGTCATGCGTAGAGCTTAGACAAAAGAAAATGAGCCAGATTGATACATTACCTGAACAAAAGCTAAAAACAGAACTGTCTAAAGCAAAACAGGGAATTAAAAATCATTTTCTTTTTAAACATCGATTGCAGGACCATAGCATCCATGATGTTGAAACTTGTGTTATTCCTATCAAAACCGAAGATAAAATCCTGCTTTCTTTTATAGTTCATGACATTACTATAACTAAAGAAATGGGAGAAGAGCTCGATTTTGAGGAAGCCAGATTGAGAAGTATCCTTGAGATTCTGGGTTCTAGACATGATTCTATCCAGGAATTCCTTGATTTTACACTCAATGAAGCTATTAAACTTACTAATAGTAAATTTGGTTACATTTACTATTATAGTGAGAAAAAAGAACAGTTCACTTTAAACACATGGTCTAAAGATGTAATGAAAGAATGTGAGATAACAGAACCTCAGACAATATATGATCTTAAAGAAACGGGCATATGGGGGGAAGTTGTCAGGCAACGTAAAACGATAATTGTAAATGATTTCCATGCTTCAAATCCGTTGAAAAAAGGCTACCCGCAAGGACATGTCAAACTTCATAAGTTCATGACTGTACCAATTTTTAAGAACAACAAAACCGTTGCCGTTGTCGGAGTTGCCAACAAAGAATCAGATTATACTGATAACGATGCCCTACAGCTTACTTTACTTATGGATTCCGTATGGAATATCATAGGAAAGATAGGAGCTGAGAATGCACTAAAAGAAAGTGAACAAAAATTCAGGGGACTTTTTGAAAACGATATTAGTGGCGTGGCAATCCATAAAGTTATTTTCGATGACAATGGTAAGCCAATTGATTACATCTTCCTTGATGCAAATGAATCATTCGAAAAACATACTGGACTGAATGTAAATGATATCATTGGGAAGCCTATTACTGAAGTTCTTCCTGGTGTTGAAGAATCAACCTTAATAAATACATATGGAAACGTTGTGCTCACAGGTACTCCTACTAATTTTGAAACATTTTCACCATCATTGAATAAGCATTACAGTATTAATGCCTATAAAGTTGATAAAAATTGTTTTGCAACTGTATTTCAAGACGTCACTGAACGTAAGGAAGCGGAAAAAGCTATTCTTGAAAGAGAGGTGCAATATAGAACTCTTTTCACAGAAGCACCTATTTCAATAATAATACATGACAAGGAAAGCGGAGAGATAATCGATGCTAACCCGAAAACCTATGAAATGTATGGTTTTTCTTCTTTAGAACAATTAAAAGCAAATGAGTTCTGGGCTGATTCTCCATATTCCTTTAGCGATGCACTTGAATGGATACATAAAACTGCATCCGAAGGACAGCAAGAGTTTGAGTGGTTTAATAGAAAAGCAAATGGAGAACATTTTTGGGAGTTTGTTCGACTAAGCCCTGTGCTAATCAACGGCGTAGAAAGGGTAATGGCAACAACAATTGACATAACTGAACGTAAAAATGCAGAGATAGCACTAAGAAATAGTGAAGGACAACTGCGTACTTTGATAGATACTATTCCTGATCTTGTATGGCTAAAGGATGCCAATGGAAGTTATCTTTCATGTAATGCTAAATTTGAACGTTTCTTTGGTGCAAAAGAAGAAGAAATTATTGGAAAGACCGATTATGATTTTGTCGATAAAGAACTTGCAGATTTATTCAGGCAAAAGGATATTGAGGCACTGGAAGCTGGAAGACCATCGGTTAATGAAGAACTCATAACTTATGCGTATGACGGCCACAAAGAATATCTGGAAACTATCAAAAGTCCTATGCGTGATTCCAGTGGCAAAGTCATAGGAGTTATAGGTGTTGGCAGGGACATTTCTGAAAGAAAACAAGCAGAAAAGGCAGTCTTAGAAGAACGCAAGCGTCTTGCGAATATCATTGAAGGTACGAATGTCGGAACATGGGAATGGAACATACAGACTGGTGAAACTTCATTCAATGAACGCTGGGCTGAAATAGTAGGTTATACACTTGATGAACTGACTCCACTTGATATTCACACATGGAGGAAGCTGATTCATCCTGTGGATATGAGGAAAGCAGAAATAATCCTTAATAAACATTTTACAGGTGTTTTGGAATATTATGAAACTGAAGCACGCATGCGACACAAGAGTGGCGATTGGATATGGGTGCTTGACCGTGGCAAGGTTATAGAGTGGGATGAAGTTGGCAATCCTCTTCTCATGTATGGAACCCATTCAGACATTACAGAGAAAAAGAGAGCTGAGAAGAAAATCGAAGAAGAACGTATCAGAAAGAACATACTTGTTGAACAATCAAACGATGGGATCGTTGTTGTCAACGGCAAAGGTGAAGTTGTTGAGGCTAATCAGAAATTTGCGGATATGCTGGGGTATTCTCTGGATGAAATTGCTAAGTTACACGTATGGGACTGGGAACATATTTGGACACCTGAAGAGGTAATTCAGGTAATAAAGGACGTTGATGAATCAGGACTTACATTTGAAACATGCCATCGTCGTAAAAATGGGACTTTAATCAATGTAGAAGTTAGTTCGAACGGAGCAATTATTGATGGTCAGAAACTCTCTTTTTGTGTTTGTAGGGATATTACTGACAGAAAGAAAGCCGAAGAAATGCTGAAACAGGCCCAGCAGAAATACAGGCATGCATATAAGTTGTTGCAGGAAGTTATTGAAAGTCCAAGGGATGTTGTCATATTTGCTCTTGACAAAAAATATCAGTACATTACTTTTAATGAGAATCATCAACTGACAATGGAACATATATGGGGTGCCAAAATCGAAATTGGCTTCAGTATGCTGGATTACATCAAAAACCCCGTAGACGCAGAAAAGGCAAAAGCAAATTTTGACAGGGTGCTTGCAGGGGAAGCCTTCACAATTGTTGAAGAATACGGTGATTCATTACTTGAAAGAAAATGGTACGAGAATGTTTACAGTCCTCTCAGAGATGATGAAGGAACTATTATTGGGCTTACGTTGTTCTTAACTGACATAACTGAAAGGAAGCAAGCTGAAATGGCTCTTCTTCAAGGCAAAGCATTGGCTGAAGAGTCAAATAAAATTAAATCAGAGTTTATTGCAAATATGAGCCATGAACTTCGCACACCACTCAATTCAGTAATCGGTTTTTCACAGGTATTGAATGATAAACTATTTGGAGATCTAAATGAACGGCAAACGCATTATGTTTGCAACATTCTTAAAAGTGGAAACCATCTGTTAGAATTGATCAATGATATTCTTGATATTTCAAAAATAGAATCTGGTGGAATGGAATATAAGCCTGAAAGAATTGATCTTCACAAAGAGATGTGTGAGATCATATCATTGATGGACCCTCTTTTTAAGGAGAAAGGGCACGATTTTGAAATGAATATTGAATTTGAGAAACTGGAAATCAATGCTGATAAGTTAAAGATCAAACAGGTAATCTATAATCTTCTTAGCAATGCTATCAAATTCACACCTGAAAAAGGTAAAGTGCAGCTAAATTCAAAAGTAGTGAACGGTAATGTTCTGATAACTGTGTGTGATAATGGAATAGGTATTCCTCTGGATCAGCAAAAAGCTATATTTGACCCATTTAAACAGGTTAGTTCATTTGTAAACCGTGCTCATGGTGGAACAGGACTCGGGCTTGCTATTGCCAAACATTACATAGAGATGCATTCGGGTAAAATCTATGTTGAAAGCAACGAAGGAGAAGGAAGCACTTTCTCCATTAGGATACCAATTCAGAGAAATGATTTGTAGGGCTATCACTACATTTTAAATGAAAATAAAATGACCTTAGGGATGCATGTTTCAGTAATCTTCCCTGAAATATATATCTTTTTCAAAGAGAAGGCGCCAGAGGTCAGCTTTTGTGTCTGCTCTGTCGGCATCGATACTGGCTCCTTTTCCGGCTATTTTGACGATGATATCCTCTTTTGAGAGATCGATCTCTGATATTCTGCTTTCCATCCGGCTGTAATCCAGAGCATCAGCCATTCTCAGTATGGCTGCAAGTTTGAGTATATCATCCTGCATCTGGGATGGAAGTGATAAGAATTTCTTTTTCAGGGACAGTTTATCCAGTTTTTTCCGGTCTATTCTTTTCTTATGCAGGAATGTCATCCATGGAAGGAAAGCACATAAAGGGTATGGAAGTTCATCAGGACATGTCTCAGAGAGAATATCTCTCCCGGCCTTATGGTGGTTCTTGACATTGGTCATGACACCAATATCATGAACAACTGAGGCTATTCTCAGTGTGTGAATTAACTCATTACGCACATGATGTATATTTTTCAAATCTTTAAAAAGCCGGTAGGAATTTTCTGCAACTCTTCTTGCATGTTCTCTTTCAATACCATATTCCTCGATCATGTCCTGAAGGGGTGAATATTTGGTATTTTTACTTCCGATATTTATGTCATAATTTAATATACTGGCATTCTTCCTCACATTCTCCATGAAAAGCTCAAGACCATTATCAAACTTTGAATTGCTTCCCGGAGTCAGTCCCCTGTCATCTCTGAAATATTCAGCAATCTGGTTCATTTCCGCTTCCGTACCATCACCTGTAAGTTCAACTTCCAGTTCGAGATAGCTTTTCTCGCTTTTCTCGCAGGTAAGGACCACATCATCAAAGCTCATCTCTGCAACATTTCTCTGGTCTCTGCTCAACAGGATGTCAGTTCTTTTGTGTGTTACAGTAAAGAGTGGGAATAGCTCTCCGGAGCCTATTATATCAATTACTCTTTTCCTGAGAACGCAATTATCCCAGTCTTTTACAGGTAGCTTTTCAGTAAGTGTGAATTCAACTTCTTCCCTCATGTGTACAAGCGAGCTTGATGTTGAAAGTGATTTTAGTGTGTAGGTCACTTTGCTACCTTTTTCACGGCAGCGGAAGGAAAAACCGGAAGCATAAATTGCCATATCCATTGTGTCAAGATAGGTATCAGTGAAATCTTTATCAACAGGCTTTTTCGGATTGAATCCGGTAACAGTTTCAATGCCTTTGAGCTTTTCAAAAGTATCACGTTCAGATATGAGGAATTTAGCTTCAATTTCCATACTGAGAAATATGTGTCAAGAGTTAAAAAGTTTCTACCAGTAATAGCAGGATTAGCAGCAAAATGAAGGGTGAATTAAACGAAATTAATAGTAGGAATGTAACATTCTTAGGAATTATGCACAGACCTATTTTTTATGAATATGTAGGAGCCATCTCCTCTGTTGACAAATTCCATCTTTTCCCAGAAACCAATTGCAGTAGGTCTTACTCTGTCCGCAACAATGGTGTTGAACTGTGATTTTAACAAATCGATCGTCCTTTTCCCGTAATGTTTGCCTTCAAATTCCGGGAAAATGTTGATGGAATAGATTATAAGAACGTTACCTTCCGCCTTGCCCCTGGCTTTTCCTACTCTTATTCCTCTTCTGTCTATGTTCATCCACCTGCATTCAGAGCCCTGTGCAGGTGGAAGTAGTGTGAATTTTAATTCCTGGGGCATGTTCATAATCTCTCCATTTAGTGTACAAATGTAGCTAGTTGTTCAATTTGCGGTACAACTGTGCATTTGCAACAACCGGTTCAAAATGGTCCTGAAGCTCTGCTGGCATCTTCTGTGTTTGTTCTGTTGCAAAATAGCCACCGTCAAGGGAGTCATGGAACATCTGCATTACTTCTATCCTTTCAGCTTCGGTGAAATGTAGCAGGACATTTTTACAGAGAACAAGGTTCAGTCCTGATCTGATGGGTTTCATGTCAAGAAGGTTGTGTCTTGTGAAATCAACACTTCTTCTGATCTCATCGGAGATCTGGAAATGGTCAGGTTCGTCTGCTGGTGAGAAATACTTCTCAAATATTGGTTTTGGTATTCTCTGAACCATTTCTCTTGGATATATTCCGTCTTTGATGATGTCACCGAAAAGGTTACTGTTATCAATGTCAGTTGCGTGTATTTTTACATTCCTGAAGATCATTCCCATATTCTCTCTTAACACTATAGCCAGGGAATACGGTTCAGGTCCCATTGCACAACCTGCATCCCATATATGGATGTATCTTCTGCTTCTGAGTTCAGGAATTACATAATCTCTGATCATTTCCAGTGTTTGCATGTCTCTGAAGAAATAAGTGAATGCCATAATTTTTCCTCTCCTATATTGGAAATAGTTAATGGACATTAATATATATATAATGTTCAAAAGTAAGTAACCTATGTCCATGTTTTCTGATGGCGTAATTGGCTCGAAATATCAATTAACAAATACAAGATAAATTTAAAAATTAACAAAGAAGTTAAATGAATAGCACTGAAAAATATTACTATAAAAAAGACGAAAATCCTGCCTTATCAGGCAAGATTTGCGATTTCCTGTGCTTCCTTCTTGTCCATGACCTTTGCAAGATCAAGAAGGATCAGAAGACGGCCATCGATCTTTCCAACACCGGTAATATATTCACGGCTGATGTTAGATGTTACAAGTTCAGGTGCAGGGTCTACACTTGATCTGGGAATTCTCAAAACCTCATTAACGGAATCGACTATCATTCCAACAACATTTTCGCCGATCTCAACAACAATGATACGTGAGTGTGCGTCCACTTCCTTTGAAGCAAGGTTGAAACGTTTGTCAAGGTTAATGACAACGATGATCCTGCCACGAAGATTGATAACACCTTCTACGAATTCAGGAGATTGAGGGATCTGAGTGATCTCAGGCATCCTGATTATTTCCTGCACTTTCATTATCTCTACGCCAAACTCTTCACCACCCAGCTGGAAAACTACCATCTGTAATAATTCATCAGTCGGGCCATTTCCGGATATTGAAACATCTTTCATCTTCTCATCTCATTATACGAGGATATGTTCCTCTTTGTCTTTTTGTTCCATTTTCCCGGGGCTAGCACTTTTCCCACCATTCATGGAAACGGATTCTAATATAAATTTGTCAACTACAAGCTTCATATCAGCTGCCAGGCTTGAAAGATCCTCTGCTGATCTTGAAAGCTCCTGCATAGTTGCAGTTTGCTGTTCAACGGCGGCTGATGCTTCTTCGGTTCCTGCAGCAGATTCTTCTGATATGGCACTTACTTCTTCTATTGAGGAAGTGACTTCTTCAATTGAAGCAGACTGCTCCTGCGCAGCAGCAGCAATATCCTGTACCATATTAGCTATCTGTGTACCTGCAGCTACGACCTGTTCGACAACCTGTACTGCTTCATTCAGGGCAACAGCACCGGTATCAACTTCAGCAGATCCCTGCTGCATTGAAGTAACTGCGTTGTGCGTACCTTCCTGTATCTCACCGATAAGTGTTGATATCTGCTTTGCAGCATTGCCTGAATCTTCTGCAAGCTTTCTAACTTCATCTGCTACTACTGCAAATCCACGGCCATGTTCTCCTGCACGTGCTGCTTCAATAGCTGCATTCAGTGCAAGGAGGTTTGTCTGGTCAGCGATATTAGTAATGAGATTAACAATTTCTCCTATCTGTTTGGATTTGCCATCAAGCTCCATAATAACTCCGGATGAATCAGCAGTTGCATTCTTAATTGAATCCATCTTTATGATCAGGTCTTTGGCTATTGTGCCAAGGTTATTGATCAGGTCATTGGAATCCTTTGCATTCTCTGCTGCCTTTTGTGAGTTAGTTGCAACTTCCTGCACGGTCATGGTCATATCTACCATTGCACGTGAAACTTCTTCCGTCTTTGATGCCTGGCTCTGTGCTCCTTTTGAGATCTCAGACACTGTATCGGCTATCTGGTAGGATGAAGATGACATCTCTTCGACGGATGCTGACATCTCTTGTGAGGTGGATGCAACATTTCTTGAGCTGTCATGGATAAGTGAAACAACATCATTCAGGGATCTTCTGGTGTTCTCGATACCTTCTGTAAGTTCTTTGAAATCACCTACTCCGTGTATCCTTATAGGTTTGCTCAGGTCATTTTTGGATATGGCTTCAAGAACTCTTGAAGAGTCTGCAATAATGGCCTGGAGGTTTCCACCGAATTCATCAATAGCATCTGAGAATACCTTGAAATCACCCTTTGTATCAAAGCCGAACTTTGCTTCCAGATGACCGGCGGCGTATTCATGGACCATGCGCATTGCTTCATTCATTGGTGCCATAAGGGCATCAATTGCCAGATTGACAGTGTTGATAGCATCCTTAAAGCTTCCCTCGTATGGATTTCCATCAGCTCTGTAATCCAGATTACCAGCTTCGGCAGCGTTACCGAGTTTTATAAATTCATCAACAATTCCTTCAATATTGCCCATCATGGTGATGTAACATGGGATCAGTTCATCGTTCTCTGAACGTTTACCGATCTTCTTCAGTCCTTCAAGGTCGCTCAGATCACCCTTAGCAATATTCTTATTTACATTTGTAATAGTGAGTACTCTCTGGCGAATGCCGTTAGTTGCTTCTGCGACTTCGGAATAGATTCCCTGATAGTCACCTTCAACACTTCTTGTCAGGTCATTGTTCGCCATCAGGTGCAGGACCTCATTTGCCTCGACAAGTCCTCCAAGTCCTTCAATACAATCATTGATATTGTTCTTGATCCTGTTGAAATCTCCAAGATACTCGTCAGTTATTCTTTCAGGAATTTCTCCTTTTGAGATCTGCTCTACATATCCGGCGGTCATATTCAGTGGACAGATGATGGCATCCAGGCAATTATTCACTCCCTCAACAACTTTGCTGAAGTCTCCTGTGTGTCTGGAAGCATCTGCTCTTACATCAAGACGACCTTCAACACCTGCATTTGCCAGCAACAAAGCATCATCAACAAGCATGTTCACAGCATCGATACACTGGTTGAGGTTGTCTTTTATGTGGTTGAAGTCACCATTGTATTGGTCGGTGATCTTCTCTGGAATATTACCTTTGGAAATCCGGTCAACATAATCGGCTGCAACGTTAAGGGGGCCAACTACGGAATCAAGTGTTTCGTTGATACCATCAAGAACAAGTTTGAATCCACCTTCATAGCCGGAAGAGTCCGCTCTGTAATCAAGGTTTCCTGCCTTGGCTGCATCTGTAAGGTCAACAGTCTCATTGATCATTCCGTTGACATTTTCCATCATTTTAATGAAAGAAGGAGTAATGTCATCATTCTCTGAACGTTTTCCAGTTCCGTTACCTATCACACGGTATGTCTCAAGATCGCTCATATCTCCGCGTGATATATTCTGAGCAGTGTCTGTTAGATTGAGAAGGCGTTCACGAACACCATTTACTGCATTGCCGACTTCAGAATAGATTCCCTGATAGTTGCCTTCGACATGGCTTGTATAATCATTGACTGCCATTTTCTGCAATACATTATTTGCCTCGACCATGCCGCCAAGACCATCGATACATGCATTGATATTATCTTTGATCTTGTTGAAATCCCCACTATATTCATCTGTGATCTTTTCAGGGATCTCTCCTTTTGAGATCTGGTCTACATAATCTGCAGTCATATTAAGTGGATTGATCAATGCATCAAATGCACCGTTTACAGTGCCAACAGCTTCCTGAAAAAGACCATCGAATTTTGAAGCATCCAATCTGTAATCAAGACTTCCTGCTTCAGCAGCCTGTCCCAGTTCAATGAACTCATCTGCCATTCCTTTGACAGTTTCCATAAGTCTGATGGTATATGGCAATAATTTATCATTATCAGAGCGCTTTCCAGCCTGCCTGTATCTTGGCAGATCGCTAAAGTCACCTCTGGCCATGAATTCAAATGTACGCTGGATATTCAGGAGCCTGTTGCGAACCTCATTGACTGCGTATGCATTGTCTTTGAAAATTCCATCGTATTCTCCTTCAACAGCACTGTCAAAGTCATTGACAGCCAGTTTGAGAAGAATGTCTGTACTTTCTCTCAGGGGTTTTGCTATGGAATCAAGAGTGTTGTTCAGGTTCTCTATAATAGTTCTGAACTCTCCGCCATGTCTGGCGGCATCTGCCCGGATGTCAACCTTACCCTCAGAACCTGCCTGTGCCAGCATTTCAGAATCTTCAATAAGAGCATTGATAGCATCTACACATATGTTGAGCCTGTCCTTAAAGTCGTTGTAACTGCCTTTGAACTCCTTTGTGATCTTTGGAGGAATGTCTCCGTCGGAAAGGCGGGTAACATACTTTGATGCTGCCATAAATGGGGTAACTATGGCATCAAGCATCTGGTTCACACCTGCTGCAAGTTCTCTGAATTCTCCCTCAAATTCATCAGGATTCGTCCTTACATCCAGGCGACCTTCAACAGTTGCAGTTACCATTTTATTTACCTGCTTTGATAGTTCATGTTGTTGTTCAACTTCATTCTTCCATCCTGCAGCTTTATCCAAAAATGCGTTTAGTGCATCTGCCATTTCTTTCTCGACACCTGTTGATGCCTTATCAAGTCTTGCATCGAAATCCCCATTATCAACTGATCTCAAGACTTCGATGATCTCATAATATGCTTTATTGTTGTTTTTCCCTAACATGTTTTCACCCTAAAGTAATAAAAGTCATCTCTCAAAGTTTAACTTTTACTCACCTGCTGCCTATTTGCACATGATACTCTTCTGTATAATTATAATTATGCAGAGTTAGAGATGTTGATAATTATATAAAAATATATCTTCCAAATGTATATAAGTACATGGATAAATTCACTTATGCTTTCTGTTATTGATTTATCTTTAAAAAAAGATTATGTAGGAACCATTTCCTGATATCCGGATTCAACAATAGTCAATTGTTCATCTTTTCCTAGTATCTTCTTAGAATCTATCAATAGAAGAAGTCGATTATCAAGTTTACCTACGCCTTCTACACATTCAGAATTTTTGCCGGATAGGAGCATGGCAGGTGCCGGATCAATATCTGAATATGGGATTCTAAGGACTTCACTTACAGAGTCAACCATGATCCCTACAGTGATATCATCAAGCTCTGTGACAATTATGCGTGAATTATGATCATTTTCCTTAGTTTCTACATTAAATATATTTGAAATATTCAACGCAACTATTATATCGCCCCGAATATTGACCACACCTTCAACATAATCCGGAGATTGTGGGATCTGGACCAGTTCTGGTATACGTATTATCTCTTTCACGCTCATGATGTCAATCCCAAACTCTTCATCTGCTAGTTGAAAAACAACTACCTGAAGCATATGTTCAGGAGCTGCATTTGAAGCTGAAAACGTATCTTCCATTCATAATTCCTCCCTATCAGACGAGTGCAGTATTCTTTGTTCGGGATCCACGTGTCTCAGGTTTTTCAGAACCTTTATTATTCACCTTGCTTTCCGCACAAACAATTCTGAACCTGCTGACGACATTCTTCATGTCTTTTGCAATCTCTGATAATGAATCAGCAGAGTTTGCAAGTTCATGCATTGAAGATGTTTGTTCCTGGACAGCTGCTGCAGTTTGTTCAGTTCCTGCTGCTGTCTCTTCTGAAATTGCTGCAACCTCTTCAATGGAGGATGCGACATGTTCAATGGCAGCAGATTGCTCTTCAGCAGCAGTCGCAATATCTACGACCATTTTTGTGATATAGTCCACAGCAATGATCACTTGTTCTATTTCCCTGACTCCTTCTCCTAATGATTCCGCACCTTTGGTAACTTCAGTTGTACCCGTTTCCATGGAGCTAACAGCTTCTGAAGTACCAGCCTGTATTTCATGAATAAGATCAGCTATCTGTTTTGCGGCATTTCCTGAATCTTCTGCAAGTTTTCTGACCTCATCTGCTACAACAGCAAACCCACGGCCATGGTCCCCTGCACGTGCAGCTTCTATTGCAGCATTAAGAGCGAGCAGGTTTGTCTGGTCGGCAATGTTTGTGATAAGGTTAACTATTTCATCAATGCGCTTTGATTTTTCTTCAAGATTGTTGATAACTGAAGCTGAACCCGATACTGCATCTTTTATGCCATCCATCATTCTGAGAAGTTCATTACTGGTCCTTCCAAGCTCTGTCATTTTCTGGTTTGATTCACGTGCATGACTTGCAACATTCTGTGAATTACATGCAACATCCTGAATACTCTGTGTCATGTGCTGCATGGTACGTGACACTTCTTCTGTTTTTATGGACTGGTCATGTGAGCCACGGGATATTTCTTCAACAGTTCCTGATACCTCAGTTGCTGAAGAGTTCAGTTGTGTGGTTGCTGCAGACATATTTTCTGCAGTGTTCACAACCATGTCAGCAACATTCATAACGTGTGAGACAACTTCGTTGAGTGACATACGTGCACTTTCAATGCCATCAGTGAGCTTTCTGAAATCTCCAACAGATTCAAAAGTAATTCCTTTTGTAAGATTGTCCTTTGAGATCTCTGACAGGACTTCGCTGGCATCGCTTATCAGTTCCTGGAGATTATTACCAAAAGAGTTCAAAGTGTTTGCCAGTTCATTAAAATCACCATTCATCTTCATTGTGATTCTACTATTAAGGTCACCTTGTGCATATGCTGATATTACTTCGGAACTTATCTTTAATGGAGTGACAATAGCATCCAGTGTATTGTTGAATCCTTCAATTATCCTGGCAAAATCGCCCCCATGCTCTGAAGCATCGGCACGTACGGATAGCTGGCCATCAACTCCGGCCTGAGCCAGTAATTGTGAATCCTTTATAAGAAGGTTGATTGCATCAATACATCCATTGATATTGTTCTTTATTTCATTGAAGTCACCATAATAAGTGTCAGTGATGTGATCTGGAATATCACCTTTTGAAATCCTGTCAATATATTCAGCAGCCACATTCAATGGTGATACAACAGCATCAAAAGCTCCATTGACATCTTGTATTGCTTCATTGTATACTCCCTCAAAACCAGATGGATCAGCTCTGTAATCCAGCTTTCCTTCCTCCACGGCAGTTCCAAGAGCAACGAACTGGTCAACAAGACCCTGTATGTTTTCCATCATTTTTGTGTAAGCAGGAATGAATTCATCATTTTCAGACCTTCTTCCTATTTCTCTATAGGTTTCAAGCATCCTGAGATTTCCACTGGCAATTTCCTTTGTGGTATTCAGCACTACCCTGTTATGGTCCAGGGCTTTATTGGTGCCTTCGGCAATTTCATTATAGATTCCCTGGTAGTTGTTTGACACATCAGTTGTAAGATCGTTTTCTGCCATTTTCTGAAGTACATTATTGCATTCCACAAGAGCTCCAAGTCCGTCAATACACTGATTGAGGTTGTTCTTTATTTCATTGAAGTCTCCTCTGTACTCATCTGTGATCTTTTCAGGTATATCTCCTTTTGATATACGATCAACATATTCTGCAGCCACATTCAAAGGGCCGATAAAAGAATCTAATGTTTCATTTACAGCATTGACTATATCACGCGGATTACCTTGGAACTGATTAATATCAGCGCGTGCATCCAGTCTTCCGTTCACTGCTGCATCTGCAAGTTTCAGCACTTCCTTTGTAACATTTACTTCGGAGGTCAGATCGACCATATATTCAAGTGCTCCTACAATGAATCCGTTCTCATCCCTTAATGGTGAAGCAGTGTATCTTATTGGCTGGTCACCGGTTGGAGATCGGACAACGGTGTCTGCTGTGAAGGCTACTCCTTCTCTCATAGTCCTTGCAACGCAACATTTTTCGGTATTACAATGGGCGTTCTTGAAAAATTCATGACATTTTACACCAACACATTCCTCTGCCGGTCTTCCCGCAGCATTGGCTCCATATTCATTTATGAAAGTAATGTTCATGTCTGTGTCAACTGCCATTACTGTAGATGGGATCTTGTTGAGAAGCTCAACCTTTGAGCTTGAGTCCTCGATGGCTTCTTTGATCTCAGTCTGATCCATAAATATTTCAAGGGAACCGATTACATTTCCATTTCTGTTTCTAAGAGGAACACCGCTGCAAGTAATATGTATATCTTTGCCAAGATCTGCAACAGCTTCACCATGTTCTACAGAATTTGAGATCATAGAACGTGTGCATACGCAGCTATCGGTCTTACATACGTTAGTATTATAATGGTCGTAGCATTTTGTGCCAACCATAGAGCCAGTTGTGAGGTTCACTGTTTCTGCTGCTTTTGTGTTGACATAATTGACATTATAATCACGGTCGATTATCATGAATGGTACCGGGATACTATCTATATGGCTTACAAGTGTACCAACAACCTGGTTCATTCCGTCTACGAGTCTGGCATATTCACCATTGAATTTTGCAGAATCTGCGCGTGTTGCCAGTTTACCTTCAATCGCAGCATCTGTAAGGGATTCAGCTTCTTTAAGTAATGAGTTAATAGAATCGATACAAAGGTTGAGATTGTTCTTTATTTCGTTAAAGTCCCCGCTATAAGAGTCTGTGATCTTTTGTGGGATGTCTCCTTTTGATATACGGTCGATATATTCAGCTGCAACATTCAGAGGTCCAATGAATGCGTCCAGACATCCGTTGACTCCTTCCACAACCTTACGGAAATCTCCGTTATGCCTGCTGGCATTAGCGCGCCTGTCAAGCTGTCCTTCAACTCCTGCCTGGGCCAGCATTATGGAATCTTCAACCAGGGCGTTAATGGCATCTATGCACATGTTGAGATTGTTCTTAATCTCATTGAAATCACCTTTGTATTCGTCAGTTATCTTTTCGGGAATATCTCCTTTTGATATGCGGTCGATATATTCCGCAGATACGTTGAGTGGTCCCATTACAGCATCTAGAAGCTGATTAACACCTTCCAGTACATTTTTACAATTGCCGTTCAGTTCGGACGTATCGCCACGGGCATCCAATTTGCCTTCAACAACTGCATTAATAAGTTCTACAACCTGATTTGCAAGCATTTGGTTATGATAATCTTCTGCCTCTTTTAGTTCAATAATGCTTCTTTTTTGTGCAACTTCATTTTTTAAAGAAAAGTAGTCATCTAAAAGGGAGTTTAGTGATTGTGCAACTTGATCATCCTGTTTTGAATCTTTAGTGGAGATTCTGGCCTCTGAATCTCCTGAGTTCGCTGCCTCAAGTACATTGATAATTTCTGTTTTTAATTTGTCGTTCATTCCTAACATATACACCCGTCCATTAACGATTGATCCTTTTTGTGTACCTTCTGTGAGAACTTTGCGCAAAGCACACATTTGACAAGCATCTTTGCAATGCAAAAGAATATTATCATGGGTACATATATAAATTTATCCTATATATTAACAATATTTGAGAAGAAATCAGCTCTGTTGTTTTTTGGATAAAAATCCTACGGGATATGCTGTCTTATTTCTAAGTAAAGTGGATATAATAACCTCTTTTATTGTGTACCACTTCCAATTAACAGCTACATTGCTCGTAAAATTTATAAAGAGAAAATGTCTCTATTATATTAATGGAGTTATATAATGACGAGGCTGCTAAGATAAAATCACTTCTTAAAGAAAATCCTCGTGGCATGAGTGTCACGGATATTTCCAAACATGTGAGTGTTAACCGTAATACAGTTGCAAAGTATCTGGAACTTCTGAGGATCAGTGGTCACATTGAGATGGAAAATGTGGGCACTGCAAAAGTCTATTTTCTGTCACAAAGGATACCTGTTTCCACTTTGCTTAACTTTTCATCTGATTTTATCGTAGTTATTAATGATAACAACAAAGTAGTTCAGGCAAATGATAGGTTTTTAGAACTTAGTAAAGTTTCCAAAAACGCAATACAGGGCAAAAAACTATGTGATGTGTTCCCTCCGATGATTTCCAACAAGACCTTACTGGAAAGTATAAAGGATGCTAGGAATGGAAATGAGCAGGTAGAGACTTTAGATATATTCGTTGACAATGAATTGTGTTTCTTCAAGGCTAAGATAATCCCTTCTACATTTGACGATGGGGAAAATGGTGTTACTCTTATTATGGAAAACATCACAGAGGAAATCAATTCCAGAAATATTCTCAAGAGACAACAGGAAAAGCTTGAAATACTGGTTTCTCAGAGGACATCCGAGCTTAAAGAAACTAATGAAATGCTCAAAAAAGAGATCGATGAGAGAAAAAAGATTGAAGAAAAGCTTCAGGATGAGCATGAAAAAGCTCAAAACTACCTGAACATTGCCGGTGTTTTGATAGCTGTGATAGAAACTGATGGAAAATGTACTCTCATTAATAAAAAAGGTCTTGATATCCTGGAGAGGGAAATTGATGATGTCATAGGTCATCACTTCGTGAATGAATTTATTCTTGAAGAATGCAGGGAATCATCAATGAAAAGGGGTCAGCAGATTTTTGATGGAGAAAAAGAGATTAACTGTGAAAGTTATATTATTACTCCCAGTGGAAAATCAAAACTTATTAAGTGGTTACATGTTGCTTTGAAAGATAAATATGGTAATGTGACCGGGATACTTTCATCGGGTCAGGACATTACTGAGCAGAGAAAAATTGAAGAAGAGTTAAAGGAAAGTGAAAGAAAATATCGTCTTCTTGCTGAGAATACCATGGACTGCATCTGGACTATAGATAAAGATATGGTATTTACTTATGTGAATCCTGCAGTTTACGATATAGCAGGTTATGCTCCTGAAGAATGGATAGGTACTAAATTAAGTGATCATTTTCCTGAAAACGAAATGCAAAAATTGAATGAAATTATTATTTATTTCCTGGAAAATGGGACTGATAATTCTAGAACCCGTATAGAGTCATTAATCTATAATAAGGAGATGGATCTGGTACCCATTGATATCTATGGAAAAATGCTTTTTGATGAGGGTGGAAATTATCAGGGTTTTCAGGGAACTACCAGAAAAATAGATCCTCTGTAAGATATTTAATGGCAACGTAACTATATTTTTCTCTCTTTTTCTTTGTTTATAAATCATGATTGTGTGGCATCTGTGGCTATATAAACGCTCACCAGAAACTACATAAAAGAACATGATATATAAGGTACAATTTCATCTGGAAATTAGATGATTCTCTATCACATTGATCATTATACTATTATAAAACTCCCGGAGGATTCCCATGAAAGTAAAAATAACTGAAACTATTCTTCGAGATGCGCATCAATCCCTCATTGCCACAAGAATGCGCACCCGCAACATGCTCCCGATTGTGGATAAACTTGACCAGGTCGGATACTATTCTTTAGAGATGTGGGGCGGAGCAACATTTGACAGTTCTATAAGGTATCTAAATGAAGATCCATGGGAGAGACTAAGAGAACTTAAAAAACACATGCAAGAAACTCCTGCACAGATGCTTCTCAGGGGACAGAACCTCGTAGGTTACAGGCATTATTCGGATGATGTTGTTGAAAAGTTCGTAAAGAAGGCTTATGAGAACGGTATTGACATATTCAGGGTCTTTGATGCTGTCAACGATATACGCAACATGGAA
Organism: Methanolobus vulcani; assembly: GCF_900100715.1. Lineage (GTDB taxonomy): Archaea > Halobacteriota > Methanosarcinia > Methanosarcinales > Methanosarcinaceae > Methanolobus > Methanolobus vulcani. The sequence goes on along the minus strand of NZ_FNCA01000001.1, from coordinate 284,318 downwards.
AAAGCCATTACTGTAGCCAAAAAGGAAGGGGCACATGTACAGGGTACAATTGCGTATACTATCAGTCCTGTTCATACCGTAGATAAATATGTAGAGCTTGCCACAGGTCTTGCAGAGCTTGGATGTGATTCACTCTGTATCAAAGATATGGCAGGTCTTATTTCACCGCAGCAGGCATATGATCTTGTAAAGGCTCTTAAGACTGAGGTCAATCTCCCTGTAGACCTGCATGCCCACTGTACTTCAGGTATGGCTCCAATGAGCTATATGGCTGCATGCAGAGCAGGTGTTGATATTCTTGACACTGCACTTTCTCCATTTGCATGGGGAACATCGCAGCCACCAACAGAATCCATTGTAGCAGCGCTTGCTGAGACCGGGCGTGCAACAGGACTTGATTTAGAACTTATTTCAGAGATTTCACAATACTTCAAGGAGCTCAAGGAAGAATATCGATGCATCCTTGACCCGATATCAGAGCAGGTCGATACTAATGTTCTGCTTTACCAGATCCCTGGCGGAATGCTTTCAAACCTTGTTTCACAGCTTAAGGAACAGGATGCACTTGACAAATTTGATGATGTGCTAAAGGAAATGCCACTTGTCCGTGCAGAACTTGGTTATCCGCCACTTGTCACACCAACAAGCCAGATCGTAGGTACCCAGGCAGTTCTGAATGTGCTCATGGGTGAAAGATACAAGGTAATTCCAAAAGAGGTAAAGGACTATGTCCGCGGTCTTTACGGCAGACCACCGCAGAAGATCAGTGACGAGATTGTCGCAAAGATCATTGGTGACGAAGAACCTATCACATGCAGACCTGCTGACCTTATAGCTCCTGAATATGAGAAGGTTAAAAAGGAAGCCGAGGAAATGGGTATTGTCAAGAAGGAAGAAGATATCCTTACATACGCACTTTATCCTGCAATTGCTCCTGCATTCCTCAAGGGTGAACTCGAGGAAGAACAACTTACACCTATCATGGGGAAAAAGAATCCATGTGCTGTATCTGATATGACCGGTATACCAACAGAGTATAATGTTGAGATCGATGGTGAGGTCTTCAATGTAAAGGTCAATCCGGTTGGCGGTGCAGTACAGGTTGTTGAAGCAGCTGATAAGCCAACAGCAGACTCTGTTCCCGGAGCTGTAACAAGCCACATGCAGGGAATGGTTCTCTCTGTAAAGGTGTGCGTAGGTGATTGTATCAACGAAGGTGACACTGTTTGTGTTATTGAGGCCATGAAGATGGAGAATGCAATTCACGCACCACACGGCGGAACTGTCAAAGCCATACTGATCTCAGAGGGTGATGCTGTGAAATCAGGTGATGTACTTTTGAGTATTGAGTAGGTGAACAGACATGTTCAAGAAAGTACTTATCTCTAACAGGGGTGAGATAGCAATTCGTGCAATGCGTGCATGCCGTGAACTTGGTGTGCAGACCGTTGCAGTTCACTCCGAAGCTGACAAGAATGCTCTCTTTGCAAAGTATGCAGATGAAGCATACAATATAGGTCCTGCACCTTCCAGTCAGAGCTATCTGAATGGTGACAGAATAATAGAAGTTGCACTTGAATGCGGAGCAGAAGGAATTCATCCTGGATATGGTTTTCTTTCAGAGAATGCTAAATTTGCCCGCAAGTGCGAGGAAGCAGGTATTACATTCATCGGTCCTTCCAGCAAGGCTATTGAGCAGATGGGAAGTAAGATAGCTGCCAGGAACACCATGATAGAAGCCGGAGTTCCTGTAGTTCCCGGAACCAATGAAGCTATCTCTGATCCAGAAGAAGCTGCAGATATCGCAGATGGCATTGGCTATCCGGTAATTATCAAGGCATCTGCAGGCGGCGGTGGAATAGGAATGAAGATAGTTCATTCCAGAAAAGATTTCAACAATGCACTTCATTCTATACAGTCCGTTGCTGAATCTGCTTTTGGAGATTCGACCGTATTTATTGAAAAATATGTTGAGGAACCAAGGCACATTGAGTTCCAGATACTTGCTGACAAGTATGGTGATGCTGTTTATGTCATGGAAAGGGAATGCTCTATCCAGCGCAGACATCAGAAGCTTATTGAAGAGGCTCCGTCTCCGGTAATGACACCGGAACTACGTCAGAAGATGGGAGAAACTGCTGTTAAGGCTGCAAAAGCAATAGGCTATGAAAATGCAGGTACAGTTGAGTTCCTTTATTCTAAAGGTGATTTCTATTTCCTTGAGGTTAACACAAGACTTCAGGTAGAACATACTATCAGTGAAATGATCACAGGTATAGACCTTGCAAAACAACAGCTCCATATCGCATGCGGTGAACCATTGCCATTCAAACAGGAAGATATCACTATCCGAGGATGGGCTATTGAGTGTCGTATAAATGCTGAGGATCCACTGAATGATTTTGCTCCTTCACCAGGAAAGATAAGAAGATATCGTTCAGCCGGAGGACCAGGTATCAGGGTTGACAGTGGTGTTCACATGGGTTACACCATTTCACCATATTATGATTCAATGATCTCCAAGCTCTGTGCATGGGGAAGTGACAGGGACGAAGCCATTGACAGGATGCAGCGTGCACTCTATGAGTACGTTGTCGTTGGAGTAACAACTAACATACCATTCCACAAGGCAGTTCTTAGGCATCCTGCATTCAGGGAAGGAAAGCTCACAACTCACTTCATAGATGATTATAATATTATCGATGATGTCAGAAAGGTTGTTGAAGAAGATTCTGCCAAGGGAGCAACACTTGCATCTGCACTTTCCAATCAGGACCAGAAAGTTGCTGCGGTAACGGCTGCTGTAAGTTCATATGTGAATGCTGCCAAAAAACAGACAAAGTAATAAACTTTGGCAACGTATGTTTAATTGGGGAGTAACATCCATAGGGTGGAATGCCTGTGAATGATAATAAAAAATCCATTATCAGTATATTAAGGAAATCAGAAGGGACTCCGGTATCCGGGCAGGAGATTGGAGAAAAGTTAGGCATCACCAGGGCTATGGTATGGAAATACATAAAGGCCCTCAGGAAAGAAGGATATGATGTCCGATCTTCACCGAAGACCGGATACATATTAGATTCCTGTCCTGATAAGGTCGATCCTGAGATGCTGCAAAATATTCTTAAAACCAGTCTAATCGGTAACGATGTTCGCTACTATTCCGAACTTGAATCTACCAATAGCACTGCCAGAGAAATTGCACCCAGTGCCTCAGAGGGTACTGTTGTACTTGCAGAGACCCAGAAGAACGGAAGAGGCCGTATGGGTACGGAATGGCAATCTGTTCCTGGAGGATTATGGCTTTCCCTTATTCTTAAACCTTCAATCCCTCTTGAGAATCTGTCAAAGGTGACTCTGGTTGCAGGTATTGCCGTGGCCAATACTCTCAGGAATATGGGTGTGGATGCTCATATCAAATGGCCCAATGATGTACTTGTCAAAGGTAAGAAGATATGCGGAATACTAACAGAAGTTAGTGCTGAGATCGGGAAAGTAGATTATGTTGTCCTTGGAATAGGTATTAATGTAAATGTCAAACTTCCTGACCTGAAAGATGATATTAGAAGAGATTCCACCAGTATTGCAAATGAAATTGGAAAACCAATTGACAGGACGTCTTTCCTGGCTTCTCTTCTCTATGAACTTGAACAGCAATATATAAGGTTCAAGACAAGGCAGTTTGCTGAGATCGTAGATGAGTGGATAAATCTTTCAGATACCATTGGAAGAAATGTGAAGGTTACAACTCCTATAAAGCTTATTGAAGGAAAAGCAGTTGGTATCACTGAAAAAGGTGCACTTGTTGTTCTTGACAAAAATAATAAAAAACACGAGATCATTGCCGGAAATTGCCGTTACAGTGATTAGTTGATGAAGTGACCTTTCATGGATTTTCTGAAAAGGACTTGTTCTGTTTTCTTTATTTTTTTTCTTTTAAGTACCATAACAACGGCAGTTAATGCTGAGCCTCTGCATATCAATTCAGCTTTGGGCATGGATATGGGTACAGATACTGTATTAATAAATGGTACGGGAATATTCCTGACAACTGGCGATTCCTGGGATTTCTATCAGGGCTATTCATTAAGTGTCAAAAGTGTTAACCCGGATAAAAAACAGGTGTGGGTGAAGCTTTTACATGACGGTGAATTGTTACAGGACGATATCCTGTCCGAAGGTGATATTTTTGCATATTCTAAAAGTTCAGAAATCCTTAGTATTACTGTAGATACGATCTATGTAAGTCCCGGGGGAGAACTTATCACTTTCAAACCTGTGTATCAATATCTGGATGACGATTATCCAGAGCCTGAAATTGTAGAAACGACAAATAATTCTGTCCAGGAAGAAGACCAGAATTCAACCGGAGATCCGTCCACGGTACAGACTGGTGGATTTACTATACTTCAGGCATTTGCATGCATATCCGCATTAATATTGTGCAGAGTTGCTATTAAAAAGTAAAATGAAATTGCAATAAAAAAGTCAGAAAGGGAACGATCAGAACTTCAGATCTCCCTTTTCCATAAGGACTTTCAGGTCTTCAAGACTCAGACGACCACTCTTCTCAAGTTTCTCTTTTGCAACAACAAGATGTTCTTCCTGCTTCTTATCATCCTTTTCAACCTGAATGTCATTGAGTTTGCTAAGATAAACATCAAGTTCTTCTCTGAGGGCTGCTATTTTCTTTTTGAGTGGATCGATCTTTTCTCTGATAGGTGCAGTAACTGCATATTTCTCGGATATTTGTGAGTGAGCGGTATCTGCTGCCTTTCTCAGTTCATCGGCCTGGTTGTAGAGTTCTATCATCTCAAGGTGATATTTCTGTGACTCTTCAGCAAGTTTACCGATCTCACTACCAAAGTCGTCTCTGGACTCAAACACTTCCTTGGATTCTGCATAGGTTTCCATGAGTTTCTCATGCATTGCGTTTGCATCAAAAGCTGCTCCAAGACGTTCTTTCAGGTCAAGGAGCCTTCCGAAAAGGTCAATCTCATGTTTCAATGGAATATCTGCATTAAGGAAAAGTTCAAGGTCAGCGGCATAGGCTTTTGACAGTGTTTCTACACTTCCTTTTGACAATTTGTTGAGTTCATCTCTTTTTGTCTTGAACTCGTTGATATTATCTGAGAATGAGCGGCTTTTTTCATTGACAGCATTTCTGGATGCTTTCAGTGAAGAGATCTTTGCATTTATTTCATCTCTTTTTGATTTTGAATTGCGTGCTTTCCCCACCAGTTCTTTTACCTGGCCGTTCAGCTTGTCTCTTTTCTTTTTCAGATCATCGGTGTTTGTGCGGTGAAGTTTGAGTTCGCGGAAAATACCTTTAAGCTCGCGTTCATGGTGGCCTATCTGGGTACGAAGGTCGTTCACCTTATTTTTGAGGTCTTTTTCATTCATTGATGAAACGTCGATATCGCTCATGCTTCAACCTCCTGCTTGTCACTGGAAAGTGGCTGCTTTTCCCAGTATCCCATAGCTTCCTTGTGACTATTGATTCTGTTCTCCAGCCATTTGTAACGTGGTTCGATCTCTTTTATTCCTTCTTCACAGGAAGACATGTTGCTGTTGAATGATTCTTCAGAACTGTCTATTGAGCTCATTTCTATTTTGTACCCAATAGCATCTTTTATTCTTTCGCTAATTACTGCAAGTTGACTATCGATGCCGGATGCCTTTGACCCCAGTGTTGAGATACTCTGAAGGATCAAATCAACCTGCTTTTTTTCCTCTTCGGGACTCAGTGAACCTTTTACTTTGGATAATTTATCCATAACATTAGATTTCTCACGGGTAAAATCGCTACTAGATACAGATTCTGCGAGTTCATCCAGTAATTTCTCTGCCTGGTGATAGAACAACTGTCTCTTTTCAGCCAGTATCTCGATCTTTTCCAGAACCTCTGTTCTGTTCTTTTTGGAAGAATCGATGTTGTCCTGAAGTTCCTTCATTTTGCTTCCAATCTCATTGAATTCAGTAGTGTATTCATCAATGTACTTTTTGTGTTTCACTACAACGGCTTCAATAAGCTCTTTCCTGTCATAGGTATGTGGCGCACTGTTCTCTGCGCCCTGATCCGCCATCTCGTTATTCATAACAAAACCTCGTAGCAATTATATCCGAAATACCTGGGCATGTGCTACTTCATTAATGATCTTTACATTATTCTTATCTACAACCCCACATTCAATGGCACAAGATACTGCTTTTTCCCCAAAGATATTTACATTTCCTGCTGTTGAAAGAATTTCAACTGCTTCTTCCCTGGATATGAGTTCTCCTTTGTAGAATTCTTCAGTTATAGTAACCTTTATGTTACCTTCTTTAAGTGTCTTTCCAATAAGTTCTCTGTCACACAGAGCAACAATTGTGCTATCGCCTGATTTATGGATTTTCAGATACATGAGGTCACTTCACTCCTGATTCTAAACTACTTTTACATGTTCTTTGTCGGGTTTAATAAGATCGCCGGAACGCCTCATGCGTGCAATAAGGTCTTCAGCATGTTGCCTGTCTATCTGCTGGTTCTGGGCTTCTGCATAAACCTCTTCAAGTGGGGCTTTTCCACCGGGGTGCTTTTCTCCGACTGACTTTATGATTTCCTTGATAGTCTTGATCCTGTCCCTCTGACTCTTACTTGTACCAGAGGCAATTACATCCACATCGAATGCCCCGGTGTCCGGGTCGACACCAACCTGTCTGAGACATGAATATACGATTCTTGTGGTTCTTTTTGCATCATCCATGGTTGCAACGTTACTGAGTCTCAGACGTGCACTGGCCTCTGCAAGTCTTACAAGAGCTTCAAGCTGACGTGCTGTGACCGGGACAGGTGCATCTTTTCCGTCTCCCATCCTTCGCAGGTCCATATAGAATTTCACAAGATGGTCACGGGCCTCATCTTCCATTACAGGGAAGATATTCCTTCTTGAATATGCTACGTATTTTCTAAGAAAATCAGGATTAATTACAGGTTTGATAACTTCCATATGACCATCAACCTGTTCCTGGGTTATAGTACTTGAAGGCAGGTTCTTGCGCTGTTCTGAGAGTTCACCTGCATAGTGTGATTTGAGAATATGCTTTGCTATCTTGGAGTCCATGTCTTCGTTCGGGGTATCCAGAAGGACAAATATCATGTCAAACCTTGAAATAAGGGCAGGTGGCATGTTGATTTGTTGGGCAATACCTTCGTACCTGTCAAAACGACCGTATTTTGGGTTAGCTGCACCAAGGAGCGCACAACGGGATTTCAATGTGGCAAGGATTCCCGCCTTTGCAACACTGATGGTCTGCTGTTCCATAGCTTCGTGGAGTGCACTTTTATCTTCGGTGCTCATTTTATCCATCTCGTCCACTGCAGCAATTCCCATGTCTGCCATAACAAGCGCACCGGCTTCCAGTGTCCAACGGCCGTCTCCAAGGTCATCACGAACGGCTGCTGCGGTAAGACCACTTGATGATGCACTTTTACCGGATGCAAAAACACCACGAGGTGAGAGTTTTACCATGTATCTTAGCAACTGACTTTTAGCTACACCCGGGTCTCCCATAAAGAGCATGTGAATATCACCACGTACCCTTGAACCATCAGGGAGGTGTTTTGCAACACCTGAGAATAATTGAAGTGAAAGAGCTTCTTTTACATCTTCATAACCGTAAATTGAAGGAGCAATTGACCCGATAACTTTCTGGTATATCTCAGGATCACGACTCAGGGCAAGTATCTCTTCTTCCTCTTCAGGTGTTATTTCCAGCTCATCGAATTCAAGATCAGTGTATTCAATGGAGTTTGCATGCAGTACAAGGTCATAGAAAGGAGATTTTCCCTCTCTTGTGGTTCGCTGGTGAGAGCGAAGCACTCCGTTGATTATAACACGATCACCAGGTTTTACAAGACCTGCAAGGTCATCTTCAATATCAACATCAAGACTCTGAGGTTGAGTACCGCCTTTGAGGTTCTCAGGAGATTCCTGTATCTGAAGTTTCTGGGCATCGACGAAAACAGACTGGTTGACAAGGATCTTGAATGGTCCTTTTCGACCACATGTTTCATTCTCACATTCCACTGGCTCAACGAATTTGATCTCATTCTGGGGGACCATTGTCACATGTTCACAGCGCATACACTGGAATGCGGCATTAAGCACCTTAGGACGTACTTCTGTTGCTTTGCGTATCATTCCTTCGATGGCAACGAATTGTAAAAGGTGCTTACTTCTAAGATCCCTGTTTGGTATCTTGTTCGGGATCTTGACAAAGCGCACTTTAGCGTCAATTAGTTTTTTCTCTACCGGAAGATCGATCTGCTGGAGTGCATTGTTAGCACTTGGCAGTACCTCATCCGGGTTAAAAAGAAGTTCGTTTGCTATTTCCCTGTCAAAAACATCTAGATCGTAGAAGTCCACTTCCAAGCTGCGCTGGTCGGGATAGCTATTAGCCAATTGAAGAATATCATCCCAATAGTATTTTTTAAGGAACACTACGAATTTTTCGTCCCACTTACCTTCAGTCATGTTCAATCAATAATTAGTTAAAAATCATTTAGGGAATGCAACATAGGTTTCAAATGATATGAACATTTCGAAACACATCCCTTACTGTCTATTCTAATTTTCACAATCGGTATTCTCATCTTCGTAATTATTGCCGGATTTTCTCTGTATCTTCCTGAAAATTCCATGCAATGTGTGGACTTCCCTAGAGAGCAGGCAGGATCTTCCAAATATCCTTTTAAGCATCAGATTCGTCTTTTCCTTTTTGTGTTCAGGGTAGTCGATAGCATCAAGAAGTTCTGCAAAATGTTCATATAGTATTCTCATATCCCTTGAGTCTGCAAGAGGGGCCTGTGCACTTTTGATATCACTGAACTCATAAAGAACAACTGCAACAGCATGTGAGAGATTCATGACAGGATAGACTTCCGATGTTGGAATTGTCATTATCAGATCGCATTTTTTAAGTTCTTCTCTGGTGAACCCATTATCTTCTCTTCCAAAAAGAACTGCCACTTTTCCTTCAAGACCTGAAAGGCGTTCTTTCATCTCTTTTGGAGAATATCCGGGTACTCTGAGATGCAAATCGAATCTTGACCCTGCTATACCTGTAGTACCTATTATAATACTGCAATCCGCAATGGCCTCATCCAGACTTGAAACTCTCTTTGCGTTTTCCAGAAGATCCCTTGCATGAGAGGACATGGCTTTTGCTTCGTCTGATAACTTACAGGGATTTACAAGTACAAGGTCAGAGAATCCAAAATTCTTCATTGCTCTTGTAACTGAACCTACATTTCCCTGGTATAGAGGTTCAACGAGCACAATTTTAAGGTCCATTTGTAAAGTCTACCTATTGCTTCTTTTTTGTTCTTCGACTAATTAAGCATGTGACGACATATAAGGTTAATTAATTATTTATCGTCAATTGTGTGGAGATTGAGCACAACAACACGTCAGCCGATGTAGATTTTAATGATGAAAATCTTTAAATAATATCGGCACCACAATCATGCAAACCAAACTGGTTATTTTAAAGTAAAGCATAGCTAATATTTATAATAATTATATCTTTATAATAATATCAGGAGAAGAAAAATATGGATTATTTTGCCGGTGTAACCGATGCACTAAGGGTTACTTTTGTGCAGATGATGCTCATCTCTATTCTTGCCATGGGTATTTTTGTTGTAGGAATGTACATTAACTTAAAGAAATGGGGTATGGGCTCCACAGGATATGGTGCTTCCCCATCTAAGAGTATAATGGCATTCCCTAAAATGCTCATGTATCAGATGAGTGAGCATGCACATGTTCACAATCAGTCCGTTCTTGAAACATTTGTACTTGACATCCTTTTCCAGAGAAGGATCCTGAGAAGAAGCCCTCTCAGATGGTTTATGCACTTCACTATTTTCGTAGGCTGGATGACTCTTTTTGCAATGTCCGGTGCAATGTTCGCTGTTGAGATGATACACTTGATAGGCGAGAAGGTAGGATATGCTCATTCACTTCCATGGTTCATGATCCCTGAGACATTCAGAGAGCTTCTTTCAGTTCCAAATGACGTATTCAGTTACATACTGCTCATCGGTATTGTAATCGCGATCTACAGAAGGCTCTTTGTTGTAAAGGTCAGAGAGGCAACAATCGCATACGATTCTATTCTTCTTATAGGACTTACTATTATTACCATTTCAGGATTCATTTCTGATGGTATCAGAACAGGCAGAATCTGGGGATTCGGAATTGACTCTGAATTCGCACCACCAATGGCACTTTTCCACGTGGTTATTTCACTTCTGTTCTGTATTGCATATATTCCATTCAGTAAGTATATACACGTAATAGCAATTCCACTTGCACTCCTTGCAAACAAGGGAGGAGAATAAAATGGCAAAACGTGAACCATCCATTACAACTGAAAACTTTACAGCTGTTCAGCTTATGGAACTTGACTCATGCAGCCGCTGTGGCGAATGTGTGGAATGGTGTCCAACATACGATGCATCCGGACAGGATCCAGGACTTGCACCAAGAGACAAGATCCTCAGGTGGAGAGAATACATGAACCAGTCCTATGGACTTCGTGCAAAGCTCTTCGGTCCAAAAGAGATTCCAGAGGAAGATATCGAACAGTTCAAGAACGATGTATACGGCTGTACAACATGCGGTATGTGTGCAACAGTCTGTGAATCAGCAATTAACACCGTAGAACTCTGGGAATCCATGCGTGCAAACCTTGTAAAGCGCGGAAACGGTCCATTCGGCAAGCAGGGTGCTTTCCTCAAGCTCATTGGTGAGTACAAGAACCCATACATGGAAGACAATGCAAACAGGATCAACTGGTTCCCTGATGACATTCAGGTAGAAGATAAGGCAGAGATCCTTTACTTCGGTGGATGTACCGCAGAACTCAAGCAGAGGAAACTTGCTCTTGCAACAACACGTCTTCTTAACAAGCTTGGAATCAAGTTCACAATGCTTGGTGAGGATGAGATATGCTGTGGTTCAGCACTTATCAGAACCGGTCAGTATTTCGTCAATGACACTGCAAAAGTAAATGCCCAGAAGAACATTGATAACATCAAGGCAAAGGGTGCAAAGATTGTACTCTACGCATGTGCAGGATGTTTCAGAGCGTCACTTATCGATTGGCCAAGACTCACAGAAAAGGAACTTCCATTTAAGGTAATGCACATCACACAGTACCTGCAGGATCTCATCGAGAAGGGAGAGATCAACTGGGAGAAGTCCATTGATAAGAAGGTCACATACCACGACCCATGTCACCTCGGACGTCACGTTGGTGTCTTTGAACCTCCAAGAGCTGTACTTGAAGCAATTCCAGGTATTGAGTTCATTGAGATGGAAAGGATCGAAGAGAACCAGCGCTGCTGTGGAGCTGGCGGTGGAGTAAAAGCAGGTATTCCTGATCTCGCACTCGGTGTTGCTTCAACCCGTGTTGAAGACGCACTTGCAACCAACGCAGAACTCCTTTCAAGTGCATGCCCATTCTGTAAAAGGAATCTCAGTGACGGTAGGGATGCAATAGGCGCAAAGGAACTTGAAGTTGAGGATGTAGTAGTTCTTGCTGCAGAAGCAATGGGAATTGACCTCAGCGATGCACCAGAGTGATTTTATCACTCTATCTTTTATTTTTAGGGCAAATTGAATATACTTATTCGTACTATTTACTTTTCTCATGCAAATCCCTTATGAATTACTTGGAAAAGTCTTTATTCTTATATTTGTGACTGTACTTGTAGTACTATCAATAGCGCTATTGGTTGGTGCTTACAGTTTCAAGAAACACAAAATATTGTTTCCTAATTTTGTTCTCTTCATTCTTTATCTGTTCTACGGACCTGCAAAGTGGATATGCAGGGTGTTCAGTATTAAAGATACGCTTGTAGACGAGATTCTTGTAGAGGTTCGTAATGCTGTAATGCTTGATAAGTTCAAAGAGATCAAAAATGGCAGGGTCGTGTTTCTTCCTCAGTGTCTCAGGCATCCGAACTGTAAAGCTCGTTGTGACCCTTTAATAGGATACGAATGTAAATTGTGTGGTCTGTGTGATATCGGAGCCATATGTAAAGCTGCCAAAGAACGAAACTTTGAAGTTTATATTATTCCCGGAGGCAGTTTTGTGAAAAAGATCATCAAAGCGCATCGGCCGGAAAGTTGTATAGGGGTAGCTTGTTATCCTGAACTTGCAGAGTCCATGCAGGGAGCATCACCATTTATGGTCGTACAGGGCGTTTCACTGCTGCGGGATGGTTGCTATGATACCCAGGTTGATGTGGATGAGGTCATAAGGAAGATGGAGGAATGCGACGATGTATAGGGTAATTGGCATTATTGTGACTCTCTTACTTATCATTTCATTCCTGCTGGCAGCAATAGCACTGCTGGTCAGTCGTATCAGCCTGAACAGGCATGTATGGCTTGCGGGATTCTTTGCAGGCATACTGGATTTCTTCTATATGCCACTGAAATATTTCTTCTATAAGTTTTCAGATCCGCGTATTCTTGATAAATGGATGGTATCCCTGAAGAACATCTCCAACAGGAATAGTTTTAAGAAAACCAATAAACGTATGATCATAGCTCCTCATTGCATGCGTGCAATGGATTGCCCTGCTTCTTCAAAAAGAACCGGGATACAATGCATCAAATGTGGTAAATGTGTCTTCAGCCAATTGAAAATAGACGCTCCTAAATATGGATATGATCTTTACATTGTAACAGGCTCATCGTTTGTAAAGCATGTTCTTAAAGAAAAAAATTACGATGCAGCCTTACTCATTGCATGTGATTATGAGCTAAATAAGGTTATGATGGGCCTTAAAGGCAAGAAAATCGTAACGTATGGTATTCCAATGCTTAATGATGGATGTTTCAACACAAAGGTTGACTACGATAAAGTAATTGAAACACTTAAAATACTTTCAAGTTAATATTGAATATAGATGGATGCGAAGACATATGATCTTATAATCATAGGAGCAGGTCCTTCAGGTTCGTCGGCTGGCAGAATCGCAGGACAGAAAGGGCTTAAAACACTGATTTTAGAAAAAGAGATATTTCCCAGGTATAAACCATGCGGAGGAGCAATATCAGGGCATACAATATCCTATCTGGATTTTGATATATCTGCAGAGTTAATCAAAAAGTCTGTTTTTAAAGGAAAACTTCGCTACCGGGACCAAGTTGTTGAATTTCACAAGGATGATATCATAAATTTCCTTGTAACAAGGAGCACTTTTGATAATTTCCTGCTTGAAAAGGCAAAAGAAACAGGAATAGATGTAAATTTAGGGGAAAAAGCCACTGGTATTTTACCGGAAAAGGATTCAGTAACAGTTACAACAGATAAAAACACCTATAAATGCAAATTTGTGGTTATTGCAACCGGTGCGCTTTGTACACTTAAAAATCATGTTAGGGAACCTGATAGCAGAGAGGAATATGGTGTATGTCTTGTTACTGAAATAGACTGCAAAAATATTGACAGACCTAATGATGTGATTGAAATAGACTTTAGTCCTGAAGGAATGGGATATGGTTGGATTTTCCCGCATGATGATAATTTTTCCATAGGTTTTGGAAGTGCTATGGCAAAATATTCCCCACATCCAAAACAAACCATGAAGAAATTCCTTGCAGATAATGGATTTAACGGAGAGTACAAACTAAGGGGGCATATACTCCCATGTGGTGGTCATAAAAGAAAACTTGTGAAAGGCAGAGTTCTGTTAAGCGGAGATTCAGCAGGTTTCGTTGATGCGCTGACAGGTGAGGGCTTGCCCTATGCCATAAGATCCGGACAGATTGCGGCAGAAATTGTTGCAATGAACATAGGCAATAAAGGAAAACTTAAGGAATATGAAAATAAGTGCTATGCAGAATTTGGCGAACATCTTAAGTATTCACTTTACCTTGCAAAATTGATGCAAAGTCAGCCGGAAAAAGTATTTAATGCGCTAAACAGCAGCAATGAGCTCTTTGAAATGTATCTGGAAGTGGCAGCTTTCAACAAAACGTATAAAGATCTAGCTAAAAAATTTATTACAGAATTCTTACTTCCTGGCTCAAAAGCTAACACTTAAAATTAGATTATTGTTGAGTGAGGAGAGTAAGCTCCCTTCTGTTAATGCAATACATTCATCCCGACCGGCAGGATGATGTGCTCATAAGAGCTGCATTGACGGCATTCGGCTACGCGTACATAAACTTCGGGAATGGTCTAAACAACCATTGCCCCCTACTACTGACTTGCACCCACGAGGATTCGCCGTTCCATCCGCATTCCATGAGACCTCAGCTTTTTCAGCATCATTGCATTGACATGGTACGGTATCGTTTCTGTGCCAGCATGTGCAGAGCACATGAGTTGCAAAGCAACTGCCCGGGCTCTCGCCCGATGCCCTTTACAGGCATTCGTGTGTTTAGAAGGTGGGGAGACTTTCCTCAGGTCAAATGACCCGGCGGCCGTCCTTCCTCTCTCAATAGCTGAGATGAAATCAAATGATATATAGCTTGTGACAATAGCGTACTAATATGTCGTGTGGACTTTCAACACTATTATAATTTAATATCTCATTGAAATTTCATATTCTATTTAAAAATAACACGTCATCTTAAAATTATTGGATATGAATCACAACATTTATTTATAATCCAATTAAACAACTAAGATGGTTGGTATGAAATATAACAGGTATCTTATTGTTGGTATTACGCTGTTGACGGTACTATTTCTATTCATGTTCTCTGGAGCTGTAACAAAAACTGACACCAGTCTGTTCCATGTGAATGGATTTGATGCTTCAGATGACGGATTTGAGGTATTGCTTTTAGGAATAGGATTTCCTCTTTTGCTTGCAGCTATTTATGTTGTTTTCAGAACAAAAAAGGACAATTCTCAGCAAAGTAAACAGTAAAGGGTGAGTAAAATATAAATGATGGCTTAGAGCTTAAGCACTCCACAGCCACAACCGCGTGTGAGCAGGAAATCCATTTTGGAAATGATCTCTTCCTGATGGAAGTCTGATAGTGATTCAAATTCTTCCTTGTGCTCGGTCAGGACATGTTCCTTCATTCTTTCCTTTGCTTTTTTCGGGTCATTGTCAATGACTATAAAATCATCATTGAAGCCAAGATCCTTGCACCTGAGTATATGTACTATTGTAAAACCTCCTTTATTAATGTTAAAACTCCTGCCTTATTAATTTTTGTTTTGACTGCAAAAAAGGAAGGAAAAATAACCGTACTTCAGAGGAAGAATGAAATACCGATTACAATAAAGAGAACACCTGCAGCTCTGGAAATAGTGTTTTTATTGATCTTCTCCATGAGCATCTTGCCTATATATACTGCCATTGAAGAGAGCAGGAACAGTGCAAGGATGACACCTATGAATACCATAACCGGATTGTACTGTGTTGCAAAAAGTGCAGATGCAAGTTGTGTCTTGTCTCCCATCTCAGATACAAGGATAAGACCAAAACCGGACATAAAAGGACTTTTTAATTCATATGTACCTTCTTCATCCTCTTCATCTTTGTTGACCAGTGTTATCACACCAAAAAGGATGAACATGACCCCGGCACCAATACGCACGTAATCCATTGGTATTCTGTTTGCAATAACATTTCCAAGAAGGATTGCCAGACCATCTGTCAGAATAAAGGCCAGCATCACTCCGGCAAGTAAACGAGCGTATTCTCTTGTTTTCGTGGACAAAACAAGTACAGCTAATTGTGTCTTATCTCCCAGTTCCGCCAGACCTACAAGAATGAATGGGATAAGAATATCCTGTATCATGTTGACAGAAATGGTGTTTCCCATAAAAAATGTTTCTGAAATCTATCTGAATGTAAAATAATAAAACTATGAAAGTGCATTTTTATTGTTAATAGGAATAGCCTTTTGCCTGCTGTAATACGTTAAGAATTCAACTATCCGGCTCTCAGAAGCTGCGCATTCATTGCCATTTTCTTGTGCTAAACTGCACAGGAATTGAAGAAAAAACGAGATAAATTGATTATGCCAGAGGTATA
Source organism: Methanolobus vulcani (assembly GCF_900100715.1). GTDB lineage: Archaea > Halobacteriota > Methanosarcinia > Methanosarcinales > Methanosarcinaceae > Methanolobus > Methanolobus vulcani. The sequence continues at coordinate 268,252 of NZ_FNCA01000001.1, read as the reverse complement.
ATATGAGACAAAAAATTAATGTAATTACACTTGGAGTAAGCGACTTCGAAAGATCAGTTGAGTTTTATGAGAAAGGGTTAGGTTGGAAAAGATCTTCTGCAAGTCAGGATCATCTTGCATTGTTTCCGCTTGGAGGAATTGTTCTCTCTCTTTATCCAAGAAATCTTTTAGCTGATGATGCAACAGTAAAAGATGAAACTACAGGATTTTCTGGAATTTCACTTGCCTACAATGCTAAAAGTGAAAAAGAAGTTGAAGATGTTCTCGAACATCTAAAAAAGATTGGGGCAACAATTGTAAAACCGGCACAAAAAGTATTCTGGGGAGGTTACAGCGGATACTTTAAGGATTTAGACGGACATTTATTTGAGGTCGCATTTAATCCATTCTGGGAACTTGATACAAATGATAATTTGGATCTGCCATGAAAATAACCTAAAAAAAAATGACTTGGGTGAAATTTTCCATATCGGAAAATCAATGGTATAATGTTAAATCAAATGGTATTACTCAAATATCAGACCTTAAAGAAAGTGTTTGGAGAAACTTAAAGATTAACACGTAAGTCTGATGATCACTTTTTTTTGGAAATATGTTTCTATTTAAAAAAAGAAAGATGATTAATCCTCGACTTCAAGAGCCTGGATTATATCATGGACTGTAAGCTCACCTCTGGCAACCCTGAGAACCATCGGATAGATGAAAGAACAATCATCAATTGCATTCCAGCGCTTTTCTCCTACGGTTCTTATTACCTCATCCATTACCTTTCCACACTCATCACAATACTTTGTTTCACTTTCAATACCACAAACAATACAGTTCATGAATTTACCTCCACATTTACATTATTCATAGACTCATATGTGTGAATCTATGGTTATTTTAAATGTCTGTGCTGATAGTATATAGGCTTTAAGCCTAAACACTATTTTGCAGGAAAATAACTCAAAACAAGGCGCAATTTTAATAATAGAACCTATCATTATTCAGCGGCATAGAAGACAATTCAAATCAATCTTGATATATATTATATTTACCTGAGGTAAAAACGTGTCTGATGATCTTTTTGATATTAAGGTAGGTGATTTCTCTTTCAGAAATCCAATAGCGCTTGCACCCATGGGGGGAATTACAAACAGTACTTTTGCGAATGATAAAGCAAATGATGCAGGACTTGTGATCCTTGGAGGATATAACCTCGACTCTGCAACACAGAAAGCCGCTGCAGAAATGGTTTCCCGTGGAAGAAAGGAATTTGAGTCCCATGAGCCTCTTAAGGTTATAGAGAACGAGATAAAAGCTATGAATGAAGGGCCTGTTGTCGGGATTAATGTGAGGAGCTCAAAGGTCGACCCTCTCATAAAGGCAGCAGAGATTGTAAAGGATGCCGGTGCCATACTTGAACTTGATGCCCACTGCAGACAAAAGGAAATGACAGATATCGGTGTCGGACAGGCATTGCTAAATGATATTCCAAAGCTTAGCGAATGGATATCAAAGGTCAAGGAAACAGGGGTCGTGCTCTCTGTAAAAGTACGTGCAAATGTTGTTGATGATATTGAACTTGTAAAAGCAATAGAAGCTGCCGGTGCAGACATACTTCACCTTGATGCCATGAAGGAAGGTACCGGTGCAGACCTGAAACTCATAAAAGAGATTCGCGACTCTACCAGAATGTTCCTCATTTGCAACAACTCTGTCACTGACATTGAGGCTGCAAAGGATATGTTCACAAGGGGAGCTGAAATGGTTTCTGTGGCACGTGTTGTTCTGGATGAGCCTGGCATAATAAGTCAGCTTGTGAACAGGATCTCAATACAGCAGGAAGACATGGGTTGGTACAACGCACCTAAACATGTTTGCCGCGGTGAAGGCGACCTTAGAGGACTTGCATTCTGCTGCCTGCCTGTAAAACCATGTCCGGTTCACCACAACATTTCCAAGCTTGGCTATTCCGCACAGGAATTTGCAGATATAAAGATGGAATTTGCAAAAGGCACAATGCTTGAATATGGCGATAGCACATGTTTTGGCAGTCTTGTATGGTGCTGTAAGATATCAAAACCATGCTATCTGAGAGATGGAGTACTTGAAACCCTTGGTCTTTCAGATTCAGAGTACATGCGCCTTAAAAAGGAACTTGCAGATTACATACTTGAGCACGCTAAAAAGCCTATCAACAGTCAGGCATGAATAGCAAAATTAAAATCACATCTTAGCTAGAAGATAGAAGAAGGTACAGATGATCGATTCTCTCTACACAATTGACAGGGGGGCTTATCCTCTGCCAGCACATATTGCACGGTGTGCGCAGCTTGCCATGTGTCTTGAGGTTTCCTCTTCACCTAAACCCGGGAATATTGACAGGTTCAGTGATTATGAAGATACAAGATACGAGCACTTCCTTGCATCTGCAAGTGCTGTTTATCCTGTAATTGAAGAAGCAGTTTCCTGCGAGACTGGTGTAGGGAGACTTATAAAAAGCGCAGTTAATGAAAGCATGTGCTGGCAGAAAGGCGGCAATACCCATTTCGGGGCTTTTCTGTTACTGATACCTTTTGCAATGGCTGCCGGAGAGCTGTTTGAGGAAGATGAAACATTTACTATCCAGCAACTAACAGAGTCTGCTTACAGGATAGTCAAAAATACTACAACTGCAGATTCAGTGGATTTCTATAGTTGTTTTGATGTTGCAGGTGTCAAGGTCAATTCCGTTGATGAATTCGATCTTCAAAGCAACAGTGCTATAGATGAGCTCCATGAAAAGGACATGAGCCTTTACAAACTCATGGACATTGCCAGAGGTTATGATATCATAGCCAATGAATGGGTCACGGGTTTTAAGAGATGTGCCCGTTGTGCGGAACTGATAATTGATGGTATGAACGGCCTGGAAGCTCCCAGGCTTCAGGCTGATATTAATAATGTTACCGTTTATGCATTTCTGAAGATGCTTTCTGAGAATGAAGACACATTCATAAGCACTAAATATGATACGAATACGGCTCTTTATGTATCTGAAAAAGCTAAAGGGATACTTGAGCAAATGTATAATATCGGTGAAGACTTTAATAGTATATTACCATTGATCGAGAAACTGGATAAGGAGCTTCTTCAAAAGAAGATAAACCCGGGTTCCACAGCAGATATGGTCATTGCAGGTCTGTTCATAGCATTACTTGCCGGAGTCCGATTTTAATGCACATAAAATTGAATCTTGAGGATTACGGGATATACGAAGGCATTTCGGAAACTATTGTTACAACAAATCGAGGATGGTCTATGAATGCTGCACCCATGGGTATTATTCGCAGAAATGACAAACTTTTTGTGCGTCTTTTTAAAGGGTCCACCACTTATGATAATGTGTTGTCAGAAAAGGTCCTTGTTGCAAATACCACATGGGATGCCATCACTTTTGTAAACTCAACATTTTCCGATCTGAAAGACTCTGAATTTGACTCTACCAATGTTAATGGAAGGACTATCGTAGCTCTCAAGGAGGCACAGTGCTGGGTGGCTTTTGAATGTATCAATATTAAACTCACATCTGACGCTCTGGTTGCTGAACTCATTCCTTTGAGAACACATGTCAATAAATGCCGGATAAGAGCTCCAAATCGTGGGATTTTTGGTGTAATTGAGGCATGCATCCATGCAACCAGATACCAGCTTACAGGTGAGGACAAGTACCTCAAACTCATCAAGGCATATGGTGATATTGTGGATAAATGCGGCGGGGAAAAAGAAAAGGAAGCCATGAAACTGCTCTATGGTTATCTGTAATCATTCGGATTCAATGCAAAATCAAGTATATTAAAGTATATAACACAGAAGGACTATTTTCTCCCTATGGCAAAAACGATAGCATGGGGAATTACCGGAGCAGGCCATTTTCTCACCTCAAGTTTTGAAATATTCAGCCAGATGAAAAGTGAATACGATATCAGAGTGAACACTTTCCTTTCCAGTGCTGCCGAAGAAGTTGTGAGGATGTATGGACTTGAGCAGGAACTGGAAAAGATATCCTGCGGTGAATACCTAGAGGAAGTTTTCCTTGAAACGCAGCAGGGTAAGAGCTGGCCTAAGACCGGACGTTTCCTGCTAGACAAATATGATGCCCTTGTAGTCACACCAGCCACATCAAATACGGTTTCCAAGATAGCACACGGCACGGCAGATTCACTTGTAAGCAACGCGGTTGCCCAGGCTGTAAAAGGTGGTGTGCCTGTATATGTGGTCCCTGTTGATATTGCAGGTGTTGTTATATCAGAGCTTCCTTATGGCATTGCCAGGGAAAAATGCCAGAAATGTGACTCATGTCCTCCAAAGGATAATTGTCCAAATGGTGCGATAACCGATCAGATAGATCTGCTCAAATGCAGTGGCTGTGGTATCTGTAAAGACCTCTGCAACTACAATGCAATAAAAGGCGGTCCTGTTGAGCTTAAAGTAAGGGATATCGATGCAAGGAACGTAGAGATAATAAAGGAACTGGAAGGCATTAGCATACTGGAAAAACCGGAAGATATACCTCTAATTATGGATGAGATATAATTTAAATCATGACTGCTTATTTTTTATCTCATTCCAAGACGTCTTGTGAGTTTATTCATATGCCCTATGAACATTTGTTTTACCACAAATGACATCGGTGTTTTTCCGCCTCCAGGACTTGTCTTTCCTGTCCTGATAGCATCCAGCACTTCTTCAGCGGTTGTGGCGTTAGTATCAATTTCAGTATATGACCTGCCAACCATTTCCGCTTCATGTGAATCACTTCCGCCAACCATAGGAAATCCAAGTTCTTCTGCGGCTTCTCGGGCTTTATTATTGGGGCCATCGGTCACACACCTTGAATTAAGGACTTCGATTGCATCTGCATCCAGACCCTCAATATAACCTATTCCATGGGATGTCAGTTTAAAGGGGTGTGGTATTATAACTACTGCTCCCTGCTGACGTGCCTTTTTGATGGTCTCTTCTGGACTGAGTCCAGGTTCAATCGGCTCAGTGATCCCAAGAGCAAGTATGTGGCCTTTTGAGGAACTAACTTCAACACCTGGAATGACAATCAGTTTTGAGCCGAGCTCTTCTGCTCTTTTTGCACAGACAAAACCGCCTTCTATGCGGTCGTGATCACATATTGCAAACCCATCTAGCCCATTTTCAGCAGCAGATTCAAGAATATCATCCAGACTGGCGTTGCTGTCTTTGGAATAACAGGAATGAACGTGAAGATCGAACTTCATGTAAGCAACTTGGTCGTAAAGGTTAATAAAGATATTTAGATTCAACGTTTAAAACGAAGGTCGAATCAAACAATGTGTGATTAATAGAAAAACTGCGAACGGGGATAGAATTTTGGTGGTTGGGTGGTTGGATAGGATTGGTGGTACATTAGAGTGTTTTCCCGTTCGCATATGTACTAACTACCTGATAGCATATATATATAACGCTGTATATGAAAAATTTTACATCTCACAGCTGTATATACATGTTATGATAGTCCATTCACTAAAGATATGGCTTTATTTATAACTTTATCCCTTGCTTCAAAATCAATTGAAATTACATCAGTGTAATTGATATCGTGAACAAGCCCCTCATCATATATCCATGCTACAAGTGACATACCTTCTTCTGATAGTGGTATTATAAGTTCTATCCTTTTCCATTCAGGAAGAATGTTTCTAATCTCGGATTTGAGTTGTTCAAATCCAAAACCGGTTTTTGCAGATACAGCAACAGAGTTAGGTGCAAGATACGCAAGACCTGTGAACTTTTCCTGCAGTTCATCATCTGTGATTAGGTCTATCTTGTTAAAAACAGTCACAATGGCAACATCCTGCAACTGATCCCACATTGTCTCATGACATACAAGAAGTTTTTTGCGTACAGTCTCGAAAGGCTCCGATGAATCCACTACAAGAAGAACAACATCTGCAAGGAATATCTCATCAAGTGTTGACCTGAAAGCATCAACCATCCAGTGTGGAAGGTCTTCTATAAATCCTACAGTATCCGTGATAAGAATGTCACGACCCTCTACTTTAAGTGATCTTGTGGTAGGCAACAGTGTGGTGAACAACATGTCCTTTGACTCGACATTTTCATCCACGAGTGCATTGAAAAGAGTGCTTTTTCCTGCATTAGTGTAACCTGCAAGGGCTGCAAGTGAGAAGCCTTTTGAATGGCGGTGTGTCCGCAAGGACTCATTATCCTTCTGTATAGTTTCAAGCTCATTTCTGATACGTGTCATACGGTTCTTGATATCCTGTGCATATGAGTCCTCATAACCACCAAGTCCCATAAAACCAGGTCTTTCATCCTTTTTAAGGATAGATATCACTGCTCTGGCACGAGGAAGTTCATATTCCAGTCTTGCAAGTTCTACTTGTAATTTAGAACGGTGGGTAGTGGCTCTGGTTGCGAATATCTCAAGGATAAGCTGAAATTTGTCAATGGTTTCACAACGGCATGTTTCTGAAATATTATATATCTGCATGGTGCTGAGAGGGTTGTGGAATATTATCTTATCGGGTCTCAGGTCTACTACAACCTGTGCCAGTTCCTCAACCTTTCCCCTTCCAAGATGATATTTACGGTCAGGATGACGTGTCTGCATCATTTCAAAAATTATTTCATAGCCTGCGGCTCCGGCAAGTTCGCGAAGCTCATTCATCTGAAGCTCATTTTTTTCATCTTCAGACCTGGGGTCATTCCGTTTAACTAAAATAGCACGCATCATATGGATACCTTATATGGGCATTTCACTGGATGTCCAGTTCTTTTAAAAGAAGCTTTCGTGAACTAAGAGATGCGTGGTGAGCAATCTCAATGCATCGCCTTTCACTGATCGATTCCTGATATTTGAAATCCCGTGTGAACATACTATCAATTAACCATTGGGGTTTATTGTAGAAATCACCTGCTTCTGTGACAATGACACCATCGGACTTCAGTTCAGAAACAGTGGTCTCAACCATCTTCACAACTGATTGGATATCAGGGGCGGATCTACTCCTGAAAGATCTCAGAGCCATCTGGTTGACTTTCTCTATGTGATCTGCAGTGACAGAAACAGCAACTGCCGCACATACCATGAGATATTCATTATTTACTTTGTGTCTCCCGGAAATATCCACTGCGATTATATCAAACATCTTCTAAAGCAAAGACGGGTATATTATTTAAGTCTGAGCGGTTTTGAAGTTTGCTCTCTCTTATTTCTATAATCACATCTTAATTCTACCAATATCGATGTACTCAATAGCATCAGTAAATTTCACTGCATAGAGCATCTGTTTCCGTACGCTATTTGCAAGTCTGATGGCTCTGGACATTACGGGGAGTAAGAACTCATGATCATGTGGTATCGCATGTATCAGATATTTGGAGTGAGGAAGCTTGTCAGTTGAATGCAACTCGCTGTAAACCCTGAAGTGTGTACCGAACTTAAAGCCGGTCTTCGGGACAAATCCTCTGCTGCGAAGGTCAACATATGCACTGTACTTGCGTGTGAAATCAGGATCAATTGAAGCTGCAATTTCGGAGAATTCAGAGATGTCAGGAATTATTCCGTTATTGCTGTCCTTTATGTCTATTATGCCTTTATCAAGCAGGTAGGCAGATTCCACAAGTGACAACTGAAGACGCTCATTATCAAGTGGTTTACCGTAAAAGCCGTTCTCATAAAGAAGCCTGGATGTCTCGCCGTCCCAGACAAGAACGCGGTCTTCGAGCATCGTAACAGATACAGGCTTTTCCAGAGGGAGAATTTGTTCCATCTCGCCTTTAATGTCCAGTCTTTTTACTTCATAATATGTGATGTCACTTTCCTCGTCAACAATGGCAAGCACCATTTGTTTTCGGACGTTAAGCGCAGCATTATACTGGGTGAGCAAGTCTTTTAGTAGCATCGGTACACGTTCTGACCTGACATAAACGAACATCTTTGCCTGTGTCTTGCCGGGGTGGCCGCCTCTTGGATATACCCTGAAGTCAGTTACGCTGGGCTGGACATAGTAGCCTCTTTCACGGAGGTCTTTGTAAACGATGTATTTCAGTTCAAAGAACTGCTGTCTTTTTGATGCTTCTGTGAAAAACTCTTCAAATCCAAGGTTTTTTTCATCAAGAGTTATCTCAAGCTTGTTCTTATAAAGCAGATATGCGGCTTCAACAAGTGTGAGCTCAAGAACATCGCCCTTTGGACGACCATAGTATCCGGTGTTGTAAAGCTCGTTGATGGCCTGTTTCCCGGATCTTACCTTTTCTTTGACTAATTTTCCGATCAAAAAATTCACCTGAAATAATAAGAATGCGTTTAAGAGTTATAGGGATTCAAATATTGTACTATATATTTAACCGTGGTGGACTGTTTTATCTGTAAATTCAGAAAATGTAAGTATAACTGTAAATGTAAAATAGGCAGGTTATAAAAAAGATCGAGAACGAAAAACTAAATCTTTCAGCTTTAGTCCTTTCTCATGAGAGTCATGCAACAGATTACAAGCACAAATGCGGCTATTGAAGTAACACATTCAAATCCAGGTGTGCTTTGTAATGCAGTTTCAGTTAGCTCTTCTTCAACATCATTATTGTTTTCAACTGAATCTGTTGACATTTTTGCGGAATCTGAATTAGAGTTCTGTTTTTCTTCCTCAGAATCACCAACGATTGCAAAAGGAGACAATCCTGATGTTCTTGCTTCAAAGTGTAGATACTCATCATCCTTGTCGGTCATATCCGTATTAAGTTCTTCCCATTCTCTATCTGAATAGTGCAACAGCCTTATAGAACCCTCATCTATTCCATTGTCTTCAAGCCACTGCCTGCTTACCTTAAATCCAATCACACAGTCCTTGATATTGTCTGAATCTGAGAATCCTGATTTTCCAACCCATATGTTGAGGTTTCGGTACACTGTTCCTTCAGGTTCCTTGTCCACAAGAGCAGATGTATCATGCAGGCATTCAATGGTTGCAGATATCTTACCCCAGTTACGGGAAGCTGTGAACTGGATGAATTCTATTTCATTGTTCTCATTATCAAAGTCATAGTGTGTGACTGAATCTTTGGTTATAAACTCTGATTTTACATCCTTGAATGCGATGTTTTCGTAGGTTTCGCCGGTGGTTCCACCACCGCCTCCTCCGCCACCACTGGAGCTGGAGGTTGTTGAAACAGAATTGGAGCCTGAAGCTGTATTAACAAGAATATTTGTTGATACTTCGCTGGACCAGTCTCCGTTGTCATCTTTGATCTTAAAATATATTGTATGATTACCTACCGAGAGATTGGACGTTGTGAAGCTGGATTCTGTGCTTAACTGGCCATCTATGTTGGAACGCCAGTTGTAGGCAGTAATTGAACCATCTGAATCAGTACCATTACCGTAGAAGCTTATCTCTGAGCCGAACATTATGCTGTTTGTTGAAAGGAATAACGAAGATACAGATGGTACACAATTATTTATGGAGCCTGTAGGTTCATATTCTCTATAAGGATAGAAACGTAATGAATCACTGTCAGCAATTCTTAGTTTGATACCTTCAGCAAGTTCTATTTCGTATCCCTTTCCTATAGGAATGCTTCTAAAATTAACCATATGGATATTGTTCTCTGTGATAGAATCAACTACAAATTCTCCAAATCTATCTCTAGTATTTATTGCAAGATAACTTTTAGAATCTACTAACCAGATACCATTCAGTACTATATAACTGTCTGATTGTCCAGAGGATATTTCTTTGATATTTGTGCGGAGAAAAATAACATTTTCCTGAAAGCCTATATCTTCCTGACATTCCAGAGTAAACTCTCCAGCAAAAGAATCTATATTTTCACTGAAAAGTAGTTCTCCGTTCTTTAATAGGCTTATAACAGCAGTATTATTGTCTTCAATATCGTTTGCTACCAATTCATAGCCATCTGAAAACTCCAGCGGCGAACCAATTTTCAAAGTATATTGTGAATCTGAATCGATGATCAGTTTTACTAATTCATCCGGTCTGTTGTCTTTAAGAGATACATATTCTTCCCCGAAAATACCAATCATAGGGTACGTTTCATTATATGATGCATTGTTTTCAGGAGTAAAATTTGCAGCATATTCTTTTTGAAGAAGTGTGGAGAAATATGTGATTCCTCCTTCCTCAATAGATGTATTTGAAATATGGCTTATATCAAGTTGCTCATTTCCTATGTTTTCTTCAAAGTCATATACGAAGCCTGCAAAGTTCTTGTAATCCCAGGATAATTTATCATTCCATGTAATTGGTCCGGTTGCTACCGTGCCCCGAATTTCATATTCATTAGTAGAGTAAATATCCTTTTTGAGATAGAAATTATGCTCACTTGAATTTGAGAGCTTTATTGAGAGGTACGGTGCTATATCTGTCTCAGTTCCAGCTTTCAGAATGATGTCATCATAATTATTAGACATGGAAATTCTGTTATTATCCAAAAGATCAACATCTAATTCATTGAACTTGTCACCATAGCCAATTTCAAGCAGATTATCTTCATTGCTGTCGATCATCCACATTCCTTCTATTACTACAAGGGCATCTACTTGACCCTGAAATACGTCACTTACAAGTAGTCTGTAGACAAGCACATGAGACTCGTTTCCAAGGTCTGAGTAATATTCCCATATTGCTAATCCATCACTTACATCTATTACTTCATCTTCAACAAACTCTCCATTTCGGGATAGTTCTATCCAGACTTTATTTCCTTCAACATCAATCTGTTTTGCTGTGAGAGCATATCCATCTGCAAGTTCAAGGGGTGAGTTTGTTCTTAATGTATATTTGTTACCAGTGTCAACTAGCAATCTTGCAAACTGACATTTTGTACTAGTTTTAATTTCTGTAATGGGGACATATGGGTCACCAAAAATTCCTATTATTGGATAAGTTTCATTTAGTAAATATCTGGTGTTTTCAAAATCTGCTTTATACACCACCCGTTGAACAGAAGTCAGATAGTTGATGCCATATTTCCCGATTTTAATGTCGCTGGTTCCTGTATCTGTCATGTTTTTGATACAAATGGTTTCAGTTGACAGATTTCTGTCCAGATCATAGTAAAAACCTGGAAAGTTGGATGCATTGATTTCTATATAAGAACCGTTGCTATTAAGAGCTCCTATATCATTACTGTCATATATAGGGCTTCTAACTTCGATATTTCCTTCATGAGTAATATCAACTGAAGTTGGTGGTTTTACAATTATCCATTCCCAATTGACAGTATCTGTACCATTTCCATTTGATACAAAGGCAGTTATGTCATAATCTCCTGATGCATATGTATCTGGACAAAAGGATGCATCTGTTATGGAATAATTGATCTGTTTGTAATCACCATCTAAATACCATAATACATCAGAGGGATAATCCAAACGAATATTAACCGTAGGATTGTCATTTTGGTAACTTCTTATTCTGGTTTCATAAGAATCAATATTTGCTGGTGTATTTTCAGGTATTGTCTTTTCAATTACCGGATAGTAATAGAGTGTACTGTTATCTGCAACTTCTAATTTCAAACTATTATAAATATCAAATCTTTCTCCTGATAATAGATTGATATAATCCGAATTTGAGAAAGTAATAGAATTCTCTGAAATATCAGTTACTTCTAGTAAACCCTCTTTATCCGAAATCTCAAAATTCAGTATATCTTCAAAGTCCAAAATCCAAACACCATCAATTATAAATTGTTTTGAAACTGGTCCTTCTATTTTTTTAATATGCAATTTCATAACTCTGACATCGTCTACACCAGCAATGTCATCTTCCCACTTCCATATAGCATCTTGAGATACCGGGTCAAAAGTGATTTTGTTATCAAAAGAACTTCTGCCATATATACAGTTGTCTTTTTTAAAGTCTATATACAAATCATCTTCTTCTTCATCGTATGAATAATGGATGCCATAGCCATCCTTAAAATCAATATTACCACTTCCAGTCACAACATATTCTTTATTTGTATCAAGAAGCAGTTTTCCAAGTTTTGCCGGATTTCCCTGTTCTAAAGGTATGTACTTTTCTCCGAGTATACCTACAACTTCGTATTGCTCTCCGTCAGAATTTAATTCATCACATGTGAAATTAGTTTTCTGGATAGTTGTTGTGTATGTAAGGTTTCCTGGGTGGATTATTTTTTCAGTATTTGTCAAAGGTTCCGCTATTTTCAATACTTCTGAAGATATATTATTGTCAACATCATAGAACAGACCCGCAAAATTAGAATAATCCCATAATTTTGGGCCTGTTGCAATAGCACCTGGGATATCATATTGTGTTGATTGATTATATGTTTTTATCAGACAGAAACGTAATGCATCTGAATCAGCAACTTTAAAACAAAGGTCATTGGCAACCGGTATAATACGATCTTTTTCAAGAACAATACTATTCAAATTGTTCATAATAATTGAATTATTATCAACCAGCTGAACTTCCATTTCATTAAATATTGATCGTGCATCTACATCTATGGGATTTTCAAAGTCTACTAACCATATACCTTCAGTAATAACAATTCTGTCAACTGAACCTATGAATACGTCAGTAACAAGCAATCTAAAAACAATAACATTGTCTTCATCACCAATATCCAGATAATATTCCCATGTTGCAGGACCACTGGAAATATCAATAATTTTATCTTCGATGAACTCTCCATTTTGGGATAGTTCCATCCAGACTTTATCTCCTTCAATATTAATTTGTTTTGCAGTAAGTTCGTAGCCCTCCGGGAGCTCTAAAGTAGAACTTGTTCTAATTGCATGTGTGTCGTCACTATCTAAAAGTAATTTAGCAATTTCATCTGGCTTTTCATCAGAAATTGATACATACCTATCACCAAAGAATCCTATTGATGGATAGGTGGTAGGATATGTAGATCCATACACCTCTTCGTTATCAAAGTCTGCTTCGTAAGCTACCTGAAGTATTTCAGTTTTGTAATTGAGTCTTCCTTCTTCGAGAGTTCTGCCATCTGTTGATTGGTTAGTATTTGTGGAATTGTAAATTCTTAATGACTCACTGCCCGTACTGGTATCCAGATCATAGTTAAAGGCTTTGAAATTTGAAGAGTTTATTTCGATTGCAGGATACCCGGTTTCGGTGTCAATGGCATTCTCTCTAAAAATAGAGAAGAGGTCACTTCCATTATAAACCTGACTTCTAATGTATGCTTCATTGTCATTTTCAACAGTCAAGTGACTTGTAACTTCTGCTGACCATTCATCTTCATTGTCTTTTACTTTGTAATAGATTGTATGATTTCCAGGTGACAATGTGTTTGTGCTGAAGTAAGCATCATCACTTAATTTACCATCAATGCTTGATTCCCAGCTATATTCCTGGATGTAACCATCGTAGTCAATACCTATTCCTGCAAAGTGAACGTTCTCACCGGTTTTTACATATCCGGGAGATATTGAGAATATTGAAGCTTCAGGAGGGAGATTCTGATAAGAATAAAGAGGTAAATTGTCTACATTATTCTGATTAAGATTATAGGTTTCATCACAGATCCCATCTTCATCAGTATCTAGATGTGTCTGGCAAAAATCTGTTCCATCAGGATTGGTCCAGCAGTTTCCTCCAAGATAAGGTCCACCAACAATATTTTCTCCTGCTGTTTTATCGATATTCCATCTGTTAGATGCATTAGAATATTGTTTCAGGTTTACATCGTTATTGAAATAATTGTTATATATCATATTTCCGGAAGAACCGTAAGCGATGTACATTCCTTCCATGTAACTGCCTTCTATATCATTTCCTGAGATTAAGTTCCCTGTATTGTCACGATTTAAAAACAATGCAATTCCACTTGCTACTGCCAGATTAGGGGTAACGTAAGAGTTCAATACTAAATCAGTGTTATTTTTGCTATCATTTTCGTTTGAGGAGATTAGTATCTCTTTTGTAATAAGTTCAAATTCGTCAGGACAATCAATATTTGAAGAATCAACACTAAAAGAGTTAACATTTGATGATGAAATTTCATAATAGTAAGTGTGAATTATAGAATTGTTGATTAATGAATTGTTGTGGGACGATTCATGGAAATATATGCCATATATGTTGTCGTCCTGTAAATGATTTTCAAAAACAGTATTGTTGCAGGATCTCACGAGGTCAAATCCAATAAAGTCATTAGATGAATACGTTGATTTTATTTCATTGTCATTACTTTCAAAGAGGCATAATCCGATATAAGTGTTAGATTTCAGGGTGTTATTGAAAACTTCATTATTATCTGAATTGTTGAGGTAAATACCATATTTGTTTGATTCAACGATGTTGTTCTCTATAAGGCAACCTGATGACTCATAAAGGAATACTGCTTTAGAAGAATCTGCACCAGTTACAGTAAAACCTTTCAGTGCGACATCATCTGAATTGATAAATATTGCATAATTTTGATTATCAACTGATCTTATTACAACAGTTTCAGGATTGTTTAACTCAGACCTTATACTTATTGGCTTATTAATCAATAGATTTTCAGAATATAATCCGGGAAAAACTACAATGTCATCGCCAGAACTTGCATTTTCAATTGCATCCTGAATAGACGTATAGTCTCCAGTTCCAGACAAATCTACTGTAATAGTCTCAGCCATTGCATTTCCTGCAAGCATAAAAGAGATACATATATACAGAATCAACAACGTTTTTAAATAATGATATTTCATATCAATAACCCATCATAATTACTATATTTCTTATATTTAAAATTAATTTATTTATCCTGTACGATACTAATAAATAATTTTTGTATAAACACGGACAAGCTTTTATACACTAAGAATCCAAATTTATATGGGAGTGTAAAATATGCTAGGAATGACGCTACTGTCATATCAAAGTCCGGCATTCATGGCTTTTTTCATAGTACTGGTCCTGTGGGAAGTACTTTGGAAAGGTGTCGGTTTATGGAAAGCTGCAAGAAATGATGATAAGTACTGGTTTATTGCGATATTGATAATCAATACACTGGGAATTCTGCCTATATTATATATCTATATTTTCCGGAAAAGTAAGAAAGGGATCTGACCATGGGGAGTAGGTTAGATGGAACTCAGTCATGGAATATTAGACAAAATCGAAGAAATAGGTGAAGTTGATGTAGTAATAGGCATCCTTACTAAAAATGTTGAGCCTACCATACTTCACGTAATAAACGTTGTCAGGGAAGGAGTATTACAATACCTTTCACAGTACAGGACACTAATTGTTGTTGCAGATGGTTTTTCCACAGACAGGACTGCAGAACTTGCAGGAATGTTTGAAATAGAACCTGTACAAAAGTTAGTTATTGAGCAGATGGGAGTACCTGGAAAAGGAGACGGAATACACACTGTAATGGAAATTGCCCATGAAACTAATTCAAAAACTGTCGCCTTTGTAGACGGGGATCTTTTGTCCATCAAAGGAGAATGGATACAGGAAATGGTCATGCCCGTTCTCTATGGAAGAACAGATCTTGTAGTGCCATTTTATGTCCGGGACAAATTTGACGGAGTTATTACCAACAATCTTGCATACCCATTCACAAAAGCATATTATGGAAGCGATATCAGGCAACCAATAGGAGGAGAGTTCTGTATTTCCAGAAAGCTCATGGAAATATTACGTAATCATCCTCTTTTCCCTTCGGATTTTGGAATCGACATATTCATTACAACCGTTGCTGCAGCAGAAAGAGCAAGAATAAGAGAAGCCATGCTAGGTCTGAAACTCCATGAATCTACAACAAAGTATCTTGACCCAGAATCATCTCTTATACCAATGTTCAGACAGGTGGTTACAACTATGTTTGATCTGGCAGTCTATTACTCATACCGGAGTGAAAAGCCTGCAAAGACTGACATAATAGTTTCAGATTACTATGGACCTATACCTGTTCCGGTGGAGGTGAACAGGGAGAAAATGATGGAAACAGTGGCAACACGTTATGATGAATACAATGAGATATTTGAAAGGATACTGCCGAAAGAGATACTTGAAATTACACATAAATTCCCGGAAGGCAATGCAGCACTTGATGCAGAAAGCTGGGCAATATGTGTCTGGCACATGTTTCAGGAATATTCAAAAACAAAGGATGATACACTGATAGACGCGCTCCGTGTACTCTGGCTTGCAAGATTTGTGGAATTCTACAACGAATGCAAGGATATGAACTTTATTGAAGCTGAAGTAGCTATCCGTGAAAATGCAGCTATATTTGAAGATCTGAAATGTGAAATATTGAAGAAAAACCCATGAAACAAATGGCATAACTTGTGCTAAGAAAAGAGTGAAGCCTGCTTTAGAGGTAGGCTTCAGTAACATAACGATGCATCATCCTGTGGCTATTGAAATAGTAAGCGATCATCTCAATGGAATTATTCATGAGATTTATCCATTCATCCTTCCTGCAATAGTACTTTGGGATCATGATGTATTCTAGTTTATTATATAGGTCGTCAAGTTCCATCATTCTGATCTGCTCAGGAGTTTTCTCATCTTCAGGTTTTGGGCCAATGGCATAACCAGTAATACCTTCTACACAACCTTCTATCCACCAGCCGTCAAGCACACTGAAATTCACAACACCATTGTGGGCCGCTTTCATTCCACTTGTACCGGATGCTTCCAGTGGTTTCTGCGGGTTGTTAAGCCATATATCCACGCCTGAAACCATTTTCATAGCAATGTCTATATCATAATTCTCAAGGTAAGCAATCTCGATCTCTCCCTTTAGCTCCTTTGCATATTGGTGTATCTTTTCAATGAATCCCTTACCCATGGTATCGCGAGGATGAGCTTTTCCTGCAAAAATCAACTGGATCTTACCTGCTTCATTGACTTTCCTGAGTCTGCTAAGGTCTGAAAAGATAAAGGTCGGCCTCTTATATTCAGTTACACGTCTAGCAAAGCCAATTGTCAGGGTATTGTAATCCATCTTGGTATCACATTTACTATTAACAAAGTCAATAAGCTCCTTCTTTGCAGCTTTGTGAGCATCCCATATCTCATTATCAGGAATGCTCCTAACTCTTACAAGAAGTTCAGGTTCATTTGCCCAGCCAGGTAGATATTTGTCATATAGTTGTCTGAAATGTGGGGTAACCCAGGTGTATGAATGAACACCATTAGTAATGGAATTGAACTTGTATCCGGGAAACATCTTCTGGGATATTTCCCTGTGTCTTTTTGCAACCCCGTTGATATAGTTGGAGAGATTCAGTCCAAGAAGAGTCATGTTCAAATCATGTTCTCCACCATACTTTTTCAGAGTTTCAAAATTAACATAGTCACTCATTAAGTCAAGTACAATGTCATGCAAAAAAACATCATGACCACTTTTAATTGGCGTATGGGTAGTAAAAACACAGTGTTCTTTAACCTTTTCAGCATTCATGTTGTTCTGACGCAATAGTTCAATAGCAAGCAGGCTTGAGTGACCTTCATTCATGTGATATTTGGATATGGAACAACCCAGGCAGTTCAGCATTCTCACTCCACCTATACCAAGTATCATCTCCTGCTTGAGTCTGTATTTCCTGTCACCGCCATAAAGACTATAAGTAATTTGCCTGTTATCAGGAGAATTCCCTTCAAGATCAGTGTCAAGGAAAAGTACGGGAACTTTCTCTTCAGTCATACTTTTGTGTTCATAAAGCCATGCTTTGACCTTTACGTCCTTGTTCTGTATCTGAACAGTTACTTCATGTGGCAAAAGTTCCATATAATCAGCTGGCGCCCAGTCCTGATGATGTTCTGTTTGCCTGCCCTCTGAATCGAGCTTCTGCATAAAATATCCTTTTCTGTTAAGAAGAGTAACGGCAATCAAAGGAAGACCAAGATCAGCACTCGCCCTTATAGTATCTCCTGCCAGAATACCCAGACCACCGCTGTAAGTAGGCATTTCATTCTTCAGTCCTATCTCCATGGAAAAATAGGCGATTTTTCTTCCTTTCAATCCTGAGATATTGTACATGTTCTCCATACATCCTTGAATTGCATAATTAATAATTAAAAATATTATCTAGAAATATAAATAAGAAATAAAAAAACTTTTTGATAGGCATCTATAATGAGATATGTAATTTTGGAATGAAATTTTCATTTTACGGTTTCAAGATCCTGTAAAGCTGCATCCCTTAAAAGTTCCCTCAGATCAGGTACTGCTGATAATGCCCTTTTCCAGTCAGGCATCTGTATGCTTAAAGGAGTCTCAAGGTAAGAATTGCCGGTTTTCAGGAGAATCTTGGAAAATACTTCAACATATCTCTCCTCAACATGCCTGTCGTATTTCAGATTATTACATATGGCATCAGCATGATGTTGCCTGATCAAGTCCTGGGCAAACCGTATATATTTTACATATAGTCCCTGAATGAAAGATTGTGAAATATGGACACTGGTGGTCTCATTGGCTATGCGGAGAAAAGTCAATACAATATCATTTACCATCTTACAAAGACCTTCGGTGATATTCTCTCCCGTATCCTTGTGTTTATGATCATAGAAACCAAGGTCTGTCTGGCATGTACGCTTCAGGGAACTATTTCTGTACACTTCTGCGAGAAGACCTATTTCAAGTCCCCAGTCTGAAGGGAACCTCAGGTGTAGTGCAATATCGGATGTAAGGGCAAATTCACCTGCCAGAGTGTATCTGAAAGCGCTGATATAATCAAGTACATAGGATTCGTATTTCACATCCCTCTGTAAAGCTGCCATGAAAGGACGGACAAAAAGGCGGAATACTCTTCCATGCATAGTTTTCTTCTCTTTGTTAATACGGGCATAGAATCCCTTATTGAACAGAAAATTGAGTTTAGGATTGAGAATCGGATACAACAATTTTGCAGGAAAATCTCTGGAATATGTTATTATATCCGCATCATGAAGGGCAATTGCGTATGAATTCAGACTTGCAACACCTATAGCGATCCACACATCCTTTCCTTTACCTTTGAACTGTGTGATATCAAGATCCTTTTCTTTCATTTCCTCTACAATTCTGGTTACATTAGGACCATTGCACCATACAACTATGTGGTCTAATTTAAGTTCCCGAAAGAAACGTACAACATGTTCGTATTCTTCTCTGCTGTCGGCAGCAAGTGAAATGACAACCTCGTTAATGAACTCACATTTATTCAGTTCTTCACGTATCTTTGCAAGGCACGGACTCTTTATTTCCTTATACAGCATTGGAATTATCAATGCTGCCGGCCTTGTTTTAGAAAGTTCTATTAAATGACTTACAACTGCCCCGTCATCTGTTGAAAAATCATGTATTGTAGTTATCTTTTCCTGGTAAAAATCCATTAGTAAACACTCCCTTTACTCCCCTTGGATAATTATTAGATTACAAGGATATTACAAATCATATTTTCTGATGAATATTAATTATTTGAAAGAATATTCATTGTCAATTTTGCTGGTAAAATTCCTGTAAGCCCTGATGTATTCCGCATGCGGCCAGATCAGGGGTATTGTAACATACGCAAGACCGTCTTCCCATTTAGGATGGGAACGTACATTTTCAATCATGGTCTTTTTACTGTCCCTGAGTATCTTGGCATTGGTATAATCCTCAAGCCAGAGTTCAAATCTGTCTATAGTAGAAATATGCTCGGGCAACATACAGTTGTGAGCCATATCAACCACCCAGCCAAGATACATTTCGGCCATGTCCATATTATCGGTCTCAATATAATGATTGGCCAGCTGACATGTGAAATGACACCATGGACCATATCCACCGTTATTTCGTCCCCAGTGCTCAGGATACCTGTTAAGTCCCCCAATTTCAGGATCCCAGAGTTTTTCATGTATTCTTTTTACAGTGGATCTGATTTTTATATCATGATCACTCAAAAGTCCGAAGTATGCAGGTGAATACTCCACGGCATCCACATCTATTACGGTGGAAGCAAATGCATCGTAACCAATTGGTTTGCTATTTCGGTCTTTCACCCTTATGCATTTTATGAATGACCTCCTTCGGGGACTATAAAGACGCGTCAGAATGGAGTCTTTTATTTTTTGAGCTTCCATTTTCCATTCTGAAACATCCTTGCTAATAGCTTCTCCCATTCTCACGGCTGCAAACATCCCGGCACAGCAGGCACAATTTGCATATATCTCAAAGCCGTGTTCATATGCAGGATATTCATGAATACTATTAATGGTATGAATGAGTTCTACTTCTTCATTCTTGTTCATAAGTATGAATTCCACGGCCTTTGATACCTGCTCCCAATACTTTTCAACAAACTCACGATCAGCCATCTCATCGAAGAATGAGGCACCTGTGGCTTCAAAGTATTTACCCATGGCAAATAGGACAAGACCATTGCCGTCTATCTGAAGATCCTTGTAACTTGCGTCGTTGCCGTCTACATCGTATCTCTGGGAGAATTCGCCCAGTGGTTTCTGGGCATTAAGGACAAATTCAAGTCCTTTCTTAGCTTCATCCAGCAATCCAGCGGCAACGGCACCGAGGACATCCACTGAATGATCTCTTGGGTATATGAATGGGTAACGAGTACCTGGCGGACTTGCATAGAACCCCCCGTTCTCATGCTGATTTTCTTTTAAGATCCTGACACTATTCTCGTATATTTTAGCAGCTTCTGAGAAATTCAAAAAATCACTCCTTTTTAGGTTCTACCTATCAAGGTATTCTACTTTATTCACACAAAAAGCACGGTCCAGTATTTTGTTGACCTGGTCCTTTGTCATCCTGGCCTTTTCTATTGCTTCTTCATTGTAAACCTTGATGTTTTTAATTACCGATTTACTGCCTACATTATAGATTTGAGCTCCTGCAAGTTCAGCTCTACGTTTGACATAACTACTCTGGAAAATATCAAGAACGCTTACAAGGGCAGGATAGTCCCATGGATCATCTGAATCTTCTTTTAGTTTGTTCACGTAGTTGATAAGTTCTGTGAACTGGTGTGGTGTCTCCCCACCATAAATATGAATGAATTCTATTAATTCGTTGCCAAAAGGATAGATTGGAAGATAATTTATATTGTCCTCCCATGCTCCTTCGAATCCCGGACCTTCTATTTCAGCCAGTTTAATACCAAGGGTATTGATCCACTCATAAGTTTTCTCAACCCCTGAGATATCCACCATTTCAACTATCCCTATTAAAAATGCTTTTGGAAGTATATTCTTTAATCGTATCATCCCTCATCCCACACTTATTGATTCATTTTACGCGATGACATGAAATACAAAATATGCAGTTTTATTGCTATCAATTCTTGTAAGATTATATGTTCCCGCGTTTCCCAATTATATAGTTTGTATTATGAGTATAAATAATTTGAAGATAACATGGTTATAAAAAATTAAAAATATTGTCTGGAATTACAAAAAAAGGAATTATTGGGTTTTTTATTTCAATAATTCTGAAATTGCCATGTTCCAGCCAACCGGACCAATGCCTTCAACTTTGGTGATTTTTGTATCAGTTATTTTTGGATCATGCTTGCCGTTATGTTTCTGAACCAAAAATGCTATGTCAACTACTTTCAGCATTGGATAGTCATTCTGGCTGTCTCCAAGACCTATTGTTCTTACATTGCCGTATTGCTTGCGATATATTTGTGTGAGGATGTTCACGGCTTTTCCCTTGTCGTTCTCTCCGATGATGTGCCAGTATCTGCCACCGCGGGTGTAGTTCAAGCCGTTTGCCTGGATCTTATTGATGAGTGTTTCAGCATCTTTCTCATCACCATCCATTTTGAAAGCCTCATCGTATTCCCTTTGTTTTGCGAGGCAGGCAGATTCAAGATCAAGGCCAGTATCCTGGCTTACACCTTCGTTTGTCATGTCTCCAAAACCGGTTATTGAAAGGTCTTCAGATGCTGCAATGTTCAGCAGGACATTTCTCAGCAGGTTATAATCCGTACCAAGCTCAATTATATCATACTTTTCAGTTGACCTGGAAGATACGTAATCCACATCAAAATATGCATGTGGGATAAAAATAGCTCCACCATTCTCAGATATGAACGGATGCCCTGTATTTAGTTCATCTACATAAACTTCTATCTCCGCTCTGGTCTTGCTAGTACAGAATACAAGCGGTATTCCTTTCTCTTTTAATAAATTGATTGCAGGCAAAGCTGCTTCATATGAATATGTGTCATGATCTACCAGTGTCCCGTCAAGATCTGTGAAAACGATGTATTGCATTGTACTACTCCCTCAAATGATGGTAGTAGTATTTTGTCGGGAATTGTTGTTAAATGATTGGGTACAATAAAACAGAAATTATCTGTTCTCCATCACAAAATCTACAAAACTCCCTGCAAACTCCCTGTAAGAACTTGCAACCAGATGCGCATAGCAACCAAGTGTATTATCAACAGTAAGTCCGTCCCAGCCATCGATTATACCGGTTCCACGGGAAAGTTTGATTGCGAATTTTGCATCAGTTGGAATCTCTGTCACCTCAGAATGATGGAACTCATGACCACGGAAAGAATTTCCTGTTTTACCAATGATAGAATCCACTGCAAGTTCACCAATGTTGTAACTTACAACGCGCTTATGCCCCATGAGAGTATGTCCGGGAAGTGCACCAACCATATCATGAGTGGACTCAGGCATCTCTGCCATATGATGAGCACCTTTGCCTTTCACACCCGTACTGAGCTTTTCGGTCAGGTACATCAGGCCGCCACATTCTGCATATATTGGCATGCCGGATTGTGAAGCATCGAGAACATCCTCGCGCATGGAGACATTTTCCTCAAGTTCTGCAGCAAAAAGTTCTGGATAGCCCCCACCAAGATAGAGTCCATCGACACAGGGCAGTTTACTGTCGTGTATCGGACTGAAGTATTTGATATCAGCTCCTGCAAGTTGCAGAAGCTCAAGATTATCATGGTAATAGAAATTAAAAGCCTCATCAAGAGCCACACCAATAACCGGGCGCTCACCTTCGATCTCACGTGGAGTGAACACTGTCTTTGAAGGACGTTCTAGTGCCGGTGCAGCATGTGCCATTTCAAGCAGACGGTCAATCTGGATACCGTCTTTTATTTTGTTCTTGATAAATTCGATCCTCTCATCGTAATTATCGGCACGACGGCGTTCCTCTATTGCAGGAACAAGGCCAAGATGCCTCATGGAGATCTTCATGGAATTATTGCGGTGTATTACACCGATTACAGGAATGCCTGTGTAATGCTCGATAGCTTCAGTGGCTTTCTTTGTGTGCCTTGGACCACCAATATTGTTGAGAATAACACCTACAATATTCACATCCTTGTCAAAGTCCTTAAAACCATTAACAAGAGCTGCAGCCGAGCGGGTAATGCTCCTTGCATTAATAATCAGAATTACAGAACATTTCAGAATCTTGGCAATCTGTGCAGTGCTGCCAGTATCGGTAAAGCTGTCAAATCCTTCATAGAGACCACGGACACCTTCGATAATAGCAATATCCGCGTCCTTGTCAACTTCCGCACCGTGAATGAAAACGTCCCTTACACCCTCTTCGTCCATAAGGAAACCATCTATATTACGAGCCCTGCGGCCGGTGATCTCAGTGTAATAACTTGGATCGATATAATCCAGTCCAACCTTGTAAGGCTGGACCTTGTATCCGGCTTCCGTAAGAGCCGCAAGAAGACCGATGGTTATAGTTGTCTTACCAGAAGATGAACTGCCAGCGGACAGGAGTATTCTTGGAATCTCTTTTTTCTCCTTATTTTCCGGGATATGAGGGATGTCAGACATTTTCATCAAACCTTACGTGTAAGTTCACGCAGTCTCTCGTCTTCAAGTGATGAAGGCAGTACGGAACTGTCGTTGGACATAATAGCATGTGCCAGATCTCGATAAACACCTGCTACAGATGAACCAGGAGCTTTTTCAAGCACAGAAAATCCATCTCTTTCACAGTCCTGGACGATCTGCTCCTTTGGAATGAAAGCCATAAGCTTGCTGCCAATCTCCTCTGAGAACTTCCTCACAATTTCTTCTTCCCTTGTAACGCTTCTGGAATTACAGATTATGCCGGAAAGGGGTGTGTCAATCTTGGCAAGTCCCTTGCAGATATTGTTTGCAGCATAGAGTGGCATGTATTCGCCTGATGTAAGAATGTAAGCCTCGTTTACAAGTCCCTTGCGTATGGGTGCTACAAAACCGCCACATACGATATCTCCGGGGACATCGTAAATGATTAGATCCATATCATCAATGGACTTGCACATCTGCCTGAGCTTCTGAATAGCAACGATGATACCGCGTCCTGCACAACCGATTCCAGGCTCCGGTCCACCGACTTCCACGCATTTTACACCTTTGTAGCCTTCGTGGACGATGTCTTCTTCCTTGACATCTATCTTCTGCCTGAGAAGGTCAAGGATGGTTTGTACTCTCTTACCGCCAAGAAGTGTGATGGATGAATCACTCTTCGGATCACATCCGATGATCATGACTTTGTAACCCTCATCGGCACAGGCTGCTGCAACATTGGAAGCTGTACTGGATTTTCCAATTCCGCCTTTTCCGTAAATGGCTATCCTTTTCTGTTCCATCAGATTTCCTCCTTGTTTTGCATGTCTTTTGCAACCTCTCGCATTGTTGCACCGAACTCGGATTCCACAATGTTGCTCACACCAAGTGTCTTGGGGTGCAGGTCAATTTCCACAATAACATTTGAGTGACCCATATCTTTAAGCGGGAAAACCTGCCTTGGACCATTGGTTACGGAAATAACATCCATGTTCTGCAGGTTGTCCATTGGAATGGCATGTGGCACACCGGTAATCACAGCAAAATCAAAGTCACTGTATTTTTCAGCTATGAGATCGCTGACCCTTTCACCGGCAATCGGATATTCGTCCATGCCACCGATAATTTCGTGAATTTCAATTCCTTTTTCCCTGAAATCGTTCATGATACTGGTTGCATGGTGGCGGACACGTGGAAGGCCGAGAGTATCATCTACATTTGCCATATTTATGACATTGTCTGCAACACCAAGCTGGGCAGCTACTTCATTGATCGCAACGGTAATGTCAGCGAACATGTATCCGGTTTCTTTCTTTGCGTTCATGATGGTCAGACATTTTTTGCCTTCCTTCAGGTAATTGATAACTTTTTCAGCAACCTTGTATTTCAGGTCACCACGGGATGGAACAAGGTATTCCTTACTTGCTGCGCCATGACGCTTCTCAACATTGGTGGCTTCTTCAAGCAGGATCTTCTGCCTTTCAAGTTCCTTTTCATCAATGACACCAGCCTCGCATGCGGATTCAAGGGCAAGAAGTACACCCTTAGTGTTATTAGGGTATCCTGCGTGCACTTCCACACCGATCACAGGTACATCAAGATTTGCATCCTGCACAGGCTCACTGAGTTCCTCACCAATGATCATACTGGCACAGGTTCCAACAACTCCGATAAGCTTTGGATTGAACATCTCATTGACCTTGCAGAGCAATGTTGAAAGCTCTTCACGCCCTCCAAAAACAAATCCATTCTCATCAAGTGCTGTTGTTACGACATGTATGCCATCTTCTTCAAGCAGCCTTGCATGTTTGAATGAGCATCCAGGTGGACCATGGAGTATTGCAACATCTACATTCAGATCACGCAGTGTGTATAAAGCAGCCACAATAGAACTGGGCCGCGGGTGTATTATAGAAATATCGTTTTCAGCCATATTTATCCCGATAAACTTGGTTGATTCTAGTAGATTATTATAATTTTGTAATTTCGTAATAAATAGTATACTTATTACAAGTCAGTTTTTCTGCACTATCTATATCTTTATTGTATAAAAGGACTAATCATAGTCAATAAACTAAGAATGGAGAATCTTATCTGAAGCATTTCACACATGATAGAATAATGTCCTTCTCTGAGGCAATTCCTCTAGCTATCTCCAGTCCTTCTTCAAGTCCGTTGGCACAAATGAACTTGCCATTTTCGACATTTTGCATTCTTTCCCCGACAAGTATCAGGGTAGAAAGGTCATCAATGCACCGTTTCACAAACTCAGAGACATGTTCCGGTGGAAGTCCTTCACAAACCTGTGCAGCTTCTTCGCCAAGCACCATGATTATTCCTGAATTCTCATCTTCAAGTCTGCTTAAAGCATAGTCAAGCGAACGCTCTGCTGATCTAATATCCATTCCTGAATTAGAATTATCAATGAGTAATCTGCCAGCAAGCTTCTTTTCCTGCATTCTTCCCTGTAGTCCTTCAAAAGAACCAATGACTTTAATGATATTCTTTTTAGGAATTCCCACCTTTAAAGCAACTGCTACTGCTACTGCAAAAGCTGTTGCATATGACTTTGAGTTATACTTTTCAGACAATCCGGATGAGAAAGTTCCTTCTTGATGCTTGAACATTACACTGGAATTAGCACTATCATACACTATGTCGGCTACAACATCAGCATTCTTGTAATCATGCCCTGAATATTCCGAATCTCCAAATGTAAAAAATGTTCTTCCAAATTCATATGCCATATCCTGGGCTTTCCTGTCTTTTATATTAAGGAAAAAGATCTCATTCTCTTTTGCATAGGAAAGTACGCTCATTTTCGCATCGCTGGAGTTTGAAGTTGATGCAGCAATTGAATAATCCGGTTCAAGCGTTGTGATTATCCCTATATCTGCAAAACCTGTCAGGCCGATGGAAACCTCAAAAATGTAGCAATCTGCTGAAGCCTCAAGTTCTTCCAGTTTGTCAATTGCAAGCAGTATGCTTCCCGGTGCAATGCTAAGTCCTAAATTCAATATTTTGCATTGACTATTTT
The DNA here is from genome assembly GCF_900100715.1 of Methanolobus vulcani. Taxonomy (GTDB): domain Archaea; phylum Halobacteriota; class Methanosarcinia; order Methanosarcinales; family Methanosarcinaceae; genus Methanolobus; species Methanolobus vulcani. The sequence continues at coordinate 241,414 of NZ_FNCA01000001.1, read as the reverse complement.
CCCACAGTTCCAGACCTCTGGATGTGTGAAGTATCACTTTCATTTTCTGTGAAAGCATTTCAGCAAGCAGGGATGCAGAACTGGTTTTGGCTTTTGAACCGGTAATTTCGATAACAGTTCCTTTTTCCGGCCATTCTTTCATGGATAATATGCTGCCAACTGCCTGATGATGAGTAAGTATCTTTATGCCTTTTTTCCTGGCTTCAACAAGTACTGGATATTCAGGATCAAGATGAGCAGGACTTACTACAATGTCAGTACCATTAACTGGCATCGGTTCCTTTGATGTCTTGATTCCATACTTTTCTTCCAGTTCAATAAGCGTTTTTCCATCTACGGTCCTGTAAACATCAACAGCAATTACAGAATATTTCATCTCTGCAAGTTTAGTGGCAATTATCATTCCGGCGTGTGTAAGGTCAAGAACGATAACTCTGGAAGCGTCTTGAAATCTCATTTTGGAAATATCCAAATTGTCAATTGAAAGCATAGTAATTTTAAAGAAAGAATAAAAGAAAATGGTTGTTTTTGGATTTGATCAGGAATGTAAAGTCAGAAATATGAGAGTGGGAAAAGCTCCCTTACATCTCATCGTCTTCTTCATCATTCTTATAGCTGTCAGAGCCTACCATTGCAGCTGCGATGGAGTCGATTCCGTCAAGCCATTCCGCAACGAGTCCGTATGGAACTTCTTCCATGACCTTCTCTGTAAGCTCCTTTCCACTAAGAACAAGGGCACCTATCTCTGCAATTGTACCGATTGCGATCTCAATGTCATCAGAAGATTCAGCTTCAAGTGCAACTTTAACAAGATCGGCTATCTCTGCGTTCTCATCATAATCTCCACTCAGGTATGCTTCACATGCTGCAAAGCTACCCATGAGGGATGTCTGGAGTGATTCGATCATCATGTCTGCATCTTCTGAGATGGGATCAATTTCTGCAAGTGCGATGTCCCTGATGTCTGCGATGGAGAGCATTGCAGTTTCCGGTGAGATCTGCCCGTTCTCACACTTTGCGATGATCTTAAGGCATGCAAGGATGATGTCATCTTCCATATTTACGAAGATAGCACCTTCTTTTCCCTGTGGCTCATCGGATTCATCAAATTTGAAATCACATTCCTTTACCTGGTTGACCCAGTTGTTCCAGCGTTCTGCTGTATAAAAGTCCTGATGGAATACATCACCTTCCGTCCCTGACATTCGATTACCTCTATGTGACATTAATAGTCGTTATTATTATAGTTAATTATAGTTATTATTCGAAATTTTACTTACACTTACGATTTCCTTTTTATATAAAAGATGTTCGCAACGGAACTATAGTTTCAGTTCCACCTTCTTAAGAGAGCATCCGGATACCATTCCATCTTCCATCGGCCCGAGTACCTTTATGACGGTACATTTGTCTCCTTCCTTAAGGCCTTCAGGATAAAGGATATCGTATACGCTGTCGTCGAACTCCTTGCATTTTGGAAGTTCATAGCTTACCTTTGAACCCACAACAGCTTTACGTGATTCGATAGCCGCAAGGATTGGAGATGTTTCAACCTCAACAGTAAGCACACCACCATCATGAATGAAACATTCATGGACAGTGTCGCCCCTGAGTTTTGAAACACGATATTTTCTACCTGGCTCAAGATTCATACATGTCCTCCTGAGCTTGCATTTCTTGCATTCGCGCGATTCTCCCATAAACACGAAGTCTTCGCCTTCTTTTGCAAGCTTTGAGCCAATAAGCGTAATGGTAGTATCATTTGTCATATAATCACCTTGATTTTACTGAATAGGATATTTTACAGTAATTATGAAATAACTTTTGTTAAGCGTGCGACCTTCTCGGCAGCCTCAGGAGTCAGACCTGCACCGAGTATAGTATATCTTTCCGGACGTATCTTGTGTGCAACAAGAAGCGCCTCTAATATATAGCTATCTTTTATTCCCAGCTCACTGGCGGTTGTAGGAGCTCCGATTATTTCCAGACATTCTTTGATCTTCTTCCAGTCACCGCCGTGCAGGTACATCATCATAATTGTTCCTACACCACATTGTTCCCCGTGAAGAGCAGAATTTGGTGCGACCATATCGAGTGCATGGCTGAACATATGCTCCGAACCTGATGCAGGTCTGGAAGAACCTGCAATACTCATGGCAACTCCGCTGGATACAAGCGCTTTAACAACTATTCTCACAGAACTTTCCAGTTCCGGTTTGATGTCCTCCGGGCAGTCCATCAGTATCTGTGCTGTCATTCTGGAAAGAGTTGCTGCATATTCACTGAAAGGTTCATTTCTAAGCCTGTGGGCAAGTTCCCAGTCAAGGACTGCTGTGTAATTTGAGATAATGTCTCCACACCCGGCAGCAAGCAAACGGTAAGGTGCCTTTGCTATTATACTTGTATCAGCTACCACCGCCATGGGAGCATTGACCTCTATAGAGGCTTTTTTACCTTTATCATGTATGGATGCCCTGGAAGATACGATTCCATCATGTGACGCAGCAGTTGGTACACTTATAAAAGGCAGGTCAAGTTGTGTTGCTGCAAGTTTTGCCACGTCAATGGATTTACCACTTCCAACTCCGATCAAATATCTGGAATTTGCTTCATTTGCCAGCTCTACAATTTTATTGACCTCTGTCATGGATGCCTCTTTTGAGGAAGCTATAACTGGATTGTATCCACATTCATTAAGAATGTCATGTACAACATCCCCAGCTATCTTTTTGGTATGGTGTCCCGTTACAATGAAAGCACCTTCTTTGAGCTTGAGGTCATTACATACGTCCTTCAGGTCATAGATCACATCAGGACCAACAACGACATCTCTTGGTAACTGCATCCATTTTTTTTTGCCTTGTGTGGGAATCACTTGATATACCTGCCAGAAACTGGATAGTTTTTTTTGTTATGTGGAATTTCATTGCAGAGATAATAAATAATATCAAATGAGTACAGGTCTTTGGATGACCTGCCCTTTAAGCAGGAAAATTCTTTTGATATACTCTGCATTTCCCATAAACTATTAAATGTTAGTTGTATTAGGATATTCCTATATTATGTTACTGCTGTGATTATAATGCCATTCATAGATAAAGTTACCCAATTCATTAACGAATATTACATCGATCCGATACTGCATGATAGTGGCTACAATATCGTTAATACTGTCACATGGGCAATAGTGCTGGGAATTTGTATTTTCGGCGTTGTGAAGTTGCTAAAAAAACTGGATATAGAGATCGACGACAGATTTACAATATCTGTGGTCCCTTTTATCCTTGCAGGCTCGTCCATGAGGGTTTTTGAGGATACGGGATTCCTTACTCATCCTTTCAGTTACCTTCTCATAACTCCGAACATCTATTTTGTGGTATTTGCCATAACAGTGTTCTTCCTGGTACTTTCTAAATGGATAATAAAATTAAAAGGAACAGGCGACTACAGGAATCTGTTTGCAGGATTCGGGCTTGCCTGGTTCGCACTTAATCTTTCCATTCTTTTCTATCTGGAAGATCTGACTCGTCCATGGGTCCCTGTCTTTGTGCTGGGCGCAGCCAGTCTCATAGTTATCTCACTAAAGGTAGTATTTGACCGCATAGGTTTCGATCTTCTCAAAAGCAAGATCAATATGGCTATTCTCTGGGTCCACCTTATGGATGCATCTTCCACTATTGCAGGAATTGATTTTCTGGGATATTACGAAAAGCACGTGGTTCCTTCATATCTGATCGGTCTTACAGGGACCGCTTTTGTGATGTATCCGTTAAAACTATCTATATTCATTCCGGTATTATATGTACTGGATAATCATTTTGATGAGGACGAGGAGTCTGAGACATTAAAGACATTCCTGAAACTGGTGATCATAGTCCTTGGATTATCTCCTGCATGCAGGAACACAATCAGAATGGCATTTGGAGTCTGATCAATGCACGATGAAAATGTAAGAGGGATATTCAGGACGTATATCAATGAGTTAAAACCATTTGTTCTTCTCAGCCTTGTGGCATTTATTATATCATCTATCGCAGGCTATGTGTATTATGCTGCCAATCCTTCCTATGCGCTGAATTCCCTTGGTGGGCTGGAAGAACTTGCAAAAATGATACAGGGTCTTTCTGCTATTGAAATAATGCTGCTGATATTTGTGAACAATGCCGTGAAAATGTTCTTATCGGTACTTTTGGGCTTTGCTCTTGGCCTAGTGCCTCTGGGATTCATTTTACTGAACGGCTTTGTGCTCGGTATCTTTGCACATTATCAGACTGTTGAAAACGGTGCACTTTTTGTGATAGCAGGTCTTACTCCTCATGGGATCATTGAGATCCCAATGCTGATAATCTCTTCTGCGGTGGGAATGAAAATAGGATATGTTGCATTGCAGGCTCTTCGCTCAGAACCTGTTGACCTTAAAGCTGAAATTATCAGGGGAATAAAATTCTATATTCATTGGTTATTACCGCTTATATTCCTTGCAGCAGTGATAGAGACTTTCGTAACACCCGTAGTTATCTACCTGGTAAGCGGGGTTTGAGTTTAAATTTCTTCTTTAATTTATCATTTTATATGTAATACTGACGTAAACAGGTTTATTAATAGTAAATACAATGTCTGGGCAAAACCGAGGGTAAATAATGATAGACAGAAAAGAGATCGCAGAGATCATTGAAGATTATGATTTAGATAAGGTCAAGATCGGTGCTGTGGCTTCACATTCAGCACTTGATGTCTTTGACGGTGCAATTGAAGAGGATTTCAGGACCTTTGCTGTTTGCCAGCAGGGCCGTGAGAAAACCTACACTGACTACTTCAAGTCCCAAAGGAACAGCAACGGTAAAATTGTCCGTGGCATTGTGGACGAGCACATTTTACTGAACAAATTCAGTGAGACCACAAGTGCAGATGTCCAGAAGAAGCTCGTAGAAGAGAATGTACTTTTCATTCCTAACCGTTCATTCACGTCATACTGTGGTATCGATGAAGTAGAGGACGACTTCAAAGTCCCTCTTGTAGGAAGCAGGAATATGCTTCGCAGTGAAGAAAGAGGTATGGATCGTGACTACTACTGGCTCCTTGAAAAGGCAGGATTGCCATTCCCGGAAAGGATCAATGACCCTCAGGACATTGAGGAACTTGTAATGGTAAAACTTCCTCATGCAGTCAAGAAACTTGAAAGAGGTTTCTTCACAGCAGGAACCTACGAGGAATACCAGCAGAAAGCTCAGTCACTTCTTAAACAGGGTGTCATCACACAGGATGCACTGGACAACGCAAGGATAGAGCGCTACGTGATTGGTCCGGTATTCAACTTTGATATGTTCTATTCACCCGTTGAGACAGAAATGAGCAAACTTGAGATACTTGGTATCGACTGGCGTTTTGAGACAAGTCTTGACGGACACGTACGTCTTCCAGCACCACAGCAGATGACACTTGCAGAACACCAGCTTACACCGGAGTATACAGTATGTGGTCATAACTCAGCGACCCTCAGGGAATCACTTCTTGAGAAGGTCTTTGAGCTTTCCCAGAAATACATCGATGCTGCAAAGAAGCACTATGATCCAGGAGTAATCGGTCCGTTCTGTCTGCAGACTTGTGTTGACAAAGATCTTAACTTCTACATATATGATGTAGCACCACGTGTTGGCGGTGGAACAAATGTTCACATGTCAGTTGGTCACCCATATGGTAACACCACATGGAGAAAGCCAATGAGCACAGGTCGCCGTGTTGCTTTTGAGATCAGAAGAGCAATTGAGACCGACCAGCTTGACAAGATAATCACATAAAATCATCTTCTAAATCCTTCAGGTTTTCCTTTGAGGGTTTCCGGCTTCAATGGCCGGACTTATTTCTATTTATTGTTCTTGTAAATAATAATGTACAAAAAGTAATAAAAGTTCTTTTATATAATTACTTGTATAATACTAATTACATGCAGATTAACAGAGTTCCTACGGGGATACAAGAACTGGACGAAATACTTGAAGGAGGCTATCCTTCACAACAGGGTATTCTGGTAAGTGGTCCTCCGGGCTCCGGAAAAAGTATTCTTGCAACCCATTTCCTTTATAGGTCATGTCAGGATGGAAAAAAATGCGTACTTATGCTTACCCAGGTCAACGTGGAAAGTTTTCTTGAGCAAGCCCAGAGCATTGGAATAGATTTCAGTTCATGTATAGAAAAAGGAACTCTGCAAATAAACAAATCCTTTGAGACCAGAACTAATAAGATCTACAATGCTGCAAGACATGGCAGCGGAATAGGATTTCTGGAAAAGGACTGTGTGCAGAGTGTTCAGGATATTCCTGATGACACAGAAATTGTGGTTATTGATAATCTGGACATGCTTTCTCTTTATCATGATATGGAAGAATTTGCGGATAAGTTCTTTACTATAAATGATATCCTTTTTGATAAGAAATGTACAACTCTTTTTTTGATCGGCCAGGAAGAAAGCGGACAGAAACTTGCCATCGCGCAGCACACTTCTTTTGGTAACATTGAACTGAGTGTTATCAGGGATAGCGTGACAGGCAGGGGAATGAGGCAAATGTATATTCCCAAAATGAGATGTACTTATCTTACGCTGGAGCCTCTTAATTACAAAATAAGTAATCAGGGTATTAAGATCGAGAAGATCTTCCAGAGGGATGAGATAATTAACGATGCCATGAGATCAATAATATGATGCCTTGGTCAGTATTCTTCTTTTCATTACTGGTTATAGTAGTAAATTATATACATTATTAAAAGAATAAGGCATGGTTTGCCATACCAACAGGTATTTGCATTTTCTGGTCTGTTCGAAATCATTTAAATATGATTAATCGAATGATAGACCACAAATCTAAACAGGTAATCCGTTAAAACTTATACTGAAATCATTACACTTTTAGAATATTGCCCAACCGGGAGGGAAATCAAAAATTGAGTCAACCTTGTGTTAATATCGGCATGGTAGGACATGTCGACCATGGAAAAACCACACTTGTCAGCGCGCTGTCAGGAGTATGGACAGATACACATAGCGAAGAGATGAAGCGTGGAATATCTATCAGACTGGGCTATGCAGACACTACTTTCAGAAAGTGTCCAAATTGTCCGGAACCTCAGTGTTATACTGTAGAGAAGACCTGCCCAGGATGTGGAGAAGCATCCGAAGAGCTCAGGACCGTATCCTTTGTAGATGCTCCGGGTCACGAAACACTGATGGCTACCATGCTGTCCGGTGCAGCTATCATGGACGGTGCTATTCTTGTTATTGCGGCAAATGAAACATGCCCACAGCCACAGACAAAGGAACATCTGATGGCACTGAACATTATTGGGATCAAGAACATTGTGATCGTCCAGAACAAGATCGATCTTGTACCAAAGGAAAAGGTCATTGAACACTACCATCAGATCAAGGAATTCGTGAAGGGAACTGTTGCTGAGGATGCACCTATCGTGCCAATATCCGCACAGCAGAACATAAATGTCGATGCTCTGATCATGACAATGGAAGAGGTGATCCCAACACCAGTCCACAAGATAGACAAACCACCTCACATGCTTATTGCAAGATCATTTGATATTAACAAGCCAGGAACACCGATCAAGAAGATCACAGGTGGTGTTATCGGCGGCACACTTACAGAAGGAGTACTTCGCCCCGGTGATGAACTTGAAGTCAAGCCAGGAAGAAAAGTTGAGAGTGATGGTATGACCAGGTGGGAACCAATTGTCACCAAGGTCTCCATGATCGTTGCCGGAAAGGAAAATGTTGAAGAGGCAACACCTGGAGGACTGCTTGCAGTCGGTACTACTCTTGATCCGACACTCACGAAGAGTGATTCACTTACAGGACAGGTAGCAGGTCTTCCCGGAACTTTGCCGCCAACACGCGATGACCTCAAACTCGAGTTACACCTGCTTGAGAGAGTTGTAGGTGTTTCCGATGAGGAAGTTATCGGACCTATAAAGACCAGTGAACCACTGATGCTGAATGTAGGTACAGCAACTACCGTTGGTGTTGTCACCAGTGCACGTAAGGACATTGCAGAAGTCAAGTTGAAAAGACCAGTCTGTGCAGAAAACGATTCCATGGTTGCTATAAGCAGACGTGTGGGATCACGCTGGAGACTTATCGGTGTAGGAGTTATCAAGGATTGAAGGTAATTATTGATACCAACGCATTAATGATACCTGTCCAGTTCAAAGTCGATATATTTGAAGAGCTGAAACGACTTGGATTTGATATTCATCTCGTTCCCACAGCTGTCATTACTGAACTGGACAACCTGATCAAAAATCTCAAAGGACAGGACAGGATTGCAGCGAAGGTTGCAAGATCAATGGCAGAGAGGTGTGAGACCGTCCGTGCCGAGGGGCATGCTGACGATATTATTCTGGAACTTGCCATGGACCTTGAAGCAGCTGTACTGACCAATGATACAGGACTCAGAAGAAGACTTGAAGAAAAGAATATCCCGGTGATCTGTCTGCGTCAGAAGAACAGGCTTGAGATCGTATCATAGATCAGTTTAAAATCATATAAGTTGTTATATAATTATACAGGATTATTGGAGTTTTTCATATGTATAAAAAGATGAAGCTTGCCGATACTATTCGTGTTGCGCCCGATCTTTTAGGCAAGGATGTTAACGAGAATGTCAAGAATGCTCTGAAGCACAAACTGGAGGGCAGAATAGACAAGGAAATTGGTGCTATCGTTGCCATCACACAGATCAATGAGATTGGTGAAGGTCATATCCTTGTAGGTGACGGTGCGGTATATTACGATGTAAATTTTGATGCGATCGTCTTTGTGCCAACTATCCAGGAAGTCATTGAGGGAGAAGTTGTCGAGACAGTTGACTTTGGTGCTTTTGTAAGTATCGGGGCTATGGATGGACTCCTGCACGTAAGTCAGGTTACTGATGATTTCATGTCATATGATGGAAAGAACGGCAGACTTGTCAGCAAGAATGGTGGCAGGGCACTTTCAGAAGGTGACAAGGTCAGGGCACGTATCGTTGCTGTGAGCATCAATGAGAGAGAACCAAGGGAAAGTAAGATAGGACTGACAATGCGTCAGCATTCCTTGGGTAAGTTCGAATGGTTGGAAGATGCCAGAAGGCCTTCCGCTGATAAAGAAGAGTGAACAAAACCGGAGTGCTTTAGATGAGTGAACAGGTTTGTAGGGAATGTCACAGGATCATTAATGGTCAGACATGTCCCATTTGCGGTTCAAGCAATCTCAGTGCTGACTGGAGCGGTATGGTAATTATCATCGATCCGGAACGCTCGGAAATTGCAAAGAAAATAGATGTGAGGGTGCCGGACAAATATGCATTGAAGGTGCGCTAATTGGGCCTTCAGCTAACTTTGCCCGATACACTACGTCCTCGTTTTCGGGAAATATTCGGACGTCTTTACAGAGGTAAGGGCGCTGATACAATTGAAAAACTTTCCGTGGATCTTGGTAGTCCCACAAAACTTATATCCGTGGGTGATGTTACTACCTTCCACTTGCTCAATCATGGAATAATTCCGGACATCCTTGTAGTGGATGACCGAACAAAACGCGGTCCGGCATCTGATCGGGTCGTGGTGGGTACCAAGCATAAAGGGTTCACCGAAATATCCGTTGACAATCCAGCAGGGGTCATAACCGAAGATTTGATAGATGCGGTAGGAAATGCGCTAAAATCAGATGAAAATGTCAGGATATTTGTGCGCGGCGAGGAGGACCTTGCGGCTGTACCTGCAATTCTTATGGCACCGGAAGGTTCAGCTGTTCTTTACGGACAGCCGGATGAAGGTGTCGTACTTGTCAAGATAACATCAGATAAGAAGGAACAAATGGAAGATCTGTTGTCGGCAATACTTGGCGGACAGACCTTCAACAATCAGGATATAGAAACTATTCGGAGGAAACTGAATGGATATCAAAATCATTAAAGAGAAAAATAATGCACTCCTTAACAGGCGTGAATTAAACCTTGCGGTTACATTCGATGGCGCAACACCATCAAGGAACGATGTTAGAGCTAAAATCGCAGCTATGCTCAATGCACCATTGGAACTTGTCATTGTACAGAAGATGAACAATGAGTTCGGTAAGCAGGAAGTTGAGTCATATGTAAAGATATATGAAGATGCAGCTCGCATGAAGCAGGTCGAGGAAGCATATGTTCTTGAAAGGAACAAACTCCCTGAGCCAGAAGCAGCTGAAGAGACCGCAGAGGAATAATCATGGCAGCAAAAGACTTCTATAAAGTAAACGGCGATTCCATCGAGCGCACACACCAGTCCTGCCCACGCTGTGGTGAGGGAGTTTTCCTCGCAGAGCACAAGGACAGACGTGCATGCGGCAAGTGCGGATACACCGAGTTCAAGAAATAATCTTTTCTCTGCAACCCAATGGGTTGCCTTTTTTGTTTTTAGTTTTATGATGCTTTTTTCATAGCTGTAAGCTTGTTGTTGTAATTGTTATTCATAATTTTGATGTATAATATCTTGAATAGTAGGTAAAGCAATTTTTATAACTACTTCTTTAATTGGTCTGCATTAATTTGTTTTATTGATATTATACGTTATTCTCAAACACATCAGGAATTTTTGTATCTCCTGCTATTCTTTTTTCATAGGAGTAATCCGAAAGGTTTAATAAGAGGTACATTGTTTGCATATATTAGTCTTTGAACAAACAATAATTATCTCAAAGTTAAGTTGCATAATCGTGTAGTGTACATAATTTATTGAATAAAATATGGTAATTAGTTATTAGTTGATACATACAATCAGTTTATAGGGGGATATTATGAGTTACGTATATGCTGCCGTAATCGGCATACTGATAGGCATCTTTATCTTCGGGCTAAAGACCGGGGTTGGATGTGGCTTTTCAACTGTAAAGAAAAAAGATGTATTGATACTTGCAAGTGGTTATTTTCTTATCTCCATCATACTTGGAAGCCTTGTGGAAATGGTAGACCAGTCCTATCTTGAAAAGATAGCAAATCTTGGAATGACATTACACGTTTTCATTGCACTGCTTCTTATCACTGCAGGCGTCTACACGCAGAAAAAATGGAACTGTGGGCATGATGTCTCTAAAAAGACCTTCCTTGTGATATCAGTTCCCTGTCCTGTATGTCTCACAGCTCTTTTTGTATCATGCATGATACTGGCCTCAACCCTGGAAATGAGTGGCTGGAAGGTTGGGATCATAGTAGGACTTGTTTTCTTCATTTCAGTAATATCATCAACATTCATCTTCAGGAAAATGAAACGCACACCTGAGGATCTTGGAACCGCAATGATGTTCCTCGGGCTTTTCTATCTACTCGGAGCAATGATAGTTCCCGCTTACATCAAAGCAAAGAAACTCAGCATGGAATTCAGTACAGGCGGAGATTTCGAGATAGTTCCTCTGTTGATATTATCAATATTCATAATTGGAGGCTATGCGCTCAATAGCATAAGAGGTCAATAAAAATGGATGCTACTTCTTCGTTGTTTGGTATATTATACACATTTTCAGCATCATTGCTGTACCCGGTAATTATCATTCTCATATTGCTTGTGGTATTTTCTCTGATGCTCATAGGGGAATTCCTTTCGGAATATGCAAAAAGACATAGAGATATCGAAAATCTTGAACTTTGCTGCAATGATGTCAGGGAACAGGTGGGTTCTCGGCAATTCGATAAGGCAGCAAAATCCCTTCGCAACATTAAACAGAACTATATGGTCATGAGCTTTGCAGAATCTGCAGCTGGCCATCTGGAAAAGAACATGTTACCTGCCATTGAATGGCTTTCTCAGGAATATGAGATAAGAATGGCAAAAAGACTGGAACAGACCAGGATCGTTGCAACGATCTCACCAATGCTTGGTCTTATGGGGACACTTATTCCGCTGGGCCCAGCGCTTATTGGTCTTTCACAAGGTGATATTGTCCAGCTTGCAAACAATCTTATGATAGCTTTTGCGACAACCGTTATCGGACTTTTCGCAGGAACCATCGGTTATGTTCTTACCCAGGTAAGAAAAAGATGGTACTGGCAGGACATGGCTGATATAGATTATATCCTTGACACACTGGAGGTTGAAGAGTGAAAGGGAGAAGAAGGTACAGGCGAACAGGGCTCATAAATAATGAGGATGAACAGAACCCCTTAACCGGGGTTGCCAACCTTTTTGATATTGCCATGGTTTTTTCAGTTGCATTACTCGTAGCACTTGTTATGTCCTACCAGATGCCTGAGCTTCTAAATCCTACAGAGGATATTACTCTTGTGAAAAACCCAGGGCAGAAGGATATGCAGATTATCATTAAGGAAGAAGGCAAACCCCTTGAGGTACTGAACATGACAGAACAGATTGGCGGTGGACAGGGTGAAGCATTGGGAACTGCCTACAAACTTGCGGATGGAAGAGTTGTTTACGTACCTGAAGATGAAGAGAAGAAGGTCGAGAATAGTACTTCCGGTTAATTTTTTTCGAACAATTAAACAAGTTGATTTGTTTTAACTCAATTTTGATTTATATTGGGGTTGGTGGATAGGAACATGAAAAGACGGTGGAGCATTTCGGCACAGCCTGCAAGCAAAGTAGCCGAAATGCTGCACGTTATCGAGGGATAACATGCAAAAAGAAGTAATAATAACATTATTCATAAGTGTATTGTTGTTACTATCGCTAACAACAACAGCATTGTCAGAAGAAAATGACTACTATCTGGTTGCTAATACGACCAGTGATGCGGATGGTAATTTTGTATTTGAGGATATTCCTCAAGGAAATTATACAATAATTGCTATTAATGAAACACTCAAAAGTGGAAACATTATTTACTACAATAAGGAACTTGACATAAGCGTAAATGAAACTGATATTTTTAATTTTAATGTATCACTCGACAGTGGTGGCGATGTCGACCATGATGAAGTGGAGTCTCTTTTAGCTTCAGAACTAAAGACTTCATCAATATCAGGAAGAACCTATTATTATTCATCAGGAATGGGTAAAGAATATTCTAAAATATGTACAATAGCATTGCTTTATGCTGATGAATATGTAGTTGCAAATACAACAACTGATGCAAACGGTAACTTCACACTTGAAGGTATTCCTGAAGGAAATTACACAATAGTGGCTATTAATGAAACACTCAAAAGTGGAAGCATTATTTACTACAATAAGGAACTTGACATAAGCGTAAATGAAACTGATATTTTTAATTTTAATGTATCACTCGACAGTGGTGGCGATGTCGACCATGATGAAGTGGAGTTTCTTTTAACCTCAAAATCAAAGATATCATCAATATCAGGAAGAACTTATTATTATTCATCAGGAATGGGTAAGGAATATTCTAAAATATGTTCAGTTCTCCTTACAAAAAGAGAGTCAACTGAAGAGCCCTCAAATGCTCCTCATTTGAATGTATCTATAATCACAGGTTATTCTTCATATGAGGAAGAACTTGCAAATTTTACAGAGAGAATTAATTCAAATTCAGAGTTGAACATAACCGTAAGTTCGTATATCACCACTAACCTGCCAGATAATATAAGTCTAAGTGATACGGATATCATCTATATTGTGATGGTTACTCAGAGTGCATCAGAATTTGAAGCTGCCGTTCAGGAAGCCATCGATAATGGTGCATTGGTGATTGGTTCAAATACATATTTGCCTGAAAGTAATTATACAATTCCCGCAGATGAAGACGAATCAAGTTTTAAAGAACTTCTGTCTGATTACTGGTCAGGGACTTCATTTGATAACACTAATTTAGACAATTTAATATTTTACTTGGCTCAGGAGTATTATGGTCGTTCGGATTTAACTGTAGAAGATCCCACTGGTTTATTGAGGGCTATTTATCATCCATCAATGAATGGAACCCTTGTTGAATATTTTACAAACGATGCTGATGAATACTTTAGCTGGTACACTAATCGATCAGAAGGACATGCTTTTGATATAACTGCACCGACAGTAGGTATTACTTTTTATGGCTCATACTATCCTGATGACATGGATCCTATCGACAAACTCATAGAAGGGTTTGAGGACAAAGGAGCAAATGTGATTGCATGCTATGCTAATTCTGCTAATAATATAGATGATTACTTCAATCATAGTACTGAAACAAAGGTTGACACAGTAGTATCATTCAATTATCGTGGTAACTATTTTGACCTTGAGGAACTTGGTGTTCCTGTCATAAACGCTGTTCTCAATGGATACATGAACACCAGCGAATGGATAGAATCCAGCACACCTTTGCCAGAGACAAATATGCTCAGGATATATGGTCCTGAAACAGATGGTCTCATAGATCCGATTATGATTGGTGCGCTGGAGACTTTTGTAGAAGGCAACAACACCGTTGAGAAATACATCGGTCACGATGAACAGATAGAATGGCTAATCGACCGTGCCATTGCACAGGCAGACCTTGGAACTGAAGATGAGTCTGACAAGAAAGTAGTCATACTTTACTACAATCACGGTGGTGGAAAAGACAACATAGGTGCTTCCTATCTTGAAGTCATGCCAAGTATTGTGAACCTGCTTGAAGGTATGGCAGACGAAGGTTATGATATCAACAGCAGTCTGATACCCAACAAGACAGAGCTTGTAGACCTTATCACATACCAGGGAAGGAATGTTGGTACATGGGCACCGGGAGAACTTGAAGCACTTGTTGAAACTGGCGAAGTTGAGCTTATTCCTGAAAGCACCTATCTTTCATGGTTCAATGAACTTCCTGAAGAGAGAAGAGAGGAAGTAATTGACACATGGGGTGAAGCTCCCGGGGAAATAATGGTTTACACGGATGAAAACGGTGATAAGTTTATCGTAATTCCTAAGATCAATATAAGTGACAATGTGATACTTGCACCACAGCCAACAAGAGGATGGTTGCAGGATAATGAGATACTCTACCATGATACAGAACTTCCGCCACATCACCAGTACATCGCATTCTATCTCTGGTTGCAACATGAGTTCGATGCCGATGTCATGGTGAACATGGGAAGACACGGAACCGTGGAATGGCTTCCCGGAAAGGACTTCTGTCTCCTGAGTGACGAATGGCCTGCCCTTATGGTTGGAGACATACCTGTCATCTACCCATACGTAATGGACGGAATGGGTGAAGGTATGCAGGCAAAACGCAGGGGCAATGCCATTATTATTGATCATCTGATCCCACCTGTTGTATCTGCCGGTCTTTACGGAAATTACAGCAGTCTTAGTAGTGACATCACTTCTTGTCAGACACTGAGCACTGAAAATGAAGAATTGAAACAGTCATATCTGCAGAGTATAGTGAACCTGACACTTGATCTCGGACTTGATGAACAGGTCAACATGAGTCTTGCAGAGGATGAAGATACTATCGATGAATTCCTTGAAGAGCTGGATGATATACTTACTGAACTGAAGAGCCAGTCCATGCCTTACGGTCTTCACGTTCTTGGTGAAGCACCTGAAGGAGAGGTTCTTGTAGGAATGGTCAACTCCATGCTTGGAGATGATTTCACAGACCTTGTTGCAGTTTACAACAGTTCTGATGATGCACCAACAGACCTGCTTTCACTGGTGTTGTTGGATAATATGTCTACAACCGAAGCCCAGATGCAGATACTTGGAATTTCTGATGTGGATGCGGATATGGATTCACAGCTCAATATTTCCATTAATTATGCTGAGTTACTTGGCGAAGCTGACAACGAAGTTCAACAGGTACTGAATGCAATGGATGGTGAATATATCCGTGCAAACCTTGGTGGTGACCCGGTACTTCGTTCCGAGACACTCCCATCAGGCAGCAATTTCTATGCATTCGATGAACAGCTCATACCTACTGAAGAAGCATGGGAACAGGGTACGGCACTTGTTGACGAGTGGCTTGCAGAATATTATGCTGAAAACGGTGAGTATCCAACTAAGGTAGGATACATCCTCTGGGCAGGAGAATCAACACGTCACCAGGGCGTAATGGAATCCCAGTTACTCTACATGATGGGAATCAAGCCGGTATGGAATGCTGACAACAGCGAAGTTGAAGATGTAGAAGTAATCAATTCATCAGAACTTGGAAGACCACGTATCGATGTACTTGTACAGATATCCGGTCTTTACAGGGATACATTCCCGATGAAGGTAAAGCTCATCGATAAGGCAGTGAGGCTTGCCTATGAACAGGGAGAAACTGATGTATATGACAACTATGTGACCCAGAACACCGATGTAATTCAGGAGCTTCTCAACGAAACAATACAGGATGGCAACCTTTCACTTGATGTCGCACAGTTCAGGGTATTCGGTCCGGCTGATGGTGCCTATGGTACTGGTATGGCAAATGCCGTTGATTCAAGTGACACATGGAATGATACCAGTGTACTTGCAGAACTCTATGTCAGCAAGATGAGCTATGTCTACGGAGAAAAGATCTGGGGACAGACTATAGCCGATTACATAGAGCAGCAGACAGGTCGTGCAGTTGATATCGATAATTATGTGGTCTTTGAGAATAACCTTAACGGAACTGCAGCAATATTCCACAGCAGAAGTTCCAGTACATATGGTTGCCTTGATACTGATGACTTCTACCAGTACATGGGTGGATTGTACAATGCTATCAAATACATCACTGGTAATGAGGTTGAAACATATGTGGTAAACCTGCAGGACCTTAATGATGCGGAGATACAAACACTTCAGACATATCTTGCTAACGAATTATATGCAAGATACCTGAATCCATCATGGATAGCAGGAATGCAGCTAAGTGGTTTTGAAGGTGCACGTGAAATGTCAGAATTCCTTGAGAATCTCTGGGGATGGGAAGCACTGAGTCCTAATCTCATCGGTGATGATGTCTGGAACAGTGTGTATGATACCTATATGAGTAATGCAGAGCTCAGCAGCTGGATGCAGAAAAATAACCCCTACGCGTATCAGTCCATGCTTGCAAGGATGACTGAAACTATAAGAAAAGAAAGTTGGGATGCTTCAGATGAGACTCTTAATGATCTGGTATCCCGGCAGATAAAGTCAGTCAATGAGAATGGTGCTACATGCTGCCACCACACTTGTGGAAATATTTTGAATCAGGAATTTATAACTGGAATTGCACAGGCACTTGTGGATGCAGGAGAACTTACTCAGGCTGAACTTGACAGATATCTGGAAATTATGAAAGAAGCTACTACTTCCAGTATTGTGGTAAAAGACACGTCTGTAAGTACTCCTACTTCTTCTGATTCACTCAACTCTGTCCAAAGAGCAATGGCCTCTCAGGCAGCAGCCAACCAGAGTTCAACATCCAAATCAGGAGGAGCTGGAATAAATACAGTGCAACCTCTGGAGGAAGGCTCAAAGTCCACTCCGGATGACTATGTAGAAGGCTATGAAATGACTCCGTCGAGTGTTTCTGATGCCACCTCACCTAACAGTCCACCGATCTCAGGTTCTGATGTTCTTGCAATGGGATTTGTAGCTGTATTAGTTGGTTCGATCTATATTGGATTCTGGAAGAGGAGGAAGATATGAAAACGTTTTAGGTGCCTTTTGCGCCTATTTTTACAATTGTGAAATAATGACCAGGGTATAGGACTAGATAAAATTAAGACACTCCCAAAAAGCCGCCAAGCAAGAATTGGGAGTGTCATCACACGTTATCGGGGGATAACATGCAAATAAAAATAAAATCGATATTGGTATTAAGTATATTGTTGATGGCAGCACTAACAGGTGTTGCTGCAGCGGAAGACGAAAAAATAAACATAACTTACATTGCATATAAGCCAAGTGACGCACTTGAAATTGCAAGCCAGACAAATCCATATAGTGATCTCATAGATTACACTTACATTAATTACTATGATTCTTCTAAAGACCCATGTGTAAATGATGATGTGATAGAAGCTGCACAAAATGGTTTCTTTGAAACACAGGACGTTGTATTCTGTAGTATGGTTTCCGGTGATGCCTATAAACTTATCAATGATTCGCTAAAGTCTGCGCATGACTCCGGAACTTCACTGTTGAGCATCAAGACAAAAATTCCAACAGTACCTACTTATTTTGATTACAGGGTATATTATGAAGATTCAAATAATATTGATGCAAATGATACGATAGCTGTTTATTTCAACAACCTGGATACTTCAGGTAAGGGACTTGAGAACGCTGAGAACCTACTGATCTATCTTGCAAAGGAATATGGTAATCATTCAGAGATTACAGACAGTTGGGGTACTTCAAACAGAAACTATGAAGAATTCCTGTTCATCCTTGGTACGGACTTCAACAAAGATGCACTCATTACCGCCGCTTCAACAGAAGATATCGACCTACAGCTCAATACAACTGTCCTTTCTACAGATGAAGTTCCCGATGATTTCAACTTCTCAAACTATGGCGTCATCTTCATTGAATCACAGGAAGAGGATCTGGTAAATGACACCTGGAGAATCAGCATCAATGCTGCACGTGGTGCAGGTGCAAATGTTATTGGATATAATCTTTCTGAGAATATCACTCTGACAAATGTGGATATGTATTCAGATGAATATACCGACATCGAAAGGTTCTGGATACAGGGCAGCGAGACCAACATGGAAAATATGCTCAAGGAAATGGGGCAGAAATTCACTGGATTATGGACAACAGAGACCTTCACACCGGAGATAATCCAGCCAAAGATGAATGTGACCTATATCATAAATCGTGATACCAGTGCTTATTACCTGAATCGAATACTGGATGAAAGGAAAATAATCACAGACCGATTCAATGTTAATGTCATGAATGGTGAAGAGGCCATTAATAGTACTATTGATATTTCGAATGAAGATGTAATTATTCTTTACATGGTTGGAGCAAACGAGCTTCCACTGATAAAAGATGATCTTCTTGAGGCACAGGCCAACGGAGCACAGATCGGTACTTTCGGAATGCTCGCAGATATCTACGGTATCGCAACTTTTGATATGTCAAGTGAGCAATATTCAATACTTACTGATTATCTATATAATGATGGTTACGACAATATGGAGAACTGGATCCGCAGGGTCGGAGCTATGTTTGGTAATGTTTACATAGAATCTGCAGACCCGGCAGAACCAGAGATTCCAACAGATGGCATCTATCATCCGGATGCATTCCCAAGAATATTCTCAGACAGTACGGAATATCTGGAATGGTATGCAGATCACGGTTACAATGAATCAGCACCTACTATCGGAATAATAGGGGGCAAATTTGGTCAGACCGAAATTGAGTTCAACTCCGAGAATGCACTTATCAGGTGTCTTGAATCAAAAGGATGCAATGTTATTTACACAACATATACAGTGTGTACTGATGATGTTGACTACTTCCTCAAAGATGGAGATGTACTGGTGGATTCCATCATTTCTGTGAAAGGATTCTATCTAAACTATGGTAGTCAGGAAGAAGGTGTAGAGTATCTCCGGGAAACTTACAACGTTCCGGTTTTGAAGGCTGTGCAGGACTACTATCAGACAACAGATGATTACATCAACAGCACCAAGGGACTGAGTGTTAGTTGTATACCATGGCAGGTAACACAAGCAGAAATTGATGGTCTTACTGATTACATCTGGATTGCCGGAAGGGAACAGGATGAAGAAACGGAGCAGTATTACTACGAACCTCTGGATTACCAGATCGAATGGATCTGTGACAGGGCCATTGCATGGGCAGAACTTGGCGAGATGTCAAATTCTGACAAGAAGGTAAGCATCATTTATTACAACCACGAAGGTGGTAAGAACAACATTGGTGCCAGCTACATGGATATTGGTTCAAGTTTCACACTGCTTCTGGAGAGTATGAGATCAGCCGGATATGATGTTGGAAATGATACAATTCCAAATGGAAGCGAGTTCATTGATCTGTTCATAACCAGCAGGAATGTTGGAACATGGGCACCCGGAGAACTGGAAAAAGTTGTTGAAAGCGGTCATGTTACACTACTTCCTGTGGATGATTATCTTGTATGGTACAATGAACTTCCAGAGAGTGTACGTGAAGAGGTTGAAGATACATGGGGTGAAGCTCCTGGAAATATCATGACCTATGAAAATGAAAGCGGTGAGTACTTTGTCATACCAACGATCCAGCTTGGTAACATCAATTTCATTCCACAGCCAACAAGGGCAGGTCTTTCTGATGAGTCACTCATTTATCACAATGACTCCATTCCACCAACACACCAGTACCTTGCAACATACTTCTGGATCAACAATGGTTATGATGCAGATGCCATCATTCATTTCGGTACACATGGTACTCAGGAATGGTTGCCTGGTAATGAAGTGGGACTGTGGAGATATGATTATCCATCCATCATGGTTGCAGAAACTCCTGTTGTCTATCCGTACATCATGGATAATGTTGGTGAAGGTACACAGGCAAAGCGTCGTGGTAATGCAGTAATTATTGACCACCTGACACCTCCGATAGTTGAAGCCGGACTTTATGGTGACCTTGCGACACTGCATGATAAGATCCATAACTATCATGATGCAAAGGACGACAGTGATACCGTTATGATGGAGCTTTACAGGAACAGTACCATACAACTCTATGATAACCTAAGTCTTGGTGAAGATCTTGGGGTTTCAACTGAAGAATTATCTGTCATGACAGATGATGAGTTTGAGACGTTCCTGGATAGTGTACTCCATGAATATCTGCATGAATTACAGTCTGAGCTGATGCCTTATGGATTGCATATCTTTGGTGTTGCACCTGAGGATTTCAAACTTGTATCAATGGTCAAGTCAATGCTTGGTGATGATTTCACAGATCATATCTATGATATTCTTCCAAAGACTAGTGGAAGCCAGGAAGAATGGGAAGAAGAGGCAAGTATTGATGCCACATTGTTATTGAATGCAACATTGCTTGATGAAGTAAATGTCTCTACTGCACAGATAGAGTTGTTTGGTGATAACTACACAACCATCACAGCAGATCTTGAACTTGCATTAGAATATGCTGATAATCTGGAACAGACAACCCGTGAGATCAGTCAGACTTTGCGTGCTCTTAATTCCCAATACATTGAACCGGCACCAGGAAACGATCCGATCCGCAACCCAGGTGCGTTACCAACTGGAAACAACTTCTATAGTTTTGACCAGAGAATGATCCCTGATGAGGAAACAGAAGCACAAGGACGTGAAGTGATAAAAGCATGGCTTGATTCATATTACACAGAGAATGGCGAATATCCGACCAAGGTGTCATTTGTTCTGTGGTCTGTTGAAACAATGCGTCACGAAGGTCTCATGGAAGCTCAGATATACGAACTTCTGGGTGTAAAACCAAAGAGAACTTCAGGCAGGCTTAATGGGGAGTTTGAAGTAATTTCTACTGAAGAACTTGGCCATCCAAGAATTGATGTTCTTCTTGTGCCTTCCGGACTCTACCGTGATACATTCCCATTCCAGCTTGAACTAATGGATAATGCGGTTCGTACGGTTGCTGATCTCAATGAGACCAATCAGACAAATTACGTGAGAATGAATTCACTTGCAATTGAAGATGCTATGCTTGAACTGGGTTACAATGAAAGCATTGCACACTACATTTCAAGAGCAAGGATATTCAGTGAAGCCCAAGGAACATACGGTACCGGTGTAACATCTGCAGTAGAAGCAAGTGATACATGGGAGAATTCATCCGAGATTGCTGATCTGTTCATTTCCAGAATGTCAAATATTTATGGATCGGATGTGTGGGGCGACAATTATGAGGATGTGTTCAAGCTCAATCTTGTCGATGTGGATGCAGCTATACACAGTGATTCATCAAACCTCTATGGTCTGATCGACAATGATGATTTCTATCAGTATCTTGGTGGACTTGGTCTGGCTATAAGGTCACTTGGTGGAACTGACGTTTCATTGTTTGTTGCAGACTTTACAAGCGTGGATAATCCTGAAGTCATTACTCTTCAAGAAGCCTTCAGTAAAGAGCTTACTGCCAGATATCTTAATCCAAGCTGGTTGAACGGTATGATGGAGTATGATTATGCTGGTGCCAGGGAGATGATGAAAGCAGTTGAGTATATGTGGGGCTGGGAAGCAACAACTCCTGATCTGGTTTCCGATTCGGACTGGAACAAGATATATGACACACTTATCCGGGATTCACAGAATATAGGTGTTGATGACTTCCTGAAAGAGAACGCATATCAATATCAGTCTGTAACTGCCAGAATGATCGAAACTATCAGGAAAGGTGGCTGGACAACTTCAGATGATACCTTGAATAATCTTGTCAATGAATATGTCAGATCGGTGGTTGAAAATGGTGTTACCTGTTGTCACCACACATGTGGTAATGCACAACTCGCTGACTTCGTAGCCGGACAAATGCAGGCAGCAGGACTCACTCCTGAAATGCAGCAAGCATACAATAAATTGATGTATGAGGCTACCCTGAGGGACGAGTTTGTGACACAACAGCAACCTGATACCAGTTCAATAACAGCAAGGGACGACTCTCTGAACTCTGTCCAAAGAGCTATGGCTGCCGGTGCATCAAACCAGACTATGATATCCGAGACAGGAGGAGCAGGAACGGATTATGATACACCAGTGCAGGATTCAGGAAAATCAACTCCTGATAATTATATCGAAGGCTACGAGATGACACAGGAAACGGTAACCAATACCGATAGTACGAACAGTCCTTCATTCTCAAGTTCGGATGTTTTTGCATCAATATTTGTTGTAGGAGCTGTTGGAGCTATGTATCTGGGATTCTGGAAGAGAAGGAAATTCTGAAGTATTGGTTTTGGTACTTTTCTTGTAAAAGTGCCATTCTTTTTTTTTTGCTAATTCAAAACGAAACTTTTATATGAGTTCCATGTGTTAGTTTTAAAACTCATAAGTATTAATTTATATATTACTATCAATACCTTTGAGTTAATATATAATACGATTTAATATACGGTGGTTCGGAAAAATAATACACTGATTTACCTGTTGGTACAGGATTTTATTGATAAATAGATGAAATCATGTTTCAACAGATTTTGTGAATTCGATTTAGATCCGAACATGATGAAATTATGGAGTTTTCGCCTGTTCAGGAATATTTCGGGGGATAATATGAAAGTAAAAATAAGATCCATATTATTGGCAAGTATACTGTTGTTATTATCATTAACAACAATTGCAGTGGCAGATGAAAATCATGTGAATGTCACTCTCATCACCTATGATGATGCAGAAGTGATCGATTATGCTAAAAATGCAAATGTGTATAGTGAAAGTATAAATGTTCAATATTTTACAACAAAGAATAACCTGAGTGCTATTGATCTTAGCAATCAGGATGTAATATTCACCTACATGCTATGGGGTTCTAAATATGCAGAGTTCTCTGATGAAATGGAGAAGGCTAATGCCAGCGGGACTACTCTTGTGAATATTGCAAGTTATATTGATACCTCTATCTATGATTATGACTTCAGTGGTGGTGAACCCTACGGAAGTGACGATGAAAAATACTTCTTCAATATGGGAATGAAGGAAGAGTTTCTGAGATCGAATGCTGAAAATTTCATAATATATCTTGCAAAAAATTATGGTAACCATCCTTCACTTACAGATAGCTGGGCATGTGAAGCACCAGTAATACTTCCCCAGGGTCTTTATCACCCGGATGCAGATGCTTACTGGTTTGATACTACAGCTGAATATCTGGACTGGTACCAGAACCAATCAAATGGCGAACATTATACATACGATCCTTCTAAACCCAGTGTTGGAATATGGTTCCATAAATCTGATTACAAAGACGGTAACACACAAGTTGTCAACGCCCTGATATATGATCTTGAAAGCAAGGGTTGTAATGTTATAGCTGGTTTTGACACATTCCTAAATGTAAGTGGCTACTATTGTGATGAAAACGGGGAACCATTGGTTCAGTGTATGATATCTCTCAAGAGCTTTGGAATGGATGTAAGCATGTATGAGGGATATGGCCTAACTGAGCTGACAGATCTAGATGTTCCTGTTCTGAAAGGTATGGTTGCAGATTCGGATTCAGGAGATCCTGCAGATGCTAACAGGGGAATCTCTAATGAAGAAGCTGTAAGGAAAACAGTCAGTCCGAACATTGACGGTATCTTTGAATATATTGTACTTGGACAAAGTAAACAGATAGAATATGGTGTCTATGAGTATAAGCCAAATGCTGCACAGATAGATTGGATGACCAACCGTGCCATCAAATGGACCGAACTCAAGCGCAAGGACAATGCAGACAAAAAAGTTGGTATTATCTATTACAACTATCCATCAGGTAAGGACAATGTAGGAGCAAGTTACCTGGATACCATGTCCAGTATGATGAACCTGCTTAACAGGATGAATGAAAGTGATTACATTCTGAGTAATGTTCCGGAGAACAAAACAGTTCTTCAGGAAATGATCATGGAGCAGGGAATAAATGCAGGTTCCTGGGCACCAGGAGTTCTTGAAGAAATGGTGAACAATCGAACTGAGTGGGGAATTCAACTCATACCAATGGATGAGTATAAAGAATGGTTTGAAACTGAGCTCCCACAAAACCTCAGGGATGATGTAATAAATGAGTGGGGAGAACCCTGGGCAGATGATTTCCCGGAAGATAAAAAACTTATGATGTGGGAAAATGAAACCGGCAAATATATTGTAATCCCGGCGGTCCAGTGTGGAAATGTATGGCTCATGCCACAGCCGGCACGTGGTTCTACTCAGAATGATAACGTGCTGTACCACAGCTCCGTTGTTCCTCCTACACACCAGTACATTGCATTCTATCTCTGGCTTAACAAAGACTGGGATCCTGATGCAATTATCCATCTTGGTACCCACGGTACACACGAATGGCTTCCTGGACTTGCATATGGTATGAACAGGACAGCAGACTGGGCACCACTTCTTTTGCAGGATCTGCCAAACATTTATCCATATATCGTAGCCAACGTAGGCGAAGGACTAACAGCAGAATACCGTGGAAACGCTTTGATCATAGACCACCTTACACCAACTCTTGAACGCGGAGGTCTTCATGGTGATATGGCTGATATTGCAGCAAATATCCAGGTTTACTATGACCCTGCAATAACAGATGAGGTCAGGAACGGTTACAGAGAAACAATACTTGATCAGATGATAGAACTCAATTTGGATAATGATCTCGATGTGAATGAAAGCATGGTTGAGACCTACAGGAATAACGATACTCTGTTCCAGGTTTTTGTAAAGAATGTACTCCACGAATATCTGGAAGAGATCTCTGAGGAGAACATACCATATGGTTTCCATATACTAGGAGAAGTTCCACCGATGAATGCAAGTGGTCCGGTGGATGACCAGATGTCTGTAATGGTAAGGTCAATGCTTGGAAGCAGCTTTGAAACTCAGGTATCCAGCACTTTCTATTCAGATACAAATGAGTACCCTCTTGGAATACCATTCAACGATACAAAGATCGACTGGCTTGTATGGGAAGTTGTTACCAACAACACTGTTCCTTCACAGGCACAGGATATGATATATGGATATAATGATTCATCAATTACTTCTTTGCTTGAAAATGGGATCATACATAGGGATAACCTTCTTGTATCAGCTACTGAGCTTGATCGGGTACTTGATGCTTTAAGTGCAGGCTTTATCCCACCAGGACCTGGAAGAGACCCGATACAGAATACTGATTCTGTACCAACAGGTCGCAATTTCTATGGAGTAGATTCAAGACTTTATCCATCACCAACAACATGGGATCTTGGCTCCAGACTTGCGGAGGATCTGCTGGTGGATTACTATGATAAATATGGAGAATATCCACAGAAAGTATCATTTTCAAGGTTCGGTGTGGAATTCATAAGAGATCACGGAACCCTTGAAGCTGAGATGTTATACCTACTTGGAGTAAAACCAGTATGGGACGATACTTCCAAACAGGTAATCGGTCTTACATTAATGAACGAGTCAGAGCTTGCACCAAGTTATGGTGAATATCCAGGAAGACCTCGTATTGATGTCGTCTATGCAACCGCAGGAATGAGAGATGCATTCCCTGACAAGATAAAGATGATAGATGAGGCTGTAAGACTTGCAAACACTGCTCCGGCTGGAAACTATAGCAACTATGTTAACGAGAGTACACTCTCAATCAGACAGGCATTGATTGAAGCCGGTTATGATAATGAGACTGCTGACCAAGTTTCAACAATGCGTTGCTTTGCTGTAATGGATGGAACTTATGAGATAGGTATTTCCAATGCAATAGAAGCAAGTGGTACATGGGATGACGAGGCCCAGATAGGAGAACTTTATCTTAGTAAGATGGGATTTGCCTATGGAACAGAACTCTGGGGTCAGCAGTGTTCGGATCTTCTCAGACAGAACCTTATGAATGTTGATGCTTCAGTGCATTCAGATTCATCCAACCTCTACGATACACTGGACAATGATGATTTCTTCCAGTACTTCGGAGGTCTCAACCTTGCAACCAGATATGTATCCGGCAAGACACCGGAGATGTATGTTTCAGATACAAGGGATTCTGCTAATAGTGGAATGGTTACCATGGAAAAGTATCTGACTACGAACCTGCGTTCCAGATATCTCAACGATAAATGGATAGAAGGTATGATGGCATCTGATTATGCCGGTGCAAGAATGATGTCTGAATTTGTGGACAATCTATGGGGATGGGAAGTATCTAACCCGGATCTTGTTGATGATAGTATGTGGGAAACCGTGTATAACACATACATAAACGATGAAATGAGGGAGTTCTTCAATGCAAACAACCCTGGTGCTTATCAGTCAATGACCGGTAGGATGCTGGAAGCTTATCGTAAAGGCTATGTTGAGTTCTCAGACGATATTGTCAACAACCTTGTGAATGAATATATGGAATCGGTCGCGGATAATGGGGCAACATGCTGCCACCATACATGTGGTAATCCGTTGCTGGATGAGTTCGTTCAGGGTAACATGGCAGCAGCGGGAGTCAGTCAACAGGTAATAGATGCATACAAATCGAAGATGTTCGATGCAACGCAAAGAAATGAATTCCAGACTCAGCAACAGCCTGACACAAGTTCAGCAAAAGTTAAAGATGATTCATTAAACTCTGTCCAAAGAGCTATGGTATCAGGGTCCAGATCATCGAACCAGAGCACGATGACAGATTCTGGGGGAGCTGGTCTTGATGCTGATACACCAGTTCAGGATTCTACAAAGTCCACTCCTGATAACTATGTTGAAGGTTATGAGATGACAAATGAGGCAACTGTAACTACATCCACCGATAGTGGATTTACAGCTACAAGTTCGGATATAATAGCTTCTGTATTTGTTCTAGGTACAGTAGGGGTTGTGTACATAGGATTCTGGAAAAGAAGAAAATTCTGAAGACTTCTGGTGCTTTTTAAGAAGCGCCTAAATTTTATTTTTACACTTATGCAATGTCGCACGGTGTTTATATATTATATATAAATATACTACTTTTTACATATTCATTGTATTTTATATACAAGTTTGTTTGAATATATTTATCAATTACATACTATGGTGAATATTTCTTCTATTGTTTTTATACCCAGCACAAAAACAGGAAATGAATACATGACGGATAGGAAAAAAATTGCATTCATCTTCATAATTTTATTGTTTTTTATACCTCTTGTTTCGGCAAACAATGACAACATAATCTTTCTGAAAGCGGGCCACATAGATACGGATCTGGAAACGGGTGCTAATGTCACTGAGCCTGATGTGATGGCTGTCAATATAAATAGTGAAGTTGCGGATAGTTCTTACACATATTATCTTGTTCAGTTTGATGGTATCGTGCAGCCTGAGTGGAAAGATACGGTGGAAACAACCGGTGCTGAGATTTTTGATTATGTTCCTGATAATACTTTTGTGCTGAAGATGAATGAAACCGTAAAGTCCCAGGTCGAGTCTCTTGAATTTGTACGCTGGGTTGGGGAATATTTACCTGAATATAAGTATGATCTCAGTCTGGAAACAGATGAGAATCAAATGTCGATAAATGAAATTCAGATTGAAACTATAATATTAAATGTATTTCTTTTTGAATCCCAAAACGCCGGGGAAATTGCCAAAGCTATTAATGATATCAACGGTGATGTCATCAGTCGTTCTGACAGAATATTAACTATTGTTCTACCAAAAAACCAGTTTCAATCTCTTGCATCAATAAAAGGTATTTCCTGGATCGAGGAATACTCAGAAGTTGTTCTTTTTAATGATGTTGCAGCGGGAATATTGAATGTAGATGCAGTACACAATGACATTGAGCTTAATGGGAGCGGGCAAATAATTGCTGTGTGTGATACCGGACTTGACACTGGTGTAGATGATAGTTCAATGCACCCCGATTTTTCAGGCAGGATCATAGATATAATTGATTTTTCAGGTGATGGTGCAGCCGATAACGCAGATGCTTGGAACAATGGTGGACATGGTACTCATGTTACAGGTTCCGTACTGGGAAACGGGTCAATGTCTGAAGGTCAGTACAAGGGAATGGCGCCAGAGGCAGAGTTAGTTTTTGAAGCAGTTCAAAAAACAGATGGCACTATGGTAATCAGTTCTACAAACCTTGAATCTATTTTTCAGGATGCATATGCTCAAGGTGCAAGGATACATACCAATAGCTGGGGCTATACCTCAAATCTGGGTGATTATACTTCTATTTCAAGAATGGTGGATGAGTTCATGTGGCAACATCCTGACATGCTAATATTGTTCTCAGCAGGAAATTTAGGAACTGATTCTGACAAAGATGGTGTGGTTGATATTAATTCGACATCGCCTCCGGCAACTTCAAAGAACTGCATTGCAGTAGGTGCATCAGAGAATTACAGGCCTGAGATTATTAACTACACTTACGGTAATTCTTTTGCGCTTCCTATATCTGAGGATACAAAAGCAGACAATATTGATGGTATAGCTGCTTTTAGCAGCAGAGGCCCTACGGATGATGGAAGAATAAAACCCGACCTTGTAGCTCCGGGTACATTCATAGCTTCTACAAGGTCCAGTTATATTAGCTGGTATGAATGGGGACTGATCGATGATAATTATGCATACATGGGTGGTACAAGTATGGCAGCACCACTGGTTGCAGGTTCTGCTGCTCTTGTCAGAGAGTACTACACTGAAATGGAAAGTGTAGCAACTCCGAGTGCTGCCCTTATTAAAGCTACTCTCATTAATGGTGCAATCGATATGACTCCGGGACAGTATGGTGAAGGTACTGATCAAGAAATAACAGGAAGACCTGATAATTCCCAGGGTTGGGGACGTGTCGATGTTGCGAATTCAATAATGGCAGACTATCCAGAAGT
This sequence comes from Methanolobus vulcani, assembly GCF_900100715.1. Taxonomy (GTDB): domain Archaea; phylum Halobacteriota; class Methanosarcinia; order Methanosarcinales; family Methanosarcinaceae; genus Methanolobus; species Methanolobus vulcani. The sequence goes on along the minus strand of NZ_FNCA01000001.1, from coordinate 211,962 downwards.
GACAGCATATTATGATGGAGAATCTTTGAGTACCGGTAATTCATGGACTCATACTTATGATTATATTGAAAGTGGTAAACCTTTAAGGGCAACTCTTGTATGGACCGATTATCCTGCTTCTGCAAGCGCAAGTAAGTCACTGGTAAATGATCTTGACTTCACCATTGCAGATTCTTCAGATACTTATTATGGCAATGATGGTTCCGGTCCGGATCGCATCAACAATGTTGAAGGAATAGAACTGAGTAGTGTGTCGGATGATGATTATACTTTTACTGTTGACGGTCACAGCGTTAGCATGGGTGGGACACAACCATTCGCACTTGTAGCTTCGTTCACCTGTGACAACAATGAATTCCCTGCTCCCGGCACACAGGCTGACAGCAAGAACATTGCAGTTTCTACCGATGTTGTCCATCCGCAGGGAGTTGATTATGATTCTATCGTCATGAAAATAAATAATTCTCCTGTATCATTTACTTCCACTCCAATAACAGGTGGGTACAGTATTATATACAACAGTGCCTCCTCCTATCAAACAGGTGAGTACAATGTATCTGTAACAGCCAGTACAGAAACCGGACAGGAGTTCTCCTATTCATGGAATTTCACAGTTGATGCGGAGACATCTAACACTGCTCCTGTCCTCTTACCTATTGGAAATAAGACTGTCAGTGAATCCTATCCTCTGGTAATTGAGCTATCGGCAACAGATGCTGATAATGACACACTTACTTTTGGCACAAATGCAAGTTTTGGTGTTCTTAGTGGCGATACTTTCACCTGGAATCCAGGTTATAGTGATGCTGGAACTTATGATATTGAATTCAATGTAACCGACAACACGGATGTTGATTCGGAAATTATTACAATAAATGTAATAAACCTTGATAGGAGACCTGAACTTGAAACAATTGGCAGCAAGACCGTGAATGAGAATTCAACTCTCAGCTTTACTATTTCAGCAACAGATGCTGACAATGATACAGTAAGTTATTCTGCAAATGGATTACCTGATAATGCTACCCTTGATACGGGCAGCGGGGAATTCCGCTGGAATCCACAATATGATGAAGCAGGAACTTATAATGTAGAGTTTATTGCATCAGCTAACGGGCTTAGTGATTCTGAAACAATAGTAATAACCGTTTTGAATGTGGACAGAGGTCCAGTTCTTTCAGCTATAGGAAACAAAGAAGTTAATGAAAACAATTTATTGAGTTTTATTGTTTCTGCTGCGGATCCCGATGGACCGGCTACAATAACCTATTCCGCAAATAATATGCCTGAAGGAGCAACATTTGATTCAAATACAGGTGAATTTTCATGGACTCCATTGTACAATCAGTCAGGTATCTATGATGTAGAATTCATTGCAATCTCAAATGGACTTACAGATTCTCAGAATGTAAGCATCACAGTAAATAATGTCGATAGAGCACCGGTACTTGGTTCAATTGGAAGTAAATCGGTTAGTGAGAACCAAACTCTTAATTTTAATATATCTGCAACAGATCTTGACGGAGATTCAGTAATATATTCAGCAAATGGCCTGCCTCAGGATGCTATTTTCGATACATCAAGCGGCGAGTTTGTCTGGACATCCGGTTATGGAACATCAGGAAACTACAATGTTGAGTTCATAGCATCAGCTAATGGTCTTCAAGATTCAGAAACCATCACAATCACAGTTCTTAACGTTGACAGGCCTGTGCAACTTGATCCTGTTGATGATGTCATAGTAAATGAAACTGAAATTATTGATTTCATAGTCACCGGAAGTGATCCTGACGGAGATAAGGTAACCTATTCGGTATCTGCTCTTCCAGGTAATTCCACTTTTGATTCTGAATCCGGTAATTTCCATTGGGTGACTGGTTATAATGATTCAGGAAACTACTACATTAATTTTACAGCCATTGCAAATGGTCTAATTGATTATGAAAATGTCAGCATAAGAGTAGTTAATGTAAACGCTCCTCCGCAGTTTAATACTATATCAGCACAAACTGTTCTGGTAAATGAGGACCTCCGGTTCACTTTGAATGCAACTGATATTGACAATGATAATCTGACTTATTCAGCTGACAGTATACCTGAAGGTGCAGAGTTCAATGCTACAAACCTTTTATTCAACTGGACTCCGATGCAGAACCAGACTGGAAATTATTATGCTAATTTCACAGTTACTGACAGCCACTATTATGATAATCTCAACGTTTCAATCACAGTGACCAATACCACAGTAAGTGCAGTTACTACAAGCTCTGCTGCCGGTGGCGGCGGAGGAGGAGGCGGTGGTGGTGGTACCACAGAGGAATTCGAGAACATAGCAGTCAAGGATGTCAGTTCCATGTTTGTTGGAAATGATATGGATGTTGTATTCGAGTTCAGAAATGCAGCCAGTGATATCCGCTATGTTGAATATAGGTCACTGAAGAACGCAGGGAGCATATCAGTAACAGTCGAGGTTCTGGTGGATAAATCGGCGCTTGTTGATTCTCTTCCGTCTGGAATTGTTTACAGGAACATCAATATCTGGGTAGGAAAGACCGGCTATGCTATTGAGGAGAACATAGCAAATCCTGTGATAGGTTTCAGGGTTGACAGAAACTGGATAGAGAATAATAATATTGATCCGGATTCCATAGTCCTTAACAGATATAACGGAGGCTGGAGTAAACTTTCAACCAGACAGACCGATTCAGATGCCAACTATCTGTACTTCGAGGCCACAACTCCGGGATTCTCACCGTTTGCTATTACAGGTGAAACACAGGTTATTGAGAGTAGTCTTAATTCGGTAGATTCTCAATTCTCACCGGATGACAGTGAACCGGTGTCAAATCTTACGGCAGAACAAACTAAACCGGAAAATACCTTGAATGCAGTTTCAGGCCTGATATCGTTCCTGATACTTACTTTTGTCTGCTTCCTACATAGGAAGCAGTAATTTTTCTTTTTCTATGTTCTCAACTATCCTCTCAATATAACTATATAATTTATAGTGCAATACATATAAATGTATTAATTATAATATTCAGTTATTCTGAATAATATTGAGGATGGCTTATGCACACTAAAAATAGGATTCTGATCAATCTGATCCTGATCTTTTTCATTTCATCAATAACGGTATCTGCAAGTATAAACAATGCAGACCTTACAAATAATGACATGTTGTTTTTAAAAGCAGGACATGTAAACACAACTGATACAATGGATGTTCAAAATGGAGTATTGTCCATGTCTTCAACTATTTCGGATGATTCAGCATACTATTATATTGTTCAGTTTGTTGGTCCTGTTAGAGATGAGTGGAAGCAGGAGATCAGCTTAACAGGTGTGGAGATCTTCAGTTATGTTCCTAATAATGCTTTTATTGTGAAAATGAATGCAAATATCAAAAACCAGGTTCAAATGCTGGATTTTGTTAAATGGGTAGGTGAATATGAGCCTTCTTATAAATATGATCCTGAAATAGGTGATAGCAGTAATGATGTAGGTATTTTATCCTTTGGAACTGAAGAAACTTCAATGTATCATGTCTCCCTCTTTTCTGAAGACGAATATGCAAAAATCGTAGCTTCTCTTAAAGCTCAGGGAATTGAAGTTCTCAGCGGTTCCGGAAAAATCATCAGGATCAAGGCATCAGCTGATCAGATCAAAAACATATCAGCTATCGAAGGAATAAGCTGGATAGAGGAATACATCCAGCCAAAAGTAAACAACGATATTGCGGTAGGTATCATTAATGTATCTACGGTCCACCAAACATATGGGCTGAATGGTAGCGGACAGATAGTAGCTGTCTGTGATTCCGGGTTAGATACAGGTGTGAATGATGGTTCAATGCACGCAGATCTGAGGGGGAGGATACTGAACATCACTGATACATACGATGGAGATGCCGCTGATTACCTGGGACATGGAACCCATGTCGCAGGCTCGGTACTTGGAAATGGTTCACTCTCCGGCGGCCAGTACAGTGGAATGGCGCCTGAAGCTGAACTGGTATTCCAGTCTGTAGGTGACAATACTGAGTATTTGTATCTTCCAGATGACCTTAATGTCCTGTTTCAGGCGGCATATGGCCTTGGAGCAAGAATTCACACAAATAGCTGGGGTTCTTCTCAAAATGGAGTTTATACAGATTACTCTATGCAGATAGACCAGTTCATGTGGGAACATCAGGATATGCTTATACTTTTCTCTGCCGGAAATTCAGGAGTTGATTCCAATCACGATGGAGTAATAGATTTGGATTCGATTGGATCGCCAGGAACTGCCAAGAACTGTCTTACTGTCGGTGCGTCAGAGAATGAAAGAGGAAATACTTTTGGAATAGGCAAATATTTGTATTGGGGATTTGCATGGTCTGATAATTATCCTGTATCTCCGATATATGAAGATTACATGGCAGACAACAGCAACGGAATTGCTGCTTTCAGCAGCCGGGGTCCAACAAACGATGGAAGGATAAAACCGGATATTGTTGCTCCAGGTACTTTCATTGCATCTACAAGATCAAGCATTGTAGGAAGCATGACTGGATGGGGGATAATTGACGATAATTATGTTTATATGGGTGGCACCAGCATGTCCACGCCAATTACAGCAGGAGCCGCAGCACTTGTCAGGGAATATTATACCGATGTTGAAAACGTCAGTAATCCAAGTGCTTCATTGCTTAAAGCTACAATAATAAATGGAGCATACAACATGACTCCGGGCCAATATGGAATTGGTGTTGACCAGGAAATTGATGGAATACCTGATTATTCACAGGGATGGGGACGTGTTGACATTGAGAATTCTATATATCCTGAGTCTCCTGTTGTCATGAGGTACTATGATTACATCCCTCTGAATTACAGTGAATCATGGAATGTAAGTTATGATATACTCCATACATCAAGACCTCTAAGAATAACACTTGTATGGACAGATTATCCGGGAACTGCTAATGTTGATCCGCAACTTGTGAACAATCTTGATCTTATTGTGGATGCGCCGGATGGAACCTATTATGGAAACGGTGCTCCTGATACAGTTAATAATGTAGAAGGCGTTGAACTGCTGGAGCCAGTTGCAGGTACTTACACAATAACAGTTAATGGAACAAATGTCCCACAGGGTCCGCAGAATTTCTCACTCGTGGTTTCGTACGGTGAACTCAGTAATATCTCTATGTACCCTGCGCATAACTCCTATACAACTAATGCAAGTACTGAAGTCTACATGAATCTTACACATACTGATGGAATAAACTCAAGTTCCATAGGCATGTTCATCGATGGTTCGCCTGCATCATATTCTCTGGAAGCTATATCAGGAGGATATAGTATTCAAAATCTGACCGCTCAGCCATATTCCGAAGGTTTCCATAATGTATCTGTGAGTGCACTTACTGATCTTGATGAGGTACTGAATTACGGATGGAAATTCTATGTCAGTGTTGAGGACAATATACTCACTGTCCAGAGTCCTCTGGAAAATTCAGTGATACAGGACAACATCATTGTAATCAATTCCAGCAATACCAAGTTGTGCAATTTCTGGTATAATATTGATGGCGGAGCGAATTCCACGCTGGATTCAGGTTATTCCTTCAATACAAGCATAGAACTCAGTGAAGGCAATTACAATATCACGCTGTTTGCCAAGGATGTAACAGGTTTCATCAATTCAACGACTCTGAACTTTACTGTGTTTACAGATCCGGTAGATATTGATTCACCCGCATCAGATAATATTTATTACCTCCCGCAAAACAGTTTCACTCTAAATGGAACAGCAGGAGTTGCAACCAATGTTTCAGTTTATGTTAACGGTGTACTGACCAATTATTCAGAGCCTGTGTCTGGTGGGATCTTTAATATAAGTAATGTTCCTCTTTCAAACGGAACAAGTACAGTAAATGTAAGTGCCATGTACAATAATTCTCAGAATGATTACTTTGCTTCAAATACTACAATATACCTAAGTCTTGGGGAGACTGTGGATACAAGTTCAGGTGAAATGATCACTGTAAATGTTCCGGGAATAGATTCCAATGTGAGCAATCCGATGTTCAATTTCAATATTAGTGGAACATCTTCAAATCCGGGCAATATTTCTGCTTCAGTTGTAAGAGGAACAGAACCTGGAAATGGTTCTTTATTGTCAGGCCCTGTTCTTGATATAAAGGTCTACAATGAGTCTGATCTGAATTATTCATATCAGTTTGGCAGAAATGTGTCACTAACACTTGGATATGATCCATATCGTGTAAATAACACAGCCAAACTTGCAGTTGCATGGTATGATCCTGATGAAGGTTCATGGGTTCCTTACAGGAGTTCCGTTAACAGTACAGCACATACCGTTACTGCAAATATAACCCATCTAAGCATTTATGCTCCTCTGGAAGATAATACATCACCAGCTATTAGCGGTGTGACAAATTCCAGTACTTTTTCAACTGTCACCCTTGTATGGAATTCATCAATTGATACTGATCATGTGGAAGTCTGGAAGAATGCTTCACTTCTTGGGAACTATTCTGTTTCCTCAATGACAGATAAGGGACTTAGTGCCAGCACTCTTTACAATTACAGTCTTCGTGCGGTTGACTACGCAGGAAATACGGGTGACTGGTATAACACATCAGTTTTAACGAGCGCTGTAACGCCTACAAACACTCCTTCCGGTGGTGGAGGAGGTGGTGGAGGTGGTTCCACCGGCGAGAATGTGGATAACATTGCATTCAAGGACGTACTTTCTGTCTATGCAGGAATGAATGATCAGGTAGATTTTGATTTCACCAAAGACCAGAATGTGATTGATTATGTCCGCTATACTTCACTGAAGAATGCAGGTAAGATAAGTGTGACAATAGAAATGCTGAAAAATTCGTCTGCACTTGTGGATAAAGCTGCTCCTGGTTTGGTATATAAGAACATGAATATATGGGTCGGAAAGACAGGTTATGCCACAGAGCATAATATCAAGGATTCCGTGATTGGTTTTATGGTAAGCAAAAAATGGGTGGATGATAATAACGTCAACATTGGCACTATAGTCCTCAATCGCTATAGTGAAGACGTATGGACTAAGCTTGATACTGAACGGACCGGGGAGGATAAGGATTATTATTACTTTGAGTCAAGTACTCCTGGATTCTCGCCGTTTGCCATAACTGCAGACCTTCCAATCATACTCAGTACAAAACAAGATGTAACAAACGAGCAAATAAATGCAGGTTCATCCAATGACAGTGGCAGTGAAAAAACAGTTGTTAATGCGGAAAATAATACAGGAGACAAAAGTACACCTGCAATATCAGGTATTGTAACACTGATAATATTTAGTGTCGTATCTGTATTCATAAGGAAACAGCAAAATTAATATTCAACTCCATCCCATTTAGCGCCGGAGATATCAAGTTGAAAGGAACAGTGCTTGGCATTGAGGGTACTGCGTGGAATCTCAGTGCTGCCATCGTTAATGAGAAAGATGTAATTGCGGAGGTTTCCGACATGTACAGGCCTCCAACCGGCGGGATACACCCAAGGGAAGCTGCCCAGCACCACGCAAAGTATGCTTCCTATGTGGTAAAAGGAGTACTTGAGGAAGCAAAGCAGAAAGGAGTCGATGCATCTGATATCGATGCAATCTCATTCTCGCAGGGTCCGGGACTTGGAGCCTGTCTGCGTACAGTGGCTACTGCTGCCAGAATGCTTGCAATAAGTCTTGATGTTCCTCTTGTTGGTGTAAATCATTGCCTTGCCCATGTTGAGGTTGGCCGCTGGAAAACTCCGGCAACTGATCCGGTCACACTGTATGTCAGTGGTGCAAATTCACAGGTGCTGGCTTACAGAATGGGACGATACAGGGTTTTTGGCGAGACACTTGATATAGGACTTGGAAATGCCTTTGATAAGTTTGCACGCAGTGCAGGTCTTGGACATCCGGGAGGACCGCAGATAGAGCAGTTCGCCAGAAATGCTTCCAATTACATTCCACTTCCCTATGTTGTAAAGGGAATGGACCTTTCGTTCTCAGGGCTTTCAACCGCAGCAACAGCAGCACTCAAAGATAATTCTATGGAAGATGTGTGTTATTCATTTCAGGAGACTGCTTTTGCAATGGTGGTTGAGGTTACCGAACGTGCACTTGCTCATACGGGAAAGAATGAAGTGCTTCTTGCAGGTGGTGTCGGTGCTAACATGAGACTTCGGGAAATGCTTGATATCATGTGTAACGAGCGCGGTGCTAATTTCTATGTTCCTGAAAAGAGATTCATGGGTGACAATGGTGCCATGATAGCTTATCTTGGACTCCTGATGTATGATTCAGGCAATGTGATCGACGTTGAGAACTCGCATGTGAACCCGAATTTCAGGCCGGATGATGTTGATGTAACATGGATTCCTAGAGACTTTGAGGAAGTGAGGCAGTCATGAACCTTACAAATGGTGCCGAGGCTGTCGTCAGGGTTGAGGACGGTGTGCTTATCAAGGAAAGGGTTCCGAAGAGTTATCGCTTGAAAGAACTTGATGAGCGTATCAGGAAGGAAAGGACAAAAGCCGAAGCAAGGCTTATATCCGAAGCAAGAAGAGCCGGTGTTCCAACTCCTATAATTTATGATATTGAGAATTCTACAATAAAGATGCAGTACATCGATGGAATTGCACTGAAACATGTCATTGATGATGATCTCAGTGAGCAGATAGGTATCCTTGTTGCGGAATTACATGCAGCCGGAATTATTCATGGTGACCTTACAACATCCAATCTCATACTTTCCAACGATAAAATTTACATGATAGACTTCGGTCTATCATTTTTTGAGAGCAGTGTCGAAGCACGCGGTGTAGATGTACATGTCCTTTTCAGGACATTTGAAAGTACACACAGGGACCATGAAAGACTGATAGCTGCATTCTGCCGTGGATACAGGAAAGAATTCGCGCAGGCTGATGAAGTGCTTGAAAGAGTAAAAGAGATAGAGAAGAGGGGAAGATATGCGTAAGATCGTTTTTGTAACAGGTAATAATGGAAAGTTCAGAGAGGTCAAGGATATACTTGCTGCCAGGGGATTTGAGGTTATACAGAATACAGATGGATATCCTGAACTTCAGGAAGATGACCTTGAACCTATTGCAGCCTATGGTGCTAAATGGGCATCTGACAAACTTGGACTTCCTGTAATGGTGGACGACTCAGGACTCTTCATTAATGTGCTCAATGGTTTTCCAGGGCCATATTCTGCTTTTGTGGAAAAGAACCTTGGTAATCCGAGGGTTCTTAAGATAATGGAAGGTGAAACCGAAAGGTCTGCAGTGTTCAAGTCAGTTATAGGATACTGTGAACCAGGAGCCGAACCGCTGACCTTTACAGGAACTGTTGAGGGTAAGATTGCCTTTGAAGAACTCGGTACCGGTGGTTTCGGATATGACCCTATATTCGATTACAATGGGAAGACCTTTGGAGAGCTTGGTGATGAATTCAAGAACAAGGTTTCACACCGCAGGCGCGCTGTTGATAAGTTTGTAGAGTGGCTGGATTCACAAGGCTAATTTTTGAATTATATTGTATTGGCATTGTATTGATTTGATACAGGGATGTGAAAAACGTGGGGGTTGAAAACAGTTCTTTTTTCAGGGATACCAGAGGTATCGATACTGTTCCTTTAAAATTGGTATTTTATCTTGCCATAACAGGGGCTATTATTTTCCTTATGGCTTTCTCATGGAACAATATGGCACCAGTTTACTCTGGGGCTAAGGACAGCAAGCAGATAAATTCTGCTGCTTTGGAGCTCGAGGCTATACAGGACGGATACGCCAGGAACATTCAGGATATGACCTCGCCGGAGGGTTCGATGTGTAGTATTGAACTATCATTGCCAGATGTAAGATTTCTGGCATTTGGCGTAGACCCGGATTCAGATACAAATGGTAATCTCAGTGATAGTTTATGGATCGTTGAGAACAATACCATTATCTGTCAGTATGAAAACGGTGCAAGGAACCTTTACCACCTTGATGGTGAAACCATTGTTTTCCAGAAAGGTAGGCTGGATAACTCCACCGGTCTATGGGTGCCGGATGAAAATAAACTTTCAACAGGGCTTGTGATCGAAGGTCCAATATCATGTACTTTTGATTTTGAGCTGGTGCTTGATGACGGAAAATATACCATGTCACATTTTTAAGCACAAATTCCAAAGCCTAAAACCTAATTTGCGCTCAGTAACAGATTACAAAAATATAAATTAAAAAAGTGTTCAGATCAACATGAAACAAAACTCATGTTGATGCTGTTTTTGTAAATAAAATCTGATACTTTAGATAAGTTCTACTTCTGCACCCAATTCTTTCATTGTATCAAAGAAATTTGGGAATGAAATGTCCACGGCCTCAGCAGTATCGATCACAGTGTCTCCGGCAACCATTCCTGCAATGGTCAGTGCCATTATTATCCTGTGGTCGTGCCATCCGTGAAGCTCAGCCCCTCTCAGTTTACCACCTGTGATGATAAGCTGATCAGGCTCTTCTTTAACAGCAATCCCCATCTTGGTAAGTTCGAGTGCCATTGCATGAAGCCTGTCAGTTTCCTTGTAACGGACGTGCTCTGCATTCTCTATCACAGTAGTTCCTTCGGCACATGCCGCCAGAACAGCAATAGTTGGCACAAGATCAGGTGTCGCACCGGCATCGAAGATCGTTGCCTTAAGGCCATTGCCTGTGATCTGAGCTATTCCATTCTCTTTGTCCCATGATATCTTTGCACCCATACGTTCAAGGACATCAATGATCTCTATATCTCCCTGTTTTGATGGGAACAGGTTCTTCACAGTAACAGTTGATCCGGTTATGGCAGCAGCTGCAAGCAGGTATGAAGCTGAAGAAAAGTCTCCGGGGACAGTGTACTCTTTCAGGTTGTACTTCTGATTTGCAGGGATGATGAACTTGATGGTGTTCCCTTCTTCTACAAGGATCTCTGCACCTGCCTGTTCTATCAATTCCATTGTAACGTCAACATAAGGTCTTGACTTCATCTCACCTTTAATGGAAAGTGTTGTGCTCTGAGTGGTCAATGGGCATGCAATAAGAAGTGCTGATATGAACTGTGAACTGATGGATCCGTCAATTGTTGTAATGGCACCTTTCAGCCCTCCACGAACTACAATAGGTGCACAGCCATTTCCTCTGGTAGAATATGCTTCCACACCAAGTTTATTCAGGACATCAAGGAGAGGCTGGTTTGGCCTGTTTCTGATGGAACTGTCTCCTGTAAGTACGGTCACACCATTTGTAAGTGCTGATACCGCTGTCATAAAACGCAGTGTTGTTCCGGAGTTTGCAACATCTATTATGTTGTTTGGTACGTGAGGTTTACCATTCACTCCTTTAACATGAATTCTATCTTCATATTTCTCAATACTTGCTCCCAATGCTTCTGCTGCACGAATACTTGCAAGTGTATCGGCTGACATGAGGGGGCGGTGGATCACACAGTCATCGGACAGTGCGGCAATTGTGATTGCACGATGAGTATAGCTTTTTGATGGTGGTGCGAAAACCTCACCATTTACTTTTGAAGTGCTGACAGATACTTTCATTTTATCCTCTCTCGGCCTCTATAAAATGTAATAGTTAATATCTTAAAATCTCATTCCCTGTATTCAGATATGAATTAATTTCAATAGCTTTATGCAAATATGAACAATCTCTAGTTACTTTTGACAAAATGCCTTTCTCAATGATATTCTTATCGATGTAATATCACTGAATGAATAAGTGGACACTTTTTTGTTAAATACTTTCTTTATGTCAGTAAAGCCCCTCTTAATATTGTCATCTCTTCCGCTTTCTTTTTATCATATGCCGCAAAATCTCAGGATGAACATTTAGATATCAACATATGATTGTCTATTACACTTGATGGTGCGAAGAATGAAGTGCTATACCATAGGATACGGAAATCGGCAGCTTGATGAGTTTATCTTCATGCTGGCAAAGAATAAGATCACGCATCTGGTTGATATAAGAAGGTATCCGCAATCAACTTTCAAGGAATATGACAGGGAATCACTGGAAGATATCCTTCCAAAGAACAGTATTCTTTATTACCATTGTGAAGGTGTCGGAGGAATGCGTGATTCTACTTATGTGGAGTATATGGATACGGAGTCATTCCAGAGTAGCCTGAAGAAACTGATATCGCTTATCAGCAAGGTGGACTCTGAGAACGGCAGGATAGTTTTGATGTGTGCTGAAAAAAGTCCGAAAGGTTGTCACAGACATTATCTTTCAAACAAACTTGAAGAAAAAGGTATAGAGGTTATCCACCTTGTTGAACAGGGGCAGACAAGCCTCTTTAATTTCTGATATTTGACTTATTTTGACTTTGATCTTACATTGCACGCAGACGCCTGATACGTTCTTCTGTAGCAGGATGTGTCCTGAACAGGTTCATCAGAGAGTGACCTTTCAGAGGGTTTACGATGAACATGTGTGCAGTGGTCTCAGATGCTTGCACATCGCCTCTTCTTGGACGGTAGTTGTTGCTTCCATATTCCAGTTTCTCAAGGGCACTGGCAAGAGCCCATGGTTTCTGTGAAATACGTGCTCCTTCTTCATCGGCTGCGAATTCCCTTGATCTTGAGATTGCAAGCTGGATGATCGTTGCTGCAATTGGTGCTACGATAGCAAGCGCAAGGAATCCAATTATATTTCCACCGCCTTCGCTGTCCCTACCACCAAAACCGCCAAATATTGCCGCCCACTTGACCCAGGTTGCTATCATTGTAATGACACCGGCAATGGTTGCTGCAATGGCACTAATGAGTGTGTCTCTGTGTTTTACGTGTGAAAGTTCGTGTGCCAGAACTCCTTCAAGTTCCTCTGCGTTTAACAGGTCAAGTATTCCTGTGGTTGCAGCTACTGCTGCATGCTGAGGGTCTCTGCCTGTTGCGAATGCATTTGGCATTGCAGTATTTACAATATAGACCTTTGGCATTGGCAGATTTGCACGCATGGCAAGTTTTTGTACAATTCCATATAATTGTGGAGCTTCGACTGAAGTGACTTCCTGAGCACGATACATTTTCAGGACAATCTTATCACTGTACCAGTAGCTTCCAAAGTTCAAAATGATTGCAAATATGAATGCGATAATCATTCCTGACGTTCCACCGAGCAACTGACCTACAATAACCAGTAAACCGGTAAGAGATGCCAGTAATAAAGTGGTTTTTAGCATATTTCCCATAATCTTCCTCTTAGATATGATGTCATTTCTAAGTGCAAAATTGTTGTTTGTTCTTCTATAAAAAAGTAACTCAACATCCGGAGTCTTTTTCCTATGAATTAATCATGTAAAAAGCAATAAAACAGAATCAAAAGACTTCTTTGTTAGATTTGATCAGATTTTAAGAAAAAGAAAATGAAATTGAAATTTGCCGTTTCCGGCAAATATCCATGAAATTTCAGACCAGCGCTGGCTTCTCATCACGGTCTACAATCGCATCATCATCTCTATTGTCACTTGCACAGGCAATGCTTGCAGCACTTGCACCGCTGACACGCAAATTAACATCAAGGATGAATTTGTCAACTACTGATTTCATGTCGTGGGAGAGGCATGAAAGCTCATCTGCAGATCTTGCAAGTTCCTGCATAGTAGAGTTCTGTTCCTGGACAGATGCTGAAGCTTCCTGTGTGCTGGCTGCAGATTCCTCTGATATTGCACTGACCTCTTCTATAGATGAGGTTATTTCTTCAATAGAAGCTGATTGTTCCTGTGCAGCAGCAGCAATATCCTGTACCATATTAGCGATTATTCCACCGGACTCAACTACCTGTTCAATATCAATTGCAACAGTGTTCAGTGCTTCTGCCCCGTTTGTTACCTCTTCAGAACCCTGCTGTATTGAAATGACAGCATTGTTGGTTCCTTCCTGTATTTCAGTAATGAGTGTAGCAATCTGCTTTGCTGCGTTTCCTGAGTCTTCAGCAAGTTTGCGTACCTCGTCGGCTACTACGGCAAATCCTCTTCCATGCTCACCTGCACGTGCTGCTTCAATTGCAGCATTCAAAGCAAGCAGGTTGGTCTGGTCAGCAATGTTAGTAATAAGGTTGACAATTTCTCCTATCTGTTTGGATTTTCCTGCCAATTCCATAATCACATCGGATGACTCGCCTGAACTGTGTTTTATATTCTCCATTTTGTGCAGCAGGTCCTTTGTTGTAGTCCTGAGGTTCTCCATCAGTTCGTTTGAGCCTTTGGCACTCTCTGCTGCCTTACCTGAATTAGATGCCACTTCCTGAACTGTCATTGTCATATCGATCATAGCCCTTGAGACTTCTTCTGTTTTTGAAGCCTGACTCTGGGCACCCTTTGCGATTTCAGAAACAGTATCTTCTATCTGATATGCTGAGGATGTTATTTCCTCTACAGATGCTGACATCTCCTCGGCAGTAGAAGCTACATTTATGGAACTATTGTGTACAAGGGATACAACTTCGTTCAATGATCTTCTGGCGTTTTCAATACCGTCTGTCAGTTTCTTAACATCGCCATCACCAACAAGACTCAGTGGTTTTGATAGATCATTATTTGAAATTGCAGCAAGCACCTCACTTGACTCTTCTATAAGTCCCTGAAGCTTATCACCAAATATATTAAGAGCATTGGCAAAATCCTCGAAGTCGCCATTTGCCTCCAGCTCAAACCTTGCACCAAGAAGACCTTTGCTGTATTCATTAACTAAACGTATGGCTTCGTTCATTGGTGTGACAAGAGCATCTATTGCATCATTCACAGAATCTATCGCATCTTTATATGCACCGTTGAACTGTGATGAATCAGACCGGTATTCAAGGTCACCATTCTTTGCTGCATTTCCAAGTTTGACAAACTCAAGACCCAGGTTTTCAATATTGCTCATCATTGCAATGTAACACGGAATGAGATCATCATTTTCGGAACGCTTGCCGACTTGTTTGAGTCCTTCAAGGTCACTGAGATCTCCAAGAGCTATCTTCTTGTTAACACCCATTACAGTTAATATGCGTTCTCTGACACCATTGGTGGCGGCAGCAACTTCAGCATAGATTCCCTGATAATCACCTTCTACTTTTCGTGTGTGGTCATTATCAACCATCAACTGCAGGATCTCATTGCTCTCTACAAGTCCTCCAAGACCATCGATACATTCGTTGATGTTATCCTTGATGTGATTGAAATCACCCAGGTATTCTTCAGTGATCCTTTCAGGTATTTCACCCTTTGATATCTGTTCAACATAGTCTGCTGTCATGTTCAGCGGATCAATTACAGAATCAAATGCGTGGTTAACAGTAGTAATGGCTTCATTGAACAATCCTCTGAAATTATCGGCATTTGCTCTATATTTAAGATTTCCATTTTCAGCAGCATGCCCAAGCTCAATGAACTCATCTGTCATTCCCTTTACATTTTCCATCATTGCAATGGTGTAAGGGAGAAGCTTGTCATTCTCTGAGCGTTTACCAACAGATCTGTATTTTACAAGGTCGCTGAAGTCTCCTGCAACCATATATTCAAAAGTACGCTGGATGTTGAGAAGTCTGCTGTGTACTTCATTTACGGCATATATATTATCTTTAAACACTCCGTTGTATTGTCCTATGGCTTCAGTTTCAAAGTCATTAACTGCAAGTTTAAGAAGTACATCTGTTCCTTCATTAAGAGGTTCTTCTATTGAATCCAGAAGTGTGTTCTGTGATTCTATGATTCTTTTGAAGTCTCCTTCATGTCTGGAGGCATCTGCACGCAGGTCCATAATGCCTTCAATGCCTGCCTGGGCAAGTTTCTCAGAATCCTCTATCAGAGCATTGATGGCATCCACGCAGAGATTCAGATTGTTCTTGAATTCATTGAAGGTGCCTTTATACTCCCTTTCAATGCGAGGTGGAATGTCACCCATTGATATTCTTTTTACATATTTGGATGCGGCAAGGAGGGGTTCTATAACAGCATCCATCAGACTGTTAAAACATCCTGTAATATCCTGTGCATCAGTACAGGATTTTGCAGTTCCTATGCGTGCACCAAGCTCTCCTTCAAGTGCTTTAGCCAGGACCTCTTGCATTTCTCTTCTAATTTGTTCTTGTTCATTTGCCGCAATTTTCCACTGGATAGCTTCGTCAAGGAATGCATTAAGTTCCTCTGCAGCAGCTCTATCCGCATCACTTCCTTGCAAAGATATTCTAGCTTCATTGTTTCCTTTTTTTATAGAAGATAGTACATCAGGAATGTCTTTAATCACTTTATTTGTACCAAACATAATATTGTCACCTTGTTAGTGGTAAATTCTATAGAATTCTAGGAATTGTTGTTAATTCTGCATATTTTGAACAGATAGGTTTTATAACAGTTCCTGTGTTTAATTTATGCTAATATGTGTATATTAGTTTTATTATAAAAAGATTTCATGGTTAAATATGTACATTTGAATATTTTAGGCATCAGAAAAAGACAGTTGGTCAAAGTCATAACAGTTGTTTGCTGTCAGTAATATATCCCACATATGCGCAACAATCT
This sequence comes from Methanolobus vulcani, assembly GCF_900100715.1. Lineage (GTDB taxonomy): Archaea > Halobacteriota > Methanosarcinia > Methanosarcinales > Methanosarcinaceae > Methanolobus > Methanolobus vulcani. Next base: position 195,384 of record NZ_FNCA01000001.1, on the reverse strand, counting down.
TTTTTTGAATAGGATCTTTTCAGGAGAAATTCAACATTTCAATGTAATGAACAAATAAGAAAATCCATTCTTATTGTAACAAAAAAGAAAAAACACGTATCTATACAAAAACTTTGATCTATATGAATTAAAAAAGAATGGTGGAACATTTCGATGTTCCATCTCATATATCTTCAATAACAATATCTTCTTCAAGTTTCGTCTCATTGAGCATTGCTTCAAGTTCGGCAAGGTCTGCTTCCAGATCCTGCATTTCTGTATCAGTTATACCTACCATTTCCGAACTGAGCAACTCATCGGCAACACTGACATTTTGAGAAATACTGTCACTTGGATTACTTTGTTCCTGAGTAGTACTTTCTTTATCGGCGCATCCTGAGATGATAAGACTGAAGAGCACCACAGCAATGATAATAACGTTTCCAGCTTTTACCATTTATAACCACCTATCTTCTAAACTCCGTATCATTCAGTTTTCTGCCCCATTTTCATCGGTGCTGTTATTTTCGCTGTCCTGTTCATTTTCTGCAGGTTCGGTTTCAGCTGAATCATTATCTTCTACACCATTGCCAGAATCTTCATTATCAGCAATTGAGTCATTAACTCCATCTTCCTGTCCGTTCTCAGTTTCTGCTTCGATATTGTCGTCAGGATTTTCGGAATTATCTTCAACATCGTTATCATCTGAGATTCTGTTTGCCCACTGACCGTTGGTTCCATCTGCGATGTATGTTCCCTCGCCTGCCAGTACTACTGAACCTGTACCTTCAGCCTCAAGGTTAATTCCTGTTCCTTTTATCATGACTGTAAGGCGGCTTCCTTCAATGTGTACATTACCGGAAAGTCCGATGAATACAAATGCCCGGTTGTTGTCAGTGCTGTTACCTGCATCGATATTGGACTCATTATATGTTGCACCATCTGTGTTGATCGTAGCATCATCTGCAAGATCTTTGATGATGATATTGACATCTTCTGCAGTGGCATCGATCGTAATGTTGCCTGAAAGTACAACGGTTCCGTTTCCATTAGCGGTAAGATTTCCTGTTCCGCTCAGTGTGATCAGACCTTCCCTCTGCTGCTTGATCACACCGAACATATTACGCAGGAGTGCATTTGCTTCTGTTATGTCTTTACCTGCTTCTGTGAAATACTGGTTTGCTTCTCTGATATTCTCTGCATCGGTGCCTTCACCGTACATATAAGAGTTCCTTGCATGTTCCCTATTCTTTTCAGCTGAAGCTATAAGTTGATTATATTCTCCAAGCATATTTTGAAGACCTGTCACGTCCTGGCCATTCTGCTCCATTCTGACAATCTCATTTTCAAGACGATTTGCCATGTTCTTAGATGTCTGAATGACTGCTCCTACTTTGTTATCAATGACCTTTCCATTTGATACTACACGGTCCTTGCGTACATCATTCCAGATAGTCCTGATGTTCTTTGCAGAATCTGCAAGTTCCTGTCTGGTGCTTGCATCCTCTACTTTTTGTCTTTCTTCTTCAAGCTTGGCTATATAGTCTGCATCTTCTTCCTCATCGAGGAAAGTAAGCATATAGTCAATAGAACTGATGAGGTACTCTTTTGTGGCGTTGATGGCCTCTTCAGTATTAAGGTTAGGATTCTGAGACTTTATATTGGCAAAATTACTCTTTGCTGCCTGATAATTACCTGCAGCATTACCTGAGTTCATTTTTGCGATCTCTGCTCTTGTTCTGGTTGCGTTCTCAGTTGCATTGATCATTTCCTGATCTCTGATGCGTTCCCTGTCATAAAGTTTGGAAGTATCAGCAGAGTCATCATTACTGTCATCGTCAGTGGCTTTAGCACTGGCACCATTTACTGAGTACATTTTATTTGATTGTCCATTGGCATTATTGGATGCAGCGTTATCAGATACTGCCATTGCACTAATTGGCATAACACTTATCAGCATCATAAGTACTGCAAAGATCGTAATTATTCGCATTCCATTTTTTGTTTTGCTCATTATAAGAGTTCCCTCCAGTTCTCTTTAATAAATTTTATGACATCTTGTGAATATGAATTTAGTTTTTTGGTATATAAAGGTCTGTAAAATGTAATGTATAAATGGGATAGATCCCGGTGAAGGATTATCCCATTTATTTCTCCCTTTCTACTTTCGTTTTACTTTCGTTTTTTATTTATATCACGCTTTAGTCATTGCATGAACCATCTCTAGAGCGATCCATATCTCCCTTACCTTCTCCCTGACTATTTCCTACCCCATGAGGGCCTGTTCCATCACAGATTCCGCCGTTTGGACAGTTGTCACAGACTCCATCTCCGTCTTCATCTACAAAGTTATCGCAGATGCCATCATTTGGACAATCTCCATCATATAGACAGGTTCCGTCCCCATTTCCATTCTGTCCATGATCTCCATATGCTGCCATAGCAGATACTGCAAACAAGCTGAACAGCATAAGTGCTGCAGCAATCAGTGAAAGTTTTCTAGTGTTCATTTACTCTCCCTCTGTTTCTAATTTATTTCTTTTATTTTGACCATTGCAAGTGCAAGCCTGACATTGTCATGGTGGTATTTTGCGGTTGACATTGTCCTATCTTGGTAGTATAGTTGTTTTCAACCTGCACTTGCAATTCCCCCATTGGCTGAGTGGGATATAAGCATACTTTACTTCACGGAAACTTTATGAATGCTTCAATGGTGAATAAAGGCTTAAAACAGTTTATTTTACTTGATTAAACTTTACGATACTTCAGATTGGCATTAGAAGTAACTATTATATGGGTGTACTATGTAAATATACATCCTGTGTTGAACAAAAAGATAATCCTGCTTAGCTTGAGTGTTATTTTATTTGCATCTCTTTGTCTTACGGCATCAGCCCAGGAAGCAACAATACATGGTGCTGTATATGAGTGGGATTCATTTGATCCTCTTGAACATGTCATTGTGGAGGTAAATTCAACACCTTCCCAGTCAATGCTTGCAAATTACGGCATTTATTCCTTTAATCTTGACCCCGGAACTTACCTTATATCTGCCAGTTATTACAGTGGAAATGAACTGGCAGCATATACTGAAGAAAAGGTCACAATTACCGATGATGGCGACTATGTGCTGGATCTTATCCTGTATCCTATCTATTACAATGATCCATTGCTTAATGAAAGCGATTTTGCAGAACTTAGCGATATAGCCAACTTTTCAGAATCTGATAAAGGAGGTTCCTCATCTTCTCTGTCAGGCAGTTCAGTGGTGATTATTGTTGTTCTTCTAATCCTTATTATTGCAGGAACTATTCTACTAAAACAAAAGAAAGATGTTTCCATATCAGAAAATCCTTCATCTGATTATCTGTCAGATGAATATGTGCCTGAAAAGTCAATAGATGGTCTGGACGATCTGCCAGATGATCTGCGCGAAGTGGTTTCCATTATTGTAAAGAACGATGGCAGAATTACACAGAAAGATCTTCGTACCAAAGTAAAACACTCGGAAGCCAAGGTGAGTTTAATGATCTCGGACCTTGAAAGCAGAGGAATTGTGCGCAAATTCAAAAAAGGGCGAGGAAACATTATTATTCTTGAAGAGCCGGGTCAAGCAGATGATACTAATTCCGGGGAAGAAGTGACCGATCCATCAAATAACGATCATGATAATAACACATGATCAAAAGCCAAACCAAAACGTATAACTGTATTTAACGAGTATGGATGTAAGCATTCAGAAATAGTTCTATTTATGTATTTATGATATTATGAGGGTATACATGCGAGTTTCCATGGATATTGAGTTAAAAGATATTCCCGGGCAGTTGCTTCAGGCTTTGAGACCGGTTTCCGAGCTTAAAGGTAATTTAATTTCGGTGGTTCACCACCATGAAAAAAGAACTCCCCGTGGAACTATTCCGGTTCAATTGGTCTTTGAGATAAAACCGGATAAGCTTAATGATATTGTTTCAAGCCTCGAAGAAAGTGGCATTGGTATCGTACGGATTGACGAGAAGAGATTTTTTGAGCATGGGGCAGTGCTGCTTATAGGACACATAGTCCACACAGATATACAGGACACCATTGATACCATTGACAAGACAGGCTACGCAGAAGTTGTTGACCTTAATCTTTCAATGCCAAAGATAAATATGGCATCTTCTGCTTCGTTAAAGATAGATGCTGTTAGCAAGGAGCATATGGAATCAGCTATTGCTCTGTTAAAGGAAATAGCAAAAAAGAAGGATCTGCTGGTAATTGAACCAATAAAAAGCATAGGGGTGGCCTGATGAGGACGATTCGTGTATCAGTAATTGGTTTTGGTGCAGTAGGTCAGGGTGTTGCCCGGGTACTTATCGATAAAAAGGAGTATCTTGAAAACATAGGGCTTGATTTCAGGGTAGTTGCCGTTGCAGATTCAAGAACATCTACCATTGATGAGAATGGTGTTGATCTCAGTGCAGTGCTTGCCAGAAAACAAAGCGAAGGTGTCGTAGGTTCTGAAAAGCTTACCGGTCTTGAAATCATTGAAACAATCGACCATGATCTTGTAGTTGAGACCACACCTACTAATATAATAACAGGTGGCGTTGGTCTTCAGAACATGCTTATGGCCTTTAAGAACGGAAGGGACGTTGTCACCTCAAACAAAGGTCCACTTGCAATGAAATATGGTGAACTTATTGAAGCTTCAAAAGCTGGCGGCTCACGTTTCAGGTTCGAAGCAACAGTTGGCGGAGCAATGCCAGTCCTTAACCTTGCAAATGATGTGCTTGCAGGAAATATCATCACAAATGTTGAAGGAATTTTTAACGGAACATGTAATTATATCCTCACCCGTATGATGGAGGAACATGCTTCTTATGAGCAGATGCTTGCAGAGGCTCAGGAACTTGGGTTTGCAGAAACAGATCCGACCTATGATGTTGAAGGAATTGACACTGCATGTAAACTTGTCATCCTCGCAAACTGTGTGTTTGGCATGAACGCAACACATGAGGATGTAACCATTACGGGAATTACCAAGATCACACCTGAAGCACTTCTTCTGGCCCAGAACGAGGGCTATGTGATCAAACTTATAGGAGAGGTCAACGACAGCAGGATCAATGTTGCACCAAAACTTGTGCCAATAGATCACCCGCTTGCTGTTGGTGGTTCTCTGAACGTGGCTTCTGTCCAGACCGACCTTTCAGGTCCTATCACTGTTACAGGACGTGGTGCAGGTTCAATAGAGACTGCAAGCGCCATTCTTAGTGATATGATATCCATTTACAGGGACTAAGGTCCAAGCATCCATATTTTAAGGGTGTAGTATGACAAGTTTCAAAGAGTTTGCCAGGGCATGTAAAGTTATTGAAGGAACCCCAGGTTCCCTTGATATGACTGTTCTGGTTGCGGAGTTACTTGAAAAGGTAACTCCTGATGAACTTCCTGTAGTAACCCATTTTGTGATGGGTGAGATTTTCCCTGCATGGAGCAGCGAGGAAATTGGTGTAGGCGCAGGTATTCTCTATAGTGCTCTTGCAAAGTCAGCAGGACTTTCAGTTACTGATATCAAGGAGCTGGTTAGGGAAACCGGTGACATCGGTAAAACAGCGGTCAAAGCATTGAAAAAAGTATCAAGCGGCCAGGCTACTTTTTCTTCTTTTATGGAAGAAAACTCTGATCTGTCTATTCTTGAGGTTTTTGCGAGATTCCAGGCTATGTCAAAGACATCTGGAAAAGGTTCTCAGACCTCTAAGATGAAGAATCTCCAGTATCTTTTCAATTCCGCCTCATCAGAGGAAGTAGGCTACATAGCACGTATTGCTGTTGAAGAGCTGAGGATCGGTGTCGGTGAAGGAATTGTTCGCGATGCGATCTCAAAAGCTTTTGATGTGCCTTCTGAAGAAATTGAAAGGGCTTTCATGCTTACAAATGATCTAGGGCTAGTAGCTGTAACTGCAAAAGAAGGCGGCAGGGATGCTGTTCAGTCTCTAGGACTTGAACTTAATCGTCCAATCCGCATGATGCTTGCTCAGGTTACTCCTGATTTTGAAGTTGCACTTTCTGATCTGGGAACCGCTGCGGTTGAATGGAAATTCGATGGTGCCAGGGTACAGATACATAAAGAAGGCGACAATATCACGTTATTCTCCCGCAGGCTTGAGAACATAACTGGGTCCCTGCCTGATATTGTGGAAGCTGTAAGGGAAAACATCGATGCGCAGTCAGCCATACTTGACGGTGAGGCAGTTGCAATTGATGAGAATGGCAGGCCAAGAGCTTTTCAGGATATACTGAAACGTTTCAGAAGAAAGTATGATGTACAGTCAACTGCTCGTGAAATTCCTCTGATATTAAATCTTTTTGATATAATGTATCTGAATGGCGAGGAATTACTTGATCTTCCCCTTGTTCAGAGAAGAGAAAAACTTGAGGGCTGTGTTAGGTCAGGGGATAAAATAAGGGTTGATACCCAGTATATTACAGATGACCTTGACAGGATAATGGAAGTATACAATGAAGCCCTGAAGGCAGGTCATGAAGGTGTCATGATCAAGAATCCCCAGTCTCCTTATTCTCCTGGAAAGAGGGGTAAGAACTGGCTCAAGAAAAAGCCGGTAATGGAGACACTGGATCTTGTGGTAATCGGAGCAGAGTGGGGATACGGAAGACGTACCAGTTATCTTGGTTCTTATGCACTTGCATGCCATGACCCTGATACAGGTCGATTTCTGCCTGTAGGGCGTGTAGCAACCGGTTTTTCCGATGAACAGCTTGCAGAGCTTACTGAGCTGTTTTCCGATCTTATTGTCACTGAAATTGGCACTGAGGTTGAGATAAAACCTGAGATAATATTTGAGGTTGCATTTGAGGAGATACAGAAAAGCGTCAATTACGATTCAGGTTATGCACTTCGTTTCCCAAGACTTGTCAATGTGAGGTCTGACAAATCCATAGAAGATGTGGAAACAATAGGCCGTCTTGAAGAAATGTATCTTGTCCAGCGTGAAAGGAATTGAATTCCAATTCACTACATTTTCTTTTTTTATTTCATCAAAAGTGTTATTAGGTAATAGCAATTCTTCTCAAATATGAGAATTAGAAGTCTTGCGTTCCTAATTTTATTTATATCACTTGTCAGTATGGCATTTTCAGGTTGTGTTGATAATAATTCAACGAATAATGTTCCAGCAGAAAATGTCTCTAATCAGGAAACAGTAAATGCCGAAACCATTGTGTATATCGAAAACTATGCTTTCCACCCAGATCATGTGACCATCTCACCAGGTGATACTGTCATGTGGGTTAACAATGACTCTGTGGCATTTATCATAAAAGGTACTCTTGTTGGCGGTGGGATCTTCCAGTCTCCGACTCTCAGAAAAGATGACATTTTCACATATACTTTTGAAGACAAAGGCACATACAGATATGAACTTGTAACTCATCCGTGGACAAATGTAGGTTTCATAGTTGTAGAATGATAATAGTAATTCCTGACCATTTTCTTTATGGCATGTAATTCCAGATATTCAGGAATAAATATGTCATAATATCTGTTTTTATTTGATAATACTCATATCTCATTTTCTCTAAACGAGGCATAACATTTATCTATCATTATAAAATAGTTTTATTTATTATCTATATAATTAATAAGCATAAAAAAGGGTAGAATGTTAAAATGACAGATATCCGCATAACATTGACACTTTTTACTGTTGTATTGTTTATGAATACAGTGGCATACTATGTTATCGTTCCTCCCGGTTACAGAAAAGAAAAAAGCTCCTCCAATGCAAAAGGTTTGGATAAACGGTCTTTTGTCATAGAATTATTGCCATATGTAGGACTCGTTTCTTTCGTATATCTTCTGATCAAATCACAGGAAATACTTATAAGGGAACTGGTAAACGTGATGGGTATTTCGCTTGACTACGGCCTTGCAAGAGATATATTTCTCCTTGAAGGCAGCAAAGTCAGCATCTTCCAGGCATTTACAAGTCCTGTACTTACATATGTAAGTTCTTTCATCTACATATTTGGCTTTTCATTTCTGCTGACGTTCACATTCATCTTTTTCCTGATGACAGACCAGTTGGAAACTTTAAAAGAATATACCGTTGCATTGTCTTTTATATACATGGTGGCTTTCCCATTCTACATATTCACACCTGTGAAAGTCACAGGTTATACTCTTCCGGGTATGACACCATTGCTTTATAATCTCAGTCCTTTGATAGCTAGTGGTTTGAGAACTGTGGATCCATCTTTTGACAATTGTTTCCCAAGTCTTCATGCAGCTCTTTCTATTCTTGCAATGTTTTTCATTCTTTTCAGGACTGATAATAATGCTCTAAAAGTAGTTGGCGTTCTTATGACACTGGCTATTCAGTTTACCATATTCTATCTTGGTATTCACTGGATTACTGATTTTATAGGAGGCATCATATTGGCACTTTTAAGCTATTATCTTGCCACAAAGTATCATTCACCAATAGCCAAGAAATTCCACCATGTAGTTTGGCCGGATAAACAGTAATTGCTTATTCGGTATTTTATACTTTAAACTACAATCAGGTGTTATATGAAAGACGTTGCATCCCAAAGTTCTTCACATGCCCATGATAAACTGGATCCTGCGCTATATGTGCTTTCATTGTCCAAATTATTCAAGGATCTTGGAACCGGGATGCTGGCTTTTTTGCTTCCGCTTTATATAGTTGGAATGGACAGTAATATCTTTTCAGGAACTCCCATAGTATTCAGAGCCGGACTCATAGCAACAGTTTTTGGCTTATCCAATGCTCTGTCTCAACCTTTTATGGGTCGTTTGTCCGATAGCCTGAACAGAAGAAAACCTTTTGTTGTAATGGGAATGGCAGGCTTTACTCTGATATCTTTTATCTATGCAAATACCAGCAATTTTGATCATATGATATTACTGAGGATAGTCCAGGGTATAACGGTGGGTGCCACTGTTCCTGCCATTGTTGCTATGGTTACTCATCTTTCGTCAAAAAGCACAAGAGGAACTGCGATAGGTATCTATTCTACAGTTCGTGGTTTTGGGTTTGGTACGGGGTCAATTGCAGGTGGTGTAATAGCCAGTTATTTTGGTTATGTCACAGCATTTTACGTATGTGCACTTCTTGGGCTTGCAAGTTTTATACTGATATCATTCTTTGTATCCGAAACACAGAACGGAAACTCATCCTCGTCTTCATCAAAGGAGCCTGCAAAAGGTTTCCAGTTCACTATTCTTTCCATTGCAATGTTCATGATGATGGCAGGTATCATGATAATATTTGCCTTCCTCCCTGAGTATGAATCAAGACTCGGGACCGGTGAGATCTCCCTGAGCATAGCGGTATCTGCTTATGTTATAGTAAGGGTCCTGTTCCAGACTCCTATGGGTTTACTTTCTGACAGGGTGGGGAGAAAAAAAATCATTGCAATGGGATTATTGCTGAACATTCCTATCGTTATTGGTCTTGGTTATGTGGAAAACGTAACTCAGCTAATTATTCTACGCGCTGTTCAGGGAATATCCATGGCTGCTGTGGAAACACCTGTAATGGCTCTGGCAGTTGACCTTGCAGGAATAGCAGTTAGTTCAAAGGTAAGTTCCATCACAGCTTCGCAGGCGGCAGGAATGGCACTAGGCCCTATAATGGGAGGTATCCTTGCAGGTTATATTTCATTTGAATTGCCTTTCTATATCTGTGCTGCAATGTTGTTGTTCTCACTCTTACTTGTAATTGTGGGTATAAAAGAACCTGCAGGCGCAGAGGTCGGCACAGCAGGTTGAATTTCGGCTAAATTATAATAAGCTTAACTGTAGGAGATATCATAGTAGTGGAAAGATCGCTCCATCTCTTTTCTCTCGGTTATGTCATAAAAGATGATTACGGCACCGATTATCTCGTTCTTCTTATTGGTGACCGGTGAACCTATGATATCAAGCGGTATACGTGTGTCATCCTTTGAAATGAGTATGGTATCCTCCTCAAGTCCGAAAAAGGCACCTTCTCTGAAAACCTTCCTTGTTGGATCCTCAGCATCCTTGTTACCTTCATAAACAACTCTGAACACTTCATTTATCTTGCATCCGAGTGCTTCTTTTCTGGTATATCCCGTGAGAGCTTCTGCAAGTGGATTTATGTATTTGATGTTACCGTTCATATCAGTGGATATAACTGCATCACCTATGTTGTCAAGAAGGGAATTGATACAATTCTCATGATTGAACTGCTTTTCTTTTTCCTTTTCCCGTTTATAGAGAGCGATCTCAATATTAGTTCTCAGTTCCCTCTCATCAAAGGGTTTGAGTATATGTCCGAAAGGCTCAGTAAGTTTAGCTCTCTGAAGTGTCTTTTCGTCAGAATAAGCTGTCAGGTATATTACAGGTATGTCATAATTATCGCGTATGGTCCTTGCAGCTTCAATTCCATCGATCTTCCCTTTAAGAACTATATCCATTAAAATAAGATCAGGTTGGCATTTGTCAATAAAGCTGATGGCATCTTCTCCACTATCTGCCATGCAGGGTACAGAGTATCCGAAATGTTCCAGACTATCTTTAATATCCAGAGCTACTATTTTTTCGTCTTCGACTATCATTATCTTTTCATTAGTCATCAGTAGTCCCTTCTCTTATAGGATAGTTGTTTGAATTTAATTCTGAATTCCGTACCGTTTCCTCTGATAAGCTCGATGCTGCCCTCTATCTGTTCCACTAATGAAACTACTAGTTGCATTCCCAATGAGTCCGTGTTCATGAAATCCAGATTTTCCGGGAATCCGATTCCGTTATCCCTTATTGTTAACATGTATTGACCATCGACATCCGGAACTATCTCGACGAATATTTCCCCCTTATGGTCTTTAAAAGCATGTTTCAGGGAATTTGAAACGATCTCATTGATGATAAGCCCAAGAGGTATGGCTGTATCAATATCCTGTGTTATGTTTTTAATCTTTATATCAATTTTGATATTCTCCGGGTCGCAGCCATATGTATTTAGAAGATATTTAGTCAGAGTCTCTATGTATGAAGAAAGTTCGATGTTCTCAAGGTCGCGCGACTGGTATAGTTTCTCATGTGCAATTGCCATTGATTTTGCCCGGTTCTGACTCTTTCGAAAGGCTTCAATGGTTTCTTTATCAGTGAATTTTCTGGACTGAAGCCGCAACATACTTGATATTATCTGGAGATTGTTCTTTACGCGGTGATGCACTTCTTTAAGGAGGATATCCTTCCTTCGCATCTCTTCCGCCTGTTTTATCTCTGTAATATCCTTGACAACCGCAAGAACCTCATCATCAGCAATGACAACGAACCTGACCTCAAAGTCTCTCATCTCTCTTTTTACAGGCATTGTGTAATGCATAGTATGGGTTTTGTTTGTCCGAAGTGCTTCTTCAATAATATCAAGTTCCATTTCTGCGATGTGTGCAGGGAGCACATCCTCAAGTGTTATATTAAGGTCGGTTTCAGGTGATTCGTATATGCAGCTGTCAGTGGAAAGTTTATAGTTGCATATCGTTCCATCCTTTTTGACCTGGAACATCATATCAGGCATGGCCTGTAAAATAGCATTAATAGTAGCGTCTCTTTTGATAACAAGTCTCTGTGATATTTCAAGTGATTCAAGCATCTTGTTTATTGAACTACTAAGGCTTGCAACTTCATCGCTTCCCTCGTATGATATTCTTTTAGTGAAATCTCCATTTTCACCGATCTCTCTTACTTCGTTCTGGAGTTTCTTCAGGCGGGAAATATGTGACCTATCAAGCAGCAGTGTAATCCCTGCCCCGAAAACGATTCCAGTTAACACAATAACCACAAGGAAATAATTGATAGCATTGACTCCCTGTTGATGGATATTCCTAAGCACTTCAACTTCAATGGAGAATGCATCGTTTCCATATATGTCATTGAAACTTACATAGGAATATATGCGACTATCATCTGTAACAGTAAATATAGTGCTGTTTGAATCATTGGTATTCAGGAATGAGACATTTCCTGTAATTTCTGTGTTCTTTATTTTTTGTAATTTCACAATAAGATTTGTAGTTTCATGTATTCTTGTTATTTCTTCTGGATCAATTATCCGACCCATGATCACAGTTCCGGCAATTGGGCCGCTGAAATCACTTTTCATAACTGGTTGCGATGTTATCATCACAGGTTTTTTGTTGAATACAAGAAAACCGGTTTTTCTGCTGCTGTAATTGGCATGTTCAAGAAGATAAGGATTATTTTGAAGGTGTTCTTCCAGTTCTTTTAAAGTGGATGAATTATTGTTCTTAATTGATCTTTCATATACCAATGATTCTGTTCCATTATAGAAAAGCATGAAATCATGTCTTTGATTGTAAAAAGTTTCATCCATGAGGTATTTTTCAGGATAATCACTATTTTTTCCCTGGACAAAGTCGTATGTTTCATCCCATACTGACCAGTCAGCAGCTTTATTTTCCAGGTCATGGTTTTCGAGTATCAATATGCTTTTGATGCAAATAGCGTTCTCAATGGCATCTTCTTCTTCCAGTTTATCATAGCTGTCAATAATGATGGAATGTGAACTCAGATATATAATAAGTATAAGACCTATGAGAGTTGCACTGATGATGCAATGTGTTTTTTTCTGAAGTGTTGCCATTCGTTTGCCCTTTTTAATGGATGCTAATTTTCCATTTATTTTTCATTCTCTGTATTGTTATATAACTGACTTATAATTTATATCTCTATATAATTGTTTCCTGTAACTGTGCATATTTATACATTTGTATGGTTAAATGATGTCAACGCATGCCTTAACTACTCGACAATTATCGTAGTTGTGCACAATTAAACTGGGATATACAGAAAAAGATGAAACAAAAAATAGTGGCTTGCAGAACTAATATGTTCCTGCAAGCATGTAATGAAGTAGTCATTTAAAAAAAAGAAAATTAACCAACTACACTCATGTCAGAGACTCTAATGGATGGGGTGATGGTTCCACCAACCTTGCGAACATCTGTTCCGGCACCATTGATATTTTTCAACATATCAAATATATTGCCGGAGATCATAAGTGATTTTATTGGTTTATCCAGTTTTCCATCTTTTATGGTGAATGAATTACGTGCTTCTACGGAAAAATCACCTGAAATGGCATTAGCGGTGTGAGCACCAATAACTGTGTTCACATAGACACCAATGTCAGTGTCAGCTATTATGTCACAGCTTGGAAAATCGATAATAAAATTCCTTGACCCCACAGAAGGTGTAGATAGATATGAGTTGCGGGCAGCATTACCTGTGCTTTCCACTCCATCTTTTCCTGCAGTATAAGTGTCATATAGATATGACCTGAATACTCCATCCTCTATCACTGTTGTTTTGCGTGATGCTACTCCTTCATCATCGGCAATTCCTGTGTCAATGCCGCCTTCAAGAAGTCCGTCATCATATATGGAGAGCTTCTCGTTTGCTATTATCTCATCTTTTCTGCCAATAAGGTTAGAACGTCCTTTCTGTACATTGTCAGCATCAATAGATGGTATAAATGTGTTTTCGATAAGATCTGAGAATGCAAACGGATGGATCACAACTTCGGTCCTGTGAGGCTCAATAGAAATTGTGTCCTGGGACTGCTTTGCAAGTTCTGCAGCATTCTTTCCGATTGCTGCAAAATCAAGATCATTCTTACGTGATATTGCGAAGTCATATGCAGTAGAGGTTTCACCTGCATTTGTAATTACATCAACAAAACCTGAGATTCCAGTGCCTTCTTCTGAAACTTCAACACCGTTTGTGTTGAGTATGAGTCTTTCTCCGTGGCTTCGGCTGAAACTTCCGGATGTGACTATGATTCCTGGTGTCTTTCTTGCAGCTTCCATCATTTCCATTGTATAGCCAATACATTCATCGAGTTCCATATTCTGAATCTCTTTGTCAAGAATACCTGAAACCGTTGGATACTTCTGGTTGGAAGGAAGTTCTTTCCAATCAGGATCAGCATCCTGTGTTTTTGCGGAACTCACTGCATTCTTAGCAGCTTCATCAATATAGCTCATGATGTTGGTACTGGAAAATCCCACAGCACCATCAATAATGGCACGAATACCGATTCCGGTTGTGATATTTTCCTTAGCACCCTCTATCATATCTTTCTGGATATTGACAGAGGTCTTCTGGCTTTTCATAATATAAACTTCAGCTTCTTTTGCACCATATTTTGTGGCTGCTTTCAGAGCTTTTTCAGCAAGGTCGTACATTTCATGCACCCCCTACCATTGCTTCAGAGATCATCAAATGCGGAGAACCATCGGTAACAGGTACAAGCTGTCCGCCTTTGCCACATCTTCCTGAATTCATTTTCAGGTCATCACCAACCATTTTTACATTGTTGAGTATCTCAAGGATCTTCCCGGAAAGTGAAACATCCCTGATGAGTGTTGTGAGTTTTCCATCTTCTATGAGGTATCCTTTTTCAGCATTGAACTGGAACACACCTTCTCCTGTGTTTACCTGTCCACCTCTGGAACCGATAAGGTACATTCCGTTTCCTATTTCCTCAAGCATTTCCTCGAATTTTGAACTACCGTTGTCGATGTATGTGTTACTCATACGGACTATTGGTTTGGAGTGTCCCTGAGCACGGCAGTGTCCGGGTGTTCCTCCCAGTTTTGCTGCGGTTTCTCTGGAATGCAGGTATGATTTGAGCACTCCATTTTCTATGAGTGTTGTTTTCTCAGTTTGTGAACCTTCATCGTCAAAAGGGAAATAACCATATTCATGCATTGTAGGGTCATCAATAATTGTTACAAGTGGGGATGCTATTGACTTACCTATGCGGTTCTCAAGGACTGAACTTCCTTCCAGCACGAGGTCTGCTTCAGAAGCATGTCCAACTGCCTCATGGGCGAAAACTCCAGCAAGCTCCGGGTCAAGGATCACCGGCATATTTCCACCTTTGGCAGGTTTTGCATCCAGAAGTTGTAATGCACTGTTTGCAGCTTCCTCTGCCAGTTCTGATGCATTATACTTATCGAATATCTCGTAACCTGTGACTCCAAAGCGGCTTTCCCTTCCTGCCTGATACATTCCGTTCCTTGAAGCTACAGCGCTAATAGCAAACCCGGTACGTACTACATCATATTCTCCTTCCACACCTGTGGAATCAGTATACATAACTTTGTATGATGATTCGCTGTACACTGCACTGGTGCTGCTTATACCTTCTTTTTTAGCGTGTTTTCCGAACTCTTTCAGGTTGCTGACCTTTTCTTCAAGGGAAATATCCAGAGGATTCTTCTTTATTTTTGGAGTATTTGAGACTACAGGACTTGCGATATCCTGCATCTTTACTTTCTCCTTAGGTGATTTCTCATCCATGCTCACTGCAAGTTCAGAGGCTGCACGTATGGCTTTTTCAACATCAAAATCTCCGTCTGCGGAAGTGAATCCCCAGGAACCGCCTTTAAGAGCTCTGACGGCTGCTCCTTTTGTAAAATTGACAGATATCTGTTCTATCTTGCCATTATCAAGGACAATAGACGTTGTAGTCCCCTCAATGATCCTTGTATCAAAAAAGTCTACGCTATGCATTATTAACTCCTCACTTTGTGAATGAAATAAAAATTTAAATAAATAAGTAACAGCCCCTGCTCACACAGGGACCACTTCAGGCATTTCGGTACCGGTCTTGAGGCTGCTGAGACTCTTAAGTTTCTCAAGGATCCTTTCCTTTTCAGGACCTACGAGACTGTGTTCTATAACTTCTACAATGTTGGTTACAGGAACTATCTCTATTTTATCCTTGTATGCATCTTCGATCAGTACGTCATCCTCGTTGGATTTTGGAATAATTACTTTCTTTATGCCAGCTCTTGCTGCTGCTTCGATCTTATAGGTAGCACCACCGATAGGAAGCACGTCTCCTCTTACGGAAAGCGAACCTGTCATGGCTACAGACTGATCGATAGGGATGTTCTCAAGAGCTGATATGACGGCAGTGGCGATGGATATGGATGCACTGTCACCTTCCACACCTTCATACGTTCCAATAAACTGGATGTGGATGTCATGGTTGCTTATATCCTTGCCTGTTACGTTCTTGATTACAGCGGACACATTCTGTACAGCTTCTTTTGCTATATCCTTGAGCATACCTGTTGCAATGACCTTACCTTCTGAGTTAGAGAGTGATGGAGCTACTCCTGCCATTATCGGCAGTACGATTCCTGAATCTCCTCCCATTACAGCAAGACCGTTTACTCTTCCTACTGCACTTCCCATCTTCTTGAAAAGCTGGTAATCGTTCTTGCGTTCAAGATAGCTGTCAGCAAGCTGCTGTTCGATTGATCTTGCCATCTTCTTTGCGGCAAGTACATGCTTTGCAGTAGCAACCGGTGCATCTTCTGATTGAGCAATGTCACCTGCAACTCTTATAAGACCTCCAAGGTCACGGAGTTTAAGTGTGAGATGTCCCTTTCTACCTGCTCTTCTTTGAGCTTCACGGATAACTTCATCCACAGCGGTCTGGTCAAATGGTGGTATATGGCCGTCTCTCATGACTTCCTGTGCCACGAATCTGACTAGAGTCTTGCGGTTTTCAGCATTATCTTCCATGGATTCCCTCATGAAAAGCTCGTATCCGTATCCCTTTATACGTGACCTGAGTGCAGGATGCATCTTTTCCATTGCATCAAGGTTACCTGCTGCCACCATGATAAAGTCACATGGTACAGGTTCTGTCTTGACAAGTGCACCTGAACTCCTTTCGGATTGTCCGGTGATCGGATATTCCTTTTCCTGAAGGGCTGTAAGCAGGCTCTGCTGAGATTCAAGGCTAAGGGTGTTGATCTCATCTATGAACAGTACACCCTTGTGTGATTTGTGTATGTCACCGCTCTCTACCCTGTCATGAGCTGGTGTTTCAAGACCACCAGACTGGAACGGGTCGTGTCTGACATCTCCAAGAAGTGCACCTGCATGTGTTCCTGTTGCATCAAGGAATGGTGCGTGTTCTTTCTGGTAGTTAGAAACAATGAGCTTTGGTATCATCATTTCTTCTTTTGGCATGAACTGGCGTGTTAAGAGCAATATCATTATCGCTGCAATGATACCCCACAGAAGCTGGCCGACGTAGAATGAATAGATAATGATACCGAATACCAGGATCATCATCAACATATTACGTGACTGGGCTTTTTTCTGTGCTTCCAGCTTGTGTGCCATTACGATCTCCCTGCCTTTTCCGGCAGGTACAGAACGTATCTTTGGATTGTTGTTATCTTCAGGATTTGGATATGCGAGTATATCCTGAAGTTCTTCTTTTGGAAGAAGTTCAGCCATTGCCTTTGAAAGCAGGGATTTACCCGTACCCGGGCTTCCTATCATCATTACATGCCTTCTCTGACTGGCTGCCTTTTTTACCACCTCCACTGCATGTTCCTGACCGATTATCTGGTCTATTAAGAGTTCCGGAACATCTATGGAGTCTGTGGTTTCGAAATTGTCCTCGTACAGTTCAATCTCTTCACTAGAATCAGTAGTCTCTTTTTCCATAGTCTTCTCGCAAGTTTTGTGGTTTGTTCACAGTTGTACGTACAAAATATATACTTGACGGTTTTTATAATTATGCAAGTCAAATTTATTATATTTAATTTGTGAGTAAAGTTAATATGAGTATAGTGGCATCAGAATATAAGAAATTATGCCTTCCTTTGTTGCTCAGGATATAATATTATGAAGCTGACAGCATTTCTGATCATAGCACTTATCATCTCCTTGCTTTCGTTTTCAGCCAGCAATAGCTTTATCTCCAACGGAGAGGAGTACATTCATTTTAAGCAGGTAACAATGAGATTTCAGGGCACAAATGCGGTAATATCCAGTTCCTATGGCCTGGATATGTTCTCAAGTATGTACATATCTCTTCTGGGCGCGCACAATCTGGAACCTTCAATTGATACTTTCTTTTCGGATTTCGGGGATATTGAGGTAGTTGAGATTGGCAGGGACCATGCTGTGATATTTGCTAAGAATGTTTCACGTAAGAATGATGCCTTCTATCTTCATGATTCACATGCTCTGAATGGAACCGTAGATGTTTTGACCATGGTTTATCCGGACGGATCTACAAAAAGTATTGCTGATGCCAATTCCACTCCAGACACATTTTATAGTTAATGAAGTTTAATAATCTATTAGCTGTAATTAACTCTCCAATTATCTACAAGTATTGCTGTTTCTTACTGGTTGCCCGGAAGTTTATTTTCTGTCAGGGCGCAAGGTATCTATTTCCATAGATGTGCCGCATGTGCTGGTTTGAATGTTAGGCTTTAATCTGTGTATTATCTGCCCTGTGTATTTCTTATGTGTAATAGTGTCTATTGATGTTGAATATTTGTAACATATCTCATTATTTGGTATAGAGCTGATTTAGAGGGAACTTATTGTATCTATACTTGCAGATGTTCTGTTGCAAATATGAATTATTGCTGGCATGTGTTAAGGATACTGTTCTTTATATGCAGGGTCAGGTATTATGTCTGTTTACCCAAAAGGTTTATCACCTATTATGCATTATGAGGGGTGCTGATAAGCGCCAAGGCGTGCGATAATAGCACTAAAGTGTTAGAAAGCAGCAAGGTGTTTACAGATATTCGCAAACTGCATAATGGGCTCGTGGTCTAGCTGGTCATGACGTCGCCTTGACATGGCGGAGGTCCGGAGTTCGACTCTCCGCGGGCCCACCAAAAACAGTCTTGCAACAGTTAAGTTTAAATGTAAAAGCAACATTTAGGTGCTTCGGGTCATCATGCCCAGGTAGCTCAGTTGGGAGAGCGCTGCCCTGAAGAGGCAGTTGTCCCCGGTTCAAGTCCGGGTCTGGGCACCTAAGCAAAGCACACCAGTAGTGTAGCGGTTATCACCGGGCGTTGCCAACGCTCGAACCCGGGTTCGAATCCCGGCTGGTGTACTTCACTCTTTTCTAACTAAATATCAGAACCTTTTATCTGTAAGTTTGTCCATATTTTCTGTGTTCAGAATAGTCATTTACTTGAAATTCTGTTCAATTTACCTAAGGGAGTGAATATATGGATACGAATGAATTATTATTCAAGGAGAATGTAGGCGGTTTTGATCTTTTTATCAGGGCACTTTTGGGAACGCTGGCAATAATTGCCCTTGCAATGGATCTGGTAGCACCGGGTATATGGCAGTGGATACTTGCTCTGATTGCACTTATTGGGCTTTTTTCATCGATAACAAGGCACTGTCTTCCATATTCTTTGATGGGTTTTAGTACAGCTAGAAAGTAAAAGCTGACTATCAGGATTGGAGTCTAAATATGCAAAACAAGGTTGGATACTGGCTCATAGTTGCATCCAAGGATCATGTGCTTGCAGGAATACATGGGGGCTTCACCCAGGCTTCTCACGGCAGGAGCTCTCCCCTGGAAAAGATGAATATTGGTGACTGGATAGCATACTATTCTCCAAAAAGAATATACGGCGATACCAAACCATATCAGAGATTCGTGGCAATTGCAAGGGTTACCGGGGAAGAGGTATTTCAGGTGAACCTTTCGGCTTCATTTAAACCATATCGGCGTGAGGTTGAATATCTTGCCGACATCCATGAAACAGATGTCGGGCCGCTGATACCTCAACTGGAGTTCATCAAGAATAAAGCCCGTTGGGGTATGTTTCTCAGAAATGGTTTCCGCTCAATTTCCAGAGATGACTTCATGCTTATATGCTCAGATATGCGTGACTGATCTAATACGATTTTATTAATACTCTGCACAGGGTACAAATGATTATTATCTTTAAGACACAATAATTAACAGGGATTCATATGGGAGAAAATATCCGATCTGTTAAAGACATTAATTTTGATATTCAAAATGGTGTTTTTCCTTCTCCTTCAGACTGGAGGGATGTGTTCATTTATTTTTTGCTGGTGGACAGGTTTGACAACAATGTGGGTGATACAGAACCTTACAGCAACTCATCAGAGCCGCAGGTGCTTGATATTTCACAGGGAAAGAAGTTTCAGGGGGGCAATATCAAAGGCATAACCAGAAGACTTGATTATATCAAAGGTCTGGGTGCTAATGCCATCTGGTTAAGTCCGGTATTCCGTAACAGACAGGAAATAGATGAAAGCTATCATGGTTATGGGATACAGGATTTCCTGAAGGTGGATGAAAGATTCGGAAAGCTAGAAGACCTTCAGGAGCTTGTAAAAGAAGCTCATAGTCGTGATATGTATGTAATTCTGGACATTATAATCAATCACACAGGAGACAACTGGGAATATCCCGAAGACGATCCATATTATTACTGGAAGAATGCCCCAGGTCCTTTTGATTTTGGAGCATGGCGTACTTTTCCCACTGATAATGATCACAATAGTATTGGTGAAAACGATGCTGTCTGGCCACAGGAACTTCAAAGTCCTGAATGTTACAAAAGACGAGGTCAGATAACTGACTGGAACGATCCTGAGCAGGCTGTAAATGGTGATTTCTTCACTCTGAAAGAGCTTGATGTAAGCAGACCAGATGTACTTGATACATTAATAAAGATCTACAAATACTGGATAAAAGAGACTGATATAGATGGGTTCAGGATAGATACTGTAAAGCATCTGGAGTCCAGTTCAACAGCTATTTTCTGTAATGCCATCAAGGAATATGCCAAGTCTATCGGCAAACACAATTTCTTCATTTTCGGGGAAATAGTAGGAGATGACACAACCATACAGAAATACATTGGCCGCAACAGTCGTATTCCGGGTACCAATGAACGTTTTCCTTCCCTTGATGCTGCACTGGATTTTCCCCTGTATTTCGTGCTTGAGGAAGTGATAAAAGGTTTCAGTAATCCTGAAGTTCTCAGGAACAGATATGAGGCTTTCAGGAACCTTTATACTGACCATGGTGAAGCCGGCCGTTATTTTGTAACCTTCGTAGATAATCATGACCAGATGATAAGGCCATACAGGCGTTTCATGCATGGGAACAACATTCATCAGCAGGCTGTTCTTGCAATGACATATTTACTAACAAGTCAGGGCATACCCTGCATTTATTACGGCACAGAGCAGGGTTTTGATGGCGGTGGAGAAGATGATGCATATATCCGTGAGTGTATGTTTGGTGGTGAATGGGGAGCATTCAGGACACAAGGATATCATTTCTTCAATCCGGAAAATCCGATCTATTGTGGGATATCAGAAGTGGCAAAGATCAGAATGTCAGAACCCGCATTGAGATATGGAAGGCAGTATTTCAGACAAATTTCTGAAAATGGCACAGATTTTTTTTATCCCTTATCAGGCAAAAATACACTGGCATATTCGCGCATACTTGATACAAGCGAAGTTCTTGTAGCAATGAACCTTGATCCAGAACCAGGGGAAGATTGTATTATCATAGATAGTAGTCTTCACAGCAAAGGTCAGAAAATGACGAATTTGCTTTGTCCTGAGCAGCAATTCATAATTGAACAATCAGGTGAAGCAATGTTTGTAAAAGTAGATCTTGATGCTCACTCCATGGTTATTCTAAAATAAGGGCAAATATCTGGACAACTATCGTTAAATTCATTGATCACTAAGCTCTCTCAGTTTTATTTATGAAAACATACAAGTAGTTTCAACCAGCTTTTATTACCCGGGGGGTAAATATTGAGTCAATACAAATCTGGAAGCCTGACGCTAACAGGTGCTGTTTCTCTTGGGACAGGCGTAATGATAGGTGCAGGTATATTTGCACTTCTGGGGCAGGTTGCTGAACTTGCGGGACAATGGTTTCCCGCAGCATTTGTAATTGGTGCGATTGTTGCAGCATTTAGCTCATATGCTTACATAAAAATGTCAAATGCCTATCCTTCGGCAGGAGGAATTGCAATGTATTTGAAAAAAGCCTATGGTAAAAAGGTCATAACAGGCTTTAGTGCGCTACTGATGGCATTTTCCATGGTGATCAACGAAAGTCTTGTTGCACGTACTTTTGGTACATATACATTACAGTTATTTGATATTCAGCAGGGAAGTTTTCTTATCCCTGTTTTAGGTGTTGTTTTATTGGTTTTTGCATTTATTGTG
The DNA here is from genome assembly GCF_900100715.1 of Methanolobus vulcani. GTDB lineage: Archaea > Halobacteriota > Methanosarcinia > Methanosarcinales > Methanosarcinaceae > Methanolobus > Methanolobus vulcani. The sequence goes on along the minus strand of NZ_FNCA01000001.1, from coordinate 173,294 downwards.
AACATTTCAGGTAATGATGTAATCGAAAAGATTTCATTCAGCATGGCTTTTATCAAAATAGGTGGAATTGCTATTTTTGGAATAGTCGGTCTCTGGCTTGCAGACTTTTCCTTTTCTTCAGTATCAACTGACGTATCATCCTTTTCTTCAATGGGATTTCTGGCAGCTATTGCCCTTTCAGTGCTTGCTTATAAAGGTTTTACAACTATAACCAACAGTGGTTCTGAAGTCGAAGATCCGCATAAGAATGTGGGAAGGGCAATAATCATTTCTCTTTCAATATGCACAATACTTTATCTTTTAGTATCACTTGCAGTTTCAGGAAGTCTTAGTATTGCTGAAATTTCACAGGCAAGAGATTTTGCCCTTGCAGAAGCAGCAAGACCAGTCTTTGGTAGCTTTGGTCTGTGGTTTACCGTGTTGTTAGCCATAATTGCCACGGTCTCTGGTATTATTGCCAGTGTTTTTGCGGTGTCACGAATGCTTGCAATGCTAACAGAAATGGAGCTTGTTCCACACAGTCATTTTGGCATGCCTGGAAGTGTACAGCAGCATACACTGGTTTATACAATAGTGATTGCTATTATTCTGACAATATTCCTTGATCTTAGTCGTATAGCTTCTCTTGGAGCTATTCTCTATCTTGTAATGGATATTGTTCTGCAATGGGGCGTTCTACGCAAATTGCAAAAGGACATTAATGCAAATCCTCTGCTAATAACTATAGCGATATTGCTTGATTCAATTGTACTGTGTGCATTGGTTCTATTCAAGGCTTCATCTGACAGAATGTTGATTGTAATAGCATTCATTATGATGGTTTTTCTATATGTAGCTGAAAAAAGGTTCCTTAGATCCAATGATACTTCTGGATCCAGCTAAAACGAAGTAATTGATAAAAAAGAAGAAATAAAATCAACTTGATTTTGTAAAATTTACTTTTACGTCTTTTCCATCATCCATCTTTTAAGGTTTGGAATAAGCTTCATATTCATTTCTTTTGCTTCTTTTTCAGGCATCATGTTCATCTCAACCATCATATGTGTGCATTTATTGATCATATCGTCCATGCATATATCAGGTTCTGTGAAATCACCTTTCTGATAACAATGTGTGCAATAGTTATTGTTCATTGAACCATCTTCATTAGTTCCGAAATCCATGTGATCTTTCATTGGCATTCCGCAACTCTGGCATAAATTCATGTTTTCCATGTCCATCATATCCATATCGTCCATATCCATGGATTTCATATTCATCGAGTTCATTTTCATTGAATTCATATCCATACATTACTCCTCACACTAGTTCGTTCAGGATTTCATCATTTGTATATTTTATGTGGCATCTATATGTATATATTGGCGTTCATATATATACATGTGCAAAAATTGCACAGAACAATTAATCGTGAAAAAATGATTAAATAGTGCTAAGAATAAAAAAGATGTTTTAGTTTATATTTTAATTATTATACAAACTCATATGACTACATTTTTGTGATTTTATATCAAATATAGTGATCTTAGCTTTCAAATCAGTATGATTATTGAAAATCCAATTGCAGATTTTTTTTAGGTTCCTGTTGAGTTACCATCATTTGGAACATACACAATGGTACCATCCGGCAATCTATAAGCAGCGCCAAGATATTCTCCTGCTCCAGTACCCTTATTCTCACTCATATCAAGCACTTTTACAGGTTCACCGGCTTCTTTAATGATCATTTCCATATTCTTCGCACCGGGATTTTTCACAATGGTTATGTTCTCTGTGGGGCTCAACAGTTCCGGAAGCTGATAGGACATGACAAGTGCCACCAGAAGTGCCACAGAGAATACCATTGCAATGTCAAAGAGGTTCGCTACACCAGTAAGCGGGTTCTGTTCCTCATCGTCATATATCTGCTTTCGGCGGTCATTCCTGCTGCGTCTCATTCTTTAACCTCCAGGGTGTCAAGGATGTAATCAATATCAGCCATATCCTGCCAATACCATCTTTTTCTTATCTGGGTGAGCACATATCCTATGCTTCCTGCAAAAAGTCCTATAACAGTTGTTGCAAATGCTATCATGAGGTTGTTAGCCAGTTCCTCTATATTTCCCTGTGAAAGGCCTATAAGTGCAGGTCCAAGTGGAATAAGAGTTCCCATAAGTCCTACCATTGGTGAGATTGTTGCAACAATTCTGGTTTGTTCCAGTCTTTTTGCCATATTTATTTCGTATTCCTGGACTATCCACTCAAGTGACAGAAGATCTTCCTTTTCAATATGATCAGCCGCACTTAATGCAAAGTTTTTCACAAGGAAGTTCTGTTTGAGAATTCGGAGTGAGCCTGCAGCCTTTTCATAATCTTTGGTGAGTATGTGTTTACGAGTACTGCTGCAGCAAAGTTCTAGATTCTCCGTATCACGTTTTCGTTTCAACGATTCTGAAATGAATTCACCGATCAGTATCAGGGAATAAACAGCAAGCAATATCAGTACTATTATCACCGGGTACAACAGTGTTGATGAGAAAGTGTAGAGTATATCAAAGATATAGGAAGTAATGTCCATTTAAATGCCTTCTTAAATCCTGTTTTAGAGCGTAGTGTATTCTGACTATATAAATACTCAATTACTTAAGCTTCTCTATCAGTATAAAAATAACTGGAAACTAGTAAAAACGCTCGATGATTAATTCAAAAAAAGAATATAAGCACCTGCATAAATGCAGGCACAAATCGAATTTTAAGTTTCTGTTTATTTGTTCTCTTTCCTACGTATCAGCATTGCAACAGCGATGAAGGCCATTACAGACACCAGAACTCCAGGACCTGGAATAGAACTCTTTTCGACATTAAAAGTTGCTGTAGAACTGCCAACCTGTGCTTCGTAGGTTCCGGCTTCATTCTCAGAGACTGTAAATGTCAAAGAAGTTGATTGTCCTGCATCAAGTGAAACACTTTGTGAATCCACAGTTGTTCCATTGATCATCAGTTCAACATCCTTGTTACCTGCTGCTGTTCCGGTGTTTGTTACATCTACTGTTACATTTACATTTTCACCTGTCTTTGCAAGGATAGGACTTACCTGAAGGTTTGAGTATGAGAACTTTGCTTCAAGAGCAAGAACCTCCAGATTCAGTTCAGCATCAAGGTAACTAGTTGATGATGTTGTCAGTTTGTGCATTCCTGTTTCTTTTACCGTGTATGTAAGTGTGCCGTCTGTGCTGGTGTTTCCAATGAACTTGTTGTCATAAGAAACCTGAACATCCTTTACAGCATCTCCTCCGATGGCAGTCATCACAGAGATTGTGATAGTATCATCCTGAACAACTGTTTCCGGTGAAACCTCAATTATAAGCTTCTTTGTGGCATCATCGGGAGAGATCACTTCTACCTTTTCACTTGCAGAAACAAATCCCTCTTTCTCGGCTGTCACAGTGAAAGTACCTGCGGTTTTCGGAGTGTATGTTATTGTTCCATCAGTGGCTGTATCTCCTACCTGCTCCTTTGCGAACATCACCGTAGCACCGCTTACAGCAGCACCTCTTGATGTTACTTTTATTTCGATTTGCTCATTTTGTTTCAGCACTGAATTTATTTCGAGTGCAAGTGATTCTGAAGGTAAAGTAGAGACTTTTACGAAAGGATAGTAGCGTACATCACTGGAATCGGCAACATTGAATGAAACATCGCCCATAATCTCAATGGTATTTCCTCTGGTAAGTGAAACAGAGTCCTTGTTCTTAAGGATGATCTGGTCGGATGCGAAACTAGTAACTTCCATTTTTCCAAACATATCATTATCTGAGATTTCCACAAGGTCTTCTGAGATCTGGAAGATACCTTCAATGAATACGGCATTAGTCTCTGTTCCCTGGAAGATATCATTGAAATGCACTACTATCACAGGTATCTTATCTGTGGAGCCAAGTTCTTTCTCATAAACATAGTCATCGTTTGAAGAAACGATGCCCGTATCGACCTGATCTCCATCCTTTGTAAGACTTACCATGACACTGTCACCATTAACATCTACCTCCACGACATCAAGCTTATATCCGTTGTCCAGTGCCAGTGAAGAACCGGAATATAGTGAGGTCTTACTGTCATCATCAATGAGGACTTTAGAGAGTTTGCCATTTGAAAGAAGACTTACATCACTGGTGAACTTGTTGTTAGGGTATCCTGCGAAATATTTCTCAGCCATGAAACCCATAACCTGGAAATCTCCCCAGTCCTTGTGTTCAAAACTGACATCAGCTGGTATACTCTTGTAAACAAGATTTCCGTCGCTTATTGTTCGTCCACTCAGGCTGGTTATCTCAAGGGATTCAGTTCCCACACCTTCATCGATATTGTAGTAGAAACCTTCAAAGTTCAGAGGTGTCCATTTTAGTCCTTCGCCTTCTGCGACCGTACCTCTGAGCTCATAAGTTCCCGGTTCAGACATATCCAGCTCAGGTCCGAATCTCAGTGTGCTGCTGTCAGCAACTATGAATTTTAACTTGCCCATTATACTGATAGTATTACCTCTCCCAAGTGTGATACCATCTGAATTTTCCATTGTGATCATGTCAGAGCTTAAGGTATTGATTTGCATTTTTCCAAAAGTATCTCCTGATGTTATCTCAACATAGTCTTCAGAGACCTGGAAAACACCCTGTACAAATACTGCATTTGTTTCTGTTCCCTGGAAGATGTTGTTGAAATGAACTGCAATTATTCCAACTTTATCACTGGTTCCAAGTTCTTTCTCATATACATAATCGTCATCTGAAGAAACTATACCAGTGTCTACTTCTGTTCCATCTTTTTTCAGGCTCACAAGAACACTATTTCCGTTCACATCAACTTCTTCAATGTTTAGTTCGTATCCTTCTTCAAGTACAAGAGATGAGCCTGAATACAATGATACTTTTTCATCGTCATCACGTAGTACTTTTGCGAGGATTCCGTCAGATATCAGGCTGACACTATTACTTGTATATTGTGTATTAGCAGTATAACCTGCAAAGTATCTTTCAGCCATAAATCCGATAACCTGATAGGAACCCCAGTCGCTGTGTTGGAAATCTGTGCTAATAGGAGTTGTTGAATACTTAAGGTCTCCTTCTCCTATACTTCTGTCACTGTTGCTATCAAGCTTGATCGTAAGTGTTTCCGATCCTTCGCCTGAGTCAAGGTCATAATAGAACCCTGAATAGGTCAGTGCGGTCCAGTTATAATCAAGAGAGAGATTTTCATCTGCATCCCATATTCGGTTCCCTGTGCTGTTACTTGCTGCCATTGCAGTGCTTGTTAATACTACTACTGCGATCAACAATAGCATAGGCTTAAAAACCAGTTTCTTATCTGGTTTACTTTTAATTTTCATCATATAATTCCCCCTATATCTGTTTTTAATAAGTACTTAATTTATTGAGGTTTACATATATCAAATTACTCCGTAACATACTGTAATTTTTCAGTAATCCTCAAAACTATAAAAATTAGTTTTTTATAGACTCTGAATATGAAAAAAGTAACCTGAGATAGCTTTCAAGTCTCAGGCGATAGTCTGATCTATATGTTTACTTCAATCTTAAAGACCATGAATTTCCATTCTTGGCCATACATATCTTGTCTTCTCTTGAAAGCCAACCGATAGCCATGAATGCCATCTGTTGGTCATATCCATTATCCTTCAGATGGCTTTTCAGGTTCGCCATATTGGATTCTCCATTCTCGAGCAATTTGTAAACACAACCTGCTGCTTCACCTATACTTAAACACATTTCGTCCATATTATCACTTCATTCTATTTTGTTATAAACTTCAACCGTGTTTCTTGCAATTGTATCCCAGCTAAATTTTGTTTTGACAAGTTTCTTTCCGTTAGAACCCATACTGGGTGTTCGTGAATCCAGGCCTTCCAGAGCGTAATTAATACCCCATGCAATTGACTCCGGGTTCCTGTAACTAAGCACACCGTTCTGGAAATTGTCTACAATTTTCACAGCATCTGTTGCAACCACTGCTTTTGTTGCGTCCCATGATTCCAGTACAACAATTCCGAAAGGTTCGTTCCTGCTGGGGACGCACGTCATATCACATGCGTTAGTCCAATCTTTAAGTACATCATCGGAAGAGTATCCTAAGAAATGACATGAATTTCCAATATTCAGATCATTGGCAAGGTTCTGGCAATATGGCCTCATTTCGCCTTCACCGATAAATACAAAATGTGCTCCCCAGTTGTTCCCATCAAGCACTTTAGGAATGGCTTTGACCAGCAGGTCCGGTCCTTTCTGGTAGTGCATTCTGCCTGTGAAAAGTATAACCGGTGAGTAAGGATGGATACCATAATCCCTCTTGATAGAGCCAGCATCAACGTCTCTTTCCATTTTACCAGGAGAGATGCCATTTGGGATAATATCTATTTTGTAGTCAGGGATACTGTAGAGATCCTGAACTTCTCTTTTGAAATTGTCTGAAGTAATTATTACCTGTGAACTCTCATAGCCTCCAAGCCATTCCCTATGGGAAACATCATGAGCCGTAGAAGAGTTAACGTGTGTATTTCCGTTCCTGCCCCATTCAGTGCTATGGTACGTCATTATGTATGGTTTACCTAGCTCGTATTTGATACGGTTCAATACGTTCACCGGATGCCAGTCATGTCCGTGGATTATATCGAAATCCCCGAATTCTTTTGAAACCTGAATAAAACGCGAATACATGGCATCGCACATTTTGTTCATCTGGGAAAGTATATCTCCCGATTCGTCAAAATTACATCTCTGGTAATGAACACCGTTTATTTCATCGTAATCCCGGTACCAGGCACTGCGAGTAAAAATATGGACTTCATGTCCCAATTTAGCAAGCTGTTCTGATAACTCTGTCACATGGGGTGCCAGTCCACCGACCTTTGCCGAGTGAAGACTCTCCCATGAGAACATAGCAATTCTCATAGATTCCATAATTCCCACACACTTTTTATAATAAAACCCAAAATTACATATTAAAATGAATTTAAACTCTCTTAAAGATTGCGTATGAAATCTTTAAAATAATATATTTACATTTTCTCTATTTCTTTATATCTTCGACATAACAACGTAAGATCTCAGCTACACTCCATGCCTGAGAAACACATCCATCAGGTTCATGGGGATTATCACCATCAAATATCTCGGATATGCTACCAATACATGCATTGTCCAAATGCCCTTCAATTCCTTTCAGCAAATCTCTAAGTTTATCTTTTGTTCCGGTATTATCCCGATAAACCTTTGAATATGCAGTGATATAAGGTCCAAGCAGCCACGGCCAGACGGTACCATTGTGATAAGCTGCATCCCTCTCCTTAGTATTTCCTCTGTAATATCCTGTGTACCTGCTGTCAGCAGGTGAGAGTGTTCGCAGTCCGTAAGGGGTGAGCAGTTCTTCACTTATTATATCCACAATTCCTTTTTCAATCTCATGTGGCAGCATCGTGTGACTAAGAGATACTGCAAAGATCTGATTTGGTCTTATGGAAGAATCATTCCAATCTTCACCTTGACCTGAAATACAGTCATAGAGGCAGTTCTTTTCGGTGTTGTGAAATTTCTCTTTGAAACTTTTAGCCGTGATCTCAGCTATCTTTTTAAGACCAGACACATCCTTACCGAGTTTTTCTCCCATCTTTGCAGTATAGATAAGCGCATTATACCAGAGGGTATTGATCTCACAGGCTTTTCCTCTTCTTGGAGTTACTTCCCAGGTTCCTACTTTTGCATCCATCCATGTGAGCTGTCCGGAATGTTCGATAAGTCCATCATTGTCCATCATGATACCGTAGTCAGTTCCGTTTCGATAGTTATCCACAATTTCAATGATAGTTGGCCACATCTTCTCAATGAATGCCAGGTCTCCAGTATAATCCAGATATTTTCCGGTGGCATGAACGAACCACAAGGAAGCATCTACTGTGTTATAAACAGGGGAATCTGCCGGATTCTCTGGAAAGAGATTTGGTATCAGGCCCCTTCTGCAACTGGACCCAAAAGTAGATAGTACAGATCTTGCATCATCGAACCTTCCGGTTACAAGTGTCAGACCTGGCAGTGATATCATGGTATCCCTGCCCCAGTCAGCAAACCAGTGATAACCTGCGATTATCGACCTGGCACCTGTGCTCTTTCTGTTAACAATAAAAGAGTCACCAGCAACCAGCAGTTTCTGCAAAAAGCTATCGTTTTCACAACTTGATGTTGCAATATCCTGAATCCTTTTTTCTTCCCTTTTTATCAATTCATCAATTGTCTGAATATCTGTTTTTTTCCAGTTTTCCGTGGATTCTGCGCTTGCAACCACAAAACATGAACAGCATTCATCACTAATTTCAAGTTCAAAATAACCGGGATTGAAGTTATCTTCCTGGTAAGGATAGCCTCTTGAAAGTTCGATCTCATATTCAAGATCATAATACCAGTGTTCATCTGCCTGATATCTCGTGTCTGAGATTAGACTGAATTGTAAATGAGAATTGTTAATTGTAGTTTTATTTTCTCCAGCTTGCTGAGAAAAAGCGATGTCAGAAGCTTTGGTAAGATGGTGGATTGACCTACTGTTTATCAGGGGCAGGATCTTGAGAAAAGCTTTCTTTTTCTCCGGATTTTCAATATCATATTTTACAATAGTAGTATTCTCTCCGTTTACCATCACAATATATTTCTTTATTATCAGCCCGCCTGCCCTGTAAAGAAACTCTGGCAAAGGTTCTGTGATGAACTTTATCAGGTATTCGTTGCCATTCGGGTAAACAGTACCAGGGTATTTGTGAACGGCGAGTTTGTAAGTTCCATCTTCAGTGTATAGTTCTTCATCAAGGGAAGAAAGCAACACCATTCTCTCTACCGGTGGATTCATGGAAGCAACCAGCAGTCCGTGATACTTTCGAGTATTAGTTCCTATCACAGTGGAAGACGCATATCCTCCAAGGCCGTTAGTTATCAGCCATTCCTTTGAAGTTCCTTCATGATAGTCTGAAAATATCATATGTAATTCCGGTGTCCTCTATTTCTTTTTTTGAGCTGTTGATTTTCCTTTGTATTTTATCAAGCAGGAGGATATTATCCAGCATCAGTGCACAGCTCCAGCAAAGCGGGATAGCCCATGCAGGACGGCCCGTGTATTTATTTACCTGCTCAGGGAGCATTCCGGCACTTGTTGTTCCTTTGAGAGACCACTGAATGTACTTTAATGCATCATGTGTAAGTTTTCGATGCTCGCGATTCTCAGTTTCTCCCGCAGTATGATCAATAACAGATGCCATTTCAAGCAATGCTTTTGAAAGCCATAGGGTTGTAACTATCCATGGATTTCCTTCTATGTAATTGTCATCCACATATCGCTTGATTCCAAAGTGGTCGCTTACTGGAACCCTTAGTTGTTTTTCTATGTTCTCAATGATGGATTGTATCATTGCCTTCTCTTCTGGTATTTCAGGAGAGAGCATGTTAAAAGGAACAAAAGTCCCCATGATACTTGCATCGATGGCAGTATCAAGATGGCCATTGGTTATTCCCCTTGCAAAATATCCTTCATCAAGCCAGAATCTCTCAATAGTGGTCTTCTTAATAAATTCAGCTCTTTCTGTCCATCTGTCAGCAAGTCCTTTTTCATTGTAGTCCATTGCCATATTGGCGGCACTAAGAAGTCCTGCGTAAATTGCAGCATTGGTATAAGTGAAAATACCTGAATGCGTTTCCCATAAACAGATACAGGGATCGTGTACTCCGTCGGCAGTTCTTCTCATAAGATATTCAGCGGCACTTAACACGGTAGCCCAGACGCTGTCCAGAAATTCCTCTTTCACAGGATGTTTAAGTGTGCGATAATACTGGTCCATTGCAAATATGGTGCTACCGGTTTCATCTATCTGTGTTGAAAAACTGAAATTCCCCCAGGAAGGTGCTGTATTTCCATCAAGCCAGTAACGCTGGAACCATGAACCATCATGCATCTGGGTGTTTTTGCACCACTTAAAGAACCGTGAACAGTACTCCGGGTATTCAGATCTAAGAAGTGACAACACTATCTCTGCACTGTCCCTGTTCCAGCAGTATCCATAACCTCCACACATTTCAAACTCATGATCGAATTCAGGAGAAGCTACAAATGAACCTTTAATGGGATCACTTAGCAGACTCAGAGTTAAAAGTGACCTATTAAATGCGGCTTGTAGTTCCTGCTTAAAAGTCTCAAAGCCAATATAATCGGGAAGTTCCAGTAGCTTCTTTTTGGATAGCCATTTGATCCAGTTTTCCTGTACATCATTGTATATGCTTTCTGGTGTTTCAGTTTGAATTTCACGCATTCTCCTATAGAGAGTAGTTCTTCTGGAAGCTGCACCAATATAAACTGTAAAATCAGCTGATTTTGATGCATCAATATCAATGTTCCATCCAACGGCACAATTTAAGTTGCCAATATCTTCATTGTTTCTCTGTAGTTCTCCGTCTTCCATATCATACTTGGCATTTGTCCACCATATCGTGTCCATTGCTTTTCCTATCTGCCATTCTTTGAATATGGGAGTTGAGCTGATTCCAATGTAATAGTTCTTCCAGTACTGCGCCACAAGCCCAGAATCATAATCACAGAATGCAGAGTTCTTCTTTTTCATTTCTCCAACTTGGAGATTAGAGTAATAGAAGAATTTACCACTGAATCTTTTCTCTGAACGAATTTTGTATTTCCGGACCAATACCGGTAGTCTGGGGTGAACATAATCAAGTATGTTCATTTTAAGACCATTTGGATGTGCTAGTTCTGTACTGACAACATTTGTGTTCTCGATGTATTTCTGGTCAGCAACCCATTCACGGGAATTGGACCAGATAACCCCTTTTCCATCGTATAAACATGATTGAGAGTCTTCCACATGCTGAGCAAAATCTCTCCCAGGGTAGTAATACCCAAAAATTTCACCTTTTTTACCCATTGTAACAAGTAATCTATTGTTTCCAAGGATTGCATTAGGTTGCCTTATCAATGTAGCTCTCCCCTGAGTAAGTGCTCAATTTTCACACCTGATGGAGCAGCAGAAATTACATGCTCACAGACTTCATCACCCATGCTTTTGCATTTTGATTCTCTTACTTGTACTGTCTTTTTGAGGCATTCTGATATGTATCCTGCAAGAAATGCACTAATATAAACACATACAGGAACATCACTCTCTCCATACTCATCAGCAAGGAAAGAATCTTTCATTCTCACAATTCCGGTAAGTTCGAAAATATTGATGTCATATTCAATTTTTCCCCAGCCAGCAGCCATGAGAAGTTCTCCCAGAAGACCAAGGAAATTGTCATCATTCATCTCCACCATCTCCTGCATGTATCTGGCTGCTCCGGCACCGTTTCGGATTCCTATCATGGTAAGAAGTCCTTCGGATTGGGGTACCTGTTCATTCATAATGTTGATAATATCAACAAAGGTCTTTGCCCTGATGATGACTGCCCTTTTACCTAGCAACTGCAGCGGAAAATCTACTGACTGGATGGCCCGGTTCTTAGAGTAACCCCATTTTACCGAGAGTACAACATCCATTTTTTCAAGTTCTTCTGCAATACTGCCGATATCTCTTCCTTTTTCAGCTTCTGTGAACATGACATATTTGCCTTTTGTCGGGTCTTCCGAGCTATCCAGGTATGCAAATCTAATATCAAGTCCTTTCTCTGCAAAAAAAGAAGTTATATCAGCTTCAGAATGTACTGTGTTCTCATATGCGACCTTGAACCAGATAACATCTGCTTCCTCATTCACTCTTGAGAACATGTAAAGATCTCTTACCATACACAAACTCCAGATGAATTATATGACATTACGCAATATATTATTATGCTGGTGGATTAAGGGCTCTGAAAACCTGGGACTTGAAATCATTAAGTGCTGCCATGAAGTTTACTGCTGCATCGTATGGTGAGTTATGAATGCTGAAATATGAATGCACATCACCGTCACCAAGCCATTTTGTGCTCATGTAGTAATAGTGGTCGGATGTAAGCATATGTTTCCATATCCTGAGCAGTTCGGGGTCATTGGTTTTCCTGACATAGGGTTCAAGCAATTTCATTTCTTCAAAACAGCGGCGTTGCATATCGTTACCAAGCCAGGCGCTGGTGTCTCGTTCAATATCAGCCCACGAAATAGTGGAAAAGTCTCCTACATCTATCTCACCTGCAGGTTTGTATGTGTCAATGGTCTGAGATGGTGTAAGAAAACGCATTCCTCTGTCCTTTACCTCTCCTGGTAATGCTTTGAGGAAGTCGAATATTCCAGTTTCTTCCCATTGGTGTTCACCGAATGTTTCGTAATCCATGAAGATGTTAAGGGTCTCCCCATGGTTCCAGGAAGCCCAGTCTGCCCATTTACTTGCCGTTAGTGGATATTCCTCCCACCATCTGGATGAGAAACGATAACCGATATCATCACTTAGTTTATAGTTACGCAACAGAACTGCAATGTTTGAGTGCCTTGCCTTGTATACATGGTCAGGTGATCTTCCATGAAGTATACTCTCAATACCTTCTGTCAGAATGGCATCATATCCGAGTTTTGCAACAAAGTGGGCAACACTGTTGTTGTAGAGCATCTCAGTGTTCCTGAATATTCGTGGCTTCACACCAATAAGTTCAGACATGAGGTTGCGGTGTTCTTTAACCTCATCCATGAACTCATCCTTTGATTCAAAAAGTGATGCAAGGGAATGATAACATGTCTCGTCCAGAAATTCAATGCATCCTGTTTCAGCAAGGTCCCGGAATGATTCCAGGACATCTTCTCCCCATTCCACGCATTGTTCGAGCAAAGTCCCAGTGACAGACATACTTGCTCTGAAGTAGCCGTCAGTGTCGTCAATAAGCTCCAGCAATGTCCTGTTTGCCGGAATATAACATTTACCTGCAACCTTATGGAAAATCTCCTTGTTGACAGCTTCATCAAAATAGCGGTCAAAACCTTTCTTGTGGTCAGGCCAGAACCACCTCAGCCTGTATGGCTGGTGAACTTCAAAGAAAGGACAGATGGAGTTCATTGTGCAGCCTCCTTTTTCCCGGCAGATTTATTCTCTGCAGCTTCAGTTGCTTCTGCTATAATTATTGCCCGTTCGATGTCTGAAAGTATGGAAATATCATTTACTGCTCTCTCATATCCAAGCCTTCTTTCCTCGGAATTCATTTCCAGGAATATCTCGCTCTGCTGCAGGTATCTGAAGATCTTTGTTAGTTCCTCTTTTTTTCCGCTATCGCCCATTTTTTCAAGCATCTCGCCAATATCAACAAGTTCATGCATGAAAAGATGCTGTGCATGATTTCCAAGCAGGTTGTGCATTCCATAACGTGCTGTTGTTTTTGATTCGAGGGAAGAAAGTTCTGTCTTTTTGAAACTTTCCACAGCCTCTTCAGCTAATAGCATTTTCACGCCATGTTTTTTCAGGCATATTGGGAGCTCATGAAGAAATTCGAGTATTCCTTCATTCTTCTGAAGATGAGTGTTGATAGCATCGTATTTTATGTAAAGCGTAATTACCTCGCCTTTCATGCTTGATATCCATGATGCGAATTTGTCAGCGATAAGTGGGTATCCTGGCCATCCTTTATCTGAGAATTTTATCTCCAGATCCTCACTCAGGTTTATGTGTCTCAGAAGTGTCGGGACTTCGTTATCATAAACATGCATGGGGTCATATCCGTTCATGATATTGTGTGAGCCTTCGGAAATAAAGCACTTGAATCCCATTTCATGAAGAGTCTTCATTATCTTTTTATCAAACAGCAGTTCCGTATTTACAAAAGTTTCAGGCTCAGTGCCAAAAACATCCCGGATAACTTCTATATCCATTTCCACCTGTTCTTTGAATTCAGCCAGGCTTGGAAACAGGCATGATATGGAGTGATAATAAGGTGAGGCTGCAAATGAGACATTCTTGTTCCCAAGTTTTTTAAATCCCTCTATTATTTCAGGAGCCCATTTGCACTGTTCAAGAAAAACGCCGGATATATCAAGTGTGTATTTACCCCCGTTCTCAATAGACTTAGCCAGTGCTTCATTTAATGTTTCAATGTTTGCGGCAAATTTTGTGAAGTTATGGAATGCTTTTTCCATGTCAAAGTATTTTTCTATATGGACATCTCCGTATCCTTCTCTTGGCCAGTACCAGCGCAAAGGCAAAGGCAGATGTACCTCAAAACAAACGCATACGGCTTTCATTGCTCATCATATCCTGTTTCTGAAATATCTGACATCTTTCTGGTGTTCAGTTCACTGGCAAACCATATCGTTCTCTGTGGGAATGCGATCTCTATACCGTTCTCTTCAAGTGTTTTCTTGATTATCCAGAGAAGCCTGGTTTTCATATCATACCATTGTGTTGCAGGTGCCCATATTCTGACAATGATATTGACCGCGTTATCACCCAATGTGTCAACAAAAATACTTGGTCCGGGATTGACCAAAGCAAAAGGTTCCCAGTCGATTATGTCCTTGATGATCTTTATAGCTTCATCAGCATCATCATTGTACCGGATCCCAACCACATATTCAAACCTCCTGGTAAGGTTTGCAACATAATTTGTTATGCTGGTTGTGAAAACCGTTTCATTAGGAAGCCTGATAAAAAGACCATCATAGGTGCGGATTATGGTGGAGATTATCTTTATATCTTCAACATAACCCAGCTTATTATCAATATTAACCTGGTCCCCAATCTTTATGGGTCGTTCAACCATAAGGAAAATTCCAGAAATTAAATTGCCCATGATACTCTGACTGGCAAAACCAAGAACTATACCAACAACTCCTCCGGCGACAAGGAGACCTGAGGTATTGATCTGAAGATACGGGAAAATAACTCCTACCACAGCAATAACTATTGATCCGTAATAGATGGACTTAATAAGGATATTCAGATGCTCCTTGTCCATCTTATCCTTAAGCGACCTCTGTAAATAAATCGTTATGCCTTTTGCTATCAATATTGTAAAGAAAAGAACAGCTATTACTGTTGTTATCTGAAATAGCGGATCAGAGAGTGCTGGTATATATGATGAAACTGTGCTGGTGGTGCTGTTATTGCTCATATACCAAACTCCATGATCCCCTTAGTGCTTGTTATTGCAAGTTTACGTGCTGTGTAGAGTTCCATTGAACGCTTGAACCTGGATGTTGTAGGATAAGTACTGAAATCCGTTTCAGCAAGGAGCTTGTTTATTATCTTCATACTGGCTTTCATACCAAGTCTCTTATCCCCGAAGTAGATCTTCATACCATAGGCGTTGAATATTGCATTTGTGATCTCCATCTGGTGATTGGATTCATTAGCAATATCCAGTTCTATGAATCCTTCATAGAGTTTCTCTGTGTCCGGCTCATCAGTATATATGTCGCTTTCCCAATGCCTGCAGATTATGCCCTGTGTATGGCTTCCATAAAGTGTGTACTTAACTTTATTGAATGTGAAAATATCGATCACTTCATGATTTCCAGATTTGTCACTAATAAAGACCCCTATCTCCACAGGAAATTTAAGATAGATTTTTTTCTTATCCCCGGAACGGATAATTGCTGACCTTTTAAATTCTATAAGTAGAAAAGAAGTGATAGCTTCAGGAAGGTTTACCGGTTCAATAGGATTTATTGTTATGTCTCCATCGTTGTTTAGCAAAACAAGTTCTTTTTCCTCTTTTCCTCTGAACAGGCGCTTATATATGAGGTCATCTCCCTGTTTTTCAACTATTATTTTAGTGTCTTCAGCTTCTGTGGTAAACGGTGGGTGATATATCTCAAACATCTTGGATCGCTACTCGTTTTGTTATTCATTTAATATTAAAGCCAGTTCTTCCTTCGGAAATACGCATACATAGAAATGCATATCGTTATATTGATTACCCACACAGCCGGATAACCCCATTTCCATCCCAGCTCAGGCATATAACTGAAATTCATTCCATATATTCCTGCAAGGAAGGTCAGAGGGATGAATATGGTTGCAATTATGGTGAGTGTTTTCATTACCTCGTTCATCTTGTTGCTTACACTTGACAGGTAAACATCCAGTATTCCGGAAAGTATGTCCCTATATGTTTCAATGGCATCTGCAACCTGTATTGTATGGTCGTAGACATCTTTGAGGAATACGAATGTGGTATCTTTTATGAGATGTGATTCCGAGCGTTCAAGTCCACTGATAACTTCTCTGAGCGGCCATACTGATTTGCGAAGAAATATCATCTCCTTTTTCAGATCGTGTATGTTCTGGAGGGTTCTTGGTTCTGGATTTTCCACCAGCTCTTCCTCAAGATCCTCAATTATCTCTCCGAATTTTTCAATGATAATGAAGTAATTGTCAACAATAGAGTCAAGGAGCGCGTATGCAAGATAGTCGGCTCCCATCTGTCTTATTCTGCCTTTTCCAGTTCGTATTCTTTCCCTGACAAAATTGAAAGTATCGCCTTCAAGTTCCTGGAAGGACAGAACGAAATTATCTCCGAGAATAATACTTACCTGTTCAGCTTTAACATCAGTATCATCATTATTGAACCAGAGCATTTTCAGGACAATATATATGTAGGAATCGTAGTCCTCCATCTTCGGACGCTGTGTGGTGTGTACAATATCTTCCATTACAAGAGGATGAAGCCCAAAATGCATTCCCAGTTTTTCAATTATGTCTACCTGATGGATTCCATCCACGTTTATCCATGTTACAGTAGGATAGTCCTTAAAAGGGAAACATTCCTCTACATTTTCAACTACACGTTCCTGATAGTTATCGTTGTCATAGTCGATAAGGGTTATCTTGGGCTTTTCTGTTCTCTCCTCACCGATATGTATCAAGGATCCAGGTGAAAGCCCTGCTTTTCTCGAAGATTTGTAAAACAATTTTTTCATTATCCCACTCCATACTAATTCATTATCGTTTTACTGATCCCGGACATGTTGCAATTGTTCATTGTAAACATCAACTGTGGATTCTGCTATGTTGTCCCAGTTGTATCTTGTTCCTATGAGTTTCTTACCTTCTTTTCCAAGTTCATCGTCAGCATAATTGTTAAGTACGTGATTTATTCCCCATGCAATGGAATCCGGATTCTGGTAAACTATGACTCCGTCCTTGAAATTATCAATAAGAGAGATTGCATCGGTTGCAACTATATTCTTCCCGGCATCCCATGCTTCTAGAAGGATTATACCGAAAGGTTCGTTGCGGCTTGGGACACATATCAGGTTGCAGGCATTCATCCACTTCTTCTTCACGGATTCATCTACATAACCAAGGAAGCGACAACTGTCCATAACTTTCAGTTCATGTGCAAGCCTTTCACATTCGGGTCGCATTTCACCTTCACCTATAATGACAAACTTTACGTCCCATTTGTTTGCCAGAATTGCCGGAATAGCTTTCACAAAAAGATCAGGACCTTTCTGGTAATTCATCCTTCCAACAAAAAGAACAACAGGTGCGTATGGATGTATCCCATACTCTTCTTTTAGTTTGCCAGGGTCCACATCCATCCTCATTTTGTCCCCGTGTATGCCATTGGGTATTATGCTGATCTTGTAATCCGGGATCTGGTAAAGGTACTGGATCTCATCTTTTAGTTTTGTGGATGTGACTATTACTTTTGCAGATTCGTAGCCACCCCTCCATTCCCGGTGGCTTATCTCCATGGCTTCCAACCAGTTGCCATGTTTGTTACCGTTCCTGCCCCATTCGGTACTATGGTATGTCATTATGAAAGGAATTCCTGATTCCTCTTTCAGTCTGCATACCAGGTTTACAGGATGCCAGTCATGTACGTGTGTAAGGTCAAATTTCCCAAACGTATTGGTGGCTTCAGTGAATGCACTGTACATTGAGTCACACATACTGTCCATCTGCTGGACAATACCGCCGTCAAGGGCGTGGTATATCCTGTGGTAATGAACGCCGTTTATGACCTCATAAGGCAACATATCCTTATTGCGTGTAAAAATATGAATGTCATGTCCTTGAAGTGCCAGAGCTTCTGAAAGCTCGGTTACATGGGGTGCCAGTCCGCCAACGGTTATGGAATTAAGGCTTTCCCATGAGAACATGGCGATTCTTAATTTATTTCCCATCAGATCCCTTCTTAATGCAGATTCCTTATTCAGGATTCAGCAAATGCTCTACAGCTATTTCTGGCGGGATAGTATTAATGTATATGTCCGTGTTCTTTTCAAATCCCGCTGCAATTGAAGTGATTGGTACAATCCTCACATTGAAATGATAGCTAAGGTCATGGTCTATCTGGAAGAACATGTAATTGTATGCCAGCTCCGGTATCGTTCTGTCAAGCAATTTGACAGCGGTTCGTATGCAGTCTCCAAGAGACATGAGCATCTCATCAGTGAAAGCGGAGATGTGGTTCACGTGCTTTTTTGGAAGCATCCACATTTCGTACTGGTTCCTGGAAAAGTATGGTGCAATGAGAATGAAATCATCATTCTCGTAGACCTGTCTTTCTTTTCCTTTCTCTTTCTCAATGATGCGGCAATAAGGACAATTGTTCATCTCAGAAATAGCCTTTTTTTCTTTAACAAGAGATGGTGGCATCAAAGGAACCGCAATGAGCTGGGAGTGGGTGTGTTCCAGGGAAGCACCCGCCTTTTTTCCCCAGTTCTTAAAGAGTGATACATACTCAACACCTTCCTGAGACTGGTAATGCATAACCCTGTCCCTGTAGGCTTTCATAAGAAGCAGGACTTCTTCATCTGAAAAAAGGTTTATTTTATTTTCATGGGACGGACTTTCTATTATTACTTCATGATATCCATACCCTTTTTTTGCCTCAAAGCCGGAATTCTGAACTTCCTCGGCATCAGGGGATAGTGCAGGATAGAGGTTTGGTATACACCTGACCTGCCAGTCCCTGATCAGTGCTTCATCAGTATCTTTCAGTATTTCCCCGTCTTTGTAAACGGCCTGTGCAGGAGGGGTCTTATCTTCATGACCGCCGCAAAATACACAACTACCTGCTTTCATGTCCTCTCCACAGGCTTTTGGTGCGGATGGCCTTTTGGCTCTTCCGGATGCTATTATACAATATTCATCAAGGAAATAGTGTTTGCGTATCTCGGACATGTTTCACTCCATTCTTGTTCCGGTTAAAAGTTCATAATACGTCTTTATTGGTTCTTCCCAGTTCATGTCCTTTGCAAGGAGATTTGCTTCCTGGCAAAGAAGGTTATACTTAACCTTATCATCGGTGAATGTGTCAATGAAATAATCCATTGCAAGCGCGTAGTCTGCAATTGATTCCAGATACGGGATATTGATGTTGTCAACAACAATGACACCTCCCATTCCCATAACAAGTCTTTTGAGGGTCTTGAGAGCATCACTAAATCCGCATATCTTACTAACGATACTTGGGGTTGCTTCTTTTCCTGCTTCAAGTCCCGTAAGCAGGAATGGTTCGTATTTTGAAGGGAATACCCCTGCAATACAGCCTGCCATGAGCTCATCGGATCTCATATTAAGTCCGCCGTCATGGTCAGATATCCACTGCGGGTAAAGGACTGCTGAGACATGTCTGCTACCGTCAGTAAGTTTCGAACATTCCAGACCTCTGGCTTTGATCATCTGCTGGAGGCGTATTTCTTCACCCACCAACACTTCTTCCGGGAGGTTTATAGGGAAATTCTCAGGTGGATTGGTTTTTGGTCCGTGGGCTGCTATTATAAAGCAGATAACACGGTATTTATCATCGAGATGTCCTGCATCGATCTCGACCTTGACCATTCTGTCAAGTAGTACAAGTGAATCCAGCAGGTCGGGGTAACCTTTGTTCTCGATCTCGATACGTGATATTGAAAAAATGGGTATGATCCTTTCAGGAGGTATTACCTTACCATTGTAAACTGCATATAATTTATCCGAAAGGAAGTTTTGTATTCTATCCCTGCACTCTGTTTTCTTCTCCCATTCAATATCTTCTTCCTCATCGTTGTCAATTCCATTTCGAACAACAATAGAATCAATTCCATAGAAGAGTTTTATTTCCTTACGTGTGGAATCTCCAACAGCAGTGACAACATCCGCAAATCCTGATAACGATTCCAGCTTTGCGAAGTTGACCGGCACACCGCTATCCCAGGAACTATCATTTTCTCTTATCTTCTGTATGGATTTATGTCCTGAAGATCTTCCCGGAAGTGTTGCATGGTATGTTGCAACGCTTTTTACACTGATTCCCAGTTTCTTAAGTCTTGCAAGTGCATAGAATACACCGAACTCGTGACAGTGAAGTGAAACGTGAACCGCTGGCATCAGAGATGCTGCGAACTCGGAAATCGCTTTGTCATGGTATTCTTCAGAGCTTGTATCCCTTGACGTTACCAGCTCTTTTACAAATTCTGAGATGGCATAGGATAGATTGACATAATGGCTGTATTCCATACCATTGCCCATACTCTCATAGGTCATAGAATCTAGGCCTATCAAATCAAATGCTTCTCCTTTTACAGCATTTGCCAGGCATGTTTCCTCTCCTTTGTATTCCACACTGACACGGCAAAAATCATTTGTCTTGAACATCAGGTAGATTATCTTCACATCATGGACTATCTCAACACCGGGAAAAACTTCAATACCTTTGATCTTCAGGTTCTCGATGGCTTCGAAAATAGGACCTTCTGGTTCAAGCTCTTCAAATTCGCTCATATCCGTGATACGATTCAGTCCTTTGTTCCAGTCTGAGCCGCTGTGACCGTAGTACGGTCCTGCAACAACTATGGTCGGAGCAGGCACTTCATCGATAACTCCTTTTGCTATCAGACTTGCAAGACTTTTAGCTTCAGCATCAATGACATTCCATATGCCCCCCATCTTATTGGACTTGGGTCCGGCTTCTTCTCCTGCGATAATTATACATTTGCTTTCCAGCATCATTCCCGTCTCCCTTAATTATCTTCTTTTCTAAATAGAGTTTCGATTATATATGAAAATATCTGAAATCCATGATTGCTAACTGTCATATTTTTTTGAAGTTAACAATTATATATTATTATAAGCTCTATTATATTTATAGTATATATGAGGTCTAGTCCTCGACATTTCAGGCAGGTTCAATGAATACGGAAACTAAAATTGATAAAGGTTACAGATCATTATTTGATAATAATCATGCAGCAATGGCTTTGTTTGATCCGGAAACAGCATCTATAATAGATGTAAACAGTGCTGCTTGCAATTTTTATGGTTGGACGCATGATGAGTTCATTGCTAAAAAGATAATTGATATAGTCATTCTTCCTGAACAGGACATAATTTCTTCAATTGAAATGGCAAAGAACGAAACACAAAACCGCTTTATTTCCAGGAACAAACTTGCAAATGGCGAAATTCGTGATGTGGAAATCTATGCCATTCCGGTGAATATAGAAGGAAAAGACCTATTATGTGTGATTATTTCTGATATCACAGAACGCACTAATATTCAGGAAGAACTTACCAGAAGCCATATCAAATACCGTTTGCTTGCAGACACAACTTTTGAAGGAATAGTAATTCATGATAACGGGATAGCACTGGAAGCCAATAATGCAGTTTCAAGAGTGACAGGATATGACCTGGAAGAAGTTCTGGGCAATAATGTTCTGAAGCTGCTGGTCCATCCAGATGATCTGGAAATTGTATATCAGAACATGGCTAATGATACTACCAAACCGTATGAGGTACGTGCCATAAAAAAAGATGGAACTGTTTTTCCTATAGAGATCGAAGCTCATAGCATAATGCACAATGGAACATACATTCGTGTGGCTGCAGTTCGTGATATTACCGAACGTAAACTTACAGAAGAGAAACTGAAAAAAGAACGTATCCTGCTGAAAGGTCTTCTTGATTCAATTCCTGATATGATCTTCTTTAAAGATATTGAGGGTAAATATCTGGGATGTAATCCGGAGTTCTCAAAGTTTACAGGTAAGAGCAGAGAAGAAATAATTAGCCTTACTTCATACGATATATTTAGTAAGCAAAAAGCTGATTTTTTTTCAAAGAAGGATGAACTTACCATACAAAAAGGAAAGATCCGACATGATGAAATATGGGCTGAATATCCAGACGGAACAGAGGCTTTTCTGGATCTGATTAAAGCCCCTCTTTATAGTTCTTCTGGAAACATCATTGGTCTGCTGGGTGTTGGTCGCAACATAACCAATAGCTGGAAAGCAGAGCAAAAGATCAAGGATCTGAACAAACTTAATCAGTCAACTCTTGACTCCCTTGATGTTAACATCTGTGTGCTTGATGAAACCGGTATTATTATCAAAACAAACAAGTCATGGAAAGATTTTGCTATTGAGAATACTCCTGCATCTGAAATATTCAGTGAAGGTAGCAATTTCCTTAGATCTTTCAAGGATTCGAATATTGAAGCAAATAATCTCGCAGCGGGTTTGATAGAGGGAATTGCAGATGTAATGGAAGGCAGGAAAGAATACTTCGAACTTGAGTTCAAATGTCCTTTTGTAGAGCAGGAACAATGGTTTGTGAGTAAAGTACGTCCATTTGAAGGAGCAGCTTCTTTCCCACGTAAAGTGGTCATTTCCCGAATTGATATAACAGAACTCAAGATAGCCGATAAAAAGATGCAGGAATATAATGAAGAACTGAAACTGAAAAACAAAGAACTGGACTTAGCTCTTATTCAGGCCGAAGGGGCTACAAGGGCGAAAAGCGAGTTCCTTGCTAATATGTCACATGAGATACGCACACCTATGAATGGTGTGATCGGAATGACGACACTTCTTCTTAGTACTGATCTGGATGAAGAACAAAAGCATTATGTTGATACAGTTCAGAAAAGTGGTGATGCTCTGCTTGAACTTATCAATGATATTCTTGATATTTCAAAGATAGAAGCCAGAAAGCTGGAACTTGAGGTACTACCTATTGACCTGAATGATGTGCTAGAGGAAGTTGCTTCCCTTTTAGCTGTAAAAGCTCATGACAAAGAACTTGAATTTATATGTGCAGCTGACTCTGACGTACCAACCAATATTGTTGCAGATCCTTTCAGACTGAAACAGATCCTTATAAACCTTGGTGGAAATGCCATCAAATTCACGCATGAAGGGGAAGTTGTTATCAATGTATCTCTTGTGTCAGAGAAGGAACTAACGACAACACTGCTTTTCTCTGTAAAGGACACTGGTATCGGTATATCTAAAGATAAGACAGGTGTTCTATTTAGAAAATTCAGTCAGGTGGATACTTCCACGACTAGAAATTATGGCGGAACAGGTCTTGGACTTGCCATCTCAAAAGAGCTTGTTGAACTAATGGATGGGAATATTGGTGTAAAAAGTGGGCAGGACAAAGGTTCAGAATTCTGGTTCAGAATTCCGTTCACTAAACATTCAAACGTAAAGAAAATGCAAAATATCTGTAACAATATGAAGAACAGCCGTGTTCTTGTAGTTGATGACAATAACACAAATCGCGAGTATCTCGTAAAATTACTGACTTCATGGGGAATGAATGCAGAGGAAGCAATAGATGGGCCTGCAGCTCTTCTTGCACTTTTAAAGGCCTGTCACGAAAATGAACCTTTCCAGTTAGCATTGCTGGACATGCAAATGCCTGATATGGAGGGTCTGTCTCTTGGCAAGATCATTAAATCCGAAGAGAAGCTCAGTGACCTGTCATTGATAATTCTGAGTTCTCTGGGAAGGCGTACGGATTCATGGATAGAATTCAAAGATACTTTTGATGCATATATTACAAAACCTGTCAAGGCTTCTGAACTTTATGATAAATTGTGCTCAATTTTCAGTAATGATCAGGAGTCACAGGAATCAATGCCATGCGAGACTGGTCTTTCCTCCGGGAAACTGGGCGATATCAACGCAAGCATACTTCTTGTAGAGGATAATGTGGTAAACCAGCATGTTGCACAAAGTATGTTGCACAAAATTGGACTGGATGTAGAAGTTGCAGATAATGGAAAAGAAGCGATTGAAGCCCTTAAAAAGAAGAAATATGACCTGGTGTTAATGGATGTACAGATGCCTGTTATGGATGGATTTGAGGCAACAAGAAAAATAAGAAAGATGCAGGAATCCGGTGGAGAACATACAACTATTATTGCTATGACCGCCCATGCAATGAAAGATGACCAAAATCGTTGTCTTGAGAATGGTATGGACGATTACATATCAAAGCCAATAAAGATCCAGTCACTTATTCATACACTTGATTACTGGTTGATAAAAAAACAGCCTGAGTTGCAGTTAGATGGAGCTTTTTCTGCAAAAACAGCAAATTCTGGAACTGTTTTTGATGATAGATTATTAATGGAAAATGTGATGGATGATCTTCAGCTTGCAAGGCGTGTTATTTCCATTTTCTTAAATAATGCCCCTCGTCAACTGGATAATCTGAAAAATTCAATTATTGCCCAATCAGAAGATATAGTTGAAAAGGCTCACGCTTTCAAGGGAGCTACAGCAAGTGTCGGGGGGATGTCACTGAGCAAATATGTTGCTGATATTGAGGCAGAAGTCCAATCCGGAAATTCTGTTAATATTGGCTCTCTGCAGCAAAAGATTCCTGAACTCGACAGAAGATATGAAACACTGGTCGAGGAATTGAGAAAACTGTGAGTTCAATTTAAGTTGCCTGAATACATTCTTAAAGTTAAGAATGTCAGAAAAGCTTTTTATGAATCTTGAAACCATTATCATTAACGATACTTTTGAAACTGCGTCAGCGGAATAAAACATGAACGAACTAATTACATGGTTTTTGATATTTCTATGTCTGGTCCAGTCCGGTATCTTTTCCGGTCTGACCATCGGAATGTTCGGGCTCAGCCGTCTTCGTCTTGAGATAGAAGCAGAGGCTAAAAATGAGAACGCCAGGAAAGTACTTACTCTAAGGCACAATTCACACCTATTACTTTCAACTCTGTTATGGGGCAATGTAGGAATAAATGTACTTTTGACACTGCTTACGGACTCTGTGCTTACAGGAACTTCAGCTTTTGCTTTTTCTACAATATTCATAACATTGTTCGGAGAAATAGCTCCGCAGGCATATTTTACAAGAAATTCTCTGCGTCTGGGAGCCAGACTTTCTCCTCTTGTGAAATTTTACATGATTCTTTTGTATCCGGTAGCAAAGCCCTCAGCTATAATGCTTGACATGTGGCTTGGAAAAGAAAAACTTGAATATTTCAAAGAACGGTCTCTTGGTATAATGCTTAAAAAACATATAGTTTCAGAAAGCAGTGAGATCGATCACCTTGAAGGTCTTGGAGCTCTTAATTTCCTGTCAATAGATGACCTTTACATTAAGCAGGAAGGTTCTGTGGTAGACCCCTTGAGTATCATATCCATGCCTACTTTCAACGGTCTTGTGGTCTTTCCTGATAATGATAATCCAGAATTTACCATTCTACTTGAAAAAATGGCTTCCAGTTCAAAGAAATGGGTCATAATACTGGATGAAACAGGTGATCCTGTAATGGCAGTAGACTCCGGATCATTTTTAAGGGATGCTATTTACAAAAAGGACAATTTCAATCCTTACAAATACTGTCATCATCCAATAGTCGTCAGTGACCCGGGAGAAAAACTTGGAAGCATTCTCCACCGTCTGAAAGTCTATCCGGTAAATGACGAGGATGATGTTATTGATGACGATCTGATACTCTACTGGAACAGGGATGATCCGGAAAAGATGATAATCACAGGTTCTGATATTCTGGGAAGACTTCTCAGAGGTATTGTAGTAAGGGTCGAATGAGCTCCTGGCCAGTTAAAATAATGAATGAACTGGAAAAATAATATCATCCAGAAGGATAGTATAAGTATAGGACTAAAATGGGAATAAATGGGATTCATATAGATCTGTTTTAAGGAAGAGTGATTGAATGGCAGTGCTGCAGAATTTTTTAGATAATGTCAATCTCTGGGTAAGTGCCGGAATAAATGTTTTGATAGTTCTTTTCTTTCTTTTGTTTATCAATGTTTTTTTCACTATTATTAGGACCAATTTGATGAAAAAAGCAAAGACCAAAAAACAACGCTCTAATATCAGAATATTCGGTCAGCTGTCCAGATATACTCTGTCATTGCTTGTTATTATATTAGCGATTCTTTCCTCTTCAGGCGCATGGTCAAGCTTTGGTGTTTTCCTTGGTTTGCTCTCAGCAGCCATTGGCTTTGCTCTCCAGCAACCGATAACAGGTGTTGCTGCCTGGATTATGGTGGTTACAAAAAGACCTTTTGATATAGGTGACAGGATTATCATAGGCGATGTAAAAGGCGATGTCGTTGACTTCAACCTGACTCATGTGCATGTCATGGAGATCGGAGGCCTGATAACTGATGAAGAGAATTCAGGCAGAATTATTATGGTCCCTAACTGGATGCTGTTTGAGAAGAACATCATTAACTACACTTATAATAATGATTTTGTATTGCATAGTGTTATCGTGAATGTTACTTATGAAAGCAATCTTGACCGTGCAATAGAGATAGCAGATCTTTCTGCAAGAAAATTTCTTGCCGGGACGATCAGTACCAGTCCGGGAGTTCCGAAAGTGAGGGTTGATTTCCAGGCAAGCGGCATAGATGTGCAGGTAAAGTATTTTTCACCAGCAAGGCAGTTACATGAATATTCCTCAAAGATAACAAAGGAGATCTTTGACAGGATAAATGATGCTGAAGATGTTGAAATAGCCTACCCGCATACCGAGGTTATCTTCAGAAAAAAGGCAATGTAATTGTAAGTATAAGTTTGAAATGAAAAATTGCTTACAATTACCATTTGAGGAAACGAGTTATAAATGCGGATTCTTTCCTTATGCCATACTTCCTTAGTTCATCCACAGTGAGCAATAGTATTGCAAAGGGTACTGCAATGAGTATATACTTCATGGAGATAACGGCAGTATTAAATATCAAATTCACAAGTGGGTTGAATATTATGAATGAGAGAATGATGAGCTCACTTGCAATTCCCACAAGTACCATTTTGTTACTGAAGAACCCCTTTGTTAAAACTGACTGCCTTCTTGTTCGTGACGTGAACACATTCGCTATCTGGCAGATGATCACGGCTGCAAAGAAAGCGGTGATAGCCTGCATGTAAAGAGTGTCTGTAAATGGCAGGCTCTGTCCCCATTTCCATCCGCCGTCAAAGAGCACGGCAAAGTAACATGCAAATCCTGCAGCTGCTTCTATTGGTCCCTTGATACCGTATGAAGTTAGCAATACCTGGGGTGTCAGAAGTTTTTCATCCTTTGAACGTGGCGGGCGGTTCATGATGTCACCTTCGCCTTTTTCAACAGCAAGTGACAGAGCCGGAAGAATATCCGTACCAAGATCGATGGCAAGGATCAGCTGTACATTCATTGGCAATGGAAGTGCCAGCAAAACAAATGCTATGAACGGTAATATTTCAGGAACGTTGCTTGTTAGGATGTAGGCTATGAACTTCTTGATATTGTCAAAGACGGTCCTTCCCTCTTCTATTGCATTGACTATGGTTGCAAAGTTATCGTCTAAGAGGACCATGTCTGCTGCCTCTCTTGCAACATCGGTTCCGCTTCCCATTGCAACACCCATATCGGCATTTTTCATGGCAGGTGCATCATTGACACCGTCTCCTGTCATTGTAACGATCTCTCCAGCTTCCTGAAAAGCCTGCACGATCTTGAGTTTTTGCACCGGAGAAGTTCGTGCAAATACAATGCTTGGTGCTTTTAATCTTTGTGATAGTTCTTCTGTTGAGAGTTCTTCAAGTTCCGCACCGGTTATCAGTACAGGTTCTTCATGGTCACTGGTAAGTCCAACAGTTGCAGCGATAGAGCGGGCAGTTACAGGATGGTCTCCTGTTATCATAACTACTTTAATGCCTGCAAGATGACATTTCCTGATCGCTTCACTTGCTTCAGGTCTTGGTGGGTCCACAGCACCTGCAAATCCCAGAAATACGAATCCATCTTCATATTCTTTAACGCTGTCAGCTTTCCTGTAAGCAAATGAAAGAACTCTTTCTCCTCTTTTTGCCATTTCAAGATGTTCGGCTGCAAGATCCTTTTTCCCCTTATCATCAAGTGTTTCTTCTTTTCCATTAACAAGAGTATGAGTGCACATATCCAGGATAACTTCCGGAGCTCCTTTCATGTATGCTTCCATAGCTCCTTCAGGTGTCTTACAGATAACCTGCATTCTCTGCTTTTTAGAATCAAATGGATATTCCGAAGCTCTTGGGTAATCATCTTTTAATTTTTCAATATCAGTGAATTCACTGGCATATACCAGAAGTGAACCTTCTGTCGGATCTCCTTTGTATCCTGGATTTTCTTCAGTAAGCCTTGAATTGTTACATATAGTGGCAACTCTCAGAAGCATCTCAGGTGGCTTTGATTTGTTTTCAACATCAAGCATTCCAGAGCCGGTGTAAACTGAATGGATCGCCATTTTATTCTGGGTCAGTGTGCCTGTCTTATCGGTACATATGACTGTTGTGGAACCTAAAGTTTCAACGGATTCCAGTTGTTTGATAAGGGCGTTTCTTTTTGCCATTCTTTTTGAAGCAAGGCTCAGTGCAAGTGTGACTGTTGGAAGCAGTCCTTCAGGTACGTTTGCAACGATGATGCCTATGGCAAAGATGAGGTTTGCAAGGAATGTGTCCTGTATAAGAAATCCGACAATAAAGAAGGATATTCCAAGGAAAATAGCAATTGCTGAAATAATCTTGATGAAGTCATTAAGCTCTCTGCGTATAGGTGTATCAACAGATGTTGTTTGTTCGGTTAAAGCTGCAAGCTTTCCTATCTGTGTGTCCGAACCGGTGCCAAATATGATAGCTTTACCATTACCAGTCTGGACAAGGGTTCCTGAGAAGACCATGTTCCTGCATTCGAGTATATTCGGGTGCGTGCAGTCAAGTGATCTTAGTTGTGGTTCGGCTTCTCCTGTTATTGGTGAGTTATCTACTTTCAGGGAATTCTCTTCGATGAGTCTGCCGTCGGCCGGTACTTTGTCTCCTTCCTCAAGAAAAATGATGTCTCCAACAACAATATCCGTGGCAAGTATCTCAGTTATTTCTCCATCTCTTAATACCTTTGTTTTTGGTGGTATCAGGTTCTTGAAACTCGCCATTATCCTTTCGGCCTGATATTCCTGAATAAATGTGAAAGTACCATTCAGGATAACTACTCCAAGCAGTGCTATGGCAATGAAAATATTACCCTGTCCGGGGTCCAGCCATTCGGCTATGAATGATAAAATTGAGCCGAATAACAGTAGTAGTGAAAAGAAATTCTTGTATTGCTTGAAGTATCTGACTAACAGGCTTTGTTTTCCTGTTTCCTCGAAAACGTTTCTTCCACAAAGGTCGATCCTGCGGTTTGCTTCTTCTGTAGACAAACCTTCGGTTGTTGCACCGAGTCTCTTCAGGATCTCTTCTAATGAAACTCTGTGTTCGTCACCTTTGGATTTACATTGGATATTCTTATCGTTTGTCAATCCTATCCCACACTCTAATAGAATTATGAGATAATGGCATAAAATGATTGTGATTGTTAATCTTTCATTGCAGACGGATCATTGGAATGACATGTAAATATTCCAGATACCGATTGCTACAAAATTAACTGCCATGGCTGCCAGTAAGAGTCCCATTAGTCTTGTAAATACCAGCATTCCGGTGTATCCGAGCAATTTGTATATCCTTCTGGAGAAGTGGAACAATATCCATGTGATTGCAAAGGTGAGTGTGATCGCAACCATAACGATTGCATTTTGAAATATTGAAAGAGCACTTCCCATAAGAACTATTATAGTTGTTATTGTTCCTGGTCCGGTTAAAAGCGGAAGTGCAATGGGGAATATCCATATGTCACTACGGTCCATTGATTTATCTATCTCTTTTTCTGTGATACTCTCACGGGAAACTTTTGCCAGTATCATGTCGAAAGCTACAACAAAAAGAAGTATTCCACCAGCTACCCTCAGTGAGTCTATGCTGACTCCAAAGAAATTGAGTATAATTTTTCCAGTAACTGCGAAAAATAAGGCAATAATGCATGCAAGAGTGACTGATTTTGTTGCAAGTATATTTTTTTCTTCTAGTGTCATATCACTTGTTAACGAAACAAATGTGATGACTCCACCAACAGGACTGACTATTGCAAATAAAGTACTGAATGAATACACAAGAAATGCAATATTGTCCATCTTTTTGTTCTCCCTATATGGCTAAAATCCTTTTCGCAGATTAATAAGATTTATGGTGGTATTGATGTCATACTATATTTTATTCATAAAGTGCGTAACCTTATTGTTAACCTGAAATCTGATTTGTTTTTTGCATTATTCGAGTATCATTTATATAGTGGTTTACAATATGTTTATCTATTTTGTTACACAATAGCAAAATATACATGGAGTATTTATATTTTCTCGATACATATATATACTAGTTTCTATAAAACCACAAATTGTCAGAGGATAATTACTCTGGCGTATTTGCGGATGTGGGTCATTTGAAATCCATCTAACTACCTCCTTCAAACTCACCACATCCCCTTCCATAGTTGCCCTGGCTTGCCAGGGTCACTTCCCTTTCACACATATTTTGAGAATTAATATATTTTGATTGAATATAGAGGTTTACGATAAGTGGTTTACATTGGATGGTTTACAACAGTGAACCTTCAAACTAATTCTGAAAAGATGGCTCTTAATCTTTAATGATGCCCTATCTTTTAGACCTTAGGAAAAAAGACTAGTTCTGATTTTGAAGAATGATGGATTTATCTGGTTTGATCGGAAGCTCAAAGGAGAAAGTACTTCCTTTTCCTTGTTCACTTTCAACCCATATCCTTCCACCATGCAGCTCAATGAGTTCTTTTACAAGTGCAAGCCCAAGGCCTGTGCCTTCATATCTTCTTGAAATTGAAGTATCTATCTGGCTGAATGGTTTGAAAAGTTTATTCTGGTCATCCTGTGAAATACCTATTCCAGTGTCAGTAATAGACATGGTCATATATTCATCGTTATTAGTGACCTCTATGTGCACATTTCCATCATTGTCTGTGAACTTGATAGCGTTTCCAAGGAGATTGTACATTATCTGTTTCAGTTTGGATCTGTCGACAGTAATAAGTGGTATCTCATCCGGAATTTGGACATCTACAGTTATGTTCTTGCGAGATGCAAGACTTTCTGTTATTGTTACGATCTCGCTGACGGCCTTTGCAATATCTACCATATCCATATATAGTTCCATCTTTCCTGCTTCTATCTTGGATATGTCCAGAATATCATTTATCAGACTCAGAAGATGATGTCCACTCTGAGAAATATGTTGTACGTAGTGTTCCTGCTTATCTCCAAGATCTCCTGTCAGTCCGTCCAGCATAATGTCAGAAAATCCTATTATAGAATTAAGAGGCGTACGAAGTTCATGGCTCATGGTGGCAAGGAAGTCACTTTTAGCACGACTTGCAGTCTCAGCCTCGATCTTTGCCCGTACCATATCTTCTTCTGCCTTGATCCTGTCTGTAATGTCCCTACCTACTGCCTGTATGATATTTTGTTGTGCCTCTATAAGCGAACCATTGACATCAAGGTGAATTATACTTCCATCTGATCTGAACATTCGCGTTTCATTACGCCATGTTTTATTTTCTTTTATTTTAAACATCGACTCGATGGATTTTTCTGCATCATCCGGGACTATAAGATCGATAATATTAATCTTCATTAGTTCTTCTTTAGCATATCCGAACATCTCACAGGCTTTATCATTTACATCAAGAACTTTTCCTGTCAGATCATGAATTAAAACTGCATCATTAGATTTTTCAAAAAGAGCTCTGTATTTCATCTCGCTTCGTATTATCTCTTCTTCTGCCTTTTTGCGTTCGCTGATATCCTTGACGATACCCTGGGCAAGATCTTCTTCACCTTCTATGATTTTTGCATTGACCTCTGCATCAAATATTTCACCATTAGCTTTTTGGTATTGGGTATATAAGGAAGCGACACCAGTTTCTTTGAAATTTTTAATTCCCAATTTTCCAGGATCAATATGATTAGGAGAATGAAGATCAGCTACATTCATTTTCTTAAATTCTTTCTTTGTGTATCCGAACATCTCACAGGCTTTCTCGTTTACATCAATTATTGTGCCATCAGTGCGGTTCAGGAAAATAGCATCATTTGACTGCTCAAAAAGTGCCCTGTATTTTTCTTCATTGCGTTTTAATTTTTCAAGTGCTTTTTTCCGTGCAGTAATATCCTTGATGACTAACTGGGATATGTTGTCCTGCCCCTCTAATATTTTAGCATTGACTTCCACATCCAATATATTTTTCTTGAAAGTGATCGCTTTAAAGGTAAATCTGTTAAGTTCACCTTTACGGAACAATTTAAGATATTCTACGGCTTTTTCTTTCATTTCAGGAGGAACAAGTTCTATAATGCTCATTCCTTGAAGCTCTTCTTCAGTACACTCAAAGATCTCAAGGGCTTTACTATTCAATTCCTGGATAATCCCGCCATATCTCAATAACAGAATTGCGTCATTTGACTGTTCAAAGAGTTCTCTGTATTTTTCCTCATTGCGTTTTATTTTCTCTTCTGCTTCCTTGCGTTCTGTAATATTTTCCGCGAAGATAATAATTCCACCAATTGATCCATCGGCTTCTTTCCATGGTCTAACTTCCCAACGAGACCAAACTATAGTTCCATCCGGAAGTTCTATGGCATCTTCATCTTTATGTACAGTTTCTCCTTTCAGGGCACGCTGATGTGCTTCTTTAATATCTTCCCTTACATTGAGGTGTGTTTCATAATGTGATCGACCAATGATATCCTGGCCGGTAAGGTGAGACTCATCAAGCCATTTCTGAGTCACAGCTATATGCCGCATATTGCTATCCAACATGAGTAACGCTGCCGGTGAATGTTCTATGAGCAACCTCAGTTTTTCTTCGTTCTCAACCACCTTGTTCTCAGCAAGCTTTCGATCTGTCACGTTTGTTGTTGTTCCTGACATCAGGTAATTACCATCTTCAAGGAGTTGGGCTGAACCGAGACTATTCATCCATACAACTTTTCCATTGTCCGATATTACTCTATAATCTGCTGATATGGGTATACCTGGATTTTCAAAACCATGTTTAAGTTTTTTATGGACTTCAGGTAGGTCTTTTTCATGAATGTGTTCAAAATAAGTATTCCAGTTATGTCCCACAGTTCCTTCAGTAAATCCCATTACATCATCAAGGGACTTGGATACATACGTTTCAAGTACATTTCCCTGCGGATCAAATTTTGCTTTCCATATAATTGATTTCAGGGAACTTATAATGTCTTCATATTCCTTTTCTCTTTCAAGCAAAAGATCCTCAGTTTCCTTACGTTCAAGGATATTGGCAATCATGCCACCTGCTATTCTCAGTACATAAAGTTGTTTATCATTCCACTTTCTAACAACATGTTCTGAATCAACTGTTATAAACCCTTTAAGTTTTCCATTTCGAGAAAGAGGTATTATTGCTATTGATTTAACATTCAAGCGCTGCAAAAATTTCTGGAGATCCTTTTCTTCATCTGAAATCTCACTGACGTCAGAGATACTTAATATTTTCAGTTTCTTAAGATGCTTGAAGTCGATTTTCTTCGTATCTATTTTCTCATTCATGGATATTTTAGGATATAGTCCATCAATATGCCATTCATATTCTTTTATGATGTAATCAGTGTTCTCATCATTACTAAATAATGTAATCCGGTCACAGACTACAAATTCTGCAAGTTCCTGAAGTGTAATTTTAATGTCCTGGTCAATACTTCGGAAGTTACTGTTGATAAAACGACTGGAAATTTTTGATATAAGTTTGTCTTTACGTCTGTTGTATTCTATCTCTGAAGATGTATCTTTTTCAGTTGTCATGTCTTCAACAATGGCATGACATCCGTAAACATTCCCATCTGAATCTTTTCGTGGAAACGCTCTGAATCTTAAAAAGAGCTCTTTATCCCACATTGAATTGTAAGGCGTTACTATAGAAGTGTTTTTACCTGTATTGATTGCTTCCTCTATAATTGCAGATATGCCAGAGTTCACAAGCGGCTGGTAAGTTAGTATGTTTATCTTCTTAGTAGCTTCAGCCGAAGGGGAACCCAGAATATCTAAAAGAAAATCATTTACAGAAGTAATATTCCCTTTCGTATCACACGAAAGTAATCCAAGGGGCAATTCATCAACAAGGTTTTTGAAGTCATCATGGCCACAATCAGGGGTTGAGGATGTATTTGTGCCCTTATTATTTCTGTCAGTCATTTTTCGTAAAATGATGTATTAAAGCCTGTACTTTTCCGGTTATGTTCATTTTCTATTTGTATAAGTCAGTATTTATATTTTGTTGAACAATATCCTATTTTGTACAGAACTGTCTCAATATTACTATTGGAACAATCAACTTCTTATTCTTGAAATCCTTAATATTTATTGGAGTGCGGGCAGATTTATTGTTTTTATTCTGTCCTTTAGTTAATACTCTTAAAGAGTACACTTCTTAAAAGGTGAAATGTATGGATGAGAAAAAAGACATGAAAAAGCATCTTGAAGAGCAGTTCAAGGATATGAAGGATTACATTTCCAGAAACATTAAAGATCTGGAGCTGGAAAAGGAATTCGACAAACAGGTAAAAGATATCAATGAATATCTTGATACCAGCATGAAAAAATTAAAATCAAGTGTGAGTGAGAAACATATTTCAGATACAGGCGGTTTTAATATGCCTCTTATAGGCGACACAGCACCGTCTTTTACAGCTGTAACGACAGCAGGTGAGATCAATTTCCCAAAAGACTATAAAGGTAAGTGGGTTATATTTTTCAGTCATCCTGCTGACTTTACACCGGTCTGCACCACAGAGTTCATGACCTTTTCAAGCATGCAGGAAGATTTCAAAAAACTGAACGCTGAGCTTCTTGGTCTTTCAATTGATAGTATTTATGCTCATATTGCCTGGCTGCGTACCATCAAGGAAAAGATAGAGTACAAGGGAATGAAGGATGTTGAGGTCACCTTCCCGGTAATAGCCGATCTTAAAATGGAAGTTGCCAAAAAATTTGGTATGGTACAGCCAAATGCTTCTGATACCCAGGCTGTCAGGGCAGTTTTCATGATCGATCCGAAAGCAAAGATCAGAGCCATTGTTTATTATCCATTGTCCAACGGAAGGAATATAGACGAGATCAAAAGACTCTTGCTTGCAATGCAGAAATCCGATGCAGAGGGTGTTGCCACACCTGCCAACTGGCAGCCAGGTGATGATGTGATCATTCCGCCACCGGGTTCATGCGGAACTGCAAAGGAAAGGGTTGAATCGAAAGAAGAAGGAAAGTATTGTCTTGACTGGTTTATATGCTTTAAGAAGCAGTAGTAAAAATAATATCAATAAAGCTAAAAGGACTTTCAAGTCCTTTTTTATTTACCTGTATTCAAGTTGAAGACCACAGCCTACTTCTTTCAGATTACATACTTCTGACAGTTTGATCTTCGATCTAAGGTCTGTACAGTGACAGGCATGCACTTCTGTAGCATTTAGTCTGTGGAAGTAATCCATAGTTTGTTTCATCTTTATCTCAGGAGGATTAAGTAAGTGGAACCCTCCGATAATATCTACAATTTTCTCTTCGTTGCAGACTTTCTTTGCGTATTCAATTATATTGCAGATACCCGAATGGGAACACCCTGTAATGATAACAAGACCCTGTTTTGTTTTTATGGCAAGTGCGGTGTCATCCAGTAATTCATCTTCATGTTCTTTTCCATCAATGATGATTCTGCTTTCAAGTGGATCATGCTCAAAAGCAAATTTCCGGGGAATTTCGCCAAGGAACACGACATTCTCCGTAATCCACAATGGTTCGCTGCTGAGTTTCAATTTGAAAATACGTGAGACCTTATCTGCAGAAAGAAGAGTGCCAATTTCCTGCAATCCGCAATATGTTCTGCTATTGAATATCAATGGGTGTGCAATCAGGTCCGGCTGCGAATGATCCAGGTATTCTATCTGCGCTTCGGTGTACAGTTTGATAAGAGGGTCAAGTCCCCATGTATGGTCCAGATGCGCATGGGAGAGAACTATGTGGTCAATATCCAGAAGATTAATATTCAGTTTTTGGGCATTTCTGATAAATGCGTCAGAATATCCGGTGTCAAAGAGTATTTTCTTATCGTCGGCTTCAATTAAATAGGAAACACCCGGTTCACCCAGAAAATAACGGTCTATCAGAGTGTTGTTATCTATGAGTACTGTTAATTTCATAGATTAGAATAAGCCTGAATGATTATAAACGTTATATTTAAAGAAGACGTGACGGAATGTCACTTGTTCTTCTCTTCTTCGAGTGCCTTGCTTACAATCTTCATGGCACAGAGATCGCCGCACATGGAACAGGCTTCACTTCCGGTGTTCCTGCTGTCTCTTATCTTCTTTGCCTTCTCACCATCGATGGCAAGCTCAAATTGTGTATCCCAGTCAAGGTTCTTACGGGCATGTGCCATTTTATTATCAATCGCCCTTGCACGCTCTCTCTGTCCTTCTTTTGTAAGGTCGGCAGCATGGGCAGCAATCTTTGTAACTATGGTTCCTTCACGGATATCATCATTTGTTGGCAGTGCAAGGTGTTCTGCAGGTGTTGTCATACACAGGAAATCTGTTCCACACATGCCTGCAAATGTTCCGCCTATGGCTCCGGTTATGTGGTCATATCCCGGTGCAATGTCTGTGACAAGCGGACCAAGAAGGTAGAGTGGTGCATTGTGGCAGAGATTCTTCATCCCCTTTACACTAAGTTCAACCTCATCAATAGGTACATGTCCCGGACCTTCCACGAAACACTGGATGTTTGCATCCCTTGTTCTCTTGACAAGCTCTCCAAGGGTTATGAATTCCATAAATGAAGGTCCGTCAGATGCATCATGAATACATCCCGGTCTCATGCCATCTCCGAGGCTGATTGCCATATCGTATTCGTAGGCAATTTCCATGAGGTAATCGTATTCTGCGTAGAATGGATTATCCTCTCCGTTATGCAGCATCCATGCAAGGGTAAATGAGCCACCACGGCTGACAATATCAGTTATCCTGTCTGCGTTTTTTATTCTCTTCAGGGCATCTTGGTTTACAGCTGCATGAATTGTAACAAAATCAATACCATCTTTAGCATGTTTGCGTACTGCGTTGAACATGTCATCGGATGTCATATCTACAACAGCCTTCTGCGAAGCTGCTGCCTGATAGATCGGCACGGAGCCAATGGGGATGTTCACTGCATCCATTATCTTTTTTCTGATAATGTCAAGGTCTCCGCCGGTTGAAAGGTCCATGAGTGCATCTGCACCAAAGGTTTCTGCGGTTTTTGCCTTCTCTACTTCCTCATCGATATTGATGTAATCTCTGGAAGTCCCGATATTAGCATTTACCTTAGTACTGAGGTATTTTCCTATACCTACGACCCTGCAGTCCCTTACAGGGTTGTTCGGGATACTTATGGTCCCGTTGGCAACACATGAACAGATGGTCTTCGCGTCAATGCCCTCGTCTCTGGCAACGGCTTCCATCTGTGGTGTTATCTTGCCTTTTTTAGCATCTTCCATTAGTGTCATTGTATCTCCTGCATGCAGTGTCTTTTAGGTGCAGATACATTGTAGGGACATATATATGTTTCACAGGACTTATTTAATATTTGGAATACTCAGCTTCAATTGTCTACAGTTGGTTAGTGGCATTAATCAAGCAATTATTAGCGAATTACTTTCACCCTGCAAGCTCAATTTTTATCTATCATCAGAACATAGGGTTGCAGCATGTCTATAGTCGTATTCACGGAAAAGAACAAAGCAGCTTCCCAGATAGCAAGTATTCTCAGTGGAGGGCACTTTAACAGGGCTTCGGTGGAAAGCATTCCTGTTTATGACTTTAAGATGAACGGCAAAGAATGGAGAATAATGGGACTTGCCGGTCATATAATGGGTTATGATTTCCCGGAACAGTTCAATAACTGGCGTGAATGCGACCCTGCAGTCCTCCTGGATACTCCTCCTGTGAAGAATGTTACTAAAAAACCTTATGCAGCTGCAATTTCCCTTCTTGCGAGCGGTGCTGAAGAAGTTGTCCTTGCATGTGACTTTGACAGGGAAGGGGAGAATATTGGTTTTGAAGCCAAGGAAATTGCTGAAAGGGTGGCTTCCCTGCCAGTAAAAAGGGCACGTTTTTCCTCACTATCTTCAAGTGAGATCAAAAAAGCATTTTCCAATCTTGTTGAACCTGATTACAATATGGCAATGTCAGCAGAAGCCAGACAGATTCTTGATCTTAAAATGGGTGCAGCTTTTACCCGCTTCATGACATTGTCCATAAGGGAGAGGGCTCGCACCAAAGGTGTTATCTCAATAGGTCCGTGCCAGACTCCTACTTGTGGTTTTGTTTATGAGAGAGAGAAACTGATCAAAAACTTCAAGCCAAAGGATTTCTGGAAAATAGAAGCACTTTTTAATTCAAAAGGTGCGGATTTCACCGGTGTGCACAGGGCCGGAAACATTCATGAAAAAGAAAAGGCCGATGAGATATTTGCTCGCATCAAGGACTGTAAGGTCGGTCTTGTGGATAAGAAAAGCGTAAAAGAGGCTCGCACTAATCCACCTTATCCTTTGAATACAACTGAGTTCCTCAAACGTGCTTCTAAATTCCTTGGTGTTAGTCCCGAGGAAGCGCTGGAAACAGCAGAGCAGCTTTATCTTTCAGGATTTACGAGTTATCCGAGGACCGAGACTAATAAGTATGCGGATGATTTTGATTTTAAATCCAAATTGATAGGATTTTCATCAGGTATCTACCAGAAATATGCTCTTATAATCCTTTCATCAGGTGATATCAACTGCAGGAACGGAACCAAAGATGGGCATGACCACCCACCTATTCACCCAATAAAGGCAGCATCAAAGGATGATATAGAAAAGAGTGTCCGAATGCCCAATGCATGGAAAGTTTATGATCTTGTTGTGAGGCATTTTCTTGCAAATCTCATGGAACCTGCCCTGTTTGAGAAAACCCGGTTGGAAATCCTCGTTGGTGGCGAGATATTTGATGTAACAGGTTCGATTCTGACAAATCCGGGCTGGCTTGACGTCTATCCTTTTGAGACAAAGAATGATAAACTGCTGCCTTTAATTGAGGAAAAGGATGAGGTCGATGTCAAGGAATTAAAGAATACCAAATCAGAAACCACTCCTCCAAAAAGACTAACTGAAGCTGAACTTCTCACTCTTATGGATAAGCATGGTATTGGTACTAAGGCCACAGCGCCAAGTCATATAGAAACCAATAAAAAGAGAGGATATTTTGAAACCAAGGGGAAGACCATTTCCATTCTGGATACTGGTTTTACTCTTATGGATACTTTGGATGCTACGGTGCCAATTCTGGTACAACCTGAGATAAGGGCTCGCATCGAATCTCTGATACAGGATGTGGAGGATGGGAATAAATCCCTTGATGCTGCTCTTTCTGAAGGTACAATGCTAATCAAGCAGATGTATTCTCAACTGACATCCAGTAAAGATGCTATTGCTGCCAGAATGGCAGGTACGATTGTGGATGAGCAAGTTGCTACGGATAAGAAGAACTTCGTTGGCACCTGTCCGGAATGCGGAAGAATGCTGCACATGATCAAAACTGAAAAAGGACGCTTTGTAGGTTGTACTGGTTATCCTGAATGCAAGAATACTTATCCT
Organism: Methanolobus vulcani; assembly: GCF_900100715.1. Taxonomy (GTDB): domain Archaea; phylum Halobacteriota; class Methanosarcinia; order Methanosarcinales; family Methanosarcinaceae; genus Methanolobus; species Methanolobus vulcani. The sequence goes on along the minus strand of NZ_FNCA01000001.1, from coordinate 133,467 downwards.
CTGCCAAAGGCAGGTGCGCTTACTGTTCTGCGCTCACAACAGTGTGAAAAGGGTGGTGTTGCGGTTATGAAGGTAGGCAACAAGTATAATTGGGCCGTGGGAATAGGTCCTTGTTTCACATGTGATATGGAAAAGAAATGTTTCCCTCCTGAGATTGTAGGTCCGTGCCCTGTTTGTGACGGTTCGATGTTCCTTATAGTTACAAAGGATTCCCGTTTTCTTGGTTGCACCAACAGATGCGGGCACACGCAATCTGTGCCTAAATCAGGTAGACTTACTATTCTTGATAGATTGTGTGAGCACTGTGGGTGGCATATACTTCGTGTAAAAGAGCAAAAACAGGATGCTATGGAGTTTTGTGCTAATAGGAAATGTCCTGGTAGGTAATAGTATATAATAGTTAATCAATCGTAGTTGAATTATTGTTAAATCAGTTTTTCTTGATTTAGTGTCAAATTTGAAAAAGCCTTATATATGATAAAATCCCTTTTAGGATTTAGAGGCGAATTGTAGACCTATTTTCCTGATCATGTCTACTACAACAAAAATGGGTCAAGCCGATCTACTACCTCCAATATACCTCCAATTTATCACAATTCGTCTCAGCCTCCCTTTTTTATGTCAGATCTTCTAATTCTTAGTATATACTCAGAATTTATTTCCGTATCTTTCACTGAAAACCATGTCTTGAAGTTCCTTGCGGGATGGACTTTTGCCACCTTCAGCAGGTTTGCCAATTGCAAGTACTGCCATAAGTTCCATAGAATCAGGACAATTAAGAATCAAGTTAACTTTATCTGACTGGTTCAGGATCTCTCCCAGCCATACTGCACCAAGTCCCAGGTCGCAGCAGGCAAGCAGCATGTTTTGTATGGCTGCACCGATGGCCTGTATGTCTTTTGTTTTGTTATACATCGTTTCGGTGTCAAGGTAGACTGCTATTAGTAAGGGTGCATTCTGGACTATTTTTGAATAATGGGTGCAGCCAGCAAGTTCTTCCATAGTTACTTTATCTTTGATTACTATGAATTTCCATGGCTGATTATTAAGGCCGGATGGAGCCCATCTTGCTGCCTCCAGTATGGTTATGATATCTTTGTCATCCACTGATTCTTCTGTATATGTTCTGATACTTCTTCTTGAAAGGATCGTTTCAATTACTTTATGCACATCTATACCTCCGGTTAAAAGGAAATTATTGTAAGAATATTGTAGTAAAAAATAAAAAAAGGTTGTGTAGACCAATAGGCCTACTTTTCGTTAAGCTCACTGTTAAGCCATGGCATCTTGGATCTGATCTCTTTACCGATGACTTCCAGTGGGTGTTCTCTATCCTGTCTTTCCATTGCGGTGAGGACTGGCCTGTTTGCCTTGCCTTCAAGTACGAACTCACGGGCGAATTCTCCGTTCTGGATCCTGTCAAGAGCTTCGTACATAGCTTCTCTGGAAAGCTCGTTGATAACTTTTGGACCAACAGTCATTCCGCCGTATTCTGCGGTGTTGGATACTGAGTACCACATCTTATCAAGGCCACCTTCGTGGATAAGGTCAACAATTAGCTTAAGCTCGTGGCATGTCTCAAAGTATGCCATTTCTGGCTGGTAACCTGCTTCAACAAGTACTTCAAAGGAGGTCTTGATAAGTGATGCAACACCACCACAGAGGTCTACCTGCTCACCGAAGAGGTCAGTCTCGGTTTCCTCGCGGAAAGATGTCTTGTAGACTCCTGCACGGGTACATCCTACACCCTTTGCGTGTGCAAGTGCCAATTCCATTGCCTTGCCGGTTGCGTCCTGATAGACTGCTACAAGACCTGGAACTCCAGCACCATCAACGTATGTCCTTCTGACAAGGTGTCCTGGGCTCTTTGGAGCTACCATGTAGACATCGATGTCCTTCTGTGGGACGATCTGGTTGTAGTGGATGTTGAATCCATGTGAGAATACGATTGCATTACCTGCTTCAAGTCCTGGCTCGATCTCATTGTAGTAGACCTGTGCCTGTGTTTCGTCAGGGAGGAGAATCTGGATGACGTCTGCCATCTTTGCTGCTTCAGCAACGGTCATGACCTTAAGGCCGTCTTCTTCTGCCTGCTTCCAGCGTCTGCTTCCCTTTCTAAGACCGACTGTTACATCAAGACCTGAGTCATGCAGATTCTGTGCCTGTGCATGTCCCTGACTTCCGTAACCCATTACAGCGATCTTTTTACCTTTAAGCAAGTTAAGGTCTGCATCGTTATCATAATACATTTGTGCCATTGTATGTACCTCTAATCAAAATTTATTATTTATAATTAAAACACCTATAAGTGTTTGAATAATTAAGAACTCTTCTGTCCCCTTCTAAGTGCAACCTTTCCGGTCCTCACCATTTCCTTTATTCCAAATGGCTTGAGTAACTGCTCAATGGCAGTGATCTTTCCGTCGTCACCTGTTACTTCAATGATCATGGATTTTGAAGCAACATCGATGATGCGTGCACGGAAAATGTCTGCTATCTGCATGATCTCGGAACGGTTTGTTACATCTGAGTTAACCTTTATTAAAGCCAGTTCCCTTTCAACAGATTCTTCAGATTTAAGGTCTGTGACCCTGATCACATCAATGAGCTTGTTAAGCTGCTTTGTGACCTGTTCCAGTACTTCATCATCTCCCATGACAACAATGGTCATACGGGAAATTGTAGGGTCATCGGTGACTCCTACTGTAAGACTGTCAATGTTATAACCTCTTCTGGAGAACATGCCTGAGACTCTTGAAAGTACTCCGTATTTGTTCTCGACCAGAACTGCAAGTGTGTGTCTCATTCTTTCCTCTCCAGGTCAAGTATTTCGTTGATAGCAGCACCTGCCGGTACCATTGGGGATACGTTCTCCTCCTCTTCAACAACAAAGTCAATGACTGTTGGCCTGCCTGATGCAATAGCCTCTTCTATTACAGGGCGTACTTCACTACGCTTTGTGGCTCTGAGTCCAAGTGCACCGTATGCCTCAGCAAGTTTAACAAAGTCAACACTGTTCTGGATACAGGTTGCGGAATATCTCCTGTTGTGGAAAAGTTCCTGCCATTGTCTTACCATTCCAAGATACCCATTATTAAAAACTGCAACAATTACAGGTACGTTCTCCTGAACTGCTGTTGCAAGTTCCTGGGAGTTCATCTGGAATGAACCGTCACCTGCGATGTCAAAGACAACCTTGTCAGGTCTTGCTATTTTTGCACCGATGGACGCAGGGAATCCGTATCCCATTGTTCCAAGTCCGCCTGATGTGATAAATGTCCTTGGTTCGCTGAACCTGAAGTACTGTGCAGCCCACATCTGGTGCTGTCCGACTTCAGTAACTATTATTGCATCCTTGCATGCTTCGGTTATCTGCTCGATGATATACTGAGGTTTGATCCCATCACCAGTTGCAGGTTCAACGTAATGAAGTGGATGGACTTTTTTCCAGTGTGCTATCCTGTCAAGCCATTTCTCTGACTGTGCAGATTCTGTGTATTTCAGCAGTTTCTGAAGGATCCACTTTGCATCTCCTACAATTGGAATATCTACCTTGACATTCTTTGAGATCTCTGCAGGGTCAATGTCTATGTGAATGATCTTTGCGTTAGATGCAAAAGCTTTGAGTTTACCGGTTACTCTGTCATCAAACCTTGCACCTACTGCAATAAGAAGGTCGGATTCCTGTATAGCGTAGTTTGCATACTTTGCACCGTGCATTCCTGGCATTCCAAGGAAAAGCTCATGTTCTACGGGGAATCCGCCCATGCCTGTAAGGGTTGTTGTCACAGGTGCCTTTATTTTCTCTGCAAGATCAAGAAGTTCTTTACTTGCATTGGAACTTATGACGCCACCACCTGCATAGATCACAGGGTTCTTTGATTCTTTTATTGCAGAAGCTGCTCTTTTTACCTGTTGCAGGTTACCCTGGTATGTTGGTTTGTAGCCCCTTAGGTCTACTTTGTCAGGGTAATAGAAATCGATCTCCTGTACAGTTATGTCTTTAGGTAGGTCAATTAGTACAGGTCCTTGTCTGCCTGTAGATGCTATGTGGAATGCTTCCTTGATGACCTTTGGAAGTTCATTTGCATCCTGTACAAGGTAATTGTGCTTTGTGATAGGCATTGTAATGCCTGTGATATTTGCTTCCTGGAATGCATCGTTGCCTAAAAGACTGCTTGGTACCTGTCCGGTGAAAACCACCATAGGTATGGAGTCCATGTATGCGTTTGCAATTCCTGTAACAAGATTTGTTGCACCAGGTCCGGAAGTTGCGATACATACTCCGGTCTTCCCTGTTGCTCTTGCATACCCTTCTGCTGCGTGGGCAGCAGCCTGTTCGTGGCGGACAAGTATGTGACGGATGTCCGCATCATAAAGTTCGTCATATATAGGGAGTAGTACACCACCCGGATATCCGAAGATGGTATCTACGCCTTCCCTGTACAGGCACTCGATGAGGGCTCGGGCGCCTGTCATTTTTTCCGTCGATTCAGTCATATGAAACCTCTGAAATGTAAATTATCTGCGTTAATTGCTAGTATCTGCCTTATATGTTTCTGAAGTTTCAGATAAGGCGGTTAATTCCGTTAATAACAGCCTCCACGGATGCCATTACTATATCTGTCCTTGAACCTCTGGCCGTAACCATCTTTCCGTCCTTTGAGAGCTTCACAAGTACTTCTACAAGGGCATCAGTGCCACCACTGATTGCATCTACGTGATATTCTTCAAGCTGGACATCAGCAATTCCTGATATTCCTTTTCTGATACTTGCAAAGGCTGCATCCACAGGTCCGTCTCCAATACCTGCCTCAACGACATCCTGGCCATCAACTTTGAGCTTAACAGATGCCGTAGGTGTGACCTTGTTACCTGATACTACAGTATATTCTTCAAGAATGACCTTCGCTTCTCTCTGGATACTAAGGACAGTTTCAGTTATTGTCTGCAGATCTGCGTCGGTTACCTTCTTACCGTGGTCTCCCAGTTCTTTTACACGGTTCAGTATCTCATGTAACTGTGAATCATCAACCTCAAATCCCATTTCCTTGACAGCAAGGGTAACAGAACTCTTGCCTGCATGCTTTCCAAGAACTATCTTCCTTTCTCTTCCAAGTATCTCAGGCTTTATTGGCTCATATGTTTCCGTATCAGCAAGTAAACCGTGTACGTGGATTCCTGCTTCATGGGTAAATGCATTACCACCGATTAGTGATTTGTTAGGTGCTACAGGTATGCCTGTGAGCCTGCTTACAAGTCTTGAGGTCTTAAAGATCTCTTTTGTGTTAATTCCGGTCTTGTGTTTGTATAACCATTCAATGGTCATCACAACTTCTTCCAGAGATGTGTTGCCTGCACGCTCGCCAATTCCGTTTATTGTGACATGGGCCTGCTGTGCGCCTCCTCGTAAAGCTGCAATGGTATTGGATGTCGCAAGGCCAAAATCATCATGGCAGTGAATACTTACAGGTGCCTTTACAGCAGAACAGATGTCCTTGAATATGAGTTCCGCTTTCTCAGGAACAAGTAATCCTACTGTATCGCAGAAACATAATCTGTCAGCTCCGGCATCCACGCCGTCAATGTATAATGACTTCAGGAACTCCAAGTCTGCCCTTGAGGCATCTTCGCCACTGAGTTCTACAATAAGGCCATGTTCCTTTGCATATTCTGTGGTCTCAATAGCCATCTTCCTGACAGCTTCCCTGTCTTTCTTAAGCTTCACATTAATGTGTAAGTCGGATACAGGTGCCACTAGGTGGATCGAATCAACATCACATGCCAGTGCATAATCTACATCTGGCTTCATGATCCTGCAGTAGCTACAGATCTCTGCATTCAATCCTTCAGCAACCACGGCTCTTATGGACTCGCGTTCACCTTCTGAGGTGATGGCTGATCCTGCCTCGATGACATTAACGCCAAGCTCATCAAGCTTTGTGGCAATGTCAACCTTATCCTTGCTGGTAAGCGCTACGCCTGGTGTTTGTTCGCCGTCTCTAAGAGTTGTGTCTAAAAACCGGACATTTTCGAATAATATAATCCCTCACGATATTTGTCTGTCACTGAGTAGCAACAGCTTAGAGGGATACACTGAAGTGCTATATATGTATAACGATTAATTTATCATGATTTATCACATGATGGCAGTACTATTTTACTTTGATGTTGAATCAGATGGAAAATTACTGGTTAACATTTCGTTTAGTGATCATGGAATGTGCCGCCTTTGGCGGGCTAGTTGAGTTGTTTTTTGTCAGGATGACACAGGATTTTTCAGTACTACTTATCAATGAAGATATATAGTAATTGAGGAGTAAATAATAATTATCAGTTTGTATCATTTAATAATTATCTGATATCAAGTAAGGGGACTATAAATGAACACTACAGAATCGATCAGCAGGCCAGGACGCTCACCTACGTTGAATACAATTAAGATGGTAGAAAATACCCTTCAAAATATGGATGAGAGTGTTGTGTCTCTGGCCGAGCTAAAAAGGTATCTTCCAAGGCAAGTAAATCACAATACTCTTAAAACCATTCTGGAGTATCTTGAAGAGAGTAATAAGATAGCAGTAAGCATCAGAGGAATTACCTGGATATTCAATAGTAACCGTAACCTCAACAAAGCAATATCCAGAGGTTTTGAGATGTGAAAACAGTTAGGGTAGTCCTTATTGAAGAGGTAGGTATTAAGTATAACTCCTTGCGGGAAAGGGCATCCGGATCTAAAAAAGAATCGGCAATTGTAGAAGCAATAAAGGACAAAGCTGAACTTATTAAAAAAGATATGCACTATGGTATCCCTGTAAATAAAAAATTGATTCCTGACGTATATCGCACTAATTATGATGTTAAAAACCTATTCCGAGTGGAATTGGCATATTTCTGGAGGATGCTTTACACATTAAAAAATGATCATGATGATGGCAAATCTTATTCTTGCAGTTGTCTTGGATATAGTTGATCATGACGAATATAACAGACTTTTTGGCTACAAGGGCAAATAGTATCTTGCTCAGGAATCATTCCTGCGAAATGAATTTTTTGATATATGAAGTTACTGAAAAATAATCAGGGAGCTATCCCTGATCAAAAATAGTCGTTCACACTAAGAACTGCCTTTGCTATAAGGTCTGAACAGCTCTGCAGATCTGCAAGATCAAGAACTTCCACAGGTGAGTGAATATATCTTGTTGCAACGCTCAGTACAGTAGATGGAATTCCTTCTCTTGTAAGGTGAATGGCTGTTGCATCGGTAGTGCCGCCGTCTCCTACGTCTGTCTGGTATGCAATCTCATTCTTCTCAGCAGTTTCTATGAGCCATTTAATGACCTGTGGTGAAGCGATAATACCTCTTCCAGCTGCATCAGCTATTGTTATGACTCCTCCTTTTCCTGTATCAAGTGAGGATTCATTCTTGCTCATGCCCGGATGATCTCCCGGGATTGTTGTGTCAATTGCAATTGCAATGTCAGGATCAAGTCCAAACGCTGAAGTACGTGCTCCTTTAAGTCCAACCTCTTCCTGTACGGTACCTACTGCATAGATGGTTGCCTTGATATCGAGCTCTGCTATCTGTCGCATAGCATCGATCATAATCGCGCATCCCGCCCTGTTGTCGAATGCTTTACCGGTTATCTTGCCATTTGCAAGTTTCTTTACTTCACGATCCATGGAAACAGGTGTGCCAACAATTATGCCCATGTTCATAGCATCTTCTTTGTCCTTTGCACCGACGTCAATGAACATATCTTTAGCTTCAGGTGGTTTCTTCCTGTCCTCAGGCTTCATAACATGTGGTGGTTTTGATCCTATAACACCTGGTATGGGGCCTTTTGTTGTATGGACAATAACTCTCTGGCTATGGAGAGTTGGGTCGTACCATCCACCGATCTTGACAAACTTGAGGAAACCGTTTTCATCGATGTATTTGACCATCAGGCCAATCTCATCCATATGTGCAGCAAGCATAATTGAAGGTCCTTCACCTTTTCTGATTGCTATGAGATTTCCCATTTTATCAGTTCTCATCTCGTCAGTATAAGGTTTGAGTTCTTCTTCAAGAATTGTTCTTATATTGCCTTCGCTACCGGATATTCCATGAGCATTAGATAATTTTGTGATTAGTTCTTCCATGATGATCATCTTCTGATGTTATTCAGGGAAGTATGGGTTTAAAAGAATATAAGTTTTAGAGTTAGATGAATTAAAGCTAGATTTCAAAAAAGAGAAAATAGGAGTAAGTTAGTTAACTTACTCTTCCTTGCGGCGCTGCATGAAGAATGCAAGACCAAGGATTGCAGCTACTGGGAGTGCAATTGTTGGGAATTCAGGAATCAGGAAGTTCCTTGCTGCTGATCCTACATCCTTTGTTATTGCATCTTCGCCTGCTCCTATGGTAACTCTCCACTGTCCTGTTGCTGGTGCATTTGCATCAAGAGTGATCTGAACTACAGCTACATCGGTATATGGATCTGCTATTCCTGGCTCGAAGTTTGTTTTGCTGATAGTTACTGTCATATCTGTATCGGCAGCTCCTCCTGAAACAGCTTCTACGTCAGAGTAATAAGGCAAAACCTGATTCTCGGATGCAAAATTAGCTCCATTGTAACTGAATGTAAGTGTTTCGCCAGGGTGAATAACTATTGGGTTACCGGCTGCTGCTGTTCCTGCTGCATTCCATATGTTAGCATCATATGCTGCTGCTGTTCCTGTAAACAATGCAATGACTGCTATTGCTATTAATATTTTTTTCATATCGTACCACCTCATTATATCTCAAAGTATATCTAAAAGATTTTTACGGTATTCTCTCCTTTGCTTTTTTTCTATATAAACGTTTGTAAACATTCATATAAGTCATTATACTCATTATGATGATATGTTATCGATATCCTTTATTCGCCATCATCATGCTGTTACAAAGAATGACCAGTCTTTCTCTTTAGTATTGCCCGCCTGATCTGTTACTGTCAGTTGCACGTCAACTTTTCCATTTTCCAGTCCTTGTGCCAGATAATATATGGAACTGTAATCTATTTCCGCATTGCTGGTTACATCTATTCCATTTACTATGAGTTTTACTTTTGTTTTATCAATACCTGCACGATCATCTGAATATGAAGCTCTGATAGATGGGCTATTTGTTTTAACAGTTTCACCGTCATCAGGACTGAAACTTACGATTGTCGGGTCTACTCTGTCTATTAAGAAAGTATCTTCTTCATAGAGCGTCATTGAATTAACTGTTTTAGCAGTAACCGTAACACGTGCTGTTCCATCATAGATTGTATAATCCAGATCGTCATCATTGGTTGTGGCAACGTATACATACTCATTATCTTTTGAACTCTGGTAATTAACCTCTAGTTTGTGACCATATCTGTCTTTCACTACTAAGGTAGGTTCTGTCTTTAATGCAGTTGATGAGGTTACAGTTATTGTTACTTCATCAGATGTTTCTTCTGGATCGAAATCTATAGTCAGTTTTTCTAAAGACTCATCCGTGTATAACGTGCCAAATGTGTAGGCTGTGTTGTTTGCATAATCTCTGGCCATTACCTCAATATCATATGTATCTTGTACTTCCACTTTGTATTTGCTTGCCCAGGTTATATTATCAGTTGTAGAAAGTTTGATATTTTCAATAGTACCAAAATTGTGAGGGGTGATCAGGCAGTCAACAGACAAAAGTGCTTTGTTCGAGTTTACTGTTAGATACGTTACATCACTTGTCGGATTTGGTGTAATATCCAGTTCAATCTCCGGTGTGGCCGTATCTATGGTTGTACTGGTATCTGGTGTTGATTTTTCCATTTCCTCATTAAGTGCATTGTCAACAGCTTTTGATCTGAAATAATATGTAACTCCTTCTTGCCCTTCAAACTCTCCCGATGTCATAGCTGTTTTTGATATCCAGTCTTTCCATTCAGTTCCATTCGTAGAATATTGTATAGTATAATAATAGATTCCAGATCCAACATCAGTGCCTTCCCACTGAACAGTAAATTTTGTATTGCTTGTTTTTGGAAGCGGCAATACCTTAGATTCTGGCAGTTCAAATTCTACTGTATTGTCGGCTCTTATGTATTTTGATAATGCAGATTCTGGTATAATAGAAACCTCATCTATTATCATTTCAACAGGATTTAATTCCTGAAGTCTTCCCTGTAGCATTCTAAAGTCAAGGGTATTATTACCTTCTTGCAATGTGATTGGTATTTCTAAATGTTGCCAACCTTCATCTCCATTCATTCCATCAGACCAAATTACATTTCTGTTCAAAATTATTCTTTTTGATTGGGTTTCATCTTTATCCGGGGTTCCTTTTGTATATGAATCTTTAATGTAGCATGATAATATAACATTTGCAGATTTGTTACTGTATATCATCTGTTCTACAGTATGTGAATTGTATTCATTAAGCATACCCTTATAAGTGGCATTGATGACAAATGCCCTTGATCCGTATATTCCCGTACCATTTTCATAGTATCCTGCGGCTATGGTATCGTTAGTGGTGGTGAATTCCCATCCGTCATCAGATTCCATAGATGGATTTATTATTTTTACGAAATCTATTGCTTCATGATCTTTTGTTATGATGGGTCCATTGCTTAGTACCTGATTGACCCAGAGATTTACTGTTCTATATGTATTACCTTCTGAACCACCCTTATATAAAGCAAGTTCGAGTTTCTGTTTTCCTTGTTTTGATTGGGTAGGAGTTATAGTAAGTTCTTTTTCCCACTTTTCTCCATGATCGAGAGTTATTTCCATTGTATTTAATGTAGACCCATCCAGAATTATCTCAAGTGTGTAGTTCTCTTTTGCATGTTCATAATTTTCAATACCAGCAATAATCTGTATCGGATCATTTATTGAGAAATTTTCCGGGTAGTTGTCAGCTTTGCCATCAGGGCCCAGTATGTATAATGTTGTGAATGTCTCTTTTTCTCTGGTAGCTTTTGCATAGGCAAACATTGAACCGGCAACGATGATCGAAAGCACCATTGCTATTATGAGAGTTTTTGTAATCTCTGGAGGCAATCTTTCACTGGTTTTCAAAGCAGGTTTTTTCATAGCTTTCACTGGTTTGCGCATTGAGGATATTTTTTTTCTGTTCCTTGCAGCAAAACGCTTGTCATCTATGTTCTCATCATAGCAGATATTCTCCTCTTCATCATCAATGTTGCATGTTTCCGGCGCTGTAAGTGAATGAATGAAATCTTTGTATGAAAAGCTAAATTGATCATCCAGAGGTAGGCGTTTCCTTGCCAGATAAGCTATGATCCCAAATATGAATGTGAGCAATACAAGTGAAATGGTAATTGAGTTTGGCCTGAATTTCCATACAGTAAGGCTAATAAGAAATCCATCAAAAACCATGATAATAATGCTAAAACCAACGCTTAGTGTGAATCTTTCAATTCCTGAGATCACCTGATTTCCGGGGAACATGGCGGAAATAAAAGTATACCCAGGTATAAAAAATATCAATAGTAATGCGAAAGGTATCCTCAAAGGGGTTTCACTGAAAGGCGGAACCAGGATAAAGACAATTGATAGCAATGCTACCAAAAATAATATTTTAAGATCCTGGGTGTACTTGCATTTGTTTTTGCCAAACATCTATTCACTTGATCCTTGTAAGTTAGTATGATTATGAAATATGAATGAAATATTTATGAGTTGAAGGTAATTATTTGCTAAAATATATAAGTATAGGGTGCCATTGTATATCAACTTCAGAATAAAACAACATTGTATCTTTTATAATATGACCGAGGGATAAGCATTAGGAATAAGATCTGGATATATCTTCTGTTTATTTTGATTACTCTTCCTGTAGTATCAGTTTCATTCTATATTGGAGGCTTAGTACCGGGAATTTTGAGTTTTGCTATTGTTCTCATATTGAGCAGAGTAATCTATCTGTCATCTTCACGTTTTATTTTGAAGTGGTATGGATGCCATGATGTGCCATCTGGTGAGTTTGCAGAAGTATATGGAATGTTAGATAATCTTTGCAGCATTTTTTCGGTGAATAAGCCGGAAATCCATCTATTTGAATCAGCAGTTCCTGTTATATTTACAGTAGGTTCTAAAAAAAGTTCTCATATCGTTTTCTCTCGCAGATTGCTTGATATTCTGGAAGATGATGAACTGGAAATGATCTTTGCCCGGGAGATGGCTCGCATTAAAGAAGGCAATGTGGCTCTCAATACTTTTGTGGCATTTATAGCAGGTATCATTGCATCTTTTTCTACTATTGCTCTGTGGATGGCTATGCTGGGTGGTTTTGGTCAGGAGGAAGATCCTGCTCCAAAATTCATACGATTTGTTGTTATGGGTATTGTTATGCTTCCATGTTCCCTTATTGTTTATGCCGGTGCTTCTGATTCAACATCAAAGGCTGATATTGAAGTTTTAAAGGTAATGAAAAATAAGGATATATTATCATCCGCGTTAAAAAGGTTGCATAATGATATACTTCTTAATTCCATGGAGTATTTTAATCCTGGCCATGTTCATTTGTATGTCATGAATCCTGTTAAAGTCAACTCTTTTTTCGACATTCATCTCTCTCTTTTTAATATGAAACCTGATCTTTCGGCACGTTTGAAGGCCATTGACAAGATCGATAATGATGTATATCAGGAGAAAATAATTAGAAAAAGGCTGGATGGAGTTGAGGTTTGAGTATGTTTACGGAGATTAACTATTTTTATACAAGTCTTAAAGACTGGCAAAAAGCAATGATGTTCAGTTTTATTTCTTATTCGATCATTCTTTTTGGTCTTATTGTGGCTATAACTTTTATACTCAAAGATTTCAAATTCCTACTTGTATTTGGACTTAGCTTTGTTTATATGGGCACAGTCATAGTTCTGATGGTTATATCTGTCAGGATATTCAAAAAGAGATTAATAGAACGCTAAAATGCATTCTATTATTTTTACTATTTCTTTTATTTTTTATTGATAATGTACATGATGCCGCCTGCAGTGACTGCGAATATCATCCAGCCTATGTGTGTATGGACTATCATCATTACGTCCATTCCGTAGAAGTATGCAGTGATATATAAGATCAGGACTCTGATAAGGTTTGCAATGTATGCGATAAGAACTGCAAGACCCAATAAGGCAAATGTCTTTTTCATGTCCATTTTCTCTATCCTTGAATATCCAGCAACAATACCTATTAACAGGAACATTGAATAAAGACCTGAACAGGGTCCTCCTATCACAATGGTCATTGGTTTAGCACCATACAGGATGACGGTCTCTGTGGCTATTATTTCAATGGGTATTCCAAAAATCTTTATGAATGCCACAGTTGGCATAAGGACAAAATAATGGTCAAAGAGATGCAGAAAATCGATGTTAAAAAATCCAAAGAATGAATAGAATATCAGGTATAGTCCGGTGAACACAGAGGATATATAGAAACCAAATTCTCCAAGTTGTTTCAGGTCTCTCTTCCCTGTACCCATTGCGATCAATGATACTCCAAGGAAAAAGACCATTGAATCGAGTGTTCCCAGCCCGCTGCTGTTCACATAGTTGTATATGAGATCAGCAGCTACTATGAACCCACCTATGAGCATGAAATTTTTTGAACTCTGTAACCCTTCTTCTCCTTTTAATTTCATTCTGGAGATAAGGATTGCAGCTATTATGAAAAGTATTACACCCATTATAGTAGAACCTTCACTGAGTTCTATAGTTGCCCCCGTGAAAAGTGCAAGTACTAAAAGGATAATAATTAAGTTTTTGTTTTCATCTTGCATTTTTTGTACCCATTTACAGAATCATTAAAATGATATATATATTTGACTGAAGTCCTCATCATCATCATTTTTTGAGCAGGTGCTAACTTTATATAGTTAGTAATTTATATTTTGCTTTGTTTAGTAATTTGGCTAAAAACAGGGTGATATTGCAATATACTATGGGATTTCCTGTTTCATTAAATACTTAATGTGCCGTCAGTTGAATCTGATTACTTTACCACTCCATAAATATTGATTGTTATCTAACACTGAGGTTCTGTCTTGAGAGATTTCACATTAGCTAAGTATGAAGAACTTATCGAAGCAATAGAGTCTACAGAATACAAACCCATGCCAGTTCTCGATTATCTTTTGTCTCCAGAGGAACGCTGTATCATCTTACGCCACGATGTGGATCGTGCTGTTGACAGAAATCTTGAAATGGCAAGACTGGAAGCGGAATATGGTGTAAGATCTACTTATTATTTCAGGCATGTAAAAGATGTTTTCATCCCTTCGGCCATTGAAGAGGTCGCAGATCTTGGACATGAGGTGGGTTTCCATTATGAAGTAATGGATAAGGCAAAGGGTGATAAAGAAGAGGCCTTGGAAATATTCAGAACTGAACTGGAAGATCTTCGCAAATATGCGAAGGTTACTACTGCATGCATGCATGGAAATCCTTTTGCTTCGTGGTCCAATCGGGATCTCTGGAAGGATCATAATTACACTGATCTTGGGATCGTAGGTGAACCTTATTTTTCCATTGATTATTCCAAAGTGCTTTATCTCACAGATACCGGAAGAACCTGGGCGGATCGCAACATACGTGTAAAGGATGTTCTTGAAAGTCCTGATAATGAACTGAGTGTCAGGTATGGGAAAACCATAAAATCTACAGATGATGTTATTAACCTTGTGAAGCGTGAAGAGGTTGAGCAGATGTGTATCCTTGCACATCCTAACAGGTGGTGTGATGGAATGCTGGGTTGGACCAAAGAGCTTGTCATGCAGAATCTCAAGAATGTTGGCAAGGCTGGAATTATACAGTATAGGAAGATGACCAGGTAGCTTAGGTGAAGTTCATGACATTAATTACTGATAATTTTGATGATACAGAGTGGGATAATTTTGTTCAGGATCATCCGCATGGCAATATTTTCCAGACATCTCATATGTCAAAGATATATGAGAAGACCAACAAGTATGAACCTGTACGCCTTATAGCAAGGGATGAAGATTCAGGAAATATACTTGCTCTGGTGCAGGGTTCTTTGATTTGTGAAATGAAAGGTGTGCTTTCGCCTTTTTCGTCACGCTCAGTCATTCAGGGTGCTCCGCTATTTGTGGATTCTGATCAGGGCAGGAAAGCAGTTTTGGAACTAATGTCTCACTATAATAATCGAATAAAAAGTAAGATTGTTTATACTCAGATACGCAATATGTGGGATACCAGCGATTATCACGATACTTTGACTGAGATGGGTTATGAATACAAAGAACACCTTGATTTTTTGATCGATCTTGATCGGGATGAAAAAGAAATTTGGTCGGATATCCAGAAGTCCCGTCGAAAAGGGATAAACAGGGCTGAAAGAGATGGAATTGTAGTCCGTAGCGTAGAAAATAAGAAAGAACTGAATCTATGTTATGATCTTGTGCTTGAAACATATAAGCGATTTAAGATTCCCATAGCAGATATTTCTCTCTTTGAAGCTGTATATGATGACTTGTCAGGTACAGAGCTTGCAGATTTCTTTATTGCATATAAAGACGAGGAAGCTATAGGAACACGAATTACTCTCAATTATAAGGATATGGTTTATGATTGGTATGCCGGATCCTGTCAGGGAGTTGATTACGTGGATGAAGCTCTTGTATGGCATATCCTTAAGACGAATGCCGGTAAATATAAGGTCTTTGATTTTGGCGGTGCCGGTCACCCGGATAAACCATATGGTGTCAGGGAGTTCAAGAGAAGATTTGGTGGGGAAATGGTGAATTATGGCAGGTATGAGAAGGTGCATTCTGCGGCAAAAAAAATACTAGCAATCAACGCACTGAAGCCCTATCAAAAAGTAAAACCTTTTTTGACTTGGATTTCACGTTAAAACAATGGTGGATTATGGGCCTATTAATATTACATAAACTGAAGTTGAAATTATATAGTTTTTTAGCACGATATCCTGTATCGTATAAGTGGCCTACTTATTGGTGGAGGAAATGTGGTTACGCTATAGGTAATAACTCCATTATAAGTCCCTTTTGCCTTTTATGGGGGACTCATCATTCAGATTCATCTTTGCTTACAATCGAAGATGATGTTCACATTGGTCCGTATTCAATCTTAGTTCTTCGTACACATCCTGTAAGTGATATTGCTAAATATGGCAAAATTACTTCGACAACAAGTGGCCCAATACATATTATGAGAGGCTCTTGGATTGGAGCTTCTGTTACAATATTGCCTAATGTTACAATTGGTGAAGGAGCTGTTGTGGGTGCTGGGGCAGTTGTTACTAAAAATGTAGAATCATATACCATAGTTGCAGGTGTTCCTGCAAAAAAAATAGGTACTTTAAAGTAAAAGTGGAGTAGGTTTATATGTCTGTATTATTAACAAATTCTTCTTGGAAAATATCAAAAGAGGCAGCAAAATCTCTTAATAAAGAAGGTATTTCTACTATTGCAGCAGATATTTCAGAACCCATCTTTAATTTTTCCCAACAAAAATATGTGACTTATTTGCCTCCGTCAACTGAATATTTTATTGACTCAGTATATGATATATGTTTAAAAAATCATATCGAAACAGTATTTCCAATGAGTGATGACGTTGTAATTCCACTTAGTAAAAACAAATCTCTTTTGAATGAAGTGTGTGATGTTCCAATTTCAGATTACGATTATTTGATAAAAGCACACGATAAATTTCAAACATTTGATTTAGCGAAATTATTAAATATCCCAGTACCTGAAACATTTGTTTTTAAAAATCATGATGAATTGATTAAATATTCCGAAATTGCGACATATCCTCTAATAATAAAACCTCGAATGGGTGGAGGTGCAGCAAGATGTATTCATATTGTTAAATCAAAAGATGAACTTATAGGTTATTATTCCGAACTTATTAATGCTGGACATCTTCCTATGGTTCAAGAATATATTCCTGGTTCAAGTGAGCAGATGTATATGATAAATGTGCTGTACAATCAAGACCATGAGTTAGTATCATTTTTTATGGCAAAAAAAATTCGTGAATATCCTCATACGGGTGGAATTACTACATGTGGCGTGAGTATATTTGAACAGGTTTTACTGGATTATGCAAAAAAAATATTTGATAGCCTGAAGTGGTATGGAGTAGCGGAAATTGAATTCAAATTGGATTTGAGGGATAATTGCTTTAAGTTAATTGAAATAAACCCTCGTTTTTGGCAGTATTTAAAGCATCCAATTGCATGTGGGGTTGACTTTCCATTTCATCTATATAATGTGTCATTAGGCTATGATTTTGAAACAAATACTTCATATGATATAGGTGTAAAGTTCATAAATATCTACAAAGATATTCCTTCTATTATTAACCAATTATTAAGAAATGAAAACAAGATGAAAATATTCAATTCAGCTCTTTCTTCTTATCGGGGTAAAAAAGTTTTCTCATCAAAAGATTTACTAAATACACTTATATGGAGGTAATCAATGCGTATTCTCATTGATATAAATCATCCAAAGGATATTAATGTTTTTTTGAATGTAATAAATAGATTATCTACTGATGGTCATTCAATTAAGATTGTTGCTGCAAACAAAGAAAATATCTTGGAGATTTTAAATTCTTATTGTTTAGATTATGAAGTGAAACCTCATTACACAGGTTTGTTCAATAAATTATGTGGCATGTTTAAAAATGATTATCGGGTATATAAAATAGCAAAGAATTTCAATGCAGATCTTTTTGTGAGCTTTGGTTCACCTTATGCAGCCCAAGCTAGTTTTTTATTGAGAAAAGATCATATTTCTTTTACTGATACTGATACTGAAAAAGCAACAATTAATCAGTTTGTATTCACAACTTTGCTGTTTTCGAAAGTAGATTATGTACCTACATGTCACAGAATTGATAGGGGTAAAAAACAAAAGAAATTCAATGGATATTATGAGTTATCTTATTTACACCCAAAATACTTTACTCCAGATCCTGGTGTGTTGCAGATTGCCGGTTTGAAAAAAGGTGAAAAATATACGATACTCCGTCTTTCAGCTTTAAATGCGCATCATGATGTTAATGCAGAAGGCTTTAATTTTAAAAATGAAGCTGATATTTTATCTTTTGTAAATTCTCTCCTTAAATATGGCAAAGTCTTTATTACTACGGAGATTGAACTCGGTCCAGAACTTGGAAAGTATAAAGTAAATGTACCTCCTGAGAATTTTCATAGCCTTTTGTATTATTCTTCGCTATATATAGGTGAAGGAGCTTCAATGGCTGCAGAAGCTGCTGTATTAGGTGTTCCTTCTATTTATGTTTCAAATACTACAAGGGGTTATCTGGAGGAACTTGAACATAGCTATGATTTATGTTATACTCTTGTTGACAAATCTGAAGCTTTAAATAAGGCAATTGCTATTTTAAAGCCTAATTCTAGGGATGAATGGGTTATTAAAAGAGAAAAAATGTTGAATGATAAAATAGATGTCGTTGAGTTTATATTAACTACTATTGAACAATCCTGTGATAATTCTTTAAATAAATGAGTTTTGTTGATTAGGCCATTGTCAAATAATATGTATATTGTAATTTTTGTGATTTTATGAAAATATCTGTTATTATTCCTACTTATAATAGACCTGAGAAATTGGGAGAGTTGTTGAGCGTTCTTTCTAGTCAATCTCATCTTCCAGATGAAGTAATAGTAGTAGATAATGCTTCTAACAAACTAACTAAAGAGGTTACATCTTCTTATACTTCACATTTTGCTTCATGTACTTATTTGTTCACTAGTGTTAATAGTGTTTCTATCGCTCGAAATTTAGGTGCTTCAAAAGCTCACGGTGATTACTTGTTTTTTTTGGATGATGATGATATTCCAGCAGAGAACTATATTGAGGAAATAGTTAGTTGTTTTAACAGTCATCCAGATGCTTTACTTGTTCAAGGTATGATTCCAAAAAGAAAATCTTCGGTTAAATTACTTAATCAAATATGGGATAACATATGGAATTCTTATGCGAATTTTTTTTTAACATTTAGGTACACTCCGTGCGAAAAAAAGGTTTTAATGTCGGGAAAAACAACATCTCCTTTTAATTGTACTGAAGATGCTAACTGTGAATGGGCTTCTGGGGGTTTAACTTGCATTAAAAAGGAAGTATTTAAGACTTTTAAATATGATGAAAAGTTAGTAAAGTATTGTTATGGCGAAGATGCAGATTTCTCTTATAGGATTTATTTATCAAATCCAAAATCTGTTTACATTGCACCAAAAGCCATTGTATATACCCATCCGTCTTTAAATAAAAATAGTCCAATGAAAGATTCTTTAATCATGGAAAAAACATATAATTTATATTTTGTATCGAAAAATTTAGGGAGGCCCATTAATTTCTTGTTGTTTTTCTGGAGCGAAATTGGGCTTTTATTTCAAGATATAATTTTTGCAATTATATTTGCAAATAGTAAATTCAACTATTTCTTTAATAGAATTTTGTATAGTTTTTATGCTTATTATGTATGCTTAAAACATTTCTCTGATATAAAAAATTTAAATATAGAATTAATTAATCAAAGGTACTTGTCATGACTACATACAAAAAAGTAGCAACAAATGCAACATTTATATTAATAGGAAATGTAGTGGTGAAAATACTAGCTTTATTTATTTCAGTATATTTGGCTAGATATTTAGGAGTAGAACAATTTGGAGATTATAATTTTGTAATTACTTACTTGATGTTTTTTACTTTTGTTGCTAATTTTGGAATGGATTCTATTTTAATACGGGATTTGGCGCGATTTCCAGAAAAGACAAATATTATGATGGGTAACATTCTTTCTATAAGAGTTATTACTTCTGTTTTTGCAATACTTATGGCTATATTACTAATTAATTTATTACACTATTCTTATTCTATTATTTCGTACATTTCCATAATGACGATAATTTTATTATTCCAAGGGATTAGTTATCTTTTTGAATCATTATTTCAAGCTAATTTAAAAATGCAATATTCTTCAATAGGTTTAATTTCATCTAAGTTTATTTATGCAATTTTTGTTTTCATTTTTATATATCTTCATTATCCTATTATTTATTTTTTTTATGGGTATGTTGCTGCTGAATCTATTCGTATGATTCTTGCAATGTTTTACTCTAAAAAATTTATTAATTTGCATTTTAGTATTGATTTTGGTATGTGGAAGTATTTATTCAAGGAATGTCTACCTTTCATAGCTGGTTATGCTCTTTTTATAATTTATTATCGTATCGATATTTTAATGCTTTCAAAAATGGTAGGGAATACTGCAGTTGGATTATATTCAGCTGCATACAAACTTACCGATCCATTGCTTTTTTTGCCAGGTGCGTTAGCCTCTACAATGATGCCAGTTATGTCTAAACTATACCATGAAAATGTATCAAAATTAAACTATACTTATTCACTTGGATGCAAATATATTCTCCAGTTAATGCTACCTATAACTATGGGTTTATTCCTTTTATCAGATAGAATTATACATTTATTATATAGTGCAGATTATAATTATTCAGTTATCACACTTCAAATACTGTCGTTAACAGTAATATTTAATTCTATCAATTCAATTCAAAGTTCTTTGCTCACATCTTCAAATAGGCAAAAAATGAATACTATTTCAGTAGGTATATGCTGTGTAATCAATATAATACTAAATATAATTTTAATTCCGCTTTATTCTTATAATGGGGCTGCAATAGCAACATTAATTTCAGTGATCCTTTTATTTATCTCCGAATCCATTTTTATCTATAAATCATTTTCATACATTCCATTGAATAAGAGCAGTTTCATGATTATTTTGTCTTCAGTGATCATGGGATTAGTTCTTTCAATGCTCCCTAAAATAAATATGTTCTTAACTATAATTATCTGTGCAGTATTATATCTATGTCTGTTAGTATTATTCAAAAGTATCTCTGGAGATGATTATTTGATGCTAAAATCGTTAGTCAAAAAAGGAAAGTAATTTTTATATTAAATGATGCATCCATTATTTTTACATTGTTATTTTGGTTGCTTATGTTGACATCATAAAAATCCAGATAGGATTCGATTTTTATAAATTATGATATGTACTGTAAGATGTTGGTCATTTGTTGTAATGTCCCAAATTAACACTGTTTAAATCATTTATTTGTATTTTAAATAAGTAACTTCTTATAGTCATCACTCAATATTTGTATAAGGTTATTGAACTCGGTGGTTTAATGAAATTAAGAATTGCAATAGTAGCAGTAGCTTTAGCTTTGTTTTTTGTAGGAACTGCTTCGGCAGTTATATATACTGTAGATGACAGCAGTGGAAAAGATTTTTTAACGATACAGGAAGCAGTGGATGCGGCTGAAGATGGTGACATAGTTGAAGTTTACCCAGGGACTTATATTGAAAATGTAGTAATCGTCAAGGATCTGAACATAACCTCGTTTTCAGGCAACCCGGAAGACACAATTGTACAGGCTGCCAACCGTAATAAACCGGTTTTTGATCTAAATGCTTTTTACAATGAACCAGATAGCAGTTTACGGGTTGGAAATAACGTAGAAATTAGTGGTTTTACCATTAGTGATGGTTCGTTTGGTATATCTGTGGGGGAGGGAGATGTTGCAGGCAGTAACCATACGTTTAGTAATAATGTAATTACAGACAACGTAAATGGAATTTTCATACAATATTCACTTTATAATAAAGTAAATGAGAATATCATTTCTAATAATGATGAACGGGGGGTATATATAGTACGTACTTCTAACAACGTACTAACGGGCAACGTTATTAGTAGCAGTAATGAGGGAGTTCTCATAGAAGATTCTATAGGGAACCGTGTAGAAAACAATACTATATATGAAACTAATGATGCTATTTCCGGCATATATATCGACGATTGTGATTTTATTAACAATTACATTTATAGTAATAATTTTGGTATCAGAATTTTAAACTATGCTAGTTTTGCTGACAATGGAAATAATATAACTAATAATGTTTTTTATTCGAATTTGCAGACTGTTTTTTTACTAGGTAATAATTACTTTTTAGCCACAAATACTGTCTATTCAAATTCGTACGGAATCTCCATTAGTGGATCATCTAATACGTTAATAGGAAACACCGTATACGACAACAGAGAAGGCATTGCATGTGAAGGTAATTCAAATCTGTTTGCATCAAATAGTGTTTATGAAAACACTGATTTTGGAATTAAATCTGATGGAAACTACAACGATTTAACTAGTAATGAAGCCAATTCAAATACGGGATATGGTATTGTAGTGATGTGGGGGGACCACAATAACTTAATTAATAACACATGCAACTCAAACACAGAATCTGGTATTCTGTTGGCGATTACAGATAATAACCAAATTGTTGGAAACACCATTAAAAATAACATATTGTCAGGAATCGATTTAGTTGAGCCCTCACAAAATAAAATATATAATAACTATTTTGAAAATAATCTTAACTTGTTGATGTCAGATTATGATTTAGATGAAACTAATTGTTTAAACACTACAAAAAGCACAGGTACAAACATTGTCAATGGGCCTTATTTAGGCGGAAACTATTGGGCAAAACCAGATGGAACGGGTTTCAGTCAAACACATCCAGACACAGATGGCGATGGTTTTTGTGATGAAATATACATACCTATATCTGTCGAAGGAAGTGCATGTGTAAATTCAATAGACTATTTACCACTGGCCGTCTATACTCCAAACAACGAACCTATAACAACCTGTTACTTAACAGAAGAAGATGCAAACGTGGCTTATAGTGACGACATAACTATCACTGTGAATACTTACTCTGATTCAATTATTGTTGACATTCTGGAACCCGTGGAAACTGGGAGCATCAAGACTATATTGCTTAATCTTGATGGTGACTGCATTATTGGCGTGGAATCTGACAACCCGGATGTTTACTGGGAAGTAGACGAGGATACTGGATTTGGAAATGCAGGATTTGGCACAATGCTTACAGCCGTAAATAGAGTTACGGGGAATCAGAATGCCGTTAAAAAGATTACAATAACTCTTGATGACAGCTGCGAATGGGATGGTGTACTACCAGCTAATGAAGATGGATATGGTGTCGTTATACGTGTCAATCAGCTACCAGGTAGTCCCGAAAGCATTTGGTTGGGCGGAAACGAAGAAGATGGCAATGTCACTACTCAGGAGATTCCAGAATTCCCAACAATTACTATACCCCTAATAGCAATTGTAGGATTGTCATTAATCTTTAAGAGAAAGTAAAAACTTTCTCTTCTTTTCTTATTTGCTTGTTGGCTTACCAAGAAGTTCATACTTTAATTGGAAATCACTATTGTACAAGCATATATATTTTAATTCAAAATAGTCCTTAATTTCATTGTCGTTGAATATAAATATATAAATATTAAGAGGATGATTATATCATTTATGATTGTAGGAATACATCAACCAAACTATCTTCCATATCTTGGTTTTTTTGACAAAATGTTAAAATCTGATGTATTTATTATTTATGATGATGCTCAATTTAATAAAAGTGATTTTCAACATCGAAATCGTATAAAAATATTTAACGGTTCTAAATGGTTAACAGTTCCAGTTTCCAAAAAACACATACCTATTAATGAAATAAAAATAAAAAATGATTTTTTGATTAAAGGAATAAAATGGAACGACGATCATTTTAACCAGATATATTCTAATTATAGCAAATCAGCTTGCTTTGAAAAGTATATCAATGGACTTAAGGACATTTATGAAAATGAATATGAGTTATTAGTTGATTTAAATATAGAGCTAATTCGTTTTATGATGGATTCTTTCAGCATAAAAAAAGAAATCATTCTTTCAAGTGAATTTGGGTTCAATACAACTTCTTCAACCAAAATTGTAGATCTTGTAAAGGCTGTTGGTGGAGATACATATTTGTCAGGTCCGACAGGTAAAAATTATATGGATTTGAATGTTTTTTCCAATTCAGAAATAAATGTTGTTTTCCAGACATTTGTTCATCCGCAATATAAACAGCAATACATGGGTTTTTTGCCAAATATGTCTTCTATAGATGCACTACTAAATGGATATAGGTTTGATTATTTTGAGTAAATATAATTATAAAGTAGTTTTCTTTGGAAATAATGCAGATGTTCTTAATCATTTATGTACTCTAGTTGATGTATCGGCAGTTTTTACTAGGCCAGATGATGGGTCTGATAACTTGAAATCAATATTTGAATTAACTCATTCTTTGAATATACCATTATTTCAACCATCAAAAAAAGAACTCAGTAATTATTCCCCATACTTGAATCAGAATAAATTAGATTTTATTATTGTCTGTGGATATAAATATATTATCCCTCCAACAATTTTTAATACACCTAAATATGGAACTGTTAATATTCATCCATCATTATTACCTCAATATAGGGGTCAGCATGTTATTAATTGGGCTATTATTAACGGTGAACAAGAGACAGGTATAACTTTACATTTGATGGATGAAAATTTAGATACAGGGGATATTTTGCTACAGACAAAAGTTCCAATATTATTTGATGACACGGCAAAAGACCTACATGATCGGCTTTATCAAAAAGCATCTGAATTATTAACTACCTTTTTCACAAGGTTTAATGATGAAGGTTCTATTAGCCCAAAAATTCAGGATTCATCACAAGCTACATTTTTTAAACCTCGTAAACCTTGTGATGGCCATATAGAATGGGATAAAGAAGGCGAACAAATTTATAATTTAGTAAGGGCTATATCTAAACCTTGGCCTGGAGCATTTACATACCATAACTCCTCCAAAATAGTAGTATGGCGTGTCTCTTTTGAACCTCACAACTCAGAAGAGTCTTATGGGAGAATCATTAATGTTTCCAATTCTCAGTTAATTGTCAATGCAAAAAACAGTTTAGTTATAATTGAAGACTATGATGTGTTTGATCTTAATAATGAATTAGTACAAGTTGAATTTAAAGAAGGATATTTATTAGAATAGGAAGGTGTTTAGGTGACAATTAAAGTTCTTGCTATGGGTGCTCACCCTGATGATATGGAATTAGAAGCAGGAGGCACTCTTGCTAAGTTTGCAAAAAAAGGATATGATGTCTATCTTTTGATTTTAACTTCTGGTGGCTATACTGATATGACAGGCAAAAGTTACACGGATAACCAACTCAAAGAAGAAGCAAAAAAAGCATCTGAGATTTTAGGTGTAAAAGAGGTTATCTTTTTTGACTATGTCACCACAAATTTGCCAAACTCTGGAGAAATAATATCACGTGTGGATAAAATTGTTGACGAAATAAGACCTGATATTTTTATTTCCCATCATCCTTTTGATTCTCACCAAGATCATAAAGCTGCAGCTGATATAATGTTTGCCGTTTCAAGACAAGGACGCGTAAAAAATGTTTTAAGTGGCTCTACTCTACCTTATCGGCCAAATGTATTTGCATTCCGACCCCAGTTCTTTGTTGACATTTCCGAAACTTTAGAGATTAAATTGAAAGCAATAAGATCTTATCAGTCTCAATATAATAAATTTGGATCCGAAGTATTAATTGATAGAGTCAAAGCTATGGCCATTACTCATGGATGGGCAACAGGATATGATTATGCAGAGTGCTTTGAGGTTATAAGGATGGATGAGAGTATATGGGTTTAGCGACTTATATCATAGTTACTCCGTGTAAAAATGAGGAAGACAGTTTAGTACAAGTTGCAGAAGCAATTGCAAATCAAACAATCAAACCACTTTTGTGGGTAATTGTTGATGATGGAAGTACTGACTTTACTCCTAAAATATTAGATGATCTTTCTAACAAATATGAGTGGATTCACTGTATAAATCTTCCCAATATGGGTAGAGATTTAGGTGTCCATGTTTCAAAAGTGTATAGGGAGGGGTTTAACTATGCTTTGGAGTATTGTGATATAAATAACATTAAACTTGATTTTATTGGTTGCATTGATGCAGACATAATTCTTGATAAAAATTATATTGGAACTCTTATTAATAATTTCAATTCAAATTCCCGTTTAGGTATTTGCAGTGGTCATGTAGGCAATATTGTTGACCAGAAGATTGTTTGGTCTAGATTTAGGCCAGATTTACCTACTGGTGGAGCAAGGTTATGGCGTTTATCCTGCTTTAAAGAAACTGATGGTTATCAAATAACATGTAGTCCTGATAGTGTGTCTAATGTTAAAGCAAAAATTAAAAATTGGGACATACGGTGTTTTAAAGAAACCAAAGCCATTTCTACTCGTCCATACGCAAGTGCGCAAGGGCAGTGGACAGGTTATAAAAAAGTAGGTTCTAACAATTATTATATAGGTTTTACACCGCTCCATGCATTTTTAAAAGGGATAAAGTTTATAATAAGCAATAGCCAATACTATGGAAATACAATGGGTTTTGCTTACCTATTAGGGTATTTTCATGATTACTTGAAGCGTTCTCCTCGAATAGCTGATGAAGAGGTTTTACAATATTATAAGAACAAAGGATTAAAGGAATCAATATGTTTCAACTTAAAACGCTTAAGATGAATGTAACAAAAATAATATTACTTTCTTTACTTGTTATTCTTAATATTATTTTACGTATTCCATCCATACCCCATGAAAAAGGAGGAGGTGACTCTTTTTTTATTCATGCTTTGTCAAACTCTCTATCATATTTTGGTGAAGCCAATTGGTGGGTAAATTGGTTATCCAGTTTAGGTTTATATCCTTATTCATATGCTAGCTCGGTTCCTTTTGCATTGTCTGCTACTACTCAACTATTTGGGTTTGTAGGAATAAATTCCGAAAAAGCAGTCCTTATTTTTTCACTCATTTTTGGTGTATTTAGTGTTTTTACCTCTTTTATCTTTGCAGGCATCTTATTTAAAAAATTCTTGCCAAAATTTATTATGGCATTTTTCTTTTCATTATCACAGGGAATTATGATTTTTAGCACATGGGAATTAAGTGCTAGAGGTCCATTTATGATTTTTTTGCCTTTGTTTCTGTTTATCCTTTTAAAAGAAATGCCATATACAAAAAAAGTGCCACTATTTGCATTTATTTTCTTATTTATGGCATTTACACACCATTATTTCTACTTTTTGCTGCCAATTTCTGTCATTTATTTAGTGTTAAAAATTATCTATGGCAGTTCACAGCTTAAAGCATATTTAAAATATCTTGATTACTTGTTTCCTATCATATTATTAGTGGCTATTACTTTCCCTTTCTTTACTAGAACCTTAATTACTGCTGGATCACGTTATTCATGGATTATTAATGTAGTTGTAATCAATTTAAGATATATTGGTCCTATTTTCATTTTTATAATTTCGGGAGTCCTATATTCTTTACTAAATATGAAAAAAACATTTTCAGAATATTTTATGCTATTAGCATTCTTAATGCTTCTTCCTTTTTCATATTCACAAACATATGGTATCTACATTATATTGTGTTTTTCTATTTATTTTATAAGCGTAGGTTTTTACAATTTATTTCTAGTTAAAAACCCGCATATATCACACTTAAAACTATTATTTATTATTTTTTTACTCATAAGTTTTGTTTCGTTTTCATCTTTCTACAATCATACACGTACAGGTTCTTCACAGGATTATTGGTATATGCAAGATTCTACTTACCAATCTTCAGTTTGGACAAATCAACACATATCTGATGGCCTAAGAGGATTTGGAAATAGTGGTGAAACATGGAAATTACTTGCATCTTCGGATGCACATCCAATTTTACCCACTGGTGGAGCTGTAATACTCGCATATAAATTAATTAATGGAACGGAATTACCTGTTATAAAAATAAGCCCTACTTCTTCAAGCTACTATTTTGATGGTCCATATGTTCTAGAACAAGGAAATGATATATGGGGTTTATTTAATTGGCTTCTTGAGAGAGTAAATATCGATGGTGGAAATGAAATGGCAATTATTGATAGGTTCAATTTGACTTATTTTGTAGAAGATACACATAATTATGAACCTTTGGTAGCTTCGATAAGCTCTTCAAAAGATAAAGTTTATTCAAACGGCAGAATTCAATTGTGGCTTCTTTAAGAGAGGTTGGCTGAATGAATCTTATATATTATTGTTCAAAATATAGTGATGCTCCTAGTATGGTTAGCAAATCTATTTTCATGGAATTATTATCTCTAAAGGGGTCTTTGCCATTTCAATATATACTTTTATCAGGTGAAAAACCTAGTTATGAATTTATGCAAAAACATGGATTACAAATTTTTTCATGGTTTAATTTTGTAAGAAATAAAAATTGTTTAGTTCATATTGCTATTAGCCCCAATATTTTCCCCAATCATAAGTTTTTATTAATAATGTGTTCTCTGTTTTTGAAAAGGCCTCTTATTTTGCATTATCATGGCGATGTGAGAATGCATCTTATGTATATAAGGCAACATAATAAAAAGGCTAGCATCTCTGATCGGATTAATTCATTATGTGTGCCATTTTTACTAAAATTTCCAACAAGGGTAGTTGTTCATTCTTATTCGATGAAACAAATTTTACTTAATTATGGCGTAAAACAGAGTGTGGTTATTCCAAATGGGGTGGATGAATTTTGGTTTAATTCTGTGGAATATGATCAAGTTAATGTAAAATCTAAATCTGCGATTAGAAACAAAAGCATGGTTAAAAAAGTATTTTATCATGGTCGTTTATCTCCTGAAAAAGGAGTAGATCTATTATTGAATGCTTTTTCATCCTATTTAAAATCAGATTCAACAGCTCATTTATTTCTTGCAGGAGATGGGGCTCATCATGACGATTTAATTCAATTGGCTTCTAGTTTAGGTGTTAATAAAAATATTTCATTCTTAGGTCACTTAGAAAAAGATGATATTAAATATTTTTTGAAAAATGTAGATATTGCTATCTATCCATCACTTTTTGATGCTTTTTGCTTAGCTGCAGTTGAAGCTCTTGCCAGTTCAAATTGTCCGGTTTATTTTTCAAAATATGCAGGTATAAATGATTTTGCAATTGAAAATGGATTAAATTCAAATTCCTTTGTTCCAAATGTAGAATCTATACTTAATATTTTGCACAAAACAAGTTATTCAGTAGATGCCACACTTTTAGAAAAGCAAAAAAATTTTGCAAATAATTTTAGGTGGGATTTGCTTGCAAATGATTATATCTATCTTTATAAGGATGTGATATCAAATGCAAATGCTTAAATTAATGCGTTCACACATATTTTTCATAAAACTTCGATTTAAAATTAAATTGCAGAATGCATTGAACAAATGTAATACACAATTGTTGATTGGAAAAAACGTGCAAGTTCATTCTAATATTTGGTTACGAATAGGTCAAAACTCTATTTTGAAAATAGGAGACAATTCTTTTTTTGGAAACGGTTGTAGAATAGAGTGTAGTTCAGGTGCCAATTTATCGATAGGTAATAACGTTAACTTTACTGGATATGATTTTATTGCATGTATGAAATCTGTAAAAATAGGGTCAAATTCGTTAATTGGTGAATTCACTAGTATAAGAGATAGTAATCATTCTTTTACTGATTTAGATAGTCTCATTAATTCACAAGGGTATACGATGGGTGAAATAGAAATAAGTGAAGATGTATGGATTGGCCGTGGTTCTATTGTATTGCCAAATGTTTCTATAGGCACTCATTCTGTAATAGGTGCAAATTCTGTTGTGAACACTGATGTTGCCCAATTTTCTGTTGTTGCCGGAGTTCCAGCAAGGGAAATTAAAAAACTCAAATGAAAATACTTTTGTTTATGTCCTATGCAAGATGTTTTATCTTTCGAAAAGTGCTATCAAGGTTATCCTCGTTTTATTAATACCATCAAATTATGAACATAAGTCACAGTCCACATATTTTATAAAATATATTTTATCAAAATGTTAATATTGACCTTTGTTTATTAGGTAGCTGTTATAATTCATTTAATCATTTACTAACCAAGAGGTAATTATGCAAGGAATCTCATGTTCAACTAGTCTGATTTTGTGTTCATATAATATATGTTCATGTACGTCCGTCTTTTCACATAGACAAAATCTATTATTAGGTTGAGGTTGACATGACTACTAAAAATAAAAACGTAATTAAACTGATATTCCAATTATTTATTTTTACTACTATAATAATGGCTTGTTTTTCATTTAATGCAACAGCAAGTATATATTATGATAGTACTTTTAAAGTTGTTATCGTAGAAAACGAGCCTAGCGTCGATATTCTCAAGATAAATGAATCAATAAATAATGCTAATATTGTAGCTCCAATGGATAATAACATATGGCTAGTAAATGGAGCAATTTATTCTAAGAATTCGACAGTATACTTAAATGGTACGCAGATTTCAGAATTAAGACTCACAGGCAATAGCGCAAAATCTAAATTGCTTTATGGTTATAATTCGAATGATATTTTCAGAATACATGATATCTCAATAACTGGCTGGGAT
Organism: Methanolobus vulcani; assembly: GCF_900100715.1. Lineage (GTDB taxonomy): Archaea > Halobacteriota > Methanosarcinia > Methanosarcinales > Methanosarcinaceae > Methanolobus > Methanolobus vulcani. The sequence goes on along the minus strand of NZ_FNCA01000001.1, from coordinate 102,920 downwards.
TTAGAAAATGATAATGCATCATTGGTAGGAGGTATTGCATTACATAATTCTGAATTCCATGATGTAAATATTCGTTATTCCACAGCCATTCAAATTTATGATAGCGTTGTAGGCACATTATCTGATATAAATATTTCAAATTCACGTGACTTTTGGTTAGAGAACTTAAAAAATACAGAAGTATTTAATGTAGACATATTTGATGGAAACCCTACTAGCGCAGGTGCATTTTATACTTTGAATTGTGATCATCTGTTAATTCATGATGTAGAAATAACAAACATTTCACACTTGAATGGAGTACTCTTTAAAAGTATGACTAACAGTGAATTTTATAATATAAATGTATCACATGTTGGAAGTTATCTTGATCCTAAAACTGGCTATCTAGGTATATCCTTAAGTGAAGGAAATAATAATTATGGTCATGATCTTTTCATTAATGACACTGGATGGAGTGGTTTTGGTGCAGCAGCAATGGAAAATAATTCTAGATTTAAAAACATTATAATTAGAAATTCAGGTCACAACGGAGTTGATATCCATCCTGCAAAGAACCTGATATTGGAATCTGTTAAAGTTTATGATTCTGTTAGCAATAATGTAATTGTTACAGCAGGTTACCAAACATCACCAGCTGCAGAAAACATTCATTTCAAAGATTTCTATCTCGAAAATGGCGGTGCTCAGTTTTCTGACAATGTCACAAATATAACTTTTGAAGATGTATCAATAATGAATGGCAGCTTTAAATCTTTTGGAACAAAAGATGTGACTGTTATTAATATGTCTATGGATCATGGAGTAGACTACAAGAATTTCGATGAATATTTCCTTTATACAAAGATAGGATCATATAATGTTCAAAATGGTATTGTAATTGATAGTTCATTTTATCGGTTTGGATCGTATTATACCGACAATGCGTTGGCTATCAATACAAAATATCAGTTATTGTCATACAAGAACAACCTTGCAGAGTATTACTATCCAAGTTTTGAGGTAATAGATTCAAAAGGAATAAACCTGTCAGGTGGAAACCTTGAGATTTCGAATGAAATTGATAGTTCCATTAAAAGTGTTGACGGCTATGGAAACGAGATATCAGTGTTCCCTCTTGATGCAGACGGATTTACTTTTTCACCAATGGTTAGGCGTTTGAATGCTCCTGCAATAGCTGTAGGTAAATATGCTACAGATAATACCTATACTGCTTATGCCTATTCTGCAGAATTCACATCCCCAACAGATGACACAGTAACCCTCAAAGGCATCACCCCAGACTCAACATGGTATCGTGAAGATCCAAATACTCCAACATACACGATCACTGCAATCATTCCTGATGCAAGCAGCACGTCTCCTCAGATCACAGGATTTGCACCAAGCTCTGACAATCCATTCACAGCAGGTGAATCCAGGAAGTTCCAGGTATGGGCTGATCAGGAACTGACAACCATGAAGTGGTATGTAAATGGAAACCTTGTATCATCAGGATCAATGGATTATACATGGGAAGTAGAATCTGGAACAACTACGATCATGTTCTCAGGATTTAATTCAAATGGTGCTGTAGTGCAGACATGGGAGATCACTGAAGGTGAGACAGTACAAGAAGATGCACCAGTCTCCTCTGGTACAGGCCTGTCATTCACACCATCTGCAACATCACTTACAGCAACAACAGGTGAATCCACCACATTCTCAGTAGATACCAGTCAGGAATTCACAAGTGCAGTCTGGTCTCTTGATGGTGTAGAGGTTGAAGCTGGTACAACACAGCATGTGGAATCATGGACTACAGCAGGTACTCACATTATAACCTTTGATGGAACTGCAGCAGCAGGAACTATCTCAAGGTCATGGACAGTAATAGTCTCTGCAGCAGCAGAATCGGCGTATTCATCCATCTCTATCACCCCGTCAAGTGCAACAGTAGCTCCGGGAGAATCTTTCAGTCTGGATGTGTACATAGATCCGACCCAGGATCTTACAGGTTCACAGTTTGACCTGCAGTATAGTCAACTTGCAAGTATCTCTACAGTAAATGAAGGTGACCTGTTCACAGCAAGCGGACTTGCAACAACCTTCCAGTATGACAGTATTGACAATGCAGCAGGACTACTGGACAATGTCTATGCAGCCATAGTAGGTAGCGGAACCATCACATCTCCAGATGTAATGGCCACAATCGAGATGGTAGCTGGCAGCAGCTCCGGTATACTTAATATAGGACTTTCCGATGTGATCCTTAGTGATGTAAACTCCAATCCTGCAGGATATACAGTTTCCAATGCAACAGTTCTCATTGACACAGCTCCGCAGTTCATATCTGTTCCATCACAGACTGTAGTTGAAGGACAGAGCCTTAGTTTCACGGTAAGTGCAACTGACGCAGATGCTGATGAACTTACATACACAGCCACAACACTCCCATCCGGTGCAACTTTCAATGGAGGAAGTTTCAGCTGGACTCCATCAGAAGGAGATGCAGGATCATATGTAGCCTCATTTGAAGTCACAGATGGATATCTTACAGACACAGTAAATGTGAGCATAACCGTGACACCATTGAACCACATGCCTGAGATAACTCTCTTTGAACCAGCAGACAGTTCTGTATTTGAAGAAGGTTCAACCATTGAAGTGAATGTAGCTGCAAATGATGCAGATGGAGATTCATTAAGTTATCTCATTGAGATCGATGGTGTACAGGTAAGCACATCTTTCAGCTACTCATGGACAACAGACTATGAATCTGCAGGAACTCACACCATTAAGGTAACAATAAGTGATGGTACAGAAGAAGTAAGCTCATCAAGTACAATAACCATCACAGACCTGCAGCCAAGATGGGATGTAAATGAGGATGGAATTGTCAATGTACTTGACATTACCCTTGTTGGTCAGAACTATGGTAAAACCTACACCACAGAACTTCCTCGTTGGGATGTGAACCAGGACAGTACTGTGAACATCCAGGACCTTTCAATAGTATCAGGTCACTTCGGTGAAACTGTTTAAGGTTAAACAAAAATTAATTAGATGCCCCTTTCGGGGCACACTTTTTTTTATTGATCTGCTTCTCTTTTCTGGTTATTGCCTCTCCATTACTGTTTGTCTACCGCATAGCGCAGAATACAAAAAGGCTCTGTAGAATTCCTGTTAATATGAGTAACATAAATCTTGCTGCTTTTCATTTCCATAAAAAGCAATCTGTAATCTAAAAACAAAGTAACCATCCACCGAAGGTGGCGCATTTCGATGCCTGTGCACAGAAGATTGTTCCAAAAATTATCCTGTTCATGCTGATAATTCTATAGAGGTCTTGTGAAGAAACATTCCATGGTATTATGCAGGATATTTTGTTCCGCTTTATGGTAAAATGCCGGCTTTGCCCCCTTCGTGCTTACTCAAGTTATTCATGACCTGCAATACATCATTTTGTAAACAAATAATAATTCAGCATAGCACGGCTGCATAATTGATCGTAGATAAAGATATCAGCCCTGCTGAAGTGTTATGAAAAAAGAAACAGACAGTAATTGTGCATATCATATGTAAAAAATACAAGTAAAGATTCCTTAAGCTTTATTGTAGCAGTTCAGATCCTTCCGGGGAAGAGTATTCCAATTGCACAGAATAACATTGTAAGGGCGTACATTGCCCAGGTGGCTTGCCTTTCAGTTACTCTGCGATAATAAGGAAGAACCCATTTGAGTGTGAGTGCATTTGGAACTTCAAGAGTTCCATCTTCTCTCTCTTTTCCAAATTTAGCTACCGGGAACTTCATTACTCTCCAGTAGACGTACATGAGGAAGTTAATTGTATGTGGGATAAGCATGATGAAACCACTGATGATAAAACCCTGGACCACTATTATAGTTCCAATAGCTGCTCCTATGGTGAGTGATCCCACATTTCCCCAGAATATCTTTGAAGGATACCTGTCGTACATATAATAGCCAAGGGTTGCTCCTGTAACACTGACAACAGCAAAGGTGTTGTCCACATCACCTAAAAGTATGGATTTTATTATCAAGGATATGAGAACGATAACAGACAATCCTGATGCAAGACCGTTGAAACCTGAGTGCATGTTCACAAGGTTGGATGCAACAAGGACATATGTGGGTACAATGAACTGCAGGTAAAGAATTCCCAGCTCAATGTTGCCGGCACTGGGGAGTGTGAAGGCCGTATGAGTGGCATACTGGATAAGTGGATATGAACAATAATACATAAGAAGCAGTTTTGTTACCCTGCCAATATCGACCATATCGTCCAGTATTCCAAATAGACCGAACATGGCAATTACTATGAGGACCACATAATTTGTTGATGAGAATTTGAAGAACAGAGTGTTCAGGGAGAAACATACCATAGCCACAAGGATAATGGCAATGCCTCCTCTTTCTGGGATCATGGTCACTTCTCTCTTATAATAATCCCTGGCTATGATGCCCTTATCCGTAAGTTTTCTGATAAAATAAGGCATTGATACATATGTAGCCAGGAACGGCACCAAAAAAGTGCTTCCAAGAACCAAGGTTAAAAGTGTAGAAGGTGAATCCAGATCCAGCATAGTTCAAATCCTCTGAATTAGTTTATTATCAATTTATTTTCAATTCCATAGCCAACATCATCCGTAGACTGAATCTGGCTCTTTATTAGCTTTTTTATTTATTCATTTATTATATATGTATTTACTGCTATGTATTCTATGTGCTTTGAATATAGAATGGTTTCTGTTTTGTACAGTATTTCCCTGAAATAAGCCCAGTTTTATATAATAATGTTTTCCTTATCTATAAATTATTGCTATCTCATAATCATCATGATTATAATTTATTGCATCAAACATAAATTTATATAGTATTGTCATCTTTTTTCAATTGACAATTGGGTTATTGTCATAATGATAGTTAATACTCCAGGGCATACATTACAGTATGTCTGCTTCGGAGTTACTTACTATAGGTGGTACAATGAAATTAGTAGAGAAAAAATGCGCAACATGTGGCAGTCCTATCTATGTTTACGAGAACTATGCCCGTGAGGAGATGTATTGCACTCTTCACTGCATGGAACGTGCAACATTTGGAACTGTCTCCAGGGGCTTAGAGCAGTTGAAAACTGTGTGCTAAGTCCAAATCTTTCTTTTTTGTTTTCAATTTTGTTTTATACACTTTTTCTGGATCCTTTTACTTTCTGTTATTTTTGCGTCAGAGGTACTGTTATATATAAAGCTCACAATTTAATGAACATGAAGAAGGTTCTTATTACCGGTGGCATTGGTCAGGTAGGTAGTTATCTGGTTGACATTATGCATGACAGCTATGAAGTTACTGTACTTGATAATCTGTCTTCAGGAAAGGAACCAGATCTGCCTTCAAATGTTAGTTTTGTAAAAGACGACATAAGGTCTTCTGATGCCAGGGAACTTGCATCTCAAAATGATATTATAATCCATACAGCAGCCCAGATAAGTGTTGCCCGTTCCATGTCCGAGCCTTTATTTGATGCGGATAACAACGTATTTGGAACCCTGAACCTTCTTGAAGGGGCCAGATCCGGCGACATTGAGCGTTTCGTATACATAAGTTCTGCTGCTGTTTACGGAAATCCGCAATATCTTCCAATTGATGAGAAACACCCTCAGGATCCTATGTCACCATATGGTGCCAGCAAGCTTTGTGGTGAGAAATATTGTAGTATGTATCATCATGCATATGGTCTTCCCACTGTCAGCATAAGACCTTTCAACATATATAGTCCCAGACAGGACCCTTCCAATCCTTATTCAGGTGTGATTTCTAAGTTCATAGGGAGATTAAGGGAAGGTCTTCCTCCTGTTATCTTCGGCGATGGCTCAAACACCAGGGATTTTGTCTCTGCACATGATGTGGTTGATATGATCACACTACTGGTGAGTGGGGCCGGTAAGGATGGAAATGTCTATAACGTAGGAACCGGCATGGTCACACGTATAGATGAACTGGCGCAGATTGTTCTGGACATATTTGACAGTTCCATGGATATAGAGTACAAAGACCCTATGCCAGGTGACATAAAACACAGTTCATCCTGTATCACAAAGGCTAAAGGTATTGGTTTTGAACCAAAGATCGATCTCTATAAGGGTCTTGAAGAGATTATTGGCTGACGGTCGGATAATTATTTTAACTTAGTACAACATTTATAATATAGAATAATATGCAGAATCTTCTTAAAAACAAATATATTGCATTTTTAGTCCTTTATTTCCTTTACTTCATACAGTTTATCCTTAAACAGGTTTCATGGATACAGCATTTTGATTTCATGAAACACAAAAAAGAGATTCTCATAGCTCTGACAGTCCTTTATGCAGGTTTTATATTCTACCTGTCGGCACAGGCCAATCTCAGCGTACCGGCTTCTATTTTTAAGATTCCTATAATGTATGAACTTGCAGACTTTGCAAAAAGTCTGGGTCTTGGTTTTCTGGTAGACATCGCGGATTATGCTCATGCACATATTGATAAAGTAGCCCATATGTTCCTATACTTTGGTCTGGGTGTTCTCCTGCACCTCACATTTAAAAACTCAGACCATGTTATCCTCAGAAAGTATTCGGCTATTTTTGCTGTGATACTTGGTGTTATCTACGGGATAAGCGATGAATATCATCAGTCCTTTGTGCCGGGTCGTACGTCCAGTGTTCATGACCTTCTGGCTGATGGTATAGGTGTGACGATTGCACAGATACTTTTTATAATCCTCATACTGATGAATCTGCGCAGGAAAAAAGAAGACGACCGGGAAGCAGATCCCGGTGAAGAATAGATTACTGCCCGATCGGATGACTGTTCTTGTCACCACGGCCGATTCCCTTGTACACAAACCCTGCATTTATGAAAGTGTCAGGATCGATAACATTTCTGCCGTCTATGATCACAGTGTTTTCTTTGCCTGTGAGTTTCTTGATGTCCTCGGGTTTCAGACCAAAATACTCTTTATGGCCTGTAAAGATAACAACTGCATCTGCTCCTTTTATAACGTCACTTGAGTCCTTAAGCAGCTCTACATCAGGGTAGCTGAGAACATGAGGGTCATGAACCTTAAGTTCTGCTCCGGCTTCAAGGACCATGTCCCTGTAAGGTTCTGACGGTGGGTTACGTGCATCGTCTGAGTCATTGATGAAAGCCCATCCAAGCATGGCAATCTTTGCACCCTTTATGTCCATATTTATTCTTTTAAGAGCGGCAACAGTCAGGTTGTACATGTGCACAGGCATGAAATCGTTGACCCTGCGTGCAAGTACATAGATAGACTCTGCATCCTGTGGGTAATCAAGAGCTTCGGTTCCCAGTTTTACACCACGTTCAAGGTGGTAGGTGTCCTTGGTAAGGCAGTGTCCACCAACACCGGCACCTGGCCATAGTATGGCTCTTGTTATGCCTTCTCCTTTCAGGCTGTCGATACCGGCCCTTACGTCATAAACATTGATCCCCATGGCCTCACAGTAAAGTGCAAGCTGGTTCGCCGCTGCGATCTGCAGGTCCCTGAATGTGTTCTCCGCAGTCTTTGTGACTTCAGCGGCAGTTGCGCTCATTGGTATGACCTTTCCCTTTGTGAGTACCGGTGAATAGAGTTCAACTGCCCTGTCGGTGCTTGCCTTATCAATACCACCCACGATCCTGTCATGTTCCTGGATATTACGGAGTAGTCTTCCAACCATCACTCTTTCAGGGGCATGTGCAAGTGCAAAGTCCTCTCCTGCTTTTAGTCCTGATTCTTCCTCGAGTATATCCTTTGCCATTCCATCGGTTGTACCAGGGGTGATGGTAGATTCAAGAACGACAAGGACTCCTGGTTTAAGGTATCTGCCTACATTGCGTATTCCTTCTTTAAGCGCCCCAAAGTCAGGTTCCAGTGCCTTTGGGTCTGCAAAAGGTGTCTGAATTGCCAGTGTAACTGCATCAAGTTCTGATATTCTGGAAAAGTCGGGTGTGCACTCAAACTTACCTGCGTCAGTTACCTTTTTAAGAAGCTCTTCCAGTCCGGGTTCCTCACCTTTAAGTGGACTTTCACCATGATTGAGCATTTCTATCTTGTAACCTGATGAAGGAGAATCCCTCTGGAATCCAAGTACATGGTCAAACTTATCTGAATCAGCAAAAAGGGCCGCTGCAGGGATGCCTACATAACCCATTCCTATAACTCCTATCTTCTTTATAGGTCCTTTTTCTTTCAAAATATTCTCGAGTTTCTGGCTCATGATCATCATTCCTTAATATCTATCATTTTTGCTTCTTTGTATGAACTAATGGCTGCAAGACTTACTTTCAGTGCATGCTTTCCATCAGTTCCGGAAGGATTTGGCTGTTTGCCGTTATTGATACAATCAATGAAATATTCAAGTTCGTTCCTGAGTGGTTCTTTCTGTTCTATCTTTGCTTTCCTGATCCAGCCACTGTCATGAAGTTCCACTGTCTGGTCTATATAGTCAAGATAGGCAACACCGCCAACACCAACGGCTGTGAGCTTTCTCACTTTATGCGGTGTGAGCCAGTTTACCTCAACCAGCCCGGAGAAAGAATGATCAAGTCTCATGTGTATGGTGGCATGGTCCTCAAAGGAGTGGATATCTGCCCCGGCTACTGCATATACCTGATTAATATCACTGCCATAAAGATATGATATTACATCTATGTCATGTACACCGATGTCCAGAATAACACCTACATCTCTTATCCTTGGATTATAGGGTCCAACTCTTCTGGTAGAAATAGAAACTATCTTCCCGAGCAGACCTGATTCGATTATCTCTTTGAGCTTTATGACAGCAGGGTTGAACCTCTCAATATGTCCAACCATTACAAGACGTCCCTTTTTCTTAGCTGCATCAATGATTGCATCAGCATTCTCAACGGTGTCTGCAATGGGTTTTTCTACAAGTACGTGTGCACCCGCTTCAATAGCATCTATGGCAACCTGACGGTGCATCTTGGTAGGAACAACAATGCTTACTGCATCAATTCCCGATGCCAGCATTTCCCTGTAATCTGTAAAAGCATTAGTATTATACTGCTGTGCAAGACTTTCCACAAGATCCTTGTCGATATCCGAAATACCAGCAAGTTCCACACCAGACATCTCACTGTAGATACGTATGTGGTTCTTACCCATGGCACCGGCACCGATGACACCGACTCTTAACATTGTGCATCACTCCACTGTTTTATTGCATTACTTATTGTGTTGATATCATTCTCGGTCACAGCAGGATGGACTGGTAGTGAGAGTACTTCTCTTGAGGCCTTTTCCGTAACCAAAAGATTATCGTTGTATCCAAGTTCCTTATAGTAAGGCTGTCTGTGGATGGGTATTGGATAGTATATTCCGGAACCAATATCTTTCTCTTTCAGATAGTCTGCCAAATGATCTCTATTCTTAGTACGTATGGTGTATTGGTGGAATACATGCTCGCAGTCTTTCCTGACCATCGGGCATTCAATGCCTTCTATACCCTGAAGTTTATCTGTAAGCATTTTTGCATTTCTCTTCCTTGTTTCTATATAGTAAGGAAGTCTTTTCAGTTGAACCATTCCAATAGCAGCTGATATATCTGTCATTCTAAGGTTGTAACCCAGCATTTCATGAAGATAACGTTGTTTGGAACCGTGTGCACGTATCATGCGTGCTCTATCGGCAACTTCTTTGTTATCAGTAGTGATGATTCCACCTTCACTGGTGGTCATGTTCTTGGTAGGGTAGAAACTGAATGCACCTGTACCGAAGGAACCTACTTTTTTCCCATTATAAATGGCTCCGTGTGCCTGGCATGCGTCTTCAATAAGTATCAGGTCATGGTCCTCTGCAATGTCGTTCATCAATCCCATGTCTGCAGGATGGCCATAGAGGTGTACTGGCATGATGGCTTTTGTAGCAGGTGTGATCTTTTCTTCGATAAGTTGAGGATCAAGATTGAATGTGTCGGACTTTATGTCAGCAAACACAGGTCTTGCACCTGTAAAAAGTATGGAGTTGGCTGTGGCTATAAAACTGAAAGAGCTTGTGATAATCTCATCACCCTTTCCGATGCCGTGTGCAAATAAAGCAGCATGTAGTGCGGCAGTTCCAGAATTCACTGCCACTGCATATTCTGTGCCTGTATAATCCGCAAATTCCTGTTCAAACTCTGCAACACGCGGTCCTTCAGCGATAATTCCCGAGCGCAGTACATTAGTGACGGCTTCAATTTCAGCTTCATCAAGCTGTGGTTTTGCAATGGGTATCATGGATATCACAAATCTCTGAGATTATTATAATAATACTTGAAATATAATTGTTCTTATTGTTTATATACTATTCAATGTTTCCAGTTTTTCAGGAAGGTCAACGATCTTTGCAGGGCATCCTATAGCAAGTTTCCATGCAGGTACGTCCTTTGTAACCAGTGCTCCGGCAGCCACCATGGCTCCCTCGCCTATCTCTACTCCGGGAACCAGCGTAGCATTAGCACCAATAGAAGCACCTTTTCTGATCACCGGACCTTCGGGATGATATTCTCCTCTGATAGGATACTTGTCGTTGGCAAGAACCGCACAGGGACCGATAAAGACTTTATCTTCAATGGTCACATGGGTGGGAATATACACATTGCCCTGGATGCTGACATTACTACCTATGGTAACATTGCCGTCGATTATCACATTTGTTCCAATGAGGACATTGTCACCTATTATGGTGTTCTCTCTTATCATGGCATTATGTCCGGTCTTGAAATTATTCCCTGCTTTTACATTGCTAAAGATGGTCGTTCCTGCCCGAATGAATGCATTGTCACCTATCACAGTACCCGGCTGCCCATAGTTTTCTATGTCAACGTCAGCCTTTGTGATTTCCATAAGTATACTGTGCTGAGGATATCCAAGTATTACATTTTCAAGCACTACAGACTCTTTGCCGATGCTGCTGGATCCATAAAGTTTAGCAGATCTGTGAATATATGTATTGTTTTGCATGATCCCACTCATTTTATTTCACAAAAGGATTTAAGCTTATATAAATTTATTACTTTTCTTTTCACGAATGTTGATGTTTTATTAAACAGTTAATAATTGTGATTCCGAATCGTTCAACTGAGAAGCGTTCAACTGAGAATCGTTCAATTGATATTCTGTCCATCAAAAAAAGATGTAAGATACTCGATCTCTTTTTTCATCCTGTCAAGGAGTTCAAGGGTACCAGTTTCAATTTTATTACTTGCAGAATCTTCAATATCTGCAGCAATAGTTGCAAGCAAATTAAAACCTGTGTTAAGTGCTGTTCCCTTTGTCTTATGGGCGATGGTACTTACCTGTTCCATATCATTATTTGAATGTGCATTGCACATTTGTTCATAATTTTGTGCAAAGGATTTCATTGCCATTGCTGTCAGATTTTGGTATAGTTCTTTACTCCCACTTGTATTATCCCGCAGCCATTGTGAATCGAAGTGGACATTATTGAAGGTAATCTCTCTCTCTTCTTCTTCATTATTTGTTATTCCATTTCTCTGAGACTTTTGTCCATCTCTATTAAATAGCCATTTTTCACAAACATGGTGAATGGTATCTAAGACAATTGGTTTTGGGACATAGTCATCAAGCCCGTTTTCGAGGCATTTTTCTTTCTCGCCTCTGAAAGTTCCTGCCGTCAGTGCAATTATCGGAGTGTGGGTGCCTGTTGTCCTTTCGATATCCCTTATCATGGAAGTAGCATCATATCCACTGATCTCAGGCATCTGTATATCCATCAGTATCAGGTCAGGATGCCATTCTTTGAACAGTTCCACTGCTTTTTTTCCATTCTTTGCTTTGTATATTTCTGAATTCGGAAGGATCTTAGAAACAATGGTAACACTAAGAAGCATGTTCGTTTCATTGTCCTCTGCAATAAGGACCCTGTATTTTTTTTCATTTTTATTTCCAGGCTGTTTAAGATAGTGGAATTTTTCAGGTATACTGTTCTTTTCACCTGATAATAGGCGGATTATATTTTCAAGCAGTTCTTCCCTTTTTATCGGTTTAATTAAGGTATGGGTCGAATTTTCATCTACTATTTCATTTATAGCTACTTCGCTGTCCCATTTTTCAACGTCATTTATGTCAGTTGAATCCTGCATTATTATAAGTGGTATGTCACGGGAGTAATAACTATTTCCGGCACGTATCTCCTGCAGCAACTTAGTTCCTGTCATAGAAGGCATGTGCTTGTCTAAGATGATTAGTCTGATTTCATCAGCTATTTCCTTAGAGTTCTCCACTGCTTCTTTTCCAGAGCAGGCCAGTTCTGTGGCAATACCTGCGTCTTCCAGGATAGATCTTATTATGTGGCAGTTTTTGACATTATCGTCAACTATGAGTACCTTTCCAAAATCTGTTGTCTTCTTATTCTTATCAGATGGTTCTGTACATTCACAGGGCATTGAGACAGAGAAACTAAAAATGCTTCCTTTTCCTTCTTCACTGCTAAGTTCAAGTCTGGAATTCATTTTTTCAAGGAGCCTGTTTGAAATACTAAGGCCAAGGCCGGTTCCTCCGTATTTTCTGGAAATGGAATTATCTGCCTGTGAAAAAGCTTCAAATACCTCCTTTTGTCTATCCGCCGGAATACCTATGCCAGTGTCCATGACAGAGAATCTTATATCAGCTTTCCCTTCCGTATCCATTTTTTCAGTATGAACTTTTAGTTCCACTTCTCCGGAAACTGTAAATTTGATGGCATTTCCCAGGAGATTCACAAGCACCTGTCTTAGTCTTATGCGGTCGCCAACAACAAGATCCGGGATATCAGATGAAATGCTAAGTAGAAGTTCAAGTCCCTTTGCATGTGCATTGTACTTCAGCATATCTGCTATCTGTTCGCACAGCTCTCTTAGATCAAAACTTTCGTTCTCAAGTTCAAGCTTTCCTGCCTCTATCTTAGAGATATCAAGCACGTCATTTATCAGGTCAAGAAGTGAATTGGCAGATGCATGAATTGTTTGCATATGCTGAAATTGTGAAGGACTTAGCTGAGATTCCATTAGCAGATCTGTAAATCCGATAATGCCATTTAATGGTGTACGGATCTCATGACTCATGTTTGCAAGGAAATCTGACTTTGCCTGGCTTGCAGCCTTTGCTTTTTCTTCCGCCTTTTTGTTCTCATCTATGCTAATGTGTGTTCCATAAACATGCAGTGCTTTTCCATCTTTATCATAGCTGGAAACTCGTCCATGTGCACGTACCCATACCCAGTATCCGTCTTTGTGAAGCATTCTGTACTCTGACAGGTAATGATCGTTTTTCCCGGTGGCTGTATCGGTGAACTTAGTGATAACTTCTTCAGCATCATCCGGATGGATCAGTTCTTCCCACATTGTAAGGTTGTAATCAGAAAAATCGCTGATATCGTATCCCGTTATCTTTTTCCAGCTTTCAAGTCCCTCCAGTCCAATGCTTCCTGTCAGCAGATCCACATTCCAGATTCCTGCACATGTGGCTTCAAGAGCAATGTCCAGTAGTTGTGTCCTGTTCCTTAGGTCATCTTCTGAGCGTTTTCTATCGGTTATATCCCTGCATACGCAAAATACAAGTTCCTGATCACCACAAATAGCACTACTGGAACTGATCTCCACATTTATTATCGTCCCGTCTTTTCTCTTGTAATGGGTTTCGATATATCTTTCATATTTCTGTGCAGACATCAATGCCCATGGAAGTTGATTACTATCTATGCTTTTGTCCCAGTCCCATATATGCATATTTTTTATTTCGTCAAGTGAATAGCCAAGCATGTCCGAATAACGCTGGTTTGCTTCGTAAACCCTACCAAGCATGTCAAGTACTACGATCCCATCCATTGAGTTCTTTATGAGCTCATGCTTCCAGACTTCCTCTTCAGCAATTCTTTTCTCTGCTTCCTTACGTTCGGTAATATCCTGAAGAGTCCCGACTACTACATTTTTGTCGGCTTTGTATTCTGCAGTTGAAGTTATATGGCGTATCTCACAATTAGCGGCCCTTCTAATACTGAACTCCACATTATAGGGTTTGTTTTGTTCTATGAGATCAATTAATGCCCTATCAAGTTCAGGTCTGAACTGAGGCAGAACAAGAGACTGAACATCACGAATCGTTATGCTGGTGTCATTTATGCCATATATCCTGAATGCCTCTTTTGATGCATGAACCATTCCTGTGTTCATGTCAAATTCCCAGCTTCCTATCTTTCCGATCCTCTGTGCATCACTAAGTCTTTTTTTCTGTATTTGGAGTTCTTTTCTCTCTGTTCTTTTTTCAAGGGCACTGGAGATTATCCCTGCAAGTACCTTTAATAGTGTGATCTGTTCTTCTGACCATGTTCGCTCATGGAGAGAGTTAAAACCAAAAAATCCTACAACCTTGTTTTGTTCTTTAAGTGGTATGTGAATTATTGATCTTAACGAATATTCTTTCCATTTCTCTTTTACAGATCTGGCTTCTGGTGGCATTTTATAAACATCTGGAACATACATGTGTTCCAGTTCCATAATGTTCTTCTTAAACCAGGGATAATCATCAAGTTTTGTTCCTATGACTGTGTGCGCATGACTTTCGATTCCTTCTGCACAACACTCATAGCTTTTATCGATCATCTTTCCATCATCGGAAAAAAGAGATATATATGCTCTTTCCACACCAAAAAGTCCCCTGCACATTTCAAGAGCTTCATTTATAGCATTATCAAGTTCATCATCAGAAATACTCAGGAACTTTGAGCTGATGTCGGATATCATTTTCTGGTAATTGAACTGGAAATGGAGTTTTTCTTCTGTTCTTTTCCTCTCAAGCAGCAACCCAACCTGTCGTGAAAAAACTTCAATTAGCTCTTCATTGGTATGCTCTTCCCCGACATGATAGATCAGAACAAAATATCCCCGATCAAGGTTATTTCTGACAATGTTAGCAACTATTGTCGGACCTACATTGAATGTCTTTTCCAGCATTAAGATGGGAGCTTTTGGAAACGATCCTTCTGTAAGTTCATGTATTGATGAAAAGCGTGTGATTATATTGTTCCTTATCTTATTTTCAAGACTCGCTTCTCTGTTCCATACTTTTCCCTGAAGGTTAAGATCAAGAATCTTACAGGCTTTCTGGATCTGGTCTTCGGTTCCATGGACACTTTTTGTTATGTATGCATTGATGTTCTCATCAAAAAGAATAAAAGCAGCATATCTGGCACCTGAAATATCCTTCATCATTTCATTTATACGATCGTAATCGATATCATCGGCAGAGCTCTGGAAAAGTTCTTCTGAATAGGCAACCAGCTTTTTCAGTTTAAGATTCTCTTCATTATTTTTTATCATATGACCTGCCATTTACTGCAAGCTTTCGGATATGCAGCCAGATTACTTCCTGTGGCGAAATAAAATGTATCTTTGTATAACTGCGCCTCAGTTTTTCAAGTATGTATATATCTCTTACTTGAAAAGTTTTGGCATAGTGCCGAAAATGAATGTCAGTATTTAGTTGAACTTATTGTATTTATTGGGTAACTGTATATGGAGTTCATATTGAGATAGTAATTTCAGGAAAAGTTTATCTTCAACTATTATTTTCCTTTGGAACCGATACTCCTTCTTTCCTACTTGTTATATAAGGCAAAATTAGTTTGTTCCTTATGCTGCTTCCGAGGACAATTATCAAGATCAAAAGTCCTGATAGTTCTGACAGAAATACAAAGCTCATTGCCGGAGTGTATGCATTTTTGAATATGCTGAGAAAATAGTCAAGTATGCCCGCGGACTGATATCCGTCTGGAAACTGCCATCCCATGAGCGGCCAGAAAAGTGTTTGAGGTGTCATCCACATCCTGTCTTGCAACAGGTGCATGAAGGAAGCGACAGGTATTATCAGCAGGTTAGGGTTGTCTATCTTTTTGTAGATATAGTATGCTATTGTCAGGACAAGGAAGAAGAAGAGCAATGTGTGACCGTATATCCTGCCGTTTGCAAGTGTATCTGCAAGCAGACCCTCTCCAAGTGGCTTGTCCAGGATGTCAGGGAGCATGGCACCGAATGCGATAAATAGAATGTTCAGGTCAATTTTTGAAAATGCGGGATGTGTTCTTATAAGGACAAATATCCCAACTGTGATCCCTATGTGACCGAAGATGAACATGTGCACTCTTAAGTATTGTTTTGCTATTGTCTTTTGTGGTCTAATGGAATTTTGTGTGAGTTTTAGGTCCTCTTATGTGAGAACACCATATTTATATAATTTTAGTTAATATACTAGTACATGCCATATCCAGCGTTTCATCTGTCCTTCTTCATTTTCTGCGTGTCACTGGTGGGGATATTTGCAATAGCAGGAAGCGGTTTTAGAAGAGAGATGAGCATAAAGGATGTTAAACATCTAGGTTTACTGCTCTTTGTGGGCAGTGTAGGTTCAGTGTTCCCGGATGTACCTGCGGTGTGGAATTATATTTTACATGGTACTCTTCAGCATACCAGGATAGGTTCGGTTCCCACTCATTCACTGTTCTTTGGTCTTGTGGCATTCATACTTGCTTTCCTGCTGGGTTATTTTGTATACAGGAATACTTCTAAAGCTTCATCAATCGGTATCTTTGCAGAAGCTGCCTTTTTGTCACATCTTTTACTGGATGATATTGCAGATGGCGGACTTACTTACCTGTATCCGGTCTACAATGAACCACTTAGTATTTTCGCATTCATGAACGTGAAACTTTCAGGTGTGAATTTCTTCTACTATAATTTTGCATGCTTTGTTTCGGTGTTCTTTATATTCTGTGTGATGTTCATGGCCCTGCTGGCTTTGAAGGATCTGGGGTTCGGGTTCAGGTATGAGCCTGTGGAATGAAAAATCGTTTAATTTTCTCCTGCTCAATCTATTTCAACCAAAATTACTCGGATGGAATCTCTTAAACCAAGCAGACGATTGTCAACAACATCCCACACAATCGCATAATCGATTCCGAAATAACCATGAGCTAAGCGATCCCGCATACCGGCAATCACCCGCCAGGGAATGTAGGCATAACTTGTTTTTATTTCATCCGGCACATTCTTAGCAGCTTCACCAATTACTTCGATATTCTTCACAACTGCCTTTTGGGTTTTTCTATCGTTCAGAAATTCGCTGAAGTCTATTCCAGAAGTGAACTCTTCTATCTCATCGATTGCTTCAATAATGTCAGTTAAAAACAACCTGTACTCAAGTATGTGCATAAACGACTTCTGAAAAAATCCTGCTCTTCAATTCATCCCTTACAGCATGTTTCGAGATGACATCTACTTTTGAACCAAACTCGTCTTCAAGAAAAATTCCAAGGGCTGCGAGATCAAAAAGATCCGCACCTTTCTCAAACTCAACAAGGAAGTCAATATCGCTGCCAATTTTGTATTCATCCTCACTACTGAACCAAAAAGACCTATTTCCTTTACTTTATAGTTCTTTTTCAATTCCGGAAGCAGTTCATCCAGCCTTCCCAGAATAATATCCTTTTGATCATATTGTTTTCCTTTATGAGACCTCTGATACACTTTTGGAGGGTCTTTTATATTGCTGCTTTGGTTGAGTTTATGTAAAAAACCTTTTTGTGTAATCATCATGAAGTGCTTTTATTAGTTGTTTTTTATGTTCTGTGTATATGGACTGTACCGCCTTTAGCGTATGGTTGCTTTAGTTTTTGTGATACTTCTGATCTGTTAAGAGGTATGATAATAACTTTTATATTACTTTGAGAAAAATGTGCCATTCTCAATGTTAAATACTGGTTTTTGAAATCGAACGTGAATTAGTTCATATCAAAGGCATGGGGTTTGGAGTCTAGCTAATATTGCCAGACAATTTTTCTGTTTCTTCTCCGGGTTTTCCATAGTTCTGGTTGGCACTGATTATTTAAACAAATATGAGTATTTGTAAAATGTGGATTTGAATACTCGCACTTTTTCAAGATCGGCATGTTCCCGTTCCAAAAACATTGGTATCGATCCTGTGCCACTGAGCCAAAAAACCATTCAACGTATCGAGGAAGCAAAAAAGGACATTAGAGATGGCAATGTCTATACTCTTAAAGAGCTTAAGGCTGAACTCGGGTTAGAATGAAATATGAGGGTGTCTTTACCAATGCTTTTAAAAAAGATTTAAAAGCTATAGGTAAAAAGCATCCGGAAGGCGTGAACTTGCTCAAATAAAGGTAAATACGATAAGCCGGGTTCTTGGCTCATTTTTATCCAGTAGTTCAAGCGTTTTTTATTTAATGTTATAGGATCGCGCCGCCTTCGGCAGAAATGTTGTGTTCACAGAATTTCAATTTGGTGATATTTTTATAAATTTCCTTTTTAATGCAGTAAATACTGTCCCTAACCTCTAATACTAGTAGAGATTTTCTCAACCAAATCTCCATTTGTGATGGAAACTTATATCTGTCTTTCTGTAGAATAATATTTCTCATGTTGGAGCAAAAAGACCACTATTTTAAAACCCACATCAAATCATAGATTATAATCTGGGATATCATGCATAATTACCGATTATAATCGGCAATGTTATCTAATTATGGGCAAACTAAGGATACTTTTATTATATAATGAAGATTAAATGCAAGACGATAATATAAAAATCCATTTCTATCAATACGGTCTACTCATGACGATATTTGCTGAAAGGGATAATGAATAACAAGGAGAAAATGGAAAATGTCGCTTCCTGTGAATATTAAAGAACTTATCAATGGCCGCATGGTTGAATGGGAGCGTATGGAATTTAAGAAAGGCTGGAATCCAGAGTCTGTTTTGCATAGTATTTGTGCATTTGCCAATGATTTTAACAATTGGGGCGGTGGATACATTATCGTTGGAATTGAAGAAGAAGATGGACTTCCTGTTCTGCCGCCTTATGGCCTTAATATAGAACATGTTGACAGAATGCAGAAAGAACTGCATGAACTGTGTAATCAGTTGTATCCGGTGTATTTTCCGGTTGTGGAACCAACATATTTCCAGAACAAGCTTATCTTGATCATCTGGGTTCCAGGAGGACAAAATCGTCCCTACAAATCTCCTGTTTCACTTGGTA
Organism: Methanolobus vulcani; assembly: GCF_900100715.1. Taxonomy (GTDB): domain Archaea; phylum Halobacteriota; class Methanosarcinia; order Methanosarcinales; family Methanosarcinaceae; genus Methanolobus; species Methanolobus vulcani. The sequence continues at coordinate 83,814 of NZ_FNCA01000001.1, read as the reverse complement.
AGAAAAAAGAGTCTGCTTATTACATCAGAAGATTCTCAAAGACGGTAAAAGCTCAGAAATCTGATGAAAGGGAATTATTGTCTATGACAGCGTCAATACCCTTTGATGACAGGATCAATCATAATGCAGGTATTAGTGATATTAATCTGACTCTTGTAAAAGCTCATCTTAAAGAAGTGGGGAGCGGTCTTCTATTAGAGGCTGATGCAATACCATTTGCCGATCTTTGCAGAAGAATGAATATTGTTGAGGGGCCAGATGAGTATGTAATGCCAAAAAACGCAGGCCTTTTATTTTTCAATGATGAACCTCACCGTTTCTTCAGAGGTGCACAGATAGATGTTGTTGAGTTTGAGGATGATGTTGGTGACAGTTTTACAGAGAGGATCTTCACAGGTCCTCTGAGACAGCAGATTGTGTCTGTTCTTGCATATGTAAAGAACAATATTCTTGTAGAGAATATCCGAAAGATTCCGGGTCAAGCAGAAGCACTACGTTTTTTTAATTATCCCTATGAAGCATTTGAAGAGGCTCTTGTCAATGCGGTCTATCATAAAAGCTATGAGATACAGGAACCTGTAGAGGTGAGGATCTATCCTGCCAGGATTGAGATACTGAGCTATCCTGGGCCATTACCTCCTCTGAATAAGGATAATCTGATGGATGAGAATATATCTTCAAGAAGATATAGGAATCGTATAATAGGGGATTTCCTTAAGGAACTTCATTTGACAGAAGGCCGGAATACCGGATTTCGAAAAATAAGAAAGGTTCTGGAATATAATGGTTCTCCGAAACCTGTTTTTATGACTGATGATGAACGAAGTTATTTCCTTACTGTTCTGATGATCCATCCTGAGGCCCAAGTCGAGGCCCAAGTCGAGGCCCAAGTCGAGCTTACTGATACTCAGATGGATATATTATCCGGTTGTGTCTCTGGTCCAAAGTCTAAAAGAGAGATTGCTGAGATGCTGGGGCATTCGACGGTTTCCGGAAATGTCAAGAAAGCTATATCAGAACTTATTGGTCACGGTTTATTAGATTATACCATTCCTGATAAACCAAGAAGCAGGCTTCAGAAATATAGGACCACTGAGAAGGGAAGGGAATTTCTTAGGGGAAGTAGGAAATAACGATGATTTATTTGCCGGTTAGTATCAGGTTTTGAATTGATGCTTGTAGGTATTTCATGTGGTATTTTTTCAGTGGCATTGTACTGTGCCACCTTCAGCGTATGGTTGCTTTAGTTCTGTGATTAAATCAGTTTTGTTAATATGTTATGATAATAACTTTTATATTACTTTAAGGGAAAATGAATTCTTATGAAGAAGCGTGCAGAGATTATAATACATGGCAGAGTTCAAAAGGCGGGTTTCAGAGATTTTATTGATGAGATAGCTTTTGATCTGGACCTTACCGGACGTGTCATGAATCTCGACGACGGGACTGTGCAGGTTATATGCGAGGGTGAGGGTAGTAACATCAATATATTACTTGAAAAGGTCAATGTCACACAATATCCTATTAAGGTAATGAATATTGATGTTGTTTTCAAAGAGCCTACTCATGAGTATAGTATCTTTGATATTATCAGGGAAGAGGATGTTAAAGTGGCTATGTATGAAAGGATTGATGCCTTGGTATTGTATCTGCGAAAAATGTGTCATTCTCAATGTTAATTACTGGTTTTTGAAATGAACGTTAATTGGTTTGTATTGAGTCTCAGATGATGAACTTCACTTTTTGTTCTTCATACTTTGTGTCTTAGTTCTTCATAGGTTTCACGTGACATTTTTACCTGTTTTAGTATCTCTTTGAGAAGACCAATGCCTAATGCCTAATTCCTCATTTCCATGAACGGGAATTACAGTTCTTCTGCCGTCAGGATGAACATATCGTACATGACTGCCAACCTGATGCACTTTAACAAAGCCTTCTGATTCAAGTATCTTGCACATTTTTCTTCCGGTTACCGGAAGGAGTCTGCTCATACCCTGACCTCTATATTTTGCAAACCGATGAATTTCATAGGTGTGAAAGCATCCATTTCTTCATCTGATTCAATACATACCCTGACTGCTTCTTCTATCCTTTTCATTGCCTGCTCCACTGTTTTTCCCTGGGTGTAGCATCCAGGTATGTCAGGTACTTTTGCAATGTATACTCCATCTTCATCCTGTTCAATGAGGACTGTAAAATTCATAACTCTGTGTACCATATAATTCACATCACTATTAGTGTTGTATATCAAAACTATCATTTATACTTCTGTGTGGATTTTTGTTTTTAATAATTCATGGACCGTGCCGCCTTCGCCGTGAGGTTGCTTTAGTTTTGCAATTTACTCTGATCAAGCATTCATCACAGTCCATATAGATACATCAATGCCCAGCATTCTGTTTCTTGCTACATATTGCACAGTTGTATTCAGAAAACTATATATTAATATAGATAATAATTATATTTGCAGATTTTGACATAAGAGGGATAAACATGAAATGCAAATTCTACGACAAGTGTGAGTATGCCAGTTCCAATGCCATGACATGCAGCGAGAATGGCGGCGGAAGCTATTGTGGTAAGTACAGGATGTTCGTTTCAGATCTATCTTCAAATACTTCTGCATCTGTAGTTTGCCATCCTCTTGTGCATCTGAAGGAAGCTCTGAGTAATTGAGCATCTCTTTTTGATACTTTTTTTCTGATGCACTGTTTTTATTTACTTGTCTCCAGGTGTAAATTGTTCAAATACTCATTATGGCTTAGCGGCTGCTTTTTCGCATCACAGCGAACAAAATAAAATATTTGTCAGGAGTTATATTTTCTATATTATACAAAGCAATTAACACGCAAAAATAGAAACTTTTATATTCGATAAGTAATCTTCATACTGTGCATAGGATGTGTGTAACACATGTCTACACATAATGCATGCGCCCATATGTACTTTTTGAAAAGTTCATCGGTGCGCAACTCAAACAAAACGGTGGTAGGATAGGTAATGACAATTGTAGCTGCAATTCCTGCTTTTAACGAGGAGATAGCAATAGGGAGTGTTATCGCCAGAGCGAAGCAGCATGTTGATGAGGTTCTTGTAATCGATGATGGCAGTGCTGATAAAACGGCTCAGATAGCTGAGCTCATGGGTGCCACGGTCATTTGTCATGAACAGAATTCCGGCAAAGGTGTTGCTTTACGTACAGCCTTCCGCTGGGCTCAGCATAAAGAAGTGGACATCCTTGTTACACTTGATGCAGATGGACAACACTGCCCTGATGAGATCCCACAAGTAGTTGAGCCAATTCTATGGAAACAAGCCGATGTTGTCAACGGTGCCAGATTCCTGAAAGGCCACAGTGTCGATGTTCCAAAATACCGTCGTGTAGGTCAGGAAGTCCTGACTTTTGCTACTAATATGACTGCTGATGTCAAGCTGACCGATTCTCAAAGCGGTTTCCGTGCATTTTCCAAAGAGACATTTGGTGTCTTCAAGTTCAATAATGCAGGCATGGGTGTGGAATCAGAGATGATCAACGATGCGGCTGCGGCTGGTTTTAAGATCACTGAAGTGCCTATCACATGCAGGTATGATGTTGAGGGGTCGACTTTTAATCCGGTGAGGCATGGAATGAGTGTTTTGAATTCAATTATTGTGCAATTTCAGAGGAAACATCCTTTGTTGTATTTTGGGGTGCCTGGATTTATTTTGCTAATATTAGGTCTTGCTCTTGCTTTTAGGACATTATATATATTTCAGTCAACTGGTGCTTTTGCAATAGGGACTTCATTGATTGCAATGACATTTTCAATGGTGGGTGTTTTTGGAATGTTTAGTGGATTGATCCTTAATTCATTAGCAACTCAAATTAATGATTTAAAAAAGTCTAATGCTTAATTCGGGATTATTAAAAACGAAAGGTGTATTAAGTGAAAATATTACGTGTGGCAGCTGATTTATACCCATATGTAGTTGGTGGGGTCGGTTTGCATGTCCATGAAATGTCAAGAATACAATCATCCCTTGGACATGAAGTATTAGTATGCACTACTGATATTTCAAAAAATGAAACTATGCGTACGAACTATTCGATTAAGAAATATCCTGTTCTTGCTAAAATATTAGGCAATTCTATCATGCCTGCCATGTTTTTTGATTTATACAAAAATCGTCATGAATATGATGTTATTCATGCACATTCCCATCTTTATTTTTCCACCAATCTATGTGTATTATTAAGATTATTCGGTTCTTCACCATTTGTAATTACAAGTCATGGGTTGAATTCTCAGACTGCTCCAAAATGGTTCCAGGATTTCTATACCGCAACGGGTGCCAGAATTACATTTAAGGCAGCAGATAGGGTTATTTGCTATACTGATGTTGAAAAACAGGAACTTATTGATGTTGTTGGTATCAATCCAGATAAAATATGTGTAATACACAACGGTATAAATACAGAACAATTCATCCCTATTGAAAAGTCTGCATCAAATGCAAATAATCTTCTTTGGATTGGAAGATATGCTAAAGGAAAGGGTGTTGACTATCTCATAGAAGCTTTAGATATTCTTCGATCAGAAAATCCTGGTATTATTCTGACAATGGTTGGCAGAGGGCCTGATAAAGAGAGGTTTGTTCAGAAGATCCATGAACTTGATCTTGATGGAAATGTTGTTTTCAAAGACTATATTCCAAATTCAGAAATTGTAAATCTATACAATCAATCATCAATTTTTGTATTACCAAGCTTGGAAGAGGGTGTACCACGGACTATTCTGGAAGCAATGTCATGTGGTGTTCCGGTAGTATGTTCTCAATTACCACAACTTGTAGATATTGTAGAAGGCAGTGGTTTCTTAGTTCCAGTCAAAGATTCAAATGCACTTGCCAATCGTATTTCCCGGCTAATAGCAGATCCTGAACTTTCCAGAAAACTTGGTGAATATGGCAGGAAGCGAGTTGTCAGAGATTTTTCGTGGGATGATACGGTAAAAAGAACAATTTCACTTTATGAGGAGTTGGTATAATTTCAAAGATAGTAGTTACTGGTGGAGCGGGATTCATAGGATCTCATATTGCAGAGAGTTTTGCCAAAGATGGCCATGAAGTCGTTATTGTTGACAATCTGGATCCATATTATTCTGTGGATATCAAGAAAAAGAATATTGATATTGTCTTAAACAGTGGAAATGCTCAGTTCATCAACGCTGATGTGACTGATTTAGCTACAATGAAAAAAATTATTGATGATACGGTAGATTATGTGTATCATGAAGCAGCTCAGGCAGGAGTAAGAATATCTGTAGAAGATCCTTTCAAGCCAAATAATGTCAATGTAGTAGGCACATTAAATGTGCTGAAAGCAGCTCTTGAATCAGATGTAAAAAAGGTGATTAATGCATCATCTTCCTCTGTTTATGGTAAGGTAAAATATCTTCCTTTTGATGAGGAACATCCAACTCAGCCTGTTTCACCTTATGGTGTCAGTAAGCTTGCTGCTGAACAGTATTGTAGAGTATTCTACGAGGTTTATGGATTACCTACAACTTCGTTACGTTATTTTACAGTTTATGGTCCTAGGATGCGACCTGATCTTGCAATTTCTATTTTTACAAGAAAGATGCTTGCAAATGAGCCTATAACTGTATTTGGAGATGGGGAGCAGACAAGGGATTTTACTTATATTGAAGATGTGGTTGAAGGAAATGTAGCCTTACTTAGTAATAAAATCACAAATGGTAAGGTTCTAAATATAGGTCATGGAAATCAGATTACTCTAAATGATTTAATTTATAATTTGAAATCTATTACAGGTTCAAGATCTGATGTTAAATATGTTGAATCTCAAAAAGGAGATGCTAAAGACACACATTCTGATGTGAAGCTAGCTTGTGAACTGATTGGGTTTGAGCCAAAAACAGTAATTTTAGATGGTCTTAAAAAATATGTGGATTATTTCAATAGTTGAGGTAATTTCATGAGTTCATTTAATAAATTAAGGCTTCTTCATCAAGCACGTAAAAATCAATGGCTTAAACCATCGGAATTAGAAGGATTGCAGATAAAAAAACTTAGGCATATGGTAAAACATGCTTATAATAACACGATTTTTTATCGTGAAAAGTTCAAATCTGCAGGTATTCATCCAAATGATATAAAAACACTAAATGATTTGAATAAGATTCCTTTTACAACAAAAGAGGAATTAAGACAACAAAAACTTGAATCAAGATTAGTACAAGGTCTTGATTTAAGAAAGTGTTTTGTTACTGAAACAAGTGGTTCTACTGGAATACCATTAAAAGTTGTGTATGATGAAGCAGCAGATGATTTTAGCAAAGCTATTAATTTACGTTCTCATATAGAGAATGGCTTAAGATTGAGAAGTAAGTGGGCTGTTTTTGGTGATCCTCATCACTATCAAAAACCTCGTTGGTTTCAAAAATTGAGAATTTTTAATGCAACTCAAATATCAGCATTTGATCCAGTAAGTAAACAAATTGAGATGTTAGGAACACTGAATCCCGAAGTGCTTGGTGGATATACATCTTCGATTAAATTAATAGCAGAGGAAATTGATAATAAAGAAATGGAAAATGTCAATCCTAAAATGATATTTGGAACATCTGAGCTTTTAGATTCACAAACAAGAAAATACATAAATTCAGTTTTTGATTTAGAAATGGTTGATCATTTCGGTTGTGTTGAACTAAATCGAACTGCTTGGGAGTGCAGGGAGCATATGGGTTATCATATTGATGCAGATTCTGTTATTATGGAATTTGTAGAAAATGGAGAAAGTGTTTCACCAGGTGAGAGGGGTGAAATTGTTTACACCGGTCTCTATAATTATGCTATGCCTTTAATTAGGTATAGAATAGGTGATATTGGTATACCAAGTGATGAATCCTGTTCATGTGGAAGAGGATTGCCTCTGATGAAACTAGTTGAAGGCAGAAGTGACTCTTTTATGCAAACATCAGATGGTAGAATATTTTCTCCTATTATATGGACATTGATTATACGGCAAATTAGTGGTATTTCTCAACTAAAAGCAATTCAAGAAAGAAAAGATAAAATTAAAATACAAGTTGTTAAAAACGACATGTTTTCTCAATACACTCCAAATCAAATTGTTAGTAAAGTTCGTACTATTATGGGAAATGAAGTAATTGTGGAAGTCGAAACTGTAGATGAGATTCCAAAAGACAAATCTGGAAAAGTTAGATCTGCAATTTCAAATGTCAAAATAGAATGGTAAATCTCATGAAAATTTAGCTAACGCAGCAGAATATTATTCTTATATATCATGAATTGTAAGTGTTGCATGTGTAATAAATGGATTGAAAAAAAAGGAATCAAAAGGACGATTTGCTCCCCCTACTATCCGATATTTGCTTAGAAAATCAAAAATTAACTCAAATTGCTAGTAATTTATTATGTACATATATACACAACTAATGGTGACTTGATGAAAATTGGGTATTTCACAACAGCATTTCCATGTAAAAATCCTTCTACAAGAGAGTCTACTGGATCTTATATAGGTGGGGGGGTAGAGAATGTGACATATAATTTAGCACTTCAAATGGGCAAGAGAGGCCATGATGTGTATATTTTTACATCGTCAATGAACAATGCCAAGGATTCAATTGAAAAATATGGAAACATCACGATATACCGCTATAAAAATAATTTTAAAATAGGCCAATCTCCGATTTCTAGTGGTTTAATTTTCAAACCTTTATTCTCAAACATTGATTTGGATATTGTCCATTCTCAACTCGGAAATCTACCTGCACCTTTAACGGCTTACTTTTATGCAAAGAAGAAAAAGAAGCCATTAATTACCACTTATCATGAAGATTGGGTTAAAGGATTTGGTAGTTTATTTAGAAAAGTTGGAGTTGCTTTATTCGATGGGTTTATTGCTGACATATTACTTTCCGCATCGAACATAGTTCTGACTCCATCACAATATTATATTAATCATTCTATGCATTTAAGTAAGATTCGTAAGAAAGTATGTGCGGTTCCAAATGGAATTGATTTTGAAGACTTTCATATTGATTTAGGTAAGCATGAATGCCGTAAAAAACTTGGTTTACCATTGGATAAAAAAATAATTTTGTTTGTAGGAAGTTTAACACCCAGAAAAGCTCCAAATGTGTTAATTGAGGCTATGTCACTAATAGTGAATAATTATCAAGATTGTCATCTGGTTTTTGTTGGTAGTGGTAATTATATCAAAGAACTTAAATCAATGGCAAAAGAACTGAAATTAGAACGGTATATCACTTTTACAGGCTTTGTAGATGATGACGTTAAATATATGTATTATCATTCATCAGATATTTTTGTTCTCCCCTCTATTTCAGAAGGATTTGGTATTGTACTTTTAGAGGCATCTGCTTGTGGACTTCCTCTTATTACAAGTAATTTAGTAGTTTTTAAATCAATTGTACAGGAAGGAGAAAATGGATATTTCACAAAAACAGGTGATTACATAGATCTCGGAAATAAGATTCTTTTCCTTTTACAAGATGAAGATGTACGATTAAAAATGGGTGAAAAATCGAAGAAAGATGCTTCCAAATTTTCCTGGGAGCGCGTAGCTGAGCAAACAGAACAGATTTATTTGCAATATGTCTGATTTAGAGTGCAGTGAAGTGGTGTATTTGAAAATTTGTTTTATAACAAACTTATATAAGCCTTTTATTTTTGGTGGAACTGAAAATAGTGTAAGGAATCTTGCAGAAGGCCTGTCTAAAAAAGGTCATGATGTTTTTGTTATTACGACAAGTCCTACAAGAAAAACATATGTAGAGGTTATTGATGGTATCAAAATATATCGATTATTTCCATTTAACCTTTATCCAATGTATACTTCAGCAAAACAGCCATTTTTTGTAAAGCCATTTTATTACGTGATAGATTTATGGAACCCTTCTTCATATTATATAATATCTAAAATACTAAAGTGTGAACACCCAGATATAGTACATGTGAATAATTTCCGCGGTTTATCTCTTTCTCTATTCAGTGCTATTAAAAAGCAAAAAGTACCATTTATTTTTACAGCAAGGGATTACTCGTTAATATGTCCAAAATCAAGTCTATTAAAAAAATCAATGAGTATTTGCCATAATCCGCCTATATTATGCAAATGTTATTCTAAAATCCAAAAATATTTTGTGGATAATAAGCCGGATTTGGTTACTGCAGCATCACAGTTCGTACTTGATAAGTTGAATTCAAATAGGCTTTTTGAAAAAACACCCAAGATTGTTGTGCCAAATGCAGTTGAATTGAATATTAATACTCACAAATTTTTAGAAAAAGATACAAGTAGTATCAATATTTTATATGTCGGTGGCTTGAATAAGCATAAAGGTGTTCAAGTATTATTGGAAGCTTTTAAACAAATAAAGTATGAGAACATTAAATTGGACATAATTGGAAAAGGTACGTACGAAAATGAACTGAAAAACATTGCAGGTAATGATAAAAGAATTATTTTTCATGGATTTAAAAATTCAAATGATTTGATTCCTTTTTATAAACATGCAAATTTGTCTATTGTCCCTTCAATTTGGTATGAACCTTTTGGGCTAGTTATTATTGAAAGCTTTAAATATAAGGTTCCAGTCATTGGAAGTTCAATTGGTGGTATCCCTAGTATAATTATTGATGGATACAACGGACTATTATACGAACCTACAAGTGCCATTGATTTGCAGGATAAAATTGAGTATTTGATAGCAAATCCTTCTATCTTGTATGAGTTTAGTGAAAATGCTTTGGAATCTGCCAAGAAATATGAATTAGATCAGCACATCGATAACTTTGAACTTATTTTTAAAAACGTAGCAAATAAAAATATAATAGTTAAATAAATGTGATATGGGGATATGTTATGAATAATACAAAAAGTAATACTGTTCTCTTTTTTTTAGTATTTACTCTCATAACTAATATTTCGATAATTTTAAATATACCCATCTTCAGACCGATTTTAGGTTTTCTTTATTTCACTACGATTCCTGGTTGTTTGATTCTTTATATTTTAAAACTTAATGAAACTACAGCATCTAAGTTTTTTATGTATTCTGTTGGTTTGAGCATTTCTTTTCTATTTTTATCAGGATTGGCTATAAATAGTTTATATCCCGTCATTGCATGCCCATTATCAGTTAACAATAGTTTATTAGTTATAGATGTTTTTATGCTCGTGTTATTTTTACTTTCTTGGATACGAAATAAAAAAAATTATGCTTTTCATTTGAGAAGTAATTCATTAAATTTCAAATTTAACTCCAAGAATAACTCAATATCGCCTGCAATTTTTCCTATTATATTCCCATTTTTGGCTATATTTGGGTCATATTTGATGAATACGGAAGGAAATAATTGTTTGTTATTTATTTTGTTAGTGTTGATTCCTATTTACTCTCTGTGTATAATATATTTTGGGGGCAGAGTACCAAATTCTACTTATCTTATTGCTATTTGGATGATTGGATTAAGCTTGCTTTTTATGCACAGTCTATCAAGTTATTACATAAAAGGTAGTGATATTCATAAAGAATATTATATATTTAAACTGACATTGAATAAGTTATATTGGAATCTGCAAACAACAAATAGTAACGAATTAAATTCCTTGTTGAGTGTCACTATACTGCCGGTACTTTATCAACAATTTACAGGTATCAACGAACAATATATATATAAAATAATTTATCCTCTGATATTTTCTTTTGTTCCAATTGGATTGTATATATTATTTCAGAAATACATGAATAATCAGTATAGTTTTATAGCTGTTCTATTTTTTATATCACAAGGTACTTTTATTTTTGAAATGTTTGAGCATGCACGACAAGAAATTGCTTTTTTGTTTTTTATTTTATCTGTTGTAGTACTATTTGATATTGATATTAGTGTATTTAATAAAAAAGTATTATTTATTGTTTTTTCGGCTTCAGTAATTTTGTCTCACTATTCTACTGCATATGTTTTTTATATATTTTTGCTTGGAAGTTGGATTTTATTGTACATTTTTAAGTATTTTGACAAAAAATGTGATGTAAAACCAAATATAAGTTTTAACCTCATTATACTATTTTTTGTGTTTATATTTCTATGGTATAGCCTAATAACAAGAGAACCATTTAATGATTTGACAAGATTCTTCTACAAAAGCTATTTAGAGTTGGCTAATGCATTTTTAATGGAATCTAGGGATGCTACGGCTTTAAGGGCCGTTGGTATAGGCATGTCTACACAAATCCCTTATAAATTGTTTTTTTGGGTTCGAACTATAACCCTTCTTTTTATCAGTCTTGGAAGCGTCAGTCTCTTCAAAAATTATAAAAATACAACCTTTGAAATAGAATATCTTGCAATGAGTGCCGTTGGTTTGGTTTTAATGTTTTCAATGATAATCTTGCCATTTGTTTCCTCAGGCTATGGTATTACTAGGCTCTATTTACAAACCCTCATTTTTTTGGCCCCTTGCTTTGTTATTGGGGGTGAAATTTTTTTCCAAAATATTTTTAAAATTGGATCAATCACCAGACACAAAATAAAAAAAGAGCATGCAATAATTTTTGTAGCAATCGTCTTGGTTATGCAAAATATTTGTGCCACTACATTTATATTTAATATATTTGGAGTTCCTTACTCTGAAGATTTAAATATAAATGGGCCTTCAAGAGATAGTGTTTATATATATGAGCAAGAAGTTTATGGGGCAAGTTGGTTAGCTTTGTACAATCCTACTAATATTACTATAAACAGTGATTTTCCTGGTTATCAAAGAGTATTATTGGGGTATACTTCTAAAAATAAGTATGATGTTCCTATGAATGAGAATTTCTTTGAATATAATGTTTCACAAAAGAATGAATATATTTATTTAAGATGGTCGAATGTTATTAACAACATAGTTTATCCTTCTTCACTATATCGAGTTCATACAGAAGTCGTAAACATTTCTCAATATGATGCTATTTTAAGTGGAACTAGTAATATTTATAATAATGGAGGAACGCTGGTTAAAATACAATTTTAGTTTTTTATGTGAATGTAACTTATAAACACTTTTATTTATTAGCTAATTATTCGATTGTTGTCTTTAATTAGCACTCTTATATATTAATATTTATATCATGTTTTTGTGATTGTAAATTACAAAAAGACCTGCACAGTAAGCTAGTGCTGTAGATCCAATTGCACCAAATAATCCATATCTTGGAATTAGATAAATATTGAGGATGATGTCAATTATTGCAATTACTACGCTTCCATACATTGTAATTTTAACACCAGCTATACCTAATGAGTTAAAAATCCACATATATGTGTTATAACAAAAGAAAAGTAAAGAAACTATTGTAAAAAGTAACATCAATTGAAAATTTATAGGATATTGTTTGCCATATATGTTTAGAATAATATACTGCGTGCATATAATTGTTACAAACCCTACTAATAAAGATAAAGGCATGAATTTATTTATTTTGTTTGTGATGTTCTTCTTATCTTCATATTTGCATATTGTTGGGAACAAAACATTAATTATTATTCCTGATAACACATTCATTATACTTATTGAAGAAATGTTGTAAGCATAATACACTCCAACATTTTCAACAAACATATATTTGTTTATTAATATTTTGTCTATATTGGAATAAAGCATAAATGACACACTATTAAATATATTATAGCTGCTATATATTATTAAAGTCTTTGCCCAATGAGAATCAAATGTCAGCGCTAAGTATTTCCGAATATTTGTTACCAAAATATAGACACTAATTATAATGGCAGAAATGTACATTGGAAATAGCATGGATTTATATGAAAGTCCCTCTATTCTAATAAATATTATAAACGAAAAAAGTAGTGCAAATCCATATATTAATTTTAAAATAGAAAATATTTTCATGCGGTGTAGGCTACGAAGAGTATTTGTTGTTAATGTATGAAGTGCAGTTATAAGGGCAAACAAAATTGAAAAATAAAACATATTTAGATGTATTGAAAGTATATCTGCAATTTTAGATGAAAATCCTATATAAAAGAGTGTTGAAAATATAGTAGCAACTAGAATCAATATATATGTAGTAGAAATGATTGATTTTTGTTTATGATATTCATTAGTTTCAGAATTGTATTTTACAATTGCTGAACTCATTCCAAAAAGCATTGGAATATAGAGAAATGTTGCAACAGAATTGATAAGAGTAAATTTTCCATATTCTGCTGGTCCTAAATATCGTCCACCGAGTGCATTGAACGCAAAGAGACATATATTACCAATTATTGTACCAATGGCAACATATGTGAGATTCTGAAAAAAAAATTCAACATTTTTGCTCATTTTTTCACGGCAAACTGCTTCGTAGGTTGAATTTATTAATTTGAAAAACAGGTTGCTATCTGACAAAATTTACCACATCTTCATCTCTTTATTAGGATTATTCTTGTGGTGTTCGATGAATTCCATTCTTCTGGAACTCATATTATCAAAAATCGTAACAGTGTTTCCTATTTCGATGAGTTTGTCAACCACATGACCTCCGATGAAACCAGCACCACCCGTAATCAGGACATTAAGATTAGATAATGTATTATATGCCACCATTTTTTCCAAACACCCGGGCGTTTTTTGTCAGGCAAAGGATGCCTGTATATTTGTATGCCGCTGGGTACATTAAATTCACTATACATATTTAAGTTTTGTGAATTAAATATCTGAAAATTTGGGTAGATTTATAAATATGGCAGATATAATAACTACAATAGGATTAGCGAATTGTCTCTTGGAGAGGAATGTTGCGGGGAATCTGGAATGGCAGAAAGTTGATGAATCTGATTGATGAATCAACAGCTCTGCCGTAGACGGCGCATTCATAGCATAGGATCAAAATTAGAGATAAAACCATGATGATTTATACACAAATAGTACATTCCAGATCTAGATATACAGGTGTGAATGATGCTTATTGAATACATTCATGCAGTTCTTGAAAAAGCCAGATATGAGGTCAAGTTCTAACAACAAAACTTTATTCCTCGGGATACTGTTTGTTCTTCAGAGTTCCTCATCTTTAATAGAATCCATCTGAAGCATTTCAAGTCTTTCCCTAAGTCCAGGCAATTCTTCTTCCAATGTTTTCCACACAAGTTTGTAATCTACAACAAAATAAGCATGTATAAGTCGGTCCCTCATTCCTGCAATATTACTCCAGGGAATATCCGGTGCAAGTTCTTTAATGCTTTTTGGTAAAGCTTTACTGGCTTCTCCCATTATCTCAAACTGTCGTACAACAGCACTTTTTGTTTTTTCATCTTCCAGAAAATCATCTTTGTTCATACCTGAAGTAAAATCCTCGATGGAATCAATGGCACAAATTATCTCTGAAATGTACAGCGATGGTGATCTCATACAGTTACCATCTCTTTTAGAACTTCACTCTTCATCATCGGATGCAAAGCTCTCATTGAAACAACGTCCACTGGCAGCCCAATCCGCTCTTCCAGATAGTCACCAAGTCCCACAAGGTCAAAAAGTGTAGCATCATCATTAAAATTTACAAGTACGTCAACATCACTGTTGACATTTTCCTCTCCCCTGGCATAAGAACCGAAAATACCAACTATTTCTGCATTGAACAACTGATTTATCTCATCTCTGTGCTCTTTGATTAGGATTTTAATGTTGTCCATTTTAGCATGTTTTGGCATATTCCCACCTACTAATCTCTCTATAATTGAGCTGACGTCCTTAGTATTTAACTCCTGCGGGAAGAAAAATAGTATGATGTGCATTAATAATTAATCTGTTCTATGAAGTAAACAATAATTAGTTTAGGTCAGGACGAGCACCGCTGCAGGCGGCGTATTCCATAACTTCGAAAAAAGAATAGGAGCAAGTAGTCCATTATTATTAAATCAAAATGACCTTATTTTTTTCATTATAGCAGATTTCTCCTGCTCTATTCCTGATCAACATCTATTATTCTTGTGATTCTCCTACGGTATAATCAGAATAAGAATGAGCCTGTCACACTCCTAGATGAAATCGGCTTCCAACTCTCCGGTCTTAGTGTTATCCTGACACGTCAAACGTTGTATGGTACAAGTAGTATTCCGAAAAACTCTTATTAAACATCAAATTATCTGCTCTGTAGAAAGCCTTCTTAAAATACTCTGCATCTCCAAAACAAATACTTCCCATACACAAATAATGGGTAATTATTTCTATTCATAAACATATCTATCATTTAGAAAAGAAGGAATGATGACATGAGAGAATTCACAGTGGTCATTGAACAGGACGAAGATGGGATATATGTGGCTTCTGTACCAGAGCTTAATGGATGCCATACTCAGGCAGAAACATTGGATGAACTAAACCAGCGTATCAAAGAGGCCATCGAGCTTTATCTTGAAGTTACATTCGACAAAGAGCAGACCGATCATTTTGATCTTGTAGGCATACAGAAGATTTGAAATAATCTATCACTATTCCATTACGTCTCTTAAAACAATAACTTCTATTTCTTCTATTCTTTTAAGAGCATGGTCGTTTGTAATGAATGCTGTGAATCCTTCTTTGATAGAAGTTGCGATCTGGATGGCATCTGGTGTCTTTATTGAATAGCTGGCACGAAGGGTGGAAGCTATATCAGCAATCTCCTGATCAACATTCACAATATCAAGGTTTGGAAAAGCAGTAAGGACTTCCTTATAATCAGTGACAGCAGCCAGATTTCCATCTCTTTTTGGTTTTACAAGTATTTCAAGAAGGGTTATAGAGGACGTGATTCCTTTTCGATTTCCACATTCTATATCTCCTAATATAGCCGCACAAATGTCGGAGAAATCTTCATTATCTTCAAAAAGATAAATGAACAGCATTGTATAATGCCAATTTTTGAATGTTCCTCAATTTTCAGCATGCTTGTCCCAGGACATTCTTTCCTTTTTCAGGAATTCTTCTGAATCGACATTCTCCCAGATATCTTTATGCAAACCTCGCAGCTTGCTAGTGTAATCATTCCCTTTCTTTGTAAGAACAAGTTTATCTTCTTCGATCTGGACCAATATTTCATCATTTGATGCAAAATGCATCTTTCTGATAAGATCTTCCGGTAGAGCAATTGTATGTTCACTACTGAGTTTGACTATTATACTCATACTTCACCATATTTTAGATTGTACTTTTCAGTTAAATGTTTGTTGACTTGTCAACGACCAGCTCCATTCAAACACCCATATCTTCGTATCGCTGGTGCAGGGACTCGTTTATCTTCCTTCCAATCTCAAGTGCATCATCTTCGGAAAGATGAGATTTTGATGTTATGGACCTGAATATCCTTAGTTGGTTGACCTTCGTTCTGATAGCTTCCTTTGCAACCTCGGACCAGTTTATTTCCCTGGACAGATCCATCTCTTTCATCAGATTATCAGGTATTGATAAAGTAATTGTAGCCATAATACTTTTTATATTAACGTTATATTTTAAAGATTTTGCCGGCCATTAATGAAGGACAAAGAACCATCGTCCATTCTTATTTTCGGTCTTCTTACTGTCGTATCTGGCGAAGGATTCGGCAGTTTTCATGCCTTCCTGCAAAGTCTCAAAGTCAAGATTACCTTTGATATGGTATCTGTCAAGCAGGTCGTTTACTTCATATATATATCCATATCAAGCATTTCTGCAAGCTTTCATTTACTGATCCTGCCTTTAAAATCCTCCTCTACAAGATAATGTTCGGCACTCTCTCATACATCTGCTTGAGTATGGATTCCCTGTCAAGATGCTGTTCATGCGCACGCTTGTTCAGGATGTTCTCAATTGAAGGTGGAATCTCAATAGTAATGCTCATTTCAATCCTTCTATTTTGCTTTTTACATATAATTAATGATCTGCTTTTATTAAAATATTAATAAAACCATTCCGCCGCATGCGGCGTATTCCATAACTTCTGATCAACAATAGAAATAAAATTTTTCATGAATTATTTTTAACCAAAAATTCTTTCATAGCAAATCTTAAGTCTCGATCTCACCGAGCCTGAAAATAAAAAACAAATTCATATCTGATATGCATCATCATGGTGTGAAAAATGAACAAGTGTAACAGTTCTCTCTTCTATATCTACAGCAAATATAAGGACAAAACTTGTCATAATGTGCACTCTGTAGAATCCTGCAA
This sequence comes from Methanolobus vulcani, assembly GCF_900100715.1. Taxonomy (GTDB): domain Archaea; phylum Halobacteriota; class Methanosarcinia; order Methanosarcinales; family Methanosarcinaceae; genus Methanolobus; species Methanolobus vulcani. The sequence continues at coordinate 66,581 of NZ_FNCA01000001.1, read as the reverse complement.
GCTCATTGCGTAATGGTTTATATCTTGTAGGATTCTCAAGGATCTCAGTTATTTTTTTCGAAAGAACGTTTTGTAAATGTGAATTCTTTCTGGTCAATCGTTTGATCTCTTTCTGGCAGACTGATGTGATTTGAAGAGAATATACCACAACTATCACCGGAATATATCGGATATATCTTTAACCGGGATGCCTGGTTCTTTAGCAATCTTTTTGATTTTATCAATGAATTCTTCTTTCAGGGGTAGCTCATCAACAGGATGCCAGTCGATCATCTCACAAAAAACAGCATCATCTTCTGAAATCTCTTTATCCCTCATATACGTTTCAAATATCTTGCGTTTCCTTATTCCATCCTGTGCAACCTTAGACCACCTGACCCATGATAATTTATGGATCTTGTCATAGAGCTCGTCATCCAGGGGAACTGTCATGGTTGTCATTAGTTTTCACGACCTTTCTCAAAGTTTTCAAACTCTTCAAGTAAAAGCAATTTCTTCTCAATGCTTTCTCTGGCTATCTGAACCCAATTTATATCAGGAAAATCATCAATTTCCTTTTTAAGTTCATCTGGAATGGATATAGTAAATCTTTTCATGACAACACCATTTACATAGGATTATGCATTTGCATATATATCAACATAATGCTTTGTTAACAAATGGACTGAGTTCATCCATAAATACTTAGTCACTTCAATTTCTATGAATGGCCAATAGTTGGATTAGATTAGTTGGAATCATCCCGCCGCAGGCGGCGTATTCCATAACTTCGAAAAAAATAGGAGCAAGTAGTCCCTGATTATTAAATCAAAATAACCTTATTTTTTTCATTATAGCAGATTTCTCCTGCTCTATTCCTGATCAACATCTATTATTCTTGTGATTCTCTCAAGGTATAATCAAAATAAGAATGAGCCTGTCACACTCCCCTATAAAATAGGCTTCCAACCTTATCTTATGTGTCATTCTGACACGTCAAACGTTGTATGTACACATAGTATTCCGAAAACCTCTTATTAAACATCAAATTATCGGCTCTGTAGAATACCTATTGAAATCACTATATGTAGCTAATATTAGAGAAAACGATCATCATTTTTAGAGGATATAAATCTACTGTACTACATCAACCAGCAGAAATCGATATAATATAGACTCTTAATACTTAGGATTATGAGTCTGTTTATCAATCGCACCGAAGAATTAGAATTCCTTGAATCAGAATATTCCCGTGATTCTTCATCACTGGTCGTAATATATGGAAGAAAGCGTGTTGGTAAAACAGAACTTGTGCTGAAATTCAAGGCTGGAAAACCTTCTGTCTATTATTTATCCCAGAAACTTGACCTTGAGCATCAGGTAGAGGACTTTCTTGAGAAAACATCCGAACAACTCGGTATTTACCAGCCAAAGATCACTAAATGGGATGCTGCATTGAAATTCATTGCTCAGCAGACCAGTGAAAAACCTGTGATCATTATCGATGAAGTACCATACCTTATAGAAGGCAACAAAGCATCAATGTCTGCATTTCAGGCTGCATGGGATATGTACCTTAAGGATGCAAATGTCATGCTAATACTTCTTGGTTCAAGCATAGGCATGATGGAAAATGAAGTTCTTGGCTATAAGTCTCCTTTATATGGTCGTCGAAACGGACAGATCAAGGTAGAACCTTTAAAATTCATTCACATGGCACAATTCTTCCCTGCAAAAGATCCGGAAGAACTTGTACGCATATACGGCTGTCTTGGTGGTGTCCCTGCTTATCTGAACAAATTCGAAAAAGACCTTTCATTTATGGAAAATGTTGATAAGAACATACTGCACAGGGCTACATTTCTTTATGATGAAGCTATTTTCCTGTTGAAAGAAGAGCTAAGAGAACCAACTAAATATGAACTAATACTAGAAGCAATATCCGAAGGTAAAACTCGTGTTTCTGAGATCTCTCAAAGAACCTACATACCTGTAAATAACATTCCAAAATATCTGCGTGTTCTCATAGGTCTTGGTTTCATAAGCAAGGAATGGCCTGTGGTCCTTAAAGGTACAAGAAACATAAAGACAGGTTCCATCTACACCATTTCAGACAAGTTCATGAAATTCTGGTACACCTACATCTATCCATCTAGATCACTGATGGAAGTAAACAGGAATATGATAAGTACCAGGATAAACGACTCATATAACCGGTATCTTGGCCAAGTTTTTGAAGATATATCCCGGCAATATTTGATAGATCTCAACAACAGTGACAGGTTGCCATTTGCTTTTGAAAGAATTGGAAGGCAATGGGGAACGGTCCCAGGACAACAAAATAATAAAAAGACCTATGAGATCGATCTTGTTGCATTAAACGAAAGATCAAAAGATATGCTGTTTGTTGAGTGCGAATGGAAAACGTTGACATCAAAAGATGTAACAAAAATAGTAAGGGATCTCAGAGAAAAATCATCATATGTTAATTGGTACAATGAAGAAAGAAACGAACACTTTGCAGTCATTGCAAAATCGATCGAGAATAAGGATAAACTGAAAGATAAAGGACTTATGCTTTTTGATATGGATGATATTTTGTTCAGAGATGACCGCTAACACACGCCACGGGCAGCACATTCCATAATTTCTGCTAGAAAATAGAACAACCTATTACATGATTGTTAAAACCAAAATGACCTATTTTAACACTATCTTAAAGAACATCAAGGTCAGCCATCTCAACAATTCCCCTTGCCTTTTCAATGATCTCTACGTCAAGAGTGACAAGTGGAATTCCAAATTCTTTTGCAACCTGAATAACAATTGCATCCTTTCCTCTGACTCCGATATCAGCGGCAATTTCTGCAGCAGAAGATGAACTGACTGTATCTAGATCAACAAAACGAAAGCTTCCAAGCGCAATAAGGTCATTTTTTACTCTTGTAGCAAGTTCTTTTGAACCTGTTCTTCTTCGGATGGCAGCTGTAACCTCTACAAATACTGTATATGGCTCGATTGCTACATGTTCCTGCTTTATCACTTTGGAGTAAGAAGACCACCGGATTCATCCGGTGGATGAATTACGTCCCCTATTGGAACTACCGTCTATGTATTTCTTAATCGTTTCAGCAGATACTTGACCATGAGTACCAACATAATAGCTTGGCGACCAAAGATGATTACCCAAAAATTCTTTTTTTCGTAATTCAGGGAACTTCTGGAATATTCTTTTTGTAGTAACACCTTTCATAATCTTAACAATATCCGTAGGTGCTATGAACGGTGGTGCAGATATGAAAAGATGGATATGTTCAGGCATGACTTCAAGTTCAAGTATTTCCCATTCCTTAGAATCCGCTATTGTTCTTATCTGGTCATCAAGAAACTCCTTTAACTCATCATTCATAACCTGTTTCCGATATTTAGTACACCATACAATATGATAATTGATCTCATATACAGCAGAGCTTGAATAAGTCATATTTTTCTATAGATGCGAAAGATAGTTAAACATTACGAGCCTATAGGTATCTAATGCAAAAATCATATAAGTTTAGATTATATCCTACAAAACAACAGGAAGTGACTTTGAACAGGACGCTTGATGTTTGTAGACATATCTATAACGAATTTCTTGCAGACCGTAGAAACGCATACGAAAGATGCAATCAAGGTTTGTCAACTATGGAACAATTGTATCAGGTCCAGTATCTTGAATTTGATACGGAAGTACATTCTCAGGTAAAACAGGATGTAATCAGGAGATTAGGCAAATCCTTTGATAGTTTCTTTAGACGATGCAAAAATGGAGATGTAAAAGCAGGTTATCCTCGTTTCAAAGGTAAGAATAGATATAATAGTTTTACTTATCCTCAATCTGGTTTTAGTATATCTGGAAAAAAGTTGAAGTTATCTAAAATTGGAGAAATAAAGATAGTTCAACATAGAGAAATAGAAGGCAAAATCAAGACCTGTACTATTCGCAGAGATGGGAAACAATGGTATGTTACATTCTCTGTAGTCATTGAAAATAATACAATATCTGTAGAACCTGTTACTTTTGTAGGAATTGATGTAGGACTCAATTCTCTGGTTACGTTAAGTGATGGTACTCAAATAAATTCCCCTAAATATTATCGCAAGAAAGAGAATGAATTAAAAAGACAACAACGTAATCTTAGCAGAAAAAAGAAGTTTTCTAATAACTGGAAGAAACAGTGTGATAAGGTAAACAGATTACATCGAAAAATACGCAATCAAAGAAATGATTTTAACCATAAATTAAGCAGGGAACTCATTAATGTTTACGATTTCATAGCCTTTGAAGACCTGAATGTAAAGAATATGGTAAAAAATTCAAGACTATCAAAATCAATACATGATGCATCATGGAGTAATCTGATTCAGATTACAAAATACAAAGCGGAAGAAGCTGGTAAGTTTGTAGAATTGGTAAACCCATGTAATACGTCGCAACTTTGTAGCAATTGTGGTAATAAAGTAGAAAAAACATTAGCGGTGAGGGTACATAAATGTCCTCATTGTGGATTAGTTCTTGACCGTGATCATAATGCTGCTATCAATATTCTCAATCGTGCTGTAGGAACTACAGTTCAAGCCTGTGGAATTGAATCATTGGATTCGATAATGAAGCAGGAAGCCACCCTATTCATAGGGTGGTAGTTCACTGCCTATATAGCAGCATCGGAACGTGCCTCCTTCGGCGGATGGTTGCTTTTATTTTAGATTGCAATTGGTTTTGTAGACCTTAAATAGGACGAAAGCTGTATCAATCACACAAACAGGAGTTCTACAGAGCCGATAAACCCATGATGATTTATACACTGAGAGCATATTCCAGATTGAAGATATACAGGTGTGAACGATGCTTATTGAATATATTCATGCAGCTCTTGAAAAAGCCAGATATGAGCTCATTGAGGACGATGAACCTTACTATGGTGAGGTGCCTGAACTCAATGGTGTGTGGGCCACAGGGAACACTCTTGAAGAATGCAGAAAAAATCTGGAAGAGACCATTGATGAGTGGATAGTTTTCAGGCTCAGGAAAGGATTGACATTACCGCCTATAGGCAATCATATAATCAAAGACTCTGGGGAAGTTGCAGTTGCATAAACTTACTCCTGTAACACACAGGAATCTTGTAAAAAGATTACGTGAATTAGGATTTGAAGGTCCATTTTCAGGTGGCAAACATTCCTTCATGACAAAAGAAGACATAGTACTAACAATCCCTAATCCTCACAAAGACAGGATTAGTACTGCTTTGTTTCAAAGGATACTAAAGCAGGCAAACATATCCCGGGAAGAATGGTTTGGAGAATAGAAGCACGGATTATAATTTGTTATTGGTACGGTCATTCGTAGCAGGCAGCGTATTGCGTGACTTCAAAAAAAGAATAGGAACAAGTAGTTCCGTGATTATCTTAAAACCACAAATCTATTCTTAACAGTTCTCAGCTTCAATCTCATTGAGACTGATCGCCCCGGCAGCAAGCAGATGAACCCGCAGGGAAGAATCATGGAATTTTTACATAACCTTATCTCTTATTTTGTCATAATCAACGAAGAAAATGGATTCTGTTCTACGAAGTGATTACCAGTTAAGTTATATCAGGTCATTTTAACATAAATTTCCTGGGCGTTATTTTCTTTTTAAATATATATTATTTCCAAATCATTATATAGGTGTAAGTATGCACTTACATAAGGATGAATACAGAGGATAAGATTCTGGACGCAGCCCTAAAGGTGTTTGGGAGTGAAGGATTCACAGGTGCGACCACACGCAGGATCGCTGAAGAGGCAAATGTTGCCGAAGTTACTATTTTTAGAAAATTCCAGTCAAAAGAGAATCTCTTAAAAGAGGTCCTTATCAGGAACAGGGCTGAGATATCGGAACTGGATGTTCTGTTCCGCATAGATAATGACACGGATATTGAGACCGACCTCTGTGACTTGGGGAGGAGGATCTCAAGGGATCTGAGGAGCAAGAAGCAAGATGGTAAACATCGCATGTTCATGTTCATGCTTTTTGAGGAAGGGAGACGTAGACCAGAGGTTGCTGAGATCCTGACATCCGTATTTCAGATGTATATCTCACGCCTAAGTGAATATTTCCAGCTCCAGATACAAAACGGAAAACTGCGCAATATCAATCCTCGTTCTGCAGCGCTAGCATTTTTAAGTTATTTCGTACATACATCCTTACTGAAGGGAGTAGTTGATGACTCATTTATGGGCGACATTGACGAAGAGGTTGAAAGATTTACAGATATATTTACACATGGCATTTTAAAGACCATGGATAACAAAGTCGGGTGAGCAATTTGGAACCAATCATTGAGGTAAAGAATCTTGTTAAGGTCTTTCATTCCAGAGGAAGGACGATAACAGCAGTGGATGATGTCAGTTTCGATGTAATGGAGGGAGAGATATTTGGAATGATAGGTCCCAACGGAGCCGGAAAGTCCACCACATTCTCCATGCTCACAACATTAGTAAAGCCAAGTGGCGGCAGTATAAAAGTTGCGGGCTTTGATGTTTACAAACAGGATGATAAGATCCGTCCTCTCATAGGAATAGTCCCCCAGAAGCTCAGTCTCTATCCGGATCTCACCGCAAGGGAGAACCTGGAACTCATGGGCAGACTCTATGACGTACCAAAAGATGTCATGAACGAGAAAATAGAGTACTATCTGAAACTAGTAGGACTTTCAAGTCACGCCGACCGTTTCACAGGAGGGTTCTCAGGAGGGATGAAACAGCGTCTTTCGGTTATCTGTGCCGTACTTCACGAGCCACAGATTATATTCTGGGATGAACCTTCCACCGGTCTTGACCCGCAGACCAGGCAATCTATATGGAAACTTGCCAAAAAGTTCAACGGGGAAGGAAAGACCCTGGTCTTCACCACGCACTACATGGAAGAGGCGGATAACCTGTGTGACAGGGTAGCCGTAATGAATCTGGGCAAAATGGTGGCTCTTGACAGTCCCGAATCATTAAAGGAAAAGACAGGAAGTTCAAACCTTGAGGAAACGTTCATAAATCTGACCGGAGAGGAGGTTCGCGATTAAATGACAATAATGAGTGAGATCAGACACGCATGGATCATAACTGTGAAAGAGTTCAGGCAGCTCTCCAGAAAAAAAGCACTTATGGTCCCCCTTTTCCTTTTCCCTATAATAATGATCATCTTCTTTGGATATGGAATGGGTGGCACAGTAAAGAACGCTCCCATCCTCATAGTCAATGATGACACCGGTATGGCTTCAAGTTCCCTTGTACAGGAGATTGGAACGTATACTTCCACTTACGACGGCAGTCCCATGTTCAAAGTGACCTATACAAAGGATATGGCACGGGCAGAGGCTGAAAGTAAAATAGATGCCGGAATGTACAAGGCCGTCCTGCTAATACCGCATGACTATAGTGACCGGCTTGCGAAAAATGAAGATGTTATACTTACTCTTCTAACCGACTCTTCAGATACCACCACAAGTGGGATCATCATCAATTTCATGATCCAGCTTATGTCAAGATCCGGCCCCGCATCTCTGGATGTACCCAATATTTACGGTAATCTTGAATATCTGGACTTCCTTACACCGGCTGTCATTGCCCTGACCATCTTCATGGGTTCTGTGGCCACCACCGGTTCGGCCATTGCAGGTGAAAAAGAGGACGGTACCATCGTCCGTATACTGATGACCCCGGTCAGCAGGAGATCGGTCATCCTCGGAAAGACCCTGTACCAGCTGATATTACAGATCGCAAGAGCTGTTATTCTAATCCTTGCAGCCTATTTCCTTGTAGGATTCCACATGAACGGAAGCTGGCTGCTTGTGGCATTAGTACTTGTGATCTTCACCCTGGGTGGTGTGGGAATGGGTATAGTCATGTCCACGAGAGTGGATGATATGGAATCCTTCTTCCAGCTTAACCTGCTGGTCACTCTGCCTTCCATGTTTGTCACAGGGGTATTTTTCCCGTTAAGCTCGGTCCCCAACTGGATGCGTTACATAGCTTATTGTTTGCCACTGACCTATGCAAACGAAGCCATGAGAACCATCATGATAAAAGGTCAGGGACTAAGCGCTATTTCTACAGATCTGATAATCCTATCTTTCTTTGCACTCATAACTTTTGGTGCAGGTGTTCACCTATTCAGGAGGGAAGCATAATATGAAAATAAAGAATGTGATAATATCTTCTATTCTATTGGTCGTAATGGTTTCAGGCCTTGCAGGAGCCTATGATACTCCTGATAATTACAATTTCTCCCAGAGCTTTGATATCGGAATGAATTTCTATAACGTGTATGGTAGCCCTCATCTCAGTGCTAACATTATCGGCAGCAACGAATTTGACAGAGGTCAGACGGTCACCCTGAATCTCGATCTTGTGAACAAAGGCAAGTTATTGGGATTTAAGAGTGACAGGACTCCTTCTGGAAGGGATGAGATCTTTGCTGCCCAGACTGAAATGAAACTTGAAAGCGGTGTTGTAGATGCCACATCAGTAGTAGCTTCACTTTCTGCAGACCCGGGTAGTCCCATTGAGGTCAAGTCCGTCAGCCAGCAGGTAGGTTCCATAAAGAGCGGACAGAATTCACTGACCCCAGTACAATTCGATATCAAGATCGATAAAAAAGCAAAGGCGGGAGTATATGATCTTTACCTGGACCTTTCCTACGATTACCAGAAAAATGTGCAGGTGGAAGATTCAAACGCCACTGATCTGACATATGATGTGAATCACTGGTACGGAACCATGGTCCAGAACCAGACCCTGCAGATTATAGTAAAAAAGCAGGCTGATTTTGAGGTCGTAAATACTAACGGCAGCCTCTATCCGGGAGGAGAGGGCATTATCGAGATCACAGTGAAGAATACCGGTGAAGAAGAGGCAAGAAATGTAAAATTGATAGCCAATCCTTCTGATCCTTTAAGTACGACCGATGATATGGCTTACCTTTCAACACTTAAGCCCGGTGAAACCGCTGTTGCAAAGATCAAGATCAAGGCCGATAGCCAGGCTGTTGTCAAAGAGTATGGGGTCGATACCATACTGAGGTACGAAAACCCTGAAGGTGACACCAAGTATTCTGACGTCCTGCAGGCTCCGGTGGAAGTTAAAGGCGCTACTTTCTTCCAGAGATTCTTTGGCTGGCTCTGATAGGAAAAAAGATATTGAGGTTATGATGGAACGTTCGATGCGGTGAACGATGAACGGATTCTGTGAAGAAGTATTGTCGAAAACCGCATCCTTCTCTTTTTTAAATTATCCGGGATTGGAAAATAAAAACCAAAAAAAATAGTCAATTGCCGTTTTCCCGGCACACAATATCTGCAACTAGTTTATGTTTCTTGTTGATGAAAGCATTTAGGTCATGCATTGGTTAAAAAATATAATCCTATAGGAAATCCCCAATTTCCCATACAAGGATGCCTTCTTTTTCAAGTGACCCACGACCTTCTATTTTCCGGGCAGCTATCCCTATCTTGATGTCCGTCCCGGAAATCCCTCTTATCAGTTTGATTTTCTCTCTGGTAGAGTTGATAATGTTTCTTACATCATTTATGGTAAGTTCTCTGTTCTTTATCTCCACTGCAAGAACTTTTTTCTTTCCGTGGTTTATAGCCAGGATATCTATCTCGTCTCCCCTCCGGTTCCACCAGCTTCCAATTTCAGGATACTCCGATACTATTTCTTCTGTTAGTAACTCCCTGATAATATCCTCGAACAGTTTCCCGGTGTAGCTCTGCCATTCCTGTAGAACATTTTCCATTATTGGGTCATATTTACCGCCCATGTACTGGCTCAATGCAGGATAGATAAAGCGGCCGTAGAACCTGAAGAAATTATCCTTGAGGAAATATCTTCCTCTCTTACTCTTTTTAGGACTGTCCGTAACAGGTATCCTGTATTCAACTATTCCAAGCAGGTCTGCAAGGTCATAGAAATATGGTGACAGGGAGTTTGAAGATACGTGTGTCATCTCCGATATTTCACTTTTGGAACATTTTCCCTGCGAGATTGCTGATATAATCTCATAGTAGGTGGAATGTTCTTTGCCGAATTCTTCGATGAGGATGTCCCTGATCTCATCTTTTAATGGTGCAAATTCGCTGAAAACGAGTTTTTCAAGTGCATCAAGGAAACCTGTACACTGGTATTTTTCGAACAGGCAGTAATAGTAGATTGTTCCTCCGAAAAGGAAATACAAATTCATTTTTTCCTGTATGTCCGTGATACCCATGCCTTCAAGCATATCAAAGGTCTCGCGAACCGTGAAAGGTCGCAGGGTCAGTATGTTGTCTGCACGTTTGAAGAGCGGAGCCTGCGCCTCAATGAATATCTTTCTTATCATGCCGATGGAAGAACCCGATACGATGAGAAAGACCCTGCAGTTGTCAGCTTTCATGTCCCAGTATCGCTGGAGCTGGGTAATGAAGGAAGGATATATCTTAAGGAATCTCTGAAATTCATCGATGGCTATCACTATATCTCTGTCATAGGATGTGATGAACCTGAGGAAACTCTCAGGTTTCTTAACATTTATGTAATCCGGCAGGTCAAGCTCTTCCCTGAGCATCCTGTCAAACTCATCCATAAGTATGTCAATGCTCTTGTTACTGTCCACAAATAAGTAAAGTGCCTTCCTGTCCCTGCTGAACTGTTTGATCAGTTCGGTCTTCCCGACCCGTCTTTTGCCGGTTATCACAAGAAAAGATGGCTTGCTTTTGTCGAGGAGGGACATCAGGGCGAGTTCCTTCTCCCGGTTGTAGAATTCCATAATGGTTATTTTTGTAATCATTATATTTATAATCATTGAATTGACAGCACAAAAAATTAATTCTATTTTGAAGAGTATAAAATAGACGATATTTGTTTCTTTATTTCAGTTATGTCGATTTCTGTTTGGTTTAATAGCTTTATTAGGTAAACTTCATTATTTGAATTGATATCTTTTGTTTGTTTTGTGTTGTAGCCGAACTCATTTAAAAATTTATTTAGATTATCTGATGCCATGTATTGGAAAGGAATTAAATCACTAAAAAAATTATCAGTAATTGGAACACTGTATTTTCCATTCTTTTTTTGAGATTCAACATCATCTTTAATCTTTCTCAGTCTATTTTGCAAAGGACAATAAAACAATTCAAGTTTTTTCTCTAAAGACTTGAGTAAATCTCTTTTTTCAGTTTGCATTATTGAATATTGAGTTTGTTCAAGTGAAGACTGAGAATGTTTTACCATTTTTCTAGTCTGGACTGCATAATAATATGTAATAGCAACTAAGAAAAAAGATAATAGAACACTTGCATTTTCAGGTTTATGATTCAACCAATAAATTACTTCAGGAGTTAATAAATTCTCATTGTTTAACGAAGATGAATAAGTTACACCTTCAAATTCAATGTCTGAATTTTTTAAGATTAAACTTGCTTTCGGAATAAAATATACATCAAACGTATCGGGTGCGTAAACAACATAAGGTCGATTACCTATCCTTAAAAGCCCTTCAGTTCGGTGAAGGAGGATGCTTGCTATATCTCCTTTTATTTCATAATCTGAAACACCTAATAATTCAACCGTGGTTTGTCTTCCACCAATTTTCAGCACCATATTGCTTTTGCTATTAAAAATTACCGCACTAAAATTTGTAATTTCAGTATCATCTATTAATAAAGATTTTACTTCTCGATTATAAAAAATTACATCGCTAATTCCATTTACTGGCTTTACTATGATACTATTTGACCAAAAGTCAGAGTTACCAGATATTGATAAATCAACATCTTCAGCGTTTTTGAACCTTATTTTTGATTCATTAAAATTATATAAATTAATTATTACATTATTTATCCGTGGATTTACATTTTCGTTTAAATACAAATTAATGTAATCAAATTCAGTAATTGTTTGATGAGTTCCATTTTCATATGTAAGGATTATGCTATTAGCACCATCAATGCGGGTATAATCGAAGTTGCACTTTGCAACTTCAGCTTCTGAAACAATTTCATGAAAATTACCTTCCAGAATAAATTCCTGAGCCTCCCCTTTAAAGTCCGCATCTATACTCGATATTGGCTGGAATAAAATAAATATTAAAAGAATAACAATAATAGCAACAACAGCATAAATTATATGCTTTTTAGATAAATCCATAGATATACCGTCTAGCTTTCAATTGTATTTTTTCAATTTGCCGAAAGATAAACAGTTTTCATTGTATAATAGAGTAATGGAAATGAAAATAATATTGAGAAAATATGATTAAATAAGAATAGGTTAATCATGTGCCATCAGGCACACGACATTACTTTTCAATAACTTTCCTGTACATCCTTGCCTGGAAGCCATGATACTTTGCAAAGCCCTCGGCATCCTTCTGGTCGATGGTTGCACTATCAAAGGACACAAGGTCTTCTGAGTAGAGTGCATACGGGGATGTACGTGCAAGAATGATCACACTGCCCTTGTGGAGTTTCACGGTCACAGTACCGCTAACACGTTGCTGTGTCTTATCAATGAAAGCATTAAGGTCTGCGTAGAGCGGCTCATCCACAAGGCCGTAGTAGGCAAGTTCTGACCACTGCTCGTCCACATTTTTCTTGAACTTCAGTTCTGCCCTTGTGAGCACAAGCTTCTCAAGGTCCTTATGGGCTGCGAGCAGTACAGTGGCTGCAGGGTGCTCGTAGTTCTCACGTGCCTTAAGTCCGAGAACACGGTCCTCTATCATATCTGTTCTGCCGACTCCGTGGGAACCTGCGATCTCATTAAGCTTGATGATAAGGTCAACACCGTTCATCTTCTCCCCATCAAGTGAAACAGGAACACCGTTCTCAAAGCCGATCACAAGTGTCTGTCCTTCAGGAGCTGCTTCAGGGGAAACGGTCCACTGGTAGATCTCCTCTGGTGGGATAAATCCCGGGTCTTCAAGTTTGCCACCTTCAATACTGCGGCTCCAGATGTTCTCATCAACACTCCATGGCTTTGCGGTTGTAACGCCTACTGGTATACCGTGTTTCTTAGCATACTCGATCTCCCAGTCACGGGTGAGGTTCATGTCCCTCATTGGTGCAATGACATCCATGTCGGTCAGGCGGAAAACTGCTTCAAAACGAAGCTGGTCGTTACCCTTTCCGGTACAACCGTGTGCAAGTGCAACAGCACCTTCCTGCTCTGCGATCTCAACGACCTTTTTGGCGATAAGCGGACGTGCAATGGATGTGCCCATTACGTATCCTTCATAGTCACCATTGGCTTTGATAAGAGGGAATATATAATCGTTGACAAACTCCTCACGTACATCAAGTGTGAAGTGCTTGTTACTGATCTTCTGTGCCTTCTCTGTAGCCTGTTTGACATCAGCTTCAGGCTGTCCCACATCAACGGCAACTGTGATTACCTCATCGTAGCCGTATTCTTCTTTGAGCAGCGGGATGCACACTGAAGTGTCAAGCCCGCCTGAATAAGCAAGTACTACTTTCTTTGTCATAGTATCTGATCCTGAAAAATTACTAAAGAAATTTAGAGATTTAAGCCATCTCCCTGTGATATTCATTTATCGATTTAACCTCGCCCTCACCCTGCTTCATTGCAACTATGGCGTTAGCTGCTGCAATTGCCGCCTGGATGGTGGTGATGTAAGGTACCTTGAAGTCAACTGCAGCGCGGCGTATCCTTGAACCGTCCTCGCGTGAGAGCTTGTCTTCAGGTGTGTTAATGACCAGTGCAACCTCGTATCTGCGCATCATGTCAATAACATTCGGGCTGCCGTCGTGTACTTTCTTGACGATTCCCATTTCAATTCCATGCTCTGAAAGGAAATCAGCCGTACCTTTTGTACCAAGAAGCTCAATGCCTGCACTAACAAGTTTCTGTGCAACATCAAGAAGCTGGTCCCTGTCTTCATCCTTCACGGATAAAAAGACCTTTCCAGTAAGCGGTAAAAGGTTGTCAGCACTAAGCTGTGCCTTGAAGAACGCTCTTCCGTAATCGGAGTCAACACCCATTACCTCTCCGGTACTCTTCATCTCCGGACCAAGAAGTGGATCTGCTCCGGGAAGCTTGTCGAAAGGCAGAAGAACTTCCTTAACTGAGACATGCTTGACCTTTGGCTCATCGCATGTTGAATATCCCTGCTCTTCAAGTGTCTCACCCATTATCACACGGGCTGCGATCTTTGCCAGTGGAAGTCCGACAGCCTTGGATACGAATGGAATTGTCCTGCTTGAACGTGGGTTTGCTTCAAGGACATAAATCTTGTCGCCTTTCTGTGCCATCTGGATGTTCACAAGACCTTTTACATTGAGTGCAAGGGCGATCTTGCGGGTATAATCACGTACGGTTTCAAGCACTTCCTCTGAGAGCGACTGTGGTGGGATAACACATGCTGAGTCACCAGAGTGAACACCTGCTTCTTCGATGTGTTCCATGATAGCACCTATAAGGACGTCCTTACCGTCACAAACCGCATCAACATCGATCTCAACCGCACCCTCAAGGAAATCGTCAATAAGAATCGGATGTTCCGGTGAAACCTTTACAGCTTCACGCATGTATCTCTCAAGGTCGGTCTGGTCGTAGACAATTTCCATTGCACGTCCGCCGAGAACGTATGAAGGACGTACAAGTACCGGATAACCAATTCTTGTTGCAATCTCAATAGCCTGGTCCTGTGAGGTTGCATAACCTGCCTCAGGCTGATTGATTCCAAGCTTGCTCATCCTGAGGTTGAACTTCTCACGGTCCTCTGCAACATCAATATCTTCAGGTGATGTTCCAAGGATCACGGTCTTAAGATCATTGCGCCTCTTGAGTTCCCTTTCAAGTGGGAGTGCAAGGTTAACTGAGGTCTGTCCTCCGAACTGTACGAGCACTGCATCAGGATTCTCCTTCTCTATGACATTCATCACATCTTCAAGTGTGAGAGGTTCGAAGAAGAGCTTGTCAGATGTATCGTAGTCAGTAGACACAGTTTCAGGGTTGTTGTTGATAATGTGAGCTTCTATTCCAGCCTCGCGAATTGCAGCTACTGCGTGTACAGTACAGTAGTCAAACTCAATTCCCTGTCCGATACGTATCGGACCGGAACCAAGGATGAGTATCTTCTTGCGGTCGGATGGGTCAGCTTCACACATCTGCTCGTAACATGAGTAATAATATGGGGTTTCTGCAGCGAACTCTGCTGCACATGTGTCTACCATCTTGTATGTAGAAACGACACCTGCTGCACGCCTCTGGTCATTGATCTCTTCACGGGTCTTTCCTGTAAGTTCTGCAATGCGTGCGTCGGTAAGTCCTGTGCGTTTTGCATCAAGAAGCAGGTCATCGGATATCTTTCCAGAGAATCCTTCTTCCCTTACTACATCTTCCATATCAATGATATTCTTGAGTTTCTTGATGAAGAAAATGTCAATGCCTGTAAGGCTTGATACCTCTTCTATTGAAAAACCATTGCAGAGGGCATGGTACATTACAAAGAGACGCTCACTTGTAGGAGTCTTGAGCAGCATTCTGATTTCGTTCTCTGACCATTCATCTGTACCGAAATTCATTTTGATATCGAGTGAACGTACAGCCTTTAGAAGTGACTCTTCAATGGTACGGCCAATTGCCATTACCTCACCGGTACTCTTCATGGCGGTTGTAAGTGTCTTGTCAGCATTGACGAACTTGTCAAATGGCCACCTTGGGATCTTGGTAACGATGTAGTCAATGGTAGGTTCGAATGATGCCGGTGTCTTCTTTGTTACATCATTGAGGATCTCATCCAATGCCATTCCGATAGCTATCTTTGCTGTAACCTTGGCAATTGGATAACCGGTTGCCTTGGAAGCAAGGGCTGATGAACGTGAAACACGTGGGTTTACTTCGACAATACGGTAGTCGCCGTCCTTTGCAGCGAACTGGATGTTACATCCACCTTCAATCCCAAATGTCCTGATGATCTTGATAGCTGCGGTCCTGAGCATCTGGTGCTCTTCATCGTTAAGGGTCTGTGATGGTGTAACTACAATGGACTCACCTGTGTGAACACCCATTGGGTCAAGGTTTTCCATGTTACATATTACTATACAGGTATCATTTGCATCACGCATGACCTCGTACTCGAATTCCTTCCAGCCCAGTACGCTTTCCTCAATAAGGACCTGGCTGATACGACTGCGGCGAAGTCCCCTTTCTGTGATCTCAAGCAGCTCTTCCTTTGTGTGTGCAATTCCGCCACCAGCACCACCAAGAGTGTATGCCGGACGGATGATAAGTGGTAAACCGAGCTCGTCAATAAGCTCTTCTGCTTCCTTAAGTGTAGAAATTGCCTTGCTGCGTGGGACTTTCTCACCAATGCTCTCCATTGTCTGCTTGAACAGTTCACGGTCCTCGGTGTTCTTGATCGCTTCAAGGTTCGTTCCAAGAAGCTTGACATTATATTTCTCAAGGATTCCTGCTTCAGCAAGTTCGCTGGTAATGTTAAGACCTGTCTGACCTCCGATACCTGCAATGAGGCCGTCCGGTCTTTCCTTGGCAATGATCCTTTCAACAGCTTTTACTTCAAGAGGCTCGATGTAAACTGCATCTGCCATTTCAGGGTCGGTCATGATAGTTGCAGGGTTTGAGTTCACAAGCACAACTTCCAGTCCCTCTTCCTTAAGGGACTTGCATGCCTGGCTTCCTGAGAAGTCGAACTCTGCTGCCTGTCCGATCATAATTGGTCCTGAACCTATCAGGAGTATTTTCTTAATGTCGTCACGTTTTGGCATTATTTTTTTCCTCCTGCAAGTTTGAGAACCTTATCAAAAAACAGCTTTTCAGAATCCATAGGACCTGGATGTGCATCAGGGTGATACTGCACACTGAACATGTCCAGGTATTTGTGTGCTATACCTTCCACTGTTTTATCATTGGTATTATACTGTGTAACAGCTACTTCAGCCTCTTCAAAGGAATCACCATCAACTGCAAAACCATGGTTCTGGGAAGTGATGTGCACAATTCCTGTCTCAAGGTCCTTTACTGGCTGGTTTGCTCCCCTGTGTCCGAACTTCAGTTTGTATGTCTCTGCTCCAAGAGCCAGGGACATGATCTGATGACCAAGGCAAATTCCTACAATTGGCAGTTCACCCGTGAAGTGCTTTACTGCAGAAATTGCATCCTGTGCCTGCAATGGGTCTCCCGGTCCGTTTGATATGAACAGGAGGTCAGGGTCATAGGACTCTATGGTTGAGATAGATGAGTTTCCTGGTACTACAGTTACATCCATACCCCTTGCCAGCAGACTCCTTTCAATACTGAGCTTGCGACCACAGTCCACAAGCACCACATTTATTGGGTTGTTAGGATCCCTGCCTGGGCTTTCAAGTTTGAAAGGCTGCGGACAGGTTACCTGTGAAATAAAATCAATATCAGAAATGCTTTTTTGTGCACGGGCAATTCTTACTGCCTCCTCACCGTCATCACTGCCATTGATGAGGGCTGCACGCATAGTTCCATGTTCACGTGTTTTAATAGTAAGCATACGTGTGTCCACGCCTGCGATACCGGGCTTGCCTTCTTCCTCCATAAGCTGATAGATAGTCTTCTTTCCTAAGTGGTGAGATGGCTTGGGACACGCCTCCCTGACCACAAGACCTTCAGCCTTAACAGCATCGGACTCCATACAGTTGCCACTGACACCGTAATTACCGATGAGAGGATAAGTAAACATAAGGATCTGGCCTTTATATGAAGGGTCTGTAAGAGCCTCCTCATAGCCAGTATATTGAGTTGTGAAAACAAGTTCGCCGGAAACGATACCTTCAGCACCGAAGCCGGTGCCTTTTATAATTGTCCCATCTTCTAATCCTAATACTGCATTCATCTTTTGAACCTGCGAATACATGTAAGGAATAGGCTATAAGCGTTGCGATGGCATCTTTAGTTTTTAGAGAGAGTAAAGGTAGATTGTTAATGATCATGAGATTCTTCTCAGGAATGTACCCACAATTAGAACCACAAACAGGAATGATCCCAAAAGAACTATACCTATGAACTCTCTGGGCTTGTTTGCTGCATAGTCCCGCAGTTTGAGGACATATTCATTATTTATGACCTTTTCATTAACAACCGGAACCTCTTCAACTTTGTCAGGTTCGATACTACTATCCTTAACGGTCATTACCCAGATATTGAAGTCTCCGTCCTTGTTGGATGTATAGGCGATCTTAGTTCCATCCGGACTCCACACAGGTGCTTTCTCATCTGAAGGGTAATTGGTGAGTTTCATTTGTGAACTGCCATCGGCACTTAATATCCAGAGGTCATAATCTCCACCAACATTGGAAGTGTAAACAATAGAATTTCCATCAGGGCTGTAGGATGGTTCTATATTATTATATGTATCACTTGTAAGTTGTACAGGTCTTACAGCATTAATGCCGATGGTAAAAATATCCCCCATTGAAGAATAAACAATTGTGCTCCCGTCCGGGCTCCATGCAGGAGAATTTTCATCTCCTTCTGAATCAGTAAGTCTTTTATTTTCCGTCCCGTCAGGTGACATGATCCATATATCGTAATTTCCGGATTCTCTGGAAGAATATACCAGCCTGTTTCCATCTGGACTTACAGCAGGGTTACGGCAATCGGAGTTTTCAGTTAGTTTTACACCATCACTGCCATCACTGTTCATAACATGAATACTGATGTAGCGTGCGGAAAATGCCTTTTTGCTTTCGGCTGCAAAATAGATCTTTGAACCATCTTCATTAAAGACAGGTTCGCCTTCCCATGCCATGCCGTCATAAAGTTTCTTCTGTCCGGAACCGTCACTGTTCATTATCCAGATCGCCTGGTTGGCAGCATAAACAATCTTCTTGCCGTCCGGACTCCATGAAGGATGGTTGGCATTTGTTGTATTTGTAAGTTTTACATCATTCTCAATAATAGGAGCTGCCGATACATGAGAAATAATTAATATCAAAAAAGAGAGCAGGAATAAATTTCTACTTATGATCTTCCTGCCTGTTAATTCTCTTGACTGAATAGTAAAAAGTGGCCACATCAAAAATATATTATGTACTTATATATTCATTAACCTTTTGTTTTAGAATCTCACTAAGGGTCTTTCCGTCGACTTTCCCCCTGACCTCAGCCATGACAACTCCCATAAGAGGACCAACTGCTGCCATGCCTTTTTCCTTCACGAAACCCTGACGTTCCTTGATTATTGCTTCAACCATACCTTCTACATCAGACAGATCAATACTGCCAAGTCCTAATTTCTCAGCCGCATCCTTTGCACAGAGTTCAGGCTCACATGCAAGTGCACGGAGCAATTGATCGATCGCTTCTTTTGCTGCTCCACCTTCTGCGATAAGAGTACAGACATCAATGAAGTGTTTGTCTTCAAGATTATCGACCTCAACACCGTCACGCTTCAGTTCAGGCAGTGTTCCGGTAAGGGTTCTTACAACAAGTGTCGCATTGACACTCTCATTGTCACCCAGGATTTCCATGATCTCTTCAAAGAGTGGCAGGTATGTGGAATAAGCGATCTTCTCTGCAAGTTCCCTGTGAAGTCCGAACTCAGATTCAAAACGCTTTGCACGCTCTGTGAGCAGTTCTGGCATTTCAACGGATTCAAAGTACTCCTTTGAGATATTCACCTGTGGAACATCGGTTTCAGGATACATCCTTGCTGCTCCCGGAAGTGGTCTGAGGTAAGAGTTATTTCCATCCGGAAGTGCCCTGCGTGTTTCCTCAGGAACACCTTCAAGGGCTTCCTTTGCACGGATTATTACACTTTCCATAGCTCCTCTTGCACGTTCTTCGCGGTCAGCGACCATTACAACGGCATCGTTCTCCTCAGCACCAAGCTCTGCACGCATTGCCTGGACTTCCTCTTCGGAAACACCGTAAGCAGGAAGTTCGTCTGTGTGAAATATCCCTCCAACACCTGATGTCTTTGCACGGTCTGAGAATTCAGTACCAAGACGTCTTCCAGGCTGTACTTCCCTTCCAACAAAACCATCAAACCCACGAAGCAGGACAGCATAGACCTTGCCTTTCTTGATGGTCTTCTTGATGACCTTGGATTTTGTTTCCTTAAAAATATCTGTTACATCAAAAATAGTGTCACATACGGATGCATTGCGCTCAAGCAATTCGTCTCTCATCGCAATAAGATTGACCTGACGTTCCACTTCACGCTCAACAATGGTCTCTATCATATCGAGTGCCTGAACACCTTTCAGTTCTACACGTGCACCTTTTGCGATTGAAATATTAACATCCTGACGTATGGTTCCAAGTCCACGCTTGACCTTTCCAGTGGAACGCAGCAGCATACCGATCTGCTGTGCAGTTTCCTTTGCATGCTGTGGTGAGATTATATCAGGGTCGGTTCCGATCTCAACAAGTGGGATACCAAGACGGTCAAGAGAGTATATTATAGAATCTCCCTGATCTTCGATCTTCTGGCATGCCTCTTCTTCAAGACAGAGCACACCGACACCAACAGGTCCTACTGAAGTGTCAAGGTAACCGTCCTTTGCAAGGAAAGCTGTTCTCTGGAAACCGGATGTGTTGGAACCGTCAACCACGATCTTACGCATCATATGGACCTGATCCACAGGAACCATGTTCAGCAGTTTAGTGATACTAAGAGCGATCTCAAGAGCTTCCTTGTTAACTTCTGTTGGAGGCTCATCATCATTCTCTACAAGACAGGTCGTGTCGTATGCCTTATAGATATACTTACGTCTGAGCTTGGACTGTTCAAGGGCAGCCCTGTCAGTTTCTCCCATTTCACTGGCTGTTGGGCGGAGATAGCGGAAGAACTCATGGTTTGATTCTTCTATATTTCTAATCTGTGTAGGGCAGTTGCAGAACAACTTGCATTTTGAATCAAGTTGCTGGTGGATTTCAAGCCCGCATTTCAGGCCAAGTTCTCTGTAATCGAATTTGTCACTCATGGATGATCTCACCAAGTTAGTTTCGCATACGTCGGTTTACACATCAAACAGCCTCAGGATGTATAAAGTTATTGTTGCAAATCCTGAATTCTCTCTTAAAAAGGCTACATCTGCAGAAAGATACGCTCAGTCATATTAATAATTCATGAAAACGGGTAGGTATCAATTTGAAAATATGGATGGGATGTTCATTAATATCTTTTCTTTCAACTGCCTGATTAGAATTTCATTATAACAAGGTAATTTATTCAAAAATCAGAAATAAATGTCTTTAATCACAGCTTTTTTAGGTTTCTTTGGATTAACCAGAAGTATTATTTCATCACCGACTTTGTAACCGTTCTCTGATAAAAACACAGGTGCTAATCCATTTCCAGTCTTATATTTTTCATTTTGAAATGAATATTCATATATTACTCGGTCACCACGGCCAAGATAAGCAGCAAAGACAATTGTACCTGTAGTTTCAACTCCACACTTGTACATTTTTCTAAAAAAATAGATTCTCCACATCAAAAACGGTATTCCTATTCCTGTTGTCAGAATTGGAATAATCTTAAAACTAGAAGCATCTAAAAAAGATAAGTCAAGCATCAAGAAAATGAAGTACATTATCCATACTATGAAAATCGCATAAGTAAAAAAGCCTGTAGTGTAATCATTTTCTATTAGTCTTTTTATTGAAAAATCACGAGTGCTTTTTTCTATGTCCATAATCTAAAATCTTTTTAGACTTGATACATTTTATAATTTTTCATTTAATGTTTTGACAAAATAATCCATGAAAAGTTCAGTTTAACCTCTTTTTAATTTCATCACTGAGCTTTTCAGGATCCTCCTTTTCAATCATCATTCTAAGTTTTACATTATCAAGCAATGGTTTTGCTTTTTCTATACGCTCTTTTGCAAGCTTGAGCAATGAGCCATCAACTTGTGGAAGTTCAACTTCAACATGCTCTTTGTGAGCTTCAGGTTCGACTTCAAGAGTTCTGGAAACATCAGGATAATTTCTCTTTCCGGTAACCATGGAATCTATCGCATCCTTCCACTGTTCTGCCCACGGGGAATCCGGTACAGGTGTATGATTCACCTTTATCCTGGAAACTGTCATGACATCCTTGGGACATGCATTGACACAGGCACCACAATAAGTACAGTAGTCAGACTTTGCTGCGATCTTTGCACCCTCTTCCGGTACGTACCAGAGATGTGAAGGACAGACATTAAAACATCCGTGACAGCCCTGCGGGTCACATTTGTCAACGTTGACATCAATTAGATTTAGTTCGCCCTCAAATTGCTTTTTGATATCCACTGCATCATAAGGGCAGACAACCTGACACCATGTACAGCGTGTGCATTTTTCGTCATCTACTGTAACCTTCCCTTCAATCTCAGGGGCTTCGCCTCGTTTCTCACCTTTGACTTTGATGGCATCCTCAGGACAGAGGTCCTGACAGAGCACACAGTAATCACATTTATCCTCGTCAACCAGTAGCATATCAAATGGCTGCGGGTCAGTTGGAGTTTTCTCCTTTTCAACAAGCAGGAATGCTTCACAGAATTCAGCGCAGAGTCCGCAGAAATTGCATTTCTCAGTATCGATCTCGATCTCGCCTTCTGCATCTTCCTTAAATGGTGCAATCTCCTCTTTCTTCGGGAATGTGAATTCTACCTCAATAGCTTCTTCAGGACATGCAGCTTTGCAGAGTGCACATGGCAGGCATTTCTCATTCATCCTGACATATGAATCGAATGTCGGGAACTCTTCTTTCTCAGGAAGCTCTCCTTCTTCGGTCATTTTGAAAGCATGAACCGGACAGAAATTAGTACACATTGAACAGAATGTGCATTTCTCAAGGTCCATCATCACAGGTGGAGCATCCAGTCCAGTGGATATTTCCTGCATTGGACCGAGTTCCAGAGCTTTGGTCGGACAGATATCCACACAGATTCCACACCCAACGCATCGTTTGTAATCAAAATCAAGGAACTTTATGGATTTGCTGCTTATCTGACGGTAGATGAAGTGTGAGCCATCCATATCCATGTCTTTCTCGACACAGAGTGAATTCTCCCTGCATTCCTCGCTCATTGTTCACCCTCCCTGAGTTCGGAACCTATTGGGCCGATCTTCTTCAGGTAATCAACAAAGCCTTCGATGGAATTTGCGAACCTTTCACCTTCTGATGCCGATATCCATTCAACACTGAGACGTCCGGGGTCAATTCCGACATCTGCAAGGACTTCTTTTAAAGCTTCCATCCTTTGTTTTGCATTATAGTTCGCAAAAGTGTAGTGACACTCTCCGAGACGACAACCAGCTACTAGCACTCCGTCTGCACCATGTTCCAGTGCTTCAAGCACAAAGGATGGGTCAACACGCCCTGCACACATGACGCGGATAACACGGATATTTGTCGGATACTGTATCCTGGAAGTTCCTGCAAGGTCAGCACATGTGTAGCTGCACCAGTTGCAGAGAAAAGCAACGATAAGTGGCGATTCGGATTTAACTTCGGTTGCAGCATGTATCTGGGCTATTATCTGGGCATCTGTGCTGTTTCTCATCCATATGGCATCAGCAGGACATGATGCACTACAAGCACCGCATCCCATGCATGAAAGTTCGTCAACCACAGCTTTGCGGTCGATCATTGTTATCTTATTGAATTTGCAGGTGTCAGCACAGATTCCACATCCAATGCACTTATCAGGATTCACATGGGCACTGAGCGGGTCCATCTCAAGCTCTCCCTTTGAAAGCAACTGCATTGCCTTGGCTGCTGCTCCACTTCCCTGGGCAATGGATACCTGTATTTCTTTAGGACCGGATGCACATCCTGCTATGTATATTCCTTTTACATGGGAATCTACAGGTCTCATCTTCGGGTGGGCGATGGAGAAGAAACGGTCTGTACGTCTTGTAAGGTTTAGAACTCTGGAAATCGTGTCAGCATCTTTGACGTTTTCCATACCAGTTGCAAGGACAACAAGGTCTGTGGGTTCTTCGTACAGTTCGCTGCTTAAAGTGTCCTCGTAACGCAGTTTCAGTTTTCCATCCGTATCCTGAAGAATCTCTCCAACCTTTCCACGAGTGAAATTGATTCCCATTTCCTGGCTGCGGATGTAGTATTCCTCGTACATCTCACCGGATGCACGGACATCAATGTAATGAATTGTAATATCAACATCAGGGTATCTTTCCTTGAGCAACTGTGCATTCTTCATACTGGACATGCAGCATACCCTTGAACAGTATGGATTTCCAACCTGTTCATCCCTTGAACCAACACACTGGATGAATGATACTTTTTCAGGAACCTTGAGTGTTGAAGGTGAAAGAACTCTGCCTTTTGTGGGGCCAGCAGCGTTAAGCAGGCGTTCCATTTCCATATTTGTGATTACATCTGGATAGGTTCCATAACCATATTCTGGTTTCCTGCTTGCATCGAAATGACTGTAGCCAGTTGAAAGTATGATTGCTCCAACGGTGAGTTCTATTTTCTCTTCTTTCTGGTGATAGTCAATAGCATCAGCAGGACATGCCAGTTTGCAGAGTCCGCAACCCACGCAGTATTCATTATCAATATAGACTACCTGAGGAACTGCCTGTGGAATTGGCATGTTGATGGCTTTAGTTTTTCCCAGTCCGGAATCGAATCGGTTTGGAACTTCTACGGGACATACACGTCCGCATTCATCCACGCAGCCTTTGCATTTGTCTTCGTCAATATACCTTGGCTGTCTGGTTACTGTTACGTTAAAATTACCTACAGGGCCGCTTACTTCGGTTACTTCTGCAAGTGTTATAAGGTCGATGTTCGGATGCTGATTCACATCCGTCATCTTGGGAGCAAGTACACAGATAGAACAGTCATTGGTCGGGAATACTTCATTGAGAAGTGCCATCTTTCCGCCGATGGTGGGTTCTTTTTCGACCATTATTACATGATGACCGGAGTTTGCCAGTGTGAGAGCGGCTTCAATTCCAGCTACACCTCCTCCAATTACCATTACATCTTTTTTTGCGGGGATTTTTTTGAGCTGTAATGGGTCCAGTAGTTTGAGTCTGGCGATTCCCATTCTGATAAGATCGAAAGCCTTCTGGGTTGCCATCTGCGGATTGTCCATGTGAACCCAGGAACATTGCTCGCGGATATTGACCATTTCCAGCATGAAAGGATTGAGGCCTGCTTTTTCAAGCACTCTTTTGAAGGTCTGCTCATGCAGATGAGGAGAACAGGCTGCAACAAGTATGTGATTAAGATCAAGGTCGGTTATATCCTGAACTATGGAATCCTGTCCCGAATCGGAACACATGAACTGTATGTCCTTGACCAGAGCAACGTCTTTTAATTCACTGACCTTATCTCTGAGTGACTCTACGTTGATTGTATGTGCGATATTCAGTCCGCAATGGCAGATATAAACTCCGATTCGCATATTGTTGGCTCCCTATAGCAGGAAATGATGGTCTGGATAAAGATATAGTTTTGCATGATATTCACTATAGCAATAACATTAGAAATTGATATTTTAAGTCTATAAACTGAAAGTGGCTTTGACCATATAACCCAAGTCCATATTCAGGAGGTATTGTAGTTTTTTCAGGACAAAAAGTTGTCATAGAAGAAATTCTTAACCAGCTATCTCAAAATCCGGATGAGTTAAGTATCAATACAACTGTGTAATCTAAAAAATGTTATAATAGGAGAGCAAAGATCATTTTGCTTTCCGTTTACTATTTTTGTCTTTAATTTTCGGTAAGATTACCAATTCCGTTGCTTCTGTAGTTCTCTTATTTCTGATAATTGCCTGCAAATTCAACAAAGTCATCAAAATCAACGTCACAATCACCTTCAAAATCAAATATACGTTGATAATTGTTTTGACCTATCATAGAATTATAGCAGGCTGCAAATTCAACAAAGTCATCAAAATCTACATCTTCATCATAGTCATAATCACCTTTCCATGAAGTAGTGGGATCGTAGAGAGGCAAAAAGTCTGTATTTTCATCGTTTATCTGGTAGGGGAGATCACATATTCCGTTCAGGTCCAGGTCTTCACAAAGCTGACTATATCCTTTACAATACGGATCAGACCAGAAATTACCACCTCTGAAGTCACCATTCAGAATGTTAACTTCCTCTTTAAGACTGGTATTCCACTGGTTACCAAAGTTCAAGCCGGTGAAATCGACATTGACAGGATTATGGAAATAATTATCGTAAATTAAATTTCCATTTGAATAAGATACAGATAAGCCTGTTGAAGTACTGAGAA
Source organism: Methanolobus vulcani (assembly GCF_900100715.1). Classification (GTDB taxonomy): domain Archaea; phylum Halobacteriota; class Methanosarcinia; order Methanosarcinales; family Methanosarcinaceae; genus Methanolobus; species Methanolobus vulcani. Next base: position 40,319 of record NZ_FNCA01000001.1, on the reverse strand, counting down.
GTATGTTCCCGTTTATGTAATTCTGTGAAGACTCCTGAATACCTATTCCTACGTCCTTGTTTAGGTATAGCAGGTTCCCGATAATTTCATTTTCATCACAATTAGTGAGATATATCCCGAAAGTTGAAACTGAATCTTCATCAGATGATGATTCAGGCATGTTCTCTGATGCAGAATTATTAATTATTTTATTTCCGGATGAAAACTTCATTAGTATTCCCTGGTAGTAATTGGAATCTGCAACATTGTCTGCCATAGTGTTTGAACTTGAATATTTTAAATATATTCCGGAATTCTTATTCAGGTTTGCTGTATTCATGTTCAATTCATTGTTGTTCGAATCGGTATCAAGGACAATTCCATAAAGACCATTTGAATTGGCAATATTGTTGTTCAATTTGTTATTCTTTGATCTGTAAAGGTTGATTCCTTCCAGATTAGATTTAATCTGGTTGCCACTGATCTCATTGAAATCCGAGGAACTCAGGTAAATACCTGACCACCAGTTCGAGTTGATAATATTAGAATTCAGTGTATTCAGGTCGGAGTTATGAAGAGATATTCCATTACCGTTTATATTCTTGAATATCTTATTTGTTTTGATAATATTATTATTAGATTCATGAAGGATCACGCCTTCATAGTTTCCGGTTAATCTATTGTTTGTGATGTTGCAGTTATCCGATGAATCTAAAAATATACCGGCAATTCTGTTTTCCCAGATGGCGCTTGTAGCTCCCTCTATGGTCAGGCCTTCAATAGAAACGTTGTCGGAATTAACATAAAATACATTATCTGTTTGATTTTTGGCTATTATAATCGTATCATTCTGATTTCCTACTGATCTGATACTTATTTGTTTGTCTACATCAATATTCTCATGATAAATGCCAGGATGAAGTATTATCACATCTTCATTACTGGCATTATCTATGGCTTGCTGTATAGATGTATAATCGGCCACCGGGCCAGTACTGTTGTTCACAAAAATGAACGAAGATGCAGTAGTTCCTCCGATAAGTAAGAACATAAGGCAAAAGAAAGATACTGCAATCCTGATCATATTAACTCTGGTAAGTGTCATCTAAACCCCCGCTCCTATTTTTAAATACTTTATTCAGAAATTGTTTCCTAAGTTAATTATGAATAGCTCACAACCTTATACTTTTTGAACTTAAATTAAGAAAAACAGATACTTAGAATAACTAAGAAAGAAATGTACGGTTTGCTGAATGACCTTGATCCAATATTATGATTGCAGGATAGTAGCGACAAATTCATAATTCGGCAAAGACGGGCTAGTATCCGGATTAGAACATGATGGATTAAAGGGAGCATTTCTTTACAATTTTTAACACTTTACTCATAATTAAAATGAATATTGCCATCTTTCATTCAAGTTGCTTGGATTTCAGTTTAAACGATGGCCATAATGGTTTTATTATAATTCTGATTTCTTTGAATTGTTTGTACCCAACCAGCACAAACCTGCACGGAAATTGAGGGATGTGCGGAGGACATTTTTATGTCCTCTCACTCCCTCATTCCACTTGAAACAAGGGCCAACTCCACAATAAAATTCCTTCTTAGCATCACTTTTTTTTAGTTTAAACGATGGCTAGAAAAGTTATATACTAGTTTTTTTCATCTTTTTGAATAACTAGTGAAAGCTAGTAGGAGTACAAACATGAAAAGAATAGCAATAGCATTTCTCGTATTTTTGCTCTGCGTTTCCGTCGCAGGAGCAAAATCATCTGAAACAGCAATCGACGCAGTCTCATCAGGTTCTAATGGTGACATTGGAATATTGTCTGTAGGATACACAATTACTCAGGGTCAAACTAATTGGCATGGTTATCCCTTATATACATCTACAAATTCAATGACAATCGATTTAAATTGGGGAGATAGAAGTGATTCACTAAAACTTTATGTTTATGATCCAAATGATAATCTTGTAGGTGTGTATTATGATTCTGCTGATGGTCGTATAAATGGTAGAACTTTAGTGACTATATACAATTCTAACGGTCTTCAACAAGGAACTTGGAGTCTTGCAGTTTATGGCTATTCAGTGGCCGGAACAGAAGATTATTCTATATGATATTCAATAGTATTAATGTATGAATAAAATATTTTTACTATTTATCATTTTACTTTTTTTTGTACCTTATTGTTATGGTAACGATAACTCTGTTGTTTTTCATAATGTTACATCTGAATCTTCTGTCTCTTATGGCTCACAGGAAATTATATCTTTCTGGGACCTTTCATTTAAGCTAAAAATAGTAGCATTGGGATTTATTATCATGGGCCTGGGCTGGAAAATCGTAGCTTTACTCACAGCATGGGCTAAAAAAGACCCCAATAATGAGAATCGTCAGAGAATACTTAATTTCATTAAAAAAAATCCTGGCAGCACGGTCAATATGATAGAAAGCGACCTTGGTATCAAGCGTGGGACTGTGCGATATCATGTGATCAATCTTAAGGATGCGGGCAAGATCCTTATGTTCAGGAACGGGAACTATGTGAGCCTGTTCAGGAACGAGAGTGCTTTGTGGAATAAGAATCACAAACGTATTGAACCTCATCTGCCTGGTGCTACCTGTAAAAAGGTCTGCCGCATGATCTATGATCATCCGGGAATAACTAATATGGAACTTTGTGAGAAACTCGGTCTATCCAAAGGTGCGGTGACTTCCCATATAAAAACACTTGAAGACATAGAGTGTCTTGAAGTTGAGACCAGTGGAAAGTTCAAGAACTATTTCCTGAGGGAAGGTTATCATCCTGACGAACTGCCACTGTTTGAAAGAATACGGTAAGGTATTCTTTTTTGACAATTTATACTTCTTTTTTTTGTTTTTGTTTATTCAATTTCTTTTTATTCTTCTATTATACTATTTCTACTTAAGGTAAATTTATAAAGCTCAAAATCTATTTTTGTTTGGGTAAATGTATGGGAATGGGAAGTGACATCAACTGGTCATGGAAATGTGTGTTTCTATATTGCAGATTTTGCCTCGTTTAAGTAATGAGAATATTTTATATGCAGTATCCAACTGGAAACTGTCCTCCTTATATGCAAGTATCTACAATATACTGGTATCCAAAAGATACTAAATCTAGGAAGCATGGTGAATAAAATGTTCTGTTATCAATGTGAAGAAACTATGAATGGTACCGGCTGTACAAAGAACGGTGTATGTGGAAAAAAAGGAGAGGTTGCTGATCTTCAGGATGATCTAATCTATCTCCTGAAGAGTGTTGCCTTCTATGATTCAAAGGCAAGAGCAAACAACCTCAACGATGCAAAGACCGATGAGTTCATTCTTGACGGATTGTTTGCAACTATTACAAACACCAATTTCAGTAAAACCGATATTGAAAGAATTATCAACGAAGGCTTTGAAATTAAGGATGGCATCAAGCAGAAGCTTATGGATGCAAATGTTATCAATGAAAAATCCGTTTCATCCTTCCCGAGATGGATCAAGGAGAAACTCTTAGGTGCTGCTCCAAATGCTGGTGAGGAACTGCCTGTTATGGCAAAGGTCACGCCGGCAACACTGGCCAATATCAACACTGGAATTCTCGCCACAGAGAACGAGGATATCCGCTCCCTCAGAGAACTTTTAATATATGGCCTAAAAGGTATGGCTGCTTATGCTCATCATGCAAATGTCCTTGGATATAAAGATGATAGTGTAATGGAGTTTATTGAAAAGGCACTTCTTGCTACAATGGACGATGAGATGGGTGTTGACGAACTGGTTCCACTGGTACTTGAATGTGGTTCTGTAGGTGTTACAACGCTTGCTCTGCTTGACAAGGCAAACACTACAACCTACGGCAACCCTGAGCCAACTGCAGTCAACATTGGTGTAGGTACCAATCCAGGTATTCTCATCAGTGGTCACGATCTGCGTGACCTTGAACAACTCCTTGAGCAGACAAATGGAACAGGTGTTGATGTTTATACTCACGGTGAGATGCTTCCTGCAAACTCTTACCCAGCTTTTAAGAAATACGACAATTTTGTTGGTAACTACGGAGGTTCATGGTGGAAGCAAAAGGAAGAGTTCGAAAATTTCAACGGTCCTATACTCATGACAACCAACTGTATCATTCCTCCTAAGGACTCCTACATTAACAGGATCTACACAACCGGAATTGTAGGTTTTGACGGTGTAACACACATAAGTGCCGGTGAGGATGGAGGAAAGGATTTCTCAGCCATCATTGAGCAGGCAAAGTCATGCGGTGCACCGCAGCAGCTTGAGGAAGGTACTATCATGGGCGGTTTTGCTCATGTATCCGCACTCTCTGTTGCTGACAAGATAATTGAAGCTGTCAAAGGCGGACAGATCAAGAAGTTCGTTGTAATGGCAGGATGTGACGGAAGGCACAAGGAGAGAAGCTACTACACAGATTTTGCAGAAGCATTGCCAAAAGACACTGTAATTCTCACAGCAGGATGTGCAAAGTACCGTTACAACAAGCTTGACCTTGGAGATATAGGCGGAATTCCTAGAGTTATTGATGCAGGTCAATGTAATGATAGTTACTCATTGGTAGTCATTGCACAGGCACTTGCAGAGGCTTTTGGTGTTGAGGATATCAACGACCTGCCGGTTGCATACAATATCGCATGGTATGAGCAGAAAGCATGTCTTGTCCTGCTTGCACTGCTGAGCCTTGGTGTCAAGAACATCATGCTTGGCCCGAAACTCCCGGCATTTGTCTCACCAAATGTCCTGAACGTGCTGGTTGAGAACTTCAACATTATGCCAAATACCACTGTAGATGAGGATCTGAAGACCCTCATTTAAATCTTTAATAGAGTCTCAGGCACGTTTATATTAAAACCTTTTATTTCTATTTTAGTTAAGGAAGTGTATTTATGAAAATTACAAGCTACAACAATTCAGAAAAGAAGGACAATCCACACGGAGTCACAGTTCACAAGCTCTATGATACCGAACATGCCCAGGTTATGCACATGCAACTTAAACCAGGTGAAGCTCTTAAAAAGCATTCAACACCTGTTGATGTGTTTTTCTATGTGCTTGAAGGTGAGGGAATAGTAGAGATCGGTGATGAACAGCAGACCATCACAAAGGATATGCTGGTGGACAGTCCTGCAAAGATCCCGCACAGGCTCATGAACGAAAGCGACAGTTTGTTCCGTTTTCTTGTGGTAAAGGTACCACGCCAGACCGAACAGACAAAAATGATGTAAACCGGGCAATTTATGATTTCCCGGTATTCTTTTCTTTTTTACTTTTATAGAACTACTATTTTCAGTTCTCTGTTCTAATTTAAGAGGTTAGGATCAGTTTCTTCTAACAGGTAAAACAGTCCTATTATTGGATAGCCTGACAATGTTCATGGAAGGTGGTTGATTGGAGAACTTTGCCAGGCCATAGGAGGCACAGTTAGATTTATTCTCTTCCCCCACTGTGCAAAATAAAGTCTATCTGACATTATATTTATAATTTCATTTATAAAAAAGTAGTTCAATGGTATAATTTAATTCAAACAACTAAAGGTTGTATTTAGTCGAAGGCGTTAAATAATGATATCCTGAATATATCAAGCATACTATAATTTACTCTATCGGAGATTATCTATGACAGATCTTGCACCAATAATGGAAAAGACCCACGAATGGGCAGCAAAATATGCAAAGAAAAAGGGTTTCATTCTCAATCCTGACGAAGAAATGCTTATGATGGTTATTGAAGGTCTTTCCAAAAATAAACATGAACATGGGAAGCAGTATTGTCCATGCAGGCTGAGAACCGGTGATGAGAAAGAGGACCGTAAGATCATCTGTCCATGTGTTTACCATGAGGATGAGATACAGAACGATGGAAACTGTCACTGTTCATTGTTCTTCAAAGTCTGAGTTTCCTGTAAAAAAACAAATAAAGCAAAACAAAATCAGATCGGTTATTCAAATTAGTATTACGAAGGTTGATAATAATGGCAAATGTAATGGAAATATACCAGTTGCTTCCAAAAACAAATTGTAAGGAGTGTGGAAAAAGTACATGCATGGCATTTGCCGTTGATCTGCTGGCACGCAAGGTCAGTGTGGATGATTGTCCTCCTCTTGTTAATGATGCTAAGTATAAAGCAGGTTACGAGAAGCTCTCAGAGATGATTGCTCCTGTAAGCGGTGTAACTGATACAGGTCTTATCGTCCATGAAGACAAATGTATAGGATGCGGAAACTGTGTTGTTGCATGTCCTGTAAATGTTGCCAACGACCCGCTGGGAGCCGGTAGTGGAAAAGCACCGACATCTGACAAAGTTATCTTTAAGGTTGAAGATGGTGTTGTTAAAGCCCGCAATGTTCAGGAATGTCGCCGTTTTGGCGAGAACAGGATCCTCTGTGTTGCCTGCATAGACACATGTCCAACCAAGGCAATTGAGTTCGTATGAACTCTTATTCTTCTTATTTTTAAATGTGGTGATGATTTGAGTGAATATTATGTTTGTACGGGCTGTGCACTTCTCTGCGATGACATAGAAGTTGAAACCGAAAACAGCAAAATAAAAACAGTTCACGCAGCATGCCGTAAAGGTGTTGCTCGTATGAAAGGCTGCAGTGATCCTCTGGAATGTACTGTGGACAGTGAAAATGCCGATATCGATTTTGCCATTGCAAAAGCCGCTGAGATTCTCCGGGAGGCAGAGAATCCTTTGATATTCGGTCATGGAAACTCAAGTTCAGAAGCTCAGAAACTGTCCATCGGTCTTGCAAAGAAAGTTGGTGCATATCTGGATGATACTTCATCTTTCTGTCAGGGTCCGGTTATAGAGGCGATACTTCAGGACAAGCTCAAAACATGTACGCTCGATGATATTAGACACAAAGCTGATGTAATCATATTCTGGGGTGCTGACCCTTCAAATTCGCATCCACGTCACCTTTCACGATATTCATATTTCCCAAGAGGCAAGGAACGCCAGAGGGGATGGGAAGAGGACAGAACCGCTATTTGTGTTGATGTAAGAAAATCTGAGACGGCCGTGATCTGTGGTGATAATCGTTTCTACCAGATACCAATGGGTGGAGATGCAGAGTTCATGGATGCACTGTTAAGTGCACTATCCAGTAAGGTTCCAAAGACATCATTCGGATTTGATGCAAAAAGAATACTTGAACTTGCGAATGTGCTGAAAAAGGCCAAGTTCGGTGTCATCTGTGTCGGACTCGGACTCATATATTCTCTGGAAGATCTGGAACCATTATTCAGATTGATGGACAAGCTCAACGAAGTTTCAGATTTCAATCTCATGCCAATGGTTGGCCAGTATAATATGAGAGGCTTTAACCATAATCTTTACGAAGAGGCAGGATATATCAATCGTGTTAAATTTAATTCAGAAACCGCTGATGCAGAACACGGGCCAGATTTTTCCGTTGTGGAAGCTCTCAGGAACAAAACCGTTGATGCTGCACTTGTCATAGGTTCCGATCCACTTTCAAGTCTTCCATTATCAGTTTCACGCTATCTTGCAGAGATTCCATTGATCACTATCGATCCATGCAGGAACCTTACATCTTCAAAGGCAAAGGTAACGATCCCATGTGCTCTGGGGGGCGTTGAGTCCGGTGGAACTGCTGTTCGAATGGATGGGGTTGAAGTCGAACTTAAAAAGATACTTGATACTGAAAACCTCCCGGATGCTGAGATTCTCAGGAAAATCACGGAGGCGATATGATGGGATTCGGACAATTTTTAGCATCACCTGAGATAAAACTCAAGGTTGTTACATACAGAGATGTGTTCCAGAACACTGCACAGGAAACCTCCCGTTTCGGGGAGGAATATGAGAAGTCTTCAGCCGTCATAAAACTGGATCCAAAGGACATTGCTAAACTTGCAATAAAAGATGGGGATACTGTAATTGTTAAGAATAGCTCTGGAAGAGTTGTTGTTAAAGCTATGAAGTCAGATTATGAAGATTCCCATGCAGGCATTGCTTACATGGTCAACAGTCCATGGTCCAATTCTCTTGTGCCGGATGAGACCGGAGGCACCGGAGTTCCAAAGTTCAAGAATTTTGAGGTTACGGTTCAGGGTGCCAAGGGGGGAAAGGTTACCGGAATCAGTGAGATATTCTGATTCCGAATTTTTAAAAGAGGAAGAGAAAGGTTCTGATGTTTCAGAACCTTAATTGCTTATTTCAATTCTCAGCAAACTATTTTTTCGCCTGCCTTGCAAAGACCAGTCCTACAATAATGATGATCAATATCAGTATTGGAACTATTATTCCGGTACCAATACTGCCATTAGAACTGTTCTTTTCTATAGTAGTGGTGTTTCCAGCCTCCTGTGTAACGATCATTTCCTCATTTCCTGCTGAACTCCCAGATGCTCCGGCATTTACCTGTTCACTTACCGTTCCGATCAGCTCATCAGTTTGTTCTGCAACATTCTGTTCTCTCATTTCCTTAAGCAATTGCTTCCAGTAATAAGGCAGGCCATCTGAACTTGCTGCAGAAGAACTGGCATAATTATAGTTAGCATTTATTGCAAAGGGTGAGAATCCGGATACGTTACGTACGATAAAGTATGAGTAATTTCCATCGTTTCTAAGGAGCTCTGGAACATAGGTTTCCCAGGTAGAAGAGTTCTTGTGCATCAAACTGACTGAACTTATAATTAAAGCTCCTCCGTTGAGTTCGTCTAATACCCTGAATTCTATACTTCTATTGAAGCTCATGCTGTTTGCAAGGGTCCTGTTGTTAACACTTATATCAAGATACTGATACACAGAATCAACAGAAAGACCAGTTTCAGACTCATTGTAGGCCGACTTGTCAAGAACCTCTATCTTTAGTATGACCCCGGTCGCATTGGCGGTAGTGTTGAAAGCTACTTCTGTAATACTTCCGGCCAGGCCTTCATTATCTGTTCTGGAGTCATCTGTAGTATTGAACTGGACATATGAGACATTACCTGTGGTATTCACAGACGGACTTTTCTCTACCACAAAAGCGATATCCTCTGAATTATTCGTAGTGGATGAATTTGTCACCATCCAGTTCCATGAGTAAGTATCTGTCCTACCTATGCTTTCATTGCTCACAGCTACTGATACATTGTAGTTTTCCATGAAGAAATCGCTCTGGTTAATATACTGGCTTGTATTGATGAGACAGTATGATGTCATACTTGAATCATTATTGTTTGAATACAGTGTGACACCGGAACCATTGATGAGGGTACCGTTCATGTACCATGAAAAACTGGATACAAGTGTGCTTTCAATGCTGAAATTTAATTCTTCACCATATACGGACAACTGTTCAGTATCTGTCGGTTCATAAGAGTATTCCGGCTCATAAGCTGCTCTAATGTTTAGAAGTTTGGTAGATGTACCATTGGGATTGGTTACAGTGAGATTCACTGTGAAGTTACCCATGCCAAATGTGTGCATAGGATTTTGTTCGGTAGAAGTATTTCCATCTCCAAAGTCCCAGTGATAAATGACAGAATATAATGAACTGTCAGTAAAGTTCACAACAAGGGGTACAGTTCCTCTTGTTGCATTTGCGCTGAAATTTGCGTATGGAAGGATACTTACATTGAGCAGGACATTTTCAGTGCTGTTGGTATTACCCAGACCATCACTGAATGTACAGTTATATGTCATTGAACTTGTAACGGAATCAGAGTTACTTGACGGAACTGAAATATTCCAGAAATAGTTACCTGAGTTCAGGTTCATCTCATGTTCTACACCATTTACGGTGATATTGTGTATATCGATACCTGAAATATCCGTAAGATTGATTATCACAGTTATATTTTCACCTGTATTTGCATTGACTACTTTCTGTATCCAATTGTAAGTAGGGTCTGCAGAGTCTATTGTAAAGGTAACATCTCTTGCTGAAGAGTTGTCCTTTGTGTCATTTGCATATACCCTGAACATTGCATTGTTGGTATTATCTTCTGGCAGATTGAAAGCCATACTGTTGGTGTTCAGCAGGTTTCCTATATGTACCCAGCTTCCGTTGAAGAACCATAGGTCGTATTTCACACTGTCTCCCTCTACATCGCTGGAAGAACCCCAGCCTACTGTCAGGGCACTTCCTCCGGCTTTGATCTGTCCGCTTGTTGGAGATGTAAAAGCACCCGGTGTTGTCGGTGCATCATTTACGGAATTCACGTTCACAGTAATGGTAGCACTGAGCTGTGGTGTAGAATCCCCTGTCATTCCTCCGAATTCAAGCAGATATCCGGACAGAGTAGTACCTGTAGTAGGAAGGTCATTCCAGGTTCCATTGTTGGAAGAATACATTTGAGCAGCATCTTCATTTCCTCCTGAATCGTTTGGCTCGTGACCGGAACCCCATGCAGGTCCATTCCACTTATTGTACTCACCAGATACTGCCGAACCGGTATAGCCATCTCCCTGATAGAATAACCGTCCTGCTCCTCCGCTTTCAGTTCCCTCCGGACCTGTGACCCAGCGCCAGTCTCCTTCAACTGCAGAATCGTTGGCACCTATCCATGCATCTGCCTGTATTTTTTGCATCAGGAAATTGTTTTCTTCCTCTGAGGTGATAGTTGCCAGATATCCCTTCATGCCATCAAGATCTTTTGTTGCTGCATTTGCTCTTGCTTGTTCCCATGTTGAAGTATAAGATACATATTGGTAATAGTGTCCTGTATCTGAAAAATACAATGACTCCCCACCCAGAACAAAAGTGATATTCCTGTCTGCTGTGTTCGGGTTTTGATTGGTATTCTCATACCTTACATTTCTGAAGGCTGCCTGATATGCAGCTGCATCCCCGCTTCCAGAAAGTGTGAGGACACCGGTTGATGTACTGAATGATCCTGAAATTCCATTTGTTGTAGAGTATCTCAGATAGTCCTGTCCACCAACATAACCATCACCTATATAAACTCTGGCCGATGTAAAAGTCGATACACTGCTAATACTCATTCCCGGATCGATGTGCATATCATCATTTTCATAATATGTTGCTGTATTGTTAGATGCTGTTAATGTGGTTGCAGCACTCAAAGTTGATGTAAGTATTAATATGAGTGCTAATGCAATTATTTTTAAAGTAAGATCTTTGCAATTCAAGTATCTCTCCCTCTTTGTAAATAAATAGAGCTTATAGCTCACTATTGATCTGATATTCTATGTATGAGATGAAATTGATCAACAATCGTAGTATATTATATATTAATAAAACAGTATATTATATTTTTTATAAATAAAACTATTCATGGCCAGATAAACTATGAAGTACTGCAAAGGCTTAAAAAAGTTAAATAAAAAAGAAAATAGTATTTATTTATTTTGATCAATTGTTATAGGCATCGTATATCTGCCAGACCCATACAATAAATCCAATGACATAGCCTATGAGGATAAATTGTAATAAAAAGCAGATCCCTACTACGACCCATATACCGATCGCCTTGAATATTTCTCCTTTGATCAGCTGTCCAAGCCCTGGGATGAAGAATGACAATAGTGCCGGAACACCATGTTTCTGTGTTTCACTCATGTTAATTACCTTCCAATCATTATCATTTATTGAATACAGCATTTTGTATAAAAAACTTGAGATTCAGTGTCAACATTGTTTTGCATTTAGATCCGTTAAATATAGCAAGACTTTTAAATCATGTAAGCTATTAGCGCACATAGGCGACTATACATGTTCATGAATATATTTCGTATTTGCTTCTTTTCAGTATGTAGGTGATATTGTAATTTATGTATTGCATTTTCATATCATCTAAAAATATATATTTCATTAGCGCTAAAACAGTTGAAAAGTTATGCAGGTAATTAGTGTGAACAATCTATTATTTTTGTCTTATTTTGTCCTTTTTTCCGGAGGTTATCCTCACAATGCATAAGATATGTACTGATATTGTAATTGAAACTCCTATAAATGAGGTCTGGGACCTCCTGACAGATTTTGACAAATTTGAAACATGGAATCCTTTTATCACAAAAATAAAAGGTAAACTTGAGCTTGGTTCTAAACTTGATGTTCATCTTCGTCCACCCGGGACAAAAGGAATTGACATGACTCCTGTTATTACAAAACTGGAATCTGGCAATGAATTCAGGTGGATTGGTAATCTCTGGGTCAAAGGGATATTTGACGGGGAACATGCTTTCAGGCTTGAAGAGCTTGAAAACGGTCGTACAAGACTTATTCAGTGTGAAAGGTTCAAAGGTATACTTGCTCCTCTGATCCTATATATTGTAGGTGAGAAGACTCGTGCGGGTTTTGAAAAAATGAATACAAGTCTTAAAAACGAATGTGAAAAGAGACACAGGCAGGGGTTCACACAGTGTGCGCCCTTGGCCTGATAACTCTGTTGTCTGAGTATTGTTCCATGCAGTGCGCGATCCAGCCTGAAACCCTTCCCATTGCAAAGATAGAAGTTGCAAGTTCGGCAGGAATATCAAGATATTTGTACACAACTGCGGAATAGAAATCAACATTTGGATAAATTGGCTTTCCTCTTATCTCTATGAATTCGTGGTAGAGAATATGCTCGATCTCTTCGGCAAGATCAAACCAGTATGTGTCACCATTTTCTTCTGCAAGTTTTCTGGCAACATCCTTGTATATCCTTGCTCTTGGATCAAGTGTCTTGTATACACGATGACCAAATCCCATGATCTTTTCCTTGCGTTCAAGTTTTCCAAGGGCATAACCCCTCGCATTCTCGATGTTGCCAATCTCATCAAGCATATCCATCACACCTTTTCTGGCTCCGCCATGTAGTGGTCCTTTGAGTGTGCAAAGACCGCATATGACTGCTGAATACATGTCTGAGAGTGTTGATGCGGCTATTCTTAATGAGAAAGTAGAAGGATTAAGCTCATGCTCTGCACTGAGTATGAGGTCCTTTTCCATTGCTTCAGCTTCCAGTTCAGTAGGTATCCTTCCACTTAACATGTAAAGGAAGTTAGCTCCATGGGACAGATTATCCATGGGCTCGATGGTTTCATAACCAAAACTTGCCCTGTGAAGAGCTGCAACGATGGTTGGGAACTTAGCAACAAGGTTTATGGATTTATTCTTGTTTGCATCAGGTGTATGATGATTGTTCTCTATATCAAAGTGTGCTGTACAGGATACTGCAGTTCGAAGACCATCGAGGGCTTCAACACCAAAGTCAAACTCCTTGAGCACTTCAATTAGCTTCCCATTTATCTGACGATTCTCTGTAAGCATCCGGGAATATTCGGACAACTCTGCTTCATCGGGAATCTTTCCATTGATGAGAAGGTAGGAAACAGCATCATAAGAGAGATCAGCCAGATCCTCTATTTTAATGCCCCTATACTTCAGGATTCCCTGGATACCATCTATATAGGATATTTTGGTATCCAAAGCTACTACGCCTTCAAGGCCTTTTTTCATCTCTTCCATTCAAAAATCCCCCGATGGATCAAATGTACGTTTTGATAGAATATGTCCAATGATAGAATATTAATAATACCTTTCAATTGTCCATATATTAAAGTTTGCTTGAATTTAGTATGAATTATAATTATAGTTAGTTTAATCAAGCAAAAATTTCAAAACGAGTGTGGGGAGTGAATTTTCATTCACCCTTTACTCTGTCTCTGAGGAACTTATGCAGAATTCCTCCATTCATATAGTATTCGATCTCAATTTCTGAGTTAAGACGGACATCCACGTTGAAGGTCTTTTCTTCACCATCGTCGGACTTTGCTGTAACAGTAAGTTCTCCGAATGGTTTGAGCCCTTCAATTCCGATTATGTCGTATGTCTCGTTTCCTGTAAGTCCAAGCGTTTCAGCAGATCCTCCACTCTTGAACTGGAGTGGTAATACGCCCATACCTACAAGGTTGCTGCGGTGTATCCTTTCAAATGATTCTGCGATAACAGCTTTAATTCCAAGAAGCTGGGTTCCCTTTGCTGCCCAGTCACGTGAACTTCCGGTACCGTATTCCTTTCCTGCTACAATTACCAGTGGTATCTTCTGATCCATGTATTTCATTGCAGCATCATAAATAGGCATTTCCTTATTTTCAGGGAGGTAAATTGTCCATGAACCCTCTTTACCTACAAGTTTGTTCTTGAGGCGTACATTTCCAAATGTTCCTCTCATCATTACTTCATGGTTCCCACGCCTTGAACCGTATGAGTTGAAGTTCTTCTCATCTACTCCTTTTGCGATAAGATATTCTCCTGCAGGATAGCTTGAAGGGATTGAACCTGCTGGTGATATGTGGTCGGTGGTAATACTGTCTCCAAGGAGTGCAAGTGCTTTTGCTCCTTTGATATCAGCGAGGCCGTCCACTTCAAGTGGGAAATCCTTGAAGAATGGTGGTTCCTGTATGTAGGTGGAGTCCGCATTCCAGTCATAAAGCAGACCTTCAGGTGCATCAAGGTTTCTCCAGAGTTCTGTTCCCTGGTAAACGTTGGAGTATTGTGCCTTGAACATCTCAGGTGTGACTGCACCACGGATGCATTCATTGAGCTCTTCCTTACCAGGCCAGATGTCCTTCAGATAAACAGGCTGTCCGTTTGGATCACAGGCAATTGGTTCTTTTGCGAGGTCAATGTCAACTGTTCCTGCAAGTGCATATGCTACAACAAGCATCGGAGATGCAAGATAGTTCGCTTTGACCTGGGAGTTTATTCTGCCTTCAAAGTTCCTGTTACCACTGAGAACTGCTGCAACGGTGAGGTCTTTGTTCTCTATCTCATTTGAGACGGCTTCTCTTAAGGGGCCGCTGTTACCGATACATGTGAGACATCCATAGCCTACAAGGTGGAATCCCAGTGCATCGAGGTATGGCATAAGACCTGCTTCCTCAAGGTAGTCAGTAACTACACGGGAACCTGGTGCAAGGCTTGTCTTAACAAATGGCTTGACCTTAAGTCCCTTTTCAACAGCTTTCTTGGCAAGCAGTCCTGCACCGATCATAAGTGCCGGGCTGGATGTGTTAGTACATGATGTAATGGATGCAATGACAACTGAGCCGTGTGTTACAGCAACAACGTCATCTGCACATTTAATCTTTGTAATGCCTGTGTGATGTGGATGTGTTATTTCAGAAACACTGTAGCCACCTTCGCTGAGCCAGCGTCCATAATCAGGGTCAGTTTCACATGCTACTTTTCCGCTTTTTGCAGCGAACACTTCTTTCATTGTCTGATGGAATGCCCTTGACATTTCAGGAACTGGTATGCGGTCCTGTGGTCTTTTTGGTCCTGCAAGGGATGGTTCTACTGTGCTGATGTCAAGTTCCAGTGTTGAAGTGAATTCTGGTTCAGGTGCGTCATTCTCAAGGAAAAGTCCCTGCTGTTTACAGTATTTCCTGACAAGGTCAACCTGGTCTGCAGTTCTGCCTGTCATGGTCATGTATTCAAGTGTAACTTCATCTACAGGGCAGAATCCCATTGTTGCACCGTATTCAGGAGCCATGTTAGCAAGTACGGCCCTTTCAGTTAGTTCAAGTGCTTTGTATCCTGGTCCGTAGAATTCCACGAACTTTCCGACAACACCGTGTTCCCTGAGCATCTGTACTACTGTGAGTACAAGGTCAGTTGATGAAACACCTTCCTTAAGCTCTCCTGTAAGTTTGAATCCGACAACTTCAGGTATTGGCATGTAATATGGCTGTCCGAGCATTACAGCTTCAGCCTCGATACCGCCAACTCCCCATCCAAGTACACCAAGTCCGTTGATCATGGTGGTGTGGGAATCTGTTCCGACAATGGTATCAGGATATGCAACAAGTTCGCCACATTTTTCTTTCATGTGAACGACAGATGCAAGATACTCAAGGTTGACCTGGTGGATAATACCGCTTGCAGGTGGAACGACTTTCAGGTTATCAAAAGCGTTCTGTGCCCAGTGGAGCAGCTCGTATCTTTCTGTGTTGCGGTGGAACTCATATTTCTCATTGCAGTTACGTGCATATGATGTACCATAATAGTCTACCTGTATGGAGTGGTCGATAACAAGGTCTGCAGGGATGACAGGGTTAATGGCAGACGGATCTCCTCCAAGTCTCTTCATGGCAGTTCTGATGGCTGCGATGTCTACTACTGCAGGTACACCAGTGAAGTCCTGCATTATTACTCTTGAAGGAATGAAAGGAATATCGACTGCAAGTACCCCTTCAGGACTCCAGCTTGCAAGATTCTTGACATCATCTTCTGTGATCACTTTTCCGTCAACGTTTCTAAGAACAGCTTCAAGCAGTACTCTGATCGAGTAAGGTAACTTTGAAATATTGGCAATGCCTGCCTCTTCAAGCTTTTTTAAGCTATAGAATGTTACCTCTTTATCATCAATATTAATAGTTTGTCTGGATCCAAAAGGATCTTTAAGATCAGCACATTTCATAATGTCACCTATTCAAATGTAATTCTAGTTAAGCAATTATATGCAAAGTTAAAACCGGCCTTGATGCCGGGATCATTCAATATTGTATCAGGGAACAGTCCTATCCAACGTAAGTCGCTGCATCTGTTAAATTTTCTTAATATATTTTTGCAGGACTATCAGACTAGGGTATAAAAACCCGCATTGGAATAAATAACTTTGCCTGCTTCAAAAAGTCATATTAAATTTTTTCACATAACAGATGGCCTGTTATTTGATCAATAATAGTAAAAAATGGAGGAGAAAAAGAAGGAGGAATTGTTTTGTCAGGAACAAAACAATTGGTGTGAAATGCGCTCACATTCCGACAACCAGGTTGCCGAAGAGGCATACATCATTTTTGGAACCCATGATCGCAGGTCTGAGTATATTGATACCTGACTCTACTACGTGTGATGCTTCAAATATTTCTGCAAGCTGTGACTTGCCTTCCTCAAAAAGGTCTCCTACGGCTTTCATGCCTTCCACAAATCCGAGTTCTATCAGTTCTACCGGACTAACTCCTGCTTCCAGGGCTTCGTAGGCTATCTTTTCGACGGCAATTTCATCGAGATCCATTACAGCATGCTTTGCCTTGTCAAAGATCTCTTCCTTTGTTGGGTTCATATATATCACCTGTTTCTTTGGTGTTTTTCGTTTTATTAGGTCATTTTTCTGATTCTTTATTTTTGTTCTTCAAACAATACCCAGGTCAAGTGCCAGTGATAATACTATTGCTATTACCGAGAAGGCAAATATTACCAGGTAATTCATACGTTCCTTTGACACGGAAAGGCTCCACATAATATATTGCAATCCGTGGTAATCCTCTTCACTCAAAGGAGTCCTACTCTCTATCTTACTGAGCAACTCAAGGTTTCTCAAAACTTCGACCCTGCGTGTTGCAACATGATACCTGTGTGCGAAGAACACGAGATATCCCAGTACTCCCAGGTAGAACAGAGCTTTTGACAATATCCCGTTGTAATAATCTGCAATTATTATTAATCTCAGGAATACAGCTGAAAACAGTCCTAACCAGAAATAGAACTGTATCCTCTTGAGGCTGTAACCCTCCGGGACGTGTATTGTGTTCAAATTTGCAACAGTTTCTGCCATTGTATCTATCTACCTGTTTTTGTTGATACTATCCAGAGAGCTTCTATTTATATTTGCTCTATGAACAGAATCTGTTTACCGTCCTAATTGTATTTAAATATTTCGTATATGTCGTATTGTAATGCATATTGACAGTTCTTAATAGAATAGCAAACAATATGTTTATGTTTTATATAATAATATTGTTTACTAACCAATAAGTTTATGAAGTTTGTATGCTCAGTTTAAATGGGTAACATGGGGAAAAGTGAGAGTCTTAGCCGTGGGAATGGACAAAATACAGAAAAAAGTACAAATCTTTCAATCCATTTTATGAATATTGCCGTAACGATTGGTATATTCCTCATTCTGATTATTTTATGGTTCCAGGTTTGTCATTGGTATGAGCAGGACCTTTATTCAGAACTAAGATTGGAAGAGACTAAAACGTTAATATTACAGGCTGATTCCCTGTCAATGAGCATTAAAGAAAGGATCTCCCTTCTGAAAGGTCTGTCATCTTTTACACAAGTACACAATAATTGCGATAGTATAGAGAAACATTTCTCTGATTATATAAGGGGATTTTACTCCACGTCTGGAGGAATTCGCAATTTTGCCGTTGCGCCTGGTGGTGTCCAGACATATATCTATCCGGGGTCAGAAGCCGGATCTATGATAGGTCATGATCTTATCAACGACAGTCGGGAAAATGTAAGGAATGATGTGAATCTGACCATTGTTTCAGGGGATGTCATTCTAAGTGGACCCTATGAACTTAGGCAGGGAGGTTTTGGATTGGTGGCAAGAAAAGCCACATACGTAGATGGAGAGTTCTTTGCCCTTACAACAATGGTCATAGACATGCCTTATATTTTTCAGGATGTTGGAATCAATGTAAACAGTTCCAATATCGCATTGAGAACCGACAATCAGACCATAATCGGAAACCCTGATGTTTTCAGGCAGTACCCCGTACTTCAGACTATCTATTTATACAATAAACAATGGGAACTTGCGCGAATACCTGCAGGAGGCTGGGAGGCATCTATTGCAGAGCAAGTAACTCTTTTTAAACTAATAACCATTCTTCCGGTACTCTTACTTACAATCATGAGTTATTTTGTTCTTAACAGACAGAGGGACCTTGAGACATCTGTAGCTCAGCAGACAAGTGAACTCAGGATGGAAAAAGAACTGACACAGAAATATCTTGATGATTCTGGTGTGATGTTCTTCATACTTGATGTTGATGACAATATTTCTCTTGTGAATAAAAAAGTGGAGGAACTCCTGGGTTACACAAGATTGGATATACTAGGTTCAAATTGGTTAGAAACACTTATTCCAAAAAATGACCGCCAGCATATAAGAGAGATCTGTGATTCAATGTTAGGTAGCAAAAGTGATGATAGCCGGTATTGCGAATCGGCCACTCTCACTAAAAATGGAGATCTGAAACTTGTAATGTGGCATGCATCGGCCATAAAGAATGAGTTTGGCGAGATTACAGGAATGCTTGCTGCAGGTAAGGATATTACGGAAAGGAAAGAAACGGAAACTGCTCTCAAAAACTTCGCTGAAGAACTTTCCATAAAGAACGAAGAACTGAAATCGCTTGATCTGCTCAAGAATGAATTCATATCAAATATCAGTCATGAGCTGCGTACTCCTATGAATTCCATAAAAGGATTTGCAGAATTGATGTATTATGAGAATATGGGTAAGCTTAGTACTGAGCAGAAAAATGCTCTTTCCAAAATAATAAATAGCTCACAAGATCTTGAAAAGCTCATCGATTCCTTACTTTATGTTGCCAGCTCCCGTAAGGGTGGTATCAAATGTAGTTTGGTAAGTCTGGACCTTCGCAAATTGCTGTCTGAAATTACAAACAACGTCTCTCATGATGCTGAATCCAAAGGAATAAGATTGTCACTATATATAGACTCGTCACTTCCAATGATAAAAGGTGATGAGGAATATCTTGCCAAGGTTTTCTGGAACCTCCTTAATAATGCTATTAAATTCACCACGTCAGGTGGGAATATTATTCTTTCTGCTTCTCTGATAGGAGATAAGGTTCACATATCGGTGGAAGATACAGGTATCGGTATTCCTCATGAGCAACTGGAATCTGTCTTTGATGATTTCTATCAGGTAGATGGTTCTCCTACCAGAAAGTACAGTGGGACCGGAATTGGTCTGTTCATTAGCAAGAAGATCGTTATCAGTCATGGTGGTGATATCTGGCTGGAAAGTACTAAAGATGTAGGTACAACCGTACATGTGATACTTCCTGTTTATGAACAAAAAACAGGTATCTGAAAATTAAATCCTACTAATGGGCATCAAATATCCTTTATAGCATATACCAATATTGAATCAATAAAACAAGTTAAGTTTATGATATGACCGATGTAATAAAAGAAAGAAAAAGATCAGACTTCAAGGCAGTCAACAGGTCTTTTAAAGAACGCTTTTATCATTCCGTTGTCATCGATATCTTCTGAGAATCGGATAAGTTCCCATCCATCCATGCCGATCCTGTTCAAGTCTTCCTTTGTGCTGTCCCATTCACCGTAGCGAACAGCTTTGATATCATATTCCCATGGTGCCATATTTTTAACCTCTTTAGAGTAATTCAGTTGAGTGTATAATTACGTATTATCGCGTGGTATAAATACCTTGTCAAAAAATATTCTTGCCTATAAATCAAGTTGGCTTGATATACTTTCAGGGTCTAAGTTGAGAAAGAAGCAGTAAAATTAATTTTCTTCTACTAAAGTAGATTGTTGTGAAAAATGAGTAAAAACAAAAAAAGAATATTTAAAGACCTGACATTTTTCTGAGTTTGTCAATGTCTTTCTGGTCTCTGACACCTTCAAAGAGCCTGTCCTTATCTATCCACATATCAGATGCGCTCTGCAGGCCTGCAGATTTGTGCTGTGTAAATTCAATTTTAAAACCCGGTGTAGAAGGAGCTTCAGCACTAAATGGCTTGTAGAATGTATTCTCAAGTAACAGCCTTGAGGAATTCTTTCCTTCCATGTCCTCTGTTAATTTATTTTCATCTTTCTTGTTCTCGGTCATACTCTATTAGATTGGATTCATGAGTATTAAAGGATTCTGATGAGTAAGATAAAATGCAACTTTTGTACGTTATTTTTATGGAATTTGAAATTATTCCACAAAATATCATTCAGTCTATTCTTGTTTTCTACTTATATTGACTATTGCAGCATTGTCAGTATAAGTAATGTGAGTTCTGCAGCCGAAGCAGAGAATATAGGGATTGCCAGATTATCATCTATTTTCACAAATGTCGTTTCAACATAGGTTGCAGTAAATGCCATAAGAAGTGAAATAAAAGGATTCTCAAGTAACAGGACCGCTATTATAAGGTCTACTATAAATTCAGTTATGCAACCTTCAAGACTTTTACCGTTATTGATCCTTTTTCTGCCATATCTCTTTCCAATTAGTGCGGCACTCATGTCCCCGAATGTTGTCATAAGGATAGCTGCAAAGGCTATGTTTTTGCTGAAAACTGATACTACTATCAGGGCTCCAATTGTGAAATAGACATATGAGCCAATGGCACTTTTTTCTTTTTGGCGCAAAACTACGTGCAAAACAGGAAGTTTAAATCCCCTGTCAAGTCTGAGGTGCTCAATGCCCAATGTCAGCACAAGATATGTTATTAGAAGCGCCTGACATGCCTGTTTTCCCATGAATGCATAAACGAGCACAATGAGTATCGAGGTAAAATGCACTCCTTTTCTAAGTAGTTCATTGGCAAAAGAAATACCACTCATTGGCACTAATTTGGTTTATTAATATATAAAAGAGTTCATTACATTAAACTATCTATTTTTTTATTTTTCATTTTCCACTTACATTCACTTACAAAAGGCATTTCAGGACATCTCTGGTCTGGGTGGATTTTACACTTGTCTTTATTTGTGGTGTAACTTATGCATATTTATGGATTTATATTAGATATTGAAGTATTATTCAGCTTTAATCATGGTATTAAGCTTTGAAAGGATTTTAATATTAAAACAACCTTGATATATGCAATAGAAAACTGTTCTAGTTGTAAAAGATGACGTGATCATCACTATATTTTCAAAATGATATGTGTGTCTGAATATGGGTTCAGGTCACTGAATGGTAATAATAGTTCAATGCAAGGATACGTGTTCTGTATCTTTTTTAGTTTCTGACACAAGACCGGATATGAACTCCTGTATCTAAATATGGTTTTCAGGGAGAGTTGCAAAAATGACCGAGATAGATTTTTCGCCATTAAAGGGACTTAGATTCAATTGTCTGGAAGGATGTGGATTTTGCTGTTCATTCCCGGCGGAGGTGAGAGAATGGGAAAAGTATTTCTCGATAATACTGGAAAAGAACAGTGAAGCCTTCAGGAAATGGAAAAATGAGTATTCGTGTCTTAACGGGATCTACACAATGAGGCAGCGACAAGACCGTGGGTCCTGCATACTGCTCAGAGATGACAAAAGATGTGGAATTTATGATATCAGATCCCTCCTGTGCAGGACATTCCCCGTGAAGTTCTTCTTCGGCTGGAGGGTGCAATTATATCCGAGTATGTCATGCAGGGGATTTTCAGATGAAGCCGTGAATGATATGACCGATCTTGGAAAAGAGGCAATTGCTGAACTCCCGGAAGGTCTCATGGATCAGATGCTGGAAAAGTCAAAGGCACTGTATGCTTCGCTGCCTGAAAAGATCCATGATTACATGACTCCTGATCAGCTTCATACTTTACTGTTGGAGCATGTTGATAAGATGCTGTTCTATCCGTGGTCTGTGAGTGATGAGGCAAGGGGAGAGTTTGAAGTGGAACTGTCTTCAGAGAATTTCCTGAACCTGCCAACATACCTGACCGAAGAATTGGAATGGCAGGTTTTCAGGATGGAGGATGGTTTCGTGCGCAGAATGATATTGAAGGAAACCGGGGAAACTAAGAATATCGATAATATAGTCTATTCTAATTTCTCTGTAAAACCGCTTTCATCTGAAGCTGCCAGGGACCTTTCAATTTATCTTAGCAGACTTGCTTCTACCGATCATTTTGCAGGTGTTGTCTATCGAAAGGCTCTGGAGCAGGGAGACAATCTAATCTCACTGTCCTGTCTGGCAGTTTCCGAATTAGAAAAGGTCAAGGACATGTTCCTGCTAAAGGCAAGTCTTCTTGCAGAATTTGATAAGTGGGAACATGTAAATGAAAGAACAATAGAAGATACTATAGTGATGTATGATAGCTGTCTGGCAACGGTGCCAGCTATAGGAATGATATTATAAGCAGATTCTTGCACTGAATTCGGGAACAAGCATTAACCCTTGTTGCAATTGCTGGTGCCACTTAGTCTGCATACTAATGAAAAGATTTAATATGCATCATGACTTGAAGCCCATTTCATGGTTACCATGTTCGCTGACAGGATGGAGAACAGCAAAAAGTCCTTCATCAGGGAGATCTTGAAAGTCACACAGCAGCCGGAGATAATATCATTCGCCGGTGGACTGCCTAATCCTGCACTATTCCCGGCAGAGGAACTTGCAGCAGCGGCTGCGAAGGTCATGTCAGAGGACGCTGCGAATGTCCTGCAATATAGTACCACTGAAGGTTATTTCCCTTTACGTGAGTTCATTGCGCAGAGGTATCTTGAAAAGAGCGGACTTAAGATCGATCCTTCTGAGATTCTGATCACAAACGGCTCACAGCAGAGTCTTGATCTTATAGGCAAGGTCTTCCTGAACAAAGGGGACAGAGTTGTCATAGAAAGCCCGGGTTATCTCGGTGCTATCCAGTCATTTTCAATATTCGAACCGGAGTTTAGGGAAGTTCCTCTTCTTGATGATGGTATCGACATTGAAATGCTTGACAAAACCCTGGAAGAAAGCGATGCAAAACTTTTCTACACGGTTCCAACATTCCAGAATCCTTCCGGTGTTACATATTCAAAAGAGAAAAGGGTGGCAACAGCCAGGATTCTCGATAAACATGGAGTTGTTTGTGTTGAGGACAATGCCTACGGTGAACTGAGGTTTGCAGGAGAGGACGTACCAACTATCAGGAGTTATCTGGAAAATACAATTCTTATGGGTTCCTTCTCAAAGATAATTGCTCCGGGCATGCGACTTGGATGGATATGTGCAAAGAAAGACATCATGGAAAGACTTCTTGTTGTAAAACAGGCGGCAGACCTGCATTCTAATTATCTTTCACAAAGGATAATCTCTCAGTATCTTATGGACAATGATGTTGACGGGCATATATCTAAGATCAAGAGTGCGTATGGGTCAAGGCGTGACCACATGGTTGACATGATGTCCCGCTATTTTCCGGAAGGTATAAGCTATACTAAACCGCAAGGCGGTATGTTCGTCTGGGTCACATTGCCGGAAGGTGTTTCTTCTATGGAACTATTTGATCTGGCTATAAAGGAAAATGTTGCTTTTGTACCTGGCAATCCGTTCTATACCATTGAGGGAGCCGGTTCTAATACTTTAAGGCTGAATTACTCCAATTCTGATCCAGATGATATTGAAGAGGGAATCAGGAAGCTTGCAGCTTGTATGGAAAAACTTACCAGTTAAAACAAACAAAAAAGAAAAAAGCATCACTTTAAGGTGATTGCTTCCACTGGACAGACATCAACGCAGTCACCACAATCGACACATTCGTTTGGGTCGACAACTGCAACGTCATCGTTCATTGAGATTGCTTCTACCGGGCAGGAATTAACACACTGCTCGCATCCTGTACATGTATTCTTATCAACAACAGCTGGCATTTTATTTCACTCCCATAGTATCTATTTGATAATACTTACGATACTACACTTCCAATCTGGGATTATGAAATAAATAGCTATCGAGGGTTATCTGTATGTACAGTCGGTAATATTATGGTAAAAATACTACCTCTTCCTTCTTCACTTTTTACAACGACATTTCCATGGTGCATTTCTACCAGCTTTCTTACAAGTGAGAGACCAAGGCCGGTTCCATCATATTGGCGGCTCAGGGTTGAATCAAGCTGTTTGAATGGTTCAAAGAGTATTTTCTGATTCTCTTTAGAAATACCAATGCCAGTGTCCTCTACCTGGATGTATAACTTGTTATTTTTCATGTATGTGGACAGGTGCACATATCCGCCAGCAGGTGTAAATTTAAGAGAATTTCCTACAAGATTGATCATTATCTGTTTTAGTTTGCTTTGATCAGCCTGTATGGTTATATCTTCAATATTAATTCTCTCTAATGTGAGTTGATTTTTTGATGCAATGGGTTTAAGGATAGTTATGATCTCATCGATGAGATTCTTATCAGAAACTTCTCCATAGTTCAATACCATCTCTCCGGCTTCTATCTTTGAAAGATCAAGGATATCGTTGATGATTGTCAGTAAATGTTTTCCACTGTTGGAAATATTATTTGCATATCGGATCTGTTTTTCATTTAGATTTCCGAAATTACCTTCTGTAAGCATTTCTGAGAAGCCGATTATGGAATTCAGTGGTGTGCGCAGCTCATGGCTCATATTGGCAAGGAACTCACTTTTAGCGCGGTTGGATGATTCTGCATTCAGTCTTGCCTCAAACTCTTTGTTCTTTTCCTCCATTTCCCAGAGAGCCCTGTTATGCAAAAGGCAGGCTTCAAGTGAGAATGCGAATTTTGATACAACCTTACTCAGCTGGTTTGCCACGTATGCAGGTTCTTTAAGTTCATTAACCCAGTAAAGCTTCAGAACACCAAAATCTTTAAGTGGAAATAGTATGCACATTCCGGAACTAAAACTATCTTCAATGACAATGTCCCTGAATTTCTCCTCTGTTGCACTGACAATGAATGGCGTTTGGGACTTGATCTCTCTGAATATAGGATGGTGTACTGGCACATTTTTCAATTTGATATAATACTCAGGATTTGCATAGGCAAGAGTTGCACTCTCCGAGACTTTAAAATCGAGGAATTCATCCTTGATCCATACTGACGCAAAATTCACTTTTTTCCTGGACATTAGTTTCTTCAGAAAAACATCACAATTTTCAGTAATGTCCAGTGAGTTGCCTACTGAAAGTGAAAGTTCGTATAGCAGGGATATCTGGTTAAATATTTCTGCATACTTTTTCTCGTGGTCCATGAAGAACTCCTATAACAATTGTTTTGTTAAAATATTCCAGCACATCTCCTTTCATAGAGGCAATTTCCCCCGCGGAAAGAACGCCTTCTGGCACCACATTTACACTTTTACTTTCAATTTTTCTCTTTATTGTAGACAGTTCCTCTTTAAAATCATCCTGAAGATATGATGCTCTTCCTATGCAGTCTATAACAAAACAATGTTCAGCATCGATGTTATTTTCACCCAGGCAGTCCTCAACAGCCATTTCAGCAGCATGGAATAGCTCTTCCTTATCTCCTTTCAGTATACTGAGCACCACATTTTCCGGAATGTTCCCTGCACAGACCAGTTCTCCATTGTCATTGATTTTTAATACTTCCCTTATTAGATCTTCATGGTCTTCTACATATATTCCAAAAGGATAGTGACTTAGTACATTATATCCATTGTCCGTATTGATATCAACTTGATAGTTTACCTGAAGCGCTTCTCCGAATACCTCTAAAGCATTTCTCCAGTTTAACTCTTTTATGATATTGCCGAAGCTTTTTGTAACAACCAATGGCCCAACGTCTCGTTTCCATCCATGATGAACTCCTATTTCGCATTCTGTATCAAAGAATGTGATCAGTGCAGCATCTTCAAAGAACCCTTCGGGAGAAATGATGCAGGGCTTCTGCTGCATATCTATATAACCAGCACCACAGCCAAGATATTCTATTGAGTCTGCAAAAAGGTTGTACATGGAAGTAAGAAGCGGGGCAATATTTGCTGTCATCCCATCTACTATGATAAAAGCAGTTGCCCCTTTTTTGCACAATAAATTGAACGATGCTGTACTTTGTTCCAGCTTTTTTCGTGGATCTTTTATTCCTTCAATGAGTATTGGTTTATAAATTATTGGAATCACATGAACTATTGTCCCTGTGTCATATGTATCAGTATTATGAATTATTCCGGGAAAGATAGCACCAAAGAAATCAATTTTCATTTCGTTCAGTTCAGCTATAAGAATATCGATGTCAGGGTGATTTCTCTCTCCTATCATTAAGAGGACAGCCTCATTGTTTTTAACATTAAGATTTTTAACTGCATCAACAATGTTATCAATTTCAGATGATGGAACGTACATAAATATCATTACTATTTGTAAATTCGGTGTAGTTTTGAATTAGACTATTTTCTTATTTATGCTATAAATTGTATAATGTGCACAATAAATGCAGTAAATTTGAACATGTTAACATTTACGTATTAGTATAGTATAATATTTATATATTGTCTTGTAATGAACAAGTTTATTTCTATTAAGTACAGTGCAAATTGTCTCATTCAGAATGGTAAACCTTTCAGAAGTATTAAATATGCTATATACTGTACCTAGTAAAAGACATGCCCGATAAAAAACATACACCTACGGACATCAAACTGGTCATAGCACTTGTTCTCCTTACAGACATATTCGTGCTTACTCCTTTTTTGAGCGATAGTCCTATACGTACTGCGCTTGGCTTGCCAATGGTTCTGTTCCTTCCGGGTTATGCTTTGATAGCTGCTCTCTTTCCGGGGAAAAATGATCTGGATGGCATAGAACGTATTGCCTTGAGTTTTGGGCTTAGCATTGCAGTTGTTCCATTAATCGGGCTTGGTCTGAACTATACTCCATGGGGTATAAGACTTGTACCTATACTGGTATTCCTGACCAATTTCACAATACTTATGTCAATTGTGGCAGTCTACAGACGTGAAGCATTAGGTTTAGATGCATTCTCTGTTCCTTTCCGGGAAATGTACGAATCTGTCATTGCAGAAATAAATGAGAAGCCAGAGTCAAGACTCGATCGTATTCTTACGATAATTCTCGTAATTTCAATACTTGTATCTGTAATGACTCTTGTATATGTTGTCGTTACTCCTAAACAGGGTGAGAAGTTCACTGAATTCTATATACTGGGTCCGGAGAGGATGGCAGATGACTACAAGACCCAGCTTGAGCTTGGTGAGAGTGTGGATGTGATAATAGGAATAGTGAATCATGAATATTCAGTGGTGAATTATTCCATAGTTATACGACTGAATAATGAAACTATTGAAACGCCTCCAGGTTTGAATCATATTTCACTTGCTCACAATGTCACATGGGAAAAACCTGTGTCATTCATACCGGCTGTTACTGGTGAGGATATGAAGTTGCAGTATCTGCTTTACAGGGACGATAATATGACAGAACCTTACAGGGATCTGCATTTATGGATCAATGTAACGGAGGCTGTTTAATGAAGCACGAAAAACTGAAAGGTTCCTGGAACTTCCGTAACAGCTTCAAAAAAGCAAATAGGGATACTGATGATTCTGTAGTTCCGGGCTTGACAGATACATATATAATATCTGTTGCAATGTTAATGATAATACTAGCGGAGTTACTTCTTTATTCCGGTAATTACAAGGCAGGAATCACATTACATGTTATTACGTTGATTGCTTTATCTGTTTCATCCATATGGATTGACGGTACACATGTGGCAAGGAGTCTGCAGGTATTGACTTTACTCCCTATTCTTCGTCTCTTGAACATGTCAATGCCAGTATTTTCTGAAATGACGATTAATCTCTATGTTTACATATATGCTCCATTAATAGTGCCGACATATCTGGTGATACGCCATCAAAATATCTCTAAAGAAACTTTAGGTTTCCAATTCAGAAATATGGGAAAATATATTCCGCTTGCATTTGTAGTCGGTTTTCTTATTGCACAGGGTGAACATTTTACAATTCATGCAGGCAATCTGATACCAGATCTCTCAATTGGAAGCTTATTGAAGCTCTCAATTATCATGATCTTCTTTGTTGGCTTTATGGAAGAACTGATTTTCAGGTCATTGATTCAAACCAGATTTTCAGAATCTTTTGGAGAATTCAGGGGTTTGCTACTTGCAAGTCTTTTATTCGGTGTAATGCACTCTGGTTACGGGACTATTTATGAGATATTTTTCACAGTATTTGCAGGTTTGGTTTTTGGTTATCTGTTCCAGAAAACGAACAGTTTACCTTTTATTGCACTTGCTCACGGTCTGGTAAACATCTTCCTTTTCGGCATAATTCCTCTACTTGCTTGATTAATTTATTTTATCTTAGCTTTTTCTTTGTTCATCTTTTTTAAAAATATAATTACATAATATCTATATTTTTAAAAAAATTTACAGGAATTGTTAAATAAATAGCTGAATAGTATACTACAAGAAATTTTAAGATTAGCATATGTGCTAAATATGCTTTATAATTATTTACGGAGATGCATCTTATATGGTTCATAAAAAAAGCCTGTTTAACAGTTCAACAGGCTTCATTAAAAAAAGTTCATTCTTCTTACTGATTCTAGGTACTGCTTTATTGTTGATGACTGCAACAGCTTTAGCAGAAGTAACTGAAATTGCAATCTCTCCAGAGAATCCAGCTCCTGGAGATATAGTGACTGTATCTGGAAAAGCATCTCCTAACGAAGAGATATCTGTATCTATAGACTTTGAAAAGATCCAATCTGTTTCAAATGGAAATTATGAGTATAGAATTGGAAAAATTACTATTCCTGAAGGCTCTGAATCATTTAGTTTAAGAGCTGAAGGTGTTGATAGTCTAGATATAACTCTTTATGTTATGGGTCAGGGATTGCCGTCGCTTCCTGTTACAGTAAATAATGGGATTGCTACTTTTGGAACTAGCAAAATAACAAGTGGCACATATGATATAGGATTAAGTGGCACATCATCAAGTGATGAGGTCACATTAACATTTGGAGGAAAAGGTTCTATTAATGCAGATTCTGATGGTAATTTCCAATATGCATATAAAACAGAAAACATGCCGGAGGGTGAGTTCACTCTCAATGTAGGCGGACAGATTCATCAGGTATCTTTAGGAATTACTGATGATTCGAGTAATAGTGATAGTTCCAGCAGTTCTTCGCCTTCTTCTAGTTCTTCTTCAACAGTGAAAAGTAGCAGTAATACGGGCACTCTTCAAATAGTTCCTGCTGAGTCTCTTAGTAATAGTGACGATAAAACATCTTCTGGTGTTGGGGACGAAGTCAATACAATGGCATCTACTCCTGATGAGACTTCTGCAAGCTCTGAAAGTGACACAAGTTCAAGCGAAGTGGATGGTTATATATTAGAAAATAAATCATCATCCGATGTACAGAACAAGCTTCCAGAACTTGGTGTGATGGGTGCTGTTCTTGGTGTATTATGTCTCGGTGCGATTTTCATAGGATTCCGCAAGAACAGATATAAATAAAGTCTTAGCTTATTAGGATTGGTCGGAAAACAGGTCAACCTAACACTATGTTTCTTCTTTCAATTAAGATCGTGCCAAAAAAGAAAAAGATATCAGATGATTTCTGATATCTTGAAGATCACTATTGCTACAAACGATACCAACAACGGCAGGATTGTCATATTTAATGAGCAATCCAGAGAGTTGTTCCACTTCTCAGAAGCAGATAATATTTCTTTTGCCGAAAGCAACAAGATCAGCGCAACGACGGCCAGCACTCCGTATTCGGGCAGTCCTACTGGTGTCGTCATTGACACAGCACTTGCTGCTGAAGATATCGTACTGGTTGTTGTGGTTATTATTGTGCTTGTCAGCATTTGATCTCCACTCGTCCATTAAAACTGCATGATACTATTAATACCTTGTGAAATTATGTTGTAAACACTTTGTATTTTTAGGATGATATCCCTTCAATGTGTCTTTAAAAGCTTAATTACGATATGATATGCAGATCAATTTGTTTAGTGGAAATTTATCAGAATTATTATTGTTCATCTTTTAAACAAAAAGTAATTATATTTTTGTCATTCATTAATTACTATGTTACGACACAAAGAAAAAACCAAAGCTAATCTCTATGGCATAAAAGGTATGCATAATGTGTATTCCTGGCAGGGTCTTGCCATCCATTTCAAGAACAGTTCCCGTGTAATGAAATGTGAAGCATATGAGACCTGTCATTCTGATAAAAGGTCACGTGCATGTTTCTATTCTACAAAAAGGCCGGATGCCATATACATGCTTCAATCCGGGTTCAATGTAAGTATTACTGTGGCAGAGAAACTAATAGACACTCTTGTAGATATGGGGGTCACAAAGGCATTACGCTGTCGTAAAGTGGATTCATCTGGATTCTGTGATGAAGGCTGCCGTATGCTTGCGTTTGAGGAAGATATCTGAAGCCCAATCAAAACTTTATTAAGCCAACAGGGTAATTCTGCACCCATGTTTACTATTATTACTGGTGCACAATTTGGCGATGAAGGTAAAGGCAAGATCGTTGACCTTATATCAGGTAATTATGATCTGGTTGTCCGTTTCCAGGGTGGGAACAATGCTGGACACACTGTAAAAGTAGGTGAGGATGTATACAAACTTCACCTTATTCCATCTGGTTTTCTTTTAGATTCAAGGGTACTGATAGGCCCGGGTACTGTTGTGAACCCTGAAGTGCTGGCAGAAGAGCTTGATATGCTGGCAGAGGGTGGCATTAAGTTAGATGCAACAAGAGTTGGTGTTGACGCCAAAGCCAGTATTATAATGCCATATCACATTGAACTTGATGATTTGAGAGAATCTCAGAGAACTGAGAAGATAGGTACTACAAAACGTGGTATTGGTTTTGCATATATCGATAAGGTTGCCAGGGATGAGATTCGCATGGGTGACCTTGTGAATAAGGAAAAGTTCCTCAAAAGACTTGATGATCTTGCAGCATCCAAGGAAGCAGCCATAAAAGAGCTTGGTGGTGATCCTTCTATAGTTATGGACAAGGAGCTCATTGACAAGTATGTGAAACTTGGTGAGCGTTTTGCTTCTTATGTAACAGATGTCTCTTATGAGGTAAACAGGGCACTTGATGAAGGCCGGAATGTCCTTGCCGAAGGTGCACAGGGAACTCATCTTGATGTAATTCACGGAACCCAGAAATTCGTAACTTCTTCCTGTACGATTGCAGGTTCTGCATGTGCTAATATTGGTGTTGGTCCTACAAGGGTTGATGAAGTACTGGCCATTGTGAAGGCATATATTACAAGGGTTGGCGAAGGTCCGCTGCCAACAGAGCTTTTAGATGATGTAGGTAAGCAGATCCAGGAAGTTGGCGGCGAGTTTGGTACAACTACCGGCAGATCCAGAAGATGTGGCTGGTTCGACCTTCCTTTACTTAAAAAGGCTATCTACCTTAATGGTTACACATCTATAGCACTTACTAAACTTGATGTTCTATCCAATCTTGATCCTGTAAGAGTTTGTGTTGCTTATGAACTGGATGGAAAGAAAATTGATTATCCGCCAGAGGATACTTCAGAACTTGCAAGATGCAAACCGATTTATGAGGATCTTCCCGGGTGGGACAATGACCTTACAGGTGTGAAGGAGTTCAGTGATCTTCCACAAACTGCCCAGGATTATGTGCGTTATCTTGAGGACAAGATGGGCGTAAAGATCGATTACGTTTCAGTTGGTCCTGCAAGGGAGCAGACCTTCAGAAAGTAATCCTGATGGGTAAAACTGCCGAAACACGTATATACTACCCAATAGTTTAAACATCACAAATCCAGCTGAACTAATCACCAGATGCAATTGAGTCCTGCAGAAGGTGGGTATCTTAACAGATATTATAATTCAGGAGAATATTAATGACAACTGTATATGACGTTCCTGCAGCCGAGTTTATAGCAAAGGTAGCAGAAAAGTTGAAAGAGAATGATAAAGTTAATCCACCTGAGTGGGCGACATATGTAAAGACAGGTGTGCACAAGGAACTTCCACCAATAGACACAGAATGGTGGTACACAAGATGTGCAGCAGTACTTAGAACTGTATACACCCAGGGTCCTATCGGTGTTGAGAGAATGAGATCTGTCTATGGAGGAAAGAAGGACAGAGGCGTTGCTCCTGGCAAAAAGGCAAAGGGTAGCGGTGCAATTGCAAGAACTGCACTTCAGCAGCTTGAAGAAGCAGGTTTTGTCCGTGCTCTCAAGAGCGGTCGTGTGGTATCCCCACAGGGACAGTCCATGCTCGACAATGTTGCATACGAGGTAAAACAGGATCTTCTGGAAACAATTCCAGGTCTTGCTAAATACTGAGTGCATCACCAGTTCGATAACTCCTATAAGGAATCACTGCTTACATCTTATAAGCAAAGGTGAGTTTCATGACTGATGACCTTGAAGAGATAAGAAGAAAAAGACTTGCACAGATCCAGCAGCAACAGGCAGCTCAACAGCAGATGGGCAGCGGCGATATGCAGGCAGCAATGCAGCAGGAGCAGATGCAGGCTGAGATGGAAGCAAAGAAGCAGGCTCTGATGCGTCAGATCCTGACTCCGGAAGCACGTGAGAGGCTGACAAATCTGCGTATGTCCCGTAAGGAACTTGTAGAGCAGCTTGAGAATCAGTTGATTATGCTTGCACAGAGTGGCAGGCTTCAAACCATGATCGACGATGAGAAACTCAAACAGCTTCTGGTCCAGATGCAACCCAAAAAGAGGGAAACAACTATTAAGCGTATGTGAGCGCCCTTCATGCAAGTATCGGTAATGTTCAGTGGTGGTAAGGATAGTTCTCTGTCCGCAATACTGCTGGAGCCTTTCTTTGAGGTTGAACTTATAACATGCAGTTTTTCACTGCTTCCTGTTTGGGAAGTTGCTGCTGAAACTGCAGAGAGGCTTGGTTTTCCGCACAGGATCATCAATCCCGATGTTTCAATTCTTGAAAAGGCATACGATATGATTATGGAGGATGGCTTTCCCAAGAACGCGATTAATTTCATTCACAGAAACGTCATAGAGCATCTTGCGGCTGATCCGAATGTCACATTCATTGCTGACGGGATTCGCCGTGATGACCGTGTCCCCATGCTTGAAATGTCACAGATAAGAAGCATTGAGGATCGGTTTGGTGTTCATTATATGTGTCCTCTGAAAGGATACGGGCGTGCTGCGGTGAACGAACTTGTGAAAAAGCATCTGGTCATCGAAGAAGGTCTGAGTGAGGATGTACTCAAAGCTGATTATGAGGCTGAACTAAGGGAAATGATCGTTCTGAATCATGGTCCGGATAAGATCAAAGAAATATTCCCCACTCATGTACAATCACATGTTATCGAACGCAAGATGAGCATGAATGAATGAAACAGCGAACGAACGACATGATTAAAGATTTATACAATAATTATGTTATAAGTTCAAAATTCAATCGATACTTTAATACAAATCATAGCATAGGTGAGACAAGTGAGCCACAATACTAAAGGACAGAAGACAAGGTTGGCAAAAGCACACAGGCAGAACCACAGGGTTCCTACCTGGGTTATCATTAAGACCGATCGTAAGGTCGTGAGCCATCCAAAGAGAAGACACTGGAGAAGAAGCAGTCTCGACGTGAAATAAGTAGGTGATGATAATGGCAGAAGATATAGTGAAAGAGCAGATCTATACGATCCCTCTCCGTGAGATTAAGTCAATTCCACGCTGGAAAAGGTCCAAGAAGACTATGATAGTTATCAGAGAATACCTCACAAAGCACATGAAGGTAGAACCTGATATGGTCAAGTTAGACAAGACCATCAATGAGAAAGTATGGGAACACGGCTGTGAGAAGCCACCACTTTCCATCCGTGTAAGGGCTGCAAAGTTCGAGGATGGCGAAGTTCAGGCAGAACTCGCATAAATGCTCCCGGGTATCATTCCTAGTTTAACATAATAAATGATACGAACTATAACTATACAGGAAAGCCCCATAATAGGGGCTTTTGCAACATGCACTGAAGATATAGTGCTTGTACCTCAAGGTACACCAGAGCCTGTCCGTGAAAAGATATGCAAGTTCTTGAAGGCAAATGTAGTGGAAACCCTTATCAATGGAAGTACTATTGTGGGTTCACTTTGTCGGGGAAATTCCAATGCAGTGCTTGTTCCAATGGATTCCAATATAAGAGGTATG
The DNA here is from genome assembly GCF_900100715.1 of Methanolobus vulcani. Classification (GTDB taxonomy): domain Archaea; phylum Halobacteriota; class Methanosarcinia; order Methanosarcinales; family Methanosarcinaceae; genus Methanolobus; species Methanolobus vulcani. Next base: position 5,634 of record NZ_FNCA01000001.1, on the reverse strand, counting down.
GACCTGATCGATGTTCCTGTAGTTGAATTACCAAGTAAGCTCAATGCAGTGGGTAATGTGGTGCTTGCGAATGATTCCGCAGCGCTTGTGCATCCGGAACTAAGTGATAGGTCGGTGGAAGCTATAGAGAAAGCCCTTAAGGTAGATGTTAAAAGAGGCACTATAGGTGGTGCTAAGACCGTAGGAATGGCCGGAGTCGCAACCAATAAAGGTTTGCTTGTAAATCCTCGGGCAACAAGTACTGAACTTGAAGTGCTTGAGGAGTTATTTGGTCTTCCGGTGGATATTGGAACATCTAACTATGGAACACAAATGGTAGGTTCCGGACTGATCGCAAATTCCAAAGGTTATGTTGCAGGTTCGCAGACAACAGGTCATGAACTGGGAAGAATAGAAGATGCCCTGGACTTATTAGAATAATGGTTTTAGGTGATTTAAATGAAGACATTTCAGGTCAAAGGCACATTCAAGGCCGGAATAGCATGGGAAAAGTTCACAAAGGTCATTGAGAGTCAGAACGAGAAGAATGCAGAGGATAAAGTGTATTCACTCTTTGGCAGCAAGCATGGTCTTAAAAGGAACTTTATAAAGATCGAAAGTATAACTGAGGCATGATCCATGGCGGATATGAATGGACAGGATCCAAGGGTTCTTGCAAACCAGCACCGTGAGTTTCAGAAACGTGCGGAAATGGTGCAGCAGCAGATGAGCATGGTCCAGATATCATTGGAAGATTGTAACAGAGCAATTAACACAATTGAAGAGCTTAACAATGTTTCAGCTGATTCTGAAATAATGTTTCCGATAGGCTCCGGTTCATTTGTATATGCCAATATCAGTCACACTGACAAGGCAGTGGTTGATATCGGTGCAGGGTTGACTGTTGAAAGACCTCTTACCGAAGCAAAGGAAATTCTCCAGCGTCGCAGGGAAAAGCTTACAACAGCTCTTGATAATATGAACAATACCCTTGCCCAGTTAGGCCAGCAGATGCAGGCTATTGAATCATTCCTTACAAGACTCCAGGAGTCTCAAGGAAACCCAGGTTCCCAGTGAACCTTTTTTCTATTTTTTTTCTATTTTTAACAAACTTGCGAGTTGTATCACGTGTTTAATAAACTCAAGGCAAAACTTAGTGGATTCAAGGATAAGATTGGCAGCAAAATAGACGAAAAAGCTGTTGCTATCGAACCTGTAGAGGAAGTAGTAGAGTCTTTGGAAGAATTGGAATCTCCTGTTGAAGTTTCTCCTTCTCCAGAGGAAGAAGTAAATTCAAAGACCGAACTTCCTGTTGAGGAAACTAAACCAGTTCCAGAAGAGGAAAACAAAAATAATAAGAAATTTGGTTTTGCACAAAAAGCTAAAGCTCTTGTTTTTGAAAGGGAGTTCATTCTGGATGAAGACGATCTTGAAGAACCTCTCTGGGATCTGGAAATGGCACTTCTTGAAAGCGATATTGCACTTTCAGTCTCAGAAGCAATTGTAAGCTCTGTAAAGGGCCAGCTAGTTGGCACCAGAAGGCGCATTGGTAGCAATACAGGTAACATTGTTGAAGATGCTCTTAAAAATGCAATTTATGATGTGATGAGTGCCAATGTATTTGACCTTGATGAATTCGTGAAGAATGCTGAAAAACCGGTACATATTGTTTTCATAGGTATAAACGGAACTGGAAAGACCACTTCCATTGCCAAACTTTCCAAACGTTTCAAGGATCAGGGAATGTCAGTTGTAGTTGCTGCAGGTGATACATTCAGGGCAGGAGCAATTGATCAGCTTGCTATCCATGCAAATAAGATAGGCGTAAAGATAATCAAACATCAGGAACAGGGTGATCCGGCAGCTGTTATTTATGATGCAATGCAGCATGCGAAAGCACACGACGTGGATGTGGTGTTATCTGACACAGCCGGAAGAATGCATACCAATATCAACCTCATGGAGCAGCTTAAAAAAGTGTGCCGTGTAGCTCCACCAGATCTCATTATCTTTGTGGATGAGGCAGTTGCAGGTAACGATGCTGTGGAAAGAGCAGCCCAGTTCAATGATGCTGTTCCGATCAGCGGTTCAATTCTGACAAAAACAGATGCCGATTCCAAGGGCGGTGCAGCAATCTCCATTGCTTACATCACAGGAAAACCAATATTGTTCCTTGGAATGGGACAGGGATATGACGACCTTCGCAAATTCGATCCACAATGGTTCGTGGATCAGCTATTTGCAGAGTGATATGCATTTCCTAAATTATTTTTTAAAATTGTTTTTGGTTTAAATTTAATTTTAACCTTAAAATCAAAAAGCTGGCAGATAAATTATCTGCAGCTTATCTTTAATTCTGATGCAAGTTTCTCCACTCTTCTGTTTACATCCTCGCCTGAAGCGATTATGCTGACAAAAGCGGAACCTACAATTACCGCATCAGCACCTGCTTTAATAACTTCCAAAGCCTGCTGTCCATTTGATATTCCAAAACCAACTGCCTTTGGAACTTCTGTATCGATGCGTGCAAGTATGTTCTTTGTTGACTCTGCCACATCAACCCTTTCCCCGGTAACTCCAAGTCTTGAAACAATATATACAAAACCTGATGTTTTTTCCAGATTCTTTTCCATTCTTTTTCCTGTTGTCACAGGTGTGATGAGGAATATCAGGTCCACGCTATTTTTCTTGCAAGCAACATGTAGTTCCTCTGCTTCTTCTGCAGGAAGGTCGGGTACGATGATTCCTGTAATACCTGCATCAGCACAATCCCTGGCAAATTTCTCGTTTCCTCTTTTGTATATGAGATTATAGTATGTCATACAGACCAGGGGAACATTTTCCTTTATGGATGCTGCCATTTCAAAATAAACGTCAGGGTTCATTCCTGCTTCAAGTGCCCTTGTTGATGCGGCCTGTATAGTAGGTCCATCTGCAACTGGATCTGAAAATGGCAGTCCCAGTTCAACAATATCTGCTCCACCCTTTACAAGTGCATGAACTATCTCTTTTGTAGCTTCAGCTGAAGGATCGCCTGCACAGACATAGGCAATGAGAGCCTTTTCATTCTTTTCTTTAAGTTCTGTGAATTTATCTGCAATTCTCACTGGCAAGCCTCCTTTGCCTCTTCTTTCTTTAATTTGAACACCGTTTCGAGGTCCTTATCTCCTCTTCCTGAAAGGTTGATAACAACAAGATCACCAAGCTCTCCTGTCTTTGCCATCTTCATAACATAGGCAACTGCATGTGATGATTCCAGTGCAGGGATAATTCCTTCAAGACGGCTGAGCTCATAGAAAGCTTCCAGTGCTTCATCATCATTGACGCAACATGGTTTGATCCTGCCAATATCCGCAAGGTATGCAAGTTCAGGCCCGACTCCTGAATAATCAAGCCCAGCTGACACAGAGCTGGATTCAAGTATCTGCCCGTACTTGTCCTGAAGTATAAGTGTGTGTGCGCCCTGAAGAATTCCTTCTTCTCCAACACAGAGTGATGCAGAATGTAGTGCTTCCTTTTCAGTGGTCTTCAATTCTTTTCCACCTGCTTCCACCGGGAAGAGTTTGACTTCGTTGTCTTCAATGAAAGGATAGAAAATTCCCATGGCATTACTACCACCACCTGCACAGGCAACAATGGAATCAGGATATCTGCCTTCTTTCTCCATGATCTGTTCTTTGACCTCCTTTCCAATAACACTCTGGAAATCACGCACGATCATAGGATATGGGTGTGGTCCAACAACTGAACCTATTAGATAATGAGTATGCTCAACATTTGTAACCCAGTCTCTAAGCGCTTCATTAATTGCATCCTTAAGTGTCTTTGAACCGGATTCAACAGCATTTACCTTTGATCCCATAAGCTCCATTCTGTAAACATTCATGTGCTGGCGCATAACATCCTTTGCACCCATGTAAACCTCGGATTCAAATCCCATATTAGCAGCTGCCATTGCAGTTGCAGTTCCATGCTGCCCTGCCCCAGTTTCGGCAATAAGACGTTTCTTGCCCATATACTTGGCCAAGAGTGCCTGTCCCAGGGTATTGTTCAGCTTGTGGGCACCACCATGAACGAGATCCTCACGTTTCAGGTAGATTTTAATTCCATATTTCTTGCTGAGATTCCTGGCAAAATAAAGTGGAGTCTCTCTACCTGCAAACTCTTTCATATAATAGTCGAGTTCCTTCAGGAACTCAGGATCATCCTTGTAGCGTCCATAGGCTTCTTCAAGCTCAGTAAGTGCTGGCATGAGTACTTCAGGAACGAACTGCCCTCCAAATTTGCCATACATTGATTTTTTCATTATCATTCTCCATGTCTTAATTAATCGTAAGTGCATCAACAAGTTCTTTTGTTTTTGCATATATTTCTCCGCTCTTTATAATGGATGTACCAACAAGTACAGCATCAGCCCCTGCCTCAATGACCATTTTTACGTCATCAATGGTGTGCATTCCACTTTCGCTGATTATGATGTGGTCCTGTCCATTTATTCTATCAAAATCTTTAACAAGCGGTATAAGTTGAAGCGTTGTAGCAAGATCTATCTCCAGATTGTTCAGATTCCTGTTATTTATTCCAATTATCCTTGTTTTTGTTTCAAGTGCATTTTTAAGTTCATTCTCATTGTGAACTTCAACAAGTGGTTCAAATCCTTTCGATATTGCCATGTCCACCATTTCTTCAAGCTTTTCTCCAAGAATACCTGCTATAAGTAATATAAGGTCACTTTCAATTTCGTTGAATTGAATCTCATCAATAATGAAATCCTTGCGTAAAACTGGAAGGGATATTTCATTTCTCACTGATATGATATTGTCTATTGACCCATGAAAGAACTCAGGTTCTGTTAATACGGATATTGCAACTGCTCCCGCCTTTTCCATTTCTGCTGCTATCATGGCTGCATTTTCTGGATTGATATCTCGTAACTTTTTACCAGGGGATGCAGGTTTAACTTCTGCGATGACTGCAACTTTTCCTTTCAGTTTTTTTTCATTGATAGCAGTAATTATATCTCTTTTATTGACATTTGCTTTTGCATCTGCGGCCAATCCTACCATTGATTTTATAATTTGAATTCTCTTCTCAGTAGAGCTAACTATGTCATTTATTACGTCGTGCATCAAATAACCACTTATGTTCTGTAATGTACAAAAACGTACATGGATGTAAATCTATATAAGACTGCCGGTCTTCTTCACATATGTATTCACTATGTACTTAGTTTTCCCACGGTCTTTATTTTACTGTTTATTATACGTGAAACATTCTAAAATAGAATTCTTGAAAAGGATAAATCTCAGACTGGATTTGTTATCTAAACATAGTTATATATATATTGAATTCTTATACTTAAATATGAACTGTCCAAAATGTAAGAGTTCCAATCACAAGAAGAATGGAAAAGTTGGTGGACGTCAACGCTACAAATGCCATGATTGCGGCTATAATTATACCGTCGAGATAAAATCAACTGCTAGTTCCACTTCTGTTAAAAGGCAGGCATTACAACTTTATCTTGAGGGATTAGGTTTTCGTTCTATCGGAAGAGTTTTAGGAGTAAGCCATGTTTCAGTATATAAATGGATTAAGAAATTTGGCCAGGAATTAGAGGATCTAAAAAGCGAAAACCAGATAGATATTGTGGAA
>NZ_FNCA01000011.1 GCF_900100715.1 Methanolobus vulcani | reverse complement strand
CTACACCCACTACTACCTGATAGACCGCAGATTCATCCTAAGGCACCGGAGCTTTGAATCACAGAACATTCCAGTATCTATGATTTATCAGGGATTATCACCAGTTTCCCGGAGTTATACCTGACCTTAGGGCAGATTATCCACGTGTTACTGAGCAGTACGCCATGTTCACGAAGAACATTTGACTCGCATGGCTTAATCGAATACTGATAGCAGTGACCTCTGGCAGGATCAACCAGAATTGTTGTTGATCACACACAAAATATTTGGAAGTCATTTAGGAATCAGTCGGAAAGAACTCTCTTTGAGAGAATATTTCCTATTTGCACATAAGTTTGGTTAATTCCTTAATTGTTTGTAGTTATACACTACCGGTCAGAATTAACCGAACTGCCAAATCCAACGTCAGACAGAAAAAACTTCTGTCTCCACTTGTAAGGCGGTGATTGTAAGTGTTTTCGCGCGATTTGCGCGGACTCCTTCAAAGGTCACCATTGTATATAAGGCTTTCGAACGCTGGGTTCGAAGCCAAAGGATGGCCCTTTGGAGCATATCAGAATGCTCATATTTCCACTCGGATTTCATATTTATGATTTCATCCTATATGGAGTTTGTGGCATCGCCATAATACACACTGCCTAATTGACAGAAAAGTGTTCATGACCCTTCCAAGCTACCTTGGAGGGAATTCATACATACCATTCATACTATATAAACCTAACGTATTTAATTAATTTGACTGCAATACAAATATGCAGATTGATGATAATACAATAAAAAAGAACAAAAACATAAACAAAAGCAAAGCTACGCAAGCTTTAACAATATAAGTGACATAGCAGTACTCACCCAAAAAATGCAAGAGGGATAAGCTTGCAGTACAAGAAAAGAAACAATGTTCCAGACACAGGCGAAGTCACAAGAGTTCGCACCCCGCGCAAGGAAAACAACGAAATTCTAGCCACCGTAGAAAACATGCTAGGAGCAAATCACGTAAAGCTCAGATGTATGGATGGCGTCGTGAGGATGGGCAGAATTCCCGGATCAATGAAAAAGAAAACATGGATACGGGAAGGAGATATTGTAATTGCAGTCCCCTGGGACTTCCAGAACGAGAAAGCAGACGTAATATGGAAATATACACGTCCACAGGTAAACTGGCTTGAACGCAAGGGATACCTGAAAGGATAAGCAGAACATGAAAAAAGAAGTTACAAGCAAAGTTAAACGTATTGACACCAGAGTCGACAAACTAAGGATGAAACGCAAAGATACTGATACTCTAAAAGTAAAAGAGAATGTCTTTGACGAACCAACCTTAAAGACCCTTTATACATTATCTAATAAAGGAATAATAGAAGCCATTGGAGGATCCATCAGCACAGGAAAAGAGGCAAACGTATTCCTTGCTGAAGATACGGAAAAAGACATAGCTGTGAAGATATACAGAATATCTTCAAGCACCTTCAATTCAATGGAGGACTACATCCTCGGAGACCCACGTTTTAGAAACGTGAGGCATTCAAAACGTGACATAATATTTGCATGGACAAAAAAAGAACAAAGAAACCTTGTACGTGCAAAAGAAGCAGGCCTTAAAGTGCCTGAACCCTTTGTGGCAGAGCGAAACATCCTTGTGATGGAATTTATGGGAGAAGACGGAATACCATACCCCCAACTAAAAGATTACAGGATGGAAAAAGAAACCGCAAAGGAAGCATTCGACACGATCATCAATTACATTGATCTCCTGTACAACGAAGCAAACCTTGTTCATGGAGACCTAAGCGAGTATAACATACTCATAATCCCCGAAACTGAAGAGCCCGTATTCATAGATATGGGTCAGTCCGTAACCCGGGAGCATCCCCGATCAATAGAATTCCTGATAAGAGACATTGAGAATATAACACGCTATTTCAAAAAATATAGCATTAGCGCAGATCCACACGAACTGTACAAATTGATCAGGAACAAAGAAGCGAAAAACGAAGAAAATGACCTATAACTTACAAAGGTAGACAATTATGACACACATCAAAGTTCCTAAAGACAGAGTTGGCGCAATAATAGGACCAAAGGGCCGCGTCAAACAGATAATAGAAGAGAAATCAACAGCAAGTCTGGACATTGACAGTGAAGAAGGAACTGTAGAGATCATACCAGGAGATGACGCAGTCGGAGCCATGAAGGCAGAAGATGTTATCAATGCAATTGCAAGAGGATTTAATCCGGACAAGACATTCACAATGTTTGATGATGACATGCTGATGCTTGAAGTCATTGATCTCTCAAAACACACAGGAACCCAAAAAGAACTGTTGCGCCTTAAAGGAAGAATTATAGGGAAAGGCGGCAAGACCCGTGAGATAACTGAAAGGTTGATAGGCGTGAAAATGTCAGTCTATGGAAAGACAGTTAGTGTGATCGGCACTCCCGAACAAAATCAGATAGCTAGAACCGCAATTGAGATGCTAATTGAAGGAGCGAATCACGGAAGCGTTTACAGCTACCTGGAAAAGAAAAGACAGGAATTGCTCCAATCACAGCTTGATTACTATTAAATTACCAACATTTTGAGATATACGAATAGTATATCTCACCAAAAATATTAAAGCTCTCAAACCCTAATAACTATCGGAGGACAGATGAGAGGATATACTAACATTTCCGAGATTAGGACATACGCAGCTTTTGTATTGATTCTGCTCCCCACAGCAGCCCTTTGTTATAAAGGACACCTTGCACTTGGAACAATAAGTTCCCTTGCACTAATGATCATCCTTTTTGCCATGATTCTTGGTTCAATTGTTGAAATACCATTGATCAACACACGAACCAAAAAACCAGAACAATTATTCAGATATGCACCAATCCTTGAAGATATATATTCAGTCCCGGTTGTAAAAGAACTGAACATTGGCAAAGACAGGGTTTTTACCACAAGAATAACAGCAAACCTCGGCGGAGCAATTATTCCTGCACTTGCAACAGTTTACCTCTTGCTGACCCAGCCAAACAACACAGCACTGGAAATTATGCTTATTGTTGTTGTTGCAGTTAGCCTTCTTTCAGAAATGATAGGTGGAATAGGACTAATAATACCAGATTACATTGGCCTTATCGCATTACCATTCTCGTTGATAGTCTCTCCGGAAAATGCCGCATCTGTCACATTCATAGCAGGCGTTGGCGGAATACTAACAGGAAACATAATCTCAGTACTTACATTCAATAAAGAGAGAACAGGTAGCGCCTTTATCAGCATTGGTGGCGCTGGTAGCTATAAAGCTATATATCTGACAACAATTGTTGCCAGTTTAATATCATACTTCGTCTATTGACATTCCAAGTCTTTCAGCTCTGCGCTTTTCAATTCTATCCTGCAGAACCTTTGAAGGAATGTTGAGAGCCCTGTATTTGGCGATACCATTGTTCGTGAACCTGAATGGCTGAGGCGTGTGGTCCACACGTGTTGCCCTCATCTTCTGAACTGCCATCACAGGCATAGGAGTTGTATCAATATCATTTGTCTGAATGAAATCAAGGAAAACAACACCATCACCCAGGAAATCAAAATCATCATACTCTTTTACTTCTATTCCATGGGATTTCTCAGTTACAAGAATAGCAGTGGTCAGGTTCTTCTTTAGCAAACGATGAAGTCCGCGCCATGAAGTTGAAGTGCGGAAATCACTTGGTGCCGTAAGAACATTCATAGAGTCAAAAACAACCCTTTCTGGCTTGTGTGAATCTATTATCTCCATCATTTCCTCTGATGTCAACATGGAGATTCCGAATATTTCAAGATAACCATCATCAATGAACTTACCGACATCCCACCCAAATCTTGCAAAATGTTGGACTAATTGTTGCGCCCTCTCCTCAAATGAGAAAAAGATACATCGTTCACCATTCTTTACACCCTCTATGAGATACTGCATTGAAAAAGTAGTCTTGCCAGTACCTGGAGGACCGGTCACAACGACAGCGAACCCTTTAGGGAATCCACCCTCCAGAAAATCATCCAATCCTGGAATTCCAGTTGTGACTCTCTTGATGATACGGTCGATATTCTGAGTATCAAGCTTGGCCTTGAAACGAGTAGAATCAAGATTAAGCAGTGCCTTTTCAAGTACAACATTCTTTGCACCAAGTTCTTTTTCGTATCGCTCAAGAACCTTAATAGCGTCTGCGCTTAACGTAGTATGAATGGGGAATTTGGTTTTCATCACACCACCATATGTACACAATAGGTGATTATATATTTAAAATGTTATGGTATTGTGAACACACATTCTAAATTATGAACATATCTATTCAGAGTCATCTGACGTGAAACCTCTACCCGGAAGGAAATTTCCCCGGCCTCTTGGTGCAATAATGTCACCATCCCATACAAGTTCACCACGGGCAATAGTATATTCCGGGAAAATACCATCCATACCTTCATAGGGGGTCCATCCTGCCTTACTATGAAGATCATCGCCCTTGATCTCACTGACCTTGGAATGATCAACTATAATGATATCAGCATCATAGCCTTCAGCAAATACTCCTTTTGAGAAACGGTTCAGTCCGAATATCCTTGCAGGATTCTTACTTGTCACATCGATCATGCGCCCCAAGGGCAGAAGATTTCTTTTAACTGCAACTAGCATCAATGGGATCAAAGTTTCAACGCCAGGAACCCCGGAAGGTGCACTCTTGATATCGACATCTTTTTCAGCTTCAGTATGTGGTGCGTGATCCGATGCAACTACATCAATAGTACCATCATTCAAGGAGTTCAGCAGCATCTTTACACTTCTACGATCCCTTAGAGGTGGATTCATTCGACCAAATGAACCAAGACGATCCCAGTCTTTGGTCGAAAGGAACAGATGATGAGGCGCAGCTTCACTTGTAATTGTAGGTGCAATACCATCTTTAGAATCAAGATAGCGTTCCTTGCGCAGAAGTCCCACAGATTCCATGGCACTTATATGACAGAAATGTGCCTTTACACCGTTCTTTCGTATCAGTTTGATAGCCTTCTCAACGGCAAGTGCCTCACAATAATTTGGACGTGCGCGGGAGTGAGAATCCGGTGCATAGTCATTCTTAAGGAAAGCCTCGCATTCCAGCCTGATCTTGTCATCTTCCGCATGAATACATGGTAACGCATCAAGTTGTTTTAGCACAGCTAGTGCTTCATCAAGGCATTTTTCATCAATATTAAGAGCACCAGTCGATTCAGCCATGAAGATCTCACCAAAGGCAGTGGCACCACTCTTCCATAGTTCAGGAAGTTTTCCAATATTCCCTGTTACCCCACCATAAAGTCCGAAATCAACTATAGAATTGCGGTTTGCGATCTTAAGTTTGTTCTTAAATGTCTTCTTATCAATAGTCGGAGGAATTGTATTTGGATGATCGATCACAGTAGTTATACCACCTGCTGCTGCGGAGCAGGATCCTGTATACCAGTCTTCTTTTTCAATCAAACCAGGGTCACGGAAATGGACATGAACATCAATTCCGGCAGGAAGAGTAAGTGAACCCCTGGCATCAATAATCTGGTTCAGACGCTGAACATCTATCTCTTTTGCAATACGGGATATCTTTCCATTCTCAATAAGCACCTCTGCAGGTTGAAGATAATTATTGACGAAGACTTTGGTGTTCTTGATAAGAATATCAGGCATAGAATCCTATATTCCTATAGAAGTATATGCTTTTTATGATAGACAGAGAGAAATAAAATATTGTATGACTATATAGCTAAATAGTACCTATATAGACAATATACAAGAGTACTGGGAATATAGGAGTATATATTGTACTTACATAACCCTTATGTATTGATTTTGTAATGGTTCACTGACAAGTTAAAACAGTATTAAAAAAACAGTATTAAAAATAGAATGGTGAACCAATATATGATATCCAGAAAACTATTTAAAAACATTACAATTTTTTCTGTTGTGATGGTAATTATTGCAACTGCATTCATTGGAATTGGATGTGTTGATAACGGAGGTACTACCACAACAGAACAAACATCACCTGCAGATGCAGGAACTACTGAAAACACAGTTTCAGGAGAACTCAGCATCACTGGATCAACTACCGTATTACCACTTTCCACACTCGAAGCTGAAGAATTCATGAATACCTACCCAGATGCAATTCTCACCGTAAAAGGCGGAGGATCAGGAGTAGGAATTGCTGCACTTATTGACGGCACCACTGACATTGCTCAGGCTTCAAGAGAGATCAAACAATCCGAGATTGAAAACGCAAATGCTAACAACGTCAATCCAGTAGAACATGCAATTGCATGGGACGGAATAGCTGTTGTGGTTAACCCGGAGAACACAGTCACAGAACTCACCTTTGATCAGCTCAGAGGTATCTTCAATGGAACCATAACAAACTGGGCAGATGTCGGAGGAGCAGATTCAGAGATCAGTGTTGTAGGCCGTGACAGTTCCTCTGGAACATATGAATATTTCAAAGAATCCGTACTCGGTGAAGAAAGCTATTCAGAAAACGCACTTGCACTTTCAGACAATGGACTTGTAAAGGAAAGCGTAGCAGGTAACCCGCAGGCAATCGGATACATAGGTTATGCATACCTTGATGAAAACGTAAAAGCAGTTTCAGTTAATGCAGGAGATGGATTTATAGAAGCTACCCCTGAGAACATTAAGAGCGGAACATACCCACTTGCAAGACAACTCTATTACTACACCAATGGAGAACCAACAGGACTTGCAAAAGAATACATAGACTATGTGTTCAGTTCCACAGGACAGGCAATTGTTTCTGAATCCGGATATTTCCCAATTAACTAAAAATAACCACGCTTTAGAGGACAGATGTTGAACAGAAATATAAAAGAAAAGGGCATAGAGTCACTGCTTTTTGCAGCCGGTGCGACGGCAGTGATAGCCCTTTTCCTTCTTTGTATATTTTTATTTAGGGAAGGAGCACTCCTATTTGAAAATTATCCGGTTAGCAGTTTTTTAACCGATACAAAATGGCTACCCACAGCCACTAAACCCCAATACGGACTTTTACCACTACTTCTGGGATCATTTGTAGTAACTGTCGGGTCAATATTATTCTCAGTTCCCTTAGGTATCGCATCAGCTATTTATATATCAGAAATTGCCGATCCTAAAATAGCAAATGTCCTGAAACCAGTTACAGAGATACTTGCAGGCATTCCATCTGTAGTATATGGATTTTTTGGCCTTGTGATACTTGTGCCCATCGTTCAGAAAACCCTGAGTCTGCCTACAGGACAGACAGCACTCACAGGTTCCATTATGCTTGGAATAATGGCACTTCCCACAATCATATCAATATCAGAAGATGCTATAAGCTCAGTACCAAGAAGCATAAAAGAAGGATCGCTTGCGCTTGGTTCTACAGAATGGCAAACCATCTATAAAGTCACAGTCCCGGCAGCCCTTTCGGGAATTTCAGCAGCGGTTATGCTTGGAATTGGAAGAGCTATTGGCGAGACAATGACTGTCATGATGGTTTCAGGAAATTCAGCGATAATACCTGGATTCCCTTCCGGCCTTTTTGAATCAGTAAGAACCATGACAGCCACAATAGCCTTAGAAATGGGAGAAGTCCCACAGGGAAGCGACCACTTCCATGCACTTTTTGCAATCGGTTCTGTACTTTTCATTACTACTTTTATAATTAATATAATTGCAAATTACATAAAAAGGAGATATAGATTCAGTCTGTGATAACCATGTTCTCCAATGCAAAACTTAATGAAAAAATAGCCTTTGCACTATTGAAAGTTGCAATGGCCATGGTTATTGCTTTTGTCGTAATAATCCTGTATGACATCATATCCAACGGGTATGGTATCCTGAGTATTGAATTTATTACCAGTGCTCCAAGAAAAGGAATGACACAGGGAGGAATTTTCCCTGCAATCGTAGGAACAACCTATTTGATAATGGGTTCGATGATCGTTGCCCTCCCGCTAGGAATACTGGCTGCTATTTACCTAACAGAATATGCCCAGCCCGGAAAAACAACATGGATGATCGAGATGGCAATAAATAACCTTGCGGGTACACCGTCCGTTGTATTCGGACTATTTGGTCTTGCAATATTTGTCAAATATTTTGGTTTTGGCGACTCGATTCTTTCTGCATCCTTAACACTTGCATTATTGATACTTCCGATTATCATAAGAGCAAGTCAGGAGGCTCTTCTGACTGTTCCAAAAGAGTACAGAGAAGCCTCACTCGCACTAGGTGTCACGAAATGGGAGACTATCAGAAAAGTTGTCCTTCCTGCTGCAATTCCGGGAGTTGTGACCGGTGCAATATTGGGAGTTGGACGAGTTGCAGGAGAAACTGCACCGATTCTGCTTACTGGTGCGGCTTATTTTTATCCAAGGCTTCCAAGTACCATATTTTCACAGTTCATGGCACTTCCATATCATCTTTATGTACTTGCCACTGCAGGAACAAATATCTCCCAAACAAGGCCCATACAATATGGTACAGCATTAATACTACTCCTGCTGGTATTGTTTGTAAATGTTATCGCAGTTACGATCAGATCTCACTATAGAAAGAAACTTAAAAGATGATGAAATCCCTACAATTTTACACAAAATCAAGAGGATAACATATGCCAGAAACTTACGAAAACGGTACCGAAATTGAGGTGAAGAACCTTAACCTCTGGTATGGAGATAACCATGCACTCCATGACATATCAATCGATATCCCTAAGAACAGCGTCACCGCCTTCATTGGGCCTTCAGGATGTGGTAAATCCACTTTCCTCAGATGCCTTAACAGGATGAATGACCTCATTCCAAGTTGTAGGATAGAAGGACACGTCAACGTTAGTGGAGAAGACATATACTCCAGAGAAACAGACGTTGTTGATCTTAGAAAGAAAGTAGGAATGGTTTTCCAGAAACCAAATCCATTCCCAATGTCAATATTTGATAATATATCCTATGGACCCAAGATCCATGGCATGAGCAAAAAAGAGATGCCATCAATAGTTGAGAATGCACTCAAGTCAGGGGCACTCTGGGAAGAAATAGCAGACCGACTTGATGCCTCGGCTCTCGACCTTAGTGGTGGTCAGCAGCAAAGACTGTGTATCGCAAGAACACTTGCAGTAAAACCAGAAGTGATACTCTTTGATGAACCTTGCAGTGCACTGGACCCTATATCCACAAGTAAGATAGAAGATCTCATATTAGAACTAAAAAAGGATTATACGATTGTCATTGTAACACATAATATGCAACAGGCTGCCAGAATATCAGACTATACAGCATTTTTCCTGCTTGGGGACCTCATTGAATTTGGAAAAACTAATCAAATATTTGAGAATCCACAGAAAAAGGAAACTGAAGATTATATCACTGGCAGATTCGGGTGAGGCTAAATGACAAGGGACTTATTTCAGCAAAATATGGGGACGCTTAAAGGATACATTATTGAAATGGGTGAGTTATCCAGTGAAGCAATACTCGGGGCTATTCAGGTACTCAAAACCCAGGATGCAGAACTGGCAGATATTATATATCAAGGTGATGAGATAATTGACAACTATGAACTAAAAGTTGAAAAATGTACCACACAATTGATAGCGCGCCAGAACCCAACAGCAGGAGATATGAGGCTGATCATTTCCTGCTTCAAGATAGCTATTGACCTGGAGAGAATGAGTGACCTGGCAGTAGATATTGCCAACGTTGCTAAATGCATGGAAAAAAAACATGAAGAGCACCTGGACAATATTCTGAAGATGGCTGAAATATGTGATGAGATGCTAAATCAGACAATCAAAGCCTTTGAAACACTTGACCACGAACTGGCAGCATCTACAGCCCTGAAGGACGAAGAAGTCGATAAGTTATTCTACGGAACCCAAAACAGGCTTATTGAAGCGATGATAGAAGATAAAGCTCTCATCACCAATGCATCACATCTTTTACTGGTACTCCGATACCTTGAAAGGTTTGGAGATCATGCATGCAACATTTGTGAGAGTATTGTTTATGTGGCCACTGGCCAGAGAGTCAATCTCAATTGATGACTAAAAATAAACCCATATAGCCAAAATTACAGATTCAAAGCTTATACAAAAAATGCTTGGGTCTTCATTTTTTGTTAATTAGAGATATCAGAATTATCTGAAAGATTCATAAAAAAGGAAACTAAATAAGACTACATACCACATAGTATATAGTAAATAATATAATAATACAATAATATATTAGCATAATAATAAGATATGAAAAGAAATCATATGATGCAAAAGCAATCAACATATATAACAAATATATAAAATCATGATAAAAGAGATCTATATAACAAAATCAGGGTGGATTAATGACACGTACAAAATACCATGAAAGTCTTGATAGTTTGAGAAGTGATGTGAAAGAAATGGGAACGTTGGCGCATGAAGCCATTGACAACTCAATAAAAGCTCTGAAAGAGCTTGATAAAGAGCTGGCAAAAAGTGTAATAGAAGGAGACCAGCCAATTGATGATTATGAAATGAAAATTGAAAGATCAATTTCCCAAATAATTGCACTTCAAAGCCCTACTGCAGGAGATATGAGATTCGTTACCTCTTGTCTAAAAATAGCAATCGATATTGAGAGAATGAGTGACTTGGCAGTGAATATTGCAGAGATTGCAGAAAGAATGGAAGGAAATCATGTCAAACCACTTGTAGATATCCCTAAAATGGCAGAAGTTGCCAGTGAAATGCTTGAACAGACAATGATAGCTTTTGAAACAAATGATGCAAAACTTGCTGAAGCTACTGCGAAAAAAGATGATGAGATAGACAGGGCGTTCTATTCCATTGAAAAAGAGCTCATAGAAATGATGGTAGCAGATGAAAGCATAATTACAAACGCATCACACCTTCTTTTCGTGCTCCGCTACATTGAAAGAATAGGAGATCACGCATGCAATATATGCGAAAGCATAGTCTATATTGCAGAAGCACAGAGAAAAGATCTCAATTGATCTAAATGTAATTGAAATATTTAAAAATCAAACAGCGAACTCTGTGATTTTTTGTTCACAGGCGTTTGCTGGATCTTTACTTCTGCTTCCTTTTGCTTAAACTTTTTAACAGGAGATTCTGGTGGCTTGTCTGAGAAATCAAACAAACCTTTTTGCTTTGAATCATAGTCAAGGTTAGCTATATCCACTCCAAAAACACCCAGAATCCGCTCTACCGGAGGCAACAACTGTTTTTTGATATAATAGTCCACATCAATGGGAATATTGTTCTCCTTGACGTATTCAGGGTCTTCAGCACGATTCACAAAAAGGTCTTTTCCTGCTACGATCACAAAAGGAATACGTTCTCCCACAGGAGGAGGAGTTCCGGTCCTTTCCTCAATTTTCTCCGCCACTGTCAGATGTGGTTGTTTATTCTTATAGCTGGTAGCTTTCTTGGAAAACATACGAGTCATGGTCAGATCTTCAATGATATCAGAATCTTTCTGAACATCGATATTTCTTACACCATCAACAACACTTCGAACATGTTGCACAGCAGCTTCTACATTACCTTCCTTAAGCACTAACTCAAGGATACGATTAAGAGTCTTGGATGTCAACTCACACCAATCTCTGCGCACCGTTTCCATACCCTTTACTTTTATACCGCCTTTCCATTCTTGTCCTGACCTTTCAAATACCCATATTGCATAACGCTTCTTTGCAATGAAAAGTGCACGTTTTGCAATCGATTCGAATTCTAATTCCATTGGATCGGGAAGAGAAGCTGAAACTGTTGCAGCGATCTTGCTGCCTACCAGCCCGGCATCATCAAGCGATATTTCCTGCCTGGAAGTGCACTGAACAAACACACTGTCAGTATCGCCATAAACTACTGAAAGGGACACCACGTGGTCGTTCGGTGCAATGGAGGACAATTCCTCTGTAAAATAAGCAGAATCATCTTTCAGAATAACTTTACTTATGCCACCATTGATAAGCGCACGTGTATTGAGAATGTTTTCCCTGCCAAAACTGGTTACAGCGTTTGCAAGAGTCAGACTGTAAAGTTTTGCGCGGGTATATCCAGAGTAACCATAAAAACTATTAAGCAGAATCTTCAGTGCAAGCTGAGTAGCATCAAGTACACGATATTCAGATTCATCTGATGCATCTTTCATTTTCTTCTTGGTCTCAACCCTTCTCAGAAGCAGGCTTTCAAGAATAGATGGCATAATACCTTTAGAGACATCTGCAGAAACAAACTCACCACCAGAAGGAGGAATTATAGTTTTACCTTCTTCAGGGCGATCCTGCTCCACGACAGTCGTATAACAGAGGTTATGTGCCATCATAATAGTGGGATACAGTGATTTATAATCAAGAATCACAACATTCTCAAGCAGGCCTTTTTTAGGTTCCAGCACTTCACCGCCTTTCAGACCCTCGCTGCTGCGATTCCTTATTGCTACAAGCTCATCACTTGGCTTTGGGGGAATAACCCTTCCTTGCTTACCATATTCTCTCAAAAGGAGATTATCAACCATTGAAGTCTGACCACCGTCGACAACTTCCTGCAGGAGAGAGCCACTAACCTGAGCCACTGCTATATGCTTATCAAGAAGACGAAGCTTCAGGATTAGTTCGATTGCAAGTTCTGAGTCCCTGCGTGCATAATCTATAAACTTTAGGAGCTTTTCACCATCATCTAGCCAGTATTCTTCCATCTCGGATGGCACAACATCCAATTTCTCCATGTCCAGTAGCTCTTTTGCCACGTTCCTCAGCGTATAACGCTTAAGACTGTACTGGCTTCTTATAAGTGGCAATGCATCCACAACAACCCTTCCAGGAATTGATACCATTGTCCTGTTGCCTATCTTGCGGTAACTCAGTACCCTCCCATCACGCCCGACTGTTGGTCTGACGGTTTCCCCGGCGTTCGACAGGACAGCAACCCTGTCAGCGATGTAAGGAATATCAAAATCATTTATGTTATAACCAGATACAATATCTGGATCATATTCCTGGAACAACTCAAAGAACCGGTTAAGCATCTGAGTCTCGGAATCAAAACTCAGGACATCATCATCTGAACCTTCTACTTTTTTTGATACCAGAACAAGAGTATCATGTCCATTGAACGCAGGACTGAAAGACATACTTACCATAATAACCGGAGATGACTCAGGCACAGGCATTGAACCATCTATGGGAAGACATTCAATGTCGAATGATACATGTTTAAGTGGAGCAATGGAGAGCTTTTCAGTTTCTCTGACAGAAGTTGCGGTGAAAATAGAATCACAATAAATATGATCGTTAGAGATAGGACTTTCTGAAATGCCCTCTGCTGTTACCCAGCCCATACCATGCAGATCCGTATCGATCATGAAACGGTTTCTAAAGAGGATATCAGTCTCATATACTTCTTTTGCACCAGGAAGAGTAAGGACATCGTCACGTATTTCAGGAACATTACGTGGTTCCATAGTAGTAATACGTAACATTGGTTTCTTTGATACCTGATAACCCACAGGTTCAAATTTTGGAACTATATCTACCTTTTTGATTACATCAAACCTTTCTTTCAACATAGTGGCAAGCTTATCGAGCTCTCCATCTGCATTCATATAGAAATAAGGTTCAAATCTCGGTACAAAACAACAGACGCTCTGTCCATCTTCAGCTCTACCAAAAAGACGGATCACAGGACCACTTTCATGCCCTATATAATCAGCGTCCAGTATCTGAAAGTTCATGACTATCCTTACAGGCTTGCAACATATATGCTTTGCGTTGAAGTAAAAGAAAAATAAGAAAGAGTGCCCGGAGCGTGACTCGAACACGCGACCTCCAGATATCTCAGGAGATTTTGGACGCACGGAATTTTATTCCCTATGAGTCTGGCGCCCCAACCAACTAGGCTATCCGGGCAGTGCAGCATGTAAAAGGGCAAAGTCATATTAAAGCGTATCGATTGAAACTAATGAAAAACGAAAATACTATTCCAAAAAATAGAATATGACCGGCCTAATAACCGGTTGATTCGACAAAAGTGCGCAAGAGTGCAGAATCATCTGTGGCACCACTTACTACAAATACAAAATTATCGTTATTCCAGAGATATACATACCTCGGAACATCCTGACCGCCAGAGACGACGTACTTTTTGATTATTGTAGAAGAATGACCATTAAATGATTCTTCAGTAAAGCGATCACCTGCAGGAAGTTCTTTGAACCCTGCTTTATATTGCGAAATGAGATTCTCCGCAGCAGTGGTATTATCCATCTCAATTACGTCAATATTGAAGTCAATTTTATCTGAATACTTATACAAGCCTTCTGCAGCGGACTTTATTCCTGCAGTAGCAACATAGTCTCTTTGAACATCCCCTATTGACATAGAAGGAGCACCCATATACTCAAAACCTGCAGGAAGTTCGTTTACCACGATAAGTTCTTGTGGTGTTGTCAATACAACACTTGATGCTTCATTATCAGTGCTTTGGTTGTTATTCAGGCATCCAGATATTGAAACAAACAATACGAAAAGAGACATTATAATTAGTATTTTTTTAAGCATAGTCTGACCTCATAGTAGAAATCAATTTAAAAAAAAAAGAGTTCCAGAAGGGAATATCCCTTCTAGATATTATTTATCTTAGTTCCTTCTGACAAGGTATGCAACTGCAAGGAGACCAGCAACTGCGAAGACAGCTTCAAATCCTGGACTTGGCTGTTCTGTGCCTGTATCATTAGTTGTTGGCTGTTCAGTTGTTGGCTGCTCAGTTGTTGGCTGCTCAGTTGTTGGCTGCTCAGTTACATTCTCAGTTGGCTGCTCAGTTACATTCTCAGTTGGCTGCTCAGTGGTTGGTTCTGTTACTGTTGGCTCTGTTGTTGTACCTGTTGTAGATTCACCAATGGTCTTCTCTACGAATGGGTAGAACCTAAGTGTGTCAGAATCTGCAGTCTTGAACTTCATACCTTCTGCGATATCAATGTCCTTGTTCTTTGTAAGGGTTATTGAGTTATCGTTCTTGAGGGTAAGTGAGCTTGTACCGACTGTCTTGACCTTCATGTCGCCGAATGTGTCATCGGTCTGGATCTCGAGTATGCTGGAGTAGTCCATGAGCCAGACACCGTCGATTACAGCAAGGCTGTCGACCTGTCCCTGGAACACGTCAGTGACGTTGACCTTGAATACAGATACATCGTCCTCGCCTGCAACACCGTCTCTCTGGTAGTCCCAGGTCTGAGCGCCGTTTGTAAGGTCAAGTACTTCATCTTCCACGAACTCGCCGTCCTTGGTGAGCTCCATCCATACCTTCTTACCGTCAACATCTACCTGCTTGGCAGTGACTGCATAACCATCACCAAGATCAAGAGCGGAACCGGTCCTGAGAGTGTATTTCTGGTCCTCATCAAGGAGAAGCTTACCGAGCTTGTCAGGTGTTGTGGACTTCAGTGGGATGTATTTCTCAGCAAAAAGACCGAGAACATCGTACTGACCAAGAAGGTTTGGACTTGCATAATCTACGGATGCAATTGTGGTTGTATAGGTAAGGTTATCCTTGTCAATTGTGCGGCTGCTGCTACTTACAGTTGGCTGAAGGATGGTCAGAACCTCTGTTGAGATATTATCATCAAGGTCGTAGAAGAAACCTGCAAAGTTGGAGTAGTCCCATGATGTTACAGGGGTAGCTCCACCAGTACCGGTTGATACTGAACCACGGACATCATATGTACCTGCAGCGGTGTATTCTTTCATAAGGAAGAACCTGACATCATCAGAGTCTGCAGTCTGGAAATAGAGACCTTCTGCGATTGAGACTTTCTTGTTCTTTGTAAGGGTTATTGAGTTGTCGTTCTTAAGGGTAAGGTAGTTTGTACCTACTGTCTTGACCTTCAGATCACCGAATGTGTCATCGGTCTGGATCTCGAGTATGTTGGAGTAGTCCATGAGCCAAACACCGTCGATTACAGCAAGACTGTCGACCTGTCCCTGGAATACGTCAGTGACGTTGACCTTGAATACAGATACATCGTCCTCACCTGCAACACCGTCTCTCTGGTAGTCCCAGGTCTGAGCGCCGTTTGTAAGGTCAAGTACTTCATCTTCTACGAACTCGCCGTCCTTGGTAAGCTCCATCCATACCTTCTTACCGTCAACATCTACCTGCTTGGCAGTGACTGCATAGCCATCACCAAGATCAAGAGCGGAACCGGTCCTGAGAGTGTACTTCTGGTCTTCATCGAGGAGAAGCTTACCGAGCTTGTCCGGTGTTGTATCCTTCAGTGGGATGTACTTCTCAGCAAAAAGACCGAGAACATTGTACTGACCAAGAAGGTTTGGACTTGAATAGTTAACTAATGCGATGGATGTGTTGTAAACTACACCGTTCTTTGAGATGGTTCTGCCATCAACAAGGTCACCATCAGTGGCAGTATAGTTGTAAATCTTGAGTGACTCAGTGGATGTGTCATCATCAATGTCGTAGAAGAATCCAGCAAATGTCTGTGGTGTCATCTCAATATATGCAGATTTGAGTGTATCATTTCCAGCTGCTGAAGTCGCTATAATGTTATCAAGAGAAGAACCGTTGTAAACAGTACCCCTGACTTCAACAGAATTAGCTGCACTTGCAGGCACTATTAAAGTAGCTAATGCCACAAGAACAACCAATGCGATTGTTGTAAATCTTTTCATTATTTTCCTCCGTATTTATTCATGTAATAAAAGAGTGAGAATCAAAGAATAAAGCGAGCTTCGCCTTATTAGTCTTCTGGCCACAAACAAGACAGTTCGTTTATTGCCGAAGGAGACTTCATCACCCTCCTAATCCCGTCATATTGGATTACAAGTGTTCTATTAAACAATTGCCGTTTTAAATCTTTTGTGGTCTAAAACAGAACAATTATCGCATTGCATTGGCAAACATCGATGCATTCGACGGTAAATGTCGAACTCGTCATGAGATTTAAAGGGAAAAACAGACAAAAAATGAAATATTCTTCACTAATCGTCGATGCAGGAATTTAGTTTTCACGGAAAATCCATGAAATCAATGCCATTGAAGCTAGAATAGTTCAACATATTTATATATGTTATTACATAAAAGGGACATGAAATAAAAGTCTGGCAAGTTCAGAAAATTTTCGATATAATCAATGAGGGAATTACCAATTATCAAGGAGTGAAATAATAAGATGTTCGATGGTGCAGTTTCTGAAGAAATATCAATGGATGACGAAACAAATCGTGTCAAAACAGGCATTCCGGGTTTTGACGAATTATGTGGTGGCGGTCTGATACGTGACAGAACATATCTTATATCAGGTACATCAGGTGCAGGAAAAACAAATTTTTCCATACAATTCATCTATAATGGGATCACGAAATACGGAGAGAATGGAATCATTGTGGCAACTGAAGAAAGACCCGAACAGATTAGAGAAAATGTTCTTAAGTTCGGCTGGGACCTTCAGGCACTTGAAGATGAAAACAAACTCGTAATTATCGATGCATGCTCAACCAAAATAGGTATTCCTTCCCAAGAAAAATATGTTGACGTAAGACCATTCGACATCAGATCCATGATGGACCAGATAATAGCTACACAGGAAGAGATTAATGCAAAACGTGCACTTGTTGATTCGACAACTTCTGTTAGCTTCTACCTGCAGGATCCTGCGAAGATCAGAATTGAACTTCTTAAACTCAGCACCACACTGGAAGTTATTGGCCTTACTTCGATGATGACCTGTGAACTAATTGACGAATCCAAACCTTCAAGATTTGGTGTCGAAAACTTCGTCACTGATGGTACTATAGTATTATACTACAAGAGACACGAGAACGTCAGAATGCGAAGTATGGAAATATACAAGATGAGAGGATCTGACCATAGCAAGAAGATCCATCCATATGATATAACTCCTGGCGGATTTGTAATCCATCCGCATGAAGAAGTATATTCAATGTTCTAAATTGATCAGAAATCAGGATACATCTCTTCATGGCCGCATTCCACACATTTATAGATTGCCAGCGTGCGGCCAAAGTGATCATATCTTTTTAGTACAGGATATCTCCAGCGGTTCATTTTACCTTCACAAACAGGACATCTATAATTCACTTTTTTTCACCAACAACTAATTATATAAAAGTATATATTAAATTAACGAATAAACATTTATTGAGACGATAAATGAAACCTGGGATAAAATGGATCAATTAAAACATATTTCGTGTGGTATCAAAGGACTTGATACAATCCTTGGAGGAATTATGTCGCCCTCCACAGTCCTGATAGCAGGATCTGCAGGTGTGGGTAAAACCATTATGTCACTCCAGATGTTATCAAACGCGTCCAAAAATGGAGAGAAAGCTCTTTACATTCCAATCACAACCGAAAATCCTGAAAAACTGAAGCTTTATAATTCAACGCTTGATTTTTATGAGGATTCCTTTGAAGTTCATCCAATAAACAGACAACTGGCTGAAAAAGATCCACTGACCACATTAATAGAAATAGGAAATATCCTTGAATCAATTAAACCTGACAGACTTGTGATCGATCCGATTACACCGCTTGGATATGGTTTTATCGAACAGGAAAAAAGAAGATTCTTCTATACTCTTGATTCCATGTTGCAGGAAAGGAATATGGTAACATTCCTGGCTGGAGAACTACTCAAATCAGATATCCACAATTCTGTTGTCAGCCACCTTTCTGATGGAATAATATATCTTACCCGAGAAGACAGGAATAGCAGAGCAGACCACAGACTGGAATTTATAAAAATGAGAGGAATTGATCCGGGCAAACGTTCAGAGATCACCTCACACAAATATCTTTACGACATCAACTCATCTGGTTTTACCGTCTATCCCCCACTCAGACCGATGAAAGAAATAAATCTTGATGATACACAAGTCGAGATTGGCGTTCCTGGCCTTGACAGCATGTTCGAAGGTGGATTATACCGTTATAACAGTTTACTAGTAGCGGGTGTCCCTGGTACCGGAAAGAAACTTTTTGGATTGCAATTCATACTACAGGGACTGGAGAACAATGAACCTGCAATGGTTATCACTTTTGAGGACACAGCCCATCAGATGATACTTGATTCCAAAAGAATTGGCTGGAAACTGGAAGAATACATCAATAAAGGACTATTACATTTTATATGCACAAATCCAAATCAGATATATCCTGCAGAACATGCTGACAGAATAAAAGAAACTATAGAAACAAACAATATAAAAAGAGTCTTTTTTGATGGCACTAACCACATGGAAATATCGATACCCGATATGCTTGAACTTAGAGGATACTTGTATTCAATTACAAGTTACCTTAAAAGCAAGAATATCACATCTTTATTCACAACAGATATTGCACCTGCTGACTGTCCGGGCAACGAAAAGATAGATATCTCATCAATCATGGATTCTGTGCTCATATTACATAATTCCAAGGCAAGAGACCGCAGATACATGTGTGTTACAAAATCCAGAGGTGCAAAACATAAACGTTCAATAAAAGAATATGCCATTACAGAGAGTGGCATAAAACTCAGAACAGACACCCTGATATGAACTTTTCACACAATTTAGAGAAAATAAATGAACAAAAAGGAAAAGAGAAAAAACAGTTAAATGCTCTGAACCCTACGTTCCAGAGATTCTCCTAGTTCCGTAAGCATATACATATCAGATTCCTGGACGATCAACTCCTTTTCAAGGAGCTCTTCCACTATCTTTTCGACAGATGGACGTGCAATATGCATATTCTTGGCAAGTTTTCCGGCGTCAAGCTGATGTTTAGAACCTAGAAGAGTAAGTAATTTCTGGCGATTTTTGTTACCAGTCACAAATCCAATCAATTCTTCCATTTAAGACCTCCTATATAATATTGTCCAGCATTCTATATATTACTTTTACATGTATCCACCCAGAAGCTCTTTTCAGAACATATACCAATGCTATGCTAACTATACCAAAGGATACTTTTATAACCAGTAATGCATATCTAAGGGTGGCAGGCTAGTCTGGGTAGGCCGGCGTTACCTGTAACCCGAAATCGCCGATACGCGGGAGACGAAGCCTGAAGAAGATGTTTGGACCATTTTCAAACCTGTAATTTCAACTGAGAAACCCCGTCCTGCTTGGATGACGTTGATATAGGTGCTTACTGGAGAGCATGTACTTATATCTTAACTGCGGGAACCAGCCCAGGCCCGGAAGGGAGCAGGCCTACCGTAGACAATCGTCGCTTGGAGGGTTGCGGGGTGGAGAAGAAATTCCAGACCACCTGATCATGGAAAAAGCAACGACTTCGGGCGTGCCTGTCACTTTAACCCGGAAAACGTTAAATACCTGAATTGCATTTAGGAACGAACACTACAAAAAATGACGAGATAGCCAAGCCCGGTATGGCGCAGGATTGCTAATCCTGTGGTGCTATGCGCCTCGGGGGTTCGAATCCCCCTCTCGTCGCTCTTTTTTTAAAATACTAAACCATAGAATGAATATTATGCCATATTTCACTGGCAAGAACCTAATAGAATAAGGAGAGAATAGTATACGATGTCTGGAAAAACAACAGTTCCTTTATTAAACAAAAAAGATAATGAAGCAGAGTCAGGCAGAAATGTTGCATGCACATCATGTGGAGGAGGATGCGGAGGAGGGTGTGGTGGCGGTTTTGGGATAAAAGCAGGCTCTGAAAAAGATGTGGTATTCAGGAATATATTCCTCTACTTAGCTATGGGTGCAATAATATTCACTGTAGCATATTTGGCAACAACATTGCTCTCATGGATCAATCCATGATCATCCTTTCTTTTCCTTATCAAATGGATATCTTTTGATGTTGCCACAATCCAAACACGTTATTATTATAGAGGCATCCTTTAAGCGCACTCTTGAATTATTTCCCGGTAATAGCAAAGAACCACAATTTTTACAGAAACTTATTTTCAGTTCAGAAGGAATGCTGACTCTGTGACGCATACCTATTTTACGGGCAAGGGAGACATATCTTTTGCTCAGTTCCGGGTTCTCTGAAAACTCACCTTTTGCAAGATCGAAAAGATATTCTATTCGCTCCTGTGCGATACTACGAGCCACTGCCTTGTTCTTTTTTCGGGATTTTGCCATGAATAAGCACCTGTAATCTAAAAGAGTAAGATCTCCGAGGATGGACACTTTGACTTTATTGATTTTACAAATTCCGATATATCAACATCATTTGTATCGCCGTAACACATAGGAATAACATAATCAGGTGCAAGTTTTGTAATGATATCTTCTGCTTTCTGGACACTAATTAGCTGCTCATTACCAATAGGTAACATTATAATATCAGGGGAAAGACCCCCCATGTCAGCAATATCACATGAATGCCCTGCATGGTAAATGCTAAGATGTCCAAAAGTGAAGAAATAACCTACTCCCTTGCTAAGAGTTCGGTTGGACTTGCATGAAACATAGGCAGCAAGAACTTCAATATCCACACCTTTAATGCTTAACTCACCTGTTAAGGAATCACCTCCCATCACCCTTCTGGCATCGCCCCTGAACTGCAATCCCATCTTTTCAGGAATAAGAGTTGTACAATCAGATTTGCGGATCTTCCTGATTGAATCCGGATCGCAGTGGCCAAAGTTCTCATGTGTAATGAGAATCAGATCAGCCATGTCTCCTTCTGGAATATTTTCATTGCCAAGCCCATTGGGATCAATATAAAGTACCATTTCATCGGACTTTACCATAAAACCTGCATATTCCAGTTTTCTTATCAATACACCATTAATTGTCATATCAGCCAAAGTATCACGTCTTTAAATCAATTTTATGAGATACATAATTGTATTCAGCCTGTACCGGTTACTTAGTTCCAAGTACAAATCAGAGAGAATTACAACTATGATAAAACTTCATCCCAAATGAATGCATCATAAGCATTAAAACTACTGAGAGAAAAATAATTGTTTAATACACTGACACATCGAGAGACAGGATTACAGAACATGAAGAAGATTAATATATTATGTTCTGCTGCCGATGCAGCAAGCCAGAACATAAAGAACCACCTGCTTCAAAATGCACATTGGGAACAAATAGAGACAACTCCTGACAATTGGAAAGAACTCGTTTCAATTTATGATAATCCGAAAATTAGAATTTTGGAGATTGAAGGACACCACATTTACGAAGACAGGATAGATGAGAAGATGAGATCATCCGGTTTTGATACAGATATGATTATTGTCGCTTCAAAACACAAGAGCAGCGACGGAAGATCAGTACTCACTGCCCACTTTACGGGAAATCCTGATACCGCAGATTTTGGAGGAAGACCAAAGGAGCTCTCTGTGGCAGCACCTCATATGTTGCGATGTATACTGAAAAATATGAAAAAACGTTCAGAAGGAATAGATTATGAAGTGAACATGGAGTCCACTCACCACGGACCTACTGAATTGAAGACACCAATGGTCTATGCAGAGATAGGTAGTTCTGAAATACAGTGGAATGATCAAGAAGCAGGAAACATTGCATCAAAAGCAATATTAGGAGCAATTAGAGATTTCATATCCCCAAAAGATGATGGAGGATATATACCCGTAGCTGTTGGTTTTGGAGGAGGACATTATGCATCAAGACAAACAGAACTTATACTGGATGCAGAAGTTACGTTCGGGCATAATTTCCCTGACTATCAGTTAGCTTTTGTAGACAGGGAAATGATGGTTCAGGCTTTTGATAAATCCAGAGCCGATTTTGCATATTTTGACAGAAAATCCATGAATGCAAAAGAAAGAGAGAGACTTTTCAGCCTCATAAATGAGCTGCATTATATATTACTAAGGGAGAGTGATATCAGAGAAATAGGAAGGATTCCCTGGGATATATTCATGGATATCAAGAACAGATGTAATGAGCTTTGTCCTGACGGAAAGTTCAGAGCCACTGATATATTCATATCACAAATTGAAAGATCCCGGCATAAAGGCGGAAAAACATATGGAGAAATCGTCCTTTGTAGCATCAATTATGAACTGTTCCAGGAAACTGTCAAAGCGAACAGGAAGTTTACTGAAGAAATGCTTGAACGCTGTGCTCCCATCTATATGGAAAGAAATAACGGAACTCTTTCAAATACCATACTGGGAATAGGTGAAGACACTAAAAGTGCTATGCAGAACGTTACAAATGAATGCATTAAAATACTAAAAGAGCATTATGAAATTAAATATATTCCTGATGAGAATATACTTTGCATCATCAGTGAAAAATTTGATCCGAAAGCAGCAAAAGAACTGGGTATCCCTCCCGGGCCAATGCTTGGTGAACTTGCAAAAGGTAACCCGGTAACATTAGAGGAAAAGACCATCACGCCCGAGATGGTACACAAAATAAAGGTAAAGCGTATCCAGTTGTCCGATTAAATATAAATAATCATACCTGTAATCCAATATACGATTTTCATTTGAGGGAGAAAAAGAATGAGATCCATAGTAGAAGAGGCACTTGCAAGGTCTGAACAGGAGGCAAACATCCGCGGTTCACCTGCAGCAAGCCCCGAGCACAAAGACATAAATGCAGAATTAGAGGAGATGTTACGCCAGTTACACACCAATATCAAAGTGATAGGTTGTGGTGGTGGAGGCTCCAACAGTACTCAAAGAATGGTCGAAGAAGGAATTAAAGGCGCAGAGTTCATTGCAGTAAATACAGATGCTCAGCACCTTCTTAACATTAGAGCAGACCAGAAGATACTCATTGGTAAGAAGAAGACCAGAGGTCTTGGTGCCGGAAGTCTACCGCAGATCGGCGAGGATGCAGCCCTTGAGAGTGTTGATGAGATCGCAGCCGTAGTAAACGGTAGCGACATGGTGTTCATTACATGCGGACTTGGAGGAGGTACCGGAACAGGATCAGCACCGATTGTAGCTGAAGCTGCAAGGGATGCCGGAGCTCTTACAATTGCCGTTGTCACATTGCCTTTCAGTGTTGAAGGACAGGTCAGAAGAACAAATGCAGAAGCCGGTCTTGAAAGACTCAGAGAAGTAGCAGACACAGTAATTGTGGTTCCAAATGACAAGCTTCTTGAAGTTGTTCCAAGATTACCACTTCAGGCAGCATTCAAAGTGTCCGATGAAGTCCTTATGAGAGCAGTAAAAGGTATCACTGAGCTTATCACAAAACCAGGTCTTGTTAACCTTGACTTTGCCGATGTCAGAACAGTCATGCAGAATGGTGGCGTGGCAATGATCGGACTTGGCGAGGCAGACGGCGAGTTAAAAGCTGTCGAATCCGTGCAGAAAGCACTGCGCAGCCCGCTTCTTGATGTAGACATATCTGGTGCAACATCCGCACTTGTCAATGTGATTGGCGGACCGGATATGACAATTGCAGAAGCCGAAAGTGTTGTACAGGAAGTATACAGCAGGATCGACCCCGAAGCAAGACTTATATGGGGTGCTCAGGTCAATGATGAACTTGAGCAGACTGTGCGTACAATGATCGTGGTAACTGGTGTGAAGTCACCACAAATATATGGCCACGGCGGCGCAAAGAGCGTAACCAGGAAATACGGAATCGATTTTGTTAAATAGAATCTCTCCCTTTTTTAACATAGAAAACTTTCGATGGGATGGCCTATTTACGCAATCCAATCGAAAGGTATTTTATTAAAGACGTTGTTTTGATGGCGCTATATACTAGCAGACACAAAGTTCTGACATTATACGGCTTCAAAATAAACGCATGCATTATAAACGATCATAACCGGTTGTGAAGTACTTTGGCAGAAAATTCATTTGATTTAAGCAATATCAATAGCGCAAGCATAAACCAATCCTTGAAGACATATTTAAGGGTACTCAAACTAACAAAGAAACCATCAAGAGAGGAGTTCCTGACCATAGCCAAGGTTGCTGGTCTGGGAATCCTTGTAATTGGATTCTTAGGTTTCCTTATATATGTACTTCTGGTGGAAATGCCTAAATGGGTGTAATCATGACCGCAGAGTCAGCGATATTCGTAGTAAAAACAACTGCGAATCAGGAAAGATCAGTAGCAAATATGATAACTCAATCCGCAAGGAAAGAGCACCTGGACATCAGGGCGATCCTTGCACCGGATGAGTTGAAAGGATATGTGCTAATTGAAGCTTCGTCCCCTGGAGATGTGGAACAGGCAATACAGACCGTACCCCACGCCAGAGCATTGGTCAAAGGACAGTCTTCCATAGAGGAGATATCACACTTCCTTACACCAAAACCAACAGTAACAGGAATCTCAGAAGGCGCGATCATCGAGATTACATCCGGTCCTTTCAAAGGTGAAAAGGCACGTGTGAAGAGAGTCGATGAGGGACATGAGGAAATCACAGTAGAACTGTTCGATGCAGTTGTACCGATACCTATAACTATTCGCGGAGATACTGTAAGAGTCCTCAGGAAAGATGAAGAGGATAATGCCTGAGAGCATAAAGAATCTGAATTGATATTTATTATTTAATCCAACGGTGATATTCAAATGGCAAATGTTGTAGAAGCATTGGTCCCAGGAGGAAAAGCAAATCCAGGTCCACCACTCGGTCCTGCACTTGGTCCTCTTGGAATTAACATAAAAGACGTGATCGACAAGATCAACGAAAAGACAAAAGATTACAATGGGATGCAAGTCCCTGTCAAAGTAATAGTAGCAGACGATAAGAGTTTCGAAATAGAAGTAGGAACACCACCAACATCTGCACTCATATTACAGGAAGCAGGAATCCAGAAAGGATCCGGCGAACCTAACACAACAATCGTAGGAAACATTACCATTGCACAGGCAGCAAAAATAGCACGTATGAAGAAAGAAGATATACTTTCATACGAACTTAAGGCTGCAGTAAAGGAAGTAATTGGTTCCTGTGTCCCAATGGGCGTTACAGCAGAAGGTATGCCTCCAAAGGAATGCCAGAAAGCTATCGACGAGGGACAGTTTGACGATGCATTGGCACAAGAAGCATGGTAACTCCATGCTTTGACCAATAACTTTAATATAAATACTGTTAATTGGTGTGTCCATTATAGACAGAGTAAAGGTCTGAAGATCTAAAACTCTAGACAAATCCGTAGTAGACCGTTAAGGTCCTGCCTGAACCATGAGTTCACACTACGGGAGGTAAAGAATGGCAGACGAAAATATAGTAGAAACTATTGAAAAGTTATTAGCAGAATCACCAGAGAGGAAATTCCCAGAGGGTGTTGAGCTTGCTATTAACTTAAAGAATCTGGACATGAGTCAGCCCAAAAACCGTGTTGATGAAGAGATCTTACTTCCACACGGCCTGGGTAAAGACCTCAAGATCGCAGTATTTGCGAAAGGTGAGGTTGGCCTCCAGGCAAAAAGTGCTGGCGCAGAGATGGTATTCTCCGAAGAAGATCTTGCAGAGATGGCAGAAGACAAATCACGTGCGAGATCAGTTGCCAATGAGTATGACTTCTTTATTGCAGAAGTTCAGTACATGGCACAGATCGGTAAGGCCCTTGGTGCCATATTGGGTCCAAGAGGCAAGATGCCAACTCCATTGCCACCAGGAAAGAACGTGGCTGATCTTATCAACAGCGCAAGAAGCTCAATCAGGATAAGATCAAAGGATAAACTTACATTCCACGTATCCGTTGGCCGTAGAGACATGGAAGTCCGGAAACTTGCAGAGAACGTAGAAACAGTCCTTAGCAGAGTGGAAGGTGCCCTTGAGAAGGGTCAGCATAACATAAGATCCATTTATGTTACAACCACTATGGGTAAATCAGTGAAGGTGGTATAATATGGCTGAAGAACACCACACAAGCCACATCCCACAGTGGAAAAAGGATGAAGTTGAGGCAATAAAGGAACTCATCAAGGAATACCCAATAATGGGTGTCATTGGTATTGGTGGAATTCCAGCAAAGCAACTTCAGAAAATGAGAAGGGATCTTAAAGGCAAGGCTGTTTTGAAAGTCGCAAGAAACACTCTAATCAGAAGAGCACTTGAGCAGTCCAGTGATGTAAAGGACATGGAAGAGTACGTAGACGTACAGACCGCCCTTGTATTCACAGAGCAGAACCCATTCAAACTGTTCAAGACACTGGAAAAAAGCAAGAGCCCATCCCCAATCAAAGCAGGTGCTATTGCACCTCGTGACATTATCGTCGAAAAGGGACCAACATCATTCCCACCAGGCCCCATACTCGGAGATATGCAGGCAGCAGGAATTCCTGCAGCTATCGACGGCGGCAAAGTGGTAATCAGAGAGACAAAAGCCGTAGCAAAGGAAGGCGATGCAGTTTCACAGAAACTCGCTGCAATGCTTACAAGACTTGAGATCTACCCTATGGAAGTAGGTCTTGACCTCAGAGCAGCCTTTGAGAACGGAATGATCTTCACACCAGATGTACTGGCCATCGACGAAGACAAATACTTCTCAGACATTGTGCTGGCAGCACAGCAGGCATTCAACACGTCCGTGTTCGCAGCATACCCAACTGAAGAAAACATCAAGACACTCATTGCAAAGGCAACAACAGAGTCACGCAACCTTGGTGTCAACGCAGTGGTACTGGAACCAGGCATTGTCGACATGCTTCTTGGAAAAGCACAGTCCGAAATGCTTTCAGTCGCATCCGTTGCATCTGCTAACAATGAAGATGCAGTTGACGATGAACTGAAGGAAACACTTGGTGCAGCAGCAAGCGCAGCAGCAGCAACTGTTGTAACAGAGACTGTAGAAGCAGAAGAAGAGAAGGAAGAAGAACAAGAAGAAGAGGCATCTGAAGAAGACGGCATGGCCGGACTTGGAGCACTCTTTGGATAATCAAAATTAACAAACTACATAACTTACATTGATAAATAAAAGGTGATTTCACATGGAATACATATATGCAGCACTTTTACTCTATAAAGCAGGCAAAGACATTACAGAAGAAGCAGTAACAGCAGTACTTCAGGCAGCAGGCGTAGACGTCAATGACGCACGTGCAAAGGCACTTGTAGCAGCTCTTGATGGCGTAGACATTGAGGAAGCAATGGCAACCGCAGCAGTCGCAGCAGCACCAGCAGCAGCTCCAGCAGCAGCAGCTGAAGCAGCTCCAGCAGAAGAAGAGGCAGCAGCTGAAGAAGAAGAAGATGATGCAGCAGAAGAGAGCGGCATGGCTGGTCTCGGAGCACTCTTCGGATAAACAAAATATTTCATGTCCGCCTTTGTGCGGACAAAACATTCTTTTTTTAATCAGCTTTCCTGAAAAGCTGGCACTTTACGTAAGATTTGATATATATCTCGTTTTCAAGAATCAGATTATTTTCCAGGCAGATGTCAGGATAATGATTATTCCAGCTTTCAGCTGTCTCTTTGAACATAAAGAACGGAAGCATCATAACAGTATCCATACCAAGAATTGGTTTTGCACAATCTACAATAGCAAAAAACCCTTTATCCTTTAATACACGTGAAGCTTCCATGATGGCACCTTTTCTCACCTCAGATGTTGTCTCACAGAATGCTACAGATGTAACCACAAGGTCAAATGATCCATCACTAAAAGGCAACAAGTCCATTGAGCCCCTATAAAGATTCAGAGAGACACCTGATCTTAAGCCTTTTATGATTGCATAATCCAGTTGAGTACCTGATAGGTCAACTCCATGAATATCCACATCTTTTGCAAGATGCCTGGAAATTGCAATACCAACAGACTCTGTTCCGCATCCCAGATCCAGAACAGACATACCAGTTTCAAGCGGAAGAACTTCAGCTACCTGATTGTAATATGGCATACCAAAGCCAAGAATTGTTGCAAAGAAATCATAGTGTTTCCCACCAAATAACCACCCGAAATTGTTCCCCTTTATGTGATTTATTTCCTCACATCCTTTTAAGTTCTTAATTAAGAGAAACTAATGGCCTCTTAACTCCCAATATTTACTATGGAACTAAACATAAATAAGATTTGCAATCACTGGATGAGAAAAAATAAAAGTCAGGAGTTCTTCACAAACATAACTGCAAAAAGGAATATTGCGCTCATAAAGCCTATAATACCCATTAATGGCAGGTAGCCTTCACCACTTATTGCAAAGTATGAAGATGCAAGAAGAATACCAAGCAGGAATGTATATTTGGAAATTGAATCAATTGTCTTATACTTCCTGATCTCATCAGTTTTCTTTTCAAACCTCTCGATCTTATAGCCTCTGATAGTTTCAATAACATCATTGACACCCTGTGGAAGTTCCTTGATGATTTCCAGATACCTGTCACCTTCAAGCTGCAGGTACTCGAAAGCCTCAAATGGTGAATATCGCTTCACCAAAACTTTTGTAATTACAGGTTTTGCATTTTCCAGAAGGTTGAATTTTGGATCAAGTTCAAGACAGTTTGCTTCAATTAATATCAATGCTCTTTCAAGGGTTGAGAATTCACTTGGGAGAGAAAGATCATATTTTAAGGCAAGTGTAGCATAGTTATCGCTCTGGCGCTCCCCGGATGAATAATTTTGCTTTGAGATTATGTCATCAAGATCAAGCTTAAAGCGACGTACGTTGATATCTTCCTTATTTATCCCCGTGATCTTCATAAAGGAGTCAAAAACAACATCAAGTCTCTTCTTATAGATCCCGTAAAAAAGATTCAACATGTTACGACGCAGTTCATCATCAATTGTACCAACTGCTCCGAAATCAATGTATGCAATACCATCTTCCTGCAATATAATGTTGGAACTATGAGGATCTGCATGGTAAAAACCATCAAGATAGACTTGCTTCAGGTAGCTCTTACTGATAATATCTGCATACCATTTTTTCTTTTCAGGTGTGACACCTGAAAGTTTCCTGATGGTGACTCCTTCCATATAATCCATGACAAGGACATTCTCATTAGAAAAGTCATCATAAATATGAGGAACATTTACCTCTTTTACATCTGCAAAGTTCTCTTCAAAACGTCTGATATTCCTGGCCTCATTACTCAGGTCAAGCTCGCGGTTAAGAAGTTCTCTGAATTCGTAAAGAAAAGAATCAATATCAAAATTATTCCCAAGACCTATAACTCTTATAATAAGAGGTTTTATGTCATTTAATATTGCAAGATCAAGGTTAATAGTATCAATCAGGTTGGGCCTTGTAATTTTTACAGCTACCTTTTTCCCATCCAGTTTTGCTTCATACACCTGGGCAATGGAAGCACATGCAAGG
The DNA here is from genome assembly GCF_900100715.1 of Methanolobus vulcani. Taxonomy (GTDB): domain Archaea; phylum Halobacteriota; class Methanosarcinia; order Methanosarcinales; family Methanosarcinaceae; genus Methanolobus; species Methanolobus vulcani. The sequence goes on along the minus strand of NZ_FNCA01000011.1, from coordinate 70,812 downwards.
GGGTCAGTATTAAATTCATCAAAAATACTCAGTACATCAAAACCCGAATTTTCAAGACTTTCTTCAATTTCCGCATCTCCAATACTGCAACTAAAACCCTCAAAGGCAACTTTCATCTTATCAAATTCAAGTGGGTTGACATTATCCTGAAGATTCCCAAGTTCTTCGATGTAGATAGGAGGAACAATATCAGGCCTCTTACTCAGTATCTGTCCAAGTTTTATAAAAGTCGGACCGAGTTCCTCCATGGCTTTCCTGAGTTTTACAGCATTTTCCCGGTTCTTAGAATCCAGTACACAGGGATTTCTCCTATTGGAAACATAGTATTGGTTGACCTCACTGTAAATGAGGCTGAAAAGGTTGTATTTTGAGAATACCCTGAAGATAGTAATGTATCTGCGGATTTTCCTGAACATCGATACTATGTTTGTTCTGTTAGTAGATATAGATTGGTATCATTCTAATAATTCTTGCCTTCGGATAAAAAGACAAAACTCCAAAACAAATTCATATTAAAATAACTGGAATCAAAAAATAATTCCATTTGGTAACACCAAACAAGTATTTATAACAGGATTCTTATGTAGAATGAAAAAGCGCCCTGTCAAAAACAGGCTTTTTGGCCGGTTGTAAATCAGCGTGACTATAATGACCCAAAAACCTATCGTTCAATTAAAAGGAGTATCCTATTTTTACACAAGTAGCAAGACAAAGGCTCTTGATAATATCGATCTTGACCTTTATCCAGGAGAAAAGATAGCAATTCTGGGAGCAAACGGAGCTGGCAAATCTACTCTTTTCAGACATCTTAACGGCATCTTAAAACCTGCATCCGGAGAAGTTCTTGTAAAAGGTGAGCCCATTTCAAAGAAGAATATCAGAACTGTACGCCAGACCGTCGGTATTGTGTTCCAGAACCCTGACGACCAGATACTTGCACCCACAATTGAGCAGGATGTTGCTTTTGGACCCATAAACATGGGTCTTGATGAAGAAGAGGTAGAGAGGAGGGTAAAAAAAGCCCTGGAACTGGTAAACCTTTCCGGTTTTGAGGAACGTTCCCCACATCACCTAAGCGGAGGGCAGAAAAAACTTGTTGCTATTGCAGGAGTGATTGCAATGCAGCCTGAAGTGGTTGTGCTGGATGAACCAACCGCCGGACTTGATCCCCTTAGTGCAGAAAATATCATGAAGATTGTTGATGGAATGAACAGGAAATTCGGCATAACTGTTGTCCTTTCAACCCACGATGTCGACATAGTACCTCTTTTTGCAGATGTGGTCTATGTGATGCATCATGGTCGGATAGAAGCCAGAGGAACTGCAAAAGAGATATTTAAAAAACATCAACTTCTTGAAAATGCACACCTCAGGATGCCACGTATTGCAGAGGTATTTGAGTTACTTCAGGAATCCGGATTTGATACTGATATAAAGATCACACCACCTGACGCAAAAGATGAGATAGTCAGACTCATCAATGAAAAATAAAAGGTCTGCCTATGAAGATCACACTCACTGATATTGAAAGGGAAGCATATAAGGACAGCCCGGTCCACAGGCTTGATGGAAGAGCGAAGATACTTGCACTGCTTGCAATAATCATTTTTGCGGTCAGTCTTCCACGCATGGATGAAGCCAATTTCACAAAACTTGCAATACTGGAATTTTATCTTATACTCCTGATGGCAATTGCAAGACTCAACCCACTCTACACCCTTATGAGATTTCTCTCGATATTGCCGTTCGGACTTGCTATTGTTCTTATACAGCCATTTATAAGACAACCTTTTATTGAAACATTCACGGCATATCCGGTTGGACTGCCACTTGGAATAACTATGACCTATGAAGGCATAACGTTTGGCCTCATACTCCTTGCCAAATACATAGTCTGCATCACGGCTATTGTCCTCATATCATCTACAATGAAGATGAATGACATGGTTAGTTCCGCAAGACGACTTGGAATGCCAGCAGAATTCACACTCATCCTGTCAATGATGGTCAGGTACCTTTTCGTATTCTGGATAATTCTAAAACGCATAAGGGTCGCGCAGAAAACACGCCTTTTCTATCTATGGAATAAGGATGTGCCACACAGATGGATTCTAGAGCAGGTAGCATATACCATCAGTTCATTGTTCATTCGTTCATACGAACAGGGCGAAAGAACCTATATCAGCATGCTATGCAGAGGATATTCCAGTGCCAATAAAGTATATGTTCACAAGAACAGGATAAAAACTAGTGACATATTGTTTTCGATAATCACCATAGGAACAATAATTATAGCTTTTGCAGCCTGAAAACAAAAATAAAAAAGAGAGGAAAAGAATTATTTCTTTTTCGCTGCTTTTCCTAATACAAAACTGATACCAAGAACAAGTATTGTACCTGCAACAACTGCAACTACCTCACCCATCTTGCCCTGTCCCTCAATTGCATAATCCGCCATTGGAGACTCTACAAAAGGAGCTGATACTTCCATTCCAGCTAATTTTGATTCTTCCACAATACTTCCTGCTGCACTTTCAAGACCATCAGGATCAGGAGAGGCCAGGAAAGGAGCAGCAATGGCTATCAACAAAGCGATAGCAATTCCTGCATAAAGGAATTTCATATTCATATTGGAACTTGCAGCCACACTCATGCCCTCACACCTTTTACATTTGTAACCGATGAATCAAGCAGGTCAGGTCTTGATTTTTCAATTGCAGTGATCACAATTGCTGTGATAAGACCTTCACCGATAAAGCCGATTATCAAATGGTAAAGACCCATTGTTGCAAGCCCTGCCACTAGAGGGAATGTACCTGCAATTGACATTTCAACTGCACAGGCAAGAGCAGAAATCAGAAGACCGATCCAAGCTCCTACGAATGAAGCTGCTTTGATACCAGTCTTATTCTTCAGTACAACAAACAGGTAATATCCTGTGAAACCGGATATGACACCCATGTTAAGAATGTTTGCACCCATTGTTGTTATACCGCCATCACCAAAGACAAAACCCTGAACCAGAAGCACAAGTGTAAGTACAAGAACACCTGCCATAGGGCTGCCGAATATTATGGAAACAAGGACGGCACCGACCATGTGACCACTGGTCCCCATTCCAATTGGAATGTTCAATGCCTGTATCGCGAATATACCAGCTGCAAGTGCTGCAAGAATTGGTACTTTCATGTCATCAAGTTCTTTTCTAGCCCATTTTATGGACATAAATATGAAAGGTAGAGCAATCACCCAGTAGACGATTGCCTGACCCATTGGTATAAAGGAATCCGGAATATGCATTTTAAATCCTCATTAAGTTATAGGCATGGATATGAAATTTATCGTTTTTTGTAACACTTGTGGATACGTACTAGGAACTATATATACTTAATGAACTAACATCATGAATATTCGTATTACCTAAACTAAAGCTATCAGAACCAAGATATATAATGCAGAAAGTGATAGAACTATAAAAACGGATGAAAACACATGGCCAAATACTCACCATTCATTGCTGCAAAAGCTGTCTGGCAAATGCATATTAGAAAACGTCCATTTGTACTGTCCCATGCCATCAATTCCAGATGTAACATGAAATGCTCTTTCTGCGAATACTGGAAAACAGAAGGCGAAGAAATGGAGCTTCAGGAGATATTCAAGCTTCTTGATGAAGCAAGAAATTTCGGAATCCTTGTATATAATGCATGGACAGTAGAGCCGCTTCTCAGGAAAGACATTCCTGAAATTCTAGCTCACGCAAAAAGCATTGGAATGGTAACATCACTCATAACTAATGGACTTTTGCTTGAAAAACGCATAGATGAACTCACAAACCTTGATTATCTTTCTGTTTCTGTTGATGGGACTTCCAGTTACAAAGACATCAGAGGTGTGGATCTTGATAGAATAATGCCAGGCATCCTCAAAGCAAAAGAAAAAATTGACAACCCTCTTTTACTAAACTGTGTCATCAGTGGAAAGAACCTGGATGATATCGAAGAAGTGGTCACAATGGCAAAAGACCTGAATGTGAAAATCTCATTCGAGCCGATGTACGAGTTCCAGGGAATCAAGAATGATACATGGGAAAGAATGGGGATTCGTGATATCTCAAAGTATCATCAGACCGTTGACAGGATAATTGAGATGAAAAGGGAAGGCTATCCGATAATAAACTCCTATACATACCTTAAAATGGTCCGTGACCTGAATCCCGACTTTACCTGTCATGCAAATGATATTATACTTGATGTCACAGCAGATGGTAGTATAGAGAACTGCAGAGTCCATCGTGAACCAATAGGTCATATCAATGAAGGTATCACAAACTTCTGGGAAAGGACAAAGAATATCCGAAGGGAGAAGGCGCGTAGTTGCCAGAAATGCCTTTTCTTTGGTTATGTAGAGAACAGCCTCATGTATAATTTTAATACCGAAGTTGCAAGACACTACGAATGGATGTGAAATCCATTCACAATAAAACCTGCAATGTTTTTAATATAATAAACCACCAATAATTATGTAGAATAATTGAAGGTGATCATATTCCACATATTAAAAACTGTAGTACATTTATAGCCGTTTCTATATTTGTGTTTATAATCCTGCTACTTGCAGGAACTGCAAACGCAGAGATATCAGTTGCCTTAAATCCATCCCAGCTACACGTTGAAGAAAACGAGGAATTCACCCTCAGCATCATGATAGAAAGCGATGTCAATGTCTCCGGTGCTGAAATGCAACTTGCATATGACCCAACACTGATAGAAGTAGTGTCCATAGCAGAAGGTAATTTCTTCAAGCAAGGCGGGGAAAGTACAATATTCTCAAAAGGAACAATTGATAATGAACTTGGAACTGTCACCAATATATATTCAGTGATGATGGGAGACGATATGATGCTTGACAAGGGAGTGTTTGCTACCATTACACTTCAGGCAAAGAACAGTTCCGGGATTGCCAAGCTTGAGATGAAAAATGTGGTAATTACCAACTCTGCAGGAGATGATCTCCCGATAACAGTAACCAATGCAGATATAACAGTTGGCGATGTGAAACTGAATGCTCAGGATACAGATATGAAAAACACAACTGATGAAGAAAGTCCTAAAACCGGTCAGAACAGTGCAATAATAGCCATAATGGCAATGTGCTGTTTGTACTTAATCAGGAGAAAATAAGAATATGGCTAGTTAAGTCTTGCCAATAATTCCTATCCTTATACTATTTCCATTAGTCATATGAAGCAGACGTGAAGCACTGCTCTGATTCACTGCTATCTCAAAGAATCCATGACTTCCTACTAATGCGACCAATCCCCATTTTGAAACTCCGCTATAAGTATTCAGGAAAGGCATTTGCCTGCCGGATACGGAAAGAACAGTACCTATTTCTATCTCATCCAGTATCTTCTCACCTGGGATATTGGTAATTATGTTCCCAAAATCATCCACGTAAACAACAGTTGCTTCGATGAACTGCTTTTCTATTGTATAACCTGAAAAATCCATGTCCACATAATCATCTGTTTTGCGGCCAATTTCCAGGACATCCATGCCATTAGATAAATGTGCAGCTGCCGGGGCAAAGATATCCCTACCGTGGAAAGTTGATGAGATATGCTCCGAAATTTCGTCTTCTATTATTTCATATACCTCAATATCTCCAAGCAGACGTGCCGGAGGGATCAAAAGACCATTATCAGGCCCTACAAACCACTGGTTACCTGCTTTGACAATTATCGCTTTGCGGTCACTACCTACTCCCGGATCAATCACACCTATATGGATTGTTCCCGAGGGGAAATGTTTTACCACAGAATAGAGAGCAAACGCACCTGCCCTAATGTCAATGGGAGGCACTGAGTGACTAATGTCAACAATTGTGGCATCAGGATCTATACTGAGTATGACACCCTTCATGGATGCAGGATAAAGAGAGCCAAAATCAGTAGTAAGAGTGATTACTGACATAAATATAATTTCAGTCAGTTTTGCTATAAATACATGTTTAAATGATACTGTAAGCAGAAAAAACCATTTCGCCTTATTTGCGATGTGACCCTCAATAATATGGGAGATAAATTATCATAAAAATATATATATATATTCCAGGTGTGGAAGACCCATCATTGATAGTGGGTTTAAAAACATTACAAAAAAGAGAAAAATAATTTTTGTGTACATTTAAAAAAGAAAAAAGAAGAGAAATAATGCCCTATAGCATTATTTGCAAAGGTCGTAGTTCTGGTTTACGATCTTAAGAGCACAGAAGTCACCGCACATGGTACATGCGTCTTCGTCGCCTGGTGCTCTGCTATCCCTTACACTCCTTGCAAGTTCTGGGTCAAGTGCGAGTTTGTACTGTGCTTCCCAGTCAAGTTTTGCGCGTGCTCTGCCCATTGCAAGGTCAACCTGACGAGCTGTTTCTGGGTATTTGACCATGTCACCGACGTGTGCTGCGATCTTTGATGTCTTGACACCCTCAACTACATCCTGAAGGTTTGGAAGTGCAAGGTGTTCCGCTGGTGTTACGTAACAGAGGAAGTCACAGCCTGCTGCTGCGGAAGCTGATGCACCGATAGCTGTTACGATGTGGTCACGACCTGCACCGATGTCTGATACGAGAGGACCGAGCATGTAGAATGGTTTTCCACCACTCATTGCCTTCATGAGCTTGACGTTCATCTCTACCTGGTCAAGTGGTACGTGACCTGGTCCTTCTACGATAACCTGAAGGTCGTATTTGTCGTGTGCTTTCTGTGCGCATTCAGAGTTGATGATGAGCTCCTGTACCTGTGCTCTGTCTGTTGCGTCTGCTACTGCACCTGCACGCATTCCGTTTCCGGTTGAGAGTGTAACTTCGTGTTCCTTGAGGATCTCACAAAGGTAATCGAACTCTGCGTAAAGTGGGTTTTCTTTCTCGTTGTGCAGCATCCATGTGCTCATGAATGCACCGCCACGGGAACAGAGACCACCGTATCTGCCGTGTGCCTTCAACCTGTCAAGGACAATGTTGTTGATACCTGTATGGATAGCCATGAAGTTTGTACCGAGCTTTGCCTGTTCCTCGGTTGCATGCCAGAGGTCATCCTCTGTCATGTGGACAATGGAACCGTCTCTCTTTGCTGCTGTGATGAATGCCTGATAGAGTGGAACTGAACCTACTGGAAGGGAGATTGCGTCACATACAGCTTTCCTGATACCAAGGAAGTCTCCACCGGTACCGAGCTCCATAAGTGTGTCTGCGCCTGCTGCCTCTGCTGCCTTTGCTTTTTGCACTTCCATGTCAAGGTCAACGATGTCTGATGATGCACCAATGGATGCATTTACCTTAGTTGTAAGACCTTCACCCATACCACAGAGTTTTATGTCTCTGTATGGAGTCATTGGGATTACGATTCTTCCTGATTCGATTCCACGTCTGATGAACTCTGGGTCTTTGCCTTCAATCTCGGCAACGATCTTCATCTCTTCTGTGATCTTACCATTTTTTGCATCTGTAACTATTGTCATTGTTTATACCTCAAGATTAGATGTAACCTACAATAACCAAATCGTATATAATGTTTGTCAAAAAATAAACTTTAGATAAAGTCAAGTTAACTTTATAGATACTGCTTTTTCATTTAAAAATCAAAAAATAGATAAGATTAATTATTCGAAAAACAATAATCAATAGACCTAATAGAGGTCTAGAAGACAGAGAATGGACCATCCCCCGAAATCATTAATACAACTAAGATTGTTTTGTTGACAGAAAAAATGACATTATATTACAATCACTGAAACTTCGCCTTTAAAGATAATGACTCGTGAAAGATCAGTCATCATCCTTTTCAATATATTCAGTAATCTTACGGAGCATGCGCATGTTTTCCCTGTGAAGGGTAACCATAAGGTCGCTGAGCATTCCAAAAATAAACATTTGAAAACCTGCAACTACTAACAAAGTAGTGAGTATGGTCATTGGAATACGTGTAATTCCATGGAACCACTGATGGACTACATAAATACCAACTATCAGACCAGCCACAATGAAAATGCCACCGATTATTCCAAAATAGAACATCGGATTATGAAGCTTGGCCATCTTGTAGATCGTAGAACCTATCCTGAAACCATCCTTAAGCGGATTCAGCTTTGTAGCTCCCTGAGAACTCCTGGCAAGGTATGTGGTCGGGACTTCAACTATCCTGAGATCTTTCTTCACACTCTCGATAGTTATCTCAGATTCTACCTCAAATCCCATTTTTTTAAGTTCGAAGGACTTGATGGCTTTTTTGTTAAATGCCCTGTAACCTGTAAGAATATCATTGAGCCAGACACCATATGCCATGCCAAACATCTTGTTTATTACCTTGTTCCCGAAAAGGTTAAGCCTTGTAAAAGCTCCTTTTTCAAAATCCACAAGCCTGTTACCCATTACATGGTCAGCCTTGCCTTCAAGTACCGGACCAAGCACAGCATGAACATCCTTTGCAAGGTTAGTCCCATCACCATCGGCCATGACAACATAGTCCTCAGTAATAAGCTCAAAAGCCTGCTTGATAGCCTGACCTTTTCCTTTACCGGTCTGAACAACTACCCGTGCACCTTCAGACCGGGCTATCTCACGGGTCCCATCCTTGCTATTACCATCAATTACAAGAATATTGTCAAAACCTTCGGAGCGAAAATCCCTGATGACCTGACCTATGGTAGCCTCTTCGTTTAAAGTGGGCAACAAAATACAAACATTTTCGTTTGACATCTATAGATAAATAGAAATGAAAGGTCTTAAAGCAGACCCATGCTGTCAAGCTGCTGTCTTACGACTTCAACACCCTGTTCACAATTCTCAGGTGATTTTCCACCGGTGACCACAAGCTTTCCTGAGCTGAAAATAAGTACTACTACCTTAGGATCATCAATGCGATAAACAAGTCCAGGGAACTGTTCTGGCTCGTATTCAATGTTCTCAAGACCAAGCCCGATTGCAATTGCGTTAAGGTTCAGAACTGCCTGAAGGTCTGCTGACGCAACAATGTTCTGTACTGTGATCTCAGGATCCTCGATTGTCTTGATGCCGATGTCATTAAGCTTCTTAGCCATATTGCCTATGACAGTGTGAACATCATCCACATTCTTTGCGCCGGTACATACTACTTTACCGGAAGTGAAGACCAAAAATGCGGCTTTTGGATCAGAAACACGGTAGACAAGACCAGGGAATTTCTGTTTATTATATTCCGCGCCCTCGAACTCAGCTTCTATTTTTGTAAGATCGAACTCCTCAGCAAGCTTGGTAGATGCGACCACATTTTCAATTTTGATGTTGTAATCTGACATAGTATAATCCTCATATTTAAAGCGGGCTAATATTCAACAATTCAGTATATAAAGTTATACCCTCTCATTTATATAGGTTTTTAAGAAACTGATAAAATGCTAAAAGTTTTAATATTTATTGTTCAGAAAATGATACTTATATCCAATCTCATTCATCTTCAAACCTCTTAAGACCATCAATCACTGCGTCATATTTGCTGCATATACGCTCTATAAGGTCACCATCCATGCCTCTATGTGTGGGAATCAAAATGTCAGCTCCTTCTGAGACTTCCACGCCCTCACTCGATTGGCCATAATCCGGCGCAATGACAATTCCCGTAGCTGACACACCAAGACGCAAATCACTGACGATGCGCGCAACCATATCTGTGGCGGGCTGAACTTTCTTGCTAATCACAAGAGCCTTGGAAACATAGCGCTCTTTGAGCTCAGTTATGGAGTCAATACTTGAACTTGCGGTGTCTTCATCCCAGACATTCTCAAGCAGCTTGATAGAATCAATGAGATCATCAAATGTAGTTGAACTGACCTCGATTATCTCTCCGTCATAGTATTTGCTTACTTTCTCAGTATAACCTTTTGAGATTATCAGCTTGTAAACATCCTCAAGCTCTTCAAGTTCCTCTTCTGTTGGATCATAAGCATTGATAACTTTGTATTCCTTTATGCCACAAAGCTGCATTAGGGACTCATACATTGGAGTAACACCAATAAATCTCCTGCCAAGCCATTTATTAAGACCATTCTGCCCGCTTTGGACGCGGGAAAGTTCAATTATCTTCTTTTTCACAAGTTCAGGGTCGTTGGATTCAAGTCCAAAATAATCGGCAAACAGAGAAGTAGTCTGTAAAATCTTGGTCCTGCCGTGAGGAAGCGCTTCAACAAATCCCCTTTCCTTTAACTCCCTGATATGGTCGTAAGCGGAATTACCCCTCATGTCGACAAGGTCTGACTGGACAAGCGGCTGATGATATGCGATCATGGAAAGTGTGCGAAGCATTGGTGCACTCAATTCCTTTGGAGCAAGAGGCCTTACATCATCAGTATATTTGGGTTTGACCTGCATGACATAACGTTCACCGAGGTCCAGAACCTCAAGGCCGGTTTCACGCTCAGAATACTCCTTCACGAGCTCAAGAGCAATAGGAATAGCCTTCGTTTTATTTTTGCCGATCAGTCTGCCCAGCGTTGTAGCGTCAAGTGCGCCTCCGGCAGCAAAAAGTGCTGCTTCGATAACTTCCTTATCACTCATAACTGTGAATACACCTCACGCAGCCTCAGTTATATTTACAATATCACAAGCCTCATTGCATGGATAAACATACAGTTCTCCGAAAAGTTCCTTCTGAGCAAGCCAGACCTTCTTTTCAGTAGCAAGGAACAGCAATGAAACATATGTCATGATATTTTCAGACCGGTCATCGGTCATAAGATCTGAAAGGATAACAAATTCGCAGTCTTCAAAGGATCTTTCCAGCATTGCACCCATGTCCCTCACACGTCCCAGAATGTCCTCTTCGTGTGCAATTCCAAGGACTTCGTCTGTGGTTACTGCTGCTTTTTCTTCAAGCCTGCGGTGAACACTGCGATCTTTCCTTCGGGTTTCAACCTTCTCAGCCTTACGCAGTTCAACAATAAGTTCTTGAAGTGTGACTGGACGGGTCGCCCTGCGCCTGATCGGTAATTTTGGAACAGGATATTCGTCAACCTCATAAAAATCCAGCTCAGCATCAAACATATCAAAGCAGTCTTCTTCCTCTTCTTCCTGAACGATTCCCGTTGACTTCATGCGCAGGAGGATTGCTGCATAAAGAAGCGTCCTGCCGGAGATGCGCAGATCAAGCATCTGCATAACCTCTACACGCTCAAGGAACATGTCAGTGACATTTACAATATCAATATCCCATGGATTGATAGCGCCATCCTTTGCAAGGTTCATAAGGATCTCAACAGGTTCGCTGAGAACATCTTCAGGGAATTCCAGAAGGGCTTCATCAACACCCAGACCCCTCAAAGTCTCAACAAACTCAGGGTCAATGGTGCATGGTAACGAAACATCAGCTATCTGGGCAATGTCGACTGCCTGAACCATTTCCATATCTTCTGCTATTTCGTTCAACGTAATTTCACTCCCGTTATACTTGTAATGTTATTTTCCTGCATTGCAACACCGATCGTGCGCTCTGCAGCTTCGATCATTGGTTTTCTCAGGGACACAACAATGAACTGTGCATTCTTAACTGCCTTTTTCACACGCTGTGCAACCCTTCCGGCATTTGCTCCGTCAAGGAACATGTCAATTTCATCGAATGCATAGAAAGGTGCCGGCCTGTACTGTTGAATAGCAAAAACAAATGAAAGCGCAGTCAGACTCTTCTCTCCTCCTGACATCGCTTCAAGGCGCTGCAGTGTCTTTTCCTTTGGCTGCGCCTTAAGTGTAAGACCACCTGCAAATGGATCTTCATAATTATCAAGGACAAGCTCACCGATTCCATCAGAAAGCTCGTGGAATATTTCCTTAAATGGTTCATTAATACCATTGTAGGTTTCCATGAAAGTGTCTTTTTTGAGCTGCTCGTACTGTTTTATACGCTCAAGGATCTGCTCCCTTTCAGACGAGAGAGTGTCACGTCTGGTTACAAGCTCATCAAGTCTTGCTTCAACTTCGTCATATTCATCAATCGCACGCATGTTAACAGGTTCAAGGCGTTCCATTGCTCTTTCGATAGAAGCTATCCTTGTGCGCACGGTCTCATAATTAGGAACTTCCCCGGTTTCCTCTATACCACGTCTCTGAATCTCTTCGGTAAGATCACTTACCTGCTCATCAAGGGCTTCCTTTGTTGCGTTAAGAGCCATCATCTGCCTGTTGCCCTCATCGAACCTGTCCTTGAATTTATCGAATTCTTTCTTCAACGCAACATGTTCATCATGCAAGCGGGCACGTTCCTGCTGCAACTCCTTAAGTTCATCAGCAAGTTCCAGTTCACGCTGCTGCTTCTCCTTGAGAGATTCCTCAAGTTCAGTTATTTTGTCCTTAAGATCAGAAACGCGTTGCTTATGAGTGCTCTTCTTCTCATCCATGGACTTGATGAGTTCCCTGTTCTCCTCTATCTTATTAGACGCATAATTGCGGTCAAGATTGAGAGCATTTAGAGTGGATTCAATATCCCTTACACGACCATCCAGACGCCTGATCTCCTCGTCAAGCTGTTCAGCCTGCCTGTTAAGTTCAGGAACCTCTGAGCCTTCCAGTTTCTCTTCCAGGACCTCAATATCTTTTTCAAGCGAAGCCACAAGTTCTTCCTGCTCCTGCTTCTTTGTGAGTGTGACATCCATTTCTTCCCTGAGCTGACTACGGGCTTCCTCGATCTCTGCAAGTTCATGGCTCTTAGCCTCAATAAGCTGTTCAAGACGCTCGCCCCTGCCTGATATCTCTTCAAGTTGCATCTGCTTCTTGGAAATTTCCTTATCATGCTCGTGGATCTCACGGTTGATCTGAGCAATATGGCCTTCAACCTGATCCAGTTTCTTGATAGCATTGCTGCGCTTGGAATCAAGCTCGGTAATCTTTTCAGCTATCCTCACAAGTTTATCCTTTTCAGATGCAGCAAAGGAAAGACCGGACTGCTGTTGCTGGGAACCTCCCACCATTGCACCGCTCTTCTCAATGACCTCGCCTTCAAGGGTAACCATACGCAGGCCACCCATCAAGCGGCGTGCATTCGTCAATGTATCAACAATAAGAGTGTCTCTGAAAACATACCAGAATGCAGCCTCGAATTTATTATCAAAATCAATAAGGTCAATTGCATAGCCAATAACTCCTTCCCTGTCAGAAAGATCCTTGTACGGCCTGCGGGATTCCATTTTGTTCAGTGGAAGGAAAGTTGCCCTGCCACCCCGCCTTTGTTTCAGGAAGGAGATTGCTCTTGAAGCATCCTCATCATTTTCAACCACAACTGCCTGCATACGTCCGCCGGCAGCAATTCCCAGCGCATTGGAATACTTCTGGTCAACACTACCAAGCTCTGCAATCGTTCCGTAAATTCCCGGCAGGCCATGATGTTTCTTCTCATTCATCACCATGTCAACTGCTTTGGAATACTTACTGTGGTCCTCTGCTGCCCTTACACGAACCTCGATCCTGGCATAATCATTCTCATGCTTTCGAAGCTCATCCTCAAATTCCTTAACAATAACTTTTAACTGGGAACGTGTGAACTCAAGATCATCCATGTCCTTGGTCAGGGCATCGATCTTCTCGTTGAGTTTATCAATATCATATTCTACGGATTTTGTGTCGCTTCCTGAAGATTCTGCCTTTGATTTCGCATCCGCTATCTCACTCTCAATATCCCTTGCTTCAACAGACTTTCTTCTCTGGGCATCAAGCAGGCGGTCCTCCTGACGCATAAGCTCATTCTTCTCATTCTTAACAGCTTCAAGCCGGGATTTCAATGTGCTTAACTCATCTCGGGTCTGGGCAAACTTCGCATCCACATCAGCGATCTTGCTTTGCAGAAGCATACGTTCGGTCTTGCGATCAGACATTTCAGCAAGGATGCTTTCCTTACGCATTGTCTCTTCTGAGATTTTGGAATCCAGTTCCTCAAGCTTGCCTTTTATATCATCGATATCCACAAAGGCTTTTCTTCTTCTGGATTCAACATCTTCCATTTCCTTTTCTGAGATCTCAATGGTGTCCATACACCTTGAAACTTCACCACGGATTCCTTCAATGTCCTTCTTGATCTGAATCTGCTCATCCTCACCCATCCTCTGGATGTTGAGGGTCATTTCCTCAAGTTCCTGCTCGAGTTTATCCACAGCAATTCTTTTGGCTTCGAGGTCAACTTCCAGTTTGGCAAGAACTTCCTCTTTTGCAAGAATGTCGTCAGCAACATTTGTGAGTTCTACTTTGGCATCCTTCAGCTTTGCCAGCAGAACGAAGCCTTCAAATTTCATTTTCTCTTCTTTAAGAGACTGGTATTTGAGAGCCTGATCACGTTCCGTCTTTAGCTTTTCAAGCTGCTGACCAACCTCTTCAATGATAATATCGACTCTTTCAACTCTCTCACGCACGATCTCAAGTTCGCTGAGCGCCCTGTCCCTCTTGCTGTCAAACTCAGCAACACCGGCAATCTCATCAATAATCTTACGTCTTTCACCGGGAGTCATATTGATGATACGGGTAACGTCTCCCTGCATCACAACGTTGTATCCTTCAGGAGTTACACGGGCCTTTGCAAGATAATTATGAACATCAGTAAGGCTTACAGCCTTACCGTTGAAATAGAAATAACTATAATAACCGGAATCTGTTTCCCTTATTTTTCTTGTGATGGAAATCTCATCAGCGTCGAATGGCATTTCACGATCAACATTGTCAAAACGAATAGTAACCTGAGCAAAATCAGGTTTTTTAGAACCTTCTCCATTGTATATTAGATCGGTGAGCTTCTCAGCTCTCAGGGTCCTGGAACTTGAAAGACCCAGCACAAAGAGAATACCGTCTATTATGTTAGATTTACCACTACCATTCGGACCAGATATGGTAGTGAAACCATCAAAAAAAGGTATCTTTACCTTTTTCCCGAAGGATTTGAAGTTTATAAACTCAAGTTCCTTGATATGCACGTGATTCCCCTGTTTTTATGAAAGGTCATTTTCTTCGTGTGGTAGTCATTATTACCGCATCTTCATCCTCACGTGCCTCTACGGACTCGTAATCAGAATCTTCATTATCATCATTGCATGAAGCTGGACCGTCCTCTTCAGCAACAATATAGTTGCAGGAGTCCCTTTCCTGACGTGATGTCCTGTTGAGTCTCATCTGACGTTCATCATCGGTTTCTGCAATGATATATTCGGACCTTGGTTCAGGTTCAGGCATTTCGGGACGTTTCACAGAAGGAACTTCTCTCACATTAAAACGCATATTAGAGGATTGTGCAGTAGGAGATTGTCTGGAAACGGACTCTGGTTCTGCAGATCTGATAGAAAATTTTGGATTTGAGTGACTTGCATAAGATGCGGGTTCTTTAGGAACTGAGGGGTTTGACGGAGGAACCATCGATGAAGGTGATACACTCTTAGGTTGTGAAGCACTGGATGAAGCTGAAACAGGTTTAGGTTCCGGCCTGTAAACCCTGGGACTTGAGTATTCAGCAGGAGCTGCTTCTGAAACCGGCTTTTCGACCTTAGGTACCGTATTAGGCATTAGATCTTGTGTAAGATTTGGTGTAGCTTTTGGCTCAACTTTCCTTTCTTTTGAAACTGAAAGCTCTTTCAGTGATCTGATCATTGATTTCTGGTCAAGAAGCTCATCCATTATCCCGTTAAGATTACTGCTTATGGACTGGACCTTACGCTCAAGCTGAGCTATACGATTGTTAAAATCAAGATCGTTCTTAAGATCACTTCTGATCTCACGGAGTATAGACTCACGGAGATTGGTTTTAATATCGTCTAATTCTGCTTCTTTTTCCTTGAGCTGCCGCTCAAGGCGTTCAATGACAAAGTCCCTGTTTTCAGTGTTCATGAAAAGCCTCGCAAATCCATTCAGTCCCTCATCGCTGTTACGCGAAAATACCATGTTAATATATGAATAAAAGTATAATATACCTTATGGTAGTCTCTTGTATTTTATTCAAGCAATAAATAATTATTTAATTTGACCTGCGTTTTAGCGTTTCAAAGGGCAGTTTACCGGGCAAATATGGCAGAATTGTTCGTAATAGGGTCTTTTTCAACTGCAAATACATGGTCTGCAGAATCTATCAGAGACTCATCGTGAGATACAATAAGTATCTGGGCAACTCCTATCTCCCTCATCATGTCAACAAGTTTGATGAGCTGGTGAACATGTCCACGGTCAAGGAAAACCGTCGGCTCATCCATAATAAGAGGCGGAAGACCTTCCCCTGCATGCGTGGAATTTCCAAGTGACAACAAACGATAGATAGCACAGCGGAGCACCAGGTTAAAGAGTGCCCTTTCACCACCACTGAGAAGTTTAGGTTCAAGCGCGGTTCCATCCTTCTCAAAAACAGTCAGGTTGTAATCAGCATCCAGTGTCACGTGAGAATACGCATTATTGGAATACATGAACGTGAATATCTCATTGATGAGCGTATCAAGTGTCTGAATATTGCTCGAACGCAACTGGGCACGAATACGCATATACATACTCTCAAGATTTTCCGCATCAGAATACACAGCCCGCAGGAAATCACCTTTATTCTGAAGCACAGTAAGACCTTTCTTCATATCGGAAAGCCGCTTACGATCATTCTCAGCCATTCCGGCTTTCTTCATAACCTCATCCTTTTCAAGCTTCAGTTTATCGATCATGGAATTGATATTCTCAAAAGCAGCAGCGTATTTCTGACTCAGGACTTCCAGTTCTTTCTTATCGAACTCACCAATACTCTTATCGACATCTGCAAGTAATTCTTTCTTTTCACCTATCTGAGCATCGAATAAAGAAACCAGTTCCTGAATGCCTTTTATTTTATCATTCATCTGAAGAATCTCAGAGTTTATCTTCTCAGATTCTCCAAGAGCTTTCTGCATTTCCCTGAGTAAAGCAAGTTTTTCAAGAACTGCTACATGCTCTTTCTGAACAGACTCCACATCAAGAATAATCTGATGGATTGCCGTTTTAGTTCCTTCAAGAGTCTTCTCCAGAGACTCTTTACCAGAAAACAATTCCTTAATTCTGACCTCATCAGCCTTTATACGAACCTGATACTCCTCAACTCTTTTTTCATCACGCTCAATTGCTTCCTTTTCATTTTCAATATCGCGGAGAACAGCATCAATCTCAGACTTACAGCTTCTTGCAGACTTTATTTTCTCAACCCTTGCCTCAGTTTCGGTTTGCTTGACCTGCAACTCTGAAAGTTCAGATTCCAGCTTTACCAGCGCCTCATCATCCTCAACAGTGGACTGCTCCACACAAGAACCTTTCAGCTCCTGCCCACATGTCGGACATTTTCCAGCTTCCAGCAGCTTTTTTGATTTTTCAAGCCGGGCTTTCAATTCTGAGATCTTTACCTTCAGTTCAGATTCCAGACCATGAAACCTTTTCTGCTGATCATTTACAAGATCAAGAACATCATCGATATTTTCAAGTTTCTCAAGACTGAATCCAAGAGAGGAAACTTTTGAAACAATCTCCTTACGTGTGCTCTCAAGTTCAGCGATCTTATGTTTATGATTTTTAGTTTCAGTATGAACAGATTCTATTCTGGACTGTACATCCGCCGTCCCATCCTCAAGAGCCTTTACCTGTTTTTCAGCATCTTTTATTGATTGCCCCATGTTAAGAAGGTCTTTCTCAGCAACCGCCTTCTTGCTTTTCACTTCAGCTAACCTGTCGCGAACAGAACGTTCTTCATCATCAATTTTAGCTACACGGGAATCAGCTTCCTTTGAATCAACTGAAAGTTTTGATTCTATTTCAGAAATCCGTGATTTTTTCAGTTCAAGAGCTTCCCTGCGTGAGCGAATATCCTTTGAAAGTGTGTCAATAGAAACGAAAGAACGGGACTTGCGGTCGGCAAGTTCCTTTATCTGCTGCTGCACAGCTTCTTTTTTGGATGAAAGCTCACTTAATTCTGACAACTTTTTTGCAACCTCATCAATAAGACTGCGTGCCTGATCTCTTTTCTCATTCAGGGAGGAGATTTCTTCATCTATCTGCAAAGACCTCGTTCTCAAGGTTGCCAGCCTTCCGCTTGGGTCTGAATCCTCAAAAAGCTGAATGTCCGCATTCAGTTCCTTTATCCGTCTTTCATTGTCTCTCTGGTGTCTTCCTACACCGACCCTTGCACTTGAAGCTCTCTCCCTGTATTCTTCCAGTTTCCCAAGTTGCAGCAGGTCATCGATCATTTTCTGGCGGTCTTTTGGTCTGGAATTGATGAGTACATCGATCTCTCCCTGCCTGATGTAAACACAGTTGCGGTACGCCTCTTCGTTCATATTAAGAAGTGACGTCACGGCCTCATAGGTACGGGAAGCCTGATCGAATATTATCTCACCATCTCTTTTGAAGACGGATTTAGTATTAGAAGCACGTCCTTTTTCAGGGTCATTCCTGAAAGACTGCTCAATGGAATAATTATGGCCATTCTGCTTAAATTCAAGTAGTATTGATGCTTTGGAAGCACCTTTTGTAATGATGTCAGAAAGAACGAATTCTTTATCCAGAGTCTTACTCCCGAAAAGTCCTGTAAAACATGCCTCAAGAAGACTGGATTTGCCACTTCCGTTCACACCTGAAACTACGGTCACTCCATCCTTAAAGGACAGGTCAAGCTCCTTGTAGCTCCTTATATTCTCAACTTTCAGGCGTTTTAGCATCACAGATAATCACCCAGATTGTACTGTCGTGGTTTATGAGTATCTTCATCCTTCTTTTTCTCAGAAGAAGACTTCTTTTCAGCTTCCCCGGATACACTGGAATCCTCTTTTTCCAATGGCACCACACTTTTATTATCAGCCACAGGTTCAATCGGTTTTGTATCATGCTCTGGAGCAGAACCTGAATCTGAAACTTCAACATCAGATTCCTCCCTCGAATAGTCTTCACTATTTTCAAACTCGGCTTTTTCCTCTTCCACAAACTGAGAGGAAACTTCGGGAACTTGTTCAGTTTCAGAGTAAGAAACAGAGGTTTCAGCAATAGACTGCATGTCCTGCTCATCAGAGGTTTCTGAAACAATCCCTTCAACAGGAACTGAAACCGGAACAGGATTTGTAAAATCGATTTTCTCCAGAAGCTCACCTAGTTTGAGTTCTGCCTCATCCCCAATTCTGGTCTTGGCTATCTGGGAATCCCTTATCAGATCATCAAGAAGAAGACCTCCTGAGGTAAGATTCATTTTCCTTATCTCTTCCTTGATCACATCATCCGGGTCTGAGAAAACAACTTTCAAGGTAGGATCGTTCAGCGTATCAACTCCTGCCCTCAAGTCCTTTATTCCAGGAACAAGAGCACCTCTTGAGAGAAGAAACTTCTCTATCCCGCTGAAATCAAGCCGGGCCTTCACATCACCTGAAAGCTCAATAAACACGACCTTATCATGAATGTCGTGTTCCATAATGGCATTAAAAACATCTTCAAGGGCATCTGATCCTTCATTCACATTCACAGGAATGAACAGAAAATCACGGGTAGGGATGATCCTTTTGCTTATCTCTATTCCGCTGTCCCTTATAGTGATAATATTATATGACCGGGGTTCCCTTTCAGATGTGCTGTTCCTCTCCGTACTTCCGGCATATGTAACCCATGTGTCATCGACTTTGATAATCTCAGACTTGTGATTATCACCAAGAAGCACCGCATGTATATCGAAGGGAATTGAATCAATGACCTCCCTGATGTCCCAGTCACCGAATGAGAATGGGTTAACGAGCTGGTGCATCACAAGAAAACTGTAGCGTGCATCAGTTCCTTTGCCATCGAATATGGAATAATCGAATAATGGTATCTTTGTCTTTGCCACACTGTCAATACCGTAGATAGCCACTTCACCCAGCCTGTAAGGTTCACTACTAAGACGGGTAACCAGTCCGAGACTGCTGTACAGGTCAAGCCACTGTGTGTTCTGCTTGCTCTCATGGTTTCCAACTATCGCAAGCAATGGAATACCTGCACTTTTAAGCCTTGAAAAAAGTCCCATTGCATCAAGAATATCATCCAGTGTGGGATTACGTGAGTCAAACAGGTCGCCTGCATGTATTACAGCATCCACACCCATATCAACAGCATCATCCACAACAGCAGAAAAAGCATTAAGAAAATCCTTCCGACGAACATCGCTGTGATATTGCCGGTATCCAAGATGTGTATCCCCTGTGTGGATTATTCTTATCTCATCCATCAAGGATTATGATATGCTTCATTTAGTTTAAATTGTTTGGGATAATATTTATCCAAGTATAGCAATATATTAATATTATATAATATTGAATTGTATATTGTGTAAGCATGATGTAACAATTACATAGTTTTGCAATAAGGGGCATTTATGGATAGCAAGGGACAGATTACCATTGACTACCTTATAGGAATAGTCATATTCCTTTTCGCGGTCCTCTTTATATTCAATTACACTTCCGGAATATTTACACCTTTTCACTCAAATTCTGATGAAATAACACTTATAGCTGACAGGACATCCACCGCACTTGTTGAAAAGATACTGAGTGAAGGAGATGAAACTGTCCCGAATCTTGTTAACAAAGCAAAAGTTGACATCTTATTCACAGAAATAGATACAAATTATGATTCATACATTGATTATCTGGGACTGACCGGTTCATATCTGAGATATGATTTCAATGTCACGATGGAGAACCAGACATCAGTAATGAATACAGCAGGTAAAGTAATTCCTCCGGGTGTTAATGTCGGCCAAACAAAACGGATAGTCCTCGTTAAAAATGATGAGAACGGTGAAGCGGAAATGGCTATAATGTCCTTCAGGGTGTGGTAAAACGGCTCAGAAAAAACATATTCTCATACCTGATGCAAAAGCCCAGATGCATACACTGGAAGCAGTAATGGCAGCACTCATAATGATAGGAGTTATTGTTTTTGCCGTAGAGGCAACCTCACTTACACCACTAACATCATCAACTGCTAACGCGCATATTGAAGCCCAGATGCAGACCATGGGACAGGACATGCTGAACGCTCTTTCCTATGAAGGTTATGATCACGATTCAGCCCTTAAAAAGGATGTTAAGAACTGGGATGGAACTGAATTTGTGTGGGAAGGCTCATCATATGTATCAAGAGACAGTAGCAATCTAACCCTTACAAACAGTTCGCTTGCTGATATACTCAATTTTATAGCAACCCCAAGAGGAATTGCCCATAATGTCCATTTCACGTGGATAGATGATAATGGATTGACAGCTTCAAGGCCTTATATTTATAATGGAGATCCTTCGGACAACGCTGTCATTATCTCAAAAAAGGTATACCTTTCAAATTACGATGTAGGGAGTAACTCTACATTTTATATCAACACAGGAATACCTGATGTTGATAACAGTAGTAATTTTTACAATATCGTTAACGTCAAGATGACACTCTGGAGAATGTGAGAGATTTGGAACGTGAGAGAATCAAAGAATTTGATGATAATGCGCAGCTACTTCTTCTAGCAGGATTTGCTGTGGGAGTTGGCATAGTTGTACTTACAATTATGCTGAACAATGTAATATATGCTAGCAACATCGCTTCAGAATCTAGTATAGATACTTCACGTTATGAGATAGCAAATGCAATCCAGATCACAACTGAAGCTTATGAGGATGCCTATAAAGCTTCAATGGAGTCAGGAAGCTTTGACAACACAACATATGAACAACACCTGAAAGTATATGAGGACATGGCATCCAAGAACTTTGCCATATCAGGATTCACATTCTATTTTGAAAATAATACACGATCTGAACCGTACTATACTCAGAACGGATTATCCGATGGAAGAGATAACTGGACAATTGTTAGTAATGTGAATATTACGGATATTTTTGTAATAGAGGTGAACAGTACTACATTGGGAGACAGCTCAGACAGTCTTTTGATAGCAGCAACCAACAATTCAGGGACACTCTGGTCAATTGAACTTTATAATTCCAGCGGAACAATACAGGCAAATATATCAGACGGGACATCGAGCATAGGTTCAGTTACAGGATCATCCTACCTCAATATAACAGGAGATATAGCAACATATCAGTTCCAGTCCCATACCGATGGAAAAGATTACTCCATAAATGTTAGAGGTGGAGGTAACTCAGCCGGTGATTTCACATTACAAGGAAAACTGACCAACGGTGATGATTACAGATTTGCAAGATACTGGATCGTCAATCCTACTATAACGATGCATTCCTATGAAATGGAAATGACCCGTACCCTTCCAATATCTTTGCCAGGGAGGGTTGCATGAAACTACGTAATTTTAAGGATGATGACACTGCTGTTTCGATAACTGTTGGATTCATACTTACCTTTTCCATTACGGTGATCATACTAATGACAGTGCTTAGCTCATTTTATTCACTGATGGATAGAGCAGAGCAAACGGTCATGCGTGACGAATTCGAGATACATGGAAGTGATATCGCAGTACGTATCGCTACGATAGATACCATGACGGGTAGTGCTATAGACTCTGGTTCCCAGGTGGGTAGATTAGAATATAACATTCGACTGCCAGCAAAAATAGCAGGTAAGCCGTACTCTGTGGAATTTGTGAACGGTACCAGAGATATTGTATTCATGTCCGAAGGTCGAGAAGAAACCATAGTAAAGATACCATATTATGCAGAGAATACGGTGGTCTTTTCAACTACATTGAATAGCCCCAAAGAAAATTTTGTGATCATGTACGATCAGGATTCAAACGCCATAATAATAAGCTGATATGCAGGGAACAGAAATGAGACAAAAAGATAATCTACTGAGTTCCAATGATGCAGTATCGGAAATACTGGATTTCAGCATTACGCTGGGAATAATGATACTGGCAATGAGCATCATAGCACTTGCAGGTTATCCAATGATCGAGCACATGAAAGAATCCGGACACATTGAGAATATAAAACAGAGTTTTTCAGTACTTACACCCAATATGAACAAGATAGCATTGGGGAAAGCACCTTCACAATCAGTGGAACTGAAAATGTACGGCGGATCCACAGTTTCCATTAGCGGCACCAGTTACATGAATATTACCATGGATCTCTGGAACGAAACAAGCTCCACAGTAGATTCTCTTTCATTTGAAAGACAAATGCGCATGATAGAAAACCAGTATGTTGACACATCAGTAGCCTATGAAAATACAGCTGCGTGGGCAAAATATCCTATTGGTAAGGCAGTGATCGTATCAGAACCCATGTTTGCATACGGAGACGATTCCCTGGTCATACCCATGGTAACAATTACCGGCTCCAGTGGAATATCCGGATCAGGACTTATCAGAGTGATATCAGATGGTGGGCAGCTCTCTGTAGAGAAATACCAAAATGTATCAAATGTAGAAATAACACTATCCAGCAAATACTATGAAGCATGGGAAAAATATCTGAACGAATCGGTCGGGATGCAAGCAGTCTCCATCAATACCAGCACTAAAACCTTGACAATGGAAAAAAGTTACAGCCCGAATAACATAGATGTTTTCATAACAGTATCCCCCATGAGTGTTACAGTGGAATAGAATAATCTGTGGGTGGCATTACATGAAAAAGTTTATACAATCGGAAAATGCCGTAACGGCAATTGTAGGAATAGTAGCAATACTTGCACTTACAATTACATCAATAAGTGTAATTTTTCTTTACGGAGTTCCTACTATCTATAAGATGGAAGACATGGCAAATGCACAGAAAGTGGAACAGGCCTTCACTGTATTTGACTCCAGAACAAGCAAAGTTGCTCTTGGCGAATCCCCAAGCCAGACTACATCGTTTTCCATGATGAAAGGGAACATTAAAGTAAATGGGAACAATCAAGCGTACAATGACAGCAAGATAGTTATTGTATCCGTAGATATGAATTCTTCATGGTACAGTGGAACCAGCGGTTTTGAATCTAAAAAGAACAAATGGGGTTCGTGGGAAAATTATATTGCGTCCACAGGCATGAATGAGTTTAATTCCTCAATGGGAAGTATTGTTTTCACAAATGATGAACGCATTATAGGATATGAGGGTGGAGGTGTATGGTCCAAGTATCCTAATGGAAAATCTGTAATGATATCACCCCCTGAATTTCATTACAATGGAGAAACCCTGACACTCCCAATTATGAGAATAGAGGGAGATGCTGTATCATCAGGAGCATCCGATGTAGCAGTTACCGTTAGCTCAGATAACATGCCGACCATATTATATCCAGACCCTGCTACTAATCTGAACAGGACAAATCCACTAACTTCAGACAAAGTTATAGTTTATATAAAAAGTGAATTTTACACTGCCTGGGCGGATTATGCAAATTCCCTCGCATATGCCAGTGCAACAACTGATGATGAGAATATGACTGCTGTTATTGAACTGGAAGTTATTCCTGCCATGGGAAAAGATTCACTCAAACAAAATTTCAAAGTAGGAGCAGTGAACCAGTATAATCCTGCACCAATATACAATTTTAGTTTAGACCTTGAAGCAAGAGGAAATGCCGGGTTGAATCCAAGTAATTACCAGATTACTGCAAGTTCAGGAACAAGAACCCTTACCTATACTCTTCAAAAGAAAAATGGTCCAAACCGTCTTGTAATGGATATTATTTATGAAGACATTGCACCTGGAGGAGGAACTGAAACATGGGATGGACAGGGTTATTTCCTTATCAATGGTACACAGGAAGATGAAGATTCCATTGTTGACCTTCTTGATAAGACTTTCATGTGTGAATACGACGAACCTGTTGCCTCATTCTCATGGAATAGCAGCAGTTCTCTTGGAACAGGACCGGACATGGATTTTACAAGTGGGGATCAGACATCACTCTATAATCTTACCCAACATTACATGAAACTTATCACAATGGAAGGAACGGTCATATTCAATCTTAATCACCCGGGCATGGGTGGACACGGTAATGGTGGAGGTTCTGACCCAGTGGATTATGATGAGTCTACTCTTACACTATATTATGATGGAATGCCTGGAAGCATCACATATCTCCACGTAAGCAGGAATGACCTTTTGGTAAACCTTAATTAAACATTGTATAAGTACTCAAAAGTGTGCATTGATGCACACATGTGCATAAATAAGATTATTTTTAACAAATCTTTTTTATATTAGGGTGCATATACATTGAAAAGATGATGGATGACAAGGGTCAAATTGCAGTTGACTTCCTGCTAGGAATATCATTATTTCTCATTGCTCTGACCTTCACAGTACAATTTATACCAGGCATGTTCATGTCTGGTTCAGCAGGTGAAAGCAGTCTGGACTATACTGCATACCGTACAGCCACTGTTCTTGTAGAAGACACCGGATGGTGGGGCAACAGTACAAGTAGTGGTACTGACTGGGAGGAACACCCCGGCAATGTAATGAGAATAGGGCTTGCAGTTGATGACGACCTGAGTTCAAAACTCACTAACAGTCCAAACATCATATCCAGAAAAAAAACACTACAAATGATGAACGTTGACAAGACAACATTCATTGAGATGCTGGGACTCTATAACAACGTCGATGACACTCTTTTTGCTTATGGATACAACATTTCATTTACGCAGGATGGAAATGTCCTGATGCTGAATAATACCAGTATAATAAGAGGACAGATAGTCCCTGAATATAAGGAAACCACAAAGATCACCCGGATAGTGCTGATGGAAAAAGGCACCATTGCAAGCTTTACAGGAGATGATCTCACAAGTGAATTGGTCAACACAGCCACTATCAATATAACCGGTCCTTTTGTGGAAAACATCACCATCCAGATCTGCGATCTGAATTTTACAGGTTTGTCTCCCATGTTCCTTAATGCAAGCCTTGATGGAACCACACTGATCCAACCATCAAATTATACAGTCTGCAAGATTGATGGGTGGGAAAAATCATCCTTCAATGGTTCATTGTCATCACCAACAGATGTCCTGTCTTTTAATTTTGACAAAGAGCTTTTCAGTTCGTCTTCTGAGTACAGACTTGACCTTGAGTTCAGGAATGTAACCCTACCCACGCCAGGACCTCCTTTTATTGATTATAACGACTGGAACAGCACACATTACGAACCTGCTTACCTTGTTGTGGAGGTGTGGGAATGAACGATAAAGCACAGCTGCATACACTGGAAGGACTTGGTGCGGCTGTCCTGATGACACTTACAATACTTACTATCACGCAGAGTACGATGATAGTCACACCACAGAATGAGCTTGCAATTGATGTACATCTTGAACAGATCAGTTCAGATGCACTTACGGTCCTGGATAGAAATCCTGTGGATTCTGACCAGTATAACCTGACAGAATGTATTGCAAGCTGGGACATGACCGAAGCAAGTTATCCTGATAACATGACAGGCAATCTGGATGAGCTGGACGCCGGACTTCAGTATCTCTTGCCGGATACATTATACAATGTAGACCTGGCATACATCGAAAACGGAGATCTGAAAGTTGACAATGCTATCATCAGAGGACCTGCCGGAAAGAATTCAGTGGTCACCAGACACTTTGTAACGCTTACAAACGAAACTGTGTCTGAGATGGGAGGAAGCTGGAATCTTGGAGAAACTGAACTTAGAGTGGTTGAAGTGAGGTTGACAGCATGGGAAGTCTGAGAAAAGATACAAAGGGACAGTGGATAGCACTTTCAGGTCTTGTGATATCACTTATACTCATAGGACTTGCCGTACTGGCAAATCAGGCAATTCTTGCAGGATACCATTCATCCAATGCAGCCCTTGAATTTCCAAAAGAGAACATAAGAGAACTCAACCTGCACACACATGACAATGCCCGGATGATCAGGAGCATGTCATTTTACATTAACAGCACAACCAATGAAACAGTCCCTGATGCCTTTGATCAATTGTTTGACAATTACAGTATACAAATGAAGAAGCTCTATGCTGTGCATGGGGAAGTTGTTGATGTGTCCATGGTTTCAATAAATTCCACTACCGGGAAATATACTATGGATGACATTGACATGGTACTTGTAAACATTACCTACGATGACGGAATAACTCATTATGTGGCTGAACCGGAACTAATTGAGGTGAATAAATGAAACGGTTCTTTGCTGATGAAAAAGGAGTATCACTTCTTTTCGAATACATCCTGTTTTCCCTTATATGTATCGGATTTTTCATGATCGTGAGCGTCAACTCCGATGAGATATTCATGCACACACCAAACGAAGTGGTAATGGAGAACGAGATGAGCGATATCGGGAACATGATGAGCACAATGATAACGGATATGTATCTCATTCTTCCGGCAAACGGAAGGATTGATACTGAGTACAATCTCCCGCCAAAAGTAGGCACTGAAACATATATCATCAATGCGGACATCGCCTATACGGACCAGATAATAGAATTAGTCTCATCCGATTCTGGAAAGAAAATAAGAGTTACGATCGGTGGAATTGCTACGACAATGCCGATCAATGGTACTGCATCCAGCAGTTCAACAAATCATATGATCAGTTATGACTCGAGAAGATAGAAGGAATGCAGCAGTTTCCGAAACACTTGGATATATACTGTTATTTGCAATTGTTACCCTGTCCATGGGAGTTATCTATGCTATAGGATACCCGGCACTGCAGACAAATATGGATGCAAATGTATTTGAAAGCGCAGAACAGAATTTCATTGTTCTGCAAAGCAATATCGAAAGAGTAGCATTTGACCAGACACCTGTAAAAATGCTTAAATTCAAGCTTCAGAGTTCTTCAATAAGTGTTAGCAATCACTCTTCCATATCTGTGGCCTATGATGGGAACCCTATGGAAAAATATCCCACTGGAGAGATAGTGTTCTCCAGAGATGATAAAATGATAAGCTATGAGATGGGAGGAGTTTTCAAGAAATATCCGCATGATGCCACTGTGATGGTATCTGAACCACCCATATATGTCACTTCACTTGAAGGTACCACTGTAACAAATATAGGAATAGTATCATTGAGTGGATATTCACAGATGTCCGGAAAAGGAATCGCTACAATTAACCTGAGACATAATTCAAGTAGTATGAACATGACTTCATCAATCGCCAATGTCAGTGTGCTTATAAACAGCACCCACGCATACAAATGGGAAGATTATCTCGATGACATGGGATTCACAGTTGACAATGTGACCTCATCAAGCGTTAATGCACACATCAACAACACGATGCTCATCATGAGCGAGCACGTTGTGGATGTTGACATAACATAAGCATTATATTACAAACAGTATCCGGTTCCATGGCAAACCGGATGCTTTTTTATATATCTATTCGATAACGAGCGACCATACTTGAATTGATAGATAGACTATTTTTACTAATTTTGGATCTGCTGAACTGACAGAACATCCGGTAAGTACAAAGCTACTTTTGCACCGATAAAACCGAATCATAGATTAATAAGGTAAGTAGTCAGTTCTTGAATGAAACTACAAATAGAAAAGTAAAAGAAGCTCAGGTTTTACCAAAGCTTCTGAATAGATTTTAATCTCTAATACTACAACTGTAAATCAACTAATACTTATCATCCCTTT
Organism: Methanolobus vulcani; assembly: GCF_900100715.1. Taxonomy (GTDB): domain Archaea; phylum Halobacteriota; class Methanosarcinia; order Methanosarcinales; family Methanosarcinaceae; genus Methanolobus; species Methanolobus vulcani. Next base: position 42,196 of record NZ_FNCA01000011.1, on the reverse strand, counting down.
TGGTCTGACTGCCAGCACATCCCTGGCAACAAGCATGCTACTCTCATTTCCTATTTGATAGGCATATGCAGTGATGTAAGCTCTTCCAGCAATTGCACTGGTAAAGTCCACAGTATCCCAATCAACAACGGTGACATTAATTGGGTTCTCATAGTTTCCAAAATATCCTATGTTGCTGTAAAGATACACATAAGCAAAACTTGTGTTTCCCATCGTGTCTTTAAGAGTTAGAGTCAACGTAGTAGTATTGTCTATCAGTATAACCTCATCATCAGGATACATATCAAAGCTTCCCAATGGGAACGCAGACACTCCAGTGACACTACCACCTACACTGGCACTTCCAGCACCACCAACAGAAACAGTGATATTCTCACCACTAAGGTCTGTATATGTTACCGTTGAAGTTGGCATGATAATAGGAACATAACCTGCACCATCCACTTTCATCTGATACCATATACCCCATTTGTCACCTGGTCCCATGTTTGGCAATTGCCATTCTAAGGATGAAGTTGAACCGGATTGAGTAATTGTAGGCTCTGCATTACCGGTTGCAGGCGCAGTTGGTGTATCAAAGAATGTCAAATTGCCTATGGTAGCATTGCTGCTACCTGACTGATATGTTGCTTTTGCAACTGCAAGAGGAGTTACGTAATTATATGGAACACGAAGATCCAGAACAGGGCCATCTGCAGAGAAATTAGTTATCTGCATGGCAATTCCCTGGAAGATATCTTTCAGGACACTGGAATTTGGTGCGAAATAGTATTCACCACCGGTGATGGTTGCAATTTCCTGCAGTATCGGGTCTACGTCTGCTTCACTGTTACCAAATCCTACTGTGTAGATAACTGTGTTGTTGTCCCTGGCCCTGTATGCTTCTTCCAGCAAGGAATGATAACCTGCATTGTCAAGTCCGTCTGTCATGATGACTATGGTTGAGTTTCCGTCTACAGACGATAATTCATTATTAGCCAGATAAAGACCCTCATCGATTGCTGTAAGTCCGTCAGCAGTGATTGTATCTATCGCATTTTCCAAATGTGAGAGAGAATCATTGTCAAATGTTGATGTCACACTTCCGGTCCATTCGTTCCATGAAACAGGAGTTGATACCGGCGTCTGATCAGTGTCACTGAACACTATATCAAAGCACTCGTAATATCTGGTGGATGAAGTTTCAACCTCTGTAACAACACCCCAGGATGAACCATCCCACCTCTGGATATTAAGATCATTACTTCCATCAGATGTCATGAGGAAGATAGCATCAGATGATGGATCAGGAGTCAACTGGACCCAACGTGTGTAACCGCTACTTCCTATAGCGAATGCAGAAGATTCTGAACTCCAGGAAGAACCATCCCATGTTCTATATTTAGGAACAGGATTGCTTTCACCCCATACAATGATACCTGTACCACTGTTCTCTTCAAAAGCAACATCAACAGACCTTCGACTGTATTCGTAGACATCATTTTCTACTCTTAAAGGTGTTTCCCAGGAAGAGCCATCCCAGTCTGTTACATAGATATCATATGACCAGTCTTCAGTAGCAAGAAGGATTCTGTCTGAGTTAGGATCAGCTGCCATCTTTACCCAGAAAACATAATCGGAGTAATAATACATGTTTGTCTCTGAACCCCATGAACTGCCATCCCATATGCGATATTTCATGCGGCCATCAGAATCAGCCCATGCAACTATTGCCCTTCCTGAGTCCTGCTCATACATGACATCAAAGCACTGGTAACTTTCAATAACAGCATCGTTGGTCAATTCTATCTGGTTGCCCCAGGAGGAGCCATCCCAGACCTGAGCACAAAGGTCAAGTTTATCGTCCAGTGTTACAAGAACCATCTCATCGGAATTTGGATTTGCTTCGAGCCGGATCCACCTTACATCTCCTTTTCCTTCATTGTTACTGTATACCAGAGACTCTGAGCTCCAGGATGAACCATCCCAGACACGATACAATGGAACTCCATCATCCTCATCCATGTTCATGTAAGTTATTATGGCATCTCCGGACACCTGTTCATATTTCAGGTCAAAACCTCTCTGTCCGTATGAATCGAGATGATTTGAGAACTCATTGACAGTTCCCCAGGAAGAACCATCCCATACCTGGACATTAACATCATAACCGTCATCAGAAGTTGCCATTATGATCTCTGAATCTATAGGACTTGATTCAAGTACTACATAACAAGGACTTGCACCAACATAATTGGCAGAGCTTTCTGAAGACCAGTCAACACCGTCCCATGTACGTACCTTTGGTGTACCTCCACCGCCTCCACTGTCGTAATATGCTGTCATTACAGTATCAATATCAGTGGTGGATACATTTACCGTAAACTTCGTATCTGCCTGGACACCGGCGCCTTTGGATACATCAATATTATAAGTATTATCTGCGGTAAGTAGTGCTGAGACTTCACAGAAACTGGTTCCCGTAGATGAAGAGAGGACATCTATACCATCATACAGGGACACATTTACTGTAGTGGAATCATCCCATGATACATTGAATATGTAATATCCGTCCGTATCCGGAGTGAAATAACCGACCCAAGTACTGTTAGCCAGCACATAACTGGTCTGGCTGCCTTCTGAAACCACGTCCTCGAAACTATATAGCGCAAGTCCTGCCTTGTCACCTCTTGTTTCATCAAAGCTTGACATAAAAGCATGTGAGGACAACTGTGTTGCACTCTTTTTATCGATGTAGGTTGTGATTGTAAAGTCTTCTGAAGAACTTCCAAACACAGTAATTGTCCAGTTACCTTTTTCTACTGTATCTCCATCATCGTTCGGGTAAACATAAGACAATGGCTGAATCCATATATATTCGGAAGTAGCATCTGGGTAATAACCTGTGGTGTTGTCATTCGGACCATAAATTGTTCCGGAAGGACTTGTCAATTGAAGAGAAAAATCATTGCTGCTATTTTGCCAATCGAGCTGAACTTTCAGATCATTGATGGTTTCGTTGATAAAGATTGTCTTCTCATAAGGTTCCATCAAATCGAATGAACAATCATAAGCATGATCGTACAGCTCAGTGTCAGCAGAATAAGATTGGATTGGAGTTCCATTCCAGACTATTTCAACATTCTTTACACGATTGTTCCAATTGCTATGCTCAATAAGATAATAATAATCGTAGAATGAGATTGTATTACTTCCTGGTTGTACATAGCTTGAGATGTCATACTCATAACTATCCCATTGTTCATTTATACCTGTATCAGAAGAAGGGATCAATACAAAATTATCGCCATTTACTTTAACAAGAGCCTCTCCTGCACTTGAACCACCATAGTTGGAACCTGCATTAAACGTAGTATCCAGATCATATCCATCAAACCTGAGTTTCACATTACTTATAGAAGAAGGCGCTGAAAGTGAACCCTGGAATGTGTAATCATAAGGGGTGAAACCTTCAACACCATATTCAATTTCAGATACATCGTAATCACTAAGTTCCTGGGAGATCGTAGCATAGATCTCACTGAGGTCGGAACTGTCAGGTGCATTGTAGTAAGTACCGCCTGTCTCTGATGCGATGTGGCGCAGCAGGGCTTCATCGAGACTGCTTCCAAGACCAATTGTATAGATGGTCACACCATTGGCATTTGCATATGCTATGGCGTTCTCACCATCCTGGTCCTCACCTGCATTTGTTTCTCCGTCAGTCAGAACAATCATTACTTTTCTGGCACTTGAACGTCCGTGGTTAATGAGAAGATCATTTGCATCTGCCATACCTTCTCCCATGGCCGTAGAACCACCATCGGTTATTGAATCAATGGCACTTTTAACGGATACTTTATTGTTGTAGGCATTAAGCAATGTCATATCCTCATTCACACCACTTGAACTTGCAAATGAAACAATACCCACTTCAGAGTTAGACACAAGATTATCAGTGAATTCTTTTGCTGCATTCCTTGCATCCTGGATAGGTGTGCCCGACATACTTCCTGAACGGTCGATCACAAGTACAACATCCAGAGGAGAACCGGCATAATAGTCAGGATCCATACTACCTGAGCGGTCAAGCACAAGCATTGCACTTGCTGCTGGTCTTACAATAGGAAGCTCTCCTTCTATGGAAATAATAGTTGTAATATTTACAAGAGAACCGGAGTTTACTGTTGAAGGTGTTACATTAAGACTTACACTAAGGAATGGCTCTGATTTAACACTTATATTAGTAGAGACGGTCATATTTGCACTGGTTGCCAAGATGCTGGTGTTTCCTGATACGTTTCCAGTGAAGGCACCATAGATACGTCCTTGAGAATCTGTTGTTGCATTAATGAGATCTGTATCATTATAGTTAGCAATAGTAAATGTTCCCACTGTAGTGTTTGTATTGTTAAAAAGAACATGGATATTTGGCAACGAATGACCCCATTCATCCAGTGCGACCAGTGTTATGTCAGTATGATGGTTTCCATTGAGATCCTGGGAAAGTACTGCAGCTGGATTTGCGTACAGGTCCATTGAATCAAGAGGACCCGCTGTGAAATAGAGAGTGGAACCGTTTGTGAAATTAGTAAAGCCGGATTCATTCTTATAGGTTGCAGTTACTGAAAGGGATTCAATGTAGGGTGTGGGACCAATAACAATATTTGCACGTCCCTGGCTGTTCAGAGGTACTAATACAAGGTTTCCACTTGCACTTGTGAACCTGACTTGCTCTTTGACAGGAGTGGAAAGAGGAAGTATCGGATTCATGAATTGATCAACAGGTCTTGCTGAAAGTGTGTAGCGATCCTCATTGTTTGAAAGTGAATATTCTGGACTATAGCTCATAAAAAAATTATTGATCTTATCAGCAATTCCTGTAATAGTAACATTATGTTGCAATGAGGTATTCAGAACATTAATGGTAACAGTATTTCCACCTGCTCTTTTGTCGGTTGTGAAGATATTTGGAACTATACCGCTTGAATCAGTGGTGCCATTATAATATTCAAGACTGGCTGAATTGTAAGTGTTGGGACTATTATAAACAGTGTTTTCAGGTGGTGTTACTGAAAAACTGATATTCACATTCCCTACTGGATTATAGAATGAATCATAGACTATTGCGGAAATGTTAGAACCGGTGTTGACAGTATATTCTTTGTTGTATATTACCTTCATCAGTCCGGGTGAACCAGGAACTACATCAAGATATGTGGTGTTTGTAACTGAGCCTGCAGTTGAATAAATAGTGATATTGCCTGCTACAGTAGAGTTGAGTGAGAGAAGGAAATCCTGGGAAGGAGATGTAACATAAGTAACATTTCTTGTTGCAGAACTTGCATATAGGGATGATATCTTTGATGAGTTTACATACATTTCCAGGTCATGCAATGGAATGCCAAAAATATCTTTTATGATCACATTCAGAGTAACCGGTGTGCTGTAGTTGATATTTCCTATGGAATCGATTGGTGAAAATGTAATGTTTGTGATATTGCCTGCCGTATTCTGATAGTGATCTGCATGGACTATTATAGAAGATATTGATAATGGAGAAAATGTTACGGTGGTCTGGTTAGAGAAATTTCCGGCACTTGCATTGACATGGGCTGTACCTGCTACACTGGAATTGATAGTTACTTCAGCTATGCCGGATAGATTTGAATAAGCTGAAGAAGAACTGAGGATACCAAGATCTGTTGTAAAGTTGACAGGTGCATTGTTCACCGGAGTGCCGTTGTCTGTGATCATTACGCTGATGTTGACACCCTCTGAAGCATTGCTCTGTATATCTGTTGTAAGCATTTCCACATCAAGCGCCAAAGAAGTTATAGAGAATACAAATAAGATCAATAGAAAGAACGTTAATTTTTTAAAGAACACCATTAAGCCACCACGTGATAGTTTTTATGTCACCGCAAAAACTAGATTTGAATTTTTAAGCAAATCTATTATAAGATAATATAATGTGACAATAATATAAGACATTTTGTATATTACTCCATTGTGAAACTGTGCAGAAAATCAAGTTAAGAAAAATCAACTACAACAGAGTATAGAAAGGGATCAAACAAAGATATTATTATATAATACTAAATCTATTATAAAAATAAGGGGATTTTTTGGATAATCGCGGACAGATGCAAATTGACTATATAATAGGAATATCGATATTCCTGACCACCATTATTTTCGTATTTTCATATACATCAGGATTATTTCTTCCATTCGAGTCAAACTCCGATGAAATTACCCTTATTGCTGACAGAATATCTACAAATATAGTAGAACAGGAACTCAGTGCCCAGAAACCTGGAAACATTAACCTTCTTGACGGTACAAAAGTTGCCACCTTTTTCACAGAGATCAATGGCAATTATGACGGGATCCTCAATTTCTATGGTTTAAATAGTACATATTTGCGCTATGATATGAATGTCACGATCGAAAATGAAAACAGCACAATATATGCTGGCGGTAAACAACTTCCTGAATACAGCAATATTGCTCAGACAAAAAGGGTAATAATGTTAAGGAATGAGACCACAGGTAACTCATCCATATCTGTTCTTTCTGTAAGGGTGTGGTAATATGAGAGCTAAAGCACCATTTTCCATCAGCAAAGACAACATAGCTCAAATATATACCCTTGAGGCTCTGATCGCTGCCACCATCATAATAGGTGTACTCATATTCTCAATCCAGGCTACATCACTTACCCCCCTGACATCCTCAACAGCTAATGCCCATGTGGAAACCCACCTTTATACAATCGGACAGGATATCCTGAACTCACTGGATTATTCACAGAATGGTGAAGACTCCGATCTCAAAAAGGATATACTCAACTGGGATGGAGATTCTTATAGCTGGAACAGTGTGACCTATGCCCATACCAATAAAACACTGGTTAACAGCTCAACAGCAGATATGCTTAAAACGGTAATTGTTCCGAGAGGAATTGCGCATAATGTTGAATTTACCTGGATAGATAATAACGGAAATACGATTACTCTTCCTTACATTTACAATGGTGAGCCTTCAAACAATGCAGTCGTTGTTTCAAAAAAACTGTTACTTTCAAATTCTGACATGCAAACACCTTCACAGTTTGCAACAACCACCGGAATAGGAGATATGGACACAAATACTGACTTCTATAGTTTGATAGATGTCAGGTTAACCTTGTGGCGGATGTGATGGTGTAAATATGAGAAAATCAGATGATGCTGCACAGATGATACTGATTGCCAGTTTTGCCATAGGCATGGCTGTAGTCGTATTGACACTTATGCTAAACAGCATTATTTTTGCCAGCAACACAGCTTCGGAATCAAATGTTGAAACAAATGTGTATGATTATTCAAACACTGTCCAGGTTACTGTTGAAGCCTATGAAAAAGCATATTCTTACTCATATAACGGATCTGTAAATGATGCTAAATTCAATGATTATATTGGTGTTTTTTCCCGGAAGATGACGGAAAGCTGTGCTTTTTGCGGAGTTATCTATACTATAGAACACGGAGACTTTCAGGAGCCTTACTTTACACAGAATGGACTTATTGATGGAAAAGCTAACTGGACCGTTATTGAAAGAATAAATAACACTGATACTTTTATGGTGGCAATCAATTCTACAGCATTCACCAACGGTACAGTGTTTTCCGTAGAGGCCTTTGATCTATCAGGAACAATATGGTCTGCAAAATTTGTTAGATCCGGCATCAACGTAAACGTTAGTGTTACAGATGGAGTTACAGTACTCGACACATATAGTAGCAGCAGCGGGGAAATGAACATTAGTTCTAACCTTATAGACGGAAGTTCCTTTTTCAATTATTATTTTAATGACGAAACAGCCGGGAAAACATACAGCATCCGATTCATTAATGGAAGTGCTACATCCGGTACATTCCTGATTGCAGGAGATACAATAAATGGAAATCAATTTGAGATAGAGAGAATTGATGTAGTTGAAACGAGAATCGAGATGGTTAAAAATGGTAATCTCAAGATGAACGCATTGATACCAATCACATTACCAAAAGGGCAAGCATGATCAAAAAAATAAAAGATGACGATAATGCAGTATCCATTTCGGTTGGAACTGTTCTTATGCTTTCAATAACAGTGATAACACTGGTGGTTGTGGTTGGTTCGTTCTACACAATGATGGACAGGCACGAGAGGAGTGTCGCACGTGATCAGTTTGAAATACATGGAAATGATCTGGCACTGCAAATATCAAATATAGATACCGCTGTTCAGATCACAAACAACTACGGTGGAAAAGCTGAGAATATCAGCTATCAGTTTTCATTACCTGCTGCAATTGCAAGGCATCAATATTCTATTGAACTATCAAATAGTACCAGGGAAATAATTTTTAGATCAGAGAGCGGGCCTGAAACAGAAGTAAAGATAACGTACGTTACATCAACTTCAAGTGTTGCCTCAAATAAAGTATACAGCGGACAGGACTATTTTGAACTGTATTATGATGCAAATTCAAATTTAATAGGTATCAGATAAACCAAAAAGAAGTGTTGATATGAAAGGAAGGGATCTGAGATCTGATGATGCGGTATCTGAATTAATAGATTTCAGCATAATATTGAGTATTATACTACTAGCAACAGCCATCATTGTGGTTGCCGGGTATCCGCTTATTCAACACTTGCAGGAAAATCAGCATTCAGAGAATATCGTACAGAGTTTCCAGGTTCTTGCCCCGAATATCAATAAAGTGGTTAAAGGTAGTGCACCTTCCCAATCCATTGAACTGAAAATGTATGGTGGATCACTTTCTGTGTCAAGTTTCAGTTACATGGAAGTCAATATGCAGGTATGGAATGTATCAAATAGTTCTTATGATACCGAAAAGTTTGCAAAGCATATTGGGACGATAGAGAATAACTATGAGAATACGTTTGTTTGTTATGAGAATACAGGAATTTGGTCGAGATATGAAAATGGTCAGTCATTGGTTAAACTGAACCCTTTGTTCAGTTTTTCTGATAATGTGCTTCTGATACCATGTTCAAGTCTATCCGGTACTTCCAGCCTTTCAGGAACCGGACTTGTAAGTGTTAGTGTAAATGGTGGCAGAAGAACAATAGAGAGATACTACAATGTATCTCAGGTCAATATTTCGATTAAAAGTGATTACTTTAAAGCGTGGGAAAAATACCTGAACGAAAGTATGGAAATGCCAATCGAAAATGTGGATTGGACAAATAGCACAGTCAGTACCAGTAAAGATTATTCATCAAATATAGATGTCTTTATTGTTGAAGCACCCATGCATGTTACCATAAATTGAAAGGATGAGATGGAATAATGAAACTAAAACAATTATCAAATGAAAGAGCAGTTTCATCTGTTGTTGGAATTGTACTCATCCTTGCAATTACACTTCTATCCATAGCAATTATAATCCTTTACACAACACCTACCCTGGACAACCTCGAAGATATCGCTGAAGCTCAAAAGGTCGAGCAGGCCTTTACGGTTTTTGACTCAAGAGCAAGCAAGGCCTCATTGGGAGAATCACCCATCCAGATAACGAGGGTCAACCAGATGGGTGGAAAACTTGAGGTTATGGGTGACACCGCAGACTACAACGATAGCCAGATAATGGTATTAGCATTGGATAGTGATTCATCATGGTATTCAGAATTTTATGATAACCGCACACTGTGGAATTCATGGAAAAAATATGAGAACGAATCGGATTTTGCAGGATATGGTTCACCTATACCAATGGGAAAGATCAAGTACACTTCAGGTAACAGGATAATTGCTTACGAAGGTGGTGGTGTGTGGTCTAAGTATGGCAATGGCGGCACTATTATGATCTCGCCACCAGAATTCCACTACAATATAGAAACACTTACACTTCCTGTAATGAGGATAAGTGGAAATACGTCTGTATCAGGAATTAGCGATACGACCATTAAGGTTGTTTCTACTAATAAGCCAGAGATCCTCTTCCCAAATGTGGTCCTGAATAGTAATTTTACAAACCCTCTGAAAGCTGATAATATTATAATTTACATAAAGAGCGACTTCTATGAGGGATGGGCAGAGTATGCAGAGTCACTTACATCTACTTTAGTAGCTCTGGATCATGAAAACCAAACTGCAGTAATTGAACTTGATACTTTACCACCCATGGGAACTTTTGCACTTTCAAATTCATTCAAGATCATAAAGCTGAATGCTTCAAATCCGGACCCGATGTATAATTTTTCGTTCTATTTCCAGGATGAAGATGGTGAAGCTTCAAATTTCAATTCGGTTGAAACCACTGTTACTGCAACTTCAGGAACTAAGACACTTTACTATGAGATCAAAAAGAATGTCATAGATACTATTGAATATTCAGATACATCGGTCAGTCCGGATAAAGAAATTTGGGATACTTATGGAAGCAGTGAATTCCCGGTTTATGAGGATCCTGCAAATGTGAAGCTGGCAAACAGTACTTTTGATCTTCTGAGTGATACCTATATGCTGGAGTACAGTGACGCTGATATTACGGAATATTCGTGGGATGAGAAAAGCTCGACAACAATGCTTCCAAATGTTACAATATCAGATGGGGATGTAATGAGTTTGTACAACGTTACTAACCATTACATGAAGCTGCTGGCACAGGATGGTGTTATTGCATGTTCCTGGGAGCAGAAGAACAATAATAAGATACAGGAAGACCAATCAGAATATACTCTTATCTATGATTCCGGTGGCGGTATCATTACATTCCTGCACATTACCAGTAATGAGCTGCATGCTACTGTCAGTTAATATAACTCGATCAAGTGGAGTTCACAGAAAAACTTAAATTAGCCATAAGCCTTTAGAAATCCCATAAAGGTGAAATTCATGAAGAAAGCAATCATTGAGACCGATAAAGGAAATATTGTCCTTGAACTGTTCGAAAAGGACGCACCAAAGACCGTGGAAAACTTTGAGAAGCTCATTAAGGAAGGATTCTATGACGGACTTACTTTCCACAGAGTGATTCCAAACTTCGTTATCCAGGGTGGATGCCCAAGAGGAGACGGAACCGGCGGACCAGGATATACTATCAAGTGTGAGACAAAGGGAAACCCACGCAAACACGGCAAGGGTGCACTTTCAATGGCACACGCAGGAAAGAACACCGGTGGAAGCCAGTTCTTCATCACACACTCCCCACAGCCACACCTTGATGGCGTGCACACTGTCTTCGGTCAGGTTATCGAAGGTCAGGATGTCGTCAACAAGATCAAGGCAAAAGACAAGATGAACAAAGTCACTGTCGTCGAAGAATAATTATTTTGTTTTGGCAGCTTTTTTGCTGCTACTCTCTTTTTTAAGATACATTTTTAATCTACTGAATTATTTCTTATTATAACAGAAATTTCAGATAATCAAAATACTCCTTAACTTAACAGTATCACTATCAGGAAAATTACTTATATTAGAATGAGGAAGTTAGCGTTATGTGGCAGAGAACATAACGCATAATTAATAGATATTTTACGTTAAGTTCGGCTGACTGCATGCAGGAAGGTAGTAATTATGACATTTAACAAAAAACTAATTCTGGCTATTGCAGCCATACTTGCTCTTGTGGTATTCGTAAGCGGTTGTACCGACACCAGTACAACAAGTGACGTAGGAACTGACGTAAATACCGATAGTGGCTCAGGTGAAGTGACAACCATCACAGTATCGGCAGCAGCGAGCCTTACAGAAGCATTCACAGAACTTGAAACCGTTTTTGAAGAAGAGAATCCTGATATCGATGTGAACTACAACTTTGCAGGTTCAGGAACACTCAGGATACAGATAGAAGGTGGAGCACCTATTGACGTGTTCGCATCAGCATCACAGAGCCATATGAATATATTAAGTAATGAATCCCTTATTGTTGAAGAATCAAGAAAGGACTTCGCATCAAACACCGTTGTACTGATAACACCAGTTGACAGTACACTGAACATAACAGGACCTGAAGATCTTCTGTCAAATGATGTTGAAACAATAAGCATCGGAAACCCGGAAACTGCACCGGTTGGAAAATACACCGTAGAAGCACTGGAACAGGCAGGTCTCTGGGACAAACTTCAGTCCAAGACACTGCTTGCAGATGATGTAAAGCAGGTGCTCGTGTATGTTGAAAGAGGAGAAGTTGATGCGGGATTTGTCTACAGCACAGACGCAGCAACAGCAGATGAAGGTACAATCGAGGTAAAAGCAACCATACCTACTGTAACCCCTATCAGCTATCCGATTGCAGTAGTTGAATCATCAGAACATCAGACGGAAGCACAGACATTTGTGGACTTTGTCACATCCGATGAAGGAAAGGCAATCCTGCAGTCTTACGGATTCACAGCTTAAAAGGAAAATAATAATGTTCGACCAGATTGGATTTCCCCTGCTGATCACACTTAAAATAGCCGGCCTTTCCACATTAATAGTGGCAATAACAGGCATGGTGATATCATACATACTTGCAAGACGTGATTTTCGGGGAAAATGGCTGGCCGACATTGTTGTAACTTTACCCCTTGTACTTCCACCCACAGTAACAGGTTATCTTCTGGTAGTGTTGCTTGGGAAAAAAGGAGCACTTGGGAGCATTCTCTACAACCTTACAGGATGGAGCATAGTATTTACCTGGCAGGCAGCGGTAATTGCAGCTTTTGTTGTATCCCTGCCGCTTATGGTCAAAACCACCACCGCAGCCATAGAAGCAGTAGACAGGGAATACGAGTATGCGGCTTTCACCCTTGGGAGAAAAGAACTTGACACCGCCCTCTTCATAACTCTTCCGCTTGCAAAGAAAGGCATACTTGCAGGAATAGTCCTCAGTTTTGCAAGGGCAGTCGGGGAATTTGGTGCCACACTTATGTTTGCCGGAAACATCCCCGGAAGAACTAACACAATGTCTATTTCAATTTACAGCGCATTCCAGGCAGGGAATAATGAACTTGCCAACACACTGGTCATCATACTGATAGTAATGTCCCTGCTTTCAATGGCCATAACTGCAAAGGTCATTAACAACTGGAAGATATGAGGCGATATCATGGGCATTAAAGCGGATTTCAGAAAACGGTATTATCGAAAAAAAAGTGATAAGAGAAAAGGCATTGAAGCCGCTTTCACACTAGATGCTCAATTTGAAGTCGGCGATGAGCTTGCAGTATTTTTCGGTCGCTCGGGATCAGGGAAAACAACAGCTCTACAATGCATCTCTGGACTGCTGGAACCAAACGGTGGCAAGATAATTGTCAACGGCAATGTGTATTTCGATTGCCATAAGAGGATCAACCTGCCAGTACAACAACGCAGCCTTGGTTATGTTTTTCAGAGCTATGCACTTTTCCCGCATATGGATGTGAAAAAGAATATAGCCTATGGACTGAAGGGATGGGAAGAAAAAGACAAGGAAGAACGAATCGATGACATGCTCCAGATGCTTGACATCAAAGGACTGGAGAATAATTACCCCTCTCAGCTTTCAGGCGGTCAGAAACAAAGAGTTGCACTTGCACGTGCACTGGCACCAAAACCTGACATACTATTACTGGACGAACCGTTTTCCGCTCTTGACAGGGTTGTCCGCATGAAACTCAGGGAGAAGATCAAGGAGATACAGAGAGAACTGAAGATCCCTGTACTTTTCATAACCCATAACCACGTTGAAGCATTCACGATCGCCGATAAGGTTGTTGTGTTCCATGATGGAAGAGTTCAGCAGATAGGAACTCCTGAAGAGGTGTTCTATCATCCCAAAAACTGCCATGTTGCCGAACTTGTAGGTGTGACAAATATATTTGAGGATTCGTCGGTAATAAAAGATGATGAGATGGCAGGAACTCTCACAATAGGTTGTGAAAACCTGAAGATCACTGCAAAGAGGCCTGACTATCAGGTTAAAGAAACCATATCATGGGGGATCAGACCGGAAAACCTGCGTATCCTTCCTGTGACCGATGAAACCATCAAAGATGAGAATACACTCCATGCATGTGTTAAGAGCATGGTGAACAAGGGTTCAAGCAAAACCCTTGCACTTGAGATAAAGGAACATGAAAATCTGATGATAGCTGAAATATCCGACCAGTTCTTTGAAAATCTCAACCTGAAAGAGGATGACAGGTGTCTTGTCCGTATTGAAAGAGACAGAATAGTCCTTTTCTGATATTACTTTCTTGTCAGAGCCAAAATACCCAATAAACTTTTAAAGTTGCATCGCCTTTTCTGAGTGAAGAGATGAAATTCATTGAAAGGCTTTTAGGGAAAAAGCAGGAAAAAGAAGAGTCTCATTCAGCTGTTTTTGAGTTCAGGGAACTTGCCGCAATTGTGACAGAGGAATCTGAAAAACAGATAGATGGACTCAGACCTGTCGTAGAGGAGAATTATGGTTCAATTAAGGCAGCATTAGAGGAACTTGAAAACCAGAAGGAAGAGTTGCTGGCTGCTGAGCCTATGGAGAATGTCAGCAAACGAGGAGAGAAACTCGGTGGATCAAACAGGGATAATGTTGTCAACAACCTGAACCTCATACATGATAAATTGGAAGTCCCAAAAGATACATCACCATTAATTGCCTCAGAATTCTACAAGGATGCAAAATCTGTTCTTAAAACTGTTCTTGATAACACAAGTCGTAGCCTGATGTACATCAAAGCACTTTATCCTCAGGAACACCAGATGATCAATCAAGGGCTTTCTGAACTTGAGGATTCTCTTGATGAACTCTATTCCTCAATTATGAAAGGAATCAGAAGAATCGAAGACCTTGATAAAATTGAATCCAATGCTGAGGATGTAAAAAGAATAGAAGAAGAAATGGACAGTATCGCTAAAAGAATCCAGGAAATGCATTCCAGATATGACGCTGCAAAAGAGAAACTCAGCAAAGCAGAGTCAAGGCTTACGGAACTGGAGAACAGCGAGGAATTTGAAAAAGCAAGGCAACTGAAAGATGAGATTAGAACGGTTGACTCAGAGATAAAAGACATAGAAGCAGAAATCAAGAGATTGTTCACACCTTTATCCAAGGCTATCTCAAGAATGGAAAAGCAGGATGATAATGATAGGTGTGTGCTTTCACCTGAGAACAGGACAATTCTCAAATCAATAAAAGAAGAGCCTGCTAATGCAATTGAACAGAATATTGATCCATTCCTTACTGAACTTACAAATCGAATAGAGAGTGGAGAACTGGGACTTAAGGAGCAGATGTGTGAGAAGGCCCTGAAACAGATAGATATCCTCAATGACAGAGATCTGATTTCATCATTTGTTGAACATAGGAAAGAACATCTTGAGGAGAAAGATGAACTTCTTGCTGAATTGAATTCCCTTAGCATCTACAAAGAGAAAGAAGAGATAGAGAAGGAAATAGAGAAGTACAATCTAAATCTAAAAGATGTGAACAACGATATCGACTCTGAGAGCAAGCACCTCTATAATCTTAAAGATGAGATCGATAGGACCAGATCGTCACTTCTTTTGAACTTAAGAAATGTATTCGGTGAGGAAGCAGAGATCAGATATCAGGAATAAACTTTTTTAAGCTTGCTTAATAATCTAATTCTGGTATTGAATATTCTAGCCTCAGGTTATTGATTACAATATTAAAAAGAAAGTAAAGAAATCAGAATGTTACTCTGATTTCTTCATCTTGAAAACTAATCCCAGAATTGTGGCCACTATCAAACCGGACAACGTTGTTAATGTGCGTACAGAATTGTTCCGGGATTGATCAGAATCCTGCAGAACATCCGGTATGATATTCTCTGAAACTGCGGTGTCGCCTTTATTGCCTGAAGAAGAGCCTGCGTTAACCTGACCGTCTCCTGAGATATCAACACAGATAATGAATGGTGAAAATCCTGTTGTTGTCGCTTCAAAGTAGATGTACTCATCATCTTCACCTGTCACAACCGTTGGAAGTGTGTTCCAGATACCATCTGAAAAGTGTTCCATGCGGATATCCCCTTCAACAAAACCATTGGACTCTAGCCATTCTCTTGATACTGAGAAGGAGATCTTCGCATCACCAATGCCAGATGAGAAATCTTCATCACCAAGAAGAATATCCATTCCCTGATAAACCGATACAGATGAAGGTGCGGGAGAACTTTCCGGCAGTTCATTTAGCAAACTGACAGTTGCCATGACATAACCTTGATTTGTCCCGGATTCAAAACTTATCTCATTTACCGGAGTGGAATCACCTGTGAATACATATTTTACTTCAGCATCTTTACCAACAAAACGTACGCTGGAATCAGTTGCAACAATATTTGACGCAGAAGAAGTGATTGTGGCTATTTTTACACGTATTCCGTCATCATGGCTGGAACTGTCATCTGAAACCGCCGGTTGAACACTATTCAAGGTCAGCGGAAGATAATCAGTATTGTTTCCGTCATCTGTGATCTCATATGCATCGCAGAAACCATTTCCAATAGAATATTCTGTCTGGCTCCAACCAGTGTTATCTGGCTTTGCCCAGAAATTTCCACCAAGATAACTTTCATTGATGATGTTGATTCCATTTGCCATTGTGATATTCCAGTCGTTGGACGTACCGCCTGAAACATAGACATTGGCACTGCTGTTGAAGTAATTGTTATAGATCAGATTGTCACTGCAATCAACCAGTGAAAGACCATAAGTGGAAATGTCACTTATATTGCAACTATAGATAGTGTTGTTATCTGAAGAAGAAAGATAAACACCATATCGATTATCAGTACTCGTACAATTATCGATGCTCACATTGTCGCTGTCGTAGAGGTAAAATCCACAATAGTTATTCTCAATTTCCAGATCCTCTACTGTTACGTTGGAACAATTAAATAAATAGACAATTCCTGCATTGGAACTGGCATCTAGAACCTGATCCGAACTGTTCACAAGGTAATATATCGGCTTTCCGTCAACCAGATTATCCGTTCCTACAATATTGGCGTTTGAATCAAAATATGAATTAAACGTGTTATTATTCATAGAATTGTCATTCAGGATGTTGTTCTCTGAACCACGTAAACGTAATCCATATGTGTTCTCATCTGAAGTACAATTTGAGACGCTGTTGTCCTGAGAATAATAGAAATAGATACCATACGTATTTCCAGAAGCAGAGCAATTACTTATGTTACATCCTTCTGAAAAATAAACAAGTATTCCAATATATCCATCTACAGCATTGATGCCTGAAATATTAACATTATCAGCTATTAAATAAATTGTAATCTCACTTGAATCCTCAGAGACTATTCTGACATCTTCAGGATTACCTGTAGATGACAGAATACTGATGTTGTCTGTGTCCAGATACAAATTCTCCGTATAAGTTCCAGGTTCGATAACAACCGTATCACCATCAGATGCAGCATTGATTGCTTCAGTTATAGTAGTAAAATCAGCACTACCACTGCTATTGACAACAATTGTTGAATTAAGAACCTGAATGAAAGAAGTCCTTACAGAAGTATTGTTTCCATAAGAGTTTGATGCATTCAGTGATACTGTGTAGATCCCGGTTTCTGAATAAGAGTGCAGTGGGTTCTGAAGCGATGACGTTGAATTGTCCCCAAAGTCCCATTCCCAGCTTTCCGGTGAGAACAGACTTACATCATGGAAATCAACTGTCTCATTGACATGAACATATCTTGTACCTGCAACAAATGCAGAATCAGGCTCTTTGTTCTCTGTGGTGAACGCTTTGATACATACATTCATATTGGAATCCGAAATGTCTGTCCACTGGCTGCCATTGAAACTCATAAAACTCTGGCCTGCTTCAGCATGGGCATTTTCACTATAATCTTTTACAACTTTTTCGATTGCTATCGGGGAAGTATAATTCGGTGTTGTGAATTCTACAACAACTGAGAAATTCTGACCGGCATTAAGTGAAACATTTGTATCAAGGTCAATAGTATGATAACCTGCAATGGCAATCGTTCCATTCTGAACAGATACCGGACCTGAACTATTAACAGGACCTGATTCAGGGTTCAGATACACAGAGATATTGTAAATGGAGTTAGAATCTACAGTATAAAAGCTCACAGCCTCAAGAGTCTCATTTGAACTCGCTGTGAAGATATTAGCACCTGAAGCAGTGCTGTTATTGTAACCTGCACAACCGACCCATCCAAGTTCATCATACTGATAAACACGGCCATAATTGCTTACGTTCTCTGCCGTGTACAGGAAATTGCCAGCATATGGTTTGGTACCAATTCCATCTATACCTTCATCATTTCCCATTACTGTGTCATAGTAGGATACATAGTAGAATCCATCCTCACCCCAGGAATCACCCCAGGAATTTTTGATTATGAACGCTCCATTTCCAGGAGCTGTGGGAGTGAAATTCTGAGCAGAATAATTGTCATCCCAGCCAACCAGAGTCACAGCATGGTTTGCATATACAACCGGGCCATTGTAATAATAACTGTTATTATCGGAATCAAAATAAGAATCATCCTGCATTATGGCTACTGATATGGCTCCATAGTGAGTAAGCATCCATTTATAAAGAGTGTCATTGCCTTCAAAACCAGGAAGGATCATAATTTCCTGCACATGTTTTGCTACTGGAAGGTTATCCGGGGAAAAACCTGAGTGATCATTGTACGGATCATCGGATTCCAGTACAGGGCCACTCCATCTTGAGTAGTAAGCAGCATCAAAAAGGTCAAAACCACCATCATCATATGTGCGGGTGAATCCATCGGGATTGCTTGATACCAGAGTATCCTTTATGTTATTCTCAGAAAAATCCCATGTTTCTGATCTGTTAAAAAGGAGATAAGATTCGAGGGATGCAGTAGCTGAATGAGTCCAGCAGCTTCCGGCCTGGCCCTGGTCCCTAACTGCCGTGACACCATTGTGCTCACGCAAGTCAAAACAGGAAGGATACGATACTTCAGAACTCATCAGTTCAAGACCTGAAGTCTTAATGGTATCATCAGCCATTAGATAATCCATACTTACAGGAGAAAGATGAGAGAGATCTACAGGAGAAGGAATAAGTCCTGTGGGATGATCGAACGTTTCAGAAGGCACATTATTTTTTGAACTGACAGGCAATGCGAGACTTGAAAAAGTCAAATCATTTGAGTTTACCTGAACTGATTTTTGTTCATCCACCAGTTCTTGCTGATATTCTACAAATGCAGGATTCAGAGGTGCAATCAAAATCCCAGGCGAAGAGTCATTCTGATCAGAACTCATATATGTATCATTTTCTGTTGCAGCACAACAGGATGATAGTAATATCAACACGATGCAACATGCAAATAACAGGTGATTTGATAATAATGGATTTTTCATTTATATGTACCTTCTTAAAATGCGAGAGTATTAAAAATGTAAGGAGAAATAGTATATTAGTAGTAATTAAAATAATTGTTGCAAAAAAATGGAGCAAAAAACTATGAGAGATTAAGCTCCAAATTCCATTCTGTTTTCACTTAAAATAAAAATAAAGGATCACATTTTCATCTCTTGATCCCCTTTTTCCAGTAAATGACACCTATAGCTCCAACTATCAACAATATAACAAAGATAGATAGCAGATTACCTGAATCGGAACTGTCGTTCTCATTGGTAACCTGAATATCCTCGTTTGTCGCCGTGGAACCCGGACTACTTGCAACTATTGCAGAGTCAGCTGTCTGAACATTATTATCAGCAGATACCGTAGTATTATCTGCACAGATCATAAATGGTGAAAATCCTGTTGTTGTCGCTTCAAAGTAGAAATATTCGTCATCTTCGCCTGTTACAACAGTTGGGAGTTTGTTCCAAATATCATCAGAGAAATGTTCCATGCGGATATCTCCTTCACCAAAACCATTTGACTCAAGCCATTCTTTTGAAACTGAGAAAGATATCTTCGCATCACCAATGCCAGATGAGAAGTCTTTGTCACCAAGGAGAATTTCCATTCCCTGATAAACCGTTACTGACGTAGGTGCGGGAGAGCTCTCCGGCAGTTCATTAAGAAGACTGACACTTGCCATAATATAGCCTTCATTGACATCGGATTCAAAACTAATCTCATTTACAGGGGTGTTATCTTTACTGAAAACATATTGCACTTCAGCGTCCCTGCCTACGAAACGTACACTTGAATCTGTTGCAATCACATTTGACGGAGATGATGTGGTTGTGGCTATTTTTACACGTATTCCATCATCATTGTTTTGATTGGAACTGTCACCTGAAACAGTTGGTTGAACACTATTCAAGGTCAGTGGAAGATAATCAGTATTGTTTCCGTCATCTGTTATCTCATATGCAGCACAGAAACCATTTCCAACGGAGTACTCAGTCTGGCTCCAGCCTGTTCCTGCAGGTGTTGCCCAGAAGTTTCCGCCAAGATAGCTTCCGTTGATAATGTTGGTTCCATTTGTCATTATAGAGTTCCATTCATTTGACCCGACACCTGAAATATAGACATTGTTGCTGTTGTTGAAATAGTTGTTATAAATGAGATTATTGCTGCATTCAGCCAGTAAGAGACCATAAGTGGAAATTTCACTTATATTGCAACTATAGATTGTGTTGTTATCAGAAGAAGAAGAAAGATATACACCATATCGGTTACCAGTGCTCGTACAATTTTCAATGCTTACATTGTTGCTGTCGTAGAGGTAAAATCCACAATAATTGTTCTCGATTTCCAGATCTTCTACTGTTATGTTAGAACAATTAAATAAATAGACAAGTCCGGCATTGGAACTGGCATCTATAACCTGATCGGAGCTGTTCACAAGATAATATATTGGTTTTCCGTCTACCAGATTACTTGTTCCCACAATATTGACGTTTGAATCAAAATATGAATTTAACGTGTTATTATTCATAGAATTATTAGCCAGAACATTATTCATAGAACTACTCAAACGTAAACCATATGAATTTTCATATGAAGTACAATTTGAGACACTGTTGTCCTGAGAATTATAGAGATAGATACCATATGTACTTCCAAATGCATAGCAATTACTTATGTTACACCCAATTGATGAATCAACGACTATTGCAGTAGAGCCATCTTCGGCACTTATACCTGAAATAGTGATGTAATTTGCTTTTACGTAGATAACAACGTGACTGGAAGAAGATGAAATAATCCTGACATCTTCAGGATTGCCTGTCGATGAAACAAGACTGATATTATCATTTTTAAAATACAAATTCTCATTATAAGTACCAGATTCAACAACAATGGTGTCACCATCAGATGCAGCATCAACCGCTTCACGGATTGTCGTGAAATCAGCACTTCCACTGCTATTGACAACAATTGTTGAATTGAGAACATGAATAAACGAAGTTCTTGTGGAAATGTTATTTCCAAAAGAGTTCGATGCATTCAGTGATACATTATAAACGCCAGCATCTGAATAAGAATGCAACGGATTTTGTACTGATGATGTAGAATTATCCCCAAAGTCCCATTCCCAGCTTTCCGGTGAGAAAAGACTTGCATCATGGAAATCTACAGACTCATTAACATGAACGTATCTTGTACCTGCAACAAATGCAGTTTGTGGCTCTTTATTTTCTGTTGTGAACGCTTTGATGCATACATTTGCATCAGATTCGCTTATATCTTCCCATTCGTTTCCATTAGAACTTACATAACTCTGACCTGCTTCTGCATGTGCATTGCTACTCCAACCTGACATCGGATATTCTACTGGAAGAGGATAATTATAGGCAGGTGTTGTGAAGTTTACAACCACTGAAAAATTCTGACCTGCATTAAGTGAAACGTTTGTATCCAGATCAATTGTATGGTATCCGGCAATGGCCATTGTTCCGTTTTGTACCGATACAGGACCTGAACTGTTGATTGGACCGGATACCGGGTCCAGATAGACAGATATGTTATAGAAGGAATTTGAATCGGTTGTGTAGAAGCTTACTGCCTCTAAAGTTTCATTTGTTGATGCAGTAAAGATATTTGCCCCATATCCTGTGGTATTGGAAAAGCCATAATCATTTACCAAACCAAGTTCGTCATACTGATAGATATGATCAAAATCACTTACATTTTCAGCAGTAAAAATTGTGCAGGAATATTGAAGTGTGTTATCGTAATATGAGATATAGAAATATCCATCTTCACCCCAGTTATCTCCCCAGGAATTCTTGATAATATAAGCGCCATCATCAGGAGCAGTGGGTGTAAAATTATATTTGCTATAGTTGTCATCCCAGCCTACAAGAGTCACAAGGTGATTTCCACTATCAACTTCATCAGGATCACTACTGAAGTAATAACTATTGTTTTCTAAATTCATCGAAGAGTCATAAAACTCCATGAATATTGCTATTGCACCATAATTGGTCAGACCCCATCTAAAGATATCATCCGAATGATTTAGTTCAGGAAGCATAAGTACCTCTTGAACGTGTTTTGCCACTGTTATGTCTGAGGGAGATATGCCTGATAGGTCATTGTATGGATCATCGGACTCGAGTACCGGTCCATCCCACCTTGTAAGATATGCAGCTGTCATGAATGGGCTTCCTCCACCGTCAGCATCACGGTCAAATCCATTCGGATAAGAAGATGCAAGTGTATTCTTTACGTTATTCTCCGAAAAGTCCCAGGTTTCAGATCGATTATATAAAAGGTAGGATTCTAGGGATGCTATCGATGCATGTGCCCAGCAACTTCCAGCCTGTCCCTGATCTCTTACTGCTGTGACACCATTTTCATCACGCAGGTCATATCGTGACGGGTATGATACTTCAGACCCCATGAGTTCAAGACCTGAAGTTCTGATAGTATCGTCGGCAAGTAAGGCATCCATGCTTACGGGAGAAAGATGAGAGAGGTCTACAGGTGAAGGCATATAACCGTTTGAAGGAGTAAATATATCAGATGATTCATTTTCATTTGAAAATAGTAGATTTGATTGACTGACCGGTAATACCAAACTAGACACGGACATCAGGTTATCTGCACCTGATGCATCATTTTGACTCTGTTCCAGTTCTTCCTGATATTGAAGAAATGCAGGATTTAGAGGAGCCATCGATAATTGAGACCCATTTGAAATATCACTGGAACTTAGTTCTGTTTGTGAATCTACTTCTGCTGCATTGACCGAAATAATTGTAAAGAATATGATTAAGCAGAATATTAAGGATAAGCCGTAGTATTTTAATTGTTTTTTCATCTTATACCCGCAACCTTTGAGAAGATACATCATAAATATAATAAATGTAGAAATATACTACACCGTATAATAAATCTCCCTGAGAAAACATAGCATGATTTTACACTTAAAAGGTGGCAGAAAAGCCTAAAAGGATACTGGATATATAGTGAATGATAATTATATTCTGGAGAAAAAGTATGGGAAAAGATGAAGTAAATATGCACAGACTCAAGGAAGTCAATGAGTTTGTAAAGACCAGCAAAAAAGAGAAAAAAGAAGAGAAAAAGAAAGATAAGAGAAACATCCTCGGCCTTAACGATTGAGATTCTTTTTTCTTTTATTTATGTGATAACATTACCAATTACAGCTATTTTTCGTAGACTTTAGTATTTGTAAAGTGAAAACAGTGTACTTTACCATACTAATCTTTTTTTCAGATCCATATTGACAATCCTATGTGCCTATATAGATTCTTTTGCCTATAACTAAATACGAGCCTGAACTAGTATGCTTCGAGTAACATGTTACTCACCTGTAGTGCCTTCCCAAAACATTTCTGAAAAACGTATTGGTGTACGAACGGGGCGTCTAACTGGTTCACCGGCGCCCATACTTTTATCATGGCATAGTATTTGAAAATAGAAAATGTAAAAGAAGGAGGATTTATCCCCTCCTCTTAAAGAACAACGTCAGTCCTACAATTGTTATCATAGGGAGTGCAATTGTCGGAAATTCTGGGATCTCACCATCAGTATCAACAGCCAATGAATATACAATACCCACTATCAACAAGACTGCTATTGTTAATGTTAGACGCATTGCATCTATTTTCACATAAATACCCCTTTTATAGCAGATATACTCCAATCAACATACAATTATTCAGTAATTGTACAATAATATGTTTAGTATTTGGGATATAATCCCGTTGCGAAACTATGTTCCGTAAAAATGTAAAAAAGTTAATATAAATTATTCATAAATTTGTTTATGGTATACAAAAGTGAAAAAGAAGAAAAGCGATCCCGAAGGGATTTGAACCCCTGACCCTCGGGTTAGAAGCCCGATGCTATATCCTGGCTAAGCCACGGGACCGCTAAGCATTGACTGGGATTGCAAATAGGTTTTTTAGTATAAAACACTTTTGTCAGGACCTGTACACATTTACAATTAATCTGATGGGTTCAGGTGAATAATAATAAATAATAGTTTAACCTGAACACTAGCAACTATTATTATACTGAGGCTTTACAATGAGTGAACTATTGATTTATTACAACGGTGACTTTGTCCCTAAGTCCCAGGCCACAACCTCCGTCTACGACCACGGATTTTTGTATGGAGATGGTGTCTTTGAGGGAATAAGAGCTTACAACGGGCGTGTTTTCAAATTACGCGAGCATGTTGACAGGCTCTATGACTCCGCAAAGGCAATAGCTCTTGAAATACCAATATCCAGGGAAGAGATGGAAGAAGCTATTCTGGAAACACTCAGGAAAAACAACCTGACAGACGCATACATCAGACCTATAGTGTCAAGAGGTGTTGGAGATCTTGGTCTTGACCCAAGAAAATGCCCAAAACCAAACATATTCATCATTTCACAGGAATGGGGCGCAATGTATGGAGACCTCTATGAAGTTGGTCTTACCGGTGTTACCGTATCAGTCAGAAGGAACTCCTGTGATGCACTTTCACCAAACATCAAATCACTCAACTACCTGAACAACATTCTTGCAAAGATCGAGGCAAACGAGAAAGGCGGGGATGAAGCGATCTTCTTCGACCAGAACGGTTACCTCTCTGAAGGTTCAGGCGACAACATATTCATCATCAAGAACGGTAAGGTTTACACACCACCAACCATCAATAATCTAAAGGGAATCACCAGGGCAACAGCTATTGAGCTTCTTGCAGAAATGGGTATTGATACCCATGTTGAGAACCTGGGAATGTTCGATCTCTACACTGCAGACGAGATATTTGTTACGGGAACAGCAGCAGAAGCCGCACCGCTTGTAAAGGTAGATGGTCGTCCAATAGGTGATGGAAAGCCAGGCCCGATCACAAAGAAGATGGTTGCAGCCTTTGAAAAGGTAACAACCACTACCGGTACACCAATTTATCCCTAGATCTCAGACATAAATGGGACTAAAATGAAGACATAGTTCTTCATTCTCTTTTTTCTTTAGTAACGATTCTTGTCTACCAGCTTGAGCTTTGTATAATCCGAAATAAAACAAAATTTTTCAAAACATTAATTAGGAATAAGTCTTCTTATATATTATTACAATAATAATTGAATTACGATTAACAACAGGACAAAGACTGAGGGACTTTAGTCAAACAAAGAGGTCATTAAATGGTAGAAGAGGGAAGAAAAGATAAAATCGTTCTGGAGAACCTGAAATATCTGAACGATTCAGTGTTGGCCATATTACTTTTGATGCCTGTTACCCTTGTCATCACTTTTGAAGCACTTGATGATACGGGAAGTCTCAAATGGATTTCTATTGCAACATGGATAGTTTACCTGATGGGACTCTGGTATGTAGCTTCAAGAGTGTTCAAGCTTAACAAAAAGCTTATTGAGTATATAGACGAAAAGTAGACCGACCAGAATGGAAAGGAAAGAATTCAGAGAACTGACATCTGTAGAGGATGCGAGAGAACTGGTTGACAGCATAAGAGTTCAACCGGAAATTACTGTTTTACCTATTGAAGAAGCTGCAGGACACATAATTGCAGAGGACATGCTTTCAGGACTTGATGTGCCTGCTTTCAATCGCTCTGTAAAAGATGGCTATGCTGTCAGGGCAAAAGACACATACCAGGCAAGCGAGCCAGAACCAATTGAACTTAAAGTTACAGGTGCTATACCTGCAGGATGCGAAGACAGTTTTTTTGTTGGCGATGGCGAGGCAATAGAGATCTCAACCGGTGCACCAATTCCAGATGGTGCTGATGCCGTTGTGATGGTTGAAAGTACAAAACAGACTTCAGACTCACTTCTCATCTACCAGCCAGTACATATCAATGAGAATATAATGCGTGCGGGAACCGACATCATGAAAGGTGAGAGGATACTGAGAAAGAACACACGAATAGGTTCCCGTGAGATTGGAGTTCTGGCATCAATTGGCATGGATAAAGTTCCGGTCAAAGAACTGGTTGTTGGAATAATTTCTACTGGCAGTGAACTTATCAGACCCGGAGAAAAGTTGGGAATCAGCAAGATATATGATGCTAATTCATACGCAATCGGTGCTGCAATTGAAGAATGTGGCGGTACTCCCCGGATATACGGAATCGTGCGTGATGACGAGAAACTCATGGAAGAAGCTCTTGACATAGCTATAGCAGAATGTGATATCGTGCTTACATCAGGAAGCACTTCCGCCGGTGCAGGCGATATCATGTATATGATTATTGAGGAAAAGGGAGAAACTCTTACTCATGGAATTGCAATCAAGCCGGGAAAACCTGTGGTCATCGGCATGGTTGGCAACGTCCCTACAATCGGACTTCCGGGTAATCCGACTTCTGCACTCAGTATATTCAATGAGTTTGTTGCACCGATCATTTACAATTCACTTGGTGTTAAGCCATCATTTAGAACTAAAGTAACTGCTGTCATGGGAACAGGAATACGTTCAGGTGGTAGGGAGGAACTTTTCCCTGTTGGAGTTGTTCGTGGAAAGGTCTATCCTGCGGATAAGACATCAGGAGCTATTACCACACTGTCCGATGCCGATGGAATTATTGAGATTAGAGCACATACTGAGTACATCGAACCAGGTGCGGTGGTTGAAGTTACAATGTTCGGCAATGTCAGAAGTCCTGACCTGATGCTGGTTGGAGGGCAGTGTCCAGGAGTAGATCTGCTTGAAGAGATGACAGGACTCACATTCAGAACTTTAAACATGGGATCAAGTGCAGGTTTTACAGCAATATCGAGCGGCACTGCAGATATTGCATGTGTCAACATGGTTGATTCAGATGGCAATTATAATTCATCTGTCCTGAAAAGAATGAACCTTGATAATGTGGTGCTTGTGAAAGGTTACAGGCGTGAGCAGGGTCTTATATTCAGTCCTGATAACCACATCTATGGACTTGAAGATGTGATCAATCTCCAGCTTATCAACAGGAACAGAGGTTCTGGTACAAGGGCGCTTCTTGATAGAGAGATTGGTCTGCTGGCTGAGGGTAAGGGACTCTCTAAAACAGAGATGATCAAAAGCCTGAAGGGATATAATTCCGGTTCCAAGACTCACAGGTCGGTTTGCGATGCTGTGAAGAGTGGCAAAGTCGATGTCGGATTTGGTATAAGGGCTGCGGCAGAGGAAGCAGGACTTGAATTTATTCCGTTGGCAGAGGATGAGTTTGATTTTGTAATCAGAAAAGACCTTCTGCAAATAGATGAGATACAGAATTTCCTTGCAGTATTGCGTTCTGAGGAGTTCTCAAAGAGACTGCCAGCAGGAATCAGTACTTATGAAATGACCGGTAGTATAATATCCTCCTTTTAACGTTAAGTCATATTCAAAAATCGGGAAAATCTTTTTTATTTTGACGTTATGGTAGGTTGCAAATGGGATTACACGAGGATATACAGGAAGTTGAAGAGGAGATCAAGAAGACTCCTTACAACAAGGCGACATCACATCACATAGGCAGGCTGAAAGCAAAACTTGCACGTCTGCGTGATGAGGTTGTGAAAAAGGCTGCAAGTAAAGGAGGCGGTGAAGGTTACTCCGTAAGAAAGTCAGGAGATGCCACAGTTACACTTGTAGGTTTCCCATCCGTAGGTAAATCCACGTTGCTTAACAAGCTCACGGGAGCTAATTCAGAGGTAGGTGCCTATGAGTTTACCACCCTTGATGTAATTCCCGGTGTTCTTGAGTACAATAATGCAACTATCCAGATCCTTGATGTACCGGGACTTGTAAAAGGTGCAGCCAGCGGCAGAGGTCGTGGAAGAGAAGTCATCTCTGTGGTCAGGAACTGTGACCTTGTGGTCTTTATTCTTGATGTTTTCCAGAATTATCACCATGAAGTCCTTACACAGGAATTATATGATGCAGGCATCCGTCTTAACCAGAAATCCCCTGATGTAGTTATCAAGAGACAGGATAGGGGTGGAATTAACATTAACAGCACCCTTGACCTTGAGATATCTGATGACCTTATTAAGGCGGTACTCAACGATTATAAGATCCATAATGCACATGTGCTTATCAGGGATCATATCAATGTGGACCAGCTTATTGATGCCGTAATGGGTAACAGGGTCTATATCCCTGCAGTTACCGTAGTGAATAAGGTAGACATGGCTGATGAGTATGTGTTGAAGAAATGTAAAGCAGAATACCCAGAAGCTACATATATTTCTGCAGATAAAGAAGTTAACCTTGATTCTGTGAAGGATCTGATATACGATGCCCTCGACTTTATTCGTATCTATCTGAAACCACAGGGAGGACCTGCTGATATGGAAGAGCCTCTTATTGTGAGGAACGGTGTCACCGTGGGTGATATCTGTGACCACCTGCATCGTGATTTCAGAAGAAAGTTCAGGTACGCCCAGGTATGGGGAGAATCTGCAAAGCACCCTGGACAGCGAGCCGGTCTTGACCACGTGCTTGCAGACAAGGACTTACTGACGCTTATCATCGCTAAGTGATGTACTTAAATGCCTTGCCTGCATAACAAATAAGTATTATTATGCAATTATTGTGCTAATCAATGTAGTCCCGTAGGGTAGCGGTCAATCCTTTCGGCCTTTGGAGCCGAAGACGCCGATTCGAATTCGGCCGGGACTATCTTTTTTTTTTGGAACTTCTGATAGTTGTTCTTGAATGATTTCTAGGTCTTTCTCTATTCTTTCAAGCCTTGATTCGAGGTTAAAGTATTCTGTTTCATTGTTCAACCTGTGATTAAATACCTGGAAGGAATTGTCAACAACTTCCCATATCTTGAGATTATGAGCTTTTGCAGTCTTGCATATACCTTCCTTTGTCGTTTTGGGAATCAGAACCTGACTCCATTCCTGTCGATTAAACATATTCATCACATACAGCGTTGTAAGTTAGAGTATAAAAAGCAAAGTCGAAACACAAATTTAAAATCTCTACGACAATATATAACTAAATAACAAAGAATGGAAGTGATCGGGAATGGGAACTAAATTTGAGATTTACACGGAAGAAGGAAAACACATTACAACCATTACTGCAAACGATATAAAAATAACAGCGGATGCCACACTACTTGGAGAGTTCCAGGCTGACGGGGCATTTGAAGCCAAGGCAGTCATCCCTAGAAACTGGGCAATAATCGAAGCGCAGTGATTTACACTACATATTATATTTATGAATACAGTTGAGATTGTGTAGTTCTGACTCTATGAAGATAGAAGTTAAAAGAAACTAAGAAGGGTAAGTTTCCATTACCCTCTTTTTAATCATCATTACGATATCTGATCAATATATCATCTCTGGAAAATTATACCTTTATGATCCAGCAGATGGTACAATCTCACTTTTATCAGATCAGTTATCACAAAAGCCACAAGTGCATACAGCCATACAATGCCTGCAAGCTTCCAGCCTATCGGTGATATGTAGAAACCATAGACAACAACGAGGGTTGCAAGGAATTTGGTACCAATCGTGGACCAGAAGAGTATGCCACTTGGCTTGATAGACCAGAAAGGACCTCTTGTACGTGCAACGAATATTGTGAGATGTCCTGCAACTGCAAGTTTCAGGAATATGAATGACTGTAGTACATCCTGATTCAGATTAAGAACATTTAGTCCGATATAAAATATCGTGAATGAAGATATCACACCTATAATTCCCAGGAAAGTTGCCATACTGATGACTTCCCTTATATTCCATTTCTCAGGGAAAGGTGAATAATTCACATTATCATATGCAATAGCCATTATAGGAGCATCATTGAACAGTGCCAGCAATACTATCATAATAGCGGTCACGGGATAGAAGTTAAAAGCAATAATCGAAGTTGCAATAAAGAATAACACACGTACAGTTTCAGCTATCCTGTATATCGAATAGCTCTTCATACGCTGGAATATTTTTCGGCTCTCTTTTATCGAATCGATTATCGTTGAAAGACCCGGGGCAGTGAACACAATATCAGCAGCAGACCTTGCTGCATCCGTAGCTCCGGCAACTGCAATTCCGGCATCTGCCTTCTTAAGCGCTGGAGCATCATTTACTCCATCACCGGTCATACCTACTATATGTCCGTCATCCTGAAGTAGCTCCACTATTCTGTACTTATGTTCCGGGAACACCTGTGCGAACCCATCAGCCTTGTCAACTACCTCCTGTGCCTGAATGTCAGTCTTATCTTCCAGTTCAGAAGCAGTGGTGATATTAGTACCCAGACCTATCTGGCTTGCAATCTCCTTTGCAATGGCAGCATGGTCACCAGTGATCATCTTAACATCAACGCCCATGCTAACAGCCGTATCTATCGTTTCTGCAGAATCTTCATGAGGAGGATCATACAGTCCGATCAGTCCTGCAAAGTGACATTCATTCCCTTCGCATACACCAACTCCAAGAGGACGATAACCTTTCGATGCAAGGACATTTACTTTCTCCTCCACATCATCCTTGATACTATCCTTGTTAATAGCCATATCAAGAAGAACCTGTGGTGCCCCTTTGGCTACCTTGAACTTTCTGCCATCAGAACTCTCAATACTGGCCTCCGTATGTTTGATAACAGGGTCAAACGGTTTAAAATTCAGTACATTATAACCAGCCGTTTTTTCCTGTACACCATCCAGAGTTGCTATCTTTCTCAGAACCGCATTATCGATTGGGTCATTATCTTCCTCTCTGGAAGCAAGAGCACTGTAAATCAGAAGATCCTCTGTTGTATAATAACCGAATGGGATCATGTCAGACAACGTCAGTTCATTCTTTGTGATCGTACCGGTCTTATCGGAACAGAGAACATCCATTCCTGCCATTTCTTCGATTGACACCAGTTTACTTACAATAGCACCCTTTCCTGCAAGGTTTGTAGCACCAACAGCCATGGATACCGAAAGTACTGCGGGCAAAGCTGCAGGTATTGCAGCAACAACAAGTACCAGAGCGAACTGAAGTGTCTCTACAAGACTCTCCTGCCTGAAAACAGCAACAATAAAAACAACTGCAACCAGAATGGCAGCAAGGACTATTAGATAATCACCGATCTTAATGATAGCTTTCTGGAAATGACTCTGTGTCTTGACGTTTGTCAGCAATTTTGTAGTCTTGCCAAAATAAGTATCCATTCCAGTAGCAAATACGAGTCCGTTCATTTCTCCTTTCTGGATAATGGAACCTGAAAAACCAATATCGTTGATACCTTTATCTGCTGGCAGAGATTCTCCGGTCAATGCGGACTCATCTATCTGCAGATAATCACCATCAAAGAGTTTGACATCTGCCGGCACAATATCACCTGAACGAAGACGTATAACATCTCCCGGCACAAGTTCACGTGCAGGAAGAGTTATCCATTTACCATCTCTTAGAACCCTTGCCCGAAGAGCCATTTTATTTTTAAGTAACTCAATGGCATTATCTGCTTTGTTTTCTTGCCAGAAACCTACCACACCATTTAAAATCAAAAGGATTGAGATGATAGCAAAATCTTCCCAGCGTTGTATAAATGCCGAAAGCAAAGCTGCTATCTCGATCATCCAGGGAATCGGACCCCAGAAATAACCGATGAACTTTATGAAAGGACTTGTCTTCTTTTCAAGCAGTTCGTTATAGCCGTATTGTTCAAGCCTTCCCTGTACATCACTATCTTTTATGCCTTTTGAAGTCGATCCTAATTTGGTGAATAATTCATCCACACTCAAATCTTTTGCATTGGTTATACCTGAGGTTTCCGTTTCCTTCATACATTGTCACCATTCACATTGAAATACTTCCAAACTCAGCCCAGTGTGCCATAAAGTAGGCCACTGTCCATACGAATAGTATAATGTAGACCACATATAGGAAAATTGTGATAGGTCCATGGGATTCAGCTATCACTCCTCCAAACTCCTCTGCATGGGAATTTGCATCTTCCAGACTGTAGTGGTCCTTGTTCTTTGCGCTTAGCCAGACAAATATCAGGCTTGACAGCACTATGAGAACAGTTAGCCATGCCAAAGAGTTAACATAGGATGCATACTCCATAGTAAAACTCATATTATCTCCCCCCTAACTTCATCCAGTTCATCAGTACCTGTTCTACCCGGCCTGTCTATCTCAAGCATCCTATACTTTGCCTCTTCTATGTCCTTGAACTGGCCGGTCTTAATCCCCCATATTAAAAAACCAAGGAAAATGAGGAATAATGAGAATGCTACCACAAACATTGCCAGATTATATTCATCCATACGAAATCAGCTCCTCATGTTTCTTGCATATTCACTTTCATACAATGGACCCCATTTTGCATTGTAATCGTCTGTTGTGGCGAAATTCTGGATATAGAATATAGCCATGTATATCTCATCGTCACTGAGAGCATATTTCCATGGAGGCATGTTTGTGGTCTCCACACCTTCCTTTACCTTCCATACATATTGTCCGTAGTACTGGAAATCACCACCGGATTCTGTGAAATTTGCAGGTTCCGGGTTGATATATCCGCCTGAACTCAGAATAGAGGCAACACCATCTCCCTGTCCGTCAACACCGTGACACTGGGAACAGTACAGGTTAAAGAGCTTCTGTCCCTTCTCGAACTGTTCCTGCGTTCCAGCAATAGGCGGTGTGATATGGGTCTGGTTAGAGAAGTTAATTGCTTCTGCATCAGATACATCACCACTAACAGTTCTGATGGAACCTGTTGCAAAGCTCATTTCATAGAAATTCGTCTTCCAGATTTCAGTCTCGTTTAGGCTCAGTTTCCAGCTTGGCATTGCTGTACCTGGGACACCTTCACTTACACGCCAGAAGTGATAAGGATCCCCAGGCTCCGGCATATAGCTCATTATCCTTTCATGCAGATTTGCAGGCTGAGTTACAACATGTCTTGCATATGGACCCTGCGCATTTCCGGAACACCCATGACATGCCAGACAACGTTCAGTGTAAGTTTGCTTGCCCTCTTCGAATATAGTGGCAAATTCTTCACCTGTTGCCTGATCTCCTGTATATGTCTGGTCACTTGAATTATAATTCATCATGGCAGCAGACATATAGTTTGCATAAGGCTGATCTTTGTTCTGATACTCATATGGAACTTCAGGATGGAAACTCATCTCATCAAGATTGTATGTTCCAAGATTCTGGATATATGCTACCAATTGATCAAGTTCAGTATCCGTTAGGAAACCGAACGGAGGCATAATAGAACTCGGACTTGTGGTCCTTGCATCCCTGTCATGCAGGTAATGCCATCCTGTAGGCCTCATTCCTCCAATCTGGGACAGATCCGGACCTGTACGCTCCGTACCCAGCAAATGAGGTGAGTCATAGTAGTAATCACCCTGTTCGGATATTCTTCCGATAGCCCAGTCCTGTGGTCTTACAAATTGTGAATGACAATAGAAACAACCCATTTCCGTATAGAGCACTCTTCCCTTTGCTTCCATTTCGGTATATGGATGTGCCATATCCGTGGCATTTACAGAATCAAGATTAAGTGCCGGCATGGCAACCACCATCCAGGTCATCAGAAGGAAGAGAGCCAGACCACCGAATACTATAACAGGCATACTTATAGCATGCTGGGACTTTCTTTGCAATGATGAATGTGGTCGGGAACTTTGTTTGGAAGATATGCTGAAGATATTCTCCTCTACATGAGGTTCCTTTGAGTGCGTGAATGTCAGCAGTGTGTTATATGCAAAGACATAACCTGCCACCACTACCAGTCCACCGCCCATAGCTCTGGTAACATACCAGAATTGTAGTAACTTTAGAACAGGTGCTACAGTGATGTTCTGGAACCATGCTGAATTGGCCACCAGTCCTGCTATGGTCATGGCGAGGAAAAAACCGGTAAAACCTATAAGTGCAAGCCACCAGCTTATGCTCATTAGTCTTTCACTGTATATCTTTGTCCTTGTTATTTTAGGGATCAACCAGTACATCATTCCTACTGCAAGGAATCCAAAGCCTCCAAGTATTGCAAGATGAGCATGTCCTACAGGCCACTGTGAGAAATGCAGGAATGAGTTGGTGCTTCTCAGACCCTGATAACTTCCCTGGATGGAAGTGAGAACATAGAAAAAGAAACCTGTGACTATGAATCTGAAAGGAATATCCTTTGTGAAGGTATCCCATGTGCCTCTAAGGGTCATACCCAGATTGACAGCGAAAGTAACTACAGGTACAAGCATTAGAATGCTCATCACCACAGCCATTGTCTTTACCCATTCAGGTATTGGTGTCTGGAGCAGGTGATGACCTCCCACGCCGGTATAGAAGAATGCAATGGTGAAGAAACTTATAACCGAAAGGAGGTGACTGTACAATGGCCTGTTTATTATACGTGGTACTGCATAGTACCAAGTACCTATTCCAAGGGTGGTGAACCAGAGTCCCAGAACGTTGTGTCCATAGTACCAGTTGAATATGGAATCGGTAATACCCTGAAGGGCACCGGATGGTGGGTTCCACATGACATTACCAACAAAATAAACAATAGGGAACCAGATGAACGTACCTGTGTAATACCAGGTGGAAACATAAAGTTTTTTCTCTGTCCTGCGTCCGAAAGTGCGCAGAATGTTGTAAAGGATCAGCAATAATACAAGCATTATAAGAACGTCGATTGACCATGGAAGTTCTGCATATTCCCTTCCCTGTGTATCACCAAGGAAAAGGATCATGGATATTCCTGTCAGAAGAGCGAAGTTCCAGAGTACAGCAGATAACTTGGCAAGTCTGGCACTATATATTTGCGTATTCACAAGTCTTGGGATAGCCCAAAACATACTGCCTATCAGACCCGAAGAAACGAATCCAAAAAGCACACCATTGATATGTGCAGGCCGTATCCTGCCAAATGTAAGGAAAGCCGCATCACTTAAGAAATAAGGCTGGAAGAATTTTATCGCCAGTATAAATCCAAGTGTGGCAAATATAGGGAACCATAATAAAGACCCTATGAACCAGTATTTCACTGCGTCGTCGCCTTCGATGAACTTATCCCCGGCAAGTTCATCTTTTTGATTATTAGTCTCAGATTTGTTTTGTAAGAACGATTCATCATCTTCTTGCAGACTATTTTCAGACTCCATTAAATTAACCTCCCCTGAAAACAAGAAGTTTTTTTCAAATAGCTTAAACCCCTTGAAATCTCCTATTTTAATTGGGAAACTGATACTATATAAAATAAACCCTGTCAACTATTACAAAGAGAGGTGGCATCTGTGTAAAGAAAATTACTGCATAGCAATGTATGATACATATGTTATAAATTAAGTAAAGCAGCTTTTTTAATCAAAAAATATTTAAAAAAATACTTATACAAGATTAACACCTTTTTATATGGTACATATGAATGATAATGGCAAATCAAGCACCATGGGAATCATGCTTGTAATTCTCCTATATATCGCAATGATATTTGTCATGGGGTTAGCAGCAGGTTATATTAATCTGAGATAATGGCAGCTTTTGGAAGTAGAATACTATTGATCATTGCCAACTCGATTATCAGGAGGAGTTGTAACTGTCTCTTTAATAGATAATAAACATACAGTTCTTACTTCAAGAAACTCCTGCACAGCACATTTAAACCAGAAAAGGATAGTTACTACCATAAGAGGAGGATTGCTATGGCAATGAAATGCGCTTTATCCAAGGAACTGCCAGTTGATGAATACCTGATAACTGAAGAACCTTATTACGTACCGGTAGGCAACGAAGTGGAGATTTTTATAGCTGCTTACAGGAACAAACTTCCGGTAAATCTCAAAGGACCGACAGGTTGTGGAAAAACACGATTCATGGAATACATGGCATGGAAATTACAGCGTCCTCTGATAACAATTGCCTGCCACGAGGACCTCACAGCAACCGACCTTGTGGGAAGATTTCTCATCAAGGGAGAGAACGTTGAATGGAGTGACGGACCTCTCACAGAAGCTGTGAAAAGCGGTGCCATCTGTTACCTTGATGAAGTTGTGGAAGCCAGAAAGGACACCATAGTAGTCATTCACCCGCTTACCGATGACAGGCGCATAATCCCAATCGACAAACTCGGAGTTATCGTAAAAGCACCGGATGAGTTCATGCTCTCAGTTTCATACAACCCCGGCTACCAGAGCATTGTCAAGGATATGAAACAGAGCACAAGACAGAGATTTGTTGCCATTGAATTTGATTATCCTCCTGCTGAACTTGAAAAGCGGATCGTAGCTCATGAGACACAGGTAGACGAACAAACAGCAGCCAGACTCGTTGAAATCGGACAGAGCATAAGGAACTTCAAACACCACGGACTTGAAGAAGGGGTAAGCACACGTCTGCTCATCTATGCGGGCAAGCTCATCCGGGAAGGCATCGATGCAAAAGAAGCCTGCAAAATAGCAATGTCACAGCCTATTACTGACAATCAGGACCTGCAGAGAAGTATTGATGAGATCATTGCAGCGATTATGGGATAAATATAGGGATTGACGAATAGCGGGAATAAATGAGTACTGGAGTGGATCTGCACGCCAACCCACAACTCTGAAAAAAGAGAGACTATGAGTACTGATAAAATTACAGGACTTATATCATCCTATTTTCCATCACTGGAAAGTTCGCTGGTTTCTAAGCTTGCAACAGGATTTGACAATCTTGAAGAGAATGCACTGGAAACTATACTCCACGCAGGAAAAGGTGCACAAAAGCGAGGGCAAAGAATCCTCATTGCTTATCTTGGAGCAGCACCCGGAGTATACAAAACCCTTGGAAAAACAGAGTTTAACAACTGGCTTGAACTTGCAAAGAAAGTATCGCTGCTTAGCATTTCATGTTGTGAAGGATTCTTTGACTCATCACCTGACATAATTAATAAAGGTGGATTTGAACTTCTCGAAAAATGGACCCTGAGAGGAATTGAACTATCTGAACAGAACAAATGGATAGCTATAGCCTATTTCAAACACACAGGAGAAGTTGTTGTCACAACAGAACCTGAAAGATTCCTGAAACTGGTTTCTCATGGAAGTGAGCTTGGAAATATCAACACAAAAGTTGCAGAAGCCTATTTTGAACATCTGCTACAGCTAAGTTCTGTAATTGATGAAACCGACTTTGCAACCTACTGCGAAATAGTAGAAAAAATCAGTAGCATACACTGGCTTACAGGCATTGAACTTATTGATATCACTGAAAAGATATTAACCGAAATTCCACCTCAGAAAAGAAAAAAGCTCCTTATTTCTATGAAAGAAACATTGGAATGCGGAGAACTTGTCACAATGGCATTGTTCAGAAATGCCGGAATAATTGTGGAAAAAACAGATGATGAAAAGCTGACAAGATTAATTGATGCCACCTGTAGTCTTGCAAATGAAGACAGGAAAAGTGCAAGTTATTTTCTAAAAACATACCCACAGCACATTGATACACTGGAACTTTCCGAAGCATTGGAATGGATAAACAAAGGAACCAGAGAATTAAACAAAAACAAAGATGCTCTCAGAGAGTTTATAACAACTACCTTTGCACTTGGAAAATATGAAAATACTACTCATAAAACAAGATCAGAGATTGTAGATGCAGGAATAAAACTTGCAGATATTCAGACCGAATGCCTTGAAAGCTATTTTGAGAATGCTTCAGCCGCCTACAACATTCTTGCCAAAGATATGTTCTCCATCTGGGCAGAGATTGGAGAGGGAATTGCATTGCAAGACCCGGATAGTGCCAGAGAATACTACGAAAAATCGGTTGCATCTTTATCAAAAATACCACCTCAACTGCATGAAGAAATATTCAGTATAGCTGATAAACTTCTTCAAAAAGAAGAAGCTCTTACCAGTGCATTCTTTGCCAATTTAGGGAACTTTTCAGAGAAAAACAAACCTGAAAATGCTGAGAAATGGGCAAACATAGGAATCAGAGTTTACGGAAAAGACAGAAAACTCGCACCGGATTTCTTTGCAAATTCTCCCGGCCTTCTTGAAAAACTGGACATGGAAGAGTTGGAAGAGTGGACACTTAAAGGAATGGAAGCGGCAGATGAAAAAAAACCTGCCGGAAAAGCCTATTTTTCACTTGAATCAAAAAGCTCCAGAGAATTTGTGGAGGAACTTACCGGTGCGATTGCTCTTAAGAAAGTTGCCAACGTCCTGAGATACTATGCCCTCGGTCTTTCAGGTAGCAATTTCATAATACGTTCAATGGCAGCTCTTCCTCTGCAAATTGAAGTTCAGGGAATGAACCCTATAATCGCTGGCAATACAATCTATCTCGCACCAAAGATTGGAGTTTACGAGAACATAGAGGATAATTTCAAGATCTACAAGCTCAGTGTGATGCATGAAGTAGGACATGCACGCTACAGTTCGCTGGATGTTGAACCGGAAAAATTGACAGAACTTGAAAAAAAGATCAAAGAAAAATATCCTGTAGCAATTACCGATAATAAACAAGATGCTGAAAGCATCGACCTTGTAGATTTGCTCTCACTTTTTCCAAACCAGATACTTGCAGCAACCATATTTGGATTACTGGAAGATGCACGTGTAGAGTATATGATAATGGAGCATTACAGAGGAGTTCGTACTGACCTTGAGGAAGTACGCCACAAGATGCTTTTTATGAGGGACATCCCTGAAAGTGAACTTGAGAAGTTCATGGAGGGTTTGTTATGGATTTCCACCGGACATGAAGCAAGATCAGAACTTGAACTTGATGATATTCTGCCTGGAATTCAGAGAAGCTTGCAGGATGAACTTGAAAAAAGGATATTCACCACAGGATCCAGCACCTTTTCAACCTTAGAGCTGGCTTTTGAAACATACCGCTCTCTGGAAGACAAACTTGGCCCACTCGGTGAGATCAACTACAGAATGATCAGAAATATCGAGTATCGTGGAATGGATGTCGGTGCAACCGGTCAAACTGACCCTATGATGACAAAACCATATGAAAATGTCATCAAGAACTTCATCCCGGAAACTGAAGCTGACCTTACCGCTGATGAAGAAAGACCAAAGGAGCAGGCTACCGATAAACCTACACAACCTCTTGAAAATAACTGGCGTGTGCTTGGCAGTTACAAATATGATGAGTGGGACAGCACCATCAACGATTATCGCTCAGAGTGGAGCACTGTCAATGAGATGGAACCATACGGAGGAAACACCGCTCATTACAAAAAAGCATTGGAACGTTATGGCAATGAGATCGCACTTCTCAGGCACACATTCGGCCTTATGAAACCTGAAGCATTCCACAGGATGAAAGGACAGAATGACGGTACTGAAATTGACATTGATGCCTACACAGAATCCCTGATAACTAAAAAATGTGGGTCCAATCCCGACGAGGGAATGTATATTCGTTGGGACAAACAGGAAAGAGACGTTGCAACCCTGTTCCTCATGGATGTCAGCGCCTCCACACGCAAGATACTTGGAATGGATGGAAGGAGCATAATTGATGTGGAAAAGGATGCTTTGATAATAATGAGCCAGGCGCTTGAGAGCATTGGTGACAAGTATGCCATCTATGCGTTTTCGGGCAAGAGCAAAGATAATGTGGAATATTTCAAGATCAAAGAATTCGATGAGAGATTCTCAGATGACGTTGCACGGAGAATGAGCATACTGTCTTCCGAGTCAAACACGCGCCTTGGACCGGCTATCAGGCATTCCATTAAGAAACTGGAAAAAAATGGTGCAAGAACTAAAATGCTCGTATTGTTGTCTGATGGAGAACCCTATGACAGAGCCAGAGGTGAAGATTCATATCAGGGCGATATTGCACAGGAAGATACCCGAATGGCAATCTCTGAAGGAAAAAATCGTGGAATGCATTTCTTCTGTATAACTGTGGATAAGAATCCGGGAGAATATCTCAATAACATCTTTTCCGATGTAGGATATACAATTATTGATGATGCATTGATGTTACCGGAAATGTTGCCGCTTTTGTATAAGAGGCTGACAACCTAAAAACTAGAGAGGGAGATATGTGGAAACTCCCACATATCTCAAATTACAACATTTCAGTAAGAAGCGTGGATCTTAGCTTCAAGGGTTGTGTCTTTGGCTTCACTCCATTTTACATCAAGTGAGATGTTTGCTTTCCAGCCGGTCTTGTGTTTGAAACTTATTTTCTCTCCTTTCTTTACACCTTTTTTATCCAGGATCGTGCTGCTACCATCTTTTACAACTATATCCCAGGTGCCCCCATCAGGAGATATTATCTCAAAATCACCGGAAATCGTAACCCATGCTGTTGTCTGGGAAACTGACTGGTGACCTTTTCCATTCTTGACATTGAGTTTGAAAGTGATGTCCTTTGTTGCTCCAAGTAATACTTCTTCCTGAGACAGCTTCATCAGTTTCTCTAACTGGGCATCAGTTATGCCAATATGTGCCATAATGTCACTGTGTACAGCAGTCATAATTCCGGCAAGTTCTTTATTTTCTAGTTGTCCTGTCATTTTTGTAACTCTCCTGTTTTACCCTACCAGCTGCATTGGAATTCCAGTCAAACAAATGTGCTCTCTTTTGATGAAAGATTAAGAAAGAACATTTAAAATGCACTTTCTGAATATATGTTGCTAAATATAAAACAGTTACGCATATTTTAGAAGAAAAACAAAAATCATTGACCAGAGTCAATAGTAACACAAAATATGACTTTAATAACATACTAACTCATAACTCTTATATAAGTAAACAAAAATAAAGTATTACTAAGTAAGAAACAACTCAATTAGAACTAATTAAACAGAGAGTGAGAATCTATGGAGTTACTATCAGATCCTGGTGTATTAACATCAGAAATGAACCTCATATTCATAATTTCAGCATTTGTTCTGGGGGCACTACATGCCCTCGAACCAGGACATGGAAAATCAGTAATGGCAGTATTTGTAATGGGAACTGATGCCAATTTAAAAGATGCACTTATACTTGGACTTACAGTGGTGTTTTCACACATAATTGTAGTTATAGCACTGGGTGCTGCTTCCATATACCTTATAGACATGCTGGATGTTGATATCACCCATGACATCATGAGCGTTGTCGGAGGACTTATTCTCATAACCGTTGGCCTGTGGATTCTCAGAAGATTCTATCACCCGCACCACCATGAACACAAAATAGATTCAAGAAAAGGAGTCATTGCAATTGGTCTTTCCACCGGACTTGTTCCCTGTCCTGCTGCGCTTGCAGTCCTTCTCGTAAGCATTGCAAACAATCAGGTATACAACGGACTCTGGTACATACTGATATTCAGTGTTGGACTTGCAATCTCAATAGTCGGACTCTCAGTAATGATGGTGAAGGGAAGAGGATTTCTCCAGAGCTATGTGGGAAATAAAAGTATCAATAGCCTTCCACTTGTTAGTGGTACGATAATCATAATCATCGGTATTTTCACACTGCTTCATCCATTGCTGCAGCACATGGGAACAATACACTAAAAAAGAAGATGAACCTATCTCAAAACGCCTCTTGAAACTTTTTCCAGCATAGTAGAAAACATGCAATATCCAGTAGTCCTTTGAAAACAACATTAAGCCTTTCATATCGACTTGCTATTTTCCTGAATCCCATTTTCAACCATGCAAAGAATCGTTCAATTGTCCCTCTTTTCCGATATGACTCATATTCAAGTCTTGTAGGTCTTCCTCTTTTAGGATATTTCCTATTCCTGATATTAACAGGAATATTACTTTTGATCGCTCTGCGTCTCAGATATTTCCTGATTTGTATCTCATCATAAGCAGAATCCGCAAGCACTTCCAATGGTCTGGTTCTTGGTCTTCTGTCA
>NZ_FNCA01000020.1 GCF_900100715.1 Methanolobus vulcani | reverse complement strand
AAAGTGAGATGGACTCTGGTAAATATGCCTTCAGGTGGATGGCTCGGCTCAAGAGCTGATGAGGGACGTGCCAAGCTGCGATAAGCCCGGGGTAGGTGCATGGAGCCTATGATCTCGGGATCTCCTAATGGGTCTTCCTAACACATTTTGTGTGTTGATCAACAATGATCGGGAACGCCCCGAATTGAAGCATCTTAGTAGGGGCAGGAAAAGAAATCGAAGAGATGCCGTTAGTAATGGCGAATGAACACGGTAAAGTTCAAACTGAATCCCACTGGTAACATGTGGGAGATGTGGTGTTGTAGGTTTTTTCTAAAGGTCCCACCTGGTTGAAGTTTAACTTTTCTGGAACGTTAGACCATAGAGTGTGATAGTCACGTAAGCAACAACCAAAGGATCTGGATTATAACCTGAGTAGCGTGGGTCGGAATTCCCGCGTGAATTTGGGAGGCACCAACTTCCAAAACTAAATACTTCTTGAGACCGATAGCGAACTAGTAGGGTGACCGAAAACTGAAAAGTACCCCAAGAAGGGAGGTTAAAAGTGCCTGAAACCTGGAGGCGATGGAGCGATATGGCGTTAAAGGATCTTTATTGCGAAGGAAACAGTCGCGAGGCTGCAGTACGGGCAATATTGCCAATGTCATATCTTACGTTTTGAAGAACGGGCCAGGGAGTGTATTCAAATGGCGATGGCTAACTTGCAAATAGGAAGCCGAAGCGAAAGCAACATGCTCGCAACCGTAAGGTGAGGAGCGACGTATACAAGTGCGTGGAGTCATTAGGATACGACCCGAAGCCGGGTGATCTAGGCGTGGGCAGGTTGAAGCGTGGCGAAAGCTACGTGGAGGACCGCAAGCGGTATTGATCTGCAAATCATTCGTGTGACCTGCGTCTCGGAGTGAAAGGCTAATCTAACCCGGCATCAGCTGGTTCCTTCCGAAACATGTCGTAGCATGACCTAACTGGAGATAGTCGGTGAAGTAGAGCACTGATTGGTGGTCCCGGGGAAGAAATTCCTCAGCCGCTTGTCAAACTCCAAACTCACCGTCGTCAAAGAAGGTTGGAGTCCGGACTACTGGGGTAAGCTTGTAGTCCGTAAGGGAGACAACCCAGCCCGTGGTTAAGGTCCCAAAGTGTCGACTAAGTGTTAATACTAAAGGGCGTCCTAAGCCCTAGACAGCTGGAAGGTTAGCTTAGAAGCAGCTATCCTTTAAAGAGTGCGTAACAGCCCACCAGTCGAGGTTTGGGGCCCCGAAAATGGACGGGGCTCA
>NZ_FNCA01000012.1 GCF_900100715.1 Methanolobus vulcani | reverse complement strand
TGCTATTGATAGAGTTGGGAAAAGGTTCATCAACTGTTCTTTTGGCAGCAGAGGCACAGAAACTGGAATACAACTCTGGGACAAATTAAAGGATATTGAGATAAAAGAAGTCATGACGGATCACTGGAAAGCATATGCAGAGTTTCTTCCAGCGGCGATTCATACTCGATCCAAAGCAGAAACATATACTGTAGAAGGATATAATAGTATATTTAGGCATTTTCTGGCAAGGTTGAGAAGAAAGTCCAAGTGTTATACAAAGAGTATTGAAATGCTGCGGTACTCTGTCCTACTGTTAATGAAATTCAGAAATAAAGAGTTAACTATATTTGAGTAACAATGCCTTATTGGAATTTGTTCCTTAATTTGTCGTAAAACTCCTGTTCTTTACCACCGGTCTTCTTTGAAAGTCTCTCTACTATCAGTTCAGGTGTGCTTTTTGCAACATAATTGTATCGTGGAGTCCTGTCAACCACAAGATTCAATTCTGAATCCAGACCACTGGCCTCAATTCCATCAACCCGGATATTGCAATTGGTATTTTCCAATATCTGCTCGGAAAGATGAGATACAAAAATTGACATTGTACTATCGTTCTCCATTAGCACTTCAAGAATTCCTGCCATGATCTTTGCTGATGCACCGGGTTCAGTGATAGATTCCAACTCATCAGCCAGAACGAATTTGGCAGATTCATCTGCCACCACCGAGAACTCTGTAAGAGTAGTTTCAAAAGCACCTGCATCCAGTGTACCCTT
Source organism: Methanolobus vulcani (assembly GCF_900100715.1). Taxonomy (GTDB): domain Archaea; phylum Halobacteriota; class Methanosarcinia; order Methanosarcinales; family Methanosarcinaceae; genus Methanolobus; species Methanolobus vulcani. The sequence goes on along the minus strand of NZ_FNCA01000012.1, from coordinate 80,020 downwards.
TGATTTGGCAAAATAATACATCGATTCGGTGAGGGAAATTTCCATTTTTTCTGCAGGAACCGGAAAACCCATATGAGCAAGAATAATGCTTTGTGAAAGCAATTCCAGCAAGGAGGTCTTACCTCCTGAATTTACTCCACTTAAAAGTACAACACGATTATCATCGTTTTCCGGCCCAAATGAACTTGAACCTATAGAATAATCTACCGGGATTACACCCCCATGTCTTGAAAGAAGGAAAAGATTCCTTCCTCCCTTAAACCCAATACCAGCACCATCTATTATAGTGGGCATTGAAAGACCGTATGCCCTTGAAAATAGTCCAATAGCAAAACCTACATCAAAATCAAGAACCGATTTCACCATCTCCCGGGAAAGTTCCCTGTAAGCAGATAATATACGGGAAACTTCACGCTTGTGATTGAACTTTCTTTTCTTTGCCTTTTTGTCCAAGTGCTGCCTGAGGTTATTAAGACTTTCAACGTCGGCCTCTATTGGATGCATTATTTCTTCCGGGAAAAGAGAATCCACAAGTAAGCGTTCTTTTTTCTCCAGGTGAAGTTCATTACATATTCTTTCAACAGCATCCTTTACAATTGAACTATAATTCTTATGCAATTTCTTACCCAGTATCTCTTTTAGTTCCATTGAACCATTCATGACCTTGAGCATGTCCTGACCACTCAATGTCATCTGACTGTTCTCAAGTGATGAATTCAGTTCTTTATTTACAGAGCTGACAGTTTCAGCAACAACTGAATTAAGACTGGAAATCGCATCGGATATCCGGTCAAGTTCAGCATCCATTCCATGAACAATGTCGCCGTCTTCATCAATCAGTGCCAAGGTCGATGACAACATTTCAATGGAATCATCATCCATTTTCTCAAAGAAGTTCACACCTTTTGACCGCAGTAGCCTCACTAAATTTACAGACGACTCAAGTGACCTGAGATTACGGGAAAACAGGAAAATCTCTTTTTCCGGTATGATCTTATAATCATCTAGGTCATCAAGATCAGATACGAATTCCGGCTCAACATCTTCAGGGAAATCAAAAGCCAGGAACTTATCACCTACTGCAATAACCTGGGAAAAACCCCTGGAGATATCTATTAATTCTGAAAGAGATCTCGCAAAATGAACGTCAACTAATCCTGAAAAACGTTTTCTTGCAGACTCATAACATTCCTGCTCTGATGTGATGATCACACGGTCCCGTATTTTGGGACATTGATACCTGAAGTTTAGTTGGGAAACAGTTGATAGAAGATCAGCAACATTATCGTCACCCTCCAGCAGGCTGGCTGTGTGCATATAATATGAAACAGACTCTCTCACCTGCATGATCTTTTGTTCCTTTGAGGAAGGGTAAGGGAAAAAAACGTGCAATTTTTCCCTTGAATATCGAGCATGTGCAAACTCACGCACAAGGTCAAGCAATTTCTCATAGACATCCATTGCCTCCCTTGTTCTCAGAAAGTCAGCTACTGTCACACCTTCAACTCTGGATGCAACATCCTGTATCAATGATATGGCATAACGTTGTCCTATTCCTTCAACTTCTGAAATGCTGGCAATGTCACCAGCTAATATCGCATCGAGCGCCTGAACCTCGCTACCAAAATGTTCCACGAAACGTTTTGACATCTTATCCCCTATACCGGGAATGTCCTGTAATGTCCTTACTTCCGCCAGCATTTAATTCATACCTCCGATCCTGATGCAAAATTGTCAAGAGTACAATTTGCGATTCCCCTTTCAACTTTATACCTGTCCCTTTCGGACATCTTGCTCATTGAAGCTGATGCCTTTGGTTGCAATTGCTTTGCATGAGACTTGTTTCTCCTCTTGTGAATTGCCTGTGAATCATAATACATATCCCACAGGTCATCTATCTCATCTGTGGTGGATGTGAATTCCAGACTTCCTGCAAGAGAAGAAGGAACACAGGTATAGTGTTCTAATCCCACATGGCTGCCGTTTCCTATCCACGCAACATCCCTTTCTATAACTGCAACAGGAAGATCAGGATTCTTTCTTGCAAGCCAGCGACAGAACATATCTCCGATATTATGTGGAGAATCTACTTTCACAGAAAGCACACCATTCACAGAGTATGGTCGTGCAAACATGCACAAACGATGGTATGAACGACTCACGTCCCGCATATAATTATAATATTTTTTCCCGGTTCTTGTCTTGCCTGAATATAGCAACTCGCCATTTCCTTCACATGAAGCCAAAAAGTATACCAGTTCAATGGGACTTGAACTGTGGTGCCGCAGAACCAGAGAAATGTAGCCTTCAACATCTGGATCACGCTGGAACATCCTTGTACTTTGTGAACCGAAAATATGGCGTACAAGTTTTGAAGTATCAACTGTAGCCCTGAATCCCAGCATTTTTACGTCAGTTATACCTGCAAACTCCATTTTTCTCTTCAGTGCATCCCTGTCCTTCGCACTGATGAGTTCACAATCTTTATTATCCATAAGTTCTGCACATGCAAGCAGAACACCTTCCACATTTTCCCTGAATGCCACTATCATGCTCCCACACCTGTAAAAGAGAAAAGGTTCGTCTGTCTTTTTCCATTGAGCTCTATAAACGGCCTGGCACGGCTGATAACCACACCCATACGTGAGAGTTCCTTTTCAGAACTTATTGGCCTTGACTGAATTATCCTGTTTGCACCCACAGGCCCGATTCCCGGCACTTTGAGCAGATCCTCTCTGCTTGCAGTATTTACATTGATCGGAAACATATCCGGATTGCAGGATGCAAGAAGCATCTTTGGATCCATATCCATAAGGAAACCATTGTCATCAAGAACAGAATCCAAGTCATATGCAGTCATGCCATAATCCTTCAGCAGATATGATGTCTGATACAGCCTTATCTCTCTCCACATTGGAGAAGGGTCATTATTTTCAAGAGGTGTGAATGGAACCGGGTCAAAACTCATGAAATATGGCCTTCTTAGCTCATATCTGCTCATGAAATTCTCAACGGTTCCGATAATCTCCCTGTCAGATTCCTGCACTGCTCCTACAACAAACTGAGTGTCATTGGCACCAATTATGCGGCCTCTGAAACCTTCTTTCTTTCTTTTCTTGTTAATGAGATCCCTTGTCCATTGTAAACGCTGAAGTACATCGTTCTTATAATCAAAATTCGGGCAGATCTCCGAGTAATTGATAGTACTGGTAGTCTCTGCATTCACTCCGAACTTGTTTGCATATTCAGCGATCTCCTCCAGCAGATACTTAGGTGTTCCCGGCATCACACGGATGTGTATGTAACCTGTGAACCCCTGTCCTCTCAGAAGACTTGCTACCTCCAGTTGCTTCTCAGCGGTCCTTTCAGCATCACCTATTACACCTGATGACAGGAACAATCCCTCAATTGCATTTCTGCGATAGAAAGACCACGTGATCTTTGTGATCTCTTCCGGACTCAACGATGCCTTCACAGAATCCCTGCCGCACCTGTTCGGACAATACGTGCACTCCCCGGAGCAGGCATTTGTCATCAGCGTTTTGTAGAGCTGGATGCAACGGCCATCAGGTCCGAAAGCATGACAGACAGCGCTCTGGTTGCAACTATCATACTTCGTGCCTTCGGACAATACTCTCATCCTTTCCATAAGCGTCATATGGTGCTCATTAGCAGGACTTCTGTGGGTCATCAGTGAAGGATATGACAGTTATGAATATAAGCAGCCTGTAAGCGGAGTGAAAGTATTCTAGGAATAAGAAAATAAAAATAACATACAAGAGAGAAGAACGGTTTAACGCTCTTCGGGGATGAGATTACTCATCCTGGACTTTAACCTTAACTTTCAAAATGCTGATAGGTTCCAGCTTTTTCCACATAACTGTGGAATTCTTATCAAAAACGTATTCATTGACATTCTTGTCAGAAAAGACACCATCGACTTCGTAGACAAAGAAACCTTCCTCGCCGTTGGTGGAAACAATATTATCCTGTCCGTGAACATCTTTTACTTCAACAACTGCTGCCTTCTTAAGTGCTTCCAGCAATGTTGCGCCCTTTTTGACCTCAACAGTCCTGGAAGGTGCAAAGATGTCCAATGCATGGAAAATGTTCTTATTGTTAAGCTGCAGGACATGGGTCTTTCCATAAACCTTACGCTGTATAAGCTCAGCGTCCTCCAGTATATTTGCGTGTTTTGCAGCAACCGGCACAGAGATACTAAGTTCCCTTGCAAGTTCTGATATGTGCATTTCACCCTCAGTCAGCCTTTGAAGCATTCTGAGCCTGGTTTCACTTCCAAGAGCACTAAACAGTTTCAGACGGTCAGTGTGCTCTGGATTCTCGGAGTCTTTGTTATCGAGAGTGCTCATAATTAGAAGTAATTCATGTGTGCCATATATACTTTTCTGCAAAAACAGCTCATAAAACAGACCATAATCTGAAAAAATAAAAAACTAAAACTAAAAATATCAATAATAAAAGGAAAAGTAATAAAAAATAGAATTTATTTACGTAATGCACCTGTCTGTATATACAATTTCTCATCAAGAGAGCGCAAGTCAGTTGCAACAAATTCATGCGTCAGAAAATCGGGAGACACAATATCAACTATCTGCGAGCAATTCTCGCTGGAAAAAGGCATATGCTGATCCATTTGATCAAGTATCCCCATTACAGACATCAGACGGTCATGAAAAGACAGGTCTCCAAAACCTTCTGGAATTTCCAGATCCATTGAGCTTCGCATGAACTCTCCCGACAGGCTACAATGAAAATGCATGCCTTCAATTCTTTTAATAAAGTCTTCCGAATGCCTGGAAAGCACATCAAGTACCACACTGATAGAGCAATTCTCATCCTCACATTTCATGGTGGCATTCATCAGGTGGCCCGTATCAAGAACAAAAGCCCAGTTATCAAAATCAAGCAGTGATGCAAAGTATTCAACATTCATGGGATCCAGGAATGTAAGCCCCGGCCACCAGAGGTTTTCAAAGAACAGACGCACCGGAGGCTCACCATTCGGATAAACAGAAACAGCTTCATTCAAAAAATCTGCTGTCGTTTCAAGTACATCGTAATCCGTGCAATCAAAGGATCGGGTGTATACCTGTTCCAGTTCGGCGTAGGATACATGAAATACAGCATATGAAGCCTCCAGAGTATGAGCATTTTCAAGAGCCTTTCTGAAAGTAGCTATCACATCATTGCGACTTCCACCACCGAAAACATAGATCCTTTCAAATTCCTCCATATCCTGTGTGAAAACAGACGGATCAACCCATGCCCTGTGTCTCCCCATCCAGTAAGGCAGATGTACCCCTACAACCAGATCCTTTGGCACATCATCCGGCAGAGAAGAAGAATCCACAAAGAGCTCCAGTCCATCAAGATCGTGTCGCACAAGGAAATTTCGTATACGTCCCCAGTCTGAACCGAACATATTCATATCATTCTCATACAAAGAGAAATTCACCATCTCTTTCATAACTCCATCACCTACCCCTGCACCACCTGAGAACACAAATCCTTATGATCACAGTTTTTTGCCATCCATGCGGTAACACGTATCCAGTTGTCTATGATACAGTCTTTTTCATCCGTAAGTTCATCAAATGGTATGGAATCATCCATTCCAAGCATAGCAGGAAGGCCTTTCATCAGAGAAACAGCAACTTTCCTCCCGGCTGTTTCAGGAATAAGCCCCCATGAGATCTCATCCACAATATGTAATACCGTACCGGTTGCCCCTACAAGTACCGGGTTCTTGGACATTTCTCTTAGAACTTTCAGGAAAGCCGCTTTACGATTAGCACCATTCAGTCCTGAGGCAACCTTCCAGTAATCCGCCTCGGATATGTCAAAACGCTCAAGTCTCACAAGCATGTCCCGCTGTGAAAGAGCAGTAAGATCAGATTGAAGCTCAAGTGCCTTGTGGGTACACTCAATAACAGCTTTACCGATAAGTTCTCCCAGTTTTGAATGCTGCCCCGCATCTGTCAAAGTTAGAGAACTTGTCCCGTCACAGACAACTGCAACCATATCAGTTCCTGAACCAGTGGCAATCCCATGCGAATAACGGCTCGGTGCCATCAATTGCTGTAACGCCGCAGCCTTTGCCTCGCTTGCGGTAATGATCGCTCTTGCCATGGCATATTCAGGAAGATCGCCACCAATGACAAGGATCATATTTATAGTGCCCTGAATGAACTGATGAGAACCGTTCTCCTGATAATACGATGCAGGATCACCGGCACGTCCTCCATTGACTTCAATACCGGCAGTCATGATAGCAGTCACTTCGACCCCGCGGAAAGATTTCGTAACTATGGCAACGTTGTCCATGTTGGCAGCTGTCAGAAGTCCTGAAGAAGTATCCGGGTCGGCTCCAAGTCTTTCTGCGATGATACGAAGGTAAGCAGGGACACTACCTCCTTCCAGCTCTTTTGGTGCATGTTTTCCTTTTGGGATCATATGATTGAAAACTGCCCTGACATCTTCACGATATCCACCGTTTAACCAGGAGGTAGTAAGTGTTTTACGTCCCTGTGGCAAGCTAACAAGAATAGAATCATTGAAGCGGTAAATTTTCTCCTTTCCTGTGGTCTCAAAAAGAAGAGTACTTTTCCTTTCTGCATTGCTGTCAGTCTTTGCAGGGTTGATATCCATATCATCCCCGTCTGTGGTTCCGGAAGTCATGAAATATTCCTTAGGATATTAAAATCAACAATAAATAAAACATATGATACGTACACAATAGAGATAATAGAGTGTCGGTATCGCATGTGTGAATACATATGATCTGTCCTGCGACTAAATCCGGTTACACGGAGGATCTGGTTGCACAGGACATTAATGAATATATCACTGTGTGTTTTAAATATCTTTTCTAATACAATGGAGCATGAAAATTCATGCTCCAGTTTCCTCGTGCTCATGTGTAGCAGATTTACTGTGGACGGTTCCCGACTTCACAAGCTTTGAAACATATAATCTTGCCCAGACGAAGATGAACAAAGAACCCAGTATATTACCTGTGACCATTCCCCACCATACGCCAATGAGTCCCATATTCAGGCTGAAGGCAAAGATCACAGCAAACAGAGGAACAAATATGAGAGCACGCAGTATGGAAGCAAAGAGCGCATTCATACCTTTACCAACACCCTGAAACAGAGAGGAAGAAAGCAAACCCAGAGAGACGGTAGGATAGAATATGCAAATGATCCTTAAGAATACAGTAAGATCATTTGTGATGTGTGATGCGCTTTCTGAAAGCGTGAATATCCACGCGATCTGAGGTGCCAGGATAAAAGTGAAGAAAGCTATCACCGTTTCCACTATAAAACCTACTTTCATGGCGTATATGTGTGTGAAAGACACCTTGTCATAGGAACCTTCACCATATGAGAAACCTGCAAGTGTTACAACTGCTGTGGCAATTCCTATTAGTGGAGCAATGGCAATGGTAACAACACGCCATCCTACAGTATAAACTGCAACACCATCGGTATTGCTCACAGCAATTATGATGACATTCATTATGAGCATCATTAACGCCATTGATGTCTGTTGCACTGATGCCGGTACACCAACACGGAAAATATCCCTGAGAATTCCTTTTTCAAAATGGAAGTCCTTGAAATCAAATGTGATGTAAGTATCTTTTCTGAAGAACAGCCAGTTCACCATCATAACTGCAGTAACTGCCATTGATAGAACTGTTGCCCAGGCTGCACCGGAAACACCCATATTCAGCTTATAGATGAATATAGGATCAAGAATTATGTTTAGTACTGAACCGAATATCATGGCATTCATAGCTCTTTTGGTGTCACCTTCACTACGCAGTATGGCATTTGCAACGTTGGTGAAGAATAGGAGGATACTTCCACCAAAGATGATCTTACCATAGGCACTTGCCATTGCAGTTGTTTTTCCTGCACCTATGAGAACGAATATTGGTTCAGCAAAAGTATACAGAGGTATTGTGAACAGAGCTGAAAGTATCAGCATCAGTATCATTGTGTGAACTGCAACATTATCAGCCCCGCATTTATCCCTTGAACCAAGTCTTCGGGATATTGCAGAACCTGCACCTACACCGAGACCGTTTGACAATGCGATTATAGCAAAGAAGAACGGGAAAACAAAACCAACTGCTGCAAGTGCATCAGCTCCAAGTCCTGAAACCCAGAATGTATCTACTAGGTTGTAAAGTGTCTGGACAGACATTCCAAGCATCATTGGCAATGCCAGTTTGATCATTGCTTTTTTAGGGTCGCCCAGTATGGCCTTCATGCCGGAGGTGGTTTTTCCAAGCCCTGCTTTTGGCTCAGAGTTATCATTAAAGTTATTATCAGTCATTAGAAGCCTTCCTTATTTCGTTTTCCGAAGCAATGTTCATTGCCGCCTTTTCCACAAGTGAGATGAACATAGCCTTTTCCTCATCATTGAAACCCCGAAGCAGTACATCATTGAGATTAGCACCTATTTCCATCAGTACAGGAGCCATTTTCTGACCCTCACCGGTAAGATAAACGCAATAGGCACGCTTGTCGTTAGGGTCGCGTTTTCTGATCACATAACCCTGATCCTCAAGCTTATTCAACGAACGGGTGATCGTTGCCCTGTCGTATCTCAACATATTTGCAAGCGATTCCTGACTGACACCGTCATGGTGAAGCAGGCGCATGAAAAATGGAAACTGACCACTTCCCAGACCGTATGCATCCAGTTCATTTGAAAGATAGATATTGATAGACCTGAAAAGGTGTGAGATATCACGGCCTATACATTCGTTTTTTCCTATGCATTTGCAGGAATAGTCGTTAAGATCTGTATATTTAGGATCAGAAGTCATTAAGGTCACCATAATGTTGCTATTGCAATTATTGCAAACGCAATTGTTGCATATGCAACTAATCTATAAAAGCGTATGCCATATGAAAAAAGGAAGATAGATCAATCAACAAAAAGTTCAACGCCCATAAGCTCAAGGAAAATCTCTTCCAGTGACGGGACTATAGTGCGCATTTCAACAATGTCGCCGCCTTTGGAAGCAACCCATTTAGTTGTCTGGTTTACCACATCAATATCGTTTGTGATGACAACATAGCTTCCATCGACTTCTTTGATCACTTCAGAGATAGTATAGTCCGTAACGTCATCAACCTTGAACTCAAGCCGATACTGGATCTTTCCATACTCTTTCCTGATCTCCTCAGCAGTGCCAAGTATCACAAGTTTTCCACCTTTTAAGATCAGTATCCTGTCACAAAGACTTTCGACCTGGTACAGGTTGTGAGCAGTAAATATGATAGTCTTGCCGGATTGTTTCAAAGAGCGAACATAATCCGTAATATACCTGGAAGTCATAGGATCAAGACCCGAGGCAGGTTCATCATAGATAAGAACATCAGGATCATTGATAAGTGAGCGCGCAATGGCTACCTTACGCTTCATACCTTTTGAAAGATCACCTATCTTCTTGCCGTCAGGGTTGAGGGCAAGATCAAAAAGAAGCTCACGTATTCTCTTCTTCGCCTGGTCTTTAGGAACACAGTATAACTCAGCAAAATACATCAGATAATCGTCTACTTCCATGCCCTCGTAAAGAGGAGACTCTTCAGGAAGAAATCCAAGGAATGATTTAATTTCAACGGCATCAGTGGCTATGTCCAGACCTTTCATGTGGATTGAACCGGTTGTTGGCCTGATAAGACTGCTAAGCATTTTCAGAGTGGTGGTCTTACCTGCACCGTTTGGACCAACTATCCCGAAGATCTGCCCTTTTTCCACAGAGAATGAAAGGTTATCAACAGCTACAAAATCGCCATATTCCTTGCGAAGTCCTTTTACTTCGATAATTCCAGGTTCCACACTTAGACTATGAACCTTACTATATATAAATCCAATTATAAAATAAAATAGAGCATAGTTGGATAACAACTATGCCAGTAAGACCTTCAGACCTTATACATATGCACATCCATCTGTGGGAATGGAATCTCGATATCTTGAGCACCGAATTCTGCATGGATAGCTATTGTAAGATCATTCTTTACACCCCAGAAGTCTGAAGTGTTAACCCATGCACGAAGCTGTAAATTCACTGATGAATCTGCCAGTTCTGTAGTTATAACTGCAGGAGCCGGGTCAGTGAGCACACGGGAATCCCTTTTGATAACATCCAGTGCGATCTTAACTGCATTGGAAATATCAGTAGAATAACTTACACCTACGTCAACAGCCACCCTCCTGGTTGGCATGCGGGTAACATTTATGATAGGACTACCCCACACAAGTTTATTAGGCAGGGTTATGAACTGGTTATCAGGTGTGAGAAGTTCTGTTGCCATAATACCAACGGCATGTACTGTACCTGACATACCATTAACTGTTACGTATTCTCCTTTGTCAAGTGGCCTGAGGGATGCTATCCACACACCTGCGGCCAGATTGTTCAGTGAATCCTGCATACCGAATCCAAGAACTAAACCGATAACTGCGGAAAGTCCAACTACAACGGAACTTATGTCAACTCCAAGTGCACTGACAACTGCCAGAAGCACACCCACGTATAACAGGGCACGCAGGAAGCGCACAAGGAATTCAACAATCAGTTCAGGAAGCTTTGTCTTTTTCAACCCGTTGCGGAACATACCTGAAAGCACTCCCGCAATGGCAATACCAGCAACAAGCACTACCAGGGCAAACACAATATTTGCCACGGTGATATTTGTGTAAGGAATTACCTGAGATAAAATATCTGCCATTTATCACAACTCCACTAAATAATAAAAACTATCAATAAATAGTGGGTGATTTGATGCATATAACTCTTTTTAATTTTAATAATTTTAATATACAGTATTTTTATGAAATAGATATTAATATAATAGATTACTAATAAAATACTATGCCAGGCTGGTTAACTATCGCAAAATGGGAGTTGATGCGATCAAAACTTAAATTTGATGCGCGCTCAATAATCATGCTCATAATATCACTCATACTTGTGATAGCCGCATCCTACGCTGCATCACAAACCGGTATGAGCATGAACCAGAAGATATACCTTGTAGCTTTTTCCCAGCCGGACGTGCAACCAATTATCCAGACAGATCAGCGCTTTGACTACATGCTTGTGGATAGGTATGAGGCAACCGTATACTATGAATACGGAGCGGACATGGCCATTATCGGCAACAATGTCTACCTGGGCGACACCAGAAAAGCTGCATCTGCAGGTGACGCACTTGAAAATACATTCAAAGAGTACAGAGAGATCGTACTCAGCTCATATAATGACATTAACAATACCCATCCGGTATGGGTCACCGTCCATGACCTGGAAAGACCTCAGGACTTCCAGCTTGCAGGAGCCACAAATACACTGGATGAGCTCAGCAGAGGTTACAACAGGACTGCGGGACTTGATAACGTACCCGGCGGACGTGAAGCAACAAGTGGCACTGGCAGCGTAAGGACCGGTTCATCAACAATATCTCCCGAAGACATCGAGGCACTTGATGCCATGCAAGGAAAAACCTTCTTTGAGAGGCAGACCATTGCAACACCATCAAATTTCAACCCACCTGTTCCTTTTACAGCAATACTTTACGCATTTTTGTTCATATTCCCGATATATTTCGTATCACAATTCTATTCCACCAGCCTGATGGATGAGCGTACCAACCGCAAAGGAGAACTTGTACTTATAGCACCGCTTAAAAGCAGGGATGTAGTTATTGGCAAGACCGTACCGTACCTTGTAATAACAATGGCTATCCAGGCAGCCATAACCCTGTACATACTCAAGATGCCATCTACACTTGCTGATGTGGAAAGAGTTATCCTGATACTGGCTGCAATATTACCGGTGATACTACTCTTTTTCGCACTTTCTTTTTACAGCGCAATCCTCTCAAGGAGTTTCAAGGAACTCACATTTGCAAGCGTCTTCCTTTCAGTAGTGATATCAGGATACCTGTTCTTCCCGGCAATGTTCGCTAACATCCATGCAATAAGTTCCATTTCCCCGATCACTTTGATAGTCAGGCTCATTGAAGGGGAATCAGTGCCCATGAACACATACCTGTTCTCCACATTACCGTTCTATCTTGTGGCTGGGGCTGTGTATGCATTCGGAACTTCCATCTTCAGGGAGGAGGACCTGTTCACTCAGAAATCAATTGGCTCAAAGATAATAGACTGTTTCGAGATGTTCCTTTCATACCGCTACGGCTCTGTATTTTTCCTCAGCATCATCTTCATCCCTGTAGTATATATGACACAACTCATGCTCATTGTGATGCTCTTCAACCTGCCTGTCCCATATTCGATACTTGCAATGATCATATTGTCAGCACTGGCTGAAGAGATAGTCAAATCCATAGGAATCTATACACTTTTCAAGAGAAAGATAAGTGAAATAACATTCAAAAATGCAATTCGCCTGTCAATACTATCCGGTGCAGGATTCTTTGTTGGAGAAAAAGCCGTTGCTGTACTTACACTTGCACCTATTGCAAGTTCAGCTTTCGGAACAGTAATGACAATGGGTGCATTGCTACTGGTACCACTGCTTCTGCATGTAACAACCATAATTATCAGTTCACTGGTAATGTACTGGAAGGGACCTGATGCCTATAAATATGCAGTAGTGGCTGCAACAATCTTCCACACCATATATAACATGACAATCCTCAGGGGGCTGTTATTCTGAGAGATACCGGAAACTCGTGCAGGAAAATGAAAACTGTGGCGAAGAAGGAATTCAAAGACCTCCTTACAGAGAAAACCTTCATACTTGCAATTATAATCCAGCTTTTCATAGCATCATTCTCAACGTTCCTTGTCATAGGACTGACATCCTTCTATGACCCAACAGCACTTGGAAATGTTGACTTTGAAGGAGTTAACATCGGAGTTGTGGGAACTCATGATGATGAACTCTACAACATACTGATAGAAAACAATGTGCATACTTACCTGTACAATGACTTCATTCCAGCCTATGGAGACTTCTTTGACCGGAAAATAGATGCTATCATAGTAACTCCCCTTGGAACAGCCGAAGGCACAGATCTGCTCAATGTTGACATATACCTTCCTAAATCGGAAATAAAGGCTACTGTCATATCACTCCAGCTGAAGGAATCGCTGGAAGAATACGAACAGAGCGTCAGGGATGTCAGGACACAAAGACTTCCGGGATATTCACCTATAGAGTTCAATATCATTAAAAGAGGAGTGCATGCTTCATCAACATTCTTTGAATTCGTTTATGTGGCACTGCTGCCACTACTGGTATTCACACCTGCTTTCATTTCCGGTGGACTTATAATTGATTTCATAACTGAAGAGTATGAACGCAAAACAATGGACTTGCTTCTTGCATCGCCAGCATCTTTGCTTGAGATCATAAGCGGCAAAGCCATACTTGCTATTCTTATCGTACCACTGCAATCATTTGTTTGGATGCTGCTTTTGTCCATGAACCGGATATCCATAAGCCATTCGCTTCAGATTTTGCTGATAGTCACACTCATAGCATCCGTGCTTGTTTTCTCAAGTACCATAATTGCGGTGTTCTTCAAAGACAGGGGTGTAGCACAGCTACTGTACTCACTTATGTTGATATTCCTGTTCATGTCATCGTACCTGTTCACAAATTCCCCACTTAACCTTGTGACACGGCTTTCCATTGATAGTATCACTGCAATAGAAAGCTGGACATGGACCGGCATTTACCTGTTACTGGCACTGTTCCTATATCTGGCAACGATGCTGGTTATCAAAAAAGACCCACATAACATTTAAAGAAATACATAGATGATAATGATGCGACTGATCAAGCTGCTTTTACTGACCATTGTCCTGATAGCATTCATAAATTCCGCAAATGCCACTTCGATAAGAGAAGAGGACATATGGATATTCCAGGGTTCTTATGAACTTGGTATAGGAGAGAGAGCATACCTTGAAGGATTCACTGTCAAGTTAAATGATATTAGCAATGGAACCGTGCCCACTGCAACCCTGCTGATATACAGCAACTCTGTTTATATGGAAGCTTTTGAAGTGGATGCAGGAGTCAACAATGAACACATCTATGATGGTGAGTTGAAGATCAATGTTGTCTCAATAGAGAATAACAGAATTTCCCTGAATATATATAAGCATAAATCCGAACTTGTGTGGGTCACAGACATCCCAAAAACGGCATTCAAAGCTGGTGATTCACTATCAGGAAATGATTATCGCATTACCCTTAAAGCAATAAACGGAAGTACAGCAGATCTTGTTGTCAGGGTTGGCGAAGAAGAGTACCAGAGAACTTACAATAGTGGTGATTACGAAAAGTTCTCAGAAGATTTCATGATCAATATAGTATACATCAATATGGACACACAGGAAGTTTTCATTGAAACACTCAAGCCTGGTGCGCCGCAGATCCGGATCGATGTTGGAAATCTTCAGGAAAGCTATGAACCAAATGATTATGTGGAATACGAACTTGTGGTCACCAACAATGGAACAATACCTTTGCATGGCATCATACTTACCACTGAATGTGATGATGGCGAAGTAGAACTTGTAACACAGCAACATTCCATACTGGACCCGCAGAAAAAGAAAAAGTTCCAGATACGTATAAAGCCTTATATTGAGCCTGTTACCAGAAATATCACGATCACTACCAGTGTAGAAGGATATGACTACAGGGGAAATAAATACAACAACCAGATAAAAACAGAAGCAACTGTCAATTCATATATTTCCATTGAGAAGAAAGTAACCTCAAAAGAAAAGACATCAGATAATCCTGAATTTGGAACCGAACAGTATTTCCAGATCAATATCACAGTTACCAATAAAGCAGATTTCCAGACCGCAGTTACGGTTACCGATGTTCTTCCACCTGAATTCATTCCAAATGATATTGAAAATGCTGAATGGTCAATGGTGCTTGCTGCAGGAGAGACAAAGACCATAGGATATTTTGCATCCTCTACAGAACCCGGAAATTTCACCTTTGAGCCTGCCACAGTTGCCTGGAAAGATAGCGGCGAAACTTATACGATGCAATCCAACCCGATAGAAGAAACATTCCATGTAAGTGGTTCCAGGGTCATACTCCAGAAAGAAATAAGTTCCAGCTACATGGTTGTGGGAGAAACTATTGACATAATACTCAAAGTCACAAACGAAGGTGACAGGGATATAGACATCTCATTCAGGGAAACTATACCTGATGAGCTCAGTTACGTTGTCGGAGAAAGAGAATGGCATGGAACACTTGCAGCAGGAACAACAAAAGAGTTCAGATATACTGTAAAGGCAGAAAGAGCCGGGGAATACTATCTACCTGAAACAGAACTCAGTCTTACGGATGAGAATGGCAAAAAAGAGAATATGGTTTCAGATGAGCTTTTCCTTTACATTGATGATGCACCTACTGAGGTCGATGATCAATACTACGAACAAACATACAATCAACTGGATGCATCGGCTTCGTACCCCAGTGACACATCTGTTGCAGACCCGGATATTACAAGCATAGAGGTCATGAAGTTCCTTGTTTCATCTTTTGTAAGCCTTTTAGCTTTAATTGCAATCGTGCCGACATTCGCATATTTATTTATATCCAGAGTATATAAGTAATGAAAAAATATTAATCAGGAATTGAGTATGAATATTGCAGCGTTTATAGGATCTTCAATGCTTTTTGCCTTGTTTGTAATTGTAGTGCTCTTTGTCCTGATCAATATGTCATCCAGGCTTGCACTTATTATTTTGCTGGTGATCCCTCTTGCATTTATTTTCGTGATACCGGACATATCAATTGCTTTTCTTTCCATCCAGCAGATGTCGCTGGCTAACGGTCTTGTACCGGTGAATAACTTCCACATATTGCTTATGATCTGGTCCACCCTCATTGGAGTTATCCTGTACACGGAATTCCTGACATGGTATCTTGGAAAGGGGATGAGGATGAAGAAAAATCCGGACGGTACAATTAAAACCGGAGTTTCTGCAAAACTGGATAAGAGCGTGTACGATGCTATTGAAAACTTCAAAGATATCCTTAACCGCAAAAAATGATGGCCACAAAAGTGTTATGTAAACAGCACATCTTTTAAAATAGACTTATGCGGGGGGGTGTTCCTGAACACCGAAGAACTAATGGAAAACAATGATGAGATAGAAACTGCGGCTGAGGATTTTAAACCAAAACCCTGGAGAGCCGGACTGTATTCCGCAGTGTTTCCAGGACTTGGCCAGATGTACAATGGAGACTTTGGCAGAGGCTCTTTTTATTTTGTCCTGGCTTTCATACTGATAATCACATCCCACCTTATATTACCATTATTCATTTTCATTGCATTCTGGTTATACAACATACATCAGGCTTACAGCTATGCCAGAAGTTTCAAAAAAGGTATCAACAAAGATGAATAGAAATGTGAGAAAGGAACGCAATATAACTAAAAGAACCTAAAAAAGAAAGGAGTAAATCACTCCCTTATGCCGGATTATTCCTGTTATATGGTGCTGCTGCCAGTGATGAAACACCACTTGCTCCAATTGAACCGTATACAGGCTGTGTTGGTGCAAGCCATACGGCACCTGATCCCTCGAATGTCTGAAGAAGACCTTCTCCTGATGTAAGCTTTCCTGCAATTCCTTTGCCTGATCTTTCAACACTGAATTTTACGGAATCAGACCTGAGAAGAGCAAAGTTACCGTCAACCTGAAGACGCTCGTTGTCAAGGTTATATTTCAATATTTCAGACATAGGTACAGGGCTTTCAAGTATGCATGTACCAGTTCCGCTAATCTTTGTCTGGAACCATCCTTCACCGCCGAAAAGACCTGCTGTGATATTCTTCTGACTTGCAACGCCTACTTCAAGGCTTGATTCTGCGCAGTAGAAAATGCCTTTGTCCACTATTATAGAACCATTGTCAAGGCTTACAATAATAAAATGACTGAAACTTGGTTCAAGGAATACCTCGCCGGAACCTTTGTAAAGCGGATTGAAAGCAGATTCGTTCGTGAGCTTGTTCTTGATCACCTTCTTTGCAAGACCACTAACACCGCCTATGTTTGCATCACATGTGATATTACCTTTCTGGAAGTAAAGAGCTCCAGGCTCAACGATCACGCCGCTGTTGTTCAATGTGACCTTTACCTGCTTAAGGGTCATGCCTGCCTGCTGTATATAGTACAGGTGCCTTGCAAGTGAAGGGGCCTTGCTTCCTGTGAGAGATTTATACTCTATGATCTCTGCTTTAAAATTTCCTTTATCGACACTGTCAAGAACGTTGATGTTGTTATAGAATTTACTTTCCGCCATAATACCACATCCAAGTGAGAAATCACATTAAGGTAAATTAACCTTGCTTTGTAAGCGAATAATATATTAATACACTACATATAAATATATCTAAACTGTTTGCTGAGAAAATGTACTCAAACCCAATAAAACACGGCCATCAACCGTACAAGATCGCAGTTATACACGGCGGTCCCGGAGCACCCGGAACTGTGACTAACATGGCCGAACAACTTTCAGATAAATACAGCGTACTGGAACCTTTGCAGACTGCCATGAGTGTTGACGGGCAGATAAATGAACTCAGGTCGATGCTTAAAAAACATGCTAAATTGCCAGTGACACTGATAGGACATTCATGGGGAGCATGGCTGGCTTTCATGTTCACTGCGCGTTACCCTACATATGTCAGTAAGCTAATTCTTGTGGCCAGTGGACCATTTGAGGAACATTATGCAAGGTTGATCATGTCCACCAGACTGGAAAGACTTGGTGAAAGCGGAAGACAGGAATACCTGCACCTGAGTACAAGTATGAATAATACTGCTGTGAGCAATAAGAATGTTGCCTTTGCAAGATTTGGAAAACTCATTTCTGATGCTGATTCCTTTGATCTGGAATCAATGTGGGAAATTAATCCGACATTTTGTCATGACTGTTATAATCTCAATAAAAGAGTATGGGAAGAAGCCGATTATCTCAGAAGATCAAAAAAACTACTGAACATGGGAAGAAATATCCATTGTCCTGTGGTTGCCATACATGGAGATTATGACCCGCATCCATACGAAGGAGTAAAGGAGCCTCTCTCAAGAACACTTGAAAACTTCAGGTTCGTCCTGCTTGAGAACTGCGGTCACTATCCGTGGCTGGAACGACATGCATCCACAGAGTTCTATCGGGTTCTGGAAAAAGAGCTTGAAAGTTGAAGAAAAAAAGGAAAAAGAGGCAGATGAATGATCATTCATCAGCAATATTGTGGTAGTAATATTCGCCCTTGGATTTCTGTTCCCTGTCAAGTCTTGAATCCTTTTTGTTGACCCTCGGACGGGAAGTATCTTCATCACGCCTGAATGTGATATCCAGATTTGCCAGGAACTTGTTCATACCGTCCTGCATGCTGGAAGGCTGGTGTGCCTTACCATAGACCGCCGGTTCACCTTCAAATACTATGAGACGCTCGCTCAGCATATCTATCATGTAAATGTCGTGGTCAACGACCATTGCGGTCTTACTATTGTTCTCGGCGAATCTCTTGATGACCTTTGTTGCCATAGAACGCTGTTCTACGTCAAGGTGGGCACTTGGCTCGTCAAGAATATACATATCAGCATCCTGACAGAGACATGCGGCAATAGCAACTCTCTGGAGTTCTCCGCCACTGAGCTCTGTGAGCATGCGGTCGTAGAGTCTTTCAATGTTCAGTGGTTTTGCGATCTCGGTCTGGAAATAACTGCTATTGAATTTACTGGAAAGACCACCAAGGAAATAGCGAACCTGCATCGGACTGTCAGCTTTGATGTACTGTGGCTTGTATGCGATCTTGATGTCATGGTCAAGCTTTCCTTCATCAGGCTCTATCTCGCCTGCAAGTATCTTGACAAAAGTGGACTTACCAATACCGTTTGGACCGACAATTCCCAGAACTTCGCCTTCCTTCAGTGAACCACCATCAGTAGAAAGTGAGAAACCTTCGCCGTATTTTTTGGAGAAAGCATCATAGTCAAGAAGTGTGTTGATATCGGTCTCAACTCTTGGAGGGTGAACCTCAAACTTAATAGCTTCAGGTCTTACACGCACGTTCTCTTCTGGAAGGAAACCTTTAAGATACTGGTTAATAGCAACACGCACGCCTTTTGGATGTGTGATCACACCATATCCACCAGGCTCACCATATGCCACATGAACTGCATCAGCAAGCATGTCAAGTATTGCAAGGTCGTGTTCTACAACAAGAACTGCTTTTTCCTCAGATATTTCCTGAATAAGCTGCGCGGTATTAATACGCTGGTAAATATCAAGATAGGGACTTATTTCATCAAAGAAGTAGAAATCAGCATCTTTGGCTGCACAGGCTGCAATGGCAACCCTCTGTAGTTCACCGCCACTGAGTTCTGTTATCTTGCGGTCCATTACATGTGAAAGGTTAAGGCGTTCAATAAGTTCAGGAAGCTTGCCTCTTTCGTCGGTCTTGTCAAGAAGCTCACTTGTCTTGCCCTTGAAAGCCTTTGGGATCATATCCACATACTGAGGCTTCTGTGACACTTTTATGTTGCCGTCAACTACGTCACTGAAATAATCGTAAAGAGCTGTTCCTGCATAGTGATCAAGCACCCTTTCCCAGTTGCTGTTATCCTCTGAGAAGTTAGGAACAAGAGTTCCGGAAAGGATCTGTACTGCGGTACTTTTACCTATACCGTTGGGACCAAGGATACCAGTTACTTTTCCAACCTGCGGGATCGGCAGACCATACAACGCAAAACCATTCGGGCCGTACCTGTGTGTTGGTTCGGTAAGTGCTTCCGGAAGACCGATTATCATAATAGCTTCAAACGGACACTTGTGGACACATATACCACAACCTACGCACATCTCTTCTGAGATTATTGGTTTTCCGTCATCTCCAAAGATTATGGTCTCATCGCCCGTTCTCACACGGGGACAATATTTTTCACATTCATGACTGCAGCGTCTTGGCTGACACCTGTCTTTGTTCAATATGGCAATTCGCATGTAAGATCCCTGTCAATAAAATAAAATGAATAAAAGATAAAAATAGAAGATCAATTCAGAAGCAATGTCCATGTTACAAGACAGAAGTCAATAACAATGAACTCAACATAGAACCAGTCCTTAAAACCAAACTCTTTGGGCTTTATCTTGAACAGAGGGAATGAGAGTTTCATGACATAGAAGGAGATACCGACTATGAACATCATTATAACATACCATTTCACGGTTGGGTCATCACCTACACCAAGCTGCATATAGGCAATTATACCCGCTACCATACCTATAATAGCAGCAACTGCCGTTTTGATGATTCCCTCCTTATGAGCCTGCTTCTTTTCCTCCGGTGTTCTCATTTTAAACTGTGATCTCCCGTGGGATGAAGTAGGAGCTGGTTGCGCATCATCAGCGGGTTTTACTTCTTTTTTGGCCACTGATGGCTTTTTGTTGGATGATTTTGACAAATTGATCTGATCTCCTGGTACAACTTGGATAGTGTGGGTACTATAAAATCAAGTACTTATATAAATGTTTATCCTGCCAGAGAGAACTTCATACAAATTCATTGCTCAGGACATTTTCGATCTTATCAATTGAAAGTGCATTAAAACCGATTGAATCGAGGTGTTTTGCGAATCTTCCCGGACGATGACCGTTAGGGTGGTAGACAACCGTAAACTCGGGATCAATGTTTTTCACCATATTTACAAGCCCACGCGCGTCAAGATGGTCACTTATCTGGATTGCAGGATAGCGATAATCGCTGCGTCCTGTCATTACGAATTTAGAAATATGGGATGGCAGCTTGTCCAGATCCCAGGGAGGTACTATACTTATACTGTCACCGCAGCAGTTGCCAAGATATTCAAGTTCCCCGGCATTTTCAAGAAGAGTTCGTGTAAGGGAGAGAGACTGGTCATCCATTTCGATGACACCATCATAGCCAAAACCTCTTAGCAGTTCCACAGCTCTTTGAGCTTTGCCGAATGCATAGGCTCCAAAGGCAATTGAGGAATTGTCCCTGAAAGCGTTCTCAAAACCTTCCAGATCGTCATCAAAATAACATGTTGTGTCACCGGGATCTCCGTAGTTGGCTTCGGTTATCAGAAGATCACATTCCGGAAGCATGGAAGCGTCTTTTACATCACCTGTGACAAGTATGCGTGTTCCAAGCTCATTTTCCCACATAAATGCCACTGAGCCAACCGTATGGAAATTAGGGAATGTGTGAACTTTTACAGCACTTACCTCAATAGTTTCCCCGACTTTGAATGTCCTGCCTGCGTACTTGCGATCATGACGAATCTCAAGTGCAATAGCGGTCTTTTCAGAACAGACTGCACGGTCAGAAAGCATTGCGGATTTGCCGTTGTGATCTGAATGCGCATGAGTGATAAGATAAGCATCAGGTTGCTGGTATTTTGCAGGAGTACGGGTTGTGTCAATAGAAAAAGTTACAAGTTCTCCTTCGGTTGACCTGAATTTTATAGAAAGATGGGGTTTGAATGAACCGCGGGAATTCTTTTCCCTGAAAACCATTACACCAAGATCAACCAGTTCTTTCAATTCCTGTATCCCTCGAGACTGGAATGATCTTAAGCTATTTACGCTTTTTCAAGAAAAGATAAAAATAAGCCGGTCATAAGTGACCTGAAAACAAAAATAAAAAACGAAAAGCAGGTGCTTAAAGCACCTTTTTGAGTTCCTCAAGGAGGATTCCTGAGGTAGTAAGGCCTGTGAAGCGCTTTACCATTTCCCCGTCTTTAAGGATGATAAGCGTAGGTACTGCCTGAATACCATATTGTGCTGCAAGGCTCTGGTTCTGGTCTACATCAACGACCTTCACTTCGATCTGACCTGCAAGTTCGGCTTCAACTTTTTCAAGATGAGGCTTCTGCATCTTACAAGGTCCGCACCAGGTTGCACTGAAATCTAGAAGTTCCACTTTGCTCATATTAATACACCTCTTTTATTGTATAGTCGATGAATAAATTATTTTTACTTATCGATACAAGAATGCACAACTATAGGAAAAGCTTTTCCTAGTACTAATTTGTCCCCGCAAATTATGCGTCTCTTTTCGACGGTAATGCACTCTGTACACACAACCATGGCGATTATTTAATATAAAGTTTTCGCTTAACTTATATATCTAAATTCTACGAATCTTTGAAGTGAGATCAAGCGGTTTGGCATAATACGGAGCAGTGGTCACAATAAAGTCAACATGCTTTGCATAATCAGAGACCATTCCAAGATCAATTCCACCTACTCCAACCTCAAGCTTTGGATTCAGGGCACGTAACTCCGGAACAAGGCTTTCCAGCTCTTCCGGACTGTAATGGTCAAGCAGGAGCACATCTGCAACCGGAGCTGACTCGAAAGCTTCCTCTCTTGTCCTTGGTTCTATCTCTATCTTGCGCATGGCCCTGAGCTTTACACGCTTTTCCATGATATCGAGGTGATTCTGTGTGATAAGAATTGAATCACTGAGAGAGTTGCGGTGATGGTCTCCTCCACCTATCTTTACCGCTTTAAGCTCATATTTCCTGAATCCCGGATGAGTCTTGCGGCTTGTTGCCACCATTATGTCAGGGTTTGATTTTCTTGCAAGTTCAACAGCAAAACGTGTTTTTGATGCAATGGAACAGACCATTGAAAGGAATGTCTGTGATATTCTCCAGAGTTTGAAAATAGTCGGGAGATCACCCTGAGCTTCAAATATAACATCATTCGGATTGAACTCGGCACCATCTGCAACCATGCTTACGACTTCGAGACCATTTTTCCTGTAGAAAGCTGCAAGGTCATCCATGCAGGCCGCAACACCATGTTCTCTTGATTTGATACGAAGCCTTCCATTGCCTTGAATCTCAAGAAGTTCGGTAGTCTCATCTCCGTATGGGCAATCCTCTGCAAGGTAAAGGTCAAAAAAGTCTATCATTTTGTCACCTGACAGAATAATGGCGTGGATGATTCATAACTATTACTATTTTAAAAAGAAATAATAAAGAAAAATAAGAAAGGAGGATTCAGTCCTCCAGTGTGGAAATGTCTCCGGGATCCTGGCCAAGTTCCTGTGCTTTGAGGAGACGCCTCATTATTTTTCCGCTTCGGGTCTTTGGCAGGGATTCCACGAACTCGATCTCTGATGGAATGGCTATTGGGCCGAGGTTCATTCTTACGTGATAGACAAGTTCCAGTTTGAGTTTATCGCTGGCATTGTAGCCCATACGCAGAATGATGAAAGCCTTGATGGAATCTCCCTTGAGGGGGTCTGGTTTTCCGATTACTGCTGCTTCTGCGACAGCCTCATGGGAAACAAGGGCACTTTCAACTTCTGCACTGCCGATGTTGTGACCTGCAACGATCAGGACATCATCGGAGCGTCCGAGGATCATGATGTAGCCATCCTCATCCTTTACAGCAAGGTCACCTGCTGCGTAATAGTTACCAACAGTACTCCAGTACTGGCGATATCTCTCATCGTTGTTGTAAACCGTTCTCATCATGGAAGGCCATGGCTCCTTAATAACAAGGAAACCACCTGTTCCGGCAGGAACCGGTTCTCCATTCTCATCAACAACATCTGCAACGATACCCGGAACCGGACGGCCTGCAAAACCTGGCTTCATAGGCTCACCGACAGCTGTTGTGAGCATGTGCATTCCGGTCTCGGTCTGCCACCATGTATCAAGGATCGGACACTTTTCCTTACCAATTACACGATAGTACCATTCAAACGCCTCAGGGTTGAGAGGTTCACCGACAGAGCCCAGTATCCTCAGTGAGCTGAGGTTGTACTTTTCAGGCCACTCTTCACCCATTCTCATAAACATCCTGATTGCAGTAGGTGCTGTATAGAATATTGTAACATCGAACTCCTCTATCATGCTCCACCAGATTCCAGGGTCCGGATAATCAGGAGTAGTCTCGGATATGAGGATAGTAGCTCCCATGGAAAGCGGACCATAGACTATGTAACTGTGACCGGTGATCCATCCCGGATCTGCCGTACACCACATGACATCGCTTTCTTTGAGGTCGAACATATTCTTTGTTGTATAATATGTACCGACCATGTAACCGCCACATGCATGCACGATTCCCTTTGCAGGACCTGTTGTACCACTGGTATATAGAATGAACAGCGGATCCTCGGAATCCATTACCTCTGGTTCACATTCCTTTTCGACATCTTCCATTATCTCGTAGAAATCGACCTCGATCTCAGAGAAAAGCTCCATCTGAGGTGTCATTCTCCTGAGGACAACGATTTTCTCAACACTTGAAGCATTAACAACAGCCTCATCTACAAGAGACTTAAGGTCAATTCTCTTTCCACGTCGCAGACTTGCATCAGCAGTAATGACTATCTTTGCCTGTGCATCCTTTATCCTTGAGTGAAGGGCATTGGCACCAAAACCACCAAAGACAACGCTATGTACAGCACCGATGCGTGCACATGCAAGCATTGCTATGATCTGTTCAGGGACAAATGGCATGTAAATACAAACACGGTCACCTTTCTCTACTCCCAGGGACTTGAGACCATTGGCAAATCTCATAACCTCACGGTAAAGCTGGCGATATGTGAGAACGACTTCCTCACCGTCATCGCCTACCCAGATGATAGCTACCTTGTTCCTCTTGCCGTTCATCACATGCCTGTCAAGACAGTTGTGAGTGATATTCATTTTAGCATTGGTAAACCATTTTGCGTGTGGATGGTCCCATTCCCTGACCTTATCCCATTTCTCAAACCACTCGAGTTCTTCAGCAACGTTTTCCCAGTGTTTTTCAGGGTCTTTAAGGAATTCATTATAGGCAGTTTCGTAATCGCCTATCCATGAGTTTTCTTTTACAGAAGGATCAGGAAGATAACTTTTCCCATCCAATTTGACATCAAAATTTTCAGACATGTTTACTCCATCTATAATCAATAATCGTTATGTTTCTTTCATGACCTCAAGTTATCTCAAGGCCTTGAACCAATACCTGCAGAGCAACCGTCTCATGTCATTTTGAAGAACAAACAAAGGTTCCAGATGAAACCCCGGGACATGAAAGGGACCGCGTTGAAAGAGCAATCTATAGTTAGTCACTCCTCAATCATCATGTATAATCATGATAATAATATATACCTATTTTGGTCCCTACGTAAATAAC
Organism: Methanolobus vulcani; assembly: GCF_900100715.1. Classification (GTDB taxonomy): domain Archaea; phylum Halobacteriota; class Methanosarcinia; order Methanosarcinales; family Methanosarcinaceae; genus Methanolobus; species Methanolobus vulcani. The sequence goes on along the minus strand of NZ_FNCA01000012.1, from coordinate 54,774 downwards.
AGATCATAAAATCAGACAAATAAGTATGAAAAAATATGAGAAACTTACAGATAATTACCTTAGTCACATTAGCAAGTAAATAGCAGGGATAGGATACACATAGAATAATCTATGGATGGATTTAAGTCTGAGATAAAAAGAGAAAAAAGAATTATGATGAGAGTGCCAGAATTGCTTCTGCCAGATCACCGTTGGCATTTTTCAATGCTTCACGTGCCTGATCCTCAGAAACACCCGTCTGCTCTGCAACGAGCCTCACATCATCATCAGGTATCTGGACTTCCCTGGCGACCTCTTCCGGAGTGCCGACTATCTGATAAGTATCCACACCCTGAGCATTCATAATAGAGACATTGGCATCGTTAAAAACGATATCCTTTGCAGGAGTCCTGATGATAACCTGTTCAACGTCATCGATCTCAGTGATGTTTATACCCATCTGTTTCATCATCTGCTTAACTTTTGCAGGGTTCATTCCCCTGCCACCTATTCCCGGAAACATGTAATCACCTTATATGATATTGTTCAATAGGCCAGATAAATGTTGCTTAACAGCAACCGCCACCACAGGATGAGCTGTTGCAGCCACCGCCGTTATTGTTATCGATGATAAAGCCCTTGCCGGAAGGACCATCTACGTAATCGATCTTTGCTTCTGAAAGACCATCTGCATCGTCCTTGTTCATGACGATCTTGAGTCCTTTGTCCTCAACTACAAGGTCATGTTCTTCACTGATCTCGTTCTCAAGTGACATGCCATACTGCACACCGCAGCAGCTCATGCCTGCAATGAAAATCCTGAGAGCGTGATCCTGTTTGTCCTGTTCCTCAAGCAGTGATTTTAATTCAGCTGCTGCTTTGTCAGTTACTTCTACCATTGTTGATTCCTCATTATTTGTTTGAAATTGATACAAGGTGACTACCGGGTAATCCTTTATATGTGTTTTTGATATATAAGTTTATTCGTATCGATACGAACTTTTTACCCGCCTGTCAAATATATAAAGACTATACGAATTCGACATCATCGTCAACAGGATTTCGCAGAACCTCACCACTTGAAGCGTTGATCTCTACAGAATTTCTCTGACCTTTGACTTCCCATACAGGCACGTAGACAAGTTCTACATTAAGATTAATATCTGATGCTGCTGGCTTAAACCTTTTGTGTTCGGAAATTATTGCATCACCCTTAGTATCATCAAAACGCAGGTCGCGTGTATATTCCTCTATGATACCATCTAGCAATTCCTTAGTAGCCTCATCTTCAGTGGTCGCTGGCATCTTGACATCATATTCCACATTTGGAACAACAACGGTCTTCTGGATATTCTGAAGGCTCATTTCCTCCTGATTTCCATTCAGAGCATTGATATAACCTGAACCATCTCCAGAGATATCTATGATCTTGGAACGGTAACGTTGTTCCACATTAAGTGAGTAACTGTACATCCAGAAAGGTACGAATTTCAGTATTGCTGCATTGGCACCGCGTATATGGGGAGCAGCTAAGGAGTAAGCCTGATCAAGGGAGATATTCACCGGTGGAGAGTGAAGGCTCATAACTATTGGTTCCTGGGAAACTGGTTTCTCCACAACTGGAATAGGTTCCGGGATAAATTCCTCTTCATGTTCTTCTTCCGGTTCATCAAATGCTTCAGATACATAAGAGCCTTCAGGAGCCAGCTCCACAGATGGAGTAGATGCACGAGGGCGATAATACTGAACTTCCATGGGCTTTTCGTTCTGAATAAGCGAAGGTCTTGGAGGACGCGATGCCAGAGATTCTTCCAGGGCTTTTTCTTCCACATGAGGAGAGGAACCTGTACCAAATATCGCATTGATAGCCTCTTTTGCAACCTCATCAACACTGCTGGAAGCAGGCTTCTTTGTACATAGTACATCAAGAAGTTGAAGATCCTTAGTAGTTCCTTCCATATCCGCAAGTATCGCCCTGCCGATCCTTACAGCCATATCGTCACGGGTCCACACGGTCAGGCCGATGTCTCGTGCATTGATTAAGAATGAGTCAGTGACTTCGCCTGCCAGTATGTAAAGACCCTGGCCTTCTGTGACCTGGCTTTTGAAGTTCCTTATATCTTCAAGATCAGGATCGTATGAAAGTTTAATATGTGTCTTTGAGCCGTCCTTTTCGGCTATCAGGTCAAACCTGAATGATTCGGACATATCATAGCCCGTTGATATGAAGATATCCCTCAAAATTCGCACTAGTTCCTGTTTCATTATGATCATTATCCATTTTGCCGATTAACTAAAATAGCTTTCTGTGAATAAAAAAGTAAAGGTAAAAACACCCTGAAAAAGGTGGGTATCAGAGGACACGGGTAGTCGTTTCAAGTTCAATTCCTTTATGAGTAACCATATAAGATATCGTTCTGTTAGGAACAAGCATTCCACGCATCTTGCGTATCATGATATTCCTTTCGATCTCACTTCCACGTTCCTTGATCCTGAATTCGATAACACCGTCACAAATATGACGCAACGTGTTCTCCGTGATGGAATCATGCATCCCGCTTGTCATTAGTATAAGTTGGATAGCCCCTGTTGCCTTTCCAATAGAAGAGATCATTTCAATAGCTTCTACCACACTGTTAAGGTTGTAAGCACGCAGAAAATATGATATTGAATCAATAACACCACGGTATTTTTGAGTTCTTGGCTGTTTCACTGTTGCCTTAAGCAAACCCATTGAATCAATTCCTTTTTTGAGAAAATCCTTGGCTGAGAGATCGTTGGTGAACTCTTTAGGAAGAACGCTGTAGAATCTTGGAAGATACGCATCCACAAACTGGAGCTGACCATCCTCCACAAATTTTTCTACATCCCATTTCATGTCCTCCATCTCATGAACTATTTCCTGGGCCGGGTGCTCTGAGGTGAAATAGAAGACATCTTCATTGTTCAGAAGACCACCATAAACAAACTGCTGGGCAAACATGTCGGAGTTTGCCCCCGGTTCTGCAAGAATTAGAATAGTTGTTCCCGGAGGAACTCCTCCTCCAAGCTGTACATCAAGTCCGCCTATACCCGTAGGGATTCTGAATCCACCTGTACCATCAAAACTGTAATCCATTGTTTGACCCCTGCTAATAAAAATATTTAGATTTAATTTATCAGGAATTATATTAATACAGATAGATAATAGTATTTTATAGTATATAGCAATTAGTGGTGCACATGATAAATCTCGATGATCTGAAATATGACAATGGTCTCATCCAGGCCATCGCACAGGACAGTAATACTAAAGAAGTGCTCATGTGCGCTTTCATGAACAGGGAAGCACTTGAGAGAACAATTGAAACTGGGATCGCCCATTACTGGAGCCGCAGCAGGCAAAGTCTCTGGAAAAAAGGAGAAAGTTCAGGTCATACCCAGAAAATCATAGAGATTCGTATCGACTGTGACTTGGACGCTGTACTTATGCTGGTCGAGCAGACAGGAGGAGCATGTCACACTGGATTCAGATCATGTTTCTACAGGACAATCGATGGAAACGAAGTCGGCGAGAAAGTTTTCGACCCGGAAGATGTTTACTGAGAACATATGCATAATTGACTGCTAACACAAACAGCAGTCACTGTTTTTGCGTTGCCTGGGACAGGATGGCAATATAATATTATAGAATCAGCAGCTTATTCGTAATTATGGAAGAGAGTTCACAGAACAGACAAATAATAGTTCCTGATACCAGTGCGGTCATAGACGGTATCCTTTCCGGAAGGATACGTGATCATGGACTCAGGGATGTAGACATCTATGTGCCTGAAGCCGTTATGGCTGAGCTGGAAGCCCAGGCAAACCGTGGGCTTGAGATTGGATACAAAGGCCTTGAAGAGGTGCAGGAACTCCAGAAATTCGCTGAAAGCGGCGACATCAGATTATTTTTCACAGGCATCAGACCTAATTCTGACCAGGTTAAACTTGCAAAGGGCGGAGAGATAGATGCCCTTATCAGAGAGACAGCAGTTGAACTTAATGCTAAATTTGTCACAGGGGACAAGGTCCAATCACTTGTTGCAAAAGCAAAAGGACTTGATGTTGAATTTGTTAAACCACCGATGGGAGAATTCGGACCACTTCTTATTGATGAGTTCTTCACACCTGACACAATGTCGGTACACCTGAAACACAAAGTATCCCCCATGGCAAAAAGAGGTTCCATAGGAAATGTGCAGTACATGAAGATCAGGGATGATCCATGCACATATCAGGAACTGAAAATGATATCTAGGGAATTGCTTGACAGGGCACGCTCTGACATTGAATCATTCACAGAAATGTCATTCAGCGGTGCAACGGTACTTCAGATAAGGAACATGAGAATAGCTATTTCCACACCACCTTTTTCTGATGATGTTGAAATAACAATTGTAAGACCGGTTGCATCGGTATCACTTGAAGAATATCGCCTGAGCGACGTACTCAAGGAAAGGATAAGAACCCAGAGAGGAATACTCATAGCCGGGCCACCTGGTGCAGGTAAGTCCACTTTTGCAGCAGGAGTTGCAATCTACCTGAAAGACAGGGGATTTGTGGTCAAGACCATGGAATCACCACGTGACCTGCAGGTTCCGGATGATATTACTCAATACGCACCTCTTGACGGAAGTCTGGAGAACACCGCAGATGTACTGCTGCTTGTGCGTCCTGATTATACCATATATGATGAGGTACGCAAGACCAAAGACTTCGAGACATTTGCAGACATGAGACTTGCAGGCGTAGGTATGATGGGAGTAGTCCATGCAAACCGCGCAGTAGACGCTATCCAGAGACTTATCGGCAGGGTGGAACTTGGTGTTATCCCTCAGGTTGTCGACACGGTTATTTTCATCGACAAGGGAGAGATCGCAAAAGTACAGGTGCTTGAGTTCACTGTGAAGGTTCCTGCCGGAATGATGGAACAAGACCTTGCAAGACCTGTAATTCTTGTTTCTGACCTTGAGACAGGAAAGAGTGAGTTTGAGATATACACCTACGGCGAGCAGGTTGTAGTTATGCCGTTAGGTAGCGAGAAGCAAAGAAGTCCCTCATGGAAACTGGCTGAAGGAGAAGTCCAGGATTACATCAGCAATTACGCCAGTGGTCCAATCGAAGTGGAAATGGTCTCAGACAACCGTGCCTTTGTGCGTGTAAGAGACAAGGATCTGCCAAGAGTTATTGGTAAAGGTGGAAAGACCATAGATGAAATTGAAAGGTCACTGGGAATCCATATTGATGTGCGTAAATTCGAAGATGGAGAGGAACGCAGACCTCGAGAGAAGAAGGAACATCACCCTATCATCGAGCGTAGTAGAAAGCATGTTATACTCAATGTCCCGGAGGCTGCAACAAGAGATGTTGAAGTCTACGCAGGAGAAGGATTCCTTTTTTCGGCAACCGTTGGCAGGCATGGAGATATCAAGGTCCGGTCTGATTCGGAGGTCGCACATGATATTATGTATGCTTTACAGGAAGGAGAGGTCCTCTGGGTAAAAGAGATCTGATGACACTGTCAACATCAATCTTTTTCTTTTTTTTCTTGATTTTTTATTTTTACAGGAATGAAAACAATAAATGAACATTGTTGAGTTCAAAAGCTATTTATATGCAAAAATAATTAATTTTTAACTAGAATGGATGTTGACATAAAACGTGGTTATAAGATCCTCTCCGACAACAACATCGAATTCGGGATCAGAATCACCAATAATACAGATACTGCTATTTCTGACGTGCAGGTTATCCTTGATTGTAATGAATCGATCTTCGAGTTACAGGAAGACAGAGTCCTGAAACTGGGAGAAATTCAGCCAACCATTGCCCGGACTGCTAAATTCACATTGAAGCCTGCAACATGCGTTCATAATGAGATTGTCGAAGCAAGTATAATATACCGTGATGCAAATCGGGAAAAGCACATGGCTGCCATGCAGGCAAAGAAGGTTCATTGTATCTGTCCTTTCCTGCATCCAAAAGCAATCACAAAAAATGAATTTTTTCAACTATCGACTACCTACTATTCTGCTGACATCGGCATGAATTATGAAGGGATCAACGCACAGCAGCTACTATCATTTTTGATGCGGGTCTGTGCAAGAAATCTCAATACTGTGGACGGATACATCATTGAAGAAGCTAAAGTGATCCATCTCTCGGGTAGATCTGATGATAATACCTATTATTTACTGACAGCTTTGTTAAAAGAGAATGATGGACTTACTCAGGCGATGTTCAGGGCAGCTTCTGATAAGAAAATAGGAATAGAAGGCTTTCTCAGTGAGATAGTATCAGAGCTCAGACACCTGGATAGTAAAATCAATTCTGCAAAAGATATCGGTTTCATCAAAAATGAACTGGTAACCAGTATAATAGATACTGTGGTTCCGAGAAATAGAAATAAGTTAGCAGCCGTTAACAGCGGTTCTCCTGTAAATATCCAGAATCCTGTAATGCAGAAATCCAGTGTAAACCTTCACCACGGGGAGAAGCAAAACTATCGGAAGCCTGAAGATGCTGATGTTGCCAGAATGTATGACTCTTATTTAAAAGATGTAAAAAGCAAGCCTAAAATGAAAAGAAGCCGGGATACTGATGAAACTGTTTCGTATCCCCGGGAACTTTTTACTTCAGAAAGAGAGATAAGATCCCTTCGCAGTATTACTCCTACAATAAAAGAAAAGAAAACTGTGAAAAAGCCTGAAAGATCAAAGAAAAAATTGATGCAACAGGCACTGATTATTGTTATTCTTTTGATAAGTGCCCTCTACCTGGTACAAAGTCCCTTAATAAGGGAGAAGATAGGTGGAGAATATGCTTCTTCTTCATCCGCCTCTGCTGAGAATGTTGTTATAATTTTCTTTAATGCAGTGAATGAAAGTGATTTCACCACCGCTTTCAAACTATGCGAGGGACAGGACTTCCTTGTACCTGCAAGCATTCAGATGTTGGTTAACAACAATGGAATAGAAGCAGGCGGCATCAAAGAGTTCAACATCGTATCAACAGATGTTGAGAATGACATTGCGGTAATTGAAAGCAACTGTACTGCAGTCACCTTTAACATCATGGGTAATGAGAATGAGCCGAAGGTCATTCCGGTATATTTCCAGTTGCAAAAAAGCGAAGCATACTGGGTGATCATAGGGATATCATTCGACCAGCCGTATGAGATCGGAACTGCAGATAACGATATTGTGACGGGCGAGCAGGGATGAATGATGTGAGAACTGTGGGTGACTACATTTTACATGTGATATTGTGGTCACCTGCGTATAAGTTTACTATCAAATAATGAATTGTACTAATCCCCGGAAAAATCAAATATATACGCATTATAGATGAATTGGTATGGAATACACAATCGTTCTTGAAACAGCAGAAGAAGGTGGATACACTGCTCGTTGTCTGGAACTTCCTGCCGCAATTAGTGAAGGCAATACGAAAGAGGAAGCCCTTGAAAATATAAAAGAGGCTATTGAACTAGTGTGTGGGGTCGCAGACGTATGAACCTGTATAAATAACTCAGTTCTAATTCTTCCCCAACAACACGACTTTATTAGGAAACATCTTCGGCCTGTCCACAACCACAAACCCGGCTTTACCAGCTATTTCGAGCATCTCATTGAACGCCTGTTTTGAAACGTGCATCGGCGGCTCAACTATGAGAATCCTGCCATCATTCTTAAGCAGCGAGGAGAGTTCCCTGAAGAAACTCTCCTGATCCGGCAGTTCGTGGACAACGTAGAAAAGAAAAACAAAGTCAAACTCCCCGGATACTCCTATTCTGTCACTCTCACATTTGTGAAGCTCTATATTCAGCTCTTCCCCGGACAGCCTGATCTTCTCTTTTACCTTCTGAAGCATGCCTTCCTGAAGATCAACTGCCACCACACGCCCGCTTTTCCTGACCATCCTACCCATATCCATGGTGAAGAATCCGGGACCGCAGCCAATTTCCAGTACTTCCATCCCTTCCATGATATAGGGACCAAGTATCTTCTGCGGGTTTTGCAGCCATCTGCGAATCCTGTTATCGAGGCTGCCGGAGCGTTCTACAGGGCATACGCGGGTTTTGTCGTGAGACATGGTTGTGCTCTTTTGGAGTGGTTAATAAGAGGTTGGTTTTGTGGGGATAAATAAGCTTTCTATAGAGAAATAAAGAATATCATCCTACTATGAGCCTTGCAGTTTCTCTTAATAAATGAGCAGGCATAGGGTATTTTAGATTCCATACGAAGTTGATTGGCTTTTCATCTTCATGACTTACATATTCCACAGGTCCCAAGAAGTAATAAGGTTGAGCTAAAGAATTGATACTTTTATTTACTCTCACAAAAAGAAGAATTGTTTGACCAATATCTTTATGATTGATATATCTCTGTCCCGTTTTTGAATCAACCCTGGTTGATGCTTGACTTTGCCAATGGAAGAGATTTTCATTTATTGCGTAGTCATTGTACATCGTAGTTGGAGAATAGTCCTTTTCATTCTTATTTAACGTAATGAAAAACACATCTGTCTTTTTGTCTTTGATGTATAATACACCAGTCTGTATAGTATGGTTATTTTGCAAATCAAAATATCCAAATCCAGCAAGTGCTTCTGCTTGCGTGTATTTGCAATGCAAACTTAGAGATGAAACGTATGGCAATATTGCCTCAGAAGAAATAGTTTTTATGATGCTTATTTTGTATTCTAAAAGCATGATTATTTCATCATAAATTACAGGATTATCTAGCAATTTAGAAAAAGCATCATTTAATGAAGCAAACTTTTCCTTGTTCCAGACCGTTAGAACAAACATTGTCAAATAGTATCTTTCTTTTTCAGAGAGAGTTTCTTCATCTATATTTTTGCCAGTTAAATGCCTGAGAACACAATCAATGTAACTACTGTCATCTATATGTTGAATTCTTCTTAGACCGCTAGTTAATTGTTTTTCATCAGGTTCATTGAAATCATCAATTATTTCAGCTTCTGCTAGTGCTCTTGACCAGCACATCTTTTTGTAGATATCATCGAAGTCTAAATCATAGTAATTTTTGAAATTCTCAAAAGACAATTCCATTCCTGTATCAGCAACAAAGCTAGAAATTCTATTCACAATAGTTTGCCGCCTGAGATTGAGAACCTGACTAATGTTATCTAATATGTATTCCCTAGATTTTCGTTCTAGTTCTATGCTGCAACCAGCAGGCAAATGCGGGAATCCTTGCTCTATTTCTAAAGCGATATCTTGACCTATATTTTCGATCAATGCTTTAAACTTCAAATCAAATCTATAGTTTTTGTTTGCTTGCCCTACAAAATCCAATACCGTTAAGCAGTCTTTGTCATCACTTAATCTAAGTCCACGCCCTAATTGTTGTAAGAATATTGTTAAACTTTCAGTTGGACGTAAAAACAGAACTGTGTCGATTTCAGGAATATCAACTCCTTCATTATACAAATCAACAACAAAAATGAAGTTAATCTCTTTATTCAATAACCTTTTCTGAACAGAACCTCTTACATCTTTGCTAGAACCTGAAGTCAGATACTCACTTGGAATACCATTTTTATTGAATATCTCAGACATGTATTCAGCGTGTGCTTTTGAAACACAGAAACCTAGACCTTTAACATCTCTGATATCCAAAACCGTGTTAATGGTTTTCTCACAAATTAGTTTTGCACGGTTTTCATCTGTTGTGTAAAGATCGCTGAGTTCACCTTGAACATAACCGCCACGTTGCCACTTTAAAGTAGAATAATCAACACTATCAGTAACACCAAAATATTGAAATGGACACAACAACTTTCGGTCTATTGCATCTGGTAAACGAATTTCTGCAGTTATGTGATTATCGAAAAACATCTTGACATCTAAACCGTCAGCACGTTCTGGAGTTGCTGTTAAACCTAACAAGCAACTAGGATTTACATGATCTAAAAGGGATTTATAACTTTGCGCTGCTGCGTGATGAAACTCATCTATTATAATATAATCGAAATATTCAGAATCTAAAAGATCATGAATTTCCTTAGAATTGTATGTTTGAATTGATGCAAATATTTGTTCCGTAGTTGATGGAACGTTTCCACCAACCATCATATCCCCAAAATTGTGATCTCTTAGAATCATTCTAAAAGTGTACAGAGATTGCTTTAATATCTCTTCTCTATGTGCTATAAATAACAAACGTGGTTCTCTTCTGTAAGTTTCAAAAAACTCCTGTCTGAATTTCTTGAAATCAAAAGCTGCAATCATAGTTTTTCCAGTGCCTGTTGCAGCTACAATTAAGTGTTTGTTTCTATGTAGTTGACGTTCTGTCCATATTGATTCGAGTATTTCTTTTTGGAATGGATATGGCGTTAAATCAAAATTAGGCATCACAAATTCAGTATTATTATCGTATTTTTCTGTTTGTAACGCCTGTATCAATCTAGACTTGTCATCTTTCTTATAAGTCTCAAATTCTCTATCGTTCCAATAAGTATCAAAAGTAGCTTTAATTTTAGCCCATTGAAACGGTTGTTCATACTGACTAATTTTGATGTTCCATTCTAATCCATCTGTAAGTGCTGCATTAGAGATGTTAGAAGAACCAATATATGCAGAAGAAAAACCAGTTTGCCTTTCAAATAGATAGGCTTTTGCATGCAACCTTGTTCTTCTAGTGTCATAACTGACTTTTAAAGTTGTATTTGGCAAACTTTCTAGAAATTCAATTGCTTTTGAATCAGTAGCACCCATGTAACTGGTTGTTATAACTCTTAATTCACTTCCTTTTCTTGAAGTGAACTCTTTTAGTTCTTCTTGTAGAATTCTTATACCACTCCATTTTATGAATGAACATAGAATGTCTACTCTGTTAGATGACAAAATCTCTTTTTTAAGTTGAGAAACTAACGAAGGATCCTGTCTTGTACCTGTGAGTAATGCACCTAAAGAAAGAGGAGTATCGGGACGTGAAAAGTCAACACTAAGATTTTCATCAAAAACTGCCATGAGTTTTTCAGCAGTTTCAGAAACATCTAAACCTCGAGTTTCGATACCATACCTGTTTAAAGTATCTACTATTTCATTGCATAGTTCTATCTGTTTATCGATCTTTGATTTTCCTTCCTTATCGCCTTTAATCTCGGATAAAGCGTGAGAAAGAACCCGATATAGATATTGTGATAAGTAATCGTTACTATCAGCATCATTTAGCCGAGATAAATGTTTGTGCTTCTCATCAATGTCGAACAAGTTTTTAGAAAGGAACTCATTAACAATATGTTCATACAATCCTGATTTCATAGCACCCACATTCACAATCAATATTTGTTAAGAGAATGATATTAAGAATACATTAATAAATTGCTTTTGGAAGATAGTTCTACAAAAATCACATCCCAAATCCTAATATACACTCCCAAACAATTTACAGCTCAGGAGAATCTTATCATGAAAGTATCCATTATTGGTTCAGGCTATGTAGGGTCCGTCTCAGCCGCTTGTTTTGCGGAACTCGGGCATGAAGTCATCTGCATTGACATTGATGAAGAGAAAGTAAAACAGATCAATGCGGGAACAGCACCTATCTGGGAAGAGGGACTGGATGAACTGCTGGGAAAGTACAGCCAGAAGACACTCATCGCTACCTCGGATTATGATTATGCGGTTGAGAACACCGATGCTTCATTCATATGTGTGGGGACACCATCAGGAGAGGATGGGAGCATTGACCTCTCAATAGTCAAAGCTGCAAGTGCCAGCCTTGGGAAAGCCATTGCAAAGAAAGATCGCTATCATGTAGTGGTTGTAAAGAGCACAGTAGTGCCTGAGACAACCGAGAAGGTCGTACTTCCGATAGTTGAAGAGTACTCCGGTAAAAAGGCAGGAAAGGACTTTGGTATTGCAATGAACCCCGAGTTCCTCAGGGAAGGCAAGGCTGTCTATGACTTCATGCACCCTGACAAGATCGTGGTTGGTGCAATAGATGAGAGGTCCTCTTTTGTCGTATCAGAACTCTATCGAAAGCTGGACTGTGAGATCACACGCACCAATCCAAGAACAGCAGAGATGATAAAATACGTCAACAACTCCTTCCTGGCAACCAAGATATCCTTCGCCAATGAGGTAGGCAACATCTGCAAGCAGCTTGGCATCAACACATACGAGGTCATGGATGCCGTGGGAACAGACTTCAGGATAGAGCGCCAATTCCTCAATTGCGGAGCAGGATTTGGTGGCTCATGTTTCCCAAAGGACGTAAAGGCACTCATCGGCAAAGCAAACCAGATCGGATATGCACCGGATCTTCTCCAGTCCGTTGTTGATGTAAATAACAGGCAGCCCCTGAAGATGATCGAACTGCTTCAGGAAAAGACAGGTGATCTTAAGAACAAGAGAATAGCCGTACTTGGTCTGGCTTTCAAGAACGATACCGATGATATAAGAGAATCAAGATCCATTCCTGTTATAGACAAACTTATGCAACTTGGAGCTGACATCGCCGCATATGACCCGATGGCTGAGGAAGGCATGAAGAAACTCTTCCATGATGTTGCATACTGCAAGAGCGCATCCGAAGCCCTGACAGAAGCTGAAGGCTGCCTCATCATGACAGAATGGAACGAGTTCAGGAACCTTGACAAAGAATTCGATCTCATGGCAAACCGTGTGGTTATCGATGGCAGACATCTCATCAATCCTGAGAAGCTCAGCACAGAAATAGACTACGAAGGCATCTGTTGGTAAGCTGGAATACGGGAATAACAATTGTAGCAGAAAACTGTAACAGAAAAACGGATCAATAACCATGACCGAGACATTCACCCTTGGAATAGGTGAAAGAAGGAACATCACTAAAAGCTTCTGGGGAACCATTGAGGATATAATGTACTGCGGAATGTCCTCAGAGAACACCTTTTCCATCGGCCTTCTTTTTTCAAAAGGATACCAGGGACATGCCCTGAACCTTTATTTTCCCAAAAGATCGTCATATATCACCCTGAACAAACGAAAGTACTACATCATTGATGTAAATTCTGAATATATAACCCTACAATTACCCGAGTAAAATCGAAGATTTTTAATACTCTAAATAAAAATGACAGGTCTGTTGGTGCAGACCATGAAAAACGACAATCAGGTAAAAGACGATATCAACGGCAGGTTACACTCTCTTGACCAGACCGTAAGAAGTGTGGAAAAACGACTGCGTGCGGTGGAACGCAGGCTATCTGTTGACGTGCCCGTGGAAGACTCCATCCCGGAGTATGAGACTAATTTTGAGGAAGCGCTTGAGAGCACAAGGATCGAGATCATCTCAATACGTGCCGAGATGAATAATCTCATCCAAAAAAATACTCAGAACCATGACTATGCCATCAGATTACAGGAACTCAATTCTGAGATAACCGGCCTAAACTCACAAATAATGGAACTGCGGGAAGAGAACAGTAAACTCTCAGAGCAGGTATTAGTTAAAAACACAAACGAAACGGAGGATATTCAGAATCTCTCAGTAGAGATCAGGAATGAGATCTCACAACTGAACATGCGTCTGGAAAAAGCCGAGAATCACAACCGCATCAATATAGGTTCTGTGAAAGTTCCGGTTGAACTCTCAGGAATTGTGGGAGCTGCTATCCTTGCACTTACCGGATTCCTAATAATGAACGGACAATGGAATATCATAAGGTCAGCTTATTTCTCATTCGGCATTGCTCTTGTATTTGCTGTTGCGGTGCTCATGAAGTTCTATATGGTCAACAGAAAGGCAGTATGAAACTTGAATAATCCCGAAGGGTCCGGCGAAGCCGGCTCTTTTCCATATGACTAAAAAGTGATCTGCTTAATGCCATGAAATATTTTTTGCAGTAGTTTTACTGCATTCTCTGCATAAATCAACTGATCACTTGAATAATCTTCTGTATAGCAGCATCGGAACGTGCCGCCTTCGGTGAGTGGTTACTTTGTTTATAGATTGCAAAATGTTTTTTGGAACGGAAAAATAAGCGAAGTTCATGTCACTCACATAAACAGAATTTCTACAAAACCCAAAATTCTAAAAATAAAATAAAAGGAGCGAGAAAAAAAAAACTAAATTTCTCACACCTTTTTTACTTTCAGGAAATAATCATTACTATAATCCAGATATCCTTCCTGCATCACTTTTACAGAAAGGTAACCTTCGGATTTTCCCTGCGGGAGTGAAATGTTCAGCAACCTGTACCGGAACTCACCGTCAGCATTTGTGAGTCCTCCTGCCGCTTTTTCTCTTGAAGGTCCCCACACAATGACATTAGCATCGCCTATTGGCCTTCCGTCATTGTCAAAGACATTGACTGTGAGGTACGGAGAATCTCCAGTCCCGCCGGTCAGGTTGAAACTACTGCAATTGGATGATGCGAACATAGTATCAGGAACAAAAGGTGTACTTGTAACAGCAGATAGAATAGTATAGATACCTATCATACCGATGATCGTGAGGACAACGATCCGTATTGGAAGGCCCACGGATGCGGATTCATCATCTAACATAGAAATCAAAAAAATAAAAAGATGCCAGGATCATGATGTCCTGACTATCATTACAGCGTCTGCTTTCTCGAAATCATAGAAACCATCTGCGGAGATAGTAAGATCCATGCTTCCTTCGTTCTGATTGGAACCAAGGCTTACCTGAGCACCAACAGGTGAAGCTGTGGTCAAAGTACAATTTCCGTAATCATCAGTCGTGCCTGTTGCCACACCACCAAGGCCTCTAAGCACAACATTGGCAGCCCTCACAGGATAGCCATCCGGGTCCGCCACTGAAATCAAAACATCTACTGTGAAAGGAGAGTTTGCTGTTGAGGAATCAACAATTACAGTATTTCCAGCAGCAGGGCCTGTACTTTGTTCACCTGATTCAACAATGTTCACTGACATATTCTTAGTTGGAGGAGGAATGATAGCCACAAGCGCCGCAAGGGCAACCATACCAACCACCAACATTACAACAATATTGATAGGAAGTTCAATGGCCCTATCATCACCAAACAGTTTTTTAATATTGGTCAAAAAATCACCGAATGCTAACAAAAGAACATTATATATAAATTTACTGATTTGTTTCTGATTTTTATGTTGTACGGTTAATAATTAAAAACAGCAAAGGCAAGTCAATATCAAACAATCACTAATTATAAGATGTAATTAAAACTCATAATTAATTATAAGTAACTATTATTAGATATAAGCACATATAAGGAGGAAGAAAAATGGCAACCACAACAACAATACCAACCACAAAAACGATAAGAGACAGACTGAAAACCTATGGACAAAAAGGAGAGACATACAGCGATATTCTCACACGCCTGATGGATGCTGTTGACAGAGATGAATTCATGGACCGCATGTACCAGCGCCTTGAAGAAAAGGACCAGTTCGTCTCCCTTGACGATCTTTAATAGTGGGAAACTATGCCATACAAAGTGAGCGTGCACCAGCATGCCAGTAAGTTCCTTAACTCACAGGATGATGAAACGAAAAGCAGACTAATTGAAGGACTTAAGAAATTGCAGGATGATCCTTTAAGCCATGATGTGAAAAAACTGAAAGGTACAAAAGGCAGACAGGATCTTTACCGTCTTCGCATTGGTGATTACAGAGCTATTTTTGCAATTGAAGATGATGTTGTTTACGTACTGGAAATAATTCCAAGAGGCTATGGGTACAAATGGCTTTGAACTGAGATGTGTGATGTTCATTTTTTAGAAGATTTTACCAAATTATGTATTCTCACTTCTACCCATATTGCATAAAGCAGAAATGCAATCACAAGATAGCAGACTATTTTAAGATTATCATCAATATCCAATGAATATATTGATTTAAAGATACTGAACACCGCACCAAAAACAATGACGCATGAACTATAGAGAGTCCAATTGACGTTTGCTTTCATTTTTGCCAAAACATCACATCCCTACATTTTTCAAGAGCTTGATTGCATGATAATAGAATCAATTGCATACAAAGGTGTCAGATATTCAAATATATAAAAGAAAGTTGAAATTATCTGAAACATATTTCATAAAAATCACAAAATCCCACATCGTTACATTCATGTACCAAAACCATTCTTTAATTCTCACATGAAGAAGATCGTTATCATCGATTACGGACTTGGCAACCTCAGGAGTGTTCGCAAGGGGCTGGAACACGCAGGTGCAGACGTAATCATTTCAAGTGACCCTGAAGAGATAAAAAGTGCGGATGGTGTTATTCTTCCGGGAGTTGGTGCTTTCAGGGATGCAATGAAGAACGTGGAAGTTCTCAGAAGCACCATCGATGAGTATGTGGCATCAGGAAAGCCAATGCTCGGGATCTGCCTTGGGCAGCAGATGATGTTAAGCACATCAGAGGAAGGAGGACTTACAGAAGGACTTGACCTTGTAAAAGGACAGGTACTCAGATTCCCACACTCTGAGCTTAAAGTTCCTCACATGGGATGGAACTCAATTAAAATCACCCAGCAACATCCTATTTTTGATGGAATACCTGATGGCTCATTCGTATATTTTGTCCACTCATACTACGTGGACACTACAGATAAGAACACGCTTATTTCATGTGAATACGGAACTGAATTTGCAGCCGCCATTGTCAATGACGCAGGTAACGTTATCGGAACCCAGTTCCACCCTGAGAAAAGCGGTGATACAGGCCTTAAAATACTGAAAAACTTTGTTACTATGTGCTGAAGGGATGAAAATATGGACATTGAAGGCTATGCAAAACGAGGGCTCAATAGCAACGACCCTAATCTTGAAGATAAGCTGACTGCCAGAATTCTGGAAGTCAAGAAAACAAATCCTGAACATGCACGCAAACTTGCACAGGCAACCATCACCGAAGCGAAAGCAACCCTTGTCCTGAAAGGTGATGTACTCGAACCTACCGTATCCGGTGTAACAATGGGAGAATTTGGTGTCGGTTCCAGAGGGCTTGGAGATTTCTACACCCATGAGAAGATTGCAGAGGTCATCGGAAAGACAAAAGCAGTCGTGGACACCACACACCTTGATGACTCAGGGGTTGTGAAATCAGAAGGAGGAGAATATGTTATCCTCACAGTTGACGGCATGCACTCCAGACTTAGCGATTATTCATTCCTTGCAGGATTCCATGTTGCAAGGGCTGCACTACGTGATGTCTATGTCATGGGTGCAAGACCCGTGGCAATGCTCTCTGACATTCATGTTGCTGATGACGGAGATGTCGGCAAGGTCTTTGATCACATTGCAGGCATCACTGCGGTAGCTGATCTATCAAATATTCCACTCATAACAGGCAGCACATTAAGAATCGGTGGCGACATGGTCATCGGTGAGCGCATGACCGGAGGAGTTGGTGCTGTTGGTGTTTCAACCGACCTCACATCACGTGAACAGACACAGGTAGGAGATGTCATCCTCATGACTGAAGGAGCAGGAGGGGGAACAATATCCACAACTGCACTCTACTATGAGATGCATGATATTGTTGATGAGACCATCAACATCAAATTCCTTGAAGCATGCGAGAAACTTCTGGATTCAGGTCTTGTTAAGCACATCCATGCAATGACAGATGTAACAAACGGTGGAATTCGAGGAGATGCAAAGGAGATATCCAGAACGGCAGGTGTCAAACTCATTTTTGAAGAAAAGGATATGAGAAAGCTTGTAAACCCAAGGGTGCTTGAGATGCTTGAGTCACTGGAAATAGACTATCTTGGAGTTTCCCTTGATGCTCTGCTTGTCATCGCACCGGAAGAATATGCAGAAGACATCATGAATACCATCAGAAGTGCAGATGTCGATATTTCAATAATCGGAAAAGTTGTTGAAGGGACCGGTGCAGAGGTTATAATTGACGGAGAAGCAAGGGATTTCACACCACGTTTCAGGGAATCCGCATACACGCCTATCAAGAAGATGATAGGTGACGAAAATCCCCGTGATTTTGAAGAAATGAAAAAGGCCATTGACAAAGCAGCTCTCAATGCTATTGAGAAGAAACGCCGCGTTGTGGAAATGGTAAAGAGAAAGTAGAAAGATTTTCCTTTCTACCTAAAACTTGAAACTCCACATTCTATTTTTAATTTACCTCATCATCAACCTGATTTTCAGGCTTTGATTTATCTTTCAATTTCTCAACCACAAGTACAACACCGTCTTTTTCAAGAATCGTTACCTTGTCATCTTTTTCAATTATGTCAGATGAACGTGCTTTCCAGTGTTGTCCCCTGTGCAGAACGTATCCTGTCTGACCGTTTCCAATTGGTTCAAGTGCTAGAGCCATGTCGCCAATAAGTTCACCAAACAGTGGTTTCTTCCTCCTGACCTCAAATACCTTGTAAATGATGAACACAAAGAAAAGTCCGATTACTATTGTCGGCGTTGCTACGGATATTATCAGCGAACGCTGGAATTCTGCCGGAGTGTAGTTATTTGGAAAATCAGTAGGAACCAGCAAAATGCTGCCTGCTATTATACATACAAAACCTGCAATCCCAAAGACCCCGAATCCGGGAGCCTGGAATTCAAGTACCAACAGGATCACACCGGCGACAACAAGGAACAGTGCACCTACATTCACATCAAACCCGGTTCCGATAAGTCCCAGAGCAATAGCAATCAAACCGAATAATTCAGCACCAAAGCCTGGGTGTGAAATTCCAAGTATAATTGCATAAACACCGAGAAGCAGAAGCATCGAGGAAACAAGTGGATTGGAGATTATTCCCATGAAAGCCAGTCTCAGAGATGGTTCATAATAAGTAATAGACGCACCATCCGTGTCAAGAACCTTTCCTTTTACTTCTATTCCATTAACCTGTGTCAGAAGATCCGGAATATCCGATGCAACATATTCGATGACCCCGTAATCAAGAGCTGTTTCAGGATCAAGGTTCAGGTTCTTTGTTATGAATTCCTCTGCCGCCGTCTCGTTACGACCATGCATTTTTGCATTCTCCGTAGCCCTTTTGACAATGGCATTGATGATCTTATCATCTTCTATAGGCTCACTACCAGTTGCAGTCACTGCAACCGGCTGCGCAGAACCTATAATAGTATAAGGTGCCATTGCAGCAACGTCAGTGCTGATGAGTATCAAAGTACCGGCAGACCATGCTTTAGTCCCTTCGGGATAGACATATCCTATTACCGGCACATCAGTTGCAGCAATTTGCTCGATTATTTTCAGGGTTTCATCGAGGTTACCACCGGGAGTATTGAGAGTAATAACAAGAGCTTCATAGTCACCATTTTCTGCAAAAGCAATAGCATCCGCTACAATATTATCAGTTACAGGAGTGATGGAATCCGAGATATCAACAACCAGAACCTTCTGTTGTCCTGCAGCACATGCATTACCTGAGAACAGAGATAAGAGCAATGTTAAAAAAAGAAAAGTGCTCAGGTATGACCGGCACTTATGTAACATGATTCCTCCAATCACTCTTTCTTGGCAAATGCCTTTGAAAGAGCTGCAACTTCTCCAACATTCGCGGAGTTGGCCACAACAATCATGTTCTTTTCCCTTGCTATTTCAGCATATGTCTGCAATTCCCTGAGTTTGATTGCAACAGGTACTTCCTCATAAAGACGTGCCGCATCTTTCATCTTTGTAGCAGCAATGAATTCACCGTCTGCAAGAATGATACGTGAACGCTTCTCACGCTCTGCCTCTGCCTGCTTTGCAATGGCACGAAGCATTGTCTCATCAATACTTACATCTCGCAGGGTCACACCGGTAACCTTGATACCCCACGGATCAGTGGAAATGTCAAGCTGCTCCTGAATGTTCCTGTTGACATCTTCCCTGTTGGAAAGTACGTCATCAAGTTCAAGCTGACCTATAACGTCCCTGAGGGTCGTCTGTGAGAGCATTGCAGTTGCGTACCTGAAGTTCTCAACTTCATTGACTGCCCTGGAAGGGTCAACTACCTGATAGTAGACAACAGCATCAACTGCCACTGTTACATTATCCCTGGTGATCACAGCCTGTTTTGGTACATCAATTGCTATTACACGTAGGTCTATCTTTACAACCGTATCAATTATTGGGATAATAAGGAACAGACCAGGGCCTTTAACTCCACTTAACCTTCCCAGACGGAAGATTACTACACGTTCATATTCATTAACGATCTTGATAGCTTTGGACAATATGAGAACTGCCACTATAGCTAACGGAAAAATAATGTCGATTAAAGCCATATTTTGCCACTCTCCTGAAGAAGAAACAGAGAACTTATTAAATAGATATAAAGAGCCTACTTCTTAAAAATATGCCGGTGGAGAGAGTACAAAATCATCGCTTCAGGAAATTAAAACAATAGAAAAGATATAGAAGGCTGGGTCTGAGTACTTGTTTGAGGGGATGTACACGAAAGCATGAAAGCATTGTTATTATTGAAATAACATTTCAGACCCAACAGATAATAGAACTCATTTATCGTTTATTAATGTGATTGATTTTGACGTTAATAATTTCAAACAAACTGTAGAAAAACGATATGCTGAGAAGAATATATAAATAGACAATATAAATATTTTGTTTTTCACCAATCAAGATAACAAGCAAACACATAAATCCAATATATACTATCTAAGACTAGATACAATGAGCGAGAAATGTAATGAATGCAACGGGAAAGGCTATAGTGTAACAGGCACTACCAAATGCCCCGAGTGCAAAGGGACAGGAAAATCAAAGTCCGTAGATCTAATGAAGCTTTCTGAGAAGGACATGGCTAATTTCTTGAAAAATGGTTCTTCCTGCAACAACTGTGGCGGGACAGGAGAAATAGAAGAGAGAGAAAAATGTGCTGCATGCTCTGGTAAAGGCGTATTTTACAAATGCAAGGTATGTGGAACAGAAATGGACCGACTTTATGATGGAGATGAGGTATGCCAGTCATGCGCAAAGAAGCAGATCGTTTACAAACTTGACAACACATGCACCCTTGATGAGCTTGAAGTCGGGAAAATGTACCATGCAACAGTGAGAAACATTGCCGATTTCGGTGTTTTCGTTGACCTTAATTCCAATCTTAGGGGCCTTATTCATTCCAGTAACATGAATGGAACCCTGGAAGTTGGCGAGGATGTCATTGTTAGCTTAAAGGAGATAAAACCAAGAGGAAAAATGGATCTGGTTCCACGTAAACTGAAAGAATACCAGACCATTGAACTTGAGAAGAAGCTTCCTATTATACTTGCCAGCGAAATGTCAAAGATGGTGGGTAAGAAAGTAAAGGTGCAGGGAGAGGTAATACAGATCAAGCAGACTGCAGGACCTACCATATTCACAATTGCAGATGAAACAGGACAGGTTTCCGGTGCTGCCTTTGAGAGCGCAGGAGAGAGAGCTTATCCTGAAATAGAAGCTGATATGATCGTTGCAGCCACTGGGGAAATAACAGCCCGTGGTGACAGTTTCCAGCTTGAGATCCAGAGTCTTAAAAAGCTGAGCGGACCACAGGAAGCTGAGATCCTCCAGCGTATAGAAGATGCTATCGACAAAAGAGCAGAGCCTTATGAGATTGAATTCATGGTAGAGAGTGAGGTTCTTGAAAATCTCAGGCCAATCATGAAAAAGGCTGCAAAGGAAATCAGAAAGGCGATCATTAAATCCACGCCTATACTTTTGCGCCACCATGCAGATGCTGATGGTATGACTGCTGCAATGTCAATTGAGAAAGCCATCATCCCTCTGATTAAAGAAGTAAATGGAGCTGACGGGGAATATTACTTCTACAAACGTGCGCCTTCAAAAGCACCGTTCTATGAAGTGACCGATGTAGTTCGTGATATAGGCTTTGCCCTTGAAGATGTGGCAAGACATGGACAGAAGATGCCCCTTGTCATAAGTGTGGATAATGGATCATCCAACGAGAACGTGGCTGCAATGAAGCAGGCAAAGGTATACGGCATCCAGATGATAGTCATGGACCACCATCACCCTGACGATGTGGTTGATGAATACCTGTTAACCCATGTTAACCCTGCACACGTCGGAGGAGACTTTGGTATGACAGCAGGTATGCTCTGTACCGAAGTGGCACGCATGATTAACGTTAACGTTGAGAACGAGATAAGACACCTTCCTGCAGTAGCTGCTCTTGGTGACCGCTCAGAAGCGGAAGAGGCAAAGAGATACATAGAACTTGTATCTGATAAGTATACCGAGCAGAACCTGAGAGACATGGCACTTGCCCTTGATTTTGCAGCATATTGGCTTAAGTTCAACACTGGAAAAGGTATTGTTGATGATATCTTGGATTTTGGTGACCACACGGTACACAAGAACCTTGTCAATGTGCTTTGCGAACAGGCAAACGAGATGATAGCCGAACAGATGGATGTCTGTATGGCACATGTGAAATCCCAGGACCTTCCAAATGGAGCAATCCTTAATGTCCTTGATGTGGAGAACTATGCACATACATTCACATTCCCACCACCAGGAAAGACATCAGGTGAAGTCCACGACAAACTTTGTAAGAAATACGATGGCAAACCTGTCGTAACCATAGGGTACGGACCGGACTTTGCTGTAATCCGCTCAAAAGGGGTTCTGATGAACATACCACAGATGGTAAGGGAACTCTATGAGGAAGTGCAAGGTGGCGGTGTCAACGGTGGAGGACACCTGGTAGTCGGAAGTATCAAATTCGTGCAGGGTATGCGCACAGAAGTGCTTTCTAAACTTGTTGAAAAAATAGGTTCCGTAGGAGTTGAATAACTCCTACTGAAATACAAAAAAATAATTTCTTTTTTAATCAGTCTACACGTGTGATGCGTACAAGAGAGTGCACAGGCACTTCGGAGAGGGTCTCTGAGCCACTCTTGTCCACAAGTACGGCAATTGCCAGAGGTTTGGCACCTGAACTACGCAGATGTGTTACAACATCAGCCATTGTGTTACCGGTTGTAATTACATCGTCCACTATGATGCATTTCTTTCCTTTGATACCGGCAAAGTTCCTGCTGAAGGCACCATTAAGCTTGGAATCATCGCCCTGCTCATTGTAAGCATGGTAAACTGAAAGTTCGGTGTTGAGCTCTTCTGCAATCAGGCTTGCAAGAGGTACTCCGCTAAGGCCAATTCCTACCACCAGATCAATTTCATTGCCCGTTGCTTCTACTGTATCAAGGACCATGTCACACATGGCAATTCCTACATGACGCATCCTGAATGCACTCTTTCCTATGCTGCTCCAGTTGACAGAAATGTCTTTTGGTGCAGAGGAAACTTCTTCCTTTTTTGCGCGGGTCAGAAGCCATGTGACGGTTTCCCGGGAAACGTTAAGCTCATCTGCAATTTGCCTTGTAACAAGACCATTTGCCTGCAATTCAAGGGCTTTTTGGATCAATTTATCAATATTCTTCATATGTATCCCGTATATTCATCTTTAACCTTATATGTAATATATCAACAGAGATGTTATATTTTTCTTTTGCGTCTTTTCTTCAAGGGAGAACCACAAACAGGACATACATCACCGCTGTCAAATTTCCTCCGGCAGCCTGTACACTGCTTTTGCCACACCAGAACATCCTTGATCCTTTTCTGTGCCACGGGTTTTACTTCAAGTCCCAGGACCTTTGCGACATTCTGGACTGCATAGTCATCGGTCAGAAGAACTGAATTTCCTTTGTATTCAAGAGCTTTGGCTAATATATCAATGTCAGTTGAGGACAATTCTTCACAGTCTTTTGTCTCGTTGGCAACCTGCAGGATCTTTTCGCGGAAAGAATCCTCTGGCATTTCAACCCTTGCACCACTTTCCCGGGCAAGATCAAAACGCATTGCAGCCTCGCTGCTTTTCAGCTCATTTACAACTGAAGGTATGGTTATGATACGATAAGGTTCTATTCCGCTACCCATGATAAAGACTGCAGAATCTGCGATGTAGTACTCCATATAATGCCAGATACTTTCTGAATATAGATTAATTCTTTGTCCAGCGTTGTTGCAATTGTTACACAATTGAATATATACTTGTAAATACATATAAACTCAAGAGGAACATTTCATGGCAAGAATATCTAGCGGCATCAGGAACCTTGACAAAAGATTACAGGGAGGGTTCCCTGAAGGGGAATGCATTCTCATCACAGGTAAACCCGGTACAGGAAAAACAATATTTGGAATGCAATTCCTGTACAATGCCTGTCTTGAAGGGAAAAAATGTATCATGTTGGCAACAGAGGAAACTCCGGAAAAGATAGTAGAGCATGGAAAAGCTATCGGGTTTGATCTGGAACCATTCATTGAGAACAAACAACTTACAATGATACGTTTCTTTGAGATGAGAGTAATGAATATGGAAGAAGATCCGGACAGCTACACATTTATGAATATTGACACACTGAATAACCTTGCCCATATAATTGATGATGATGTGAACGTAATTGTTGTTGACAACCTGGGAACATTTTCCATCGGAGTGAATCTTAAAACATTCAAAGAAGAACTTGAAGTACTTTCATTCCTGCTTTCCACACAAAAGAGAACCTCACTCATGATAATGGATGCTGCAGCACATGAGTTTACGCATAATATCGCTGAATATTCCACTTATGGGACCATCAAACTGATGTTCAAAGAAAACCCTTACACAGGTAAGATGGAAAGGTTCATGTTCATTCCTAAGATGAGAGGAACAAAGATCACTCTGGAACTGATCAATTACGATATTACTGAAGAAGGGATCACGTTATTTTCACCAAAGATCAATAGATAAGAGAAAGTTCTGTGGTTATTGAAGCTACTATTTATGTGACATGTATCAGATTTTACTAAGAAAAACGTGGTGTTAATTATGGAAAGGATATCTACAGGAATTCCTGAGATAGATAAGAGAATACAGGGAGGATTTCCTGCAGGGGAGTCTTATTTATTAACAGGAGAGTCCGGCACAGGTAAAACAATATTTGGGTTGCACTTTCTTTACAATGCATGCATGGAAGGGAAAAAATGTGCAATGCTGGCAACTGAAGAAACTCCTGAAAAGATAGTGCGGCATGGGAAAACTGTTGGACTTGACATTGAACCTTTTGTAGAAAGCAACCAGCTTACAATGATACGTGTGCTTGAAAAAAGAATAGAGGGTATGGAAGATAAGTACGCAAATATTATCACAAATACCAGTGATCCACGCAATATCAAATATATCATTCCTGAAGACATCGAGGTAGTTGTCATTGATAACATTGGTACTTTTTCAATAGGAGAAGAACTGAATGTATTCAGGGATAAACTGGATACCCTCATTTATCTGTTCTCTGAATCAAAATGGACTTCTCTGATAATAATGGATGAAACTGCACATGAACTCACTCACAGGATATCTGAATATTCTACTAGCGGAACCATCCGTTTGATGATTAAGGAAAATCCCTATACCGGCAAAATGGAAAGATTCATTTACATTCCTAAAATGCGAGATACAGAGATCTCACTTGAGATACTAAACTATAACATAACAGGACAGGGGATTAAACTGTCACACGCAAAGACCAATAAATAAATATTATTGGGAACATTCTCAATTAAACACTGCCAGGGCTGATAAAAATGGATATTTCAAAAGCTAAAGACATCATAGTTGAGTTCATAAGAGATAAAACAACAGAAGCAGGCGTAAAAGGTGCTGTTGTAGGTCTTAGTGGAGGAATCGATTCAGCACTTACAGCCTATCTGACAGTTGAAGCCCTTGGAAAGGAAAATGTTCTAGGAATACACATGCCTGAACTCACTCTGACACCTGCCGAGGATGTACTGGATGCCACTGAAGTTGCAGAAAGACTTGGAATTGAATTCAAGACTGTTGACATATCGGAAATACTTGCAGGATATCTTAACTCAATTCCTGAAGGTTCAGAGGCAAACTCCCAAGCCAACGGTAATCTCAAAGCCAGAATAAGAATGTCAGTTCTCTATTATTATGCAAATATTATGTCCAGAATGGTTATGGGAACCGGTAATAAAACTGAAATTCTTCTAGGATACTTCACTAAATACGGTGACGGAGGAGTTGACCTTGAACCCATAGGTGACCTTTACAAAACAGAGGTAAGGGAAATGTCAAAGCTTATGGGAGTTCCGGAAGACATAATCACCAAAGCTCCGTCTGCAAGGCTCTGGGCTGACCAGACAGATGAGGACGAGCTTGGAATAACATATGAACTTGTAGACAGGTTCCTTGCGCTTTTACTTGAAGGTGAAACGCCTCAGGTAGCCCAGAATACTCTTGGAATGAGTGTAACTCAAAGAGATTCAGTTCTCAAAAGAATTAATGCAAACCTGCACAAACAGAAATCTGCTCCAATAGCAGAGCTAAAATCACTAAGATAAATTGAAGTTAAATTCATTCACCTGCCAGGAAACACTGGCAGATCCTCATTTTCAAACCGCAGAAGTAGTTTTGCAAGATGACGTCTTGCACATGGTGGAACTTCATAGAATCCCGGAACAATATCCCTTTTGATTTCTGTTCTTTCAGGAATCTCGGAATTGGTTCCACATTTCTTACATCTGTAACCCTGACCAGAACCTGCTGATTTCATTCTTTTTCCACAGGAAGGACATTGGGGATTTCTAATTTCATAGGCTGGTGACAAGTCAGTGATCTTTATCTTTTCGATGTTAATGGTATTTTCAGTAACACTGCCATAAACAAGCACCTTGTCACCAGATATTAGTTTACGTATTAATTCCCTGAAGTTCTTTGTTGGTTCAAAGGCAGCACAGTCAATGATATCACCTGCTGTATCTTTAAGAATGAATATTGTATGTCCACCCCTGATAGTCACAGGTTCTGAACAAACCTCACCTTCCAGAATATAGGAACGCATTTCCTCAATTTCACTAATTGATGAAACTGATATCAAATGCATATCAGTTCCCTGATTTGTACGATAGATGCAGAAGCGTTCTACTGGCTCTGAAACTACAAAAGAAGCAGCTTTTTCCACAGATGAAACATCCTTCCCTCTTATTCCATAAAGAACGGGGTCACCTGAATGTGGTACGCAGACTACAATGTTGTTTACAAGATCAACTGTATCCCATGTGTCAGGATATGTTTGCCTGTCAGCATTAAAAAGAGAGCTTTCATCAACAGAACGTTTGGTACCCCATACATCTTTTTTCCTGTAAGCAAGATACTCATAAGTATGGTCCCATTCAGGATCAAGCATGGCTCCGCATGCAGAAAGAGCGCCAATAAGACCTCTACCATTCTTGAAAGCCTGAAACTCAAGATCTAGTTCAGAAACAAGTTCCTTTGCTTCATCTATTGTGATCACATCTTTGACTGCACGTTTAAAAAAAGAACGTAGCTTATCCCTGACAGCATTGAACTTTTCCTCATCAACAAAGACAACACCCGGATTAGTATTCTCATTGTCCAGACATGCCATTGAAGCTATTTTTTCTTTAACGTGCCCGATAACTCTCTCCCTATCACCACATTCAATGAACAGTGCCACTGATGCATTTCCACGGGTCTTGTAAGGAATTGTGGGATTAAGGCGCACAAGTATTGGATCTGATATAAGTTTTGTAAAGGAAGAGAGCTCATCCCTTAAAAGAGCACATAGATATGTGGTGCACATTCCTTCCCTGGAATCAGTGTCATCGATCCCAATGACCATTTTAGTGATTTCACTGCTCATTTGACCAATTGCAGATATAATTGATTAGTGTTAAATGATTCCTATGGAACGTAAATTATCTGACATTTTACTCTTCTATGATCGGCAAAAGGACATGCATCTCAGTTCCTTTTCCAACCTCACTAAATGCACGGATAGAACCGCCATGAGCCTCCACCACACTTTTACAAAGGTACAGGCCAAGACCATTTCCACCGTAACGGCGTGTCAGTGATCCATCTACCTGATAGAATCGTTTGAAGATGTGAGGCATTTCATCCGGGGATATCCCTATGCCTGTATCCCTTACAATAATGCGTATATTCTTATTCTCATGGGAAGCCACAACTGTTATCAAACCATCAGATGAAGTGAATTTTAAGGCATTTTCAAGTATGTGTGAAAAAACCTGCTCCAGATAGGTAATATTACCACAAACAAAAGGCAGGGAGGGAGAGTATTCCTTTTTCAGTTCAGGGACATCTCTGTCTTTAAAAATTAGCATCTCATCGATCACATTGTCAAGTAGATTTACAATATCTACGGAATCAAGATGATACTGTATATTTCCGGTACGGATATTCTGCATATATAATAGAGAGTCGATCAGTTTATGCAATCTGTCAGCATTCTGAAGGATCACACCTATACCTTTTTTCTGATCATCGTCCAGTGAACCCAGGTGCCCTTCAAAAAGAAGCTCACTGTATCCTTTAATAGGAATAAGTGGGGTTTTCAGTTCGTGTGTTATGTTTGCCATGAACTCGTCTTTCATGCGGTCAAGGGATTCCAATTCCTTGTTGTTCTCAGCAACTTCCCTTGCATAGGATCTTATCTGTTCTTCACTCTCTTTCCTTTGTATGATCTTCCAGGTACCTTCCATCAGGAGTGTTATCTGTCTTATATCGGAACTGTCGTACTCACCATTCTTATTACCGACACCTGCTATCATGACAACATTATCGGAATCTGATATTGGTATACACAGATAATTGCGAATGTTCACATGTCCTGAAGGTAAACCTTTTTTGATAGGAGAATCATCAGGATACGTGTTTGATATTATAGGCTTACGCTGCGTTACGATCATGCCCCATAGATTGTCCCTTTTTATACTGAAATTCTTATTTAGCGCTTTTATACCATAACCGTTTTCTGATTTTTCAGACCAGGAATACATGGAGAAAGTTTCTTCAGTTTCATTCACAAAACCAACATAACCTACACTGCTTTCTGTAAGGTTTACTGCTTTTTCAAGTGAGAAGTCAAGTATTTCTTCTATTGTAGAATCTGAATATTGATTTAGTTCAACCAGGGCTTCAAGCCTGGATTCGTCCATTAGAAGTGCTTTTTCAGCAATTTTTCTATCAGTGATATCTTCACCTGATATTGTGACACCAGCAAACCTCTCGTTGTCATCAATAAAAGAAACAGCATTCCAAAGAACATACCTTATAGAACCGTCTGAACATATAATAGGTGATTCAAGACCAGCGACAGAACCAATCTCTCCTGATACGAATTTGTCCCAGTAGGATAATACTTCTGCTCTGAATTCCTCTGGAAAAAGAAGGTTTATCCATTTATTACCTGATATCCGGACTTCTTCGTACCCTGTAAGTTCAAGAATCTTCCTGTTGACACATGAAACATTCATTTCAGTATCAAGAAAAAGGATAATTGTTGGCAGAATGTTCATGATCTTATGAGATTTGTTCTTTTCATTTACAATAGCACTGTTCATTTCCTGCATTTGATGGACAAAGAAGGAAATAATTGATCCGAACAACAGAATAATGAAGAACATTGAAAGGCGCATGTACATTTCATGAGTTGAAAGACCGAAGATCAAGCTATCTGCAAATGATCTCTCCGAGAAAAAAACGTAGTCCAATAATGCATCAATTAACCAGGATAGAATTCCAAAGAGGAAAGAGAATACGATAACATTTTTAGTATTGAGAAAAGCTTTCTCAAGTGCAGACATCAGAAATACCCCTCAAATAAAATATAGATATTTTATATTTCTGGTTCCGTATTTTTCATTCAACAAGCAATGCACCAACTATCATAAAAAATAACACGTTATTGTATATACAACATTATTTCTGCACATTAGATAAATAATTTACTCATAAAATATTATAATGTTGCATTCATAAGGATTGCAAGTTTGTATTTAAATGATACCGTCAAGATAACTATATATAGATGTGCAAACAATGGCTATTTACCTATGACAAAAGACATCCTCATACATCAGATTATTGATGTATTACAACAAGCCGGCTTTATGGTCTCAAAACGATGCAACATTCGTCCACGGAGCTTTGACCTTGCAGCCAGAAAAGGGGATGTTCTCATCTTTTACAAGGTCTTGTATAATATAGATGGTCTGAATGAAGAAACTGCAAGAGAAATGAAAAGCCTTGCACGTTATCTTGGAGGAACTGCTGTTCTTATTGGTGCCAAAACCAGAGATCAGATGCTGGAAGACAGCGTGGTATACATGCGTTACGATATTCCTGCTGTGAATGTTCAGACACTTTATGACTATTTTGTAGAGGATGTCCCGCCGCTTGTATCCGCAGCTCCCGGAGGACTTTATGTATCTATTGACGGGGATGTGCTTAAGGAAGCACGTAAAAGAACTGCAATGTCACTTGGAGCACTTGCCACAGAACTTGGGGTTTCAAGAAGGACCATAAGTAAATATGAAGAAGGCGGAATGGATGCATCAATTGATATTGTCCTTCAGCTTGAGGAATTGCTGGACGTGGCACTTGCAAAGTCCATAGATATACTCCAGTGTTTTGAGAAGCGTATAAATCTGGAAGCAAAACAGGAAAAGCCCGCTGAGGCTCAACCGGATGACGGTATTCTCAGTATGCTCAATGCTCTGGGATATCAGGTAATGTCCACAAGCCAGGCACCATTTAAAGCTATCTCAAAGGATACTTCCGATACACTGCTTACAGGAGTCAGCACTTACAGCAGTGCAATGATAAAGCGTGCAGACCTGATGAGCAGTATTTCCTGTGTTACAATGACAAAATCGGTTTTTATCATCAATGGACAGATCAAATCTGAGACTGTGGAAAATACCGTACTTATTGAGAAGACCGAGCTGGATAAATTGTCTGGTTCAGAGGAGCTTGCTGAACTTATTGATGAAAGAACAAAGAAACACAACATCAATATTTGAACGCTAAAGTCTCTTTCAATGGTAACAAATCAGGAGAAACTTTCCCAGTATATTTTCGCTTTTTTGACAATTCCAAAACCCTAATATACAGAAATCCCTTTTAGAACTAACAATGACTACCAACATTGCAGTACTTGTTTCAGGAAGAGGATCGAATCTACAGTCTATCATAGATAATATCGAAAACGGATACATAAAGGATGCAAAGATATCCGTTGTTATCAGCGATGTTGGTGACGCGTATGCACTTGAGCGTGCACGCAATCACGGAATTACTGATGTGTTCATTGACCCTTCGGACTATTCAGGAAAACAGGAATACGAAAAAGAGCTAATGGAAGTACTGAAAGACAATGATGTCGGACTGGTGCTCCTTGCAGGATACATGCGTCTTGTTGGTAAAGACCTGATAGCAGCATACCGTAACAGCATAATAAATATACATCCTGCACTGCTCCCTTCTTTTAAAGGACTTCATGCACAGCAGCAGGCTTTTGAATATGGTGTGAAGGTCAGTGGCTGTACAGTTCACTTTGTCGATGAAGGAATGGACACTGGACCGATAATTATACAGAAATGTGTTCCTGTACTTGACACTGATACTGCAGATGACCTTGCAGCCCGCATACTTGAACAGGAGCACAAGATTTTCCCGGAAGCTGTGAAACTCTTTGTTGAGGGTAAACTTAAAGTGGAAGGTCGAATTGTAGTACACACATAAATTAACTCATATTAACCAAATACTGTCCTGGCAAGTCAGGATTCCAAAAACATATACAATCTTTAACGTGGTAACAATGTCTTACATCTCAGAAATTGACCCGGATATTGCAGAAGCCTTAAGGCTTGAAGCAAACCGTCAGGATTACAAGCTGAACCTGATAGCATCAGAGAACTATGCAAGCCGTGCTGTAATGGAAGCACAGGGCTCTGTCATGACAAACAAATACGCAGAAGGATACTCAGGAAAGCGCTACTACGGCGGCTGCGAATTTGTAGATATTGCAGAAGACCTTGCTATTGAAAGAGCAAAGAAGATCTTCGGTGCTGAGCATGTTAACGTGCAGCCACACTCAGGTTCCGGTGCTAACATGGCATGTTATTTCTCAGTTATCAAGCCAGGTGACACCATCATGTCAATGGACCTCACACATGGTGGTCACCTTTCACACGGAAGCCCTGTTAACTTTGCAGGACAGCTCTATAATATAGTACCATACGGTGTTGACAAGGAGACTGAAGCTCTTGACTACGATGCTCTCATGGCAATGGCAAAAGAGCACAAGCCACAGATGATCGTCTGCGGTGCCTCAGCATACTCAAGAACCCTTGACTTCAAAGCATTCAGGGACATCGCTGATGAAGTGGGAGCATACCTCCTTGCAGATATCGCACACATCGCAGGTCTTGTAGCAGCAGGTGCACACCCAAGTCCAGTACCATACGCTGATTTTGTCACAACCACAACCCACAAAACCCTCAGAGGTCCAAGGGGTGGAATGGTAATGTGTAAGGAAGAGTATGCAAAGGACCTGAACAGGTCAGTATTCCCTGGAATCCAGGGTGGACCACTCATGCATATCATTGCCGCTAAGGCTGTTGCATTCAAGGAAGCACTTGGTGAAAAGTTCAAGGAAGACCAGTTTCAGACAGTTAAGAACGCAGATGTCCTTGCAAAGGAACTTCAGGCAAGAGATTTCGATATCGTGTCCGGTGGAACTGACAATCACGTAATGCTCCTAAACCTTAACAAGTTCGACATCACAGGGAAAGAAGCTGAAGCAGGAATGAGCAAGGCAGGAATTGTCCTTAACAAGAACACCATTCCATTTGAGACCAGAAGCCCATTCATCACAAGCGGAATCAGAATTGGTACACCTGCAGCAACAACAAGAGGAATGAAGGAAGACCAGATGAAGGAAATTGCAGGATACATTGCAGAGGTAGTTAACAACCTTGACAATGATTCAGTCCTCCACGGTGTCAACTCCGATGTTGAGCAGATGTGCAGCGGATTCCCTGTTTACAAGTAATTTAAAAACGCAGGCTGTATAGAAACTACATCAGGTGTTTGCATAATGGCAGAAGAGAACTACGATTCCAGGAAGATAGACGGCAGGAGCCTGTCAAAGAAAGTGGAAGATCAGGTAAAACAGGGAGTTGACAGGCTAAAGGCAGAAAAGGGAATTACACCCGGACTTGCAACAATACTTGTTGGCGAAGACCCTGCTTCCAAGATGTATGTCCGCCTTAAACACAAGGCATGTGACCGGGTCGGCATACACGCAGAAGATCACAATATGCCTGAGTCCATAACACAGGAAGAACTTATACTGCGTATTCAGGAATTGAATGTCAGGAAGGATATCCACGGAATTCTCCTCCAGTTGCCTCTTCCACAACACCTTGATGATAAATCAGCAATGCTTGCAATCGATCCTGCGAAAGATGCAGATGGTTTCCACCCATACAATATGGGTAAACTTCTCATTGGTGATGAAGGACTTGTACCATGTACCCCGAAAGGTGTTATCAGAGCACTTGAAGAGTATGATGTAGAAATCCAGGGAAAACACGCAGTAATTGTAGGACACAGCAACGTTGTTGGAAAACCAATGGCTGCAATGCTCATTAACAGGAATGCAACGGTTTCTGTATGCCACGTTTTCACCGATGACCTGAAAAAGTTCACCCTTGATGCAGATATCCTTGTAGTTGGAACCGGCGTGATGCACCTCATTAAAGCCGATATGGTAAAAGAAGGTGCAGTGATCTTTGACGTAGGGATCAGCGAAAAAGAAGGTAAGGTTTACGGTGATGTTGATTTCGATAATGTCGTGAAGAAAGCTTCACTGATAACTCCAGTTCCTGGAGGCGTTGGTCCGATGACCATTGCAATTCTTATGGAACACGTGCTTATGGCAGCTTCAAACATCTGATAAGCACACTTATATTTTATTAATTGAATACTATTTTGGCAAAACTGTTTTGCCCATTTATCTTTAATCAAAACTACCAGGTTGAATAATGGTTGTTGATGTAGACATATGTGGCTTGAAAGTTGGTGACGAGCATCCTGTAAGACTTATGGGTATCATCAACCTTAGCAAGGAATCCTTTTACAAAGGTTCTGTTGTTAGTAATGACTCTCTTCTTGATGTTGCACAAAAGATGATAGATGACGGTGCAACTATACTTGATATTGGTGCCCGTTCAACATGGCCCATGGCAAATCCGATAATCAGCGAGGAAGAAGAACTTAATCGCATGATCCCTGCGCTGGAACTGCTGAATGAAAACGTGGATGCGCTCATTTCTGTAGATACTGTTTATGCCAGTGTTGCAAAAGAATCCCTGAAACATGGTGCAGATATTGTCAATGACGTATCCGGGTTTACAACAAATCCTGAGATGATGGATGTTGTTGCTGAATACGATTGTCCTGCTGTTGTTATGGCATCGGAAGAAGTTCCTGGTGACCCCATTGGAATGGATGAAATCATGCAGTCACTTGCTAACATAATAAGCAAAGCAGATTCAAAAGGCATCGACACCAGTAAACTTATTCTTGACCCTGCAGTAGGTAAATGGATACCTGAAAAAGACCCGATATTTGATTTTGAGACCATAGACCAGTTCGAGAGTCTAAGAGTGTTTGGCAGGCCACTGCTTGCAGCAGTATCAAGAAAATCCTGTATCGATGCTGTGTTACACAAACCTGCAAAAGAAAGGCTGTACGGAAGCCTTGCTGCAACTGCAATTGTGATTCACAAGGGCGCCCATATTGTAAGAACACACGATGTCGCTGAAACAAAGGATGTTGTTGAGGTAGCAGCTGCAATGAGAAGAAGACAACCCGTTGTTAAGGAAGGCGATTTTGAAGTTAGCATTTCAGATATAACCCATCCTGATGATGCGGAATATCTCATGAGAAGCATGAAAGTTACAGGTTCCGGTGCAAAGGTCATGAAGAACAAGACCGTAAGCAAGGTTGTTCGTGTAAACAATATTACAACCACTGAGGCACTGATCATCAAGCAGGAGATTCTTGCAAGAGGTGGAGATGCTGCCCTTGAGCGTGATGCAGTGTCACACGAAACCGACAAAACAGATGTGCTCATAATTGGAACTATATTACAATTTGAGAAACTGGTCCATAAGCTCTCATTCCAGGCACGCAACCTTCCTTTGATTGCAGAGATGATTGCGGAAGTGCTTGAAAATGACATGGATGTAGAGCATGGTTACCTGAGGGAACTATGATAATCTCATCTGCAAAGCCCTTTGAAGAGATACTTGAAATACTGAAGGACGAGGATGATATCTTCGTTGTCGGCTGCAATGCATGTGCAGCAAAGATACACGTTGGCGGTGAGCCTGAAGTTCTTGAGATGTGCCAGCGCCTTGAAGATGCAGGAAAGCATGTAGTTGGCTGGGTAATCCCTAGCGCTGCCTGCAGTGTAGCTTCATATGATTCACTTGTTGAAAAGAATCCCGCCATAAAGGATGCTAAGACTATTCTTGTAATGGCCTGTGGAAGCGGAGTTTCTATTGTAGCAGGTGTTGTAGATGTACCGGTTTATCCATCAAATGACACTGTATCCCTTGGAGGAAAAACTCAGGGAGAAGTTGTTCCTGAACTCTGTGCCATGTGTGGTAAATGCAAGATATATTATTTTGGCAGTGTGTGTCCGAAGAGTTTGTGTCCCAAGCATTTGCTGAACGGACCCTGTGGAGGTTCAGTAAAAGGAAAATGCGAAGTTGATCCAGAAAAGGACTGTGCATGGGAACTCATCTGCAACAGGCTTGAGAAAATAGGAAGACTTGACCTGCTTGATATCACATGGGATGCTGAAGAAGGCACTGAAAAGTCAGTCTGACATAACTGCGAATTTGTTATTGTTGTTGTCCTGAATAGCTGAAAAGTTGCTTGCTGGATAATATTTCCTGTACCTGCCATCTTTTTCATCACGAATTGCATTTTCATCTTTCAGTTTGGTTATGTGCCAGTGAATGGTACTCTTGTCAACACCTATTTTTTCTGATAATTCTTTACCAGTCACACCGGGTTCTTCACATATTGTTTCCAGAACGCATTTTCTGGTATCACTTTGTGTATTAGAAACAGAGGCTTGCAGAGATTTTTCATTAGAATTACCCTTACTAAAATAATTGATGAAGCGCCCCTGCCTGATAGCAACAAGGAGATTTGAAAGTTGGAGCTTATCTACATGATACCTGAACGTTCCTCTTTTCATCTCCAAATCAGAAAGAATATCGCTCTCCGAGCATCCGGGATTTTCAGACACATACGAAAGTATCTTTTTCCTGTTCTTTTCACCTTTTTTACAAGCCATTTTCCCCAGAATCAGTGGAATGAATTTTCCCAGTGAGACTATGAGAAACCAGATCGTACAACCTACCCATATAAATTTGAGTTTAAGGGGAAGATCCCGGAAAGTAAGATTAACATCACATCCAGTATCATGTACATTCTCCCGAGGAATGTCTTTTACTGGCTCAAAAGTAACGTAAGGTTCGGCACTTGCAATAAGGCAGCCGCATACAATTAATAACAAAAAAACCAAGATTTTCAAAATGTTGCTTAACCTTATTTTCAAATAATGGATCCCCCACCATCACATCATTTGTCGATGCGTTCTACGTTTAAACAAACAACTGGTTGAAGATAACAAATATAAGATATATAGATTATGGCCAATCATTCCAACTAATTTCAAAATACTACGTCATCAAATATACCACATTATTTTACATAAAGTACCCCACGTAGAAAACGTAACATACCGGCAGAATTATAAAAAAATAACCGAGACAAGTATTAAATTTATAATTATAAATTATATGTTCTGCATACTCAGTTTAAACGATGGCCACAATAGATAAATAAAACAACAAATAATTTTACGATGTCACATTATAATAATGTGGGGTGGGGTTCAAACTAAACTTGCAGAGTCTACTTGAACCCCGGAACGCCCTAAGGCAAGGTTATGGTTGGCTTTGAGGATACTTAAAGCTTGTCAAATTTTGCTTTTTGGGACAAAACAAAAGGTGAAATGATGAAAACATATATTATATTTGGATTAAGCATGATGCTTGCGGCAACGTTGCTGGTTAGCATGGCGTTTGTACCGGCTGTGAGTGCTAAAGAAGTAAATAATTTTGATGGTGGTGGAATTTCGGTGAGTAAGCATGTTTCTAAACCTGAAATACTACTAAATGAATCAGATATTGGCATACGTTCATTAAGTAACCCCAATCCTTCTACAAGTGGATTAACATTAATAGGGTCTGATGCATCAGATACAAGTAACATCTATGGCCAGCAATTGATGTCCTACAGAATGTATTCTGTCGATAATGAAAATGACCCTGATTATGATTATTTCGTTATTTGGGTACAATCTACTGATAAGCTTAATGTGCCATTACCATTGAAATGGATTAAAACGGGTATCAAAAATATTAATAATGGAGAAATTGTTGATTGGTCACCAAGTGGAACGGTGTATACAGAAAGTGGTGAGACTAAGACACTTACACTTGGATTATCCGTGCCAGTAGTTGCTTCAATATCTCAAACATTCACTGATCCCGATGGCAAGTTATATCCTAATGTTTTCACTACAACTCAGTTTGAATCAAAGTGGTCTGCTAGTGGAACAGGCACTTTTGATGTAGGATTTAATGCTGCTGGGGTACAGGTAAAATCTCCAGCAGGAACATATCCCAGTTTCACGTGGTATGCTAGTGCTAACGAATATTAAAGGCAAATTAAACAAACTTGATTGAAACTTGCACTGTGTTAGACCGATACGATCATTTCAAATTGATCTAATACAGGCATAGTTTCTAACTAATATAAAATGAGATCACACTCACAATAATCAAAATCGGAGATCTTAATATGGATATGCTATCAAGTCTTGTTTTTTTAATAGAATCCGTGATACTGTATAAATTATATTATTTGTTGCAGGACAAGTATTTTGATAATGATCCGGACATGAAACGCTCCCGATTTCAAAATGATATTTTTAAGGTTGGATATGTAACGGGCTCCTTGTACCTGATGGACATATCAGGTGCGGATTTTTCCAGAATGTTGGTTGAAACCGGCATCTTGTGGGTGGTTGCAGTGATAGTTTTGTCATCACTTCTTTACAGGATCACGATCGCAATGGAAAATCGCTAATTCATTTTGTATGCAATATCCGGTAGAACATGAATCTTGTTATTGATGTAAATACATGAGAAGTGCTTGTAGCATCTTATGAAATCGGCTGAGGTTATCCATAGCCTTCTATTTTCTTTTTTTGAAGTTGTTTATTACTGGTGTCTTTTTGCATCAAAAAATTGAACTATAGTATTTTCAGTTTGAGCTCTGGCCATAATAGTTAAATAAAAAATGAAACGACTACATTGCAATAATATGCACCATATATCAACATAAGATTATAGAGTTATTTCGGCTCAAAAGCGTATAAAGGCAAGGCGAGAGATAAATGAATAATAAACAAATTATAATAATTTGTTTTGTACTGGTATTCGTTTCTCTGATAGTTATAAATGAGAAAGCAGTAGAATCATCAAACGAAACTTCACAAAATGTGCATTTTGAAAAAATAGAAATTAATGGAGATGATGGAGTCAATTTACAGAGGTTCGATTCAATAACGAAATATGATATTGTCACTGTTGACCCTGTAGCTTTCATGAAAGATGCAGATTCTGGCAAAATTACTATTCAGTTATCCGGGAAAGAATACAAATTAGAATTAGAACCCGGCATACTTATGAATGAAGGAAGTAAGCCAGAGATATATATCTACAATGGAAATGTCGTTGGCTATTCTAAAAGCAAAGCTCGTTTTACAGCATCAGAAGCGGGAGTAATTGGCTGGGTAGATTTCGGGGGCATACTAAACATAAAATACATAATTGAACAAGCAGGGGAGATAAGACGAAATGGGGAAAAAATGGAAGTTGATGTTGTATACCGTAATGTAGATGTGGATTCCAGTGGGACTCCTCCTAGTTCAGATGATCAAGTTTATGATTAAAAAAGCACTACATCAATTTTGAAAATTAGGGTTATGTAACAGCAACATCGATGAAAACATAATCAGCGATATTTTATTTTGTAGATTTTGAGGGGAAGGATTAAATGAATGCAATTGTAAAGGAAGAAATCTGGCGTTCTATTCCAGTTTATTTTTTTCTTTCCTGATTGTTGGTTTAGTTAAACTGGAAGGCTACATTTCAATAGAAACATCCGTTCAATTTACTCTGCCGCTATTAATTACTATAATTCACTTCACTATTATGGTTTGGTATAGGAGGAAAGAGAATTTGGAAAATTCTTCTATAAATTTGATACTAAAACATGCACTTAATATAAAAGATGAAACAAATAAGAGAAACTCAGAAATTCAGATAAAAATAATTGCATTTCTAACATTAATATACCTGGTATATATTTACAGTTCCATAATGTATAACATAAATCAGATATTTTGGATACTAGTTCTGATAATTGTTGCCGATAAAGTATCAAAGATTTTCTTCATAAAAAATGATACATATATAATTAATCTAAAAAATTGGATTTTTTTCTATATTACATGCTCAATTTTCATTCTTGCTCGTTACTCTGTTCTTAAGTATCCAGTTTTACCTATACTAAAAGGAATAACAATTCTTGGAATTGTGTCTATAGTCTTTTTTTGGACATATGAACAAATACATACGATAAAAGATAACAGATTTTGAGAATTTGTCTTTCATTTTTGGTATTTTGGTAATTGCTATAACCACCTATTCAATCACTTCAACTATTAGAAGAAAAACATATAATCATAATGCAGCGAGGATATAGAACATATTAATTGAAGATTGCAGCCACAGCATTATTAAGTGGGTTTGTAGTTATTAATATTTTAATTCATTCGATATTGGATCATTTGCAGCATTTGTCGCATGCAACATCAGTGATAATAGAACGGACTGATAACATGAATATATCTAAAATAAGAATTGTTGCCCAGGACGAGATATTAAGAGGGGTAAAAAGCAGGCATGTATGGTTTTTCAGCAGTGCATTGGCATTCATTTGTATTCTGGCAATGCACTACAGCACATCTTTAGCATTCCTGTTTTCAGATCCGGGTAATATTCCGTTCACCTATATTTCTTTCATGATAATACTGATCATCGGACCTTTTTTCATACTTGTTACAGCATTTGACAGCATAAGCAATGAAGTTGAAAATGGAACGGTCAGATATATAATTTCAAAAATTGACAGAGCATCTTTTGTGCTTGGCAAGTTTTGTTTTTTATTCATAATATTTGCATTCCTTACTTTTATTGTTGCAATTGTAGGACAGGTAGATAATTTCACATCAGGCAACGTCTTTGACCTGCAGAAAATGATATTTTTCTGGCTATTTTCAAGTCTGTATCTGGGATGCTTTATCAGTATCTTTACTTTTGTGTCAATTCTGTCAGGAAATAACAAAATAGCATTTACGATGTCAGCAGTACTACTGGGAATTACCATATACTTCTTTATGCAGGGTGGCATCGAGTATTTGAGATACTTAACTCCCCCCTATTATGCTTTTGCTGTTTCAGAAACGATGAAAAATCTCCCCGGAGAAAATGACTATTTCAATATAATCAAGAACCTCTTTTCAATGTTGGTCTTTATAATTGCCACTTTATCCATTGATGTATTAGTATTTAAAAGGAGAGATCTATAATGGCAACAGCAATCTCCATTAAGAACCTGTACAAAAAATATGGCCCAAGATACGTACTGGAAGATCTGTCCTTTGACGTGGAAAAGGGAAGTATATACGGATTTCTGGGACAGAATGGCGCAGGAAAAACCACCACCATCAAAATACTATCAGGACTTTCAATTCCAAATGGTGGTCAGATACTTATTGATAATATGGATCTGTCCCTGGAAGCTGACAAAATCAAAAATATATTGGGTCTGGTTCCGCAGGACTCTGAGTTTTATGATGAACGAACTGCCCTCAGCCAGATGAATTATTTTGCCAGACTGAAAGGTCTTAGCAAAGATGAAGGACAGGAACAATCAATGCTTTTACTGGAACGTGTCGGCCTTGAAAACGAGATGACAAAAAAAGTAGGCTCTTTTTCCCATGGAATGAAAAAGCGATTAAGCATTGCACAGGCCCTTTTAAATGACCCGAAAATACTCATTCTCGACGAACCCACAAATGGTCTCGACCCTGTTGGAGTGCGACAGGTCAAACAGATAATCCGTGACTGCAATGATAATGGAATTACAATATTCGCCTCATCCCACAACCTTCTGGAAATTCAGGAGATCTGCACCCATATAGGAATCCTGAAGAATGGCAGGCTTATCACCGAAGGAACAATCGGAGATATCCGACGGCTTGAGTCAAATGGAGTAATTACAGTTGGAATTTACAACATGTCACCTGAAATAGTATCTTTAGTAGAAGGTGTGGAATACGTTGTAAAGACCGAATTAAAAGAGAAGAATATTCTGGAGATCTATGTTAACTCTAAAACAGATGTTAAACCGGAACTTAACAAATTAATTGTGAACAACGGAGGACAGGTATTCAAACTTATCGAGAACTCCCTTTCACTGGAAGATGCATACCTCAGTGCAACAGAAATGAAAGAATAAAGAGATTTCTGATCATCCCTGTACTTTTTTATAATTGATCCATACCAAACAGTTTGAATCTTTGGCCATAATACATAAATAAATTAATGTTTTTTTAGTATTGTCCCCCACAAATATAGAAAGTCCGTGGGAACCCAATGTACCAACTGCAAGGTCGCAATGTAATCCGATTAGACTCACATACATGTGGCCTTGCTCCCCCAACTTCCTGATGATACAAATGATCTATTGAAATGCCAGGTTCTAATTTGAGAAGAGATTGCTAAAATGAACACAGACAACCAGTTTAAACAAAAGATGCAACTGGACATGACCTTTGACAAAAGCATGTTAAAAGTTCTTGTCCCCATGATAGTAGCAACTTTAATACTCTATGCTCTGTGCCTGCGAACTTCAGAATGCAAAATACTGATTTATGTAATCTGGTACATGGGATTCATCATCCTTCTTAT
Source organism: Methanolobus vulcani (assembly GCF_900100715.1). Classification (GTDB taxonomy): domain Archaea; phylum Halobacteriota; class Methanosarcinia; order Methanosarcinales; family Methanosarcinaceae; genus Methanolobus; species Methanolobus vulcani. Next base: position 12,710 of record NZ_FNCA01000012.1, on the reverse strand, counting down.
TAAAGAACGGACACAGGTTGAGATAGATCCCCACATGATAATAATTCACAGACCTCTTATGAGTCCTCTGGTGATTAACAAGAAAGACATAAAAGATGTGCAAATAAAGAAGAATAGAAACTACGCATATCGTTTGGCAATAGTAACCATATTACTTTTTCTTACAATATATATAAGTTACAAATCCGGGCAAGACTTCTTTTATGGGATAGCAGGAGTTTCATTAATGGAAGGAATAAATCTATTCCTTTATGATTTCTGGCTTATATTCCTGGAAGCAGTAGTTATTATAAATCTACTGAAAAGACTTCCATACTCAAATTTGCTGAGAGTAGATACCGACAAATCCAACTTCATATTTTACTCAAAGGAACCTGAAGAACTGAAAAGGATAATTGAAACACATGAAACTGCATGACATGGAGACAAAACAAAGCAATTCAAATTTTAAATCATCTCAACAAATTGTTGATCAGAACAAAGCAAACGATGTCGTCAAAATGAAAGTACCTTTGAGCATGGTAGACTTTCAAGTGATATTCGTAGTAGTCACCGTGTCTACAGCATTAGTGATGTTATTTTTTATGGAGTTATTCTATATACATATCTTCACAGAATGGGGAATTACGATTATAAGTGCGTGCATTTTAGCAACAATCTATTTGCTAGCACTTTATAAAATATCAATCTACTCTGATGAAGTGAGAATAAAAAAACCATTTTTCAGAGAAACGACAATACCTGTGGAAAAAATCATAGATATCTCTGATTTTAACAATTTCTTGTACAAATATAAGATACCATATTTTTTATTTTTAGGTTCAGCGATACTGGCGACAACATATTTTTCCTTGGATAACACGCGTAGAATTGGAAATATAGATTTACAAATAATTATAAGATCAATCTTTGTCCCTCTGATGTGCATAATAATTTTCATAAATGCATATAGAATGTCCCATTATCCAAAAGCCATCAAAATAAATATCAAGCCTGGAGAAATCAACCTTTATCCTGAAAACGAAGAGAAATACTTACTCTTGAAAAAGAAACTAGATTCCCTCCTGCGATGATTTTAAAACCCTGACATACATATAATTCCCCGATGTCCCGGACCTTCAAAGATAAACTCACATCAAACGATTTTCTGATAACAGCAGAGGTCAGCCCTCCAAAGGGAACAGACCTTGCAGAGATGCTTTCTGATGCGGAACTCACAAGAGGGTGGGTAGACGCTCTCAATGTAACTGACAACCAGAAAGCTATTATGCGTATGAGTCCACTGGCAGTGAGTAAAGCTCTCCTTGACAGCGGTCATGAGGTTATCATGCAACTTACATGCAGGGACAGGAACAGGCTTGCACTGCAATCCGATCTGCTTGGGGCATACTCCATGGGCATCAGGAACATCTGCATTATGACAGGTGATCACACAACAAAAGGAGATCATCCTAAAGCAAGACCGGTCTATGACCTGGACTCCGTGCAGCTTCTGAATATCATAAGGAAGATGCAGGAAGGTCTCGATCTTGCAGGCAATGTCATTGATAATCCGCCGCAGTTTGTTGTGGGAGCTGTGACAAATACTGATCCTTCCAAAAAAGCACAGATGATGAAACTGCGAAAGAAGGTCAAAACAGGCATTGATTTCATGCAGACGCAGGCTGTTTATGATATTTCTATGTTCGAAGACTTCATGGAATCCATCGGAGACATTGAAGTCCCGATTATTGCCGGAGTTATTCCACTCAGGTCTGCAAACATGGCACGGTTTATGAACGGGAACATTCCTGGAATAAGCGTGCCTGATGAGATTATAGAGAGAATGGACTCAGCTGAAAGACCAATGGAAGAAGGAGTGGCCATTTGTGCAGAGGCAATAAAAGAGCTGCAAAAGCTCTGTCGTGGAATTCACCTTATGCCAATTGGCAAACATAACAATACACCAACCATACTTGAACTGGCCGATATCAGGAAGAAATAATAATGACAAAAACGCAGATCGACCATGCAAAAGAGGGCACCCTCACACCTGAGATGCTGGAAATTGGAAAAAAAGAGAATATTGATAAAGAACTTGTTCTGGAAAGAGTTGCAAACGGCAGCCTTGTTATAATGACTCGCAAAGGGTGCCCGCCTGTTGCGATCGGCAAAGGTGCCAGCACCAAGATCAATGTTAACCTGGGAACATCATCAGCTGCAATTGACCCTGAAGCAGAGATCGAAAAGGTGAAGATCGCACAGCAATACGGAGCGGCTACAATTACTGATCTGTCAATGGGAGGAGATATCTCTGCCATCAGGAAAATGGTGTTTGAGAACACAGAACTTCCTGTAACAACTGTTCCTATTTACCAGACAATAGTTGAATGTGGAATGGAGAATGTAACTACCGATGACATTCTTTCCTACCTGAAAAAACATGTTGATGAAGGAGTAAGTTCAGTGCTGCTTCATTGCGTGGAAAAGGAGATGCTTGAACAACTCAAAGACACAGGCAGGGTTATGGGAATGGTTTCAAAAGGTGGCTCCTTTACCAGCAGTTTCATGCTTCTTAATGAATGTGAGAATCCTTTCATTGAGCATTTTGACGAGATAATGGAGATACTTAGGGAGAATGATGTCGTCCTGTCACTTGGAAATACAATGCGAAGCGGATGCGTACATGACCTGAAAGATAGTGCCCAGTTAATGGAAATTGAAACTAATGCAGCACTTGCTAAAAGAGCAAATGAAATGGGCGTGCAAGTTATAATCAACGGAATGGGGGGACACATTCAGGCATCTGACATTCGGGATTCTGTGAAATTATACAAGGAAAAAGCTGATTTTCCATTGTTTGTTGCAGGACCACTTCCTACTGATATTGCTGTTGGATACGACCATATTGCAGGAGCAGTTGGCGCAAGTATGGCCAGTGGTGCCGGAGCAGATTATCTCTGTTACATTACACCTGCAGAACATCTTTCACTTCCAAACCCGCAACAGGTTAAAGAAGGACTTATTGCATTCAGGATTGCAGCTCACATCGGAGATTCCATGAAATATGGATTAACTGATGCTGACCTGATGCTAGCTGAAAAGAGAGCAAACTTTGACTGGAGAGGACAGGCAGAACTTGCTATAGACCCTACCAGACCTGCACAGATGTGTCCTGATGAAGGGCCATGTTCCATGTGTGGAGATTACTGTGCCATCAAAATTATGAAAAACTATCTTACAGGAGAGAACTAATGCCAGATGAGCCATCTTTCCCATCCCTGCAAATGTTTGGGATAAAAACTCCGCTAATTAAACCCGGAGACAACATTGCAGAGAAGATCATTGATTCACTTGAAAAGCAAGGATTGATTTTTAAGGATAATGACATTCTCATCATTGCCGAATCACCAGTTGCAACAGCCGAAGGACGGCTTGTGCGCCTTGATGATATTATTCCCGGAGAAAAAGCAGAAGAGCTTGCTGAAAAATACCAGCTTGATGTCAGGGAAATGGAACTGATACTTCAGGAATGCGATGAGATATTCGGAGGCGTTCCGGGAGCTGCACTTACCATTACCAAAGGAACACTTGCTCCTAATGCCGGTATTGATGCTTCCAATGCACCTGAAGGATATGTAGTTCTTCTTCCTGAAAATGCACAGAAAAGTGCTGGCAGGATCAGAAGAGAGATCAAAGAACGTTGCAAACGCAACATTGGAGTTATCGTCGGTGACAGCCGTACACAGCCTCTGAGACTTGGGTGTGTTGGAATTGCACTTGGAACTTCCGGAATGGTTCCTGTTGAGGATGCAAGGGGAACTTTTGACCTCTTTGGAAAAGAGATGACAATCACCCGCAAAGCAGTTGCTGATAATCTTGTTTCTGCTGCTCAGCTTCTTATGGGAGAAGCCGGGGAAAGTGTACCTGCTGTACTTGTAAGAGGGTCACCTGCCCAGGTAGTTGATGATGATATTGACATGCCACTTTTCAGCAGGGAAGAATGCATGTATTACAGTAATATAAGAAAAGCCTAGCTTTTCAGTTTCTTTTTCATGTTATTATTTCTTTGATCTTAAAAAAACATGCTACGCAGTTATAGAACTATATAGATTTTTGAGTTCTAACGGAACTATTTTATTATCAACGTAGTATATAGCACTACTAATAAAGAAAATAAAAAATTCAGCTACATAATCTATTGGTAGAAAGTTCAAATGTCCCTACACCAAAAACAAGCCAGTGAACCTCAAAAGAGGTTGGTGATTTGATGGATAAGAGACACAATATACTATTTGCGTTATTTGTTATATGCATGCTCGTTCTTGGAAGTGCAGCTTCTGCTGTGGCTGGCAAGAACAATGACAACAACTGGAACTATGATGATGATTACAAAAACTCAGGCCAGTACAATTCTAACCAGAATTCAGAAAAGAAGATCAAAAACATTATTGTAATGGTACCTGACGGATGTGACCAGAGTGTCCAGACACTTGCTCGCTGGTACAGTGGCGAAGACCTTCAGCTTGACAGCATGGTTTCTGGAATGGTCAAGACATACATGGCAGATTCAATAATTACTGACTCTGCATCTGCTGCAACTGCTTTTTCAACTGGTTATAAGACATCTAACGGATTCCTCAGTGTAGGTCCAGAATATGACACACTTCTCAGCACAATCGATGAATCTGAAGTGGCTGAACAATATGTACCACTTGCAACTGTTCTTGAAGGTGCGAAACTTGAAGGAAAGGCAACAGGCCTTGTTGCAACCTCAGAGATTCCACATGCTACACCTGCAGCTTTTGCTTCACACGTCGATTCAAGAAAGTCTTATGATGACATTATTGAGCAGATGGTCTACGAGGATGTTGACGTAGTACTTGCCGGTGGAGAAGACTACCTCTATGAAGCCCGTGGTGACGGAGAAAACTTAATTGATGTCCTTCAAAGCAGAAACTACCAGTTCATTACAACATCAAGCGAACTTGAAAAACTTGAATACGGAAAAGTATGGGGAATGTTTGCAGGAGCAGCTATGTCTCCAGAAATGAGCCGCGTGGATGAAAAACCAACAATTGCAGAAATGACCACAAAAGCTATTGATCTTCTTTCAGAAGACCAGGATGGTTTCTTCCTTATGGTAGAAGGAAGTCAGGTTGACTGGGCAGGACACGCAAATGATCCTGTATACATGGTAACTGATTTCCTTGCATTTGATGAAGCTGTAAAAGCAGCTGTTGACTTCGCAGAAGAGGACGGACATACTCTGGTAATTGTTTTCCCTGATCACAACACAGGTGGAATGACAATCGGAAACAGAGAAACATCCTACACAGACCTCACAGTTGAAGAACTCATTGACCCACTTGTAGCAGAAGACAGCGACAATGAGATTGGATGGACAACAGGCGGACACACCGGTGGAGATGTACCTCTCTGGTCATACGGTCCTGACAGGCCAATAGGTCTTTTCGACAACACAGAACTTGCAACATATGTAGCTGATGAGTTTGGGTTTGTCCTTGATGACGTAAGTGACAAGCTCTTTGTAGATGTAGAAGAAGCATTCCCGGGAATGTGGGAACTTGATACAACAGATGCAAAGAACCCCGTACTTGTAATCACATACGAGGACAAGGTGGCCGAACTTCCTGTAAACAAGGATATTATGACCATTGGCAGTGGAGATGAGATCGAACTCAATGGTGTTGTAGTATATGCTCCAAAAGCAGACGATGGAAACGGAAAAGTATTCATTCCACAGGAAGCTGTCGATATCTTAAAGAGTAAGAACAACAAGTGGTTAATTAACGGCAAATTCAAAAGATAAAATATCAGAATTTATCTGATTTCTTTACCAAAAAGGGATATTATCCCTTTTCTTTTGTGATAATGTCTTTTATTCAAGCAAATAAGAATTATATATAAATGAATATAGTCCCTCTGCGCTACTATTATAATAATACACAGAAAATTAGTTTTTGAGCTTATTTTGGCAAAATCAAACATAATAGAACTTATTTAGACAAAAATTAAACGATACATTAATATAGGGTTGTCAAGTCAAAAATATAGGCAACTAATTCAAATGATCGTAATTCAAATTGAGGTATTACAATTCATAGAAAAAAGAAAATAGAAATTCGTAATCTTGTCAAGATCTTTGGCAAACACCCTCAAAAAGCAATCTCATTAGTAGAGCAAGGCGTCTCTAAACAGGAAATATTCGAAAGGACAAAACAGACGGTTGGTCTGTACAATGTCAGTTTTGATGTTTATGAAGGAGAAACTTTTGTGCTTATGGGACTTTCTGGCTCAGGAAAATCAACTCTTTTACGCTGCCTTAACCGTCTGATTGAGCCAAGTGACGGACACATTCTGATCGATGGTGACGATATTGCCACCATGGACGATAAGGAACTCCGGGAAACCAGGAGAAAAAAGCTAAGTATGGTATTCCAGGGATTCGCACTCCTGCCTCACCGAACTGTTATCGACAACGTGGCTTTTGGTCTTGAGATACAGGGAGTTTCAAAAGAAGAAAGGTATGCAAAAGCTGAAGAAGCAATCGCTAAAGTCGGGCTTAAAGGTTATGAATCAAGTAAAACATCACAGTTAAGCGGAGGAATGCAACAGAGAGTAGGACTTGCAAGGGCACTTGCTACTGACCCTGATGTCCTGCTTATGGATGAAGCATTCAGTGCGCTTGACCCTCTTATCAGATCAGAGATGCAGGATGAGCTACTTGCACTTCAGGATAAGATGAAAAAAACCATTGTCTTTGTTTCACACGATCTTGACGAAGCACTGAAACTCGGTGACCGTATCGCCATCATGAAGGATGGTATCATCGCCCAGATAGGTACTGCAGAGGAGATACTTACTGACCCAGCAGATGATTACGTTTCAGAATTCGTTGCCGGAGTTGACAGGACTAAAATACTTACTGCTGAAAATGTGATGAAAAGACCTGAACCTGTTGTTTCTATCAACTCAGGACTTAAAGTTGCACTTCAGCTTATGAAGAAACACGGAATATCCTCGATATTTGTGGTTGATCCTGAAAAGACCGTCAAGGGGATACTCTTCATAGATGATGCCGTTGCGGCAGTGAAAGACAAAAAAACAATACAAGATGTTTTAGTTACAGATATTCTGTCTGTGAAACCTGACGTACCTATCAAGGAAATCATTCCTGTAATGTCAGACTCTTCCAGTCCGCTTGCGGTAATTAATGAAAACAACAAACTCATAGGAGTAATTGTCAGAGGCAGCATACTTGGTGCTCTGGCGATCACGGAGGATGATCAGAATGATCTTACCTGACCTTCCCATAGGGGAAACTGTAGAATCAGGAGTTTACTGGCTGAATGACAAATTCGGTTTTTTGATGGATATTTTCAGTAATATCATCGACATCTTAATATCCAGTTTTAAGGATGCTTTGTTATTTTTACCACCTTTTGCATTCATCATTGTGGCTACAATTCTTATTTACCTCATTTCCAGGAAAAATATCAAACTTGCAATTGGAAGCGCATTCGGGTTATTACTAATTGATAGCATGGGATTGTGGACACTTTCCATGGAAACCATTGCCCTTGTATTATCGTCGGCCCTTGTGGCTTTGTTAATTGCTATTCCAACAGGAATCATAGCTGCAAAGAATGAAACGATTTTCCATATTGTCAAACCGATACTGGATTTCATGCAGACAATGCCTTCTTTTGTTTACCTGATACCTGCAGTTATCTTCTTTGGACTTGGAAATGTTCCCGGTCTTGTGGCAACAATCGTGTTTGCAATGCCACCTGCAATTCGCCTGACAAATCTGGGTATCCGCCAGGTTCCTGTAGAACTAGAAGAAGTTGCAACTGCTTTTGGAACAACTTCAATACAAAAGCTCTTCAAAGTTGAACTTCCCGTTGCTCTACCTACAATTATGGCGGGTGTAAACCAGTGTATCATGCTTTCACTATCAATGGTTGTTATCGCAGCTATGATCGGTGCAAGAGGACTTGGTTACCAGGTTCTTGTAGGAATCCAGAGAGTAAACATTGGGCAGGGATTCGAAGCAGGTCTTGGAATTGTGATAATTGCCATTATACTTGACAGGCTGACACAAAGTCTCACGCCTAAAAAGTAACAGTACAAAACAGAAATAAGGGCCCCAAGTGGCCTTTATACCTTTAATTAACGTTGTGATAATATGAAAAAGCAAACAAAAATAATTACAGTCATACTGATGCTTGCAATGCTTGTCATTGTAAGCGGATGTGCTGGCCAGAACACTACTAATGCAGACAATACGAACAATGGAACAGTACAAGAAACAACCCCGGTTACAAAAGAAGCAACAATTGGTTATGTTCTCTGGGATGGGGAGATTGCCAGTACTAATGTTATGAAACTTGTTCTTGAAAAAGCAGGTTATAATGTTGATATAATTGCTGTTGACGCAGGTGCACTCTATCAGGGACTTGCAGACAGTCAGTTCGATTTTACAACTTCCGCATGGCTTCCACAGACCCAGAAGAATTACTGGGAACAGTATGGAAATGAAATCGATAGTGTTGCAGTGAATCTTGAAGACTGCCGCATCGGTCTTGTTGTTCCAACATATGTGACAATTGATTCTATTGATGAACTAAATGCTCATAAGGATCAGTTCAATGGTGAGATCATTGGTATTGATCCGGGAGCAGGCATCATGTCAACAACCGAAACTGCAATTGAGAACTATAGCCTTGATTACGAACTTGTTGCAAGCAGCAGTGCAGGAATGACAGCTGAACTTAAGAACTCAATAGAAGATGGGAAATGGGTTGTTGTAACTCTCTGGTCACCTCACTGGGCATTTAACAGCTTTGACCTGAAATACCTTGATGATCCAAATGGTGTTTATGGACAGGCTGACCATGTAGAAACACTCGCAAGAAAAGGACTCGCAGAAGATGACCCTGAACTTTACGGAATAATTAGCAGATTCCACTGGACTCACGATGATATCCAGTCTGTAATGTCTGATCTTGCAGATGGTGTACCTGAGGAAGAAGCTGCTCAGAAATGGGTAGATGCAAACCCGGATAAAGTCAACGAATGGTTAGGAGAGAACTAAAGTTCTCTCATATTTCCTTTTTTAGATATTATTAATTACTCTGTTTCTTCCAATCCATAAGCCTGCATTATCATATGGTATTCATTGAGTGGGATTCTTGAATAGAATGCTCTTTTGATGACTTCACTAAGTGACGGATGAATATCCATTGAGTACATAATAGGACCGGCAGCCTGTTCTTCGGTGTACATAACAGGAATTATCTCGTGAATAAGAACCGACGCATCAGGACCTATGATATGAGCACCGAGAATCTTCTGAGTATCATTATCTAGAATTATCTTAACAAACTCATCGGTAAGCGACATGGCTATTCCTTTTGCAGTATCCTGAAAGCGATAGTAACCTAGAATTATCTTGTCTTCTCCGTAGTCTTCGATGGCCTGCTTCTCGGTCATGCCAACCCCTGCGATCTCAGGATGAGAGAAGACAGCGTAAGGCACGGCATGATAGTCTACCTTTGCTTTCTTTTTCAGAGCAGCATTGTAGTAGACAACAGTTGATTCATGATTTGCAACATGCTTGAAAAGATACTTTCCGTTCGCGTCACCAAAAGCCCATACGTTGGGTTGTGATGTTTCAAGATGTTCATTTACCTTTATCCAGCCATGTTTATCAGTTTCGACGCCCCCAAGTTCTGGTTTGAGAATATCGGTATTCGGAGCCCTGCCTGTTGCCACAAGTATTACAGAAGCAACAACTTCTTTTTCTTCACCGGTTTTGCGGTCTTTTGCAATCACAAGCTTACCTTCAGGTGAGTTTTTTACTTCCACAACCTCACAATTGGTAAGAATGTCCATATACTCTGACATCATTTTCTTTGCAAGGGTGGAAACTTCTGGTTCTTCTTCAGGTATTATCCTTGCATTTCTTCCAATTATAGTAACCTTTGAACCCATGGCTGAGAAGAAATGACCATATTCCGCTGCAATGTACCCTCCACCGATTATGGCAAGGCTTTCCGGGAGCTCTGTTAGTCTCAAGACATCGTCACTTGTGAGATATTCCACATCATCAAGTCCTTTTACCGGTGGAATTGCCGGTTTTGAGCCTGTACACAGGAAAATCATTTTGGAGTTGATGGTTTCATCACCTACTTTCATGGTGTAGGGTGAAACGAACTCTGCAGCCTCGTTATAGAAATCCAGACGAGGAATATGTGTATAGCTATGTTTTATGTCTTCGATGTCTGAAGATATTGTAGAGCGCATCCTATCCATTACAGCTTTAAAATCAATATCCGCGATTGAAGCTTTGATACCAAAATTCTCTGCTTTTTCAATGTTTCTTACAAGTTCTGCAGGATAGAGAAGCATCTTTGAAGGGATGCAGCCTCTTGTAAGACATATTCCTCCTGGTTCGTCTTTGTCTATCAAGGCAACTTTCATTTCAGGATCTGCATCAAGCATTGCATTTACATAATTCATACCTGAACCAGAGCCAATTACAATCAGATCATATTCTTTCATTAAATTCCCCACATACGATATCCTGTAAACATTGACCTTTACCCGTATAATTATTTCTGATAGATTTTTGTCTGTCAAAACCGTTGTATAAATATATTATATATGCAAACATAATAGACAGAGAAGCTATGCAATATGACAAAAACAAAAATGATGAAAGAGAACAACTTGCCAGCAGACTGGGATTCCTTCTGATATCAGCAGGATGTGCCATTGGACTTGGAAATATCTGGCGCTTTCCATATATAACAGGTAAATATGGAGGAGCGGCCTTTGTAGTTATTTATCTTGCATTTCTTCTACTGCTTGGATTTCCAATACTTCTCATGGAGTATTCCATTGGAAGAGCAGGAAAACTTAATATTGCAGGAGCCATGAGAAAACTTGAACCTTCTGGAACTAAATGGCATCTTTTTGGGTACATGGGAATTGTTGGAAATATAATTCTTGTTATGTTCTATACAACAGTTGCAGGATGGGGAATTGCATACATATATTATTCAATCACTGGAAGTTTTAACGGACTTAGCCCACAGGAAGTTGGTGATTTCTTTGGAAATTTCCTTAGCAACCCAAAGGAAATAGTATTCTGGATGGGAATTGTTGTAATCTCTGGATTCTGGGTTTGTTCCAGAGGACTTCAGAACGGTGCGGAGAAGATCAGTAAAAGACTTATGGCAGGGATGTTTGTCATATTAATAATCCTAGTCTTTAAATCTGTAAGTCTTGAAGGAGCATCTGCTGGTATTCTCTTTTATCTGAAACCTGATTTTAGCCTGATAAACCGGGATGCAGTTTATGCTGCAATGGGACAGGCATTTTTTACATTAAGCACTGGTGCCGGAGGAATGGCTATTTTTGGCAGCTATATTGGAAAAGAAAGAGCTTTGTCTGGAGAAGCCATGAATGTTGTTGTTCTTGATACTTCGATTGCACTGCTTGCAGGTCTTGTTATTTTCCCTGCAGCATTTGCTTTTGGAGTGGATGCCGGATCGGGGCCTGAGCTTCTTTTCGTCACGCTCCCTAATATTTTCAATAATATGAAATGGGGAATAATGTGGGGATTTCTGTTCTTTGTTTTTCTTTCATCTGCTGCAATGTCAACTGTTATTGCAATTTTTGAGAATATAATGGCATTTACAATGGATGAATGGGGATGGAGCCGTAAAAAGGCTGCACTTGTCGATGGGATCGGAATATTTGTTCTTTCACTCCCATGTGCACTGAGCTTTGGCCCGTTGAGCAGTATTCAACCATTTGGACCGGGAAGTGGAATTCTTGATCTTGAAGATTTTATTTTTAGCTATAACATTCTGCCAATTGGTGCGATTTCAATAGTATTGTTCTGTGCCTTGAAAAGGGGCTGGGGATGGGATAATTTCCTTACTGAAGCAAACACGGGAATTGGAAAGAAAATACCAGAATGGTCTAAGTATTACGCAAGATATGTGCTTCCATTGGTGATCCTTGTAATACTCGTACAGGGATGGATAAATCTGTTCAAATAAACACAGTTTTTCAAAAAAGAAAATGAGGGCTGTTGAGCCCCATTTTTGAACAAGAGAGAAACAATTCTTGTACTGACTTTATGTTATAAAGGTGCTTTTGAGTATATAATACATATAATATAATACCCCATAATAAAATCGGCTGGGCTCATTGAAAGATTATTTAAGAGAAGAATCGTATACATACAAAACCAATTGTATATCGATTTAATGATTAAAATTTCTAATAAAATTATCAGAAAAACCAAAAGTTTAAAGTTGTTACTGTTTGTAGAATAAAAATATTGTTAATAGAAAAGCAGGATTAATTGTGAGTGAGTTGGCAGCGATCCGTATTTCCCGAAGACTCTCATACTTCAGTACAGTAAGGAACGCTGGCGGGCTTATCTTCTGTGTTCGGGATGGGTACAGGAATTACCCCGCCGCTATGGCCGCCAAACTCACTCACGATGAAAGATAAAGTTAAAGCCAAGATCCGGATTCGAACCGGAATGGAATCGCTCTGCAGGCGATTGCGTAGCCGCTCCGCCATCTTGGCAATGAGCGATACATGGATGGAACCATTGTATATAAACTTTATCGAAATAACCGTGTATACTCAACACACACATATCAGATTTCGCCTGGACAAAG
>NZ_FNCA01000014.1 GCF_900100715.1 Methanolobus vulcani | reverse complement strand
TAAGATTAACATTACCTGTGTTTGTAACAACATAAGTCCAGGTAACAGCATCTCCTTCCATTACTCCAGGTCCAGGTGCAGTATCAGCATCTTCACCGTTAGTAGCCTTCTCAATGTCAATGTCAGGACATTCTCCGAAGTAGTGACTTGGATCAGTATCAAATACACCTATTACATCAAAGAAACCAACTGCGGTAGCATTGTTCTCATACTGACCACATTCTGCAGTGCCGTTTGCAACATATATCCAGTTCTCACCAATAGCCAGTACATCATCACCATCACCTTTGTATATTATGTTAGTAACCGGACCTAGTTGATCATCAATAACAGTAACATTTACAAGTGGCACATTACCTGTGTTGTTCACTATATATGTCCACAGCACTTCATTACCCTTAGGTATACCCGGACCCGGAGCACTATCGGCATCCTCACCATTAGTTGACTTCTCAATATCTATTGAAGGATTTGGAATTTCAAAGAAAACCGCAGCTATATCTTCTCCGACAATATCCAGATTTCCACCGGCACTTGAGGCGACACTGAATTGTTCACCGGGAAGCATATCGAAATAATCCGAAAGATTACTTATTGATATTTCATAAACACAGTTTGTACAGTTGTCAGGTCCTCCGGCATTACTGTTTGCAGCGTGAACATCATTTATATCAAATCCTGAAATACCGATTGTATTGGCATTCCAGTCATTATTCGTAATGGTGATCATTATCATTCTTTCATTTTGCAAAAGGACAATACTCCACTGCTCTCCGGGACCAATACCTGTTATAGGTTTGCCGGTGACATTTCCGAGTATATCACCATTTTCCGCGAGACCTACTATGTTTCCATCACCATCAAGATCACCTGGCAGACCGTAGACAGTTGCCATACCATACAGAGTATCATTCAGGATATCATAATGAGCGTAAATACCTTTTATATCATACCCACTTGGATAAGAACCTTCAACGCTTAGATTTTCATTATAATTACTACCTGCATCGGCTGCAGGATCGTTGTCGTACCAATTCCCATCCTGGTATACAACCATTTTATCTCCAAAAGGACCGCTGGGATCATAGCCAGTACCGTTTATCTGACCGAAATTCCAATTTTGATCCCATTCATCTGTACTATTGACTCCATCTACATTAAAAGCTGCTGCAGATGTACCTGATATCGTAATTAACACCAACGCTATTAATAAAACTATATTACATTTTATCATGCATTTCCCCCACCCTTAGCTAAAAGAGGTATATTTTTCAAGAAATAATTTGTTAATATCAGTATTTATTATAACAGCAAACATAAATCAGTAGAAATGTTATGAAATATAGTTGAGGAGGATTATTGAGTAAAGAAGATGAAGAATAAAGGCCTTAAAAGTAACTTTTTCTTTCAAGTTTCAAAATTATGTTTTTCCTGAAAGTATATTTTCAATGATTTTTATGGACTCGTTACTTATCATTGTTCTTTTTCCCTTGTCAGTTTTTTCCATATTGTTATAATCAAAAAAACTTTTACATACACCATGATCTTTATCCATAGGATCCTGATCCTGCAGGAATATAATACAGCCTTCAAGACCAATTTTCTTCTGAACATATTTTAGTGCATAAGCAACTCCGTAATGACAGCCTATACCTGGAAGAAAATATTTATATCCTTCATTTTTTTTTCTTTCAAGCCAAGGGAAAAGATTGGAATCACTGTCTATTATGAATATACGGTCTTGTGTAAAATCATACTTTTTAAGAACATCGATCATCTCTCCCAGAGAACATGGAACATTGCAACTTTTACCTTCTAACTTCAAGCATATCCGGGTTTTTCTTGATGAACAATTTACCGAAAGAGGACATGTCGAATTACCCAAAGGCTTGGAACAGTAGGGGAGAAAAGCTATGCACTTATCCAGTTCATTCTCAACAATATCCTTTAAATTAATGTAAGGTGAGGAGATAGCTACATTATAAGTCATCAGACTGTTATTAGCACATATAGAACCAAGTCTCTTTTCAATCAGTTTTTTGTTTACCGAATATGGAAGAAAAGAGTGTATTCTCTCTAGAACTGATATTTTCATTTACAGAACCCCTGGAGTATGCAAATCTGTCTGGAACATACTCTCCCACAATCAACTATACCTGGGTAATAGTTTTAAAATCTTAGCGTTGAAACAAAATAGGACATTATGCGTCTTTTTTTGGGTATACAAAAAAATATACAAATAAAAAACCGAAAAATGAAACAAAAAAGTGTAATATGGATGAATACAAAGTGACTTAGGTAAAAACTATAAATTGATCGGATCAAATGCTTGAGGGGGACTCATTTGTTTGAGGGGATTTATGAGTTACTTCTTCATTCATATTATGATACTCGCCTGAGAGAATGCAATCCATGAGAATAATTGTTTCTTTATGTATCTTGGTCATTTTTCCTTTATCGACACCTTCCATTCCCAGATAATCGTTCATGCATTTACATACACCATTATCTTTGTCTCCTGGGCAAAAATCATCTACAAAGGCAATACATCCTTTATAACCAAGTTTTTTTCCCACATAATCTATTGCATAGGATACACCATATTTACATCCTGTTCCCGGCATGAAATACTCATATCCTTCTTCTCTTTTTTGTTTTAACCAGGGGAATAGATTTGAATCACGATCAATTATGAAGATCTGCTCCTTTTTAAAACCATGTTTTACAAGAACATCAACCATCTCACCAAGAGAGCATGGTACGTTACATTTTCCACCGGACACCTTGATACATTTCTGGTTCTTTCTCTTGTTGATCTTATCAGATGCCGGGCATTCATGTTCGCCCATAGGCTTGGCACAGTAGGGTAAAAAGGCTACACATTTATCCAGCTCTTCTTTCACAACTTTATTTAGGTCAAAAGAATGAGGATAAAGTGCCAGGTGATTATTTACCAAAAGATCATCCTGTTTTTTAAATTTGCATTTCCAGCGCACAATTTTTTGATGAATTGAATAAGGCATCAATCCATATATTAGTTCACGGGTCAACATGTTTTTCCTCCATTAACTTGTTGGGCTATACTTCCTTGCAGTTGTTCGGAAACTGATTGAACCCAATAGTCTGTATTTTCAAGTCTATGGATAGTTTGGTCATTTGTATAAATATCATGACTCAAATATAGCCATTTATGACCATAAAACTTGTCATAATATAAATAACGTGCACATGGTAATAAAAAATTAAGACTGATACTGTACAAATAGTCTGTATTTTATGTACAAGTGATTCAGAAAAACAAGTATGGATCTTTAAATTTTTTAGCAAATGTAGAATGAAACTCAATTTCCATGAAATTAAAGACCCAATTCCTTTGCAATTTCCTGAAACTCTTTTCCTTTTTCAGTTGTTATATACAGGTTTCCTTTACGTTCAATCATACCTTTTTCTTCTAACATTTCAAGATACCTGTTAACCATATCAAAGTTCAGGTTTGCACTGTAAACTATATGTGTTTTTTTTGCACCCTCCAATGCAGCTTTTAATATTTCCACGCTAATGGCAGTTCTGCTTCTTCTAATATAACCACACCCATTAGTTACAGTCATTCATTCCCGATCACAGGTATCATTACTTATATGGATAAAAGTTGGAAGAAACTATTTTCTCCAACAGGCAGATCCAAATTACTTTCTGGACCTGTATCCATAAGAAACAATAACAATTCCTACAAGAGCAAGAACTACTATTGCAATAGTACCACTACTACTACTGGAAGAAGTTCCTGGTTCTGAAACTTGTTCATCTGCTACTTCTGCAGCAGGTTCTTCAGTTGTACTCTCGAGTATTGTTTCCTCTGTTTCGGATGATGCAGATTCTGATACACTACTGGCCTCTACTTCGGCATTTTCAGTGGAAGTGCCAAAACCTCCTCCACCACCAGAAGTTGATTTTTCATATTCTACAGGTGTTTCCTGTACAGAGCTGGCTGCACTAATGTCCAGAGATACTACTTCTTCTTGATAATTTTTAAGATCCAATGTCTGAGCTTCCACCCCGTTCACATAGATCATAACTACATCATAGTCTGAAGATAAACCCAGTCTGTTACTACGCTCGTCACCTATAAGACCTTCAGTAGTCACAGTTGTTCCACCGACAACGTTTCCGTCTACAACTAACGTGACTTCAGTTCCTACAGCTGCAGGTTGTCCGTCTATCTGTAGATTTCCTTCCAGTATTATAGGAGGTGCAACAGCTGCAGCAGGTATAACTATGAATGTCAGTAAGATTACAAATATCGTTAATAATGCACCTTGTCTTTTTCCACTTATCATACGTCCCACCTTATTATAAATCAAAAATGCAGTGAGAATGTCCCACTGCAAAAACTTCGTTTCATGTTTCTTTTAAACACCTCAGGCTAATACACACTCTTTATCCACAAATACATAGTATCCTTCGTACATATTCATGGTAAAGACATCAGTACCTACCTGATTACTGTTGATGACACCTTCGACCCCATTGTAGCCTACATATGCAAACTCCTGTGAGGATGTTACCCATGGTCCCATGATCTTAACATAGCAATCATCGATGCTTGCAAGACTTACCTCTGCAGACAGCTCTACCTTAGATGTATGACCGATAGCATTCCATCCGGGTATGAGCCTTATTGATGGAGGCGTTGATGGCACCTTTGCTGTAAGATATACTTCGTCTATTATGACCTCTTCACTCATGTTGTTGTGTACCCAATATGCCTTCAATGGCTCAAAAGTGGTTTGTGCAACCATTGCAGAACCATTGTCGTAGAATACAGCATCAACCTGTGTATCATCGAAGTCCTGAAGTACATACTCTACGGATGCGTTATCCAGTGTCTCCGGGAATGAGATCAGGTTCCAGCCTGGGAGAAGCATTATTCCTTCTGGGTTGTATACTTCTACACAGACAATATAGAATGCTGTGTCTCTTCCGTCATCAAGAGTTGCCTTGATCAGGTACTTACCGTCCGGTACAGTGGTAGTGTCCAGTACACCTTTCCAGCCATCTGATCCGTCGTTGTCCATTGCGAACACTGTCCAGGTCTGTCCGACATCGTCAGCTTCACAGTTACCGTTGATATCTGCGAATATTTCAAATGTTGCGGACTTTATATCATCCTGGCTGGAATTGTCGATGACTTCAACAATCTGTGTCTTGGAAACAACATCACCATCTTCTGGAGAGATGATCACTGGTTCTGGTACTACATTAGGTACTGTAGAGACTTCAACTGTACCATCTGTTACCATAACTCCGGCGATAGCTGTGCTTGTTTCGTCCTTGAGGACTACATTGTTCAGGTCAAGATCGTAGATACCATCCACGGCACCAGCTTTTACTTCGAACTCAATGGTAAGCATTGTACCGGCTTCTGGTGTATAGGTTCCACCTGTGGCTGCAAGACCATATGTTATAGTACCTGCACCATCATCACCACTTCCAGGTGCAACGAGTGAACTTGCTCCAAGCAGATCCTCATTGGTAATACTGTTAACCATCAGTATTGCAGGATCATAGTCCAGCTGCAGGCTTACAGCACGGAGATTCTGGTCATCGGAATCGACCATTACCTCTATCTGGAATATGTCTCCGATATCAACCGGTCCACTTGATTCAGGAGAGATCATTACCTCCGGCACTTCAGGAACTGCACCATCGGTCACCTGTACGGTACCATCTGTGACATCAACTCCTGCAATAGCTGCGCTTGTTTCATCCTTGAGAACTACATTGCTCAGATCAAGGTTGTAGACTCCATCCACAGCACCAGCTTTTACTTCGAACTCAATGGTAAGCATTGTACCGGCTTCTGGTGTATAGGTTCCACCTGTGGCTGCAAGACCATACGTTATAGTACCTGCACCATCATCACCACTTCCAGGCGCAACGAGTGCACCTGAAATCAGGTTCTCATTGGTAATACTGTTCACCATAAGCACTGCAGAGTCATAGTTCAACTGCAGGTTCACAGCACGGAGATTTTCATCGGCTGAATCAACTTCAACCTCTATCTGGAATGTGTCACCCGGGCTGACCGGACCACTTGCTGCTGGAGAGATCATAACTTCCGGATTACCAGATGTTGGTGGTACAATAACCTCTCCAACGTTTAATGTTCCGTCTGTTACTACAACTCCGGCAATAGCCGTATTGGTCTCATCCTTGAGAACCACATTGTTCAGGTCAAGGTTATAGGTGCCATTTGCTGCGCCTGCCTTCACTTCGAACTCAATGGTAAGCATTGTACCGGCTTCTGGTGCATAGGTGCCGGCGATTGAAGCTATACCATAGGTTATGGTACCTGCTCCGTCATCACCGCTTCCAGGCGCTACAAGTGCTCCTGCACCAAGCAGGTTCTCATCGGTTATGTCATTCACCATAAGTACGGCCGGATCATAGTCCAGCTGCAAGTTCACAGCACGCAGGTTCTCTGCATCTGAATCAACATATACAGTAACCTGGAACGTATCACCTGCATCGTACTCATTCATTTGCGGATTTACTGACACTGAAGGTGCAGCCGCTGCAAGTCCTACGCCTACCATGAAACATGCACAAAATATTAAAAGGATGGCAGCAGATCCTGCCATTCCCTTCCATGTTACTTTTGTCATGATTTCACCTCACGCATCAGGCTTAAGACTGATACACTCCTGCGAACTCTACGAAGTCATCGAAGTCTACGTCACCATCGTCATCAAAGTCGAAGATTGCATTGTAGTTGCTGTCGCCCATTACTGAGTTGTAGCATGCTGCAAATTCAACAAAGTCGTCGAAGTTGACAATCTCATTACCGTCGTAGTCACCCTTAATCTCATCAACTGGTGGTTCTACAGCTGGAGCACCACCGTTCATATACAGACCTGTTCCATCTGTTGGATCGTATGTGAACATCATCCTTGGATAGACTGGTGGAATCTCGACACTCTCACAGAGCACTGTGTTAGGTGCTGTGAATGAACTGGTCAGGAGATAGTCACCACTTCCGCCTGCATTTGGTACATCCGGATAGACAAACTCCTTGTAGAAGTCTGGCATTGTGTAGATGTGTAGCCACTTCCAGGTTTCATCTGCCTGGCACTCTCTGAGGAGTTCAAGCAGGTTGGTGTGGAATCTGTCCTCATAGTCCTTGCCTGTGAAGTAGATCTCAGTTGCAGGTACTGTGAACATGCGCTTTGAGATTGTGTCATAGACACTGTTGATGTACATGTCGTGATACCACAGCAGATCCTCATTTCCTGCACTAGAGTCATACCACTGTCCATAGTAGCAGGTCATACTCTCATCAGGTACTGAATGTGGAACATCGATATCATCGATCATTATGTGTTCCCTGTTGAATGGTGGGAGCACTGGCATGATCTCATTGTCATCGACCATTTCCTTGGTAACTGACAGATCGTTCAGCTTGACATCCTGGTGTTCTGGTATTGGGTTCCTGATTGTAATGTACTTGACACTGTTCTCTTCAGGACCATATATCATTGGAACTGCATATTCTGCACCATCAACGAAGAATGATTCTCCTGTGTGGAGCAGACGTCCTACACGGATCAGTACCTTGCTACTGTCTGAGCTGGTACCCAGAATCTGCATTGCCCATGGTTCATAGAAGTCCGGCAGGTTCATGCTTACAGTGTGACGTCCTGCGCTGAGTACGCCCTGTTCGACATTGACTGAATATAGTCCACCGATCTGTTCTGGACCTGGATAGGTTGGGTTCTGTTCATTGTTACCGTTGTAGAATACCTTTACTGCAACTCTGTCAATCTCACCCTCGCCATCGTAGTAGATTCCTTCTATCTCAACAATGTGGTCAAGGAACTGTATCTTGTCACCTACTGCAAGTGCGAATAGCTCTGAACCAAGTGCAATATCCTTTCTGCCATCACTGTTGAAGTCTGCGGCTGCCATTAGGTATGTCTTATCATCCTTACCGTCATAGTTGATGTCAAAGCTGTCAAGACCTACCTGACTTGCATCATTGTCAGCTGCAGGGAACCAGAAGTAAGTCCAGAAAGAATCTTCCTGCATTGTGACATCCCATGGGTTACTTGGGTTGCCTTGCGGTGTTGCTGTACCAGCTGTTGGCTGATAGTGCTTGTCAATGAACATGTAGGTGTATTCATTCACGACATCTTCCCAGATGTACTTGTTAGGCTTATCAAGCCATACACGACCTGTTGGCTCATCATATTCTGGTACGAACCACTGTCTGAAGAATACCTTCTCGTGTGAGTCCTTGTTGTCAACTACAATTCCTGCCTTTATCTTGGCTGGATTGAGCGTTACAAAGTCCTTCTGAGGTGCTTCAGCATTCAATGGATCAAATGGTGCCTCAGGATCAGTATATGGGAATGCAGCATCCATATTGTCTTCACCATAGACTCTGAGTCCGTTGGTTTCAGTGTCTATTTCGTTAACATAGATATCTTCTGCTCCTGTCTCCTGATCATAAGTGAACATAATTCTCTGTGGCCATACAAAGTTGTTAGGATCACAGATATATTCAGCAAAGTCTTCGCACTTCATGGAATTCTCTGCTACAAAGGAACTTGTGAACAGGAAGTCACCTGTGCCATCATCTATATCAGGAAGCTCTGGATAGACAAAGTCCTTATAGAATTCAGGCATTGTACGGATGTGCAGCCACTTCCATGCTTCAGTATCTTCTATATTACTGAGTTCTGCACCCTCATCGAGTATTTCAAGCAGGTCCGTGTGGAACCTTGGCTCATTTGTCTTGTCGATGAAGTAGATATTCAATGGATCGACGTTGTATATTTTACGTTCTTCTATTGTATCGTAGTTTGCAAGTATGCAGTCATCCTCATACCATTCACCATCAGATGCAGCTGAGTTAAGAGTTGAACCTACATATCCTGTGTATTCACAGCAGGTTTCTGTATGTGGAATGTTAATGTCGTCTACCATTGTGTGCACTTTGTTGTATGGTGGGAGCAATGGAAGAGATTCTTCGTTGTCAACCATTTCCTTGACGATTGAAAGGTCGTTTATTTCAACATTCTTGTGTTCTGGAACCGGGTTTCTGATTGTAATGTATTTTACAGAATCATAGGCTGAACCATAGATCATGGCAACATCATATTCTGCACCATCTACGAAGAAAGTCTCTCTGGTATAGAGCTGACGTCCTACGGTCATCAGAACCTTTTCTGATCCGACACTTGTAGCATCGATCTCAAGGTACCATGGTTCATAGAACTGTGGTCTGTTCATTGATACTGTGTGACGGCCTGAACTAAGGTAATTCTTTTCACCTACATTGACTGACCAGAGTTCTCCTATTTGTTCAGGTTCATCGTTACCTGTGTAGAATATCTTAACAGCAACTCTGTCAATCTCACCCTCGCCATCATAGTAGACACCTTCTACTTCTACTATGTGGTCAAGGAACTGGACCTTGTCACCGACATTGACTGCCATCATCTCAGAGCTGATCTGCACATCCTTGTAACCATCAAAGTTAAAGTCCCCAACCTTCTTAAGAACGACCATATCGTCTTCACCGTCATAATTCATATCATAACCATCAAGACCGATCTGTTCATCGTCATTGTCTGCAATAGGGAACCAGAATGTTGTCCAATAGGATCTTGTTGGGCTCTTTGCAGTTGCCTCTCTGGGCTGGTAGTGCTTGTCAACAAACATGTAAGTATAATCTGTCACTACGTCTTCCCAGGTATATTCATTGTGATTAGGAATCCATTCACAACTCAAAACAGAGGGGTCTATTAATCTTTCACTTTCATCCTCAGTTATGAGCGCTGTTGATGTATCGTTGCCGTTTTGTACGACACACCTGAAATCATCAAGCCATACCATACCAGTTGGTTCTACGTATTCAGGTACGAACCATTGTCTGGCAAAAACCTTCTGCTTGGAATCAATATTGTTCACAACAATACTATCTTCCAGCATGGCTGGATTGAATGTTACGAAATCTTTCATTGGTGCTTGTTCATTCATCGGATCGAATGGTGCTTCGGGATCAGTGTATGGAAATGCGGCACCATATCCATTTTCACCGTAGATCCGCAATGAATTTGCGTCATCTTGAGCACTTGCTGTCATTGCTATTGAAAATATAGTAACGAGTGCAATAGCAACAACTAAAAACCTGTGCTGGAACTTCACTTTCATTATTAACTATCCTCCTTTCTTAAGTCATACCGACTCTTCGATATCACAGAACATGACTCCGTCTCCAACGGTTCAATGATATCCAAGTGAAGTTGCCCTGGATAATCCCACCGACAACCCCGAATATTGATATGAGGTCAGATTTTATAAACCGATAAGAAATAGATATTCAGAAGACTGTTCACAAATACTGTTCCTGAATAATGATACATAACAATGATACTGAACATTGATACTAAAGAGTGAAGAAGATTAAGTGGCCACGTCTAACAACTAAATATAAATTTTCAGATAGAGATTTAAAAAATGCTTACTCATTGGATGTTTCCTGCAATGGAGCAAGGACAATATCATAAGTAAAAACAAGCCATAAAAGAAATGGGAATGCTATCCTGCCAATAGCATATATGTAGAGTAATTGTTCCTGGTAAGAAATGAAAAGTATCTGCAAAAATACAATAAATAAATTGAAGAAAATAGTCAATACAAGACCTATCATCAGAATCTTCACGGTTTTTCTCTTTTCAAGCTTTGTAGCAAGTACAAGAGCTATAAAAGGTATGAAATTCAAAGGTAGATAGAACAAAAAGAAATTCTTAAAATCTACAATAACTACTGAAGCAGCAAAATATCTTCCACCTATTGGAACCCATAAAATGAATAAAAGAGTAAGATAAAGAAAAAACCTTTTCAGAAAAGGTATCATTCTTATCACGTTCATAAATTATTCCTTCTACAATAGAATTCAGGGTTTTCGTTTCCCGGATAAGACTGCCATACAATACACTAAAGACAGAGATAAAAGACTTATAAGGAAACCAAAACCGGGAGACTGTTGTGCTTCAGTTTCAGAGGTCGGATTTTCCTCTGGAACTTCATCATTGGTTGAGGCTAGAACATCTTCCGCAACATCCGGATTAACGACCTTAAAAACTACAGGAACATTGTTAACTCCTACTTTCATAGCTGCCGTATTTATAATCCCATAAACATCAGTGATCAGTGACTTTCTATTTATATCTGCTTCCTGATTGATCTTAACTTCGAAATAACCGTAAGTTGAGAGACCTGTATTCAGTAGGATACCATTTTGCAAATATTCAGCTATGGGATCACTCATATTAAGAGAAATGGCATATGAATCCTGATAGTACCATTGCCAGCACTCTTTTTCAGTATTTATCAGAGGAACCTCACCGGCAACAGCTATTATTTCCGGATCGTAAAGGGAACTTTCATTGTCCATAAGGCTCTCAAGTTTCATAGCATTCATTGCCTGAGCTTTTTGAAGCAAGTTCTGCAATCTTGCGCTTGCCTCTGGAACAGTGCCTTCACCAAACTCCACCGGAACATTGGTAACGTTCATTTCCATCGCTTTTTGGCGGATTACTTCGTAGGTAGCATCAACCTCCTCTCCTTCAACCATTAATGGCTCATAAAATACGATTACGAGATAACCGCCGGAGTTAGCACCCACAGATATGATCTTTCCTCTTGAGAATAAATATCCCCTGTCTTCCAGTTCATTTTTAATATTACTCTCAAGTATTGGGAGATTCTGATCCCATTCTTCTTCACTGGGTACGATTCCTTTTGATACCAGCTTACGATAATCATCTGGATGGGACCCGAATATATATTCATACGACAATTGCTGTCCCGTGTCAATACTGCTTCCCATCGTAGTTATAGAACCAGAGGAACTTCCAGTTGATCCACTTTCTGCAGGACTTCCGAAATCTATGATTTCCGGAGAGGACACTGAACCAGCGGCAACATTACCGACAATTACGGAACTTCCTGTGGCTGTTCCTTGAATTTCATCATTGTTCTTATCCTTAAGCCGGACGTTCTCAAAATTGATATGATAAACATCATCTTCTACAGTATCTTTCACCTGAAATTCGATAGATATGAATGTTCCACTTCCGGGAGCATAAGAATTTTCATCCGTTAGTGTTGCAAATCCATAGATTATAGTTCCGTCCCCATCATCACCACTTTCCGGTTCAATAAGTGAACCATCTACAATAAGATCCTCCTCTGTTATACTTAATACTTCCAGTACCGCAGGGTCATAATCTATCTTAACGCTTAATGCTCTAAGATCATCGATACCTGAATTTACATTAACATCAACAGTAAAAGTTTCACCCGGTGAAACCGTACTCGATTCAGGAGAAATGAAAACTGACGCTGCAGCCGATGCATTTACAGTAGCTGCCACAAAAACCAAAAGAGCCAGAGCTGAATACCTAAAAAGATTGTTTATACTCCACATTACGTAACCCCCAGTTACAGTTTCTTAGGCGCTATGGCCTAGTTGTTCAGTAATTATTATTCGGGTTTTACCTGTGAGAATATATAAGTTCCGATTTAATTACTATACTCGAAAATATAATAATAAGAAACAAAAAAGAATAGTAGTGAGATATAACTAACCTTTAAGTCAGTTATATCTCTAATTTTTTGGTGGTACGTTGGGGGTACGCTGGTGGTATTCCTTAATAAGGCACTCTTTTAAATCTATGGAGACAAGATTGTTTCCAGATACTAGTTTTGTGTTTACAAGAAATAAATCATGAAGAAACTATATTTTGTAGTATTGTTAAGTAGAAAAGCATAGTAACCAGAAAATAATATAAAAATAACAAAAAAATCATTGTAAGTGGGAGCAAACAAAGGAAACATATCTAAATTAAAAACATTAGTTGTCTGAACTAATGAAAAAAAAGATTAAGAATAAAATGCCAAAAAAGCCTTAGAAATAGGCAGTATCGGAAGACTACATCCAATCTGCCTATTCATTTCTCTTTGCTTGCTTGTTGGTGGTACCTGATAGTATAGTGGTACTAAGGATTATGTCCCCTAAAAAGTTGGGGATGACGGAGACAAATTTCGACCACCATTTCTTCCATAGTTTTCAGATTTAATAAAGGTTGAAGAAACTATTATGAGGAAGATTGTTTAGTACCTGATGTTAGTAAAAAATGCACATTTTCAAAATAATGAACTACTTTCGGGCTTTTAATTGTTGTCTGGCCACTATTCCTGTGAACATAGTGTACGCAAATATAATAACTCCAAGCCAGATAAGAGGGTCTCCTATGTTTCCCTTACCAAGATAGCTTAAAGAGAGACCTGCACTGAGAATCAGTATATTTGCTTTGAGCAAGCCCTTATTCCTTTTAAGAATAGCAATGTTCTTTTGTTTATCTTGAATTTGAACTTTCCTTTCTTTATTCATATGATCACTGGACCTTGATTATCATATCTGCTGCCTTGCGAACTCTGTTAAATACTGCCGCACCGATTCCCCTGGAATCAAATGAACCATCTACTATAATAATATCTACATTCTTAAGATCAAGAAAACGAAGACCATAAAAGAGAGATTTTGCAGCCTGTTCTGGTTTGTTTTTGCAGCCAATAGAGAACGATTCTACTCCAGAGAAATGTTTCTCTGAATCTTCCGTAAGCATTAGTCCTATCTTTGCATCCCTCATGCTGAGATCTTCAAGTAGTTCCTTTATTCTACCAACAACTGCGTTGCTATCACCCTCCACCAGAATTACACCGGCTTTGGGGGAATAATGCGTATATTTCATTCCTGGTGAACGAACTGTTTCGCTTTCAGGATGGACTTTGTCGTCATAGGCTATCTTCACTTCCCCAATGCAATCCTCAAGTTCCTCCCTACTAATTTTCCCTGGCCTGAGAATCGCAGGTACCTCGGAAGTTACATCTATAACAGTTGATTCTAGCCCTATTATTACATCACCACCATCAACAACAGCATCTATTCTCCCGGAAAGGTCTGCAATAACATGTTCTGCTGATGTTGGACTTGGTTTTCCTGAAAGATTTGCACTGGGAGCTGCCAAGGGTCTTCCTGACCTTTTGATCAGTTCAATTGCGATTTTATTTTCAGGCACTCTTATTGCAACCGTATCAAGTCCACCGGTAGTGACATCGGGAACTATATCGGTTCTTTCCATAATAATTGTAAGAGGACCAGGCCAGAACCTATCCATTAATAAAGATGCTTTTTCAGGAATTTTACTTACTAGTGATTTGCATTCTTCTCTGGAAGAAACATGAACTATGAGTGGATTGTCAGCGGGTCTGCCTTTAGCTTCAAATATCTTAATAACAGCTTTTTCGTCCAGAGCATCCGCTCCAAGTCCGTATACTGTCTCTGTGGGAAAAGCAACAGTTCCACCATGTGACAGTATTTTTGCTGCTTCATTCAGAGGTGCAGATTCAAGTTTATCACTTACGTAGAAGATCTTAGTTTCTTTTGTCATTCTCAGTGAACACACAGGTTTATTTTTTAAGAAGCATATTATAAGTCGACATGCAAAGGAATGAAGCTTATTGAACCATAATGCTCATAAGGTTTTTGTTCATCTGTATAAAGTAGTCTACAAAATTAGAGAGACATTTATGCCATTGTTGTGTTAATATTATCCTTTTTAGGCATAAATCTATTTTGTATATAGTCTAGAGGCAACACTTATATAGGATTATTTCATCTAGTCACACAGTGAGCGGGTCTGTTTTTAACCCCACTCCCACACTAACCCCCACTCCCCAACCCGCTCACAGATAAAACGGGAGTTTATTTCACACTGCTACATTTTAATTAAGATGCTAATTTTCGTATATACAGATGGTATCCTGATGTTGGCTTTAAAATGAAAATAAACATTTGTATTTATGATTTCAAACAAAACTAAGAATTACCACAAAAACAATTATCAGATGGTCTGAAAAATAGAAAATAAAAGAGTAAGAAAGAAGCTTCAGTGCAAAATTAATGCACCTGCTGCTTCATCATTGAATTTAGTCTTCTTCTGGTTCAGGACAGGCTGCATTGCATGCCTTTCCATACTCATCGATCACTGACTCTTTACACAGACCAACACCGTGCCTGTGGGCTGCACGGCTTATCATATGAGCTGCAACCGGAGATGTGACCAGAATGAAAAGTGCTACTGTCATGGCCTTGACACCCATTGGTGAAAAGCCTACTTTAAGCAGTATGCTGAGCATTACACCAAAAGCACCAAGAGTTCCTATCTTTGTGGTTGCATGCAACCTGTTATAAACATCAGGAAGCCTTGCAAGTCCGAGCATTGCCAAAAAGACAAAAAACAGACCTATTACAAGGATCATGTTGCTGAAGATATTCAGGATCATTGAAACTGTGCTCAAAATACCACCCCATCATCAAGATACTTGGCAACTGTTACAGTTCCTACAAAGGAGATAATAGCAAGTACAAGTGCCACATCCATGAAGAATACGGATCCCTGGACATATGAATAGATACCCAGCATTACAACTATTATTGTGGTCATGGCATCCAGTGCCACTACCCTGTCTGGTATTGTTGGGCCCTTGATGACCCGGTATATACATGGTATGAAAGAAATTACCATGAAGATCAATGAATATTCGAGTAACATAAAACTCATTCGAAAGCCTCCAATACATATTTTTCCAGATCATCCTTTATGGATTGTGCCACACCCTCGGGGTCAGTTGCATCGATTGCATGCACATAGAGGAGACATCTGTCATCGGACATATCAATTGTCAGTGTTCCCGGAGTAAGGGTAATAGTATTTGCAATAGCAGTGATTCCAAGATCTGTTTTGGTATCTATAGGAACTGCAATGATTCCCGGTTTGATATCGATCTTAGGCTGAAGGACGATCTTTGCAACCATAATGTTTGCCTTTATGATCTCCACAATAAGCACATAAAGATACTTAATCTGAGCAGGTATCTTGCTTAGTGCATTGCTGAATGAGAACTCCTTGTCAAAATTGAACAATGTCTTAAATGGCCTTATCACAAATGGCGCGATAATAAGTCCCAGTATGAAATTGTTAATGTTTACAGTCCCATGGACAAAACACCATACCAGAGCCAGTATAGCTGAATAGGCAATGTACCTTTTCATCTTACCACCCTCACCAACACAGCATCGATATATGGTTGCGGATCAAGTATCTGATGGGCTGTTGCATTTGCAAGTGTTATTAGTGGCTCTGCATAAATACCGAATGCAACGACTGTCAGTGCAAGCACAACGATTGGCACTGCCATCAGAACTGAGGTTCCGTGATGGGAGTATTCTCCATATTTTTCAACATCCCTTTTCTCTCCCCAGAACATGAGCAACATTGCCCTGAACATATAGAAGAGAGTGAATATTGCAAAGAAGAGTGCAATTCCTATTGCAAAATAATACTGTTCACCAATACCTGCATCAAAAAGACTGAGCTTTGCAATGAAACCTCCAAGCGGTGGCATTCCTGCAATTGACATTGCACCTACAAGGAACATAAGTGACATCAGCGGTGCACTATCAACCATGCCTCCCATCTTTCGCATGTCCCTGGTCCCTGCATGGTGAATTATCCCACCTGAGGTCAGGAAAAGCATCGACTTTGCAACTGCGTGATTCACAAGATAGACAAGAGCTGCAGTTATTCCGTAGATACTTCCAAAGCTGATTCCAAGGAAAACATAACCGATCTGGCTTACACTGGAATAGGCCAGCAGGCGTTTTACGTCTGTCTGTGCTACTGCTGAAATTGCTCCGACAACAATGGTTGCCAGTGCAAGATACATGATAACAGGCTTGAAAATATCAAGAGTGTCAATGAAGATCAGGAAGAATACCCTGAGCATTCCGTATGCTCCTACCTTGATAAGCACACCACTAAGCATTGCGCTTATGGGTGATGGTGCTGTGGGGTGAACATCCGGAAGCCAGTAGTGAAGCGGGAAAATTGCAGCTTTGTTACCAAAGACCACAACGAACATCAGAGCAATGGCGAAAACATACCATGGAAGTGTTCCTGCTGCACTCATTGCACTGAGCTTGACTGAGATATCTGCCATGTTCAGTGTTCCTGTTGTTGCGTAAAGTGAAGATACTGCAATAAGCATCACAATCGAGCTTAACATATTGAGTACGAGGTACTTGAACGTAGCTTCCATCTTATCGGAGCTCTTTGTGACACCGCCCTGCTCATTTGCAATCACAAGTCCGCATGATGAGAGAAGAAGTAACTCAAAGAATACGAAAAGGTTGAAGATATCACCTGTGAGGAATGAACCGTTAAGTCCTGCTACAAGCAGACTGAAGAGCGGATAGTAGGATGCACTCAGTGACTTTTTCTCAATGTAATCAAGTGAATATATCAGTGCAAGGAATGATACGAATGATGTTAGCACAACCATTCCTGAACTCAGGAGATCGGCCACCAGTATGATTCCGTATTTTCCCCATTCTCCTACCTCATAAGCCTGAATTCCGCCAGACCATACCTGTGAAAGCAGGATTATACTCAAGATCAGCATTGCAAATGAGACAGCAACGCTCAACACTTTCTGTATACCAGGTTGTTTCCTGAGAAGTATCATAAGTGCAGCCACAAGTATCGGAGTAGCTATCAGTATAATAGGGATATGAGTTGACAGGTTCATCCCCAGAGCCTCCTGAGTTCCCTAATGTCAGTTGTTCCATATTCCTCGTAAATGCGGTATGCAAGGATCAGGATGAAAGCTGTTGTAGCCAGACTGATAACAATGGCTGTAAGCACAAGTGCCTGCACAAGAGGGTCAACATAATCCACATGGTGACCTGCTTCTATTATAGGTGCAAGTATTCCCTGGGAAAGAGAATCTGTAAAGATACTTCCCGTTGCTTCTGCAGCTCCGTGTCCGCCATCATCGGTTATGATAGGTACCTTAGTTCCGGAGAAGACTCCTGCTGATACTATCAGAAGGTTCACTGCATGTGAAAGTACTCCCAGTCCGATAATAACCCTGACAATATCGCGGCGCAGTATAAGGAAAGTGCCGATACCGAACAGAATTGCTATTGTAAGAGAGAGCAATGTATTGTTCATTCGTCATCACCTACGTTTTTGAAAATGGAAAGCAATCCTCCGATTACCACGAAATAAACTCCTATATCAAAAAGGCCGGCTGATACCAGCTCGATTTCTCCAAAGAATGGCAGGTGGATAAATTCCACAGCACTTCTGAAGAAGTTGTGTGAGAAGGCAATTGCTGAGAAAGCTGTAAGTGCAGCCAGCAATAGACCGAATCCAAACCAGTTACCCCAGTCCGGGTTAAAGAATGATTTTATGTAATTAAGACCGAATGCCACGTATGTCAGTGCGATAACTGAAGCGAACATGACACCGCCAATGAATCCACCCCCGGGATTATTGTGTCCCGCAAGTAAGAGGGATATTGAGAAGAGGATAACCAAAGGCAAACATATTTTTGTTATTGTTTTTGTAATCAGGGTTGTCATTCGTCCTCACCCCTGCTGTGTATAAGATTATAGACACCAAGTGCTGCAAGACAGAGCACAGATATTTCACCGAGCGTATCATATCCTCTGAAATCAACGATAATAACGTTCACAATATTGTGACCGCCTGCAAGTGCAAGACTCTTTTCGATGAAATAATATGAAAGGGTTTCAAATGGTGGAACTATTCCCTGTGTTGCATTTATCAGCAGTATGAAGATCATTGCAGATACTGCAACAGATATTATAAGATCCCTGGCAAGTGTTGTTGTTGGAATATGTTCCTTGAATTTCTGCGGGATCTTCACAAGTGCCAGCAGGAAAATTATAGTTGAAAGTGTTTCTACCAGAACCTGTGTGAGTGCCAGGTCAGGTGCCTGCAGATATATGAACAGCAGAGCAACCAGATATCCAAGACCTGAAAGAGATATGATAGCAGGCAAGTACTTTGGTAGTAATGCTGCACCAAGAGCTGCAATTATCATGAACAGGAATATCAGGCCTTCGTAAAGTGGAACATCGAAATTAAGGTTCTGCGGTATGAAGTTTGTAGCAAGCATCGTTGCAGGAATTGCAAACATTGCAAGTGTCAGGAGCAGAACAGCGATCACATAGTTCTTTACAGGACCAGGCTGCATCCTGCTTGAGAATTTGAACGTAACATCTTTTGCATTATTCACTGCACCGTCATAGTAATAATTGACACTGAACCATGGGAACATTGCATTGAACCTATTCTGCCATTCTGCGATCCTGTCATACTGAGTGTAGATTAGGATACCCAGAATGAATGTTGCTATGGTCATCATCAGCGAGGTTGTAAATCCATGCCATAATTTTACATGGAGAGTTGTTGGTTCAAGAAGAATTCCTGAAACTGTTGGCTCAATGAAATTATGTACAGGAATTGAAGGTACAAGCCCGAACAGTATAATAAGACCTGCGAGGAAAATTGCCGGTGCAAGCATTACCATTGAAGGGTCATGTATGTGTTCAGGAAGTCCCTTCGATGGTCTTTTGCCGAGGAAAATACCGTCTATGAATTTAATTGAATAAGCAAATGTGAAAACACCACCCAGCACCGCAAGTGCAGGGATGAGTATTGTGTATGGTCCACCAAGGAGGTGACCCATCTCAACAGATGATTCGTAGAACATCTCCTTACTAAGGAATCCGTTAAGAGGTGGAATTCCCGCCATGGATAATGCTCCAATGGTGGCCACTATGAACGTTATTGGCATTTCTTTACGCAAACCACCCATTTTTGTGATATCCCTGGTAGCAGCTTCATGTGCCACTATACCTGCCACAAGGAAAAGACATGCTTTGAACGTTGCGTGGTTGAGAAGATGGAATGTTGCAGCAGCCACACCAATTCCAGGTTCGTGATGGGTAGTGTAACCGTACATTGTCATAAGATAAGCAAGTTGACTGATTGTTGAATATGCCAGGATTCCTT
Source organism: Methanolobus vulcani (assembly GCF_900100715.1). GTDB lineage: Archaea > Halobacteriota > Methanosarcinia > Methanosarcinales > Methanosarcinaceae > Methanolobus > Methanolobus vulcani. Next base: position 14,830 of record NZ_FNCA01000014.1, on the reverse strand, counting down.
TGATATCGGTCTGCCTGAATGCAAGGAAACCTGCAAGGAGCATTGTAAATATTCCTACTCCGCTTACCAGAATGAACCAGGCTTCCGTACCTGAGAATATTGGGTGTACCCTTGCTATAAGATAGATACCGGCCTTTACCATTGTGGCTGAGTGAAGGAATGCACTGACCGGGGTTGGTGCTTCCATTGCATTTGGAAGCCATATGTAGAAAGGACCCTGTGCTGATTTTGATGCAGCACCGATGAATATGAGAATAAGTGCATAGATGAAGAGGTTATGACTGTGCAGAGCTTCCCTTATGGATTCATTATGTAATATAGTAGGAATGTCAAAAGTTCCGGTTATAGCATGTAACACCAAAAATCCTGCAAGCATGAATAAACCGCCTGAAGCAGTGATGATCAATGATTTTGTTGCTCCGTAAACTGACATTGGCCTGTTGCGCCAGTAACCGATAAGCATGAACGAAGTTATGCTGGTAAGTTCCCAGAATATGAAAAGTTGAATAGTATTAGCAGAGAACACCATACCGAGCATTGATCCCATGAAGAAAAGGAGCTGCTGGTAATATCTTGGGAGATCCTCTTTCTTTGACATGTACCCGTTGGAGTATGACATGATAATGACACCAATACCGGATACAATGAAGCCGAACATGATACTCAGACCATCGGCATAGAAAGAAAGATTAATTCCCATTGAAGGAAGCCATTCGATAGTTCCCTGAATAGTCTCCCCGTGTATGATCTCCGGCGCAACCTGAGCAACCATTATTAAACTCAGAAATGCGACTGCGGAAGCGTACCATCCTACTTTATCCTTTAGAAGTTTTTCAACGGTAGGCAATATACCGGCCAAAATAAATGGCAAAAAAACCGCTATAGTAATTGCTGTAAACGAATCCATGACACCTTACATTTAAGTCCCTATATATAATGTTTTTTAATGTGAATTATTATTTATGAAGGATTATTGATGATAGCAATAGCATTATAATTATAAAAAAGTAGAAGTAATTATTACGACATAATATTTATATATAAGAAAAAATGCGAGCCATATTAATGCAAATAAATACAGTTAAAATATCAGGACAATAGAGAAATATAATGCTTTTAATTATTCTTCATTCAATTATTCAGGAGATACTATGAAACAAACCTCATCCCCTTATTTCTCTTATAGTTCATCTATCAGTGAATTCAAACCCTCATATCTTGTTTGTCTTGCATTGGCACTCTGCACAATGTTAATGATAACACCTGCCCTGGCTCTTTCTCCAGACAATGTGACATTGTCTCCCGAATCTATGACATCTGGACAGGGAAATGTTTCTGAATACAACCACCTGATAGAAGTAAGTCTTCTGAATTCAGGATATGTTGTCGTTAGTGAATCAATGGTGTATCTCATAGACCCTACTAACAAACAACACTCCAATCAAAGTCAAATAATGTTCTGGATACCTGAAAATTCCCAAATCATGCAATTCCAGACAACTGATATGGCAGGTAGTAACTCTGTTATGCCGGTAAACTTTACAAGAGATGGAAATTACCTGTATTTCTATTCCGAAAAGAATGAGAGTTCCAGTGGTATGCCGCTTCTTTACGGCATAAGATATGTACTCCCGGATACAGGAGATGAAGTACTCCGAAAGGTCATTTACAAAAAGGGAGAACTTGAACAACCAATATCCAGACTGATCCTTACTGTGTACCATGATGAGAACACAGGTATTAGCCTCAGTTCTGAAAATGGAGCGTTACTTACAGCGGATGATACCGTACTGGAGGCAAATTATAGTTCATACGTCTGGAGCAAACCTGAGTTCAATGAATTTACAATTATCCGTAATGAAAAAGACCTTGTACAGAATACCGCAACATCTGGCAATAACCTGGTAATCCCTTTAGTAATTATCATTTTGATTGTAGTAGTAGCCGGATATTATTACATGAGGAAAAATAGTTCTGCAAATTCAAAAGACATCAATGAACTGGAAGATCTCTATGAAGCAGAGATGGCAGTTCTTGAGAGAATAAAAAAGGACAGAAAAAACAATAAACTCAGCCAGAAAGAGTTTGATAAACTTGAAAAAAAGCACAGTGAAAGTGCATCAAAAATAAAAAAAGAACTTGAGAAGATTAAAAAGACCTAATGGTCCTCATATACTTTTTCTTTTTTCGGCTCAAACTCTGCGATATCGGCTGTAAGCCATCCAATATCGTAACTCTGCCCGCAACTTGGGCATATCAGTCCAAGTCTTGCTTTTCCATCTTTTATTTCCTTAAAAAATACATGGAAACCACGCTGATATCCACAGTTTATACATTCCCGAAAATAACTGTCTTCTGAACCCATAATTAAAAATCAGAATGTTGAAATAAATCATTTTCGATACTTTAAATCGCATCCACAACGTTTATCAGAGAATTACCGGTATATACCGAATGTTTCTGATCTTAATTTTATTGAAATGTGCCAGATTATCTACTGACTATTTTCATATCAAACATTTAGATATAAAAGGCTATTCTTTGTAGTAGCAGATTCGAATTCATAATAGATATATAGCTGTAAATATTCTCGAAAATATATCCAACATCAGCTCTTGATAATTATTTTGCTGAAAGACTATCTTGATGAAGATTATCGGGTATGGTTGAAATCGTAGGATTAATGGATGAAATGAAACAAAGATCTTTCATGAAAACATGTATCTCTGTTGATAATAAAATGAAATAACTTTGAGACAAAGAAAGAGGAAAAAGATCAAATGAGAGTAACGTAGAAAAATGGAATGTGAATTTAACAGAGAATTGTATCATAACAGAAATCTGGTTGAAATGATGTTCTCTGTTTGTCAAAATGAGGAGTTCTACAAAGCCTAACTAGTATCATTTTAAATAAGCTATTTCTCAACTAAAGGTTTTGAGATTCCTTTGTAATAATCAAAAAGTTCGTTTCCCCAATCTAAAGAGGCGTTATCAGAACTTAGTAATTCCCTATAATCGTATTTTCCATTTAGATTGAAGAAAATAATTGTCATCTCTTCATCACCGAGAACAATTTCTGGAGGATTTATTTCTTCTTCTATCATGAAAAAATTAACATTTTCATAATCATTTAGACTTTTAAGTTCATCTCCGAAACTCTCGTTCATCTTCTCATAAGTGTGTTTTTCAAAAATCAGTAATATCTCAATATTTTTCTCGGCAAAATCTTTGAGGATTCTGGGAGCTTCCGGATCAAACAATGAAATAACAATTTTTAAACGTCTTTTCACGGCAGTATTTTCAAGAAAATGCTTAAGAGGTTCAAACATGGAATCAAGTGAAAGGGTAAGAACACTTGAATTTTCAAGCTCGCCCATCCTTTTTGCCAGATGATGAGGTACGGCCTGTAAATTCCGGGTTACCCAGTAGTCACTTTCAGACGAAAAAGTATTCACCATTTTCAATAGAGGCATTAGAGAAGTTATCATTAGCTGCCCGTTATTTGATAATCGATAATCATTATCTTTTTGAAAAATCAATCCAGCATCTTTTAGCTCTTTCACAGGTTGCTTCAATAAGTTCCAGTTTGCTTCAAGAGCTTCAACAATTTCCTCACGGGTTTTTGAACCTTTGGATAGATAAAGCATAAGATCTCTTCTTTTTTCGGATAACATTATAGTATCAATGATGGATGATCTCATTTTTTTATTCCATTATTTTAATTTTTGGTAACAGGCTCTGCAATGTTCATGTAACATCGGCATAGTTCTTGACCCCATTCTATGGCTTTTTTATCATTACTCATCAATTCTTTATTACCATATATTCCATCATTTTTAAAAAATCCCAGCAACAAAAAGTTATCTTGTGCCACTATCATTGGTCTCAGAATGCCATCTTCGCAAACGAATAACTGGCAATTTGGTGAGTTCAAATGTAATTCATATTCATGAGGAAATTCCTTTTCCATTTTTTCCAAGATTGATCTCGTTAATATCATACATACTTTTTTTCCATTTTTTATTGGCTCTAAAAAATTGCTCGGTAATGTCGGTGGTAAAAAAGGCATGTATATGAAGAATTCTTTTGCAGTTGAAATAGTTTTCCTGAGTGGATCAGGGCAATCAAAGATGTCATCAAGGTCATAAACATGTAATTCACTGTTTTTAAGTTCACCAATCCTGCGATATAATTTATCAGGAATTTGGGTCAGATCATTATTTTCCCAATAATCAGGATCAATTTCAATTAATTCGGCAGTGTCAATAAAAGATTGCAGGTTTTCAAGATTTAATTCCCCTATACCAGATAATTTGTACAAACCGTCGGCTTCAATTATTATGCCAGCTTTAATTAGTTTCTTTATCTCCGGGACTATCAATCTGGAGTTGATATTAAAATGTGACTTAATTTGGTCGATGTCTTTTGATCCATCTTGCAAATAATGTAATAGATTCAATCTCTTTTCTGAGAGCCATATATAGTTGATTTCCGAAGATTGCATTTTAATCGAATAATCCTTTTGTTATGTAGTGATTTAACATTCCAAGTTTCATTGTATTGTCGGAGTGTTCTACATTTAATAGTGCACATGTATGTGCTATATAAGTGTTTCTATTATATAATTTCCTTTGTTTTTGTATCAGATTTTCTGGAGTAACTGTTGTATATTGTTATCTCAGATTTATCAATTGAAATAATAGCTCAAATTGAAAAAGAAACGTTTTAGTTACAGAAATGTTAATATTATAGAAAATAGTTATATAAACATTATGGCCCAAATTGAACTTATCATAATTCATGTATAAGACGGAGTGAGCATATTTGTTAATATATTTTCAATCCACATATCAATATACTTAGTGAACTTTTTTCAAGATAGGACTTTTCTCTTCATTATTTCAGTTATAAATTCGCTTGATGTATAAGGCACGAACCACATGCAAAAGTATGTATTCCATGTATTCGGAGGAAAGTATGAAACTATTACTATCTGAAGTCGATATCCGTAGGTTATTGACAAGAGCATAGTCCATTTTCCTATATACAATAAGCTAATTCGTTTAATTACAAGCTTATAGAATGCGATTTGCAACGACTGCAAATTTTCAGTAATTTTGTAGTGTCTTAGTTTATCGAATAGTGGTAGCTATGTAATTCTGTAAGTATGGAGGTTAAAAAATGTCAAATGAAGATGTGTTTGAAAAATTAGCTGAATGTGTCGTCGAGAATGATGAAGACACAGGTGCTGATTTAATAGGACGGGCAATAGCAGATGGTGTAAATCCTGTTGAAATCATTGAGAAGGGTCTGTCCGCAGGAATGTTGGAGGTTGGAAACCGTTTTGAAGATGGTGAAATTTTCCTTCCACAGGTAATGATGGCAGCAGCTTTGATGACTAAGCTTGTGGCAAAGGTGCAAGAGCATATCCCTGCAGGAGAAAAAGCTGCAAGTAATGGAAAAATTGTTCTTGGTACAGTGGAGGGAGATGTACACGATATTGGAAAGAATATCGTAAAAGTGCTTCTTCAGGCAAATGGTTATGAAGTCTTTGATCTGGGTAGAGACGCTCCTCTTACCTCATTCATTGAGAAAGCCAAGGAAGTTGATGCAGATGTAGTTGCATCTTCTGCATTGATGACAGGTACAATGGCATTCCAAGCTGACATCGAAAATATGCTTAAAGAAGCTGGTATCCGTGACAGGGTAAAGACCATGGTCGGTGGGGCACCTTGTACCGAACACTGGAGAGAGAAGATTGGTGCTGATGTTTATGCATCAAATGCCAGTGACGCTGTTCAGAAAGTCCGTGAAGCACTAACCAACTAAAGTCAGAAGGAGGATTTTAATGTCAAAGATTCACACCCGTATGGGTGATGGAAGACGTGTTGAAATGACACGTGAAGAAATAAAAGCTGAGATTGAAGACGGTAACAACAACGCTGCAACTAAAGGTAAAGTCCCAAGTCTTACGGATGATGAACTTGATCATCTTGTGGATATTTTTACCACACCTGAAAGGTTTGTCAGCGTAAATCCGGAAGATCTTGTCGTCATGAGTACAGATGTAGCACCTGATACTATCTTCATGAACTACAGTGAATATGGTGGTGTGGGAGTTCCTACTGATACTGTCACTGCACAAATGATCGCTGAGAGAGTATGTGGTTCAGACTGTGTTCAGAATGCTTTCAGAGGCGGAAACCTCAAAGGCACAAGTGTTTCTATTATGCAGGTAAGGCAGGATATTGAAGCTCTTGCTATGAACACAATTGCTCCTATAATATACACCACCATGCCAAACATGGGAGCTTACTTCAAACCTGATGGTCCTTTCGATAACTGTGGAGATCTCATGGCTGCCGGTAAGATCAAGGAAGGCCAAGAGACCTACGAAGCTATTGTTCCATCTATCGTAAAGGATGCAATGTACATCTCTGAGATGGTAACCAGTATCGGTGCAGACTGTATAAACCTTGATACTGCCGCCGCCGCTGGAGATGCAGAATTCCAGGCTGTACTTGAAGCTACTGAAAAGATTACAAAAGAACTTGGTCTTCCTGTCCTGATCAACATGTCAAACCATTTCGTCATGGGTATGCATGGAGAGGTAGAATATAATGGTAAGAGACTTGCCGGAATGATGCCACATGATCAGGCAAAGGTTGTCGAAGAATCCGGGGCATCCGTCTACGGTCCTGTAGTCAACACCAACACCAAGAAATCTGTAGCATGGAACGTTGCAAAAGCGGCAGCAGTTATGAAAGAATGTGGTAAACAGTCAAATCTTCCTATACATCCCAACCTTGGTATGGGTGTATGTGGAGCACCTATGGCGGAGATTCCTCCTATCGACGCGGTTTCAAGAGCAGCAAAGGCTCTAGTAGAAGTTGGCCGTGTCGATGGTTTTTAGTGCGGACTTGGGGATCCCGTTGGGTTCCTCATAAGCAATGAAATGTCTGTTGGCATGCACGGAATAAGAACTGCTGGTGATCTTGTATTGAGAATGCAGATCTCCAAGAAGATGAGACTGAACGAAGCAAAGGAATATGTTGCCAAGAAGCTGGGAACTGACGTATACACGCTCTCTGATGAATATGCAATGAAAGAGATCAGGGAAGAATTGGGTATTGGAACTATCAATGCTGTTCCTGGTCAACCCAAAGGTCTGAAGGCAAAGGCAAAGATCGCTGAGCTGCTTGACATCAAGATTCCTTGTGTAGACTTGATGAGGTAAGCATAGGCAGTATCTTTTGAGTAGAAAATTAATGATGTGATCTAAGGAGGTGTGTTACTTCTTTACCACACTTCCCTAACACACCTACCTCCTTAGGTCTGAATGCATACACTTCCTGAAGATCACATTTGAATAATATTTAAGGTAGGTGAAAGAATGGATTCAAATTTGGAAGCAATCATCAAAAAAGAAAATAAAAATAGAATCACATGGGGTTTCATCATTGCATTCCTCTGTTCAGTATTATGGGGAATTGCATATGTAGCATTCACAATGCAGTGGATTGTTCCTCCTTTCGGTGACATGTCTGCCTTCCCTGAAGGTGCAATGGGTATGCTGGTGGCAACGGCTACAATTCTGACATTCCAAATAGCCCTTACAGTTATTATTTTGAGTATCTTTTATCTGGGTGGAACGGGAAAATTTGCAGATTTCCCAAGAACAGCTTCTGCATTTAAGATATCTAAATGGTATGCTTTTGCAGCAGTCCTTGGTGGCCCGATTGCAATCTATGGTACAACTCTGGCAATTGGATATATTGGAGCAGCATTTGCAGCATCAGCTGCACTTCTCAGTTCAGTAATAGGTGCTTTTGCAGCTAAGTTCTGGTATGGCGAGAATATTACTAAAAGAGCATGGACAGGCATTGCTATCATGGTTGTCGGTGGTGTCTTTATATTAAACCCACCACAAACGATTGCAGAAATAACAAACCCTGCTGCTCCCGATGGTCTTTGGCTGGGATATCTCGGCGCAATTGCATCATTTATAGGATGGGGGATTGAAGGTGCTATAGCAGGACGTGTTATCGATCTGACTGACTCAGACACAGGTCTACAGACACGTTTCTTAGCAGAACTTGGAATCTGGTTGGTAATTATCTGGCCTGTTTATATTCTTCTTATAGGACCTGGTGCTGTATATACAGCTCTGAGTGCTGCTCTTGCGAGCCCTTCGTTCCTTATATGGACGTCACTTGCAGTTCTTTCAGGTAATTTCTCATATGTATTCATGTGGAAGAGTTATCCACTGATAGGTGTCGGTCGTGGAATGAGTGTTTCTACACTTTATGTACTCTTTGCAATAATTGCTCTGTATGTGTTTATGGGAATTCCAACTGCATGGTGGGTTATTCTTGGTGCTGTTATTGCAGTTGCAGGGATTTTTGTCATGTATTGGGACAGCGGTGATTCACTACTGGAATCTACCCGTTCAGATTGAAATGTACTCTAAGAGGTGACAACAAAATGACAAAATTACCTATGAAATCAAGACTTGTACAGATTCTATCCGAACAAAAGGAAGCATGGGATTATGAACTAATCACAAAGCTTCTTGCAGAATATGGTAAATCCGGTGATTACTGGAAATGGATGGCTCGTTTCTGGATGGCAGAGCTCTCATGTGGTGGCATATTCAGTATTGTAGATGTTGCTGCTGATGATGGGAAACGTTTTGCAAAAGGAAAAGTTTTGTACAGGTACAGTCTGACTGATTTTGGACAGGCACGTGTCAATGAACTTCTGGGGGCTTAATATGTTTCATATAGATGGTGTATGGGCATTTGCAGGTGCAGACTATGTATATCTTGCTTTGGTCTTGTTACTTGATCTGCTGGCACTCTACATAGGACGGACTTTTACCAGAAAAATATGAATGGAGTTGGAGGATGAAGTTGGCTCATCCTCTATTATTTATGATAATTCAAATGCAAAAATAGATTCGCAGGAAATATACTTGATTTGCGATTAAGGACGAGAGTTATCGTGGAGTCTGACAAAACACACTCCACTTTTAACAAATAAGATTATAATATTCCTGATACTGGGCAGAGCTGCTTATATTTGGAAGTTAAATTGTAATCAAGATCCAAACTAAGGAACTTTATACAGAGATGTGAATGGTAAAGTGTACATATACTGAAAAACAGCAGAAATTTTACTTTTCAAGTTGAAATTCCTTATTTTTTGAAATATTTACTCTGATTTTTGAAATCATAATTTTGAAAATATTCCTTTAATTTCATAGCATCACAGCATTGCTTAAATATTATTAAAGCTTCAAGAAAACCTGCTATAAATGTTTTAACCAATTTTCATAATAAAAACAGCTTTTTGTTATTCATATTTATTTTTTGACAGCAGATATTACTTGTAAAAGCATGAATCAATTGTATTTGAAGGAATAAACTGCAAGTACAGACATGGTCTACCATATGCATTAACAAAATCATTTTTAGCAATCCTTTTTCCTATATACTATTAGGTATCTCGTTAAATTAGTAGCTTACAAGAATGCGATTTGTAGAATAAAGTAGCATTATACCCTCAATTTCCGTGTAGTGTTAATAATTTGTTTTTGTAGGCATGGAGGCAGAGCATGGCAAAATTACCTATGAAATCAAGACTTGTTCAGATTCTTTCAGAACAAAAGGAAGCCTGGGATTATGAACTAATCACAAAGCTTCTTGCAGAATATGGGAAATCCGGCGATTACTGGAAATGGATGGCTCGTTTCTGGATGGCAGAGCTCTCATGTGGTGGCATATTCAGTATTGTGGATGTTGCTGCTGATGATGGGAAACGTTTTGACACACCGGAAAAGGAAAAGTTTTGTACAGGTACAGTCTGACTGATTTTGGACAGGCACGTGTCAATGAACTTCTGGGGGCCTAATATGTTTCATATAGATGGTGTATGGGCATTTGCAGGTGCAGACTATGTGTATCTTGCTTTGGTCTTGTTACTTGATCTGCTGGCACTCTACATAGGACGGACTTTTACCAGAAAAATATGAGTAAATCTGGATGATTAAATTAGTCATCCGTTATTAATCGAAGGAGATAGAAATTATGGTTGGTATGGTTGATGACTTAGAAAAAGTTATGAGAAATGAGAATAAAAGCCGTGTAAGATGGGGCTTTATATGGGCATTTACCTGTGCCGTTCTCTGGGGTCTTGGATATGTGTCTCTCTCAATGTTATGGATAGTTCCACCATTTGGAGACTGGATGATATTTCCAGAAGGAGCTTCAGGTTATCTTGTAGCAACTATCATAATGACGGCTTGTACGGCCATAACATTCTCAGTAGTATTAACATTTGTATGGGTAGGTGGACAAAGTAAACTTGCGGACCTCCCAAGAACTATTTTATTCTTTAAGGTGTCAAAATGGTATGCGCTTGCTGCTGCTTTTGGTGGACCTATCGCAATATTTGGTTCAACTATAGCAGTAGGATATATCGGTGCTGCATTCGCTGCATCGGCTGCTCTTCTTTGCAGTGTGGTAGGCGCAATAGTAGCTAAATTGTGGTATGGTGAAAATATTACCAGAAGAGCATGGGCTGGAATCTGTATGATTATTATTGGAGGTATATTCATATGGAACCCATCCCAGATGCTAGCTGAAATAATGAATCCAGCAGCTCCTGATGGCATTTGGATAGGTTATGTAGGTGGAGTAATGTCAGCTATTGGATGGGGTATGGAAGGAGCTGTTGCAGCTCGTGCACTTGATATTACAGATGCAGATACCGGTTTAGTTGTTCGTTTTATCTCCGAAGCACTCCTATGGATCTTTGTACTCTGGCCGATCTCAATGCTTGTCTTTGGAATAGATACAATGGCCACGGTCATAGTAGCAACATTATCCAGTCCATCTTTCCTTATTTGGATTGTAATTACCGGTTTGTCACTGGGACTATGCTATATTGCACTGTACAAGTCCTTTCCTCTGATAGGAGTAGGTCGTGGATTGAGTGTCTCAACTCTCTATGTTCCATTTGCCATGGTGAGCCTTTATGTCTTTATGGGAGCGCCAATTGCATGGTGGCTTGTTCTTGGTGCGATGATTGCAGTTCTTGGTACCTTTGTAATGTATTGGGAAAGTGGAGATTCTCTTTTAGAGTGTACTCGTGACTGCAAACCTGCTCTCAATGAACTGAAGCACGATTAAAAATATAGAGACAATAATTAAAAGCAAAAGTACTAGATTTTTTGTGGGGTGTAAAAACACCCCATATTTGATATAAGTATCTAAAACTGGAAAGATGGTTATCAGGAAAGATACATAACTTGTCAATTTTGGTTTGATGTTTTAATCAAATTTTCATATTCGCTACTTTTATTAAATCTTAAATCATGTCTTTACATTATTAACTTCCTTTCATTTTACTATAACTAGATTTCTGATTCATATTCCAAAGCAACTTAGCATATTTTTCAACACAAAGTCAGTAACTTTTGTATTATATTTATTCTAAGCAGCACAGACCATATGTAAAAGCATGAATCTGATGTAGTAGAAGTTACAACATGAAATTACGTATATAGTCTAAATCATGAATATATTCATTAACAAAGTCATCTTCTGTTTTTTTAACAATCCTTTTTCCTATATACCATTAGGTATCTCGTTTAATTAGTAGCTTACAAGAATGCGTTTCGTACAATTACGTGGCACTATACCATTGATTTTCCGTATAGTGTTAACTATGTATTTTTGTAATTGTGGAGGTAAAAAAAATGTCAAATAGATTTAAATTCGAACTTTTTGATGGCGAAGGTATCGAAGCCATTCATCAGACAACAACAAAAATTTAGATTTTTAGTTAGCATTGACCTACTGTAAAAGGATGAATCGTCTGCAACCGTATGGATGACATATAATCATGTAAGTAATATGTACCTGCTTTTAAGATGTAAACAAGCATATTCTCTATTCATTGTGATTATCCTTTTTCCTTTATACTATTAGATACTTCGATAAATTGTAGCTTGCTGGGCTGCGATTTGCATAAAATAGTTACGATTAAAATAAAGGAAAATCATACATGACAGAATATAATCCTAAAGAAAGATTGGCTCGTGCATTAACAGGTCAACCTGTAGACCGGATGCCTGCTATTTGTGTAACTCAAACAGGCACTGTAGAGCAGATGGAAGCTTGTGGTGCTTTCTGGCCAGAGGCTAACAGTGATGCAGAAAAAATGGCTGCACTAGCCGAAGCAGGTCACACCGTAGTTGGATTTGAGGCTGTACGTGTACCTTTTGACATCACTGCCGAAGCTGAGTTTTTTGGCTGTGAGATAAAAGAAGGTACAAAAGAACAGCAGCCATCCGTTGTTGGACATGTAGTAAAAACCATTGAAGACATCGAAAAACTCAAAGACTACGACATGAGCGAAGGCAGAATAAACGTAGTGTGTGATGCAATAAAACTGCTTGCGGATAAATACGCCAGTGATCTACCTATCATGGGCAGTATGATTGGTCCATTCTCACTTGCACAGCATATCAATGGTGATGATTGGTTCATGGCTATCATGACAAATGAGAAATTTGGCCTTGCTCTTATGGACTTTGTTACAGATTTCAATGTTGCATATGCACAGAAGATGGTCGAAAATGGTGCTGACACAATGGTCATCATTGACCCTACAGCAAGTTACCAGTTGATAGGTGCAGAATTTTACGAGAAGTTCGTGGTCCCATTCCACAGAAGAATTGTTGATGCAATGCATGAAATGGACGTTCCAGTAGTGTTGCATGTATGCGGTGATACCACCAAGGGACTTTCACTCATGGAAACATGTGGTGTCGATGCTATTAGTGTTGACCAAAATGTTGATGCTGCTGCTGCAGTTTCAAAAGTTGAGAAGGCTGTCATTGTAGGAAACCTTGATCCTGTAAATATGCTTTGGAATAAGACACCTGAGGCTATCAAGGAAGAGTCAAAGAAGATTCTTGATGCAGGAATAGGTCTCCTTGCACCAGGATGTGGTACTGTCAGCAAGACCCCAACTGAAAACTTGCAGGCAATGATAGAGATGGCAAAAAACCACACGTATTAATGGTAATTCCTCCAGGTTGAATCCTTCATATGGGTAGTGAAATTTTTGCCTGGAGAATTATATCTACACAATGTTAGGTTCGAATGGTATACCTCCTTCAATATTGCTAAGTCAGAAATCAGCAAAAAAGATTTCCTCCCTTTGATGTAAAGGGTCTACATCCATCTTGATGAAGCAAACAACACCTGTAGAATTTCACCTCCACAACTCCTTTGCCCTAGGCAAGAGAGTTTGAAATTCTACGAACCTAACTCCTTTTTAAATTATTGATAATAGCAAATACGCGATCCTAAAGGAAGTGAATCAATGCATCTCACCAACAAAAACCACAATTGGATACTCGAATATCTGGGATTTTAGGAATTGATTGGAAAAAAGCTTAGACTCCAGGAGCTGGTAGCATGGAAAGAAAGCCACTTGATACACTTATTGGTAAAAGCGGATTATGGGTGTCACGTAATGGACGCCTTCACGGAGTGAAGAAGTGCGAAACATCACAGAAGTACATTAGAATAGAAATGGATTGTGGAGATATTATTACTGTACGCAATTCCAGAAACAGCAGTTCTGCAAGAGCCCTTAGAACTCACAAGTTCCACAAACCCTGCAAGCGCTGTCGCCTGTCAGAAGACAGAATTAATGAATTCTCAAAGAATATCTCAAGAAAAGATGAAAACGAGATAAAAATTGTTCACTCTTTCAGACTGAAACCTGAAAATACGAATCATAAAACTGATCTAGATGTTGCAGAGGTTGCCAGGATCGCAAAAGTATCTCCTTCTAACATTCATAATCAACCAAAGGCTGGAACTAATTCTACTAGTGCTAATAACCCTAAATCACTTCCCGAATCAAGTAGAAGAGATTCCAGCCCTTCAAATCCTGGTAATAATTCCAAGGCTAAGAAAACATCTTCCCAACCACAACCTAAGTCAAAGAAAACTGAGTTCACACCTCTGCAAAAGAACAGGATACTCTCACTTTTAGGTCCCGGAGAAATGATATCATTCTCAAAGGAAAAAAGGTCCTTTGCAGAACTTGAATCCACCCTGACCCTCCAGCGTAAGAAGGATATCAGGGAGATGTACGAAGACAGCCGTGAAAATCTGCTTGGAAAACTTGAGAGAACAATAACAGAGTTTTTCGTGGATATGGGCTTCCTCGAAGTAAAATCTCCAATTCTCATTCCATTCGAATACATGGAAAGGATGGGAGTTGGTGAGGACAAGAAGCTCTCAGAGCAGATATTCAGGGTTGGAGACAACATGTGCCTGCGACCAATGCTTGCTCCCGGACTCTACAACCACCTGAGAAAGTTCGATAATGTGCTTCCTGATCCTGTCAGGATTTTTGAGATTGGCCCCTGCTACCGTAAGGAATCTGACGGAAACAGCCACCTTGAAGAATTCACAATGCTCAATTTCTGCCAGATGGGATCCAACTGCACAAGGGACGAGCTTGAGTACCTGATAAAGGAACTACTGGATTTTCTGGGAATAGAATTTGAGATCGTTGCAGACAGCTGCATGGTCTATGGTGACACCATCGATGTGATGCACAAGAATATGGAACTCTCATCCGCTGTCGTAGGCCCCGTTCCAATGGACATGGACTGGGGAGTTAACAAACCCTGGATAGGAGCCGGTTTTGGTCTTGAAAGGCTGCTAAAAGCGAAACATGATTTCAAGAACATCAAACGTGCAGCCAGATCAGAATCATACTACAACGGAATAAGCATCAA
>NZ_FNCA01000019.1 GCF_900100715.1 Methanolobus vulcani | reverse complement strand
TTGACCCTCCTCGGGGCAAGCCCTCGAGGATTCCTGCTTCTTAGAAGTGGTAACCCACCATCTCCACAGGCTTAAAATCCTGTTAGCCCAACAGTATATCCTCTAACTTGCCTTTTGCATTTTTAAACCTTCATCTAAGATGTTTTTGCTAGCATTAATATCTCTATCGTGTACTTTTCCACATTCAGAACATTTCCAGTTTCTTATTTTTAGATCTTTAACTTCTTCATTTTTATAGCCACAATTATTACACAGCTGGCTGCTAGCAAAAAATGTGTCTATCTTAATCAAATCTCTTCCATACCATTTAGCTTTATAGGTTAATATTTCTATAAATTTACTCCAAGATACATCTGATATTGATTTAGCTAAGTTAGAATTTTTAAGCATATTCTTTACTTCTAAAGTTTCAACTGCTATGAGTTGGTTTTCCTCAATTAATTTAGTTGAAAACTTATGAAGAAAGTCTAATCTAATGTTAGCCATTTTTTCATGTACCTTAGCCAATTTTTTCTTAGTTTTATACCAATTATTAGAACCTTTTTCTTTTCTAGCTAAACTTCTATTTAATCTGGCAATCTTTTTCTCATATTTATTTAAAACTCTAGGATTAGCTTTTTTCTCACCATCTGAAGTAATGGCAAACTCCTTAAGTCCCAGGTCTATACCTATTTTTTTATCTACCTCAGGGAATTTTTTAATTTCCTCTTTAACTGCTATTGAAATAAAATATTTGTCTGTATTAGTTTTAGTTACTGTCACATTTAATATTTTGCCTTTAACTTTTTGAGATTTACTGAATTTAACCCACCCCAATTTAGGCAGCTTAATCTTATTATCTTTTATTTCAATATTGGTAGTTCCACTTTTTCTAACAAATTTATTAGTCCGATAAGAATTTTTAATATTCTTTTTAGATTTAAACTGAGGAAAGTCATATTTGCCGCTAAAAAAATTATTAAAAGCTTTATCTAAATCTTTAAGAGCATTTTGTAAAGCGAATTTATCTGGCTCTTTAAGCCACATTAATTCTCTTTTTAATTGTGTTAGCTGCTTAGAATATTCAGTATATGTTTTATATTTATCTTCTTTAGCTTTTGAAAGAAAATGGTTATATACATACCTTGTACAACCAACTGATTTATTTATTAATATTTTTTGTTTTTTATTAGGATATAGCCTGAACTTATAGCCTTTTTCTCTTATAATTTTTTTACCTGTCATGCTTTCACCTCCTCACTAATATTATACCATAAACAAAGAGGTTAGACAAACATTTGTTCTTGTTTTTAGAATATTTAAT
>NZ_FNCA01000017.1 GCF_900100715.1 Methanolobus vulcani | reverse complement strand
AACTCTCAGAAAATGTGGATGCTATAATCCCTGTGAACGAGAACCTTGAAACAATAGAGTTTCTCAGGAGCATAAAGGACGAGCTTGCTTGTCCTGTACTCTTTGATTTTGATGCCTATCACATCAGCATGGACAAGAAGCGTTCCAAGGACTATTTCAAGTCAATCAATATTCCGACTCCTGCGGACAAGCCCACCAGCCCGCCATATTTTGTGAAGCCTCCGTGTGAGAGCAGCAGTATCGGGACATCTATAATATATGATGACAAGAATCTTGAAGGACTTGACCCTTCAATGCTCATTGAGGAATATGTTGAGGGTGATGTTATTTCTCTTGAAGTGATAGGTGATGGAACTAACTTTGCAGTTGTAAAGGAAACGAAGATTCATATCGATGGCACCTACGACTGCCACATGGTTACTCCTATTGATAATTATCCTGAGTTCAGGAAGATCACATATGAACTTGCTAAGAACCTCGATCTCCGGGGAATAATGGACGTTGAAGCAATAGACAGCCCCAGGGGACTTAAGGTACTGGAAATAGATGCAAGGTTCCCGAGCCAGACGCCCACAGCCGTTTATCACTCTACCGGGGTCAACCTTGTTGAGATGCTCATGCAGGCGTTTCTGGGAGAAGTTCAGGAAACTGACATGGTTCCTGAGACTAACTATTGCATCTACGAGCACCTTTTGCTTGAAAACGGAGAACTGAAACCTGTTGGCGAGCATGTGCTCTCACAGGGAGATGAATATGTACAGTTCCATAATTCAGAAGGACTTGAAATATTCGAGTCCAGAGGAGAGAACAAGAACAGTGTTTTCACCCTCATAAGTTACGGAACTGACAGAGAAGAGACTGAAAAGATAAGACAGAATGGAATGGAAATGATCATCGGTCATTTCATGAACAGAGAACAGGAGGAATGAAAATGGCACTTTTAACACCGGAAGACCTTGAGAATCTTTCAATGCAACTTGAAGAGAACGATGAGATCGCAAAAAGGGTTACTGGTCTTGATATCAAAGGTATATGCGAGGCACTTTACAGCACACAGCCCGGTACTGAAAAAGTTGCGATCATTCCTATAACTGCCGGCAATGGTATTATCAGCAATTTCACATCGTCACTCCTGTTCATAGTCCGGTATTTCGGCTTTGAAGGTTTCATAACAGAACACCCTGATGTCACAGGTTACTATGAAGCAGTTTCTCAGGGTGCTGATATCATAATGATGGCTGATGACCATATTTTCACCGCTCACAATCTGAGGAATGAAAAGATAGTGAGCAACCATGTTGCAACAGGTGTTATTTACGCTGATATCGCTTCCAGATACAAGGAAGCCAATTCAAAGGATATACTTGTTATCGGACTCGGAAGGGTTGGTTATGCAGGAGCATGCCATCTTGTGAACAAGGGATTCAATGTTTACGCATGCGATCCAAACAAGGAATTCCTGCAAAAGGCTGTGGATGAACTTGGAATCAAGCCCTATTGTAGCGATGACAGGAAGAAGTTCTCAATGGTCTTTGAGGCAACACCGAATGCAAACACAATATCAGAGGGTATGATCGAAGAAAGATGTCTTGTCTCAACCCCGGGAATTCCCTGCGGACTTCCACCTGAGATCGGACAGAAGTATCACGTTGA
>NZ_FNCA01000018.1 GCF_900100715.1 Methanolobus vulcani | reverse complement strand
CTATCATGCTTAGGAGGTGATCCAGCCGCAGATTCCCCTACGGCTACCTTGTTACGACTTAACCCCCCTTGCGAAATTTAGGTTCGAACACGGCACTAGTCCATGCCCTCACCCATACCTCACTCGGGTGGTTTGACGGGCGGTGTGTGCAAGGAGCAGGGACGTATTCACCGCGCTATATTGAAACGCGATTACTACGGATTCCAGCTTCATGAGGGCGAGTTACAGCCCTCAATTCGAACTACGGGCGGGTTTATGAGATTACCAACCCCTTTCGGGGTAGGGACCCATTGTCCCGACCATTGTAGCCCGCGTGTAGCCCTGGAGATTCGGGGCATACTGACCTACCGTAGCCCGCACCTTCCTCCGGTTTAGCACCGGCGGTCCCCACAGAGTACCCATCATCCCTAAGGATATGCTGGCAACAGTGGGCACGGGTCTCGCTCGTTGCCTGACTTAACAGGATGCTTCACAGTACGAACTGACGACGGCCATGCACCTCCTCTCAGCGATTCAGGTAAGACCTTCAGCCTGACCTACATATTGCTGTCGCCCCAGGTGAGTTTTCCGGCGTTGAGTCCAATTAAACCGCAGGCTCCACCCGTTGTAGTGCTCCCCCGCCAATTCCTTTAAGTTTCAGCCTTGCGGCCGTACTTCCCAGGTGGCTCGCTTCACGGCTTCCCTGCGGCACCTGAAACGGTCGCACCGTCCCAGACACCTAGCGAGCATCGTTTACGGCTGGGACTACCCGGGTATCTAATCCGGTTCGTGCCCCCAGCTTTCGTCCCTCACCGTCGGACCCGTTCTGGTAAGACGCCTTCGCCACTGGTGGTCCCACAAGGATTACAAGATTTCACTCCTACCCCTGTAGTACCTCTTACCTCTCCCGGTCCC
Source organism: Methanolobus vulcani (assembly GCF_900100715.1). Lineage (GTDB taxonomy): Archaea > Halobacteriota > Methanosarcinia > Methanosarcinales > Methanosarcinaceae > Methanolobus > Methanolobus vulcani. The sequence goes on along the minus strand of NZ_FNCA01000018.1, from coordinate 681 downwards.
AAGTCTGACAGTATCCCCCAGAAGCCTAACAGTTGAGCTGTCAGATTTCCCGGAAGACTGATCAAACCGGCTACGGACCCTTTAGACCCAATAATAGTGGCCACCACTCGGGCCGCCGGTGTTACCGCGGCGGCTGGCACCGGTCTTGCCCGGCCCTTGCTAACACATGCTATTTATACATATGGACAGCCAACATAATATGCTGGCACTCAGTATCCCCTTATCGCGGTTTCCCGCATTGTAAAGTTTTCGCGCCTGCTGCGCCCCGTAGGGCCTGGATTCATGTCTCAGAATCCATCTCCGGGCTCTTGCTCTCACAACCCGTATCCGTCGTAGGCTAGTAGGTACACTACACCCACTACTACCTGATAGACCGCAGATTCATCCTAAGGCACCGGAGCTTTGAATCACAGAACATTCCAGTATCTATGATTTATCAGGGATTATCACCAGTTTCCCGGAGTTATACCTGACCTTAGGGCAGATTATCCACGTGTTACTGAGCAGTACGCCATGTTCACGAAGAACATTTGACTCGCATGGCTTAATCGAATACTGATAGCAGTGACCTCTGGCAGGATCAACCAGAATTGTTGTTGATCACACACAAAATATTTGGAAGTCATTTAGGAATCAGTCGGAAAGAACTCTCTTTGAGAGAATATTTCCTATTTGCACATA